>NZ_JADMKT010000077.1:0-313566 GCF_016786255.1 Robertkochia sediminum
AACGGTCAGGCTATGGCTCGTGGCGGGCTGTGTTAATGCTGATTCCGACAGCGATGGAGAGCCTGGTTGAGTTCATGAATTTATTATATTTTGGAGTACGAAACTAGCCATGAGCTATAGCCAATGTTGCCCACAGTTATATTAAATCAATTTCCCAAATAAGAAATTTACCGAACTCCCATTTCATGACTATTTCTTTTATTTTCGGATGTTTCTTAAATTTCAAAACGTGCTTAATGTTCTGATTTAGCGTTAACCTCATATTCTCTTCATATTCATTTTCATCATTCAGGTTAACCTTATCAAGTCCCACTATCGATTCTTTTATCAATGAGTAAATTCCTGAATGATCGTTTTCAATTTCATTTCTCCATGAATGTTTAAAGAAAATCACTTCATCATTTTTATAAACCTCTAATCCAGGTGATAGGATTTGAGATATTATTTCATTATCTGAACTTTGTAAAGAATTGAGTACAGAATTAAATGAAGGAATTTTTTCTGCTTTTGGAGAAGGGAAATAATCATTGTACACTTCACTAATCTTTATACTAGCAAGTCTATTTTCGTTGTTAATTTCGAAGGAGTAATTTGTGCCTTCATATTCTAGCATTTCCCCATATTCTCCGATATTTTTGGCATTAGTTGGCTCACCCAATTTCTTAATCAGTTCCTCTTTGGGCATTCCCATTTTTAAATTTTTGAATGCAGGATCTATAGTAGGATCATCACCATATAATTGTATTGACCATATAATATTCTTATCCCAGTTAGCATATTCAAATATCATATATACAGTAGAATCGGGCTTAACAAGAAAAAGCTCAAATTCAAAACCATCGTCGAATGTTTTTTGTTGTAGTGGTTGATTTAATTCGGTTGTTGGGACCTCTCGAAATTGATTTAATTTGAAGCCATTAAGTTCATTGACTAAGTCCTGAGAATATCCAAAAGTCGAGAACGATATAAGTATTACTAATGCGATTTTTTTCATAATTGTGGGCAACTTGTTTATATAAACACAAACATGGTTTATATGCCGCCATATTCGTGGGTAATTGTTGGTTTATGTTGTTTATCGAATATAGTTTATATAGCTAAGTCGTCAAAGGGATTTCTTATCTTTTGTAAACTATTGGTGCTAACGTGGGTGTAGATCATTGTGGTCTTCGGATCGTTGTGGCCCAGTAGTTCCTGGATGTATCTTACGTCGGTGCCGTTCTCTAAAAGATGAGTGGCGTAGCTGTGCCTTAAGGTGTGGAGGGTGACGTGCTTGGTGATCTGTGTATTACTTACCGCCTTGATGAGTACCTGCCTGGCGCTGGATTGTGAGTATGCTCCACCATCTCTTCCTTCGATCAAATAGTCTTTAGGCTTATAGGTTGCCATGTATTGCCGCATTTTGTCCAGTATACGGTCACCTAAAGGAATAAAGCGGTCCTTTGCACCTTTGGCATGCCTGATGTGAACAAACCTGCGGTCCAGGTCCATATCGTTCAGGCGTATGTTCAAAGCTTCACCAATACGCAAACCACAGGAGTAGATCAAACTTAACATAAAGCGGTGCTTGCTATTTTTTACGGCCATCAGCAAACTGGCCACTTCTGCCTTAGACAATACCTCCGGGAGCCGTTGCGCCTTGCGCGGTCGCTCCAAATGGTGAATGTCCAGCTCCCGACTGTGAAAGCGCATGTAAAATAACTTCAATGCACTGATGATCTGACTCTGAAATACCCGGCTATACCCCTTCTCGAGGATGTATCCCTTGTTAAAGTCCTCAACATCGTCATTGGTGATCTCCTTCGGATCCTTTTCGTGAAAATAGGCAAAGAATACCCGTAGCAATCCCGTATAGGTGTTAATGGTGTTCTTGCTGTAGCGCAATTGCTTCATCCAATGCATATAGTCTTCCAGTTCTATTACTACGGTTTCGTGTACCGTTTCCGGAGAAGGGGTAGATGGTGATTCCCTAGTGGTACTGGAAAATCGAAGCTCACTGTAATTAACATACCATTCTGCAGCCCTGAAATGCTGGAAGATGGCATTGAGATGAAAACGGGAGTAGGGCATAAGGTAACACCGGTGGTCATGCGACCATTGCAATCCGCAATACCCGGCAATAAGTTGCCTGTACTCGAGATCATTCCTCGCCGGGATACCTATAAATCTGTCGCCTTCCCGCTCTACAGGGAAAAGTGTTACCGTTTTCATGATGCTTTTGACTTCCTATAAATATAGAAAAAATTCTACACATTAAGGAGGTAGCCAGGTAAACGGGGAAGTGGGGAAGTGGGGAAGTGGGGAAGTGGGGAAGTGGGGAAGTGGGGAAGTAGGAAGGTGGGGAATAAAAAAACCGTCCGGTTTCCCGGACGGCTTCTCAACAAACAACTAAATTCTAAAACCCTATATCAAGAGTAAAAAAGGGAATTAAAAACAAAATTTATTTTCGGCCGTTACTTTTTCGGCAATGATATTTCTAAGTGCGATCACGTTTGGCAGATTCGTATACTTGGTGAAACGCTTAAGTCCCATAAGCATCATACGCTGCTCGTCGCCTTCGCTGATCTCGGCAATACCTTCCTTAGCACTGGTGTTGATCTTTTCAACAGCATTGTACAGGTATAGCTTGGCCATGGCGATCTGCTCTTTCTGACTTTCCTCTCCAAAACGCTTGGCGTTCTTTTCGGTTCTCAGAATCGCCGATTCTGCCATATACACTTCGATAAGGATATCGGCTGCTGCCATTAACAATTGCTGGTGCTCTTCCAATTGCGGACCGTACTTCTGTACTCCGGCTCCGGCTACCATCAGGAAGACCTTCTTAAGCTTGGCAAGCATTTCTTTTTCCTCTGCGAACAGTTCAGAATAGTCTGGCGTATCGAATGATGGAATGCTCATAAGCTCTTCCTGTACGGCCATAGCCGGCCCAAGAAGATCTACGTGCCCCTTCATCGCTTTTTTGATCAGCATACCTACCGCAAGCATCCTGTTGATCTCATTGGTACCCTCGTAGATCCTTGAGATACGGGCGTCTCTCCAGGCGGCTTCCATAGGCGTATCTGCAGAGAATCCCATTCCTCCGAAGATCTGGATCCCCTCGTCGGTGATCATCTGGCAGTCTTCTGATACGGCTACCTTCAGGATCGAACACTCAATAGCGTATTCTTCCACTCCTTTAAGCTCTGCTTCAGAATGTGAATTTCCTTCTTCCTTACGCATCGCAATGCGATCTTCGATATCCTTTGCAGCACGGTAGCTGGCACTTTCATCGACATAGGCGTTGGTCACCATATCAGCGATCTTAGCCTTGATGGCTCCGAACTTGGCGATCGGCGTTTTGAACTGTACACGCTCGTTGGCGTATTTTACCGCCTCAGTGATCACCCTTCTTTCGGCATCAAGACAAGCCGCAGCCAGCTTGATACGTCCTACGTTAAGGGCGTTCATCGCGATCTTGAATCCGTTGCCTCTTTCAGAAAGCATGTTCTCTACCGGAACCTTGGTCTCGTTAAAGAATACCTGGCGGGTAGAAGAGGAGTGTATACCCAGCTTCTTTTCTTCATCACCAAGAGTGATCCCGTTCTCCGGATCGTTCTCTACGATGAAACCTGTAATGTTCTTGTCGTCTTCAATACGGGCAAAAACAATAAACAAGTTGGCGAATCCCGCATTGGAGATCCACATTTTTTGTCCGCTTATCAGGTAGTGCGATCCATCTTCGGATAGCACGGCTTTTGTTTTCCCGCTGTTCGCGTCAGATCCTGCTCCCGGTTCTGTAAGACAGTAAGCGCCAAACCACTCCCCGGTAGCGAGCTTAGGAACGTATTTTTTCTTTTGCTCATCGGTACCGTACATCACGATCGGCATGGTTCCGATCCCGGTATGGGCACCAAAGGCGGTGGCTAAACTTCCGGTTGCACCCGAAATATAGTCACATACCAGCATCGTGGTCACGAAACTCATTCCGAGTCCGTCGTATTCTTCAGGAACAGCAATACCCAGTAACCCGAGCTCTGCTGCTTTACGCATTACCTCTTCGGTAAAGGCGTAGTCTTTCTTTTCAAAACGTTCCTTGTGAGGCCATACCTCACGGTCTACGAATTCTTTTACCGACTCCTTCATCATGTTCTGCTCCTCGGTAAAGTCCTCCGGGGTGAACACGTTCTCAGCCTTGGTTTCCTTTACGAGGAACTGGCCGCCACGGGTGAGTTCTTTTTTTAGCGTTTCCATATCTTAATGTTTGGTTTAATCGATAGTTTCTTTTCTTTTTCTAATAGCTTGCCAGAGTGCAAGTGTGAGATAGATTCGCTTGTGATCGATGTGGTCTGGTGACCTTGTATTTCTACGTTCTCGATGTCCGATTCATCATTCATCATTCATCATTCATCATTCATCATTCATCATTCATCATTCATCATTCACCATTTATAATCTATCATCTATAATCTATAATTCCCTAACTCAGGAATTCGTAAACTCCCGCAGCGCCTTGCCCGGTTCCCACACACATGGTCACCATACCGTACTTGCTGTCTCTTCGGCGCATTTCGTCAAAGAGTTGTACAGAGAGTTTGGCTCCGGTACATCCCAGTGGGTGGCCCAATGCAATGGCTCCTCCGTTCACGTTCACGATGTCGGGGTTAAGTCCGAGTTCGCGAATTACGGCAAGCGACTGCGAAGCAAAGGCTTCGTTAAGCTCCACGAGGTCGAGCTGGTCTTGCTTGAGTCCGGCCTGTGCCAAAGCTTTTGGAATGGCTTTTACCGGTCCGATTCCCATGATACGAGGCTCCACACCTACAGCGGCATAAGATACCAGTCGTGCGATAGGCTCCAGGTTGAGCTCCTTGACCATTTCTTCGCTCATGACCAGGGCAAAGGCGGCTCCATCACTCATCTGTGAAGAGTTTCCGGCTGTAACGCTACCTCCCTGGGCAAATACCGGACGTAAACGGTTAAGGGCGGCCATATTGGTGTCGGCACGTGGCCCCTCGTCTTGTTTTACGGTATAATTGCGGGTTTCTTTCTTACTGTTGGCATTTACAAAGGTCTCTTCGATATCGATCGGAACGATCTGGTCGTTGAATTTCCCTTCTTCGAGGGCCTTAAGGGCCTTCATATGTGAATTGAAGGCGAACTCGTCCTGGTCGTCTCTCGATACCTTGAACTGGTTGGCAACGGCCTCTGCAGTGAGTCCCATGCCCCAGTAGTAATCTTCATTTCCTTCCTTGGCTACCTTATAGTCGGGTACAGGCTTGTATCCTCCCATCGGAATGTAACTCATGCTCTCTGCACCACCGGCAATAATACAATCGGCCATTCCCGACTGGATCTTGGCGGTGGCCATGGCAATGGTTTCGAGTCCGGAAGCACAGTAACGGTTCACGGTTACTCCGGGTACCTCTTCGGTCTTCAATCCCATAAGGGAGATCAGACGCCCCATATTGAGCCCTTGCTCGGCCTCCGGCATGGCGTTCCCCACGATCACATCATCGATGCGGTTCTTATCGAGGGCAGGTACCTGTTGCATCAGGTATTCAATGGTCTCTGCGGCCAGCTCATCCGGACGCTTGAACCTGAACAATCCTCTTGGGGCCTTCCCAACAGCTGTTCTGTAAGCTTTAACAATATATGCGGTTCTTGTTTTCATTGTCTTTGATTTTGAATTCGGTTGTGATGTTGTTCAACTCTCGATTCTCGATTCACGATTCTCGACTCACGATCTAATTACGTAAAGGTTTTCCCGTTTTCAACATATGCTGAATACGTTCAAGCGTCTTGCGCTCGGTACAGAGCGAAAGGAAGGCTTCTCTTTCCAGATCGAGCAGGTATTGCTCGCTTACGTAGTTAGGCTCTGAAAGGTCACCTCCGGCCATTACATAAGCCAGTTTGTTGGCGATCTTCTTATCGTGCTCGGAGATGTATTTACCGGCTTCCATCGAATCGGTTCCTACCAGGAACATTCCCAATGCCTGCTTTCCGAGTACCTTGATGTCCTTGCGCTTAGGCGGCTGGGTGTATCCGGCCTCCGCCATAAGCAGGGCGTGCTTTTTAGCTTCGGCAAGCTGACGGTCTTTATTGACTACCACCACATCTTTGCCGGGCTGCATGATACCCAGGTCAAAGGCTTCGTAAGCCGAGGTCGATACCTTGGCCATCCCGATGTTCAGGAAGTATTCTCTGAGTACGTTGAGTTCTACGTCGTCTTTTCTAAAAGTGTCTGCAGCTCTCAGGGCCATTTCCTTAGACCCTCCACCGCCGGGGATCACCCCAACACCGAATTCCACGAGTCCCATATAGGTCTCTGCAGCAGCTACGACCTTATCGGCATGAAGCGAAAGCTCGCAACCTCCACCCAGGGTCATGCCGTGAGGGGCAGAAATGGTAGGGATGGCCGAATAACGCATACGCATCATCGTATCCTGGAACATTCTAATGGCCATGTTCAGCTCATCGTATTCCTGCTCTACAGCCATCATAAAGATCATTCCGATATTGGCACCCACAGAGAAGTTAGCTCCCTGGTTACCGACAACCAGTCCCTGGAAGTCTTTTTCGGCCAGGTCGATCCCTTTGTTGATCCCTGCCAGCACGTCTCCACCAATGGTGTTCATCTTGCTGCGGAATTCAACGTTGAGAATTCCATCGCCGAGATCTTCGATAACCACGCCGCTGTTCTTCCATACCTCGTTCGACTTTCTGATGTTGTCGAGAATGATGAAGGCGTCTTGTCCTGGTTTCTTGATATGTTTCTTTTGTGGTATGTCGTAATAATGAGTGGCTCCGTCTTTTACACTGTAGAACGAGGTGATTCCTGCTTCCAACATTTCGTTAACCCAAGCAGCAGGTTCCATTCCCTGGTCTTTCATGAGCTTAACCCCTTTTTCAACACCAATGGCATCCCAGATCTCGAACGGACCATTCTCCCATCCGAATCCGGCCTTCATGGCGTCGTCTATGCGGTAGAGCTCGTCTGAGATCTCCGGGATCCTGTTCTGCACGTATGCGAACATGGCGCCAAAGTTCTTGCGGTAGAATTCACCGGCCTTGTCTTTTCCGCCTACCAGTACCGGAAAACGGTCGATCACATTGTCAATGGTCTTGGTGAGTTCCAGGGTACCGAAGGAAGCTCTTTTCTTGGCGCGGTATTCCATGGTGTTCAGGTCGAGGGAAAGGATCTCGCTCTTACCATTGTCACCTTTTACCTTTTTATAGAATCCCTGGCCGGTCTTGCTACCGAGCCATTTGTTCTCCATCATGGTCTTTATAAAGTCCGGAAGTTTGAACAGGTCGTGTGCTTCGTCTTCCTTACAGTTGTCATAGATCCCGTTGGCTACGTGCACGAGGGTGTCGAGGCCAACCACATCTACGGTACGGAAGGTGGCCGATTTAGGACGGCCGATCACCGGACCGGTAAGTTTATCTACTTCTTCTACGGTAAGGCCAAGTTCTTTTACCTGGTGGAAAAGACTCTGGATCCCGAAGATCCCGATACGGTTTCCGATAAAAGCCGGGGTATCTTTGGCCATAACAGAGGTCTTCCCAAGAAACTTATCACCGTACTCCATAAGGAAGTCGGTTACCTCCTGTTTGCAATCAGGTCCGGGAACCACCTCAAAGAGTTTGAGGTAACGCGGCGGATTAAAAAAATGGGTAATGGCGAAGTGCTGACGGAAGTCTTCACTACGACCTTTATTCATAAAGCCTATCGGTATTCCTGAAGTATTGGAAGTGATCAGGGTACCCGGCTTACGGTATTTTTCGATCTTTTCGAAAACCTGTTGTTTGATGTCCAGACGTTCAACCACCACCTCGATGATCCAGTCTACATCGGCAATCTTCTTCAGGTCCTCGTCCATATTACCCGTGGTAATACGGCTCGCGAATTTCTGGTTGTAAATAGGGGAGGGCTTCGATTTTAAAGCCGCTTTGAGATTGTCGTTAACGATACGGTTCTTAACCGCCGGGTGGTCAAGGCTCAGGCCTTTTTTCTTTTCAGCATCATTAAGTTCGCCGGGTGCGATGTCAAGTAGTAATACCTCGGCACCGATATTGGCAAAATGGCAGGCAATACCGCTTCCCATAATTCCGGAACCGATCACTGCTACTTTTCTAATTCGTCGTTTCATGTGGTTGATAATGAATTATTTTTAGTCTTTGTTTTGGTCTTGATAAATTTTACGCTCTGAAATGAGGCCCTGTATGGTTTCAGCAACATTGTAAAAGCCCTTTAGATCGCTCTCGCTTACATGATTGCGAATGGTATCATTGAATCTCAGAACTACCTCCCTGGAAATATCGCGCTTTTCCTTTCCTTCCGGAGTCAGACGAATGATCACACCGCGACCGTCATCCGGATTCGGCGTTCTGTATATAAGTCCGCGACCTTCAAGATTCTTGAGAAGGCGCGATAAGCTCGTGGCTTCCATACCCATGCGCGGACCTAAAGTAGTTGAGGGGGAACCGTTTTCCGGGTCTATGCTGAGTAAGGTGAAGCCCATAGCCATGGTCGACTCGAACTTATGAGCCTCTTCATTATACATACGGGTAACCAGTTGCCAGGTCGATCTCAGAACGTAGTCTATTGTTTTATCTTTCATTGGGTCGTTGTCGATCTGACCAAATATACAAATATTTTATTATGCATGCATAGTAAATTTATAAGAATTCTCATATGAGAGGATTGTGTATTCTATGGCATAAAAAAAAGCTCCCCGGAGTGGGGAGCTTAAATCATTATAACACAGATCACTATTTATTCTTCGTGACCGTAAATATCATTATACAATTTAATGTACTTCTGCTTGATGATCTTACGCTTGAGTTTCATGGTCGGGGTAAGGTGACCTGCGTCGATACTCCAGAGGTCCGGAGTAAGCTCGAATAATTTCACCTTCTCCCACTTCCCAAAGCGCTCATTATAATGGTCGATCTCTTCCTTGATACGGGCTTTAACCTCCGGGTGATTCACCAGTTCTTCGTTGTTCTTGAGTTCGATGTTGTGACGACGCGCCCATTCCATAACAAAGTCAAAACTTGGTTGCACCAGGGCGGCAGGCATTTTTTCGCCTTCACCTACGACCATGATCTGCTCGATAAAGCGCGATTGCTTCATCTCGTTCTCGATGATCTGTGGAGCGACATACTTACCCCCTGAGGTTTTGAACATTTCTTTCTTACGATCGGTAATTCTGAGGAATCCTTCGCTGTCGATCTCTCCAATATCTCCGGTGTGGAAATAGTCGCCGGTCATCACTTCAGCAGTGCGCTCTTCATCCTTGTAATACCCCATCATTACATTTGGTCCTTTACATAAGATCTCACCGTCTTCTGCGATCTTCACCTCAACTCCGGGAACGACCCTTCCCACAGTACCGATCTTCCATCCTCTGTTGTTCTGGTCGTTTACCGCGATCACAGGAGAGGTTTCTGTGAGTCCGTAACCTTCCATTACCGGCATTCCGGCAGCTCCGAATACACGGGCGAGTCGCGGTTGCAGGGCTGCACTACCCGAAACGAGGATCTTGATGTTGCCTCCAAGTCCTTCCTGCCATTTGCTGAAAATAAGCTTTCTGGCGATCCCGAGCTGGAATCCGTACCAGGCACCATTGGCGTTGTAAGGTTCGAATTTCTTTCCGAGTTCAATAGCCCAGAAGAAGAGACGTTTCTTAATTCCTGTAAGATCGGCACCTTTGGCGTAGATCTTGTCGTATACCTTTTCGAGGAGTCGCGGCACCAAGGTCATCACCTCAGGCCTTACCTCTTTAAGGTTGTCGCTGATCGCTTCTATAGATTCTGCAAAATAAATATTGATACCGCAGTATTGGTAGAGGTAGGTCACCATGCGCTCAAAGATGTGGCAGATAGGGAGGAAGCTCAATGCCTTGTCTCCCGTATCCAGGGGTACACGCTCTTTACTGGTGAGTACATTCGACACGATATTCTTATGAGAAAGCATAACGCCCTTTGGTCTTCCCGTTGTTCCTGAGGTATAGATCAGGGTGGCGAGATCTTCAGTTTTGACGTTGTCTTTACGTGTTTCGAGTTCCTTTTGGTTCGCTTCATTCTTACCCAGCTCGAGTACCTCTTTGTAATTTTTAGCACCTTCTACCTGGTCAAAGGTGTAGATCTCTTTCAGGTTGGGGGTGAGGTCTTTAATGCTGTTTACTTTTTCAAGCAATTCTTCGTCGGAGACAAAACAATATTTAGCATCCGAATGATTGAGAATGTATGCGTAGTCTTCAGCAGAAATGGTCGGGTAGATAGGAACGTTCACCGCCCCGGTTTGTAATACCCCGATATCAGAAATATGCCATTCCGTTCGGTTGTTGGTGGAGATCAGAGCGATCTTCTCTCCCGGTTGGATGCCCAGCTCTATGAGCCCTCGGCTAAATTGATCGGCTAATCTGATGAATTCTCTGGTGGAAGTTTTCACCCACTCATCACCATATTTGGTGCAAAACGCTGCTTCTTGTTCGAAATTCTCCAGCTGGTATTGCGGAATCTCAAATAAACGGGTAATGTTGGTCATTCTTAGTGTTTTTTTCAGTTTTGCAAAATAGGAAAATTTCTGTATTACTTAATCAAATTCATAAAAAAAGGAGCTGCCATTTGGCAACTCCTTAATTTTTAAGTTATAAAATTGGTGTTTATTTGGTTTCCAGCCACTTCCTTGCGTTCACAAAGGCTTCAACCCAGGGCGTTACCTCATCGTTGCGATCTTCAGGGTAATGCGCCCAGTTCCATGGGAAGGTCGAACGCTCCAGGTGAGGCATCATCACCAGGTGTCTTCCGCTGTCGTCGGTAAGCATTGCTGTGTTGAAGTCTGATCCGTTCGGATTTGCCGGATAGCCTTCATAACCGTATTTACCAACGATCTGGTAACGGTCTTCGGCATAAGGGAAACTGAATTTTCCCTCACCGTGTGCCGCCCAGATACCGAGGGTGGTTCCCGCCAGCGAAGAAAGCATCACCGATGGATTCTCCTGGATCTTTACCGACGTAAAGTTACATTCGAACTTGTGCGAATCGTTGTGAAGCATCTTTGGCTTCTCTTCGTGATTCGGGTTGATAAGGCCTAATTCGATGAAGAGCTGACATCCGTTGCAAACGCCCAGCGATAGGGTATCTTCTCTGTCGAAGAAGTTTCTCAGTGAGGTTCTGGCCTTTTCATTGTAAAGGAAGGCCCCGGCCCATCCTTTAGCACTTCCCAGTACATCTGAGTTGGAGAATCCTCCCACTGCGGCAATGAACTGAATATCTTCAAGGGTCTCTCTACCGCTTATCAGGTCGGTCATGTGTACGTCTTTCACATCAAAACCTGCGAGGTACATGGCGTTGGCCATTTCGCGCTCTGAGTTACTTCCCTTTTCACGTATAATAGCTGCTTTGATGCGTTTTCCTGCAGGGGCCTCGGGACGCTTCCCGTCGAATTGTGCCGGGAAGGTGTATTGAAGCGGCTGATTCTTATAGTTGATATAGCGCTCTTCTGCTTTGTCCTTACCACTTTGTTTTTGATCGATAAGGTAGGAGGTCTTGTACCAGATATCTCTTAACTGTGAAACGCTGAATGAGAAGGCGTCAGCGCCATTCTTGATCTGCATACGGTCTCCTTCTGTTACAGCTCCGATCTTGTGGAATGCAATTCCGCGTTCCTTAAGAAGTTGCTCTGCGGTCGCATCGTCTTTCGCCTGGAAGACCACGGCTACATTCTCGTTGAAGAGGGCTTTGGCCGAATCGGTTTCTTCCAATGCATCGAGGTTGATCTGTGCTCCCAGGTCATTGTCTGCAAAACACATTTCCAAAAGTGTGGTAATGAGTCCGCCACCGGCTACATCGTGTCCCGCAAGGATCTGTCTGTCTTTGATCAGGTCCTGGATGGCATCAAAGGCCTTGGCCAGGTAAGCGGCATCGCTAACAGAAGCACCTTTATCACCCACGCTATTGAGCACCTGGGCAAAAGAGGTTCCTCCGATCTCGAGGGATTGCTGAGAGAGGTTGAGGTAGTAAATGCTTCCTCCGTCTTTTTGGAGGACAGGGGTTACCACCTTAGTAATATCGTTACAGTTTCCTGCTGCCGAAATGATCACGGTTCCCGGGGCGATCACTTCCTCATTGGGATATTTTTGTTTCATCGACAGGGAGTCTTTTCCTGTCGGAATATTAATACCGAGGTCGATAGCGAATTGCGAACACCCTTCTACAGCGTCATAAAGTCTGGCGTCTTCCCCTTCGTTCTTACATGGCCACATCCAGTTGGCAGAGAGGGATACCGATCTGAGTCCGTCCTTAAGCGGCGCCCAAACGATATTGGTAAGCGATTCTGCGATCGCTACGCGGCTACCGGCTACCGGGTCGATAAGGGCCAGTACCGGGGCGTGCCCGATAGAAGTGGCAATACCTTCTTTCCCCTGGTAGTCGAGGGCCATAACCCCACAATTGCTCAATGGCAATTGAAGCGGTCCAACACATTGCTGACGTGCTACGCGTCCGCTTACACAACGGTCTACCTTGTTGGTAAGCCAGTCTTTACAGGCAACTGCTTCTAATTGAAGTACCTGCTCCAGCAATTGCGGAATGGCTTCTGTGGTATATTGAGGAGCCTGATAGTTTCTGGCTACCTTTTTATCGTTCATTATGGTCTTGGGAGAACTTCCGAACATATCGTTCATCTCCAGGTCCATTGGAGTGGCTCCGGTACTTGACGACTTAAAGGTAAAACGGTCGTCTCCGGTTACTTCACCTACCTCATACATGGGCGATCGCTCTCTTTCGGCGATCTTTCTCAGTTTTTCGGTGTGGGCCTCAGAAATAACCAGTCCCATACGCTCCTGACTTTCGTTTCCGATAAGTTCTTTGAGCGAAAGGGTAGGGTCTCCCACAGGAAGTTTATCGGTGTCGATAAGGCCACCGGTCTCTTCAACCAATTCTGAAAGACAGTTAAGGTGACCTCCGGCTCCGTGGTCGTGAATAGAAACGATCTCGTTCGTATCGCTCTCTACCATCCCGCGTACGGCATTGGCGACACGCTTTTGCATTTCGGGATTCGATCGCTGGATCGCATTGAGCTCGATCCCACTGGAGAATTCTCCGGTATCGGCAGACGATACGGCAGCTCCTCCCATCCCGATACGGTAGTTGTCACCACCTAGTACCACGATCTTATCTTTGGGTTGCGGGGTGTCTTTTTTGGCTTGGGCGGCCTTGCCATACCCGATACCTCCGGCTAGCATGATCACCTTGTCAAAACCGAGTTTGCGCGCTTCTTCCTCGTGTTCGAAGGTGAGTACCGAACCGGCGATAAGGGGCTGTCCGAACTTGTTCCCGAAATCAGAAGCTCCGTTAGAGGCCTTGATCAGGATGTCCATTGGAGTTTGGTACAGCCAGTCGCGTGCTGCCATTTTCTGCTCCCATGGGCGGTTGGCTTCCAATCGGGAGTATGAGGTCATATATACAGCAGTCCCTGCCATAGGCAATGATCCTTGTCCGCCGGCAAGACGGTCGCGGATCTCTCCTCCCGAACCGGTAGCGGCCCCGTTAAAAGGCTCTACGGTAGTAGGGAAGTTGTGGGTTTCTGCTTTCAGGGAGATCACCGAATCAAAATCGGTCACCTGGTAGTAATCGGGTTTTTCCGGACTCTTAGGGGCGAATTGCTGTACCCTTGGCCCTTTTAAAAAGGCGACGTTGTCCTTGTAGGCCGAAACGATATCGTTCGGGTGGGCTTCAGAGGTTTTTTTGATCATCTTGAAAAGCGATACCGGCTTCTCTTCTCCGTCGATCACGAAGGTTCCGTTAAAGATCTTGTGGCGACAGTGCTCCGAATTGATCTGTGCAAAACCGTATACCTCGGCATCGGTAAGCTTACGCCCCAGGCGCTCTGCCAGGGCGTTGAGGTAATCGATCTCCTCCTGGCTCAGGGCCAGACCTTCTTTTTCGTTATAGGCTGCAATATCGTCGATCGCTTCGATGGGCTGCGGATCCAGGTGGATGTCGAAGATATCCTGGTCGAGTTTGGCGAACTTCTGGCTTAACATCGGGTCGAAGTCGGTGTCATCGGCTTCAGTGGCAATAAATTCCTCGATACGAATAAGCCCTGTGATCCCCATATTCTGGGTGATCTCCACGGCATTGGTACTCCATGGAGTAACCATGGCTGCTCGCGGACCGATAAAATACCGGTCTACCGTATCGGTGTCAATAGCAGGAGCGTCGCCAAAAAGCCAGGTGAGTTTTGAGGTGTCTTCCTTTGAGAGTGCTTTGGAGGTTTCTACAGCAAAAACCTTCTCTTTTGGGTTTCCGAAGAAAACGATCATAGATTGCAAAATTAGGGTCCGTTAACGGGAGCGGACTAATGATTGATTTTGAAAGCGCAAAAATACAATTTTTTAACTCAAAAAAGCGGCCAATCCGGAGGAATACCTTACAGAAAAAAGGACGTCTTGTTCCGTAGGATCACTTTTTGAGAAGTGCCCCTGTTTATTCCTTGGGGTAGTGGAGGTTTAGTGTTGTTTTTTTTTGATCCTGGCAGGTTGTGGCAAAACGCGCCAAAACCCCGGAGAGCTTCTGTGGGGTTGCTCCATTTCCGGGATTTTATTGTTCGTCAAATGCCAACAAAAAACCCGCCAGGGTTACTTGCGGGTAGTGATGCTGTGAGCGGGGAATTATCCCAGTGTTCAGGTGGTGTACTCGTAGACTACGGTTAAGATAGCCAAGATAGCGCCAACGATCACTGCGATCCAGATTGTTCGGGTTTTCATATAATTACTGTTGGAGGCATGAAAGGTTAATCGCTTTCAACGCGGTTATTTACTGAGTAAAATACAATAATTTATTAAAAACCAACAACTTGAATATATGAAAGGACGATATTATCCCTGAGGGGTACGTTCTAAGAGCGCCAGGTAAAATCCGTCAAACCCCGATTCGGATGCCATGATGCTGCGGTCCTTTTTGAGTTTAAAGCCTTTTCCGCTTTCACTGTTCAGGAATTTGTCTACCTGCTGCCTGTTCTCAGAGGGTAAGATCGAACAAGTCGCATAGACCATTTGTCCGCCTTCCTTGACCATCTTCGAGTAGTCTCTCAGGATCTGCTGTTGTGTTTCCCTGATGCTGTCGAGAAATTCGGGTTGCAGTTTCCATTTGGCGTCGGGATTACGTCTCAGTACCCCGAGTCCGCTACAGGGCGCGTCGATAAGTACGCGGTCGGCTTTGTCGTGGAGCTTTTTGATGACCTTGGTCGAGTCGATCTCACGGGTCTCGATATTGTGAACCCCGTTACGCCGGCAGCGTCTTTTGAGTTCTTTGAGCTTATTGCCGTAAATGTCCATGGCAATGATCTGCCCTTTATTGTCCATCAGGCTCGCCAGGTGAAGGGTTTTGCCACCGGCACCGGCACAGGTATCTACCACGCGCATGCCCGGTTCGGGTTTGAGCATGGGGGCTACCAATTGTGATGAGGCATCCTGAACTTCGAACCATCCGTCTTTAAAGGCCTGCGTCTGAAACACATTGGCGCGTTCTTCGAGGACGAGGGCATCGGGGTAACCCTTGAGGTCGTCGGTGTAAATTCCGTCTTCTGCAAGCGCTTTTTTGAGTTCTTTTTTTGTCGTTTTAAGCGTATTCACTCTCAGGATCACATCGGCCTGCTTATTGAGAGCGGTGATCTCCTTGTCCCAAAGGGCTTCTCCAAGCTCTTTTTTACCCAGTTCATCAAGCCAGTCGGGAATAGATTCGCGGTATTTACGCTCTTTGCTCAATTCGTCGAATTTCCCCTTGATCCTTCTGGTAGGCGTGCCTTCGAGCTGCTTCCAGTCGGGCAGGCGAATACCGCGAAGTACGGCCCATACGGCAAATACACGCCACAGGTCTTCACGGCTGTAAGGCGGATTAACCCCGGCAATAACCGTGTAAAGACGTTTCCATCGTACGATCTCATAGGTGGTTTCTGCTATAAAAGCACGGTCTCGGGCACCCCAGCGTTTATCGCGCTTGAGTAGCTTTTCTACGACCTTGTCGGCGTATTCCTTTTCATTAAAAATGCTGTGTAACCCGTCTATGACCGCGTATACGAGGTTTCTGTGTAGTCTCATTGCCTTCTGATAAATTGTATGCAAAGTTATTGCTTTGTGAACGATTACGCTTAATTTTAAGCGCAAATTCAACCTATGATCCGTTATTTCTTCATTTTGATTCTCCTGGCATCCTGTGCTGTGGAGCCGGAATTCGTTCCTAAACAATACAAAGCTGTTGAGGTAGCATCGCTGTTCGCAGACAGCGTGAGCATCAGGGCGATCACCTTGATGGGGAAGAACCTGGCCTTTGCGGGGTCCGATAATACCTATGGCATTTACAATGCCGGCGATACTCAGGCACGTGCTTCCCGACTGCGAATTGACAGTGTGAATACCGAATTTCGTGCGGTGGCGGCTACTTCGAACGATTTCTTTATGTTGGGCGTAGGCGATCCGGCCTTGCTTTTCAAGACCGGTGACTCCGGAGCAATGGAACTGGCGTATATGGAAGAACACGAAAAGGTGTTTTACGATGCTATGGCCTTCTGGAATGATATGGAGGGAATCGCTATGGGCGACCCTACCGATGGCTGTATCTCGATCATCGTAACACGCGATGGTGGCCGAACCTGGCAAAAGTTGCCGTGTTCGATGCTTCCCGAAGCGGCAGAGGGCGAGGCGGCTTTTGCGGCCAGTAATACCAATATTTCCATTGTGGGCGACCACGCGTGGATCGCCACCGGAGGGGTGCGTTCCCGCATCTTGTATTCACCCGATAAAGGCCGTACATGGCAGGTTTTCGATACTCCGGTGGTGCAGGGCGAGCCTACCCAGGGTATGTATTCTGTTGCTTTTTACGATGAACAACTCGGGTTTGCTATTGGAGGCGATTACACCAATCCTGAAGAAAATACCGCCAATAAGATCCGTACCATCGATGGTGGAAAGACCTGGCAGGTAGTGGGCTCAAGGATGGATCCCGGTTACCTCTCCTGCGTTCAGTATATCCCCGGACGAAAAGGGCAGGAGCTTGTGGCTGTAGGCTTTCAGGGAATCTGGTTCTCCAACGACGGGGGCGATTCCTTTACCAAGATCTCTGATGAACCTTTTTATACCTTGCGATTTAATAGCGATAGCACGGCCTTTGCAGCCGGAAGGAATCGCTTGGCCAAATTAACTTTTAAGGAGTAGTGCCTTCCCGGCAAGGATGGCAACCCTTATTTGCGGCGGTTGCCGGACCTTTTCTGTTGATACTTTCGGAGGAGTTCCCTTCTGAATTTTTCTTCCAGAACCTGGAGGTAAACGACCTTTCGCGGACTCAAAATAGTGCGAAGGTCATTGATAAACCCTTGCTCTAAGGTGAAGATGCGCTTTTCAAGATCCTGGTACGCATCAATAATGTTTTTGGCTTCTGCATCGGTGATGGAACGCAGACCATCGCTCCCCAGGTTTCTCTTTAAAGCGCCCATCTCAACTACCCTAAGCTTGTAGATGGCTTCTTCATGGGTGTTGTAAACAGGCCAGAACTTCTGAGCCTCCTCCGGGGTGAGCTCAAGGTTTTCGGTTAGGTAGGCGATCTTTAGTGATTTTATGCGTTCCCTGCGGCCTTCCTGGGCCTGAAGGCCGGTAAAGGTGAGGAGGGTAACTGCGATGAGGATAATGTTTTTCATGGGTCTTGAGATATCGGTTTAATCCATTAATTCATAAAGGTCTGCCTCTTCTGAGAGGTAGTTTTCCAGGAGTTGCTCGTCCAGCATATTTTCGGCCATGGTGAGTTCCATGAGCAGGGTGTCGTTAGCCTCTTCAATGAGAAATTGTTGAGGTATATCGAGGGCACCCTGATCCAGCAACCATTCGACGTCGGCCATTTGCAGATCGTCAAAGGTAATGGTGTTGTTTTCGGTAGACAGCACCCATGTTCCTGCGATCAATAGCGTCACCGCAGCTGCAATTCCTGCATATCGCCATAACTTTTGATGGAACGGAATAATCTTTGGGCTGTCTTCTTTTTCTTCTTTTTCTTCTTTGTTGATGCGGTCTGAAATACGTGCGCCGAGATCTTCGAAATACCCTTCGGGAAGGACAAAACCTTCCCGGTCCGGAAGATGATCTTCGGCATCTGCAAGCTCACGGCGCTCCCTGATACGATCCTCCAGATCGTTGAAGTAATCGTCGGGAAGCCTGAAGCCACTGTCTTTATGTGACGGATCCTTCTTCATGGGGTATTTTTTAAATGAGCCTCGATCTTTTTCATTGCATGGTGGTAGGAGGCTTTCAGGGCGCCTACCGAGGTGTTGAGTACTTCAGAGATGTCGTCGTATTTCATATCTTCAAAGTACTTCATATTAAACACCAGTTGCTGTTTTTCGGGCAATGTGGCCAGGGCTTGTTGTAATTTTAGTTGTATCTGGTCGCCCTCAAAATACACGTCAGCCACGAGACTATTTGCCAATTGTGTTTTGTACTCCTCGTCTGAGATCTTCTTTTCGCGGGCCCTCTTCTTTAAAAAATTAAGGGCTTCATTGGAGGCAATGCGATACATCCATGAGTAAATGGCGCTTTCGCCCCTAAAATTTTCCAGGTTGCGGTATACTTTGATAAAGGTGTTTTGCAGCACATCGTCGGTGTCGTCGTGGTTGAGTACGATTCGCCGGATGTGCCAGTACAATCGCTCCTGGTACGCGGTGACCAGGCGGGTAAATTCCCGTTCTCTGGTTTCCGGGTCCTTCAGGGCTGGTATGGAGATCTCATTGCTCAAATGGGGCCTGCTTTACACCTAAGACTTGCATTTTGTCAAAAGGTTTAAAAAGGTATAAAAAAAAATCCCGGTTTCCCCGGGATTCTTTTTAGTCGAACGATTCCATTCGTCGGACAATTTTATTAATGCGACAATTGTATTCGTCGAACAATGGCATTAGTACGAAGAACGCATTAGTCGAAGGATTGCATTTCGACCAGTTTTCGATACATATTCTTTGCGGCCAGCAGTTCTTCGTGACTTCCCTGCTCTACGATCTCTCCTTTTTGCATGACCACGATCTTGTCTGCATTCTGTATGGTCGAAAGCCTGTGGGCGATCACTATGGAGGTTCTGTTCTTCATCATATTCTCCAGGGCGGTCTGTACCAGCTTTTCGCTTTCGGTGTCCAGGGCCGAGGTTGCCTCGTCGAGGATCATGATCGGCGGATTCTTAAGAACGGCTCTGGCAATAGATAACCGCTGTTTTTGTCCGCCACTTAGCTTACCACCGGCATCCCCGATATTGGTGTCGAACTGGTTAGGGAGGTCCATGATAAAGTCGTAGGCGTTGGCAATTTTGGCTGCCTCGATCACCTCTTCCATCGTGGCATCGGGTTTCCCGAGCTTGATGTTGTTAGCCACCGTGTCGTTGAACAGGATGCTGTCCTGGGTAACGATCCCCATGAGTCCGCGAAGGCTGTTCAGGGTGAGGTCCCTGATGTCTGTATTGTCTATCTTAATGGCACCGTTGTTCACATCGTAAAAACGGGTTACTAGGTTTGCGATCGTACTTTTACCACTACCGGATTGCCCCACCAGGGCTACAGTGCTTCCCTTTGGAATATCAAGGCTGAAGTCTTTGAGCACGAGTTCGTCTTCGTATCCAAAATTGATCTGCTCCAGGCTGATCTTTTCATCGAACGTTTCTTTTACGATGGCATTAGGTGCATCTGCGATCTTATTTTCGGTTTCGAGGATCTCCAGTACCCGTTCTGCTGCTGCGTTACCCTTTTTAACCCCATAAGAAGCCTTGCTGATCGATTTTGCCGGCGTAAGGATGTTGTACGCAAGCCCCATATAGGCAATGAACGAAGAAGCGTCCAGGCTCTTGTCTACCAATACCATTTTACCACCAAACCACAGGAGGATCCCGATCACCAGGATCCCGAGGAATTCACTGGTGGGGGAGGCCAGGTTCTGACGGTTAAGCAGGCTGTTGGAAAACCTGAAAAAACGGTCTGTAGAGTCGTCGAACTTTTCGTTAAAACGCTTTTCAGCATTAAAGGCTTTGATCACTCGCAATCCGCCAAGGGTTTCCTCGATGATCGATAGAAAATGCCCTTGTTCCTGCTGTACCTTGTCTGACTTTCGCTTCAGCGATTTCCCGATCCTCGAGATCAGCATCCCTGAGATAGGGATAAAGATAAATACGAAAAGGGTGAGCTTGGTGCTTATCCCGAACATCACGATGATCGTGAAGAGAATGGTAAGCGGCTCCCTTACGATGAGCTCCAGGATCGACAGGAAGGAATGCTGGATCTCAAGCACATCTGAGGTGATACGCGCGATCACATCGCCTTTGCGCTTTTCGGTATAAAAGGATACCGGTAGTTCCGTGATCTTTTTATACATCGCATTTCTGATGTCTCTCAATACTCCGTTACGCAAGAAGGTAATGAAGTACATGGCCGCATAGTTAAAGAAATTCTTCAAGAGGAACAGGGCGATCACCAGGCCGATCACCAGGACCAGGGCGATCATTTGATCGTCTCCGGCTACCTTGGTCACCTGGTAATTCAGGTAGTTTTGCAGGTAGTCTTTAGCCCCGCCGATGCCCGTGTAAACCGGTTTTTCGTAGGTGTGGTCGCTCTCTTTGAACAGTACGTCCAGCATAGGGATCAGGGCAACAAAGCTCAGTGCGCTGAATAATGCGTAAAGTATGTTAAAGAAAATGTTTAGAAACCCATAGTTACGGTATGGGGCGGCAAAGCGCAGTATCTTCTTGAAATAGTTCATCTAAGGTTATCCTTCTTAATGGAAAATGCCCGCCGGAAAGGCGGGCTTTAATGTTTAGTTCAGGTCCAATTGCTTTAATATGGCGTCCAGTTTCTCGTCGAGACCCTGCTCCTTGGCAGGACATTCGTCGGTACTGTCTACCGTGGTATTGGCACTAAAATAGAATTTGATCTTCGGCTCGGTACCACTTGGCCTCGCAGCCATTTTGGTCCCGTTCTCAGTGTAGTATATCAATACGTTCGAAGCCGGGATATCCATTTTTTCTTCTTTGTTGCTTAACAGGTTGTAGGCGATAGAAGAGGCGTAGTCTTCGATGCGTACGACTTTTTCTCCTGCCAGCTCTTTCACCGGATTCTCGCGGAGGTCGATCATGATCTGTTTGATCTCCTGGGCACCGCTGATCCCTTTTTTGGTGATCGACACCAGGCGCTCTTTATAGAGTCCGAAATCGGCGTAGCACTTGAGGAGTTCGTTGTAGAAGGAACTACCGTCGGCCTTGGCCTGAGCTGCGATCTCACAGGCGAGGAGGGAAGCAGTAACGGCATCCTTGTCGCGAACGAATTCACCAACCATATAACCAAAGCTCTCTTCTCCACCCCCGATAAAATCGAGTTCCGGAAAATCCTTGATCATTTTAGCGATCCATTTAAATCCGGTAAGGCCTTCCTTGTATTCCACACCGTAGGCTTCTGCAAGTTTGGCCATCATTGGGGTCGATACGATGGTCGATGCGATGAATTCTTTACCGTTAATACGACCTTCTTTCTTCCAGAGCTCTAGCAAAAAGCGGGTCATCAGGATCATGGTCTGGTTTCCGTTCAGCAAGGTCATGTTCCCGTCGTTATCACGTACAGCAATTCCAAGGCGGTCACTGTCAGGGTCTGTTCCGATCACCATGTCGGCGTCCAGAGACTCTGCCTTCTCCATGGCCATGGCAAGGGCTTCCGGCTCTTCAGGGTTAGGCGACTTCACCGTTGGGAAATCCCCGTCGGGTTTCGCTTGCTC
The DNA here is from genome assembly GCF_016786255.1 of Robertkochia sediminum. Lineage (GTDB taxonomy): Bacteria > Bacteroidota > Bacteroidia > Flavobacteriales > Flavobacteriaceae > Robertkochia > Robertkochia sediminum. The sequence goes on from NZ_JADMKT010000077.1 coordinate 21,768, forward strand.
CTCTACGATATGCACCTGGGTGTATCCTGCTCTTTTGAGGACCTCAGGGATCGCGGTGATCGAAGTCCCATGGAGGGAGGTAAATACGATCTTCAGGTCTTCACGGCCATCGGCATTGATGGTACCATTCTTAACAGAGGCGTTAAAAAAGGCTTCGTCAACATCCTTGTCGATCAATTCGATAAGGCCTTCCTGAGCGTCTAGCTTGATATCGGTGAAGTCGATCGATTCGATCTCTTCAATGATCTCTTTGTCTTGAGGTGGAACGATCTGTCCGCCATCGGTCCAGTATACCTTATAACCGTTGTATTCCGGCGGATTGTGAGATGCGGTGAGTACCACCCCACAGTGGCAGTTGAGGTGTTTAACAGCAAAAGAAAGCTCGGGAGTAGCACGAAGCTCCGAGAACAGGAATACCTTGATCCCGTTAGCGGCAAATACTTCGGCAACCACCCTGGCAAGTGTGTCACTGTTGTGACGGCAGTCGTATGCTATGGCTACCCTGAGTTCTTCTCCCGGGTAAGTCGTTTTAAGGTAGTTGCTCAGTCCCTGGGTGTTCTTCCCGAGGGTATATTTGTTGATACGGTTGGTTCCAACGCCCATGGTACCGCGCATACCTCCGGTTCCGAATTCGAGGTCTTTGTAAAAAGACTCCTTGAGCTCTTCAATATTGTGATCTAAAAGACCCTGTACTTCATTTCGGGTAGCTTCATCAAAAAAGGCGCCTGTCCACGCCGAAGCTTTTTTCCTGATATCTTCGATGGTGATCTCCATGTATACAAAATTTATGCAAAGGTAGTAAGAATGGTCGCTCTGCGCCATTTTTTTTGGCCTATTCCATGTTGATGCGCTGGGCAACCTTGTAGCGCTGTTCTTCTTTGCGATACCTGAGGATCAACTCTCCAAGGAATCCTGCGATAAACAGCTGCGTACCAATGATCATGGCGGTAAGAGCAATAAAGAATTGCGGTCGTTCGGTAATGAGTCTTCCGTAGGGGTTAATGAATAATTTGTCTACACCCAGGTAGGTGGCAAAGGCAAAGCCTATAATAAACATGACTACCCCGAGTGCCCCGAACAAATGCATGGGCTGGCGTCCGAATTTAGATATGAACCAGATGGTGATCAGGTCCAGGAAGCCATTGATAAAGCGTTCCATCCCGAATTTTGTACTTCCGTACTTTCGTGCCTGGTGTTGTACCACCTTTTCGGTGATATTTCCGAAACCGGCATTTTTAGCCAGTACCGGAATGTAGCGGTGCATCTCGCCGTGCACATCGATGTTCTTGATCACCTCGTTGCGATAGGCTTTGAGTCCGCAATTAAAATCGTTGAGTTTAACCCCGGAGGTCTTTCGCGCCGCCCAGTTAAAGAGTTTAGAAGGCATGTTCTTGGCGATCACCGAATCGTATCGCTTTTTCTTCCATCCAGATACCAGGTCGTACCGATCGTTGACGATCATCTCATAGAGTTCGGGGATCTCGTCCGGATTGTCCTGGAGGTCGGCGTCCATAGTGATCACCACCTCCCCGGCGGCATGGGCAAAACCGGCGTGTAAGGCTTGCGATTTCCCGTAGTTGCGCAAAAAGCGAATGCCTTTTACTTCAGGATGGGTGTTCGAAAGGGCTTCGATGGTATTCCAGGAGCCGTCGGTGCTCCCATCGTCTATAAAGATGACCTCATAAGAAAAATGATTGGACCGCATGACGCCGGCGATCCAATCATAGAGTTCGTTGAGTGATTCCTTTTCGTTAAGTAGTGGTATAACTACTGATATGTCCATAATTTGAGGGTAGGTGTAAGGCTCAAAGATAGGAATTAGTAATCACTTTGTGTTTTTTTCATGACCAGGGCAGGGATCAGAGACAGCACGAATCCAAGGAAGATACTTCCGATCAGTCCGAAGGCTGCCTGTATCCAGGGAGCCTGGAATTTCTTAGCCATTTCGAGGTTGGCATCGATCTGCTCTTTGTTCAATCCCTGTTCTACGAATTGGGCTTCAGCAACCTGCATGGCCTTGGCAGACATCTCAGGGTCGATCACATTGCTGAGTATTAAATTGAAAAGGATCCCGATAATTCCGCCAATAAGCGCAGTACCGACACCTAGTTTCAATCCTTCGGCAAACGACATATAACCGCCGTTCGCTTTTTTAAAGCCGAGCATGACAGCAATGATCACCGCAAGTGTTATTGCGACACTAACAACACCGATAGCGATTCCGCCCTGGTAGTGCATGTCCATAAAGTACAGCATGAGACCGAAGGTGATACTAATGGCTCCTAAGATGATTCCGTAGTTAAGAGCGAATTTGCCTGTTTTTGGTTTTTGTTCCATTGAAATATGATTATTTTTGTTGGGTTAGTATGTGTAGCGTCAAAATTGTTACACTAACGAATTTAGGAATTACTTTTAAATTTTTAGTCATCTATAGTTGGTTATCTAAAATAATTCTCTAAATTTGCACCTCGAAAAAATTCTGAAGTTTAAAGTACACGACGATGAAAAAAGGTATACATCCGGAAAATTATAGATTAGTAGCATTCAAAGATATGTCTAACGAAGACGTATTTCTTACTAAGTCTACTGCAGAGACCAAAGAGACGATTGAGGTAGATGGTGTTGAGTACCCATTGGTTAAACTGGAGATCTCAAGATCATCGCATCCTTACTACACCGGTAAATCTAAATTGGTTGATACTGCCGGACGTATCGATAAGTTCAAAAACAAATACGCCAAGTTCAAGAAGAAGTAATTCTGGCGTGTACCATACATATAAGACCTCTGAGATCCTGATCTCAGGGGTTTTTTTATTTCCATCATTTCAACGCGATTTATCGTTCTTATTAGAATCTACGTCTTTGTTAGGCGGGATTCTTTTGTTAAATAGCTTAAATTTAAACAGTTAAACGGCGATCCAGATGAATTACATACTCTTTGACGGACCAGTAAGAAACAGTTTGCTTCCTTTTACCTTTACCAGGCCGGTGGCCGATATTCGCGTTGGTGTACGAACCATTCGTGAAAAATGGGAGGCTTATTTGGGAAGTACGACCACTACGGTCACTGAAGATTATCTCACCGACCTTTTTCCTATGGTTGAGATGGATGCCAATGTGCTCATTAATGCTTCGTTCCTTCCGGATGAAGAGCTCGTTGCCCTGATCAAAGCATTGGGGCCGGGAGAGGCTGTGTTCGCCGATGATGAGGTGATCGCTTTTTATACTACCGGAGATCAGGAAGAAGTAGACCTGGAGTCGTACAAGGTTCTTGAGTATTCGGGATCTGCACTGCGAATTGAGCATACCTGGGATATCTTTTCTAAGAACGGCGAGGCGATCAAAGACGATTACGAATGGCTTACCCGCGATCGTAAGAGCGCACCCCTGTCTGATACCAATACGGTTATTGCGCCTGAAAATATCTTTATTGAAGAAGGGACAAAGGTCGAGTGCGCGATCCTTAACGCTTCGACAGGCCCTATCTACATCGGGAAGGACGCCGAGGTCATGGAGGGAAGCATGATTCGCGGTCCCTTTGCTCTTGGAGAAAACAGTACGGTGAAAATGGGAGCTAAGATCTATGGCCCTACCTCTACAGGGCCCTATTGTAAGATCGGGGGAGAACTTAATAATGTGGTGCTCTTCGGATACTCCAATAAAGGGCACGACGGTTTCCTCGGAAATTCAGTCCTCGGGGAGTGGTGTAATATCGGTGCCGATTCCAATAATTCGAACCTCAAGAATAACTATGCCCCTGTGCGTTTGTGGGATTATGAAAGCCGACGTTTTGCACATACCGGATTGCAGTTTTGCGGACTCATGATGGGAGATCACAGTAAGTGCGGGATCAATACCATGTTTAATACCGGTACCGTTATCGGGGTGAGTGCGAACATCTTTGGTAGTGGCTTTCCGAGAAACTTCATACCGAGCTTTTCGTGGGGTGGTGCCGCCGGATTTACCACCTTTAAACCGGAGAAAGCATTTGAAGCTGCCGAAGCGATGATGCAACGCAGAGGACTGTCACTTTCTGAGGAAGAGAAGACAATGCTTAGCGAGGTGTTCGAGCAGACGGCTACCTGGAGAAAATCCTGAGACGACCCGCGGGTCTGAATCCATATCAACATCATTTTTCTCAAGCTTATCGGGCCATTTTTTGACGGCTTGTCGAAAAAATGGCGGGGAGTTATCCTTGTCTGTGGTGACTTTGTATCTTTAAATAATACTTTTATTATTTTTCAGGCACCATGCGGTCCTTTCTAACATCGTCTACAGGCTTTGCCGTGGCCTTTATGGTTGTGGTCTTTATCGATATCGTTCTGAGCAATTCAGAAGGTACTGTGGTGTATAGCCTGTTGTCTAAACTCGTACTTCTGGCCTTGTTGTTGCGCTACTTTGTGCCGCAAAGCAAAGGGCTGCACCCCGTAGAAAGGACATGCGCTATTATGGGGATGGTGAGCTTTAGTCTCGGAGCCATGCTCATTATGGTGAATAACGACCTCAATGTTATTGTAACGGGATTCCTACTGCTCATGACCGCCAAATTGTGTTACAGCTGTGCCTTTGTGTACACCATAAGTATCGATATCGACCGGCTTTTACCTTACCTGGTGTTCGTTACCCTGTATTCCCTGGTGGTGATCTACTTCCTTTATGACCTGCCGGAGCACGTTCCAGCATATCTCTTTTTGGTTACCGCATTGATCCTGTTAAAACTGGCCTATCTGCGCTATGAGCGGGTAGACCGGGTGAGTTTTACCAATGCCTTTTCCGGTGCTGCCATGATGTTAGTGGCAGAGACCATTCTTGTTTTCGACCGTTCTTTTGGGACGTCAAGTCTTAGCGGTATGCTTATCGTTTTGCTTTTCTGGATGTCGCAATACCTTATGGCAAGTGGTTTGTTGATCGAGGGTAAAACCGCGCCTGCCGCCCTGCGCTGATCATTTTTAGCTGTGCTTTTTCGTTGTCCGAACCTCCTGTGTATGTGCAGGGTAGGTAAAACGTTGAATAATAACCTGTTTAGTGGTTAAAAGGAGCTGTTTTAGGTTTTAACAAGAAAGAATTTGATTGTATATTTGTACGCTTTTTTCAAAGGCCTGTAACCTGCGGTTTTGTGCTCCCGGTATTGTGGAGAACTCGGTTGAAAGGGTGTATGTAAAAAGATAGATCAGAATATAACAGGGAAACTGTTTATGGAAGAAAATAAGAAAGTAGCGTTCTATACCCTGGGGTGTAAGCTTAATTTTTCGGAAACCTCTACCATTGCCCGCTCCTTCCAGGCTGAAGGATTTGACCGGGTGGAGTTTGATGAGGACGCCGATATTTATGTGATCAATACCTGCTCGGTTACCGAAAATGCCGATAAGCGTTTCAAGTCGATCGTAAAGCAGGCCAGGAAGCGCAATGAAGATGCCTTTATTGCTGCCGTGGGATGCTATGCTCAGCTCAAGCCGGAAGAGCTCGCGGCCGTGGAAGGGGTCGATCTGGTCCTGGGAGCTACCGAGAAATTCAAGATCACCGATTACCTGAATGATCTGAGTAAGAACGATTTTGGGGAGGTGCACAGCTGCGAGATCGAAGAAGCCGACTTTTATGTAGGGAGTTACTCTATTGGCGACAGGACCCGTGCCTTCTTAAAGGTTCAGGATGGTTGCGATTATAAGTGTACCTATTGTACCATACCACTGGCAAGGGGTATTTCGAGAAGTGATACCCTGGAGAATGTGCTAAAGAATGCTGCTGAGATAGCCGCTCAGGATATCAAGGAGATCGTGCTTACCGGAGTGAATATAGGTGACTACGGAAAAGGGGAGTTCGGAAATAAGAAACACGAACATACCTTTTACGAGCTGGTAAAAGCACTTGATGAGGTAGAGGGTATCGAGCGTTTGCGTATTTCTTCCATCGAGCCCAACCTGTTGAAAGATGAGACCATAGATTTTGTAGCTCAAAGTAAAGCCTTTGTGCCTCACTTTCATATCCCACTGCAAAGCGGAAGCAATGAGATCCTCGGACTCATGCGCAGGCGTTACCGAAGGGAGCTCTATACAGACCGTGTACGCCAGATCAAAGAGGTGATGCCTCAGGCGTGTATCGGAGTAGATGTCATCGTTGGCTTCCCCGGGGAAACCGATGAGCATTTCCTGGAAACCTATCACTACCTGAACGAGCTGGATATTTCTTACCTGCACGTGTTCACCTACTCGGAAAGGGATAATACCCTCGCTGCCGATATGGAAGGTGTCGTGCCTAAGCGCGTACGGGCCAAACGAAGTAAGATGCTTCGTGGGCTCTCGGCTAAGAAAAGGCGTGCCTTTTATGAGAGTCAGCTGGGAACAGAGCGTACCGTGCTCTTTGAAGGGGAAAATAAAGAAGGGTATATTCACGGCTTCACCGAGAATTATGTAAAAGTGAAGGCGCCCTGGGATCCGGCCCTGGTAAATACATTGCACCGTGTGCGATTAACGCAGATCGATGAAGATGGAATGGTGCGATTCGAATTTGTTGAAAATACCGTATTACATACTTAAAAAAGAACCTCGCCGAAGCGAGGTTTTTTTATTAGATCCTGATCCCAACGGGAAGCAGGCCTTTAAATTCTTTATGCTTTCTAAGAAACCGGGCTATGTGCGGACTCGTGGGAACCACACTGAGGTTCTTTTTCTCGATCTGTTTTAAAACTGCGGTAATAAATCGGTCTTTGAACGAGGGGTCTTCTACTTCCTCAGGAATGAAAAGCTTTGTCAGGAAAATTTTTCGTTCTTGGGAAGCGTATTCGATCTTTGCGAGTTTCCCGGCAATTGGAGCTTCGAATTGACGCAAAAATTCGTTGTCGTTAATGGTTACTTCATCCATGGGTTATTTGATTTAACGCTCTTATATTAATGTGCGGATATGTTCTCTTTTGTTAATGCGATCTTTTAAATGGAGTTCAAAGAGGTTGGAACCATTGGAAGCGGATGAAATTTGCTTCTGAATGATATTTTTATTTCCTTAACAAATTGTAACGGTAAAGTTACGAAAAATTAGCTAATCCCTTAATAAACAATGACTGAAACTGCAGCTATTTCTTCCCGAATTCCGGTATATATGATGCCTGGGATGGCTGCTGCACCGGAGATCTTTGAAAACATCCACCTCCCGGAAGATCGTTTTGAGACCATTTGGCTGGAGTGGAAAATGCCAGAACACCACGAATCCCTTTCACATTACGCCCTGCGAATGTGTGAAGAGGTGCATCATGAGGCCCCGGTGTTGTTAGGGGTCTCTTTTGGAGGTGTTTTAGTGCAGGAAATGGCCAAACACATCGCCGTGCGTAAGCTTATTGTGGTATCCAGTGTTAAATCGCGCTCAGAGATGCCGTATCGTATGAGGGTGGCACGGGTTACCGGGCTGCATAAGCTGCTTCCTACGGCCATGGTCGATAAGATAGAGACCTGGGCCAAATACGCCTTTGGTGAACCTGTGGTAAAACGGGTAGACCTCTATAAACGCTATCTTTCGGTACGCGATAAGCATTACCTGGACTGGGCCATAGATCGCATGGTAAACTGGGAGCAGGAAGAACCCTTGCCGGGGACCGTCCACATTCAGGGCGACAGGGATGCCGTGTTTCCTGCGTACCGCATTCATGACTGCATCTGGGTAAAAGGAGGTACCCATGTAATGATCGTGAACAGGTTCCGGTGGTTTAATGAGCATTTACCTGCATTGATCACTTCCGACTAAGACCTCTTTTTGTATATTTAGCCAAACTAAAGATCTGATGATGAACGTGAGAAATTATATACTTGCTGGTGGAGTGGCTGTGGTGGCTGCCGTTTTTATTAATGCTGTACAAGCCGATGAGGCTGTAAGCGAATCTCCTGCAGCAAAACCGTCCCGAGAAACTGTAATGACAACCGACCCCTATACGGTCAAGGCTGTGGATATTCCTAAAAATATCAATTTTGCAGGGGAAGCTGTGCCCCTGGAAGATCCCGATGTGATGGAACGCCTGGATCGCGAATTATTGGTGAATACCTATTGGCAATCTAATGCCCTTTTGCTTATCAAGCGTGCGAATAAATACTTTCCGGTGATCGAGCCTATTCTGAAGGAAGAAGGTGTGCCGGATGATTTTAAATACCTGGCAGTGATCGAAAGTGCCCTTACCAATGCGGTGTCTCCCGCCGGAGCCCGCGGATTTTGGCAGATCCTTAAAGGTACGGCCCGCGAATACGGATTAGAAGTGAATGACAACGTCGACGAGCGTTATCATCTTGAAAAGGCTACAAGAGCGGCGTGCCAGTACCTGAAAAAGTCCAAAGAGCGATTTGGTTCATGGACCCTGGCGGCGGCAGCTTACAATGCCGGACAGTACGGGATGCAAAAACAACTGGATCGCCAAAAGGTAGATAATTATTACGACGTGCTTCTGGGGCAGGAGACCGGCCGGTACGTGTTTCGTATCCTGGCACTTAAAGAGATCCTTACCGATCCTGAGAAGTACGGATTCCATTTTGAAGACGACGACCTCTATACCCATATCCCTACCAAAAAAATGGCCGTGGATACCGTGGTGAACGATTTTGCCGATTTCGCCAAAAAGTTCGATATCAACTACAAGATCCTTAAGATCCATAACCCTTGGTTGCGCGAAGGACATTTGAACAATGCATCGCGTAAAGAATATTTTATTGAAATCCCGGAAGAGGGTTACTACCCTCAGCAAAAATAAATGTGGAATTTTATAGGTGACCATCTCGGAAAGCTTCTTATAGGTCTTAACTACCTGCTGGCCCTGGGTGCCGCTGTTGCGATCGTGATGCGCAATACGAACCCGAACAGAACGCTTTCGTATGTGTTGGCCCTCCTTCTAATACCCTTTGTAGGACTGCTCTTTTATGTGCTTTTTGGACAGGAATACCGGCGTACCCGAATGTTCCGGCGTAAGAACGTGCTCAACCAGGTCAATATTAAAAAGTGGCGCCAATCCCTCGATGTGTATCAAAATGAGGTCAATAGCCTGGAGAAAAAACCGCTAAAGCTCAAGTCGAAGCTCATACGCCTCATGCAGGCGACCAAACAATCGCCCCTTACCCTTCACAATAAGGTCGAGGTCCTGATCAATGGTGAAGAAAAGTTTTCCCGCTTGTTCGACGATATTAAAAAGAGTAACAGCAGTATTCACCTCGAGTATTATATTTTTCGCGATGATAAGATCGGGTCGGAACTTATAAAGCTCCTTTGCGATAAGGCAGAGGAAGGGGTAGAAGTGCGTATCAATTATGATTATGTGGCCAGTAGCATTAGCAATAAGGCCAAAGATAAACTTCGCAAGGCCGGGGTGGAGTTCTATCCGTTTCTTCCGGTGTACTTCCCGCGATTCGCCAGTAAACTGAATTACCGCAACCATCGTAAGATCGCAGTGATCGACGGTAGGATAGGCTATGTTGGTGGTATCAATGTGGGCGATGAGTATGTGAATACCGAAGGACAGCGGTATTGGCGCGATACGCATTTGCGTATTGAAGGGGAATCTGTAGGGGTGATCCAATTGCAGTTCATGCTTAACTGGGATTTTGTAAGTGAAGAAGATATCAGGATCAAAGACGAATGGTTCCCTGAGGTGAACGAAAGGACCGAGATCCCGATGCAAATGGCCATGTCGGGACCGGATACCCAATGGGCCTATATCAAGGAGGCTATGTTCGTGGCCATCAATTCGGCTTCGGAATACCTGTACCTCACCACTCCTTATTTTATTCCGAACGATGAGATCCTCACCGCACTTCTGGCGGCTTCGCGAAGTGGGGTGAAGGTGAAGTTGCTCATTCCCGGGATCAGCGATTCCAGGGTGGCGAAATTCGCCAGCTATTCTTATATCGAGCGCATGCTCGAAGCCGGCATCGAGGTCTATCTCTATCAAAAAGGTATTCTCCATGCCAAGACCATGGTGATCGACGGATGCTTTTCTACCGTGGGTACCTCGAATATCGATTACCGCAGTTTTGATATCAATTTTGAGATCAATGCCCTGATGTATCACGAAGGTATCGCCGGAGACCTGGCGGCCCAATTTCATGAAGACCTGAAAGACAGCACCCGCATCGAACCTGAAGTATGGAAAGTACGCCCCATGAAGCAAAAACTCAAAGAATCGTTCTGCAGGCTTTGGGCGCCGTTGCTTTAGATGGGTATGTAGGGAAGTAGGGAAGTAGGGAAGTAGGGAAGTAGAGAACTAGGGAAGTAGGGAAGTAGGGGAGTAGGGAAATAGGGAAGTAGGGAAGTAGGGAAATAGGGAAGTAGGGAAATATAGGGTTATGGTCTTTGCGAGAAGGAGCTGTGTTCCGACGCGGCAATCTGTTTGTGGTTGAGAGCTAGGTAAACAGGTGTGCCTCGAAGTAGGGAAATAAGGTATTATCACATTGTAATTAATGAGCTTCAGGATTCGGATATTGTTTTTCGTTGCTTTTGAGTTGATGCTCTTTCGGGCAGAAGCCCAAGACGCAGATACCACCGGGATACCGGATGAGGGCGAGTGGCAAGAAAAAATGAGCAGTAAAATTACTGTCGATCTGTCATTGAATAATTCCTTTAAGGCGTTCGAAGTAAAAACGTCGGCAAATAAAACGCTGCTTTATCCCAATACTCCAAATAATGTGCGACTTAATGTGAGCTATGAGTTCCTTTCATTAGGGATTCAGTTTGCACCTGATTTCTTACCGGGAAATGGAGATGAGGATCAAAAAGGGGAGACCAGTTCTTTCCAGATCGGTTCGTTGCTGGTACTTAAGCATTGGTTTGCCGAAGCCAATTACTCCCGGGTGAAAGGCTTTTACCTGAAAAATACCCTGGATTTTGATCCCGGATGGACCGACGGCGATCCGTATGTACAATTTCCTGACCTGAATTATGAAGGGGTATCACTTTCGGCAGGTTATATACACAACTCAAGATTTTCCCTGCGAAGCCTAACGATGCAAACTGAACGTCAGTTGAAAAGTGTCGGGAGCTTTATGCCTGTTTTTAATATAGATCATTATGTGGTGAACGATAAGTCTGCAGCGATCAATACACAACGCTCCAGAAATGTAGAATTGAATATGGGACCGGGGTATGTGCATACCCTGGTGTTTCAGGAGCAATTTTATGCCTCCTTAGGTGTTTTTGGGGGCATTGGCTACTTGAATACCAAATTAACCACCCGTACTGCATCCGGGAATGTTGTCTCAAATCAGGACAATCTATTATGGAGAGGCGATTGTAAGGCAGGTATCGGATTTAATGGTCGTAAGTTCTATTCGGCATTGTTCACAAGTATCTCAGGTACCACGTACCGACAGGAGAATACCACTGTGAAAAATACAGGAACCAGGGTGTTCTATCGGTTCGTTGTGGGAATGCGATTTGATGCTCCGAAATTTTTGGTAAATGGTATGAACAAACTAAAGAAAGCTATTTGAGCGAGGCTAATGATGTTTCATAGCCTCATCATCCTCCGAAGCTTCAGCGAAGGAGGGCATCACCGTATCACCGTGTTCCTCAAATAAAAAAGCCGGGAAATCCCCGGCTCTCTCTCTAACTTTATATTATCTCGTCTCTCGTCTCTCGTCTCTCGTCTCTCGTCTTTCCTCTTGACTCTTGGCTCTTGGCTCTCGATTGACTAGATGCGCTTCATCTGCTGCTGCATCATTTTGATCTGATCTTTCAGCATACCTTGCTTATCCAGCTTTTTGGCTTCGCTCAGTAACATGGTAGCTTCGCGCTTTCTCCTTTTTTGCATGGCGATACCGGCAAGGCTAAGTTTGGCCATGGCCAGGTCGTAATCCATCGTTAGGCCCAGCTTAAGCGCCTTCTTAAAATACTTTTCGGCCTCAGTAAGATTGGTCTGAGAAGCCATGATCCCGCGTAGGTAGTTGTAGTACCCCTGCTGCTTGGTGATCAGGGCGCTTTCCGGATTCTTGATCTTATCCAGCCATTTCTTGGTGCCGGCGAAATCCTGCTTACGCATGCTCAGGAAGGCCAAAAGGATCATCTCATTACGGAAGTAAAGGAATACGAAGATCAGGGCCAAAAGGATCAGAAAGATACCGTTTCCGATCTCTCCTTCTACAAATTGATACACTGCAAAAGCTGATATAAGGACAGCAAGAATTATTTTTATATTTTTGTTGAACATACAGGGTGTTTTGAATTGCTGGGCAAAGGTAATAAAAACAATGAAAAATATTTTTTATCGCTTATTTGTCAAAGTGAAAAGTCTTTGTATATTTGCCCCGCGATTTTGTGATGCAAATTCCAGCGCCGTTAGTTATAGATTTACAAGTTGATAAAGATATTTTAAAATGAAAAGAACGTTTCAGCCCTCAAAGAGAAAAAGGAAGAATAAGCACGGTTTCAGAGAAAGAATGGCTTCTGCCAATGGTAGAAAGGTGCTTGCTAGCAGAAGAGCTAAAGGAAGAAAGAAATTATCTGTTTCTTCTGAACCAAGACATAAGAAATAATGTTTTTCGATATATAAATAAAAAGGTGTTACTTTTACCAGTAACACCTTTTTTTTGACCCACTTGTATCATAAATCTCCTTATTAAAAAACACAATGCCGAAAAGAAAAGACTTAAAATGCATCCTTATCATCGGGTCAGGTCCCATCGTGATCGGACAGGCCTGTGAGTTTGATTATTCCGGATCTCAATCCCTGAGATCGCTAAGAGAAGACGGTATGGAAACCGTACTGATCAATAGCAACCCGGCAACCATCATGACCGACCCTTCTATGGCCGATCATGTTTACCTGAAGCCCCTCAACACCAAATCGATCATTGAGATCCTTGAGAAACACCCTAACATTGATGCGGTGTTACCTACCATGGGAGGACAAACGGCATTGAACCTGGCTATCGAAGCCGACAATAAAGGTATCTGGGAAAAATACGGCGTTGAACTCATCGGGGTAGATATCGATGCGATCAATATTACCGAAGATCGTGAGCAATTCAGAAACCTTATGGGTGAGATCGGAGTGCCAATGGCGCCTCAGGCTACAGCTACTTCGTTCCTGAAAGGTAAGGAGATCGCCCAGGAATTCGGTTTCCCATTGGTGATCCGTGCCTCTTACACCCTTGGAGGTGCCGGAGCATCGATAGTATACAAGAAAGAAGATTTTGATGAGCAACTAAGTCGTGGTCTTGAGATCTCACCTATTCACGAGGTAATGATCGATAAGGCGATGATGGGTTGGAAAGAATACGAGTTAGAGCTTCTTAGAGATAAGAACGATAACGTGGTTATTATCTGTACCATTGAGAATATGGACCCAATGGGAATCCATACCGGTGACTCTATTACGGTAGCTCCTGCTATGACCCTTTCAGACAGGACCTTCCAGAAAATGAGAGATATGGCCATCAAAATGATGCGCAGTATCGGTGACTTCGCAGGGGGATGTAACGTGCAGTTCGCGGTAAGTCCTGATGAGAATGAAGACATCATTGCCATCGAGATCAACCCAAGGGTATCCCGTTCTTCGGCATTGGCCTCTAAGGCTACCGGATATCCGATCGCAAAAGTGGCTACCAAACTGGCTATGGGGTATACCCTTGATGAGCTGGATAACCAGATCACCAAGTCGACTTCGGCCCTCTTTGAGCCTACCCTGGATTATGTGATCGTAAAGATCCCGAGATGGAACTTCGATAAGTTCGAAGGTGCCGATCGCGAACTCGGACTCGCTATGAAAAGTGTGGGAGAGGTGATGGGTATCGGACGCTCATTTCAGGAAGCCCTGCATAAAGCTACCCAGTCGCTCGAGATCAAGCGTAACGGACTCGGTGCAGACGGGAAAGGATACAAGGATTATGACCAGATCATAAGCAAGCTTACCCACGCTAGCTGGGATCGTGTTTTCGTGATCTACGACGCGATACAAATGGGTATTCCGCTTAGCAGGATCCACGAGATCACCAAGATCGATATGTGGTTCCTCAAGCAATATGAAGAATTGTACTATCTCGAAAAAGAGATCTCTACATATACTATTGAAACCCTCCCTAAAGAACTTCTTTTGGAAGCCAAGCAAAAAGGTTATGGTGACCGTCAGATCGCCCATATGCTCGGATGCTGGGAGAGTGAAGTGTACAAGAAACGCGATGTGATGGGGATCAACCGTGTCTACAAGCTCGTAGATACCTGTGCTGCCGAATTTAAGGCGGTAACTCCTTACTACTATTCAACTTTCGAAGATGTGGTAGAGACCGCAGATGGTAAGCAGTATTCGGCCAACGAGAGCGTGGTGACCGATCGTAAGAAGATCGTGGTGCTCGGTTCCGGACCTAACCGTATCGGTCAGGGTATCGAATTCGACTACAGCTGTGTGCACGGTGTGCTGGCAGCTGCAGAGTGTGGTTATGAGACCATCATGATCAACTGTAACCCTGAGACGGTATCAACCGACTTCGATACAGCAGATAAGCTGTACTTCGAGCCGGTATACTGGGAGCACATCTACGACATCATCCGTCACGAAAATCCGGAAGGTGTGATCGTTCAGCTCGGGGGGCAAACTGCTCTTAAACTTGCCGAGAAACTCGATAAGTACGGTATTAAGATCATCGGAACCAGCTTTGATTCCCTCGACCTTGCCGAGGATCGTGGAAGATTCTCTACCCTGCTGAAAGAAAACGATATTCCTTATCCGGAATTCGGAGTGGCAGAAACTGCCGATGAGGCCCTTCAACTTGCCGATGAGCTCGATTTCCCGATCCTTGTACGTCCGTCATACGTACTCGGTGGTCAGGGAATGAAGATCGTGATCAATAAAGAAGAACTTGAAGAGCACGTAGTAGACCTGCTTAGAAAGATCCCGAATAACAAACTCCTCCTTGACCATTACCTCGATGGTGCCATCGAAGCAGAAGCCGATGCGATCTGTGACGGAGAAGATGTGTATATTATCGGTATCATGGAGCATATCGAGCCTTGTGGTATTCACTCCGGTGACTCTAATGCAACCCTGCCACCATTTAACCTTGGTGACCTGGTACTGCAACAGATCAAAGATCACACCAAGAAGATCGCCCTGGCGTTAAACACGGTAGGACTGATCAATATCCAGTTCGCGATCAAAGATGATAAGGTGTACATTATCGAGGCCAACCCAAGAGCATCTAGAACCGTACCGTTTATCGCCAAGGCTTATAAAGAGCCTTATGTGAACTACGCGACCAAGGTGATGTTAGGAGAAAATAAGGTGAAGGACTTTACCTTTAATCCGCAACTCGAAGGGTATGCGATCAAGCAACCGGTATTCTCGTTCAATAAGTTCCCTAAGGTGAATAAGAACCTCGGGCCTGAAATGAAGAGTACAGGAGAGAGCATCCTCTTTATCGATAGCCTTAAAGACGATGAGTTCTACGAGCTTTATCACAGAAGAAGTATGTACCTGAGTAAATAACAGGTAACTTACCATATATCAGTAGAAAAGGAAGCGCTATGGCGCTTCCTTTTTTTTTTTTGTGGTCGCCGAAATTTTCCTTTTTAATGGTTACCTTTAAAAGAAAAAGGTATGGGTGTAAAATTACTTTGTTCAGTTTTTATGCTACTGGTAGCAAACGTAGCCTTTGCCCAGATAGCCCCCGAAACGGTGGGTAAGGAAGAGACTGCGGCTGTGGCCTGGAAGACCATAAAGCCCGAAAAACTGGAGGCTAAACACCTTCGGATCCTGCCCTCGAACAGGCTGTTGAGATTACAGCTGGATGATGATATGGGGTTTACCAAGGTCGTGATCCAGGACCTTAACGGGAATACCCTGATAGAATCGCCATACGCTGCAGGGAGCGACCTGGATATCTCTACCCTTAAACCGGGTAATTATTTCATTAAGGTGATCTCTGCCAACAGGGTGTTGCAGGGCAAGTTTGGAAAACGGCGTCTTTGAATACGGGGAATGGTCTTCTTAAGCTTTTAGCTGCCAATGCTTTACGGGAAGCCAGGTAAACCTCGTCGCTCGTTAAGAAGTTATTCTTCTGCTTCTAACTTCTCCGGTAGTTCGTCATCGGCCCGTTTCAGCCACTTTTCTTCGATCTGTTTGCTCGCCTTGGCGCCCAGTTTCTTTAATTTTTCAACACGGGTGAGCAGGTTGCCGCGACCGGTAAGTTTGGTCATCGAAGTGCTGTAGGTGTTTTGTACTGTTTGCAGTTGCTTGCCTACCTTTTCAAGGTCGTCAAGCAAACCTTTGAATTGATCGTACAGGCGCCCTGCCTGAGTGGCAATATCAATGGCGTTCTTGTGTTGCTTGTCGTTCTGCCACATGCTGTCTATCGTTCTCAGGGTAGCCAGAAGGGTAGAAGGGGTAACGATCACGATATTCTTTTCAAATGCACTGTTGTACAGTTGTGGGTCGTGGGCACTGGCCAAAGCAAAGGCCGGCTCCAGCGGGATGAACAACAATACGAAATCCGGGCTTTCCATCTGGTAGATCTGGTGATAGCTCTTAGCCGATAACTGGTCTACGTGCCTGTTGATCGAATTGATGTGTTCCCGGAGTAATACCGGACGATCTTCTTCTTCGGCATTCACATAACGCTCGTAGGCGATAAGCGATACCTTGGAGTCAATGATCATCTTTTTGTTGTCCGGCAGGCTGATGATCACATCGGGCATCACCCTTTTCCCGTCTTCCGTAGTAAAGCTGTTCTGAACAAAGTACTCGCTGTCTTTTTCCAGTCCTGATTTCTCAAGAACGCGCTCGAGAACCAATTCTCCCCAGTTCCCCTGCATCTTGGTATCCCCCTTAAGGGCACGGGTGAGGTTAGAGGCCTCTTTAGTGATACGCTCGTTCAGGTCTTTCAGGTTGTTGAGCTGCTCTTTAAGGGAGGAGTGACGCTGAATGCTTTTTTCATTGCTGTCTTCTACCTTCTTTTCAAAATCCTTGATCTTTTCCTGAAGCGGATCTAAAAGGGTTTTTAGGTTCTCCTTATTTTGGTGGGTGAACTTTTGCGATTTCTCTTCCAGGATCTTGTTGGCCAATACCTGGAATTCTTTGCTGAACTTATCCTGAAGTTTATTCACCTCCTCCTTTTGTTCATCAAGCTTGCGATAGAGATTGTCGGTCTCCGCCTGTGCACGGGTGAGTTTTATAGTGAGTTGTTCCCGGTCTTCGCGAAACTTTTCGGCCTGGTCACGACTGGCCTTTTCCTGCTCTTTGAGGGCCACGAGCTGATTGCGGAATTCTTCTTCCCTGGCGTCGGCGGCGCTTTTCAGGCTGTTGAATTTCAGGCGTTGAATGTAGTTTCCGAGAAAAATACCCCCTCCAAGGGCAATGACACCAGTGAGTATGAGAATAAGCATGTCGTTCATGATGGGAATAATTTGAAGATTTGCTGCTGTTGTGATTGCCTTGAAAGGCGTCGGGGTAAAGATACCATTATTTGTTAATTTTCACAGGATCGTGGCCGGGCTTCGAAAGGGGACGTAAGGCAGATTTTGTATCTTCAAGGTCTAAACCCTTCATGAGATGAGAGCGATCGTTGTTTCTTTACTTTTTTTCGGATGTGTCTTCGGTGCCCTGGGGCAACAACCTTTTAAAGATCCTGTGTTCACGAGTGTGAACCGAATGACCATGACCTATGCCGATACCCTCAAGGCCGATATTTATTTTGCGCCCCAAATGCGGGGCGGTCAAAAGTCGCCATTGCTGTTGCTTGTGCATGGGGGCGGATTTTCTTCCGGGAAAAGGGATGGAGACCTGGAATCGGGCTTTGCACTGGCTATGGCGCAACGGGGGTATGTGGTGGCATCCATTTCTTACGACCTCGTTAGAAAAGGTCAGCCGGAGGGTTTTAGCTGTGATTGTCCGGCAACCACAAAAGTGGAAACCTTCAAACATGTGGCCGGTAATATTTACCAGGCATTTGATTTCCTTGTGAATTTTTCTTCTGAATTCAATTTTGATCCTGAAAAGATCGTGCTGGTTGGTAGTTCGGCAGGGGCAGAAGCGGTATTGCACGCTGCTTATGCCAGAGATCACGAGGCATTTTCTGCACTGGAGGGGCAAGGCCGTAAGTTTGCTGCGGTCATTTCCTTTGCCGGAGCCCTGATCGAAGGTGTTGAGATCAAACGTGCCAATGGTGTGCCTGCCCTGCTCGTTCACGGTACCGACGACAAGCTGGTGCCTTATGCTACCGCGCCTCATCATTATTGTGAGCAAGGCACCCCCGGGTATATCGTGCTTCAGGGGTCGGGGACTATAGCAGAAGCCCTGCAGGAACACGGCGTACCTTCGACCCTGATCACCGCAGAAGGCGGAGGCCATGAGTGGGCCAATAAGGCCTATGAACTCACCGATGATGTAAGTACATTTCTCTATGAAAGGCTGTACGAAAAAAAGTCGGGAACGCAACATAAGACTATAGATCCACAGCCTTAGGTTATGGGATCATTTTTCGATCTTGTAAGTTCCTGTGGCTTTGTCAAAACGAATAAGGTCTGAAGGGAAGAGCGACATAAAACTGCCCTTTTCAATGAGGTTGCACGGTTCTCCGAAATCACTGTGGTCTTCTTGCAGGACCAATACCTTATCGCATAGCTGTATGGCCAGGTCGATCTCATGAGAGGAGAAAAGCACCGTTTTTGAGGTGTCGTGGGCAATGGTTCTCAGGAGTTTGAAAATATACGCCTTATGGTAGATGTCCAGGTGACTTGTGGGTTCGTCAAGCACTATAAGAGGAGTGTCCTGAGCCAGGGCTCTGCCGATCATGACCCTTTGTAACTGCCCGTCGCTCATTTCGTAACAAGACCGGTCGCGCAAGCCTTTGAGGTCGAGCTTCTCCAATACTTGGTCGATCATTTCCTTGTCTTCACTACTTAGGGATCCGATCCAGTTGGTATACGGCTGTCGCCCTAAAGCAATGAGTTCTGAGGCTGTGAGGTTTCCGGCGGGAATACGTTCGGTAAGTACGATGCTCAGATTTTCGGCCAGGTCTTTTGGCGGGTAGCTCTCAAGGAACTTGCCGTTTAGCAGGATGCTTCCGCTTAAGGCAGGTTGTACCCCGGCGATCGTACGCAATAAGGTAGATTTCCCGACCCCATTTGGGCCAACCACCGCCACGAGCTCCCCCGGATACAGCTCCAGATCGATCACCCCTGATACCTTTACGGTACCCTTGGGCGTGTGATACCCAGACTGCAAGGCCTCGATCTTCAATATGGGAGCTACTTCTGAATTCATTTTTTTATTTCTGAGTTTTCGGTGCTTAGTTCTCGGTTTTTGGTGGTCGGTGATTAGTGGTCAGTGATAAAGGTCCTCAGAATGATCTGTTTGCAAAAAAACTTCTGCTAAACTCTATTTCACAACTCACAACTCACAACTCACAATTCACCATTTATAATCTATCATCTATAATTTATAATTCTCTTCTCAGTTCTCAGTTCTCAGTTCACAGTTTTCAGTCTTTGTGCTAATTTTTTATTCCTCACTAACAACTAACAACTAACAACTAACAACTAACAACTAACAACTCACAACTAACAACTAACAACTCACAACTCACAACTCTCCATTCCCCTTCAAAAAACAAATATATTAAAATAGCCCCCTTAAAACAGCATGCGTTTTTTTCTTACAAGGAGCCAGATCACTACCGGCGCTCCGACCAGGGAGGTGATGGCATTGAGCGGCAGCGAGAATTCGTATCCCGGGAGTTGCGCAAGGGTATCACAAAGCAGCATCAATACCGCACCGAACAAGATGACGGCAGGTAGTAATACGCGGTGGTTGGGGGTGCGAAAGATCTGCCTGGTGAGGTGAGGAACGGCAAGGCCGATAAAGGCGATCGGGCCGGCAAAGGCGGTTACTGCTCCGGCCAGGATGCTGGTGATAAGGATAAGGAGGTAGCGCACCTGTTTAACGTTCATTCCCAGGCTTCGGGCGTAGTTCTCCCCCAGAAGCAGGGTGTTGAGCGATTTGATCGACGCAATACTCAGGAGGATACCCACAATACTAATGATCATAAAGACCCTTACTTGATCCCATCCCAGATCGCCGAGACTTCCGAACGACCAGAAAATGTATTGCTGTAAACTTTCCATCCTTGAAAAATAAGACATCACGCTTACTACGGCAGAGGTAATACTCCCGAACATGAGTCCGATGATGAGCAAGGCCATGGTATCCCGCACCCTGGAGGCTACCACCATGATAGAAAGCAACACCACAAAGCTTCCGGCACTGGCGGCCAGGGCGATACTCAGGCCTGATGTGGTTATGGCGGCTCCCGCTATAGCGCTACCGCCCAGGAGTAGGAGAGCCACGCCCAGGCTGGCGCCGGAGCTGATCCCCAGAACAAAAGGTCCAGCCAGCGGATTGCGAAAAAAGGTCTGCATGATGAGTCCGCACAGGGCCAGGGACGCCCCCGATAAAATAGCAGTGATCGCCTTGGGCAGGCGGTAATTGGTAATGATGTATTCGTGGGTTTCCGGAATACCGTCTCCACCGGTAAGGGCGGGAAGAATATGACTGAACGGGATCCTCGCCGATCCAAGACTGATATTGAGTAGCAGGAACAGCAGAAAGGCTATCCCTAAAATGGTGAAATGCCAAAAATATATGCGGTTAGTCTTCAAGGGTGTCCAGTGGTTTATAGAAAACAGGTTCGTAATCGGGCAACAGCTCCGGGTGCAAGATATGGATCATATCTTTTAATACAAGATCCGGTCGCTGTGGCGCCAGTTCATAGAACAGTACGCCACCGGCATCGCCTGTGGTCTTGCTGTAGGTGTAGACCCGTCGGTCTTTAAAGGCTTTAAAGCGGGCATAGTGTTCGTTGGCCTTAATCAGTTGTGGGTAGGAGGTGAATTGCGCCGCTCCCAGCCATACATCGGCCTCGCCTGCTTTTTCCAGCACACTCTCAAAGCTGAGGCTAAGGCTTCCGGTTCCTGAAGTATCTTTCCACAGGTAATCGCTGTTGGCATCTTTTAAGAATTGTGCCGCCCAGCTTTCTCCCGCAGGAAGGTACCAGATGTCCCTGAACATAGCCCCGCTATAAACCGTTGGGGTGCGTTTGGCTTTTTGAGCCAGCGCCCTGGTATTCTCGTATTGGGTGGCGATAGCATTAAATATACTGTCGGCTACGGCTTCTTTTCCAAACATAACCCCGTAGAGCTTTACCCATTCGGCCTTACCCAGGGGGTGCTGTTCTACCCAATCGCCATTGTAGAGAACAGGGATACCGCTACGCTCCAGAACCGCATAGCTGCGATTCTCTTCGTTGATGCTGAACCCGAGGATAAGCTCCGGGTGCATTTCCAACACCATTTCGGTGTTCATGGTTTCGTTCTGGCCAATATCTTTGATCGCATGGTTATCGATGCGTGATCGTGCCTTTGCCGAAGAAATATACCGGGTATCCGGAAATCCTTTTAACCGGTCGAGAACGCCCAATGCCTCAAGGGCGGGAATATGGGTGGTGGAGGTAGCAATGAGCGATCGCACAGGAGTGCGTATTACAGCTTTATAGGTGTCGGTATTCAGGGAGT
This sequence comes from Robertkochia sediminum, assembly GCF_016786255.1. GTDB lineage: Bacteria > Bacteroidota > Bacteroidia > Flavobacteriales > Flavobacteriaceae > Robertkochia > Robertkochia sediminum. The sequence continues at coordinate 43,287 of NZ_JADMKT010000077.1, forward strand.
CGGGAATGGTTGCCGTTCTGTCAATAAAGGCGTATTTGAGCAGAGTTGATGCCTCCGGCCAGGGAGTGTGTACGATCACCTCAGTAAAGGTTTCGGAGTGCTTCGCTATAGTGAACCCGGTAGCGTAATCTAAGGTGTTTTCAGCTCTTGTACCAGGAGCTTCCTGCCTGCAACCCGCAAGCATTAGCGGAAGAAAGGCCCATAATATGAGCCGTGAAAAGAGAACACCTTTGAGCTGTTTCATAGGGAGTTGATACATGCCCCACAAAATTAAGATTATTTATTATTTGGGTTGCCTTCCTCAAGAGTTTGTTTATTTTTGTTTCCAGATTTTGGTTTTGAAGCCGCTCTCGCGGTGGAAAATTAAAAGGGAATCCGGTAAAGTCGTCAACCGATGAGTCCGGAGCTGTTCCCGCAACTGTATGCTTTGCCCGATCCGGGTGTTTGAGTTACTACACGGCCACTGTTCTAAAACGGGAAGGCCAACTCTTAAAAAGCAAGCCAGGAGACCTGCCTTTATCTGCTAATTGAATGTCAAACTTTCGGGATAAAAGTTTGCGTATGGGTAAACTCATACTTTTTTCCCTTTTTAATCAAACCTAATGAAAAAGCAAACCAAGCTCATTGGTCTTTGTCTGCTTGCTGTATCTGCAGCATGGGGGCAGGAGAACACGCCTGAGGAGCAGGCGAAAAAGATCGTAGATCTCGACGAAGTGGTTGTTAGTGACAGCCGCTTTGAACTTAAACGGGAAAATTCGGGTAAGACCGTGATCAGTATTACCGGCGAAGAACTGGAGCGGCAGCAAGGCAACTCCCTCGCCACCATCATCAACCGGTACAGCGGTATCGAGATTAATGGTAGCCGCAGTAATGCCGGGCAAAATCTGAACTATTATGTACGTGGTGGTAATAACCGTCAGGTGCTTATTATGATCGATGGGATCCAAATGAACGATCCATCACAGATCGCAGGCGATTACGATCTGCGTCTTATCGATGCCTCACAGGTAGCCTCTGTAGAGATCATTAAAGGTGCGGCCAGTACCCTTTATGGGAATTCGGCAGCAACGGCTGTTATACGCATTGCCACCAAGGAGAGTGCAAAAAAAAACATAGCTGCGACCCTGCGTTCATCTGTGGGGACCAACCAGGGATCGGAGGATCTTGGTTACGACCTTCGCGATTTTCAAAATAGCGTACAGCTTGACGGAACCCTCGGAAAAGCCACTTATGCTGTTGGACTTGGTCATGTGTATACCGACGGACTTTCGGCTGTTGAGGGTGAGGAGCGCGACCCTTTTAATCGGTTGAACACCCGGGTGCAACTGGGGTATCGCTTTTCTGAAGCGCTGAACCTGCGTATGGGGGCTACCTATGACGATTTCAGGGCGGATTATGACAACGGATTTCCGCTGGAAGATGCCCCTTTTTATTCGGAAAACGTGCAAAAGCGACTCTTTTTATCAACTGAATACAAGTACAATAGCGGAAGTGTGCACCTTAATGCTTCCTATTACAACATCACCCGCGATCTTCAGAGCAATTTCCCCAGTGCATATGAGGCCGATAATATGGTGTTCGATCTCTACAATAAGTACATTTTGAATGAGAAGTTCTATACCATTGTCGGATTCAACCATATTCGCAGTGAGGCTGACCTGGGATCGGGAAGCAGCGAAAGTTTTACTATTAGTGATCCCTATGTGAATGTGGTTTACATCTCCGGTAGCGGACTGCAATTCAATACCGGGGCGCGATGGAACAACCACAGTACGTATGGTAGTAATCTTACGTATAATTTCAATCCGAGTTATACCCTGAGGTTCGATAATGACTACCTTAAGTTCATGGGATCCTACAGCAGCTCGTTCATAGCGCCCACATTAACCCAATTGTACGGACCGTTCGGGGCGAACCCTGACCTGGAACCCGAAGAGAACATTACCGTAGAAGGAGGGGTAGAGTACAAAACCCGGGCACTTCGCATGAGCGCGTTGTACTTTAATCGCCAGGAGGAGAATTTTATTGGATACAGAACCATCGATTTTGAAACCTTTGAAGGCGAGTATTACAATGTAGAAGAGGCCTTTAGGGTAGAAGGGGTCGAATTCGAATTCAAAGCCAATATGTTGACCTCCCTGTCGCTTAACGGTAATTATACCTTTACCCAGGTGCGCGACCAGGTGCGTTTGCGTATCCCTAAACACAAGGCTAATGCTGCCGTAAATTACGCGATTAGCAAGGCAACAACCGCCGATGTTTCGGTGCAATATACAGGGGAACGTGAAGATATCAACTTTGCCACGTTCGGGAATGAGGTGTTGGAAGCATTTACCGTGGTCAATGCCGGGGTGTCCCACCGTTTTTCCCCATCGTTTAGCGGGAGTCTCAGGGTGAATAACCTGTTTAATGAATCCTACAGGGAGATCATAGGGTATCCCACCAGGGGCCGCAATGTGATGGCTTCCGTCAAGGTGAGTCTTTAATAAAATAAAAAAGCCCGTTCGATCGAACGGGCTTTTTTTTAGTGTCCCGGATCCAGGTACATATCATTCTTAAGTAAGGGGTGCCATTCACTTCCAAAGAGCTCTTCCGCTCCCAGAGGGGTTGGGTAAGGTGATTTAGCCTGTATCGAAGGATCGATCTGTTGCAGGGCTTTGGCCAGGAGGGGTTCTGTTGTGCTACCCAGTACGCCCAGGTTCCTGAAGTCTTCTTTAAGGGGAGCTTCCGGGGTAAATCCTGAGGTGTAATCAGAAAATCCTATGGAGTTCTCATTTTTAGAGACCAGGGGCTGCATGGCCCAGGTGTGATTGGGATTGAGTCCTTCATCGTTAAAGCGGAAGGATGGAGAATCGTAGAGAGTGATCGAAGCTTCATTTTTCCCGGTGGTCACATCGCCTACCTGTATGACTTCGATATACGGGTCAAGTCCGTTAATAATAAGCTCACTGGCTGAAGCCGTTCTTGCGGTAGTGATCACATATAGCCTGGTAAGCATAAGGCTGTTGATAGCTTGGCCTGAAAGGGTGTTTCTGAAGTTATAGTTGGTAGCTGCATCACTCAGGGTGGCTTCGATCTTGCTGTTATATCGCAATTTGGTGAAGAGCTGGTTATCGAATTGCCCCGTGATCATACTGGCCAGGTTAGCAGAGGTGTTTACACTGCCTCCGGGATTATATCGGAGATCGAGGATGAGTTCGGTAGCCCCCTGGCTTTTCAGATCGCCAAAAGCCGCGTTGAGCTCACGGTCAAAGCTGGCTGTAAAACGGTTGTACATCAGGTATCCTGCTGTAACGCCATTTGCCAGGGAAATGGTCTTTGTGATAAACACCGGATTCTCGGTGGTGGGCGTTTTGACCAGGGTAACGGTCTCGCCATTAGCTACGATCTCGTTTGCAGTGTTATAAGCGCCCATATCGAGGATGTATTGTCTGGAATCCGGCCCGAAGAGCAGGTCGAAATAATTGTCTCTGTTTAGTGGGGTGCCGTTCACACCTGTAAAGAGGTCTCCCCTGGTAATGCCTTTTTGCTCGGCATCCGATCCCGGGAGCACGTAACGCACATAGCCGTTTACCTTATTGCTGTCGTTATAGCCAATGAGGCCAAAAGCCATCCCGTTCGAATCGAAATTCCCTTCCCGGGCATCCTGGAGCTCGATGTAATCATCGGTGATAAAACTAAAGCGGTCTTCAGGAGAAAGCAGGTGGTCGAAGAGGTCTTCCGGATTCGGGTATCCGCCCAGGAACTCCTGGTAGGCATCCTGGCTGGTAAAACGGTCGTCCTGAAGATCGGCAACATCATCCTGCCAATAATAGTAGAGGTTGAGGCCCTTCCAAATAAAATCCTGTACCTCCAGGTTGGGATCGGGTACAAAGATATCGTCGTCCTGGTCGGAGCAGGAAAATATCGATATCAGAAAAAATATAGGAAGGATTCTGAAAATGGTCTTCATAGCTTCAATTTTTGGCCCTTACAATATACAAAAAACGCCCCTTGCATAAGGGGCGTTCTCTCAGGGTAATTTATAGGTTTATTCTCCTTTGAGAGGGGTGAGTTCTCCCGGAAGGATGAACATTTCGGTTTCAAAAGGTTGCGCTTTCGGGCGTCCTACCATCTCCGGTGCATAGGTAGGTGTTGCCGCGGGACGTGCAGAAATTCCCTGGATGTAGTCTAATGCTACTCTTAACTGGTAGTCGTTAGGATCTCCAAAGGGAAGAATGCTTTCCACATTTCTAAATTCCAGGGCTTCCACATCCGGGAAGAATCCGTCGGAATAATCACTTTGTCCGTTGGCGTTAAAGATCTGGAAGGTGATGGGCTGCAGGGCTACATTGTGATTCGGATTGCGATTCTCATCGTCCAGCCATGCATTGTCTGCATTAGTGCCGGGGGCATCGACCAGGGTGTTGGAACCTTCGTTCTTTCCTGTGGTCTGATCACCGATGATCACCACCTCCATAAATGGCCGCAGTCCGTTGATGATCATTTCACTGGCAGAAGCTGTTCTTCCTGTAGTGAGAACGATCAATCGGGGTAGGCCGGTAAGCCTGTTCATCACTTCTTCCTGTCCCGAAAGGTAATTTCCGGTAACCTTATCATAGAGGTATACTTCGTCAAAGAACGGAAAGAGTACAGGACGATCTTCATCCTGGTTACGTTTGGCGTTGTAGCGCAGTTCGGCGAACAAGTCCTGGAAAGCTCCGCGATCCCCATCGATCATACTGGCCAGCAGGGCCGAGGTAAGTACACTTCCTCCTCCATTATATCTGAGGTCGAGAATAAGTTCGTTGATACCGGCAGACTGAAGCTCTCCGAAAACAGCATTCAATTCGCTGTGGAAGGTACTTCTAAAGCCGTTGTAAACCACATAACCGATCTTTGAACCGCCCTCTTCGATCACATCCCAGTAGTGCACCGGGTTCTCTGAGATCTCTACCGCAGTAAGGGCAATGTCTTCGGTTTGTGGTGTAAATTCTCCATTGTCGATCTGTGCAATTCCCAAATTGATGCTAGTCTCGGTGAACAGGCGATTAAGGATCTGGAAGTTATCTCCGTTAAGTACGGTACCGTCGACCTTGTAGATAAGATCGCCTCTTTTGATCCCTGCTGCGTCGGCCGGCGAACCGGGCACCGTATAGGTTACATAGATAAAATAATTCCCCATTGGGTCGTTGAGTACATAACCGAGATTGATCCCGTAAGATTCAGAAATTCCTCTGAACGCATTGAGCTGTTCCTCGAGATCGGGAATGTACCATGAAAAGTCATCGGCACTAAAGGTAAGACTGTTGAACAGGTTTTGCGGATCGCTAAATCCGTTAAGGTAACTGTAGTAGTCATTCAGGTCATCATCCCTGCTGTCATCAAGGCTGCTAACGTCTCCCTGCCAGAAGTACCAGTGGTTCATGGCCTTCCATACAAAGTCGTTGATCTCGTTGTCTAACGCTACCGTAGGGTCGGCAGGTTGTTCTGTAGTGGTGTTGGTGTCGTCATCCTTGCTACAGCTTGCGATAAACAAGGCCAATGCAATGAATGAGAGTTTCTTTAAGCAATTTTTCATTTTTTTATATCAATTCTTAGTGTTTAGTGCACAACTAACAATATTACTTACATTTTAATTAAAATGAAATTTCTTGTAACAAAATATCATGTGCTTCGTCTTCCTTGTATAAAGCCGATAATTAAGAGGTTTTAGAACTAACCATCAATAATGAAACAGTCTGAATTTTTAAATATTGTGATGCCTTTTAAGGATAAGCTTTTCAGGATGTCAAAGCGACTGCTGGTTTCGACGGAAGAAGCTGAAGACGCCACCCAGGAAATCCTCCTTAAACTGTGGAACAATAAGGAAAAGATAGGTTCTTATAAAAATGTAGAGGCCTTTGCGATGACCATGACGAAGAATTTTTGCCTGGACCGGCTAAAGTCGAAGCAGGCCAATAATCTGAAACTGGTACACAGCAATTACAAGGATGAGAACACATCGCTTCAAAGACAGGTTGAAGTGAACGACAGCCTTAACTGGATGACCAAAATTTTAAATACCCTGCCCGAACAGCAGCGAATGGTACTACAGTTAAGAGATATTGAACAATACGAATACGAAGAAATTGCCGAAATGCTCGGAATGAAACAAACAGCGATCAGAGTGGCGCTGTCAAGAGCAAGAAAGGCAGTAAGAGAAGAACTAATAAAAAAGCACAACTATGGAATCGGTTAAAAACATAGAAAAATTACTGGAAAAGTATCTCGAGGCCGAGACTACCATTGCCGAAGAAAACAGGCTACAGGAGTATTTTACTCAAGATGAGGTTCCTGCTCACCTGGAAGAATACAGGCCAATGTTCCAGTATTTCGAGATCGCCAAACAAGAACGGTTCACCAAAGAGGTCCCATTAAAACCTGGAAGAAACAAATCGTATTTACAGTGGGCATCCATTGCTGCGGTAGCCGTACTCTTAGTAGGTGTATTTCTAAAACAGCCGGCAACACCTTCTCTTGAAGAGGAGTATACTGCAGAAGAACTGCAGTCGGCACAAATGGCCCTGGCCATTTTCTCAAAGAACTTCAATAAAGGAACCGATGGGATCCAATACCTGAAAGAATTTGAGACAACGACCAATAAATTTTTGAATAACGAGTAAACATTAAGAACGATCATGAAAAAGTTAATTTTAGTTTTAGCCCTGGCAGTATTGCCATTCACAGGATTCTCGCAGTCTATCTTTGATAAGTATGAGAACAGTAGTGAAGTGTCTTTTGTAACGATGCAGCCCAAGATGTTCCAGCTGCTGGCCAAAATGAGCGTAAATGCTCAGGATCCGGAAGCCCAGGAATTCTTCGAACTGGTAAAGAGCATTAAAAGCTTTAAGGTGCTTACCACCGATAAAGCCAATATCTCTGATGATATCAGTACTTGGGTGTCTACCCACCTGAAGTCTTCTTCAATGGAAGAGCTTATGAGAGTGAGAGACGGAGATACCAACGTGAAATTCTATGTTAAAGAAGGTAAAGATGCAGACCATGTAGAAGAATTGCTCATGTTTGTTACCGGGATCGATGAGGCCGAGGTAGAAGTAAATGGCAGAAAACTGGAGACCGTACTCTTATCACTAACCGGTGATATCGACCTTACCCAGATCTCTAAGCTTACCAATAAAATGGATCTTCCAGGAGGAGACCAGCTTGGTAAGGCAGAGCAGAAGAAAAACAATAAGTAAAACAAACCAGGATCCGGTACCCGGAAGGGTGCCGGATCCCTATTATAAAACACTATGAAAACTATTAAGACCATCATCGGATTGTTTATAGCCGTTCTGGCCTTCCAATCCTGCAGTACCTCACCATCACTGCAACAGTACTATGTGGAGAACGCAGAAGATCCGAACTTTATAAGTGTGGATATCCCTGCAAGCATTCTCAAAGTTTCTGAGATCGACCTTACTCCCGAACAAAAGTCGGCTTACGAGTCGCTTAGAAAGTTCAATGTACTTGCCTTTCGCCTCAATGAGGAGAATGGAGCTGAATTCGAAGGAGAAAAGGAGATGGTGCAGGCTATTTTGAAGAACGATAAATACGAGGAGCTCATGCGCATAAACAGCGGAGCGGCCAGGGGAGTAGTTAAGATCCTCGCTGACGGCGATGAGATCGATGAGGTTATTCTTTATGGTAACGACGACAAGATGGGATTCGCCCTGGTACGTGTGCTTGGAGAAAATATGCGTCCGGAGAATATCATGCAGTTGGTTGAGGTGATCCAGAAGGGGAATCTCGACGGGGCTGGTCTGGAACCACTAAAAGGCTTTTTCGATCAACAATAGATATATATTACCATTCATCAATCAAACAAAAAGGCGCCGGTAACAATACCGGCGCCTTTTTTTATGGGGTTCGCAGTGTGCTTATATTCCGGTGTAGTTGGATGGGGTTATGCCCTTCAACTCTTCTTTTACAGCATCACTTACCTCTAAGGTGTCAATAAAATTCGCAATACTTTGCTGATTGATCTTTTCGTTGGTACGTGTTAATCCTTTTAATGCCTCATACGGATTAGGATAGGCTTCCCTGCGAAGAATGGTTTGGATCGCTTCAGCAACCACAGCCCAGTTATTCTCAAGGTCCTGATCGAACTTGTCGGTGTTGAGCAGGAGTTTACCCAGTCCTTTAAGCGTAGCTTTCAGTCCGATAACCGTGTGCCCGAAAGGTACACCCACATTTCTCAGTACGGTACTGTCTGTAAGGTCACGTTGCATTCTCGAAACCGGAAGCTTAGAGGCCAGGTGTTCAAAAATGGCATTGGCAATACCCAGGTTTCCTTCCGAATTTTCAAAGTCAATAGGATTGACCTTATGGGGCATGGCTGAAGACCCTACTTCTCCTTTTTTGATCTTTTGCTTGAAATAATCCATAGAGATGTAGGTCCAGAAATCGCGATCGAGGTCGATCAGGATGGTGTTAATACGCTTCATCGCATCAAAAAGCGATGCCATATGATCGTAGTGTTCGATCTGGGTGGTCGGGAAAGAATGGGTAAGGCCGAGACGGTCTTCCACAAAATCGGCCCCGAATGTTCTCCAGTCTACTTTTGGATAGGCCACCTGGTGCGCATTGTAATTTCCGGTTGCCCCGCCGAACTTGGCAGCGTGAGGGATCACTTCGAGAACTTTTAGTTGCTCTTCGATACGCTTAATGAATACCTCGATCTCCTTACCTAAACGCGTAGGTGATGCCGGTTGACCGTGTGTTCTGGCAAGCATGGCTACATCCTTCCATTGGTTCGAAAGGTCCTTAAGTTTCTGTACCACCTCGATCAGGTTGGGCAGGTAAACCGCGTGTACAGCCTCTTTGATAGAGAGTGGAATAGAGGTGTTATTGATATCCTGAGAGGTAAGTCCAAAGTGAATGAACTCCTTGAATTGTGCCAATCCTAAGGCGTCAAAACGCTCTTTGATAAAGTATTCAACAGCCTTAACGTCGTGGTTGGTCACCTTTTCGATGTCTTTAATGGCCTGAGCATCTTCGCTTTTGAAATCCTGGTACAGCGCTCTGAGGGCTTCGAATTTTGAGTGATCAAAATCTTCCAGTTGAGGAAGTGGAAGCTCGCATAACGCGATAAAATATTCGATCTCTACCAGTACCCTGTAACGAATAAGGGCTTCTTCAGAAAAATAACCTGAAAGGTTTTCTACTTTATTTCTGTACCTGCCATCAATAGGAGAGATGGCATTTAATGAAGTTAGTTGCATTCGGATTGATTTTGAGCCACAAATTTAACCCTGTTTCCTTAAATATCGAGGTCAGGAGCCAGTTTTTTGGCTATAGGTTTACAATTGACGTTATGTGGAGGCTTTTTAGACTTAGATCATAATTTTTTCAGGAGGCGTTTTGCCCGCGCCTGAAACCCCGGAGATTGGTTGGCGTAGTGCTTTAACAGGTAGGCTTTGAGTTCAGGATGTATCCAGCTCATCTCCTTTCCCAGGTGAAAAAGCGCTTCCATACTGTACACTTTAACAGCCACCGGATGATCTTCCAGCATCCATGAAAAACAGGATTTGGCCATACGCTCAGGCTCATTGGTGTCTAATGGCGGATAATCTGTGTTCTTACCGCTATATGCGGCTTCGCACCAGAAAGCCAGAATTTTCGCTACCGGCCTGATGGCAGAACCATGGGTAAGGTTGCCTATGAGGTTCATAAAACGCTTAGCGTGTGACTCCAGGAGTGTGGGATCGTTTAACAATACGATCTCCAGGACCCAACACCCTTTGATCTGCATTTCGCGATCGCCCTGAAGAATGGCCTTCATTAGTGTAGCGCACCCTTCCGGGCTGTTCTGTATGATCTTTGCGGCAAACTCCCGCTCCTCACGCCTGGCCGATGTTTTTTTTAACAGATCTTGAATTTCCTTAAGCTGCACCTTAATTTTTTATATACATTTGATGTACTAAAAATAGTACTTCCGATGAAATTAATTAAAACCGTACTGGTTATACTTTTGATCGTTTTGGCAGGGATGCAATTTGTTCGTCCTGAAAAGAATACATCCGATAACGTGGCAACCACAGACCTTATCCTGAATGAAAAACCTCCAATGGAGGTTGCTGTAGTGCTTAAGCAGGCTTGTTATGACTGTCACTCCAATAATACGAACTACCCGTGGTATGCCGAGGTAGCGCCCATTTCTTATTGGATCGCCGACCACGTGGAGGAAGGTAAGGAGCACCTTAACTTTTCTGCATGGACGCAGTATTCGGCCAAGAAAAAGGCTCACAAGATGGAGGAGCTTATCGAAGAGGTAGAAGAACACGAGATGCCTCTGGATTCCTATACCTGGATGCATAAGGATGCTAAGCTTGACGAGGCACAGATCGAAGCACTCAATACCTGGGCTGGAATGCTCAGGGCGAAGTACGAGTTAGACGCTCAAGTACAATAGGCACCCCGGTAGTCGCATTTTCACTGATAATATGCAGATCCCGGTTTGCTGCTGCGCTAAGGGCGGGCCTGGGATCTACATAGAAAACAGAAGTCTTTGGCCGAGCGTATTGCATTAAACTTGCCGCCGGATATACCGTCATACTGGTGCCTACAATAAGGAGGTGATCGGCGGTAAGCACTTCTTCTATGGCGGTGGTCATCATGGGGACATCTTCGCCAAACCAAACTATATGGGGCCTTAACTGGTGTTTCTTTTCGCAAAGATCACCCGGATGAAGGTCTTTTTTCCAAGGATATACGAGATCCGGATCGCCGGTGCTTCTTACTTTGAACAGTTCTCCATGCAAGTGGAGTACATTGGTGCTGCCCGCCCTTTCATGAAGGTCATCAATATTCTGGGTGATCACCGTGATCTCAAAATGGGTTTCGGCTGCAGCAATGGCCTCATGGGCTTTATTGGGAGAGGCTTCCAGTAGCTGCCGCCTGCGCTGGTTGTAGAACTCAAGAACGAGGTCCCTGTCTCTTTGCCATCCCTGAGGGGAAGCTACCTTCATGACATCATGCCCCTCCCATAGACCGTCGGCATCCCTGAAGGTTTTTAATCCGCTCTCTGCGCTCATTCCGGCTCCGGTAAGTACCACAAGTTTTTTCATGTTGCCAATGTTTAAGGGTTATGCTAAAATAGGCAATTAGGGGAAGAGGTAAAGGGGTGAAGCCCTTCTTCGCTAAAGCTACGAAGGGTGAAAAGGTAAAGGGTTAAAGGGAAGGCCCAATTCATTATTCTCGATTCCCGACTATCCGTTTACAGTCTACAGTTTACAGTTTACAGTTCTCGGTACCTGGACCAACTCCCTGTTTCCCCATTTCCCTGTTCCCTGATTCCCGACTCTCATCTCTCTATTCCCGATTCCCATAAATTTACTAAGTTTAGCCCTCAAAGCTACCTTTATGTCCCGCGAATTACTGCAATATCTTGAAGGCTTTATTACGCCGGAGCGCAAACAGCGCTTTGAGGAGATCCTGAAATACCGTACCCGCTATTTTACGGTAGCGATTGAAGATATTTTTCAAGTTCACAATACCAGTGCTGTTATTCGCAGTTGCGATATTTTTGGCATACAAGACGCTCATGTGATCGAAGAAAGATACGGCAAGCGTCTGGATAAGAACATCGCAATGGGGGCTCAGAAATGGGTCGATGTGCATCGATACGAAACTACAGATGCATGCATTGCCAAACTCAGGGAAGAAGGGTATCGCATTGTAGCCACCACGCCCCATGAACCTACCTGTGATCTCTTCGACCTGGATATCGAGACTCCCTCTGCCTTCTTTTTCGGGACCGAAAGAGACGGACTTAGTGAAACCGTATTGTCTCAGGCCGATGAGCGGTTGCGTATCCCCATGTACGGATTCACAGAAAGCCTGAATATTTCCGTTTCTGCAGCCATCATCTTACAACATATCACCACTCGCCTGAGGGCTTCAGACATCCCCTGGGCATTAAGCGAGGAGGAGCAATTTGATAAGCGATTGGACTGGACCCGGAAGTCGGTTCGAAGCGTTGACGAAATTTTATCCCGTTTTCCGGGATCTATATGATCTGCTGCTAATTTTTTTATACATTTAGGTCCCACCAAACCAACAAATTATGCAGATTGCGCTCTACGTGCTGCTGATCTTGCTATCAGCTGTGCTTGTTTTGAATTTTCTCGCACCGCGATCCTATCACATCTGCCGCAGCATTGTGGTGGACAGATCTTCAGAAGAAATATTTCCCTTTTTAAAATGTCTCGGAAATCAGGAATTATGGTCTCCCTGGGCCGATAAGGATCCCAATATGGTCAAGGAGTTTCACGGAACCGATGGGGAAGTTGGTGCTGTAAGTACCTGGAAAGGGAATAAAGAAGTAGGGGAGGGAGAGCAGGAGATCACCCGCATCATTGATGGTGAGCTCATGGAGACACATCTCAGGTTCTTCAAACCCTTTCGGTCAGAATCTGATGCCTATATCAAGGTGGAAAAGATGGGTGCTGAAAGTAGTGAGATCACCTGGGGATTTTCAGGTGAGAACAAGTTTCCCATGCGAATCTTTATGTTGTTTATGAATATGGAAAAGCACTTGGGGCAGGATTTTGAATACGGACTCAGAAAATTAAAATTACACCTTGAAAAACAGATGGTATGATCGCCTGGTTTGAAATTCCCGTTAACGATATGGAGAGGGCCTGTGGCTTTTACCGTGAAGTTCTGGAGATCCCGGTAGAGATACAAGACGTTAATGGTCTGCAAATGGGGTGGTTCATGCCTGCCGGTGGTCAGGGGGAGCCTCTTGGTTCCCTGATGAAATATGAGAGTTATGTTCCCAGCGAAAAAGGGGTGCTTATTTATTTGAGTAGCCCGGATATAGAAAAGGCCCTTTCTAAGGTAGAAAAGGCCGGTGGTAAGGTGATGGTTCCAAAAACCATGATCTCCGAAAACTACGGTTACATGGGGGTGTTTATGGATAGTGAAGGGAATCGAATTGCCCTTCATTCAAATTCCTGATCAATAGAGTAATACGGTGTCGAAGGGAGTGTTAAGCGTAACGGCTCCGTTCTTTACCGTGGTGGTATTTCCGGAATAGTGATCGGTCACGGTACTTCCCTCTTCAAAATGAGCTCCTACGGTTAAGGTCTTTTCTCCGGGTTGGAGGTCTAATCCTATGACTACGCTTTCTGAAAAGTCTGTTGTATTCAAGCTTCTTGCGAATACGTAAGGTGCCTTTGACAACATTTCATGTCTTCCCACCCCAACAGCCGGGTGGTCTCTTCGAAAGGTTCCCAGCTTCTTCCAATGGTCGTTGATCTTTTGTATTTCTGCGTTATTGGCAAGCTCTTCCCAGTTCATGAAAGAGCGAAGGTTGGCATCGCCTTGAGCATCCCGGACTTTTAGTATTCTGGAGGTTTCATCGCCGTAGTATACCTGTGAGGCTCCGGGAGTAAGTAACAGCTTGTTCGCTGTTTCATAGGGCTTCTTTCGTTCCGGATCAAAAGGGCCGCCGTCGTCGTGAGAAGACACATAGTTAAGCACACTTTTGCCTTTTAGCGCAGTGGTAAGCAGGGTGTCGTATTTTGAAAACAGGGCTTCGTACGCTTTGCGGGCGTCACTTTTAAATTCAAAATTGATAAGGCTTTTGAATCCGTTGGCAAAGAAATCAACTTTCTTATCGCCATAGTCGAACCAGCGCCCTGCAGAAATATTGTAGTTGTACACTTCACCTACCATAAAGAATGGGGTGTTGTCCAGTACCTGTTCAGGGTTGTTTTGTTTCCAGGTTTCAAAGGCCGGTGCTGCCAGGTCGTAGAGTTCCTGCCAGATGCTGGCTTCGGTGTGTTTGGCTGTATCTACTCTAAAACCATCTACGCCATAGGCTTTGACCATATCGGTAAGCCATTTCATGATGTAGAATCTCGGAGCTCTTGGCAGTCCCGTTTCGTTAAAGAAGGTGTCCAGTTCGGCAACCTCCTGATCGAGGCGACCTTCCTGTTCCCATTTTTCAAGTAATACCTTCGGGAGGGTAACTGCTTCGTCCTTATCGGTGAGCACATCCGGGAGGTTTTCAACCAGGGTACAGCTGGTGGTACTTTCATAATCCTGGTATTTACAGGCAGGTCCGGTGCGTACCCAATCGTTGCCATATACAGGGTCCTTATCGGTTACCGGACCGGTGTGGTTAACCACGACGTCCAGCAGTACTCTGATGCCTTTACTGTGCGCCAGGGCAATGAGTTGTTCCAGGTCTTCTTCTGTACCGAAGTTGGGATCAAGGGTGGTCCAGTCTTTAGCCCAATAGCCGTGGTAGGCGTAAGTGGGCCCGGTACCTTCATCTACGATACCGTGAATTTGCTCTACCACCGGGGTGAACCAGAGTACATTGATCCCCAGGTCTTCAAAGTATCCCTCTTCCAGTTTCTGGATGATCCCTTTAAGATCGCCCCCTTCGAATCCGCGGGCCGGACCGGTTTTCAGGTTACGGTCAAAATTGGTGTCGTTTGTCGTATCGCCATTGTTAAAGCGATCGGTGAGCATGAAGTACACGTTCGAAGCTTCCCACATAAAGGGTGTTTCCTGTGCGATCATTTCGGGTTGTTCTTTCTGTTCAGACTTACAGCTCAATTGTAATGCGGTTAATAAGGCGAGGGTTAGGTATTTGAAATTCATATCGAAGATCGTATTTAATGTATAAGCTTAAAGCTTTTAATTGTTTCTGTTGAGCACTTTGTACTCTTCATAACACTGGCTTATGGCATCCAGGATCTGAAGGTCGTTCGCGGTTTGAATAAAATTATCCGAATAACTGCAATTTCTTAGAATGTCTTCGATCTCGCTGGTTTCTACCTGCAGCAGGGCGGCAAGGGTTTGCCTGTCGAATTTAGAGGCCAGTAAGTTACGGATCTCGTCGTCTTCTTTCATCTTGCGCAGCTTACGCATCTGTTTGGGTTTGTTGCCAAAGAGATTGTACAGCAGGTCTGCAGGATTAAAGATGGATCCCATGGCCCGGGCAAAGGCTCCGGGGTTATTATCTCCGGCTTCATAGCCAAGTTCAAGACCTGAGATACTATAGCGGCGCGAAGTGTTTACCGGGATATTCTTGGAGTCGATCTCGAGGTATCCTGTAAGTTGGAACGGACTTACGACAACCTGTTCAAGGGCATAAGCCAGTTCGGTAAGTTGTACTTCGGTATTCTGAAACTTCAGCATGTCGTTGGTGACCCTTACCTGAATGGTCTTGAATCCGATGAACGAAAAATACAGCGTATCATTAGCCTGTGCAGAGATCTCAAAGGTACCTCCCTCATTGGTGATGGTACCAACCACCTGGTTGAGATTAACTACGTGCACATTGGTCAGGGGTACTCCGTTCTCGGCATTAACCACCGTACCTTTCAGGGTCTCGGGATTTTGGGCTAGGGTAACGCCAAAGGTAAATAAGGATAATATGAGAAGAATTCTTTTCATGGAGTACTGGTTTACACGGGCACCTGTGTCAGGTTTTATTTGGGTTCTCAAGAGATAGTGCATATGCGCTACTAAAATAAAAAAAAGAAAGCCATGCCCAACGGAAACACCCAATGACAATTCGGAATTTCTATTGTGCAGGCTTTCTTAAGGTGCCTAAATGTAAGAAACTCCCCTAAAATTGGGGGAGCTTTAAGAGTACTTTAAGTATTTAATAGCAGTGAAACTATTACCACTTGGGCTTTGGGCCTTTTCTATGGCTTTTTTTTGCCGATGTTGAATGTCCTTTGGATTTTTTTCCATCGAAAGATCGGCGCTTTCCTGAGAAAGCTCCTTTAGAGCGTTTATCACTATCTCCAAAGCTGCGTTTTCTTCCACCTTTAAATCCGCCGCCGCGGTTACCACCACGACTACCTCCACGGCCGCCACCTCCGGCATTGCTGGAGATCTCAACGTTGATAAAGCGACCGTCCATTTTGAATTCAGAGAACAGTTGTAGGATCGCTTCTGTATGAGCTGCATCAGAATTGAAGAAAGAAAAACTTTCTTTAACATCTACCCTGTAGATATCGTCCCGATCTAATCCGGTCTGTTCACGAAGGAAGTCCTTAAGGGTTTTCCAGTCATAACCATCTTTGGAACCAACATTGATAAAGTATCTGGTGCTTCCTTCACCTGATGATGCTTCGCTGCTTGCTGAAGGCTGATTAAGGTCCTGGGTTTTGTTGTAGTAATTTGCAAAACGGCTGAATTCTACAGAAACCATTCTCTTGATCAGGTCTTCGCGATCAAGTCCTTCTAATACATCCATAACGGCAGGAAGGTATCCTTCAACCTCTGCATTTACTTCGGTGTCTTTGATCTTGCTCGCCAGGTGATAAAGTTGTATTTCGCAGATCTCCTCGGCATTCGGGATCTTCTTGGCGTCAAACTCCTGCTGGATGATCCTTTCGATCCCCTTGATCTTTCTCAGTTCGCTCTTGGTGATGATCACCATAGAGATTCCCGATTTACCGGCACGTCCTGTTCTACCACTTCTGTGGGTATAGGTTTCGATCTCATCCGGTAACTGGTAGTTGATCACGTGAGTTACATCGTCAACATCGATCCCCCGGGCTGCCACATCGGTAGCTACGAGCATCTGGATCTGGTTGGTACGAAATGCCTTCATCACCATATCGCGCTGATTCTGACTTAAGTCACCGTGAAGTGCTCCGGCGTTGTACCCGTCTTCAATAAGTTTTTCTGCGATCTTTTGGGTATCTCTCTTTGTGCGACAGAATACTACAGAAAAGATGTCCGGATTGGCGTCGGCCAGCCTTTTAAGTGCCGAGTAGCGGTCACGTCCTGATACCAGGTAGTATTCGTGTTGTACGTTTTGAGATCCTGAGTTTTTGGTTCCTACGGTGATCTCAACTGGATCTGCCATGAATTTCTTTGCGATCCTGGATACCTCTTTAGGCATGGTAGCCGAAAATAACCAGGTTGACTTTTCCTTAGGCGTATTCGAGAGAATATCGGTGATATCCTCATAGAATCCCATATTCAGCATCTCATCTGCCTCGTCTAACACACAGTAATCGATATTGGTGATATCCACCATACCGCGACTGATCATGTCTTTCATTCGGCCGGGAGTGGCTACGATGATCTGCGCGCCTCTTTTAATTTCAGAGGCTTGAGCCGTAATACTCGCACCACCATAAATAGCGGCAACGCGTAATTGGTGTTCGTATTTGGAATACTGTTTTAGTTCTTGTGTGATCTGCAGGCATAGTTCCCTTGTGGGAGAAAGAATAAGTCCCTGCGTTCTCTTACTGTGAACATCGATCTTTTGGATCATAGGAAATCCGAAAGCTGCTGTTTTTCCGGTTCCGGTCTGGGCCAGGGCTACCATGTCGGTATCCTGCGCTAAAAGGACCGGGATAGCCTTCTCCTGTACTTCAGAGGGGGTCTCAAAACCCATATCGGCTACAGCGTTTAAAAGCGCTTCGTTCAGTCCTAATTGTTCAAATTTATTCATACGGTAATTTAAAATTGCCCGCAAAGGTAGTCTTTAAAAATGGATAATAGCCTGAAAATCAGAATTAAATTCCATTTAAATCCGTCTGGGAATGAGTGTGTTAGGGCATTCGGGGGCTGCAGCCTTTTTCCCTTGTGTTCTTGCCGTGGAGAATGTCCTTACTTGAAATACTCGATAAGTGCTTTCATGGCCTTGGCCCTGTGGCTTATTTTGTTCTTTTCGGAGAGAGGCAGCTCTGCAAAAGTTTCCTGGTAGCCTTCGGGCTGGAAAACGGGATCATAGCCAAAGCCGTTGTCTCCCTGCGGTTTTGTAGTGATCGCACCCTCGGCAATTCCCAGGAACAAGATCTTTTCCCGATCCAGGTTCAGGGCGATAACGGTTTTAAAACGCGCACTGCGATCATGGTGGTCTTTGAGTTCGTCGAGTAGCTTGTTCACATTGTCCTGATCGTTCTTCTGAGGGCCTGCATAACGAGCCGAATATACGCCTGGAGCACCGCCGAGGGCACTTACCTCCAGACCGGTATCGTCTGCAAAGCAGTCGTAGCCGTAGTGTTGTTTTACGTAGTTTGCCTTGGCCATGGCATTGCCCGCAATGGTGTCTTCCTCTTCAGGGATGTCTTCTGTGCAGCCTATATCGTCAAGGCTCAGGATCTCTATGTATTTTGGGAGTAAGGCTTGAACTTCCTTTAATTTATTTTGATTGTGAGTGGCGAATACCAGTTTCATAGCGCAGGTGTTTTTTATCGGTGGTGATACGGTTCGTTTCGCAAAATGGTGAACGCTCTGTAAAGTTGCTCGGTAAAGAACGCACGGATCATTTGGTGGGAGAAGGTCATTTTGCTCAGAGCGATACGGGCCAATGCCTTTTTATAAACCTCGTCAGAAAAACCATAGGGTCCTCCGATGACGAAGACCAGTTGTTTGAGGCCTGAATTCATCTCCTTCTGCAGGTAGGCAGAGAATTGCTCTGAAGTGAATTCTTTGCCCTTTTCATCGAGGAGAACCATTTTGTCGGTGGGTTGCACCTCCTTTAAGATAAGTTCACCTTCTTTGACCTTTTGTTGTTCTTCAGAAAGTTTTTTGGTATTCTTTATGTCCGGGATCATCACCTGGCTAAAATTGACATAGTGCCCCAGTCTTTTACTGTATAGCTCCTGTAAATCTTTGATTGCCTGATGATCGGTCTTTCCTATGGCGATGAGCTTGATGTTCATAATGACAAAGGTATTAACTATGAAAGGAATAATGTCAACAGGTTTATGGGAAAAAGATGTAGGAGGGCGTACAAAGTGTCGTTCCAATTTTTAATAAATTAGCAAAAAAAGACACCATATGATCTCAAAAGAACAGTTTGAGAAAGAAATAGCACTGATCATTGCCAATGCCCTTAGGGAAGATGTGGGCGATGGCGATCACAGCTCTCTTGCCTGTATTCCTGCCGATGCCATGGGGGAGGCGAAATTATTGGTTAAAGACCGCGGCTATATCGCCGGAGTGGCCTTTGCCAAAAGGGTATTCCACGCTGTAGATCCCGAAATGGAGGTCGAGGTAAAGATCGAAGATGGGGCTCCCGTGAAGCAGGGAGATGTGGTGTTGTTTGTAAAAGGAAGGTCGCAGTCTATTTTAAAGGCCGAGCGCCTCGTACTTAATGCCATGCAGCGAATGAGTGCCATAGCGACCAAGACCCGAAAGTATGTAGGTCTTTTGGAAGGCACCGGAACGAAAATTCTCGATACGCGTAAAACGACACCCGGTATTCGCGCCCTGGAGAAGTGGGCGGTAACGATAGGGGGTGGGGAGAATCACCGCTTTGCCCTTTACGATATGATCATGCTTAAAGACAACCATATCGATTTTGCGGGAGGCATAACGGCTGCTATTGCCAAGACCAGGGATTACCTTAATGCAAAGGGTAAAGACCTCAAGATCATTGTAGAGGCGAGGGACCTTGGGGAAGTAGAAGAGATCCTTCGGTCTGAAGGGGTGCATCGTATCTTGCTGGATAATTTCAACTATGAAGATACCAGGAAGGCCGTGGCCCTTATTGGCGATCGCTGTCAAACCGAATCTTCGGGAGGTATTAATGAGCAAACCCTGCGCAAGTATGCAGAATGCGGGGTCGACTATATTTCTTCAGGCGCCCTGACCCACTCGGTATACAATATGGACCTCAGTTTAAAAGCGGTCTGATATGACAGAAAGCCTTCAGGATAAATTAGCGCGTTTGCCGGTGGTGGGCTGGGTCGTCGGACTGCTAAAGGCCGTACGTCTTCCGGGCTTCGAAGGCCTTACCCTTTACG
This sequence comes from Robertkochia sediminum, assembly GCF_016786255.1. Classification (GTDB taxonomy): domain Bacteria; phylum Bacteroidota; class Bacteroidia; order Flavobacteriales; family Flavobacteriaceae; genus Robertkochia; species Robertkochia sediminum. The sequence continues at coordinate 63,050 of NZ_JADMKT010000077.1, forward strand.
ACCTTTCTGAGATGTACGTTCAGGGTATTGTTAAAGGAGCTCTGACCTACAGAGCCAGTGCCATATCCTTTAGTTTCTTTATGGCATTGTTTCCTTTCCTGCTTTTTGTTCTGAACCTTTTGCCTTATGTGCCTATAGACAATTTTCAACGTGATTTTCTCGATCTTATCGAAAGTTTACTGCCTCCTAAATCGGTGGGATTTTTAGATAATGTCATCGGGGATATCGTGAATAATCAGCGAGGCGGACTCCTTTCCTCCGTATTCTTTCTGTCGATCTTTTTAATGGCGAACGGCGTGAATGCGATCTTCGATGGTTTTGAGTCTTCTTATCATACCACGATCAACCGTAAAATGATCAAGCAGTATGTGGTTTCGGTATTGGTGGCTATCATGCTGGTTTTGATCACCTTGTTTGCTGTGGTTGGTTTTGTATACCTGCAATACCTCCGAATTGTGGAAGCAGAAGGAGGGGATGGAGGCGTGATCGGGATCCAGCTTGCTAAGGGGTTGTTCTTTGTGGTGATATCCTACCTGATCACGGCAACACTCTATTACTTTGGTACAGCCGACAGTAAGCACACCAGATTTTTTTCGCCCGGTGCTCTTATGACCACGATCTTATTGGTGGTAACTACCTATCTCTTCGGGATCTACATTGAAAACTTTGGGCGATATAATGAATTGTACGGGTCTATTGGGGGCTTAATTATTTTTATGCTCTATATTTGGCTAAATTCAAACCTGCTTTTGCTGGGCTTTGAGCTTAATGCGGCCCTGCGGAGCTTAAAACGTAACTTTTAAAAAAGATCGATCATGAAAAGAAAAATTTTTACCGGATTCTTGTTCCTGGGACTAATGATGTTTGCAACGAATGCTTTTTCTCAGACCGTTTATGGAAAATGGAAGACCATTGACGATGAGACCGGTGAGCCAAAATCTATCGTAGAGATCTATGAAGATGGAGGTAAGGTTTATGGTAAGGTCGTAGAGATCCTTAACAAGAACAAACAAGATGCTAAATGTACCGAGTGTGAGGGGGCTAAAAAAGATGCGCCTATCCTCGGGATGGTAATCGTTGAAGGATTAGAGAAAGATGGTGATGTATACGAAGGCGGAACCATTCTCGATCCTAATAAAGGTAAAGAGTACCGTTGCAAGCTTTGGGTAGATGAAGACAATGCCGATAAGCTTAATGTAAGAGGATATATCGCTTTTCTTTTCAGAACCCAGGAGTGGTTCCGTGCAGAGTAAGTCGAGCAGCATAGCGTCATTATCTATTAAGAACCCCGATTGATCATGTCCTGGTTCACTGACGTCATTCTGCCTATCCCTATAGCTCATACCTTCACTTATGAGCTTACTGACGAGCAGGCATCCCGGTTGGTTCCGGGGTGCCGGGTCGCAGTTCCTTTCGGAAAGAATAAGATCTATACCGGTCTTGTTTACACCCTTCACCATGAACGGCCTTCCCGTTATGAGGCCAAACCCATAGATCAGATCCTCGATGCCATTCCTGTGGTCACAGCGCAGCAGCTGTCGCATTGGGAGTGGATCTCGTCCTATTATATGTGTACCCTTGGCGAGGTGTTTCGCGCCGCTATCCCTCCTGCCTTGCTGTTGGAGAGTGAGACCCTGGTGATGCGCAACGACGCGTTTAGTGGCGATGAAGAAGCGCTCAAAGATGATGAGTGGCTGGTGTTCGAAGCACTGCAACACCAGGCCGTACTCAAAGTCCAGGAGGTTTCTGCTATTATCGACCGGAAGAATGTGCTCCCTGTTTTAAAGCGCCTTATGGATAAAGGGGTGGTGCGTGTACAGGAGGAAGTTCACGAACAATACAAGCCAAAGCTGGTGCGTTATGTCAGGCTGCACGATCGCTACACCACAGATGAAGCGCTGGCCGAACTGCTCAATGCACTGAATCGGGCTCCCAAGCAGAAAACCGTGGTGCTTACCCTTTTTCAGTTACAGACTTCGGGAGAAGAACATATTACGTTAAAATCCCTGAAAGAGCGTTCCGGTGCTGCCGATGGCGCTATACGTGCATTGATCGATAAGGAGGTCCTGGAAGATTATCACCTGCAGCAAGACCGTATCGTTTATGAAGGGGAAACACAGGATTCCAAAACCCTTAATAAGTATCAGGAACAAGCGCTGAACGAAATACAGGAGTATTTTACCCACAAGGAGGTAGTACTGCTTCACGGGGTTACCGCTTCCGGGAAAACCGAGGTGTATGTCAAACTTATTGAAGAGGCTTTGAATAGGGGGGAGCAGGTACTTTATTTATTACCTGAGATCGCCCTGACCACCCAGCTTATAGACCGGTTACGTAATTATTTTGGTCATCGCGTAGGAGTATATCACTCCCGTTACAACATACACGAGCGGGTAGAGGTGTGGAACCAGGTGCTGGAGGCCGGCGAAAAGTCGCAGGTGGTGCTTGGGGCGCGGTCGGCCATGTTGTTGCCTTTTTCGAAATTGGGGCTGGTGATCGTTGATGAAGAACACGAACCTTCATTCAAACAATTCGATCCCGCGCCACGCTATCACGCCCGGGATGCGGCCATTGTGCTGGGAATGCAGCACAAGGCTAAGGTATTGCTGGGGTCGGCTACTCCTGCTTTAGAGACCTGGTACAATGCCAAAACAGATAAGTATGGGTTGGTGTCGCTTACGCGTCGTCATGGCGATGTGTTAATGCCCGATATCGAATTGGTCGACCTGCGTGATAAGTATAAAAAGAAAAGAATGCAGGGGCATTTCTCTGATCGCCTGATCGAGGAGATCGAAGAAGCCCTGGAAGAACGCAAGCAGGTGATCCTTTTTCAGAATCGTCGCGGATTTGCACCGGTGCTCGAGTGTCAGACCTGCGGTCATTCCCCTCAATGTCCGAACTGTGATGTGAGTCTTACATTTCACCGGCACAAGAACCAATTGCGATGCCATTATTGTGGGTATCATATGGCCATGCAGGAACGCTGTCTGGCCTGTGGAAGTCATGAGACCGATACCAAAGGATTTGGAACGGAGCAGATCGAAGGGGAGCTAAGAGCGCTCTTTCCCGATAAGCATATCGGGCGAATGGATTCTGATACGACACGGGGAAAGCACGGGTATGAAAAGATCATTAACAAATTCGAGCAAAAAGAGATCGATATATTGGTAGGCACCCAGATGGTTACTAAAGGACTCGACTTTGCGGGTGTCGGATTGGTAGGAGTGATGCTTGCCGATACGTTATTGAACTTTCCTGATTTTCGCGCACATGAACGTACCTACCAGGTGTTGCAACAGGTTTCGGGAAGGGCAGGAAGAAGTAAGGACCGTGGCAAAGTGATCATTCAAACCTACGATCCCCTCCACCAGATCATGCAGCAGGCTTCCATGAATCGCTATGAGGATATGGCCGGAGAGCAGCTCAATGAAAGAAAACTTTTTAAATATCCGCCATTTTACCGTTTGGTCAAGGTGACCTTCCGCGGTCGTGACTATAATAAGGTTAATGAAGCTGCCGACTGGTTTTCCAGGGTATTGCGTAATAATTTTATTGAAACCGGAGTACAGGTTTTGGGGCCTGAATTCCCACCTGTAGCCCGCATTCGCAATCAGTACCACAAGCATCTTATTGTGAAGATCCCACAAGGGCTTCATTTGGGTAAGGTCAAAGAACGCCTAAAAAAAATTGGCAACAGCTATGAAGCCGTTGCCAATTTCCGTAGTGTCAAACTTACGTTTAACGTAGATAATTATTAAAGTGTAATTATAGACGCATACGTTTTTAACTACTTAAGGCATCTGCCAGTTCTTGTTTTTTATTTCGACTTAATGGAATCTTCTTTCCGTTAACTTCTACGCTCTTGGAGTTGAATTTTTCCACCTTGTCCAAATTCACGATATACGATTTGTGTATACGTAAGAATCGTTCTGCGGGAAGTTCCTTTTCAAAAGATTTCATAGTAGATAGGATCACGATATTGGCCTCATCGGTAACCAGTTTAATGTAGTCACCAAGGGCTTCTACCCAATTGATCTCGTTCAGGAATACCTTGCGCTTCTTGAGATTGCTCTTAACAAAAATGTGTTCGTCATCTTCTTTGGAGGCAACTTTGAGTTTGTGTTTCTCCTGGGCGCGTTTTACAGCGGCATCAAACCGTTCCTGGGTGATCGGCTTGTGAAGATAGTCGGTTACATCATAGTCAAAAGCTCTTAAGGCATGGTCTTTACTGCCGGTAATTAAAACTACCTGCGGTGGGTCACTTAATGACTCGAGAAGATCAAACCCGCTTACTACGGGCATCTCGATATCCAGGAATATCAGCTCTACCTTGTGATTTTTAAGGCCGTTCTTGGCCTCAATGGCATTGCTGTACTCAGCAACAAGGTTCAGCATAGGGTGGTTTCTGATCAACCGGGCCACAGACATTCTTTGGATACTTGAGTCGTCGACAATAATACAATTCATTCTCATCTTTTCTCAGGTAAGTGGTTGGGTTTATGAACACTACAATAGTAATGAAAAATAGATAGCAAGGCAAAAAAAAGTGAATAAATCCCTCTTTTTGTTTAACTATCAAGGATCTGCGTTCAAAAAAGGGAATAAGGAAGGGGGAAGTGTTTGTAATTAAAATAATTAGTCTTACTTTTGCAGCCTTAAAAAATAAATTTTAATACGTAAAACAATGAATCATTACGAAACTGTTTTCATTCTAAATCCCGTTTTATCTGAGACTCAGGTAAAGGAAACAGTTAAGAAGTTTGAGGATTTCTTAATCTCTAAGGGGGCAGAATTTGTAGCTAAAGAAGATTGGGGGCTGAAAAAGCTTGCTTACCCTATCCAAAACAAGAAAAGTGGTTTTTACCATCTTTTTGAATTCAAGGTGGCCGGAGAGGCTATCGAGCCTTTCGAGCTTGAGTTTAGACGTGACGAGCGTATCATGCGTTACCTGACCGTTAAACTTGACAAACACGCGATCGAGTGGGCAGAAAAAAGAAGAAAAAAACTAAAAGAAAAAGCTTAACATTATGTCATCTATAGAGCAACAAGCTAAAGGAAAAAAAGACGGAGAGATCAGATATCTGACCCCGCTTAACATAGAAACCACGAAGACTAAGAAGTACTGCCGATTCAAAAAGGCCGGGATCAAATATATCGATTATAAAGATCCTGATTACCTGATGAAGTTCGTAAACGAGCAAGGTAAGATCCTTCCTAGAAGACTTACAGGAACTTCCCTGAAGTACCAAAGAAAAGTTTCAACCGCGATCAAGCGTTCACGTCACCTGGCGTTAATGCCTTATGTAGGAGATTTATTAAAATAAAAAACAGCAAACCATGGAGCTAATATTAAAGAAAGACATAGAGAACCTAGGGTTCAAAGACGATGTGGTAACTGTTAAGAATGGTTACGGAAGAAACTATCTTATTCCTCAGGGTTTTGCTGAACTGGCTACGCCATCTGCAAAGAAAGTGCTTGCAGAGAACCTGAAGCAAAGAGCATTCAAAGAGAAGAAGATCGTTGAAGACGCTCAGAAGCTTGCAGATCAGCTTAAAGAACTTGACGTGAAGATCACTGCTAAAGCCGGTGGCGGAAACAAACTTTTTGGTTCTGTGACCAACGCCGATCTTGCTGAAGCGATCAAGAAAGAAGCAGATATGGAAATCGATAAGAAGTTCATCAGCATCTTTGGAGGTAACGTTAAAGTTGCCGGAAAATACAATGCTGTGATCCGTCTTCACAGAGAAGTTATCGTAGACTTCCCATTCGAAGTTTTGGCTGAGCTTAACGCCTAAGCCTACGTTAACGTTTTCTTAAAAAAAAAGTAAGGCTACCCTTTTGGGGTAGCCTTTTTTTTATACTTTCGCGCCGTCAAATCATACATACTCAACTAATTCATTTACAATGAAACGACTACTACTTTTCCTGGTTATGCTGGGAGTAAGTGCCGCCGGTTTCTCACAGGTAACCACGGCAAACATTAAAGGATTGGTGACCGATTCACAAAACGAGCCCCTTCCGGGAGCCAGTGTTGTGGCGGTTCACACCCCAACCGGAACTCGTTACGGGGGTGCCACCAATTTTGACGGAAGGGTAAACCTGCTCAACCTTCGTGTAGGTGGGCCTTATACCCTGACCTTCTCTTACATCGGATTCCAGTCTCAGGAGATCACCGATGTGTATCTTGAACTGGGTAAAACGACCAACATCGACGTGGTGATGTCTGAAGACAGCCAGCAACTCGATGAGGTAGTGGTAAGCGCAGACCGTTCAGGAACGTTCGGATCTGACCGTACCGGTGCAGAAACCAGTGTGGGAAGAAAAGAGCTTACCCGTTTACCTACCATTTCACGTTCTGCACAAGACTTCACCCGTTTGGAGCCTACTGCGAGTGGAAACTCTTTTGGTGGTCGTAACGACCAGTACAACAACTTCTCTCTTGATGGAGCGATCTTCAACAACCCTTTCGGACTTGATGCTGCAACTCCGGGTGGACAAACAGATTCTCAGCCGATCTCTATCGACGCGATCGAGCAGATCCAGGTTTCTGTTGCTCCTTATGATGTAACCCTTTCCGGATTTACAGGAGCTTCTGTAAACGCTGTTACCAAGAGTGGTACCAATGAGATCTACGGAACTGCTTACGGATTCTTCAGAAATGAAGACCTTACTGGTGGTAAGATCAAAGGTGACAAGGTGGTTAAGCCTAAACTGGAGCAAAACCAATACGGTTTCAGCCTTGGAGGACCTATCGTTAAGAATAAAGTATTCTTCTTCGCCAACTTTGAGCGCGACGTAAGAACCGATATCGGTACTGCCGGTTTCGTACCGAACACAGGTAGTGGAGCGATCAACGAATCACGTGTTACTGAAGCCGATCTTATTGCCGTTCAGGACGCACTTTCTACCATCGTGATCGGACAGGATGCCAACGGAAACGATATTTTCTACAATCCGGGAGCTTATGAAGGATTTACCTATGGGGCTGAGTCTACTAAGGGTATCTTCAAGATCGACTGGAACATCAACGATAAGAACAGACTTGCTGTTATCTATAACTTCCTGAACGCTTCTAAAGAGAAGCCTGCTCACCCTACTGCTCTTGGGTTCCGTGGTCCTAACACCAACACCCTGCAGTTCGAGAACGCCGGATACGAGATCAACAACAACATCCAGTCTGTACAGGTGGAGCTTAACTCTACGCTTTCTGACGTAGCAGTGAACAAACTTCAAATGGGATATACCCACTTTGACGATTTCAGAAATCCGCTTTCTACGCCTGCACCGAGTATTACTATCCAGGAAGATGGAAGTAACTACATCATCGCAGGACACGAGCCTTTCTCTGTAAACAATACCCTCGACCAGAAGGTATTCCAGGTTACCGATAACTTTAACCTTTTCCTTGGAGAGCATACGCTTACTGCCGGGGTTTCTTTCGAGAAATTCGAATTTGACAACTCCTTCAACCTTGGAGCTTACGGAGCTGCAGGAACCTTCTTCCCAACTGCCGATTCTGTTGAATCTTTCCTTACTCAGGTGGCAAATGGAGATATCCAGGCGCAATTCGACCAGGCTATCGCTACCAATCAGGCGAATAACGCCAATGATTCATGGGCACTTGCAGAGACCAATGTAGGTCAGTTTGCGTTCTATCTTCAGGATGAGTGGAACCTTTCAACCGACTTTAAGGTTACTGCAGGTATCCGTTTCGATAAGCCGTTGTACTTTGATACTGCAGACAAGATCCGTGAGAACATCGACCGTAAAGGTGGTGCCGGTACCGGAACTTATCAGCCGGATATCGTTTACTTCGATCCTGAAACAGGAGAAGAGGTGAATTTTGACTCTACGCAATTGCCAAACAACGATTTCCTTATTTCGCCTCGTTTAGGATTTAACTGGGATGTTAAAGGAGACAACACCTTTAAAGTACGTGGAGGATCTGGAGTATTTACCGGAAGATTCCCGTTCGTATGGTTAGGAAACCAGGTTCAGGGAGTTGATTTCTTCTTCTACCAGGTAGTAGATCCTGACTTCCAGTGGCCACAGGTGTGGAGAAACAGCCTTGGTGCCGATTACCGTTTTGAGAACGGATTGGTACTTACTGCAGACCTTTCGTATACTAAAGACCTTAACGCGGCTCACGTACAGAACTGGGGACTTAACACCCCTTCAGGAACACTTCAGGGGGTAGATGGTCGTCCGGTTTATGAGAATACCGATAAGTCACAGATCTTCGGAGGACCTACCTCTGCCTTCGTTTTCACCAACTCTGATAAAGGGCGTATCTGGAATGCTGCTTTCAAAGCTCAGAAGACGTTTGATAACGGAATGTTCGCCAGCCTTGCCTATAGCTACCTGAACGCTAAGGATGTGAACTCTATCGAGGCTGAGATCACCGGGGATGCTTTTGTTGGTAACCCTGTTGCCGGTAATGCGAACACCGATGTGCTCGGATTCTCTAAGTACGGTGATACGCACCGTTTTGTAGGGGTGATATCTAAGCAATTCCAGTATGGTCAGGGACGTTGGGCGACCACCATCTCTGCATTTGCTGAGTATGCTCAGGGTGGTAGATTTAACTACACCTATGCCGGAGATATCAATAATGACGGATCGAACTTTAACGATCTGCTCTACATTCCTACTGCTGCCGAGCTTCAAAGCATGAACTTTGCTACAGAAGAAGGGCGTCAGGCATTTGAGAACTACATCGCACAGGATGATTACCTGAGCGAGAACCGCGGTCAGATCGCCGATCGTTACGCTGCCCTGGCTCCATGGAGAAGCCGTTGGGATGTGAAGATCCTTCAGGACTACAACTTCAAAGTTGCAGGAAACAAGACCAATACCATCCAGTTCAGTATCGATATCCTGAACTTCGGGAACATGTTGAACTCTAACTGGGGTGTGGTACAGGTGCCGAACAATATTCAGCCGGTATCTGTAAGTGTTGATGATAATAACGTACCAACGTACGACTTCAACCCATCATTGACCAATACCTTTAGTCCGCTATCTGATGTGATCTCAAGATGGCAGGCGCAATTCGGTCTGAGATACATCTTCAACTAAGAGATTATTTATTTCATAAAGGAAGGCTATGCATTATGCATGGCCTTTCTTATTTTTGCACACCTATGAAATACAGAAGGCTTACAAAAGAACAGTTTGAAGAGCTCCATAAGGAGTTCATTAATTTTTTAGCGACCCAGTCGATCACGGCGCAGGAGTGGGCAGATATCAAGAAGAACAAGCCTGAGGTGGCCGAGGAAGAGCTCGATGTGTTTAGCGACCTGGTATGGGAAGGCGTACTAAACAAGGTGAAGTACATTGAAAATATCGGGGAGCAACAAATGCACCTATTCGCTGTAGAAGAAAAGGAGATCAGGCTTATTGCGATAAAGGTGATGAATCCCGATATCGACCTGACCACCACAGAAGGGTTTACCTGGTTCAAAAAGAATCTGATGAGCGATTTCGTAGAGGTGATGACCGCCGCTAAAGCTTATGGTAATGACCCGAACAAGGATAAGTTCGAGCTAATCGAAAAGGGAGGCGTGATCACCAAGGGAGAACTTTTTAACTGGTTTAACGATATGCTGCCGTAAGCAGTACATCTTTCGATCTTATAATACTAATACAACACCAACACCATGGCAAAAAAACCGGGCATTCCTAAGGGAACCAGAGATTTTACTCCGGAAGAGGTCACCAAGAGAAACTATATTACCGGGATCATCAAAACGCAATTCCAGCGTTATGGGTTTCAGCCTATCGAAACCCCCAGCTTTGAGAACTCTGATACGCTTTTGGGGAAGTATGGCGATGAGGGCGACCGTCTGATCTTCCGTATCCTGAATTCGGGTGATTTTTTGAGGAAAGCCAAACCCGATCATCTGGAAAACCGCGATAGCAATGCCATGGCGTCAGATATATCTGAAAAAGCACTTCGCTATGACCTTACCGTGCCCTTTGCCCGTTATGTGGTCATGCATCAGAATGAGATCGACCTGCCTTTTAAGAGGTATCAGATCCAGCCGGTATGGCGCGCCGACCGTCCGCAAAAAGGACGATTCAGAGAGTTTTATCAGTGCGATGCCGATGTGGTGGGGTCTAACTCCCTGTGGCAGGAAGTGGAGTTCGTAAAGCTCTATGATGCCGTATTCCATGAGCTAGGGCTAAAAGGGGTAACCATTAAGATCAATAACCGCAAGGTGCTCGCCGGACTGGCAGAGATCATTGGAGCAGCAGACAAGCTCATCGATTTTACCGTAGCCCTTGATAAACTCGATAAGATCGGGGAAGAGGGGGTTAAAAAGGAGATGTTGGAAAAAGGCCTTAGCGAACAAGCTATTGAACGCATCCAGCCGCTTTTTGCCTTTGAAGGTAGTAATGAGGAGCGTTTGGATCAGCTGGAGGCGATGTTGAAAACTTCTGAGGAAGGAATGAAAGGGGTAGAGGAACTTCGCTTCATCTTTTCTAATGTTTCTGCGTTAGGGGTTCTTGCAGCCAACCTCGAGGTTGATGTAACCCTTGCCAGAGGGCTTAATTATTACACCGGTGCTATTTTTGAAGTTGGGGCTCCCGAAGGAGTGGCCATGGGGTCTATAGGTGGTGGAGGTCGTTATGATGACCTTACCGGGATCTTCGGACTCAAAGGGGTGAGTGGTGTAGGGATCTCTTTTGGTCTTGACCGTATCTACCTGGTACTTGAAGAGCTTGGACTCTTTCCGGAATCGGTGACCGAGAATACCCGTGTGCTGATCCTGAATTTTGGAGAGGCCGAAGCGTTTTACGGAATGGAGCTGTTGCAGCAACTTCGCAATAAGGGTATCAATGCAGAGTTGTATCCGGATGCCGCCAAGATGAAAAAGCAAATGAATTATGCCAATAAGCGAAACATTCCTTATGTGGTATTGGCGGGTACCCAGGAAATGAATGATGCTACCTATACGCTTAAAAATATGAGTAACGGTGAACAGGATACATTAAAGCAGCAAGAATTACTGGATAAACTTACCTGATCGTTCAGAAAAAATGATTAAAAAAGACCTCCTTTTCGGGAGGTCTTTTTTTTGTGTGTAGCCTGAGAGCTGTATAGGGTGTAAGAAAAAGTAAAATCCACGTAACGTATTGTTTTACAGTGTTTTGCGGGTGTTGTTTTTTTGCCCGTTCTATCCGGTATTATATCGAAAAATCAATGGAGTTATCGATATAAACTGTAATGCCAAAAGATTTATTGTCAACTTGTTACCACCTTTTCCTGAGCCATTAGCCCCGGGATCTTTACTGTGAGTTTAATTTTTGAAAAGAAGGCATTATGATGAGAATTTTACGCAAAGGTAAGAACAGATTAACAAGTTCAAGAGGCAGAGGGGAATCTTACCGATCTTTATTTCTAATAGTTGTACTAAGTATCTTCACAGTTTCCATTCAGGCTCAAACCGTAAGTTTTGGTCAGACTGGATTGTTGGGCGAAACTTTAAATAATCCGACTTCACTGGACTTCGGACCTAATGGGGCACTGTATGTTACCCAACAGAACGGAACCATCTGGGAAATGTTCATCGAAAGGGATGAGGCTCCTTCCGGGAATGGGACCTACACAGTGGTCAATCAGAATGTGATCAATGTGATCAAAAATCTGACCCCTAATCACAATGATGACGGGACCATCTTTAATACTGCGCAACGTCAGATCACCGGGATCCTGACTTCCGGAACGGCTGAAAATCCGATATTATATGTTACATCTTCCGATTATCGTATAGGTGGTGGCCCCAGCAGAGGAGACTTTAATCTGGATACCAATTCCGGGGTGCTTTCACGGCTTACCTGGAACGGGCAGCAATGGGAAAAGGTCGACCTGGTGAGAGGGCTTCCCAGAAGTGAAGAGAATCACTCCACTAACGGATTGGATATGTTTACCAGGAATGGAGAAACGTTTTTACTCATTCAGAGTGGGGGTAATACGAATATGGGAGCACCTTCCAACAATTTTGCAGGGGCTACCGAAACCTTTTTATCGGCTGCTTTGCTCATTGTGAATCTCACACAGCTCGAAGAAATCGAAGCTGCGAATGGAGGGCCTTTTGCCGACCCTAGAACAGGAGGCACTCCCTATGTTTATGATCTCCCTACGTTAAACGATCCGGAACGGCCTGATATTACCAATGCTGATGCGGCTTTTCCTTATGGCTCTGGGCATCCAATGTACAATGCCACCATAGACGTTGGCGATCCCTGGGGAGGGAATAATGGACTCAACCAGGCGTTTGCAGAGCCCGGAGGGCCGGTTCAGGTATTCTCACCGGGTTATCGTAATGCCTATGATGTGGTGATCTCGGAAAATGGGAAAATATACACTAGCGATAACGGTCCGAACTCTACATGGGGTGGTCCCCCTCCGATCTACGACAGCGCCGGTAATCTCAAAGGGGATAACAGTAATACAGATTACAATCCCGGAGCCGGAGATTATGTGACCAATGAATTTAATGTGACCAATGGGGTGACCCACGGTGATCAGTTGCACTATATAGGAACGATCAATGATGCCAACGGCACCTATTATGCAGGACATCCAACCCCAGTAAGGGCATTTCCGGTAAAAGCGGGAATTATTAAGTATAAAGACGTCGATGGTTCCTGGGTGAATCAGGGTACCTATTCCCTGAGCGAACTGCTCACAGGAGTAAGCGGATATTTTAATACGACTTTCACCCTAGCTAATTTTCCCGACGATCCCAGAGAAGGGGACTATATTACCGACGAGCTGAACAATCCAAACCTAAATATTTTTGATATTGTTGGGTCTTCTACCAATGGCATCTGTGAATATACGGCTACTAACTTTAATGGTGCACTGAAGGGAAATCTGTTAACCGCCTCCTATAGTGGAAATATTAATCGCTACGTACTGGACGCTTCGGGTACTTCTCTGGTAGCTAAAAACAATGCTTTTTTAAGTGGCTTCGGGAGTATTCCACTCGATGTGATCGCACAAGGAGACAATGATCCTTTTCCTGGAACCATTTGGGCGGTAACCTATGGAGCAGATAACCTGACGATCTTCGAGCCTGCAGATTTTATAACCTGTATACTTCCGGATGATCCTGATTACGACCCCCTTGCCGATTATGATGGCGATCAATTTACCAACCAGGATGAGGTAGACAGTGGAACAGATCCTTGCTCTGCCGGAAGTCAGCCTAACGATAATGACAACGATAAGATCTCAGATCTTAATGATCCGGACGATGATAACGACGGTATTCCCGATCTTCAGGATCCTTTTGCCATTGATCCGGATAACGGACTGGCTACGGCTATTCCGTTGAGCTACGACCTCTTTAATAACGATCCGGGAACCGGATTCTTTGGATTAGGATTTACGGGCTTAATGCTCGATCCTGCAGGGGCAACCAACTATCTCGATCAATATGATGAAGAGAACCTCTCCTTTGGTGGTGCTGCGGGAAAGGCTTCGATAGACTTTGTAGATGCCGGAGACGCACGGGCAGGTAGTAATTCGCAGTTAAACGCGTTTCAGCTGGGCGTAAACGTAGATACCAATACTCCACCACTCACCGTACAATCGGTGGTGGAAACTCCATTTAACGGGACTCAGCCAACGGGTGGTCAGAGCTATGGAATATATATAGGAACCGGGGTGCAGAATAATTACTTAAAATTCGCCTTATCAGAAGGTGTATCTACGGGTGATGGCGTTGCCGGATTAGATCTGGTACTCGAGGTTAACGATGTGGTGACCCTTGATGAAAAGATCGATGTGCCGGGAATTATTGATGCCAATGGGGTAACCTTATATATAAGTATCGATCCTGCTCAGGAAACAGCAACTGCATTTTATTCTTTAGACAGCGGGATCACCATTGTGCCGTTCGGAGTAACCGTTGCACTACCGTCTTCTTTCCTGGACCCTGCAGATAATCAGGGACTGGCAGTAGGTATCATCAGTACAGCAGGTACCGGTACTGCATATACAGCAACATGGGATAACCTGATCATCAATCAGGATCAGCCGGGAACCTTGAAGGCCGATCCGTTACTGGTTGATTTTGGCGATGTCTTGGTGAGCGGTTCCTCGGCCGAGAAAACAGTAGAACTGTCTAATCTCGGTGGGGCTACAGATCCCGGGATCGTTGTGAGTGCTCTGAATTTTTCAGGAGCAGACGCATCACTATTTAGCAGTAGTCTGTCCCTGCCACTTGAAATTAGCCCCGGTGAAACCGTTCTGATACCTGTGAATCTGGCTCCTGATGTTCAGCCCAGGGTGCTCGATGCTTCTTTGGAGATCGTTCACGATGGGGTTAATTCACCTATTGCTATTTCCCTGGCCGGAGAGTTGGTAGAGAACCTGGTTACCACCGTAGTGCAGATCAATGCAGGGGGAGGCCAGGAGTTCTATGAGGGTAAGGATTTTTCTGCAGATCAGTTCTTTACCGGAGGTAAACTCTATACCAATACACAGGCTCAGGTGCCTGCAGTATTTCAAACCGAGAGAACGGCGAATCCGCCACAGTTTAGCTATAACATCCCTGTGACAGATGGTAATTATACAGTGATCCTTTACTTTGCTGAGATCTATTGGGGCGCCACAGGTGGTGGAACCGGTGGGGTTGGCAGCAGGATCTTTGATGTAACGTTAGAAGGCGACCTGGTGCTCGACAACTTCGATATTTTCGCGGAGGCAGGGGCCGAAACTATATTGACCAAATCGTTCATTGTTACCATATCAGATGGTAGTATTGACCTGTTCTTTGATGCGTCGTCTGCTGCGGGAGGTATCGATCAACCCAAATTATCGGCAATAGAGATCCTGGGTTCCGGAAACCAGATCCCCAAAGCGATCATAGGTAGTTCGGTGACGTCAGGCTTCTCCCCGTTGACCGTCAATTTTACCGGGTCCGATTCTCAGGATGATGACGGCATTGCAACCTATGCCTGGGATTTCGGAGATGGCACCCAATCTGCAGAACCAAATCCGACACATACCTTTAACGAGGCCGGTAATTATACCGTAAGTCTAACGGTTACCGATACCAGAGGGGCCAGTGATACGGCAACGCTTCAGATCCAGGCCACAGCCCCCGATAGCAATCAGGGCTTTGAATTAAGGGTCAATGCTGGTGGTACTACCACCTCGTATAATGGTAAATCTTTTCTGACTGATGATTATTTTAACGGAGGACAGAGTTATTCCAATACTTCTATATCTCTCGGGCCGCTTTTTCAAACTGAGCGCACCTCACCCACAGGTGTTTTTGAATATCAAATACCCGTGATCAATGGGAACTATCAGGTCGTACTGTATTTCGCTGAGATCTTTTGGGGTGCAACCGGTGGTGGTGCTGGTGGAGTGGGGAATCGGATTTTTGATGTAAGTCTTGAAGGTGACCTTGTCTTGGATAACTATGATATCTTTGCAGAGGTTGGGGCAGAGACCGTGGTCACCAAATCGTTTACCAAGGAGGTTACAGACGGTGTTTTGAATATTTATTTCTCCAGTTTGACTGCCGATGGAGGGGTGGATCAGCCCAAAATTTCCGGTATCGAGATCATCGGGATCGACGGAACAGGAATTACACCCTTAGCCCTTCAGAATATACCCGATCAGAATAGTGCTGAAGGAGAAAGTGTAGAGATCAGTGTCTCGGCTTCCGGAGGTGATCCTCAGCAAAATTATACCTATGCCCTTTCCGGAGCTCCTGAAGGAATACAGATAGAGCCCACAAATGGTTTGATCTCGGGGGTAATCGCATCCGGAGCAGCAACCGGAGGTCCTGCCTCAGACGGAGTTTATAATGTTACGGTAACAGTGAGTCAGTCCGGGATCGATCCGGCAGAAGAGATCTTTACCTGGAACATTTCTGCCCAAAGCGAGCAATGGTCGTTGGAAGGAGAAAGTGAGAATTATTTGGCGCGAAGCGAATGTAGTTTTGTGCAGGCTGGGGATAAATTCTATCTATTTGGAGGAAGACAGAGTCCGCAGGTGATCAATGTCTATGATTACAGTTCCGATACCTGGACAACGTTGGCCACTCAGGCCCCCCTTGATTTTAATCACGTTCAGGCGGTAGCGTACCAGGGACTGGTATGGGTTATTGGCGGATTCAAGACCAATAATTTCCCTTCTGAGGTTTCTCTGGAGTACGTATGGATCTTTAACCCGGTTTCCGGAGACTGGTATCAGGGGCCTCCCATCCCGGCGAACAGGCAGCGTGGTAGTGGAGGCGTCGTAGTGTATAACAATAAATTCTATCTCCTCGGTGGGAATACCCAGGGACATAGTGGTGGTTATGTGCCCTTCCTGGATGAATTCGACCCTGCTACAGGAACATGGACGGCACTTGCAGATGCCCCAAGAGCAAGAGACCATTTTCATGCGGTTGTGGTTAATGGTAAACTCTACGCTATAGGAGGTCGTTTAAGTGGTGGCGATGGTGGTACTTTCGCGCCCACGGTCCCTGAGGTCGATGTCTATGATTTTGCCTCCCAAACATGGTCCACGTTGCCCTCCGACAAGAATATTCCAACCCCCAGAGCGGGTCTTTCGGCTGTGAACCTGAATGGGGAAATACACGTCATGGGAGGTGAGGTTGATGCCTTGACCACAGCATATGATGTGACTGAGGTCTTTGATCCGGTGGCAGAGACCTGGAGAACAGGTCCGGCAATGAACTTCGCGCGACACGGTACCCAGGCTATTGCATCGGGAAATGCACTCTACATTACCGCCGGATCTCCGAATAAAGGTGGCGGATCGCAAAAGAATATGGAATATCTGTATTCCAATACACCTCAGGGTAATCCAAGTAATGATAGTGAATTGCAGGCAGCTTCTGAGGTGGTGTTCGAGGTAGGAGGTTCCCAGATCATCGACCTCAATGCAGTGAACGGAAATATAGGAGTGTGGGTTAATTCTGTTGCGATACAAGGGCCACAAGCAGCCGAGTTCCAGCTACAATCGGTTCCGGATTCCAACAGGCTTATCAATGCGAACAGCACCTGGGGAATTACCGTGCAGCACGTAGGAAGCAGTGAGGATATTAGTGTGCCTTTGGTGGTTACTTATAACAATACAACCTCATTAACGGTAAACTTGATCGTGGGGGTACCATCGGCATTGGTGGCTGTTGCGCAGTCTGATGTGACCTCCGGCGAGGCTCCCTTAACGGTAAATTTCACAGGAAGCAGTTCTCAGGCCGGTACAGATCCTATAGTATCGTATAATTGGGACTTCGGCGATGGCAATACCGCCACTGTAGCCGATCCTGTTCATACCTATCAGGCACCCGGGGAATATGTGGCAGTTTTAACCGTGACCGATGAACAGGGACTGCAGGCTACCGATGAGATCAATATCACCATTCTGGATCCTATACAGGAGGGCGATGCGGTGGTGAGCTTTACCCTGGTCAATGCCGATACCGATACTGATATTACAGAGATCACTGACGGACAGGTGATCGATGCTACCCTGGTACAAGGGATCGGGGTGAATATCAGGGCAAATACTTCGCCTCCGGTTGTTGGAAGTGTGGTATTGGATCTAAGCGGTACTGTGAATGCCTTTAGGAAAGAATCGGTAGCTCCTTATGCCTTGTTTGGTGATTCCGGTGGTAATTACAGAGCAGCAACGCTTACCGAAGGTAATTATACCCTTACCGCAACGCCTTACAGTAGTGGCGGAGGCGGAGGAACACCCGGTGTTCCGCTTACCGTTAACTTTAGCATTGAACAGGCTCCTGTGGCCCAGGGCCCCGTTGCTGCGGCCACCTCTGACGTTACTTCCGGTGATGTTCCGTTGAATGTTGCGTTTTCAGGTAGTGCTTCTGTTGCCGGGGATACACCGATCGTAACCTATGCCTGGGATTTTGGAGATGGGAATTCCTCCTCTCTGGCCGATCCGGTGCATACGTATCAGGTTGCGGGCACGTATACGGCGACACTTACGGTCACCGATGAGCAAGGACTCCAGGATACCGATCAGGTGACGGTGATCGTAACCGATCCGTCTGTTGTAGGGCCAACAGCATTTGCAACATCAGATGTAGCTTCTGGGGAAGTGCCCCTTGCAATAGTCTTTTCAGGTAGTGGTTCTATTGCCGGTGATACGCCTATCGTAAGCTATGCCTGGGATTTTGGAGATGGAAATACATCGGTATTGGCCAATCCAACACATACCTATCAGACGGCTGGTACTTTTACAGCGACCCTTACCGTGACCGATGAACAAGGGCTTCAGGATACCGACCAAGTTACAATTTCAGCTACCGATCCTGTTGCGCAAGGTGATGCTGTAGTTAGTTTTACCTTGATCAATGCCGACGATAATAGTGATCTGTTCGAGCTTACAAATGGCATACAGGTAGATCTCAGCGCTATAGGGAATGTAGGACTAAACATACGGGCCAATACCAATCCTACCCAGGTAGGAAGTGTTATCCTGGCCTTAAGCGGCCCGGTTAGTAATTCTCGAAAAGAGAGCGTTGCACCCTATGCCCTTTTTGGAGATTCCGGAGGTAATTATAAGTCGGGAATTCTCACAGCCGGCAATTATACCATTACGGCTACCCCTTATAGTGGTTCAGGTGGTTCAGGTACCGCAGGACAATCGCTTACGGTAGGATTCAGTGTTGTTGATACGCAGGTTAAGCTGGCACCTGAATCACCGGGTGTTGCAGGAGGTGCTATTGTCATGTATCCCAACCCTGCCGATTCAAGGGTGTACCTTACAGGGATTGTTGCTCCAAAAACAGAAGATCGAACTCAGATATATCTCCATGATCTAAAGGGTGCACTGATCAAGCACTTTAATGGGGCCGATATCTATGAAGATAGTCGCTACACTATTCCGGTAGACGATATTCAACAAGGTATTTATATCCTTAGTGTGGAAAACAGCAGTAAGGTGTTGTTTAACAATCGTTTGGTGATCCGAAAATAGAGGAGAGGTTTGTTGTGATCATATCACCTTGTAAGGTGGGGATGGAACTTTCGACAGAAGTGCTTACATTTGAATTTAGAAACGAATCCAATTTTCACCCCATGCTAAACGAACTGCAACGCAATTATGGCCACCTTTTTGAGGACGGACTTATTAACGAGATCAATCAGGTAGGTACCTATAAGGAAGTTCCTGCAGGAAGCAAACTCATCGAGATCGGTGATTATGTAAAATCTATGCCCCTGCTTATTTCCGGTGCGATCAAGATCATGCGCGAAGATTCTGAGGGAGATGAACTCCTGCTGTATTTTCTCGAGAGGGGTGATACCTGTGCCATGACCATGACCTGTTGTATGGGGCATCATAAAAGTGAGGTGAGAGCCGTCGCAGAAAAAGACACGCGAATGATCATGATCCCTGTTCAGAAAATGGAAGAGTGGATGGCTAATTTTCATACCTGGAGAAGTTTTGTACTGAACAGCTATCAATTACGCCTCAATGAAATGCTCGAAACCATAGATACGATCGCCTTTCTTAAAATGGACGAGCGCCTGATGAAGTATTTACGCGATAAGGCGAAGATCATACAAGACGACTGTATCGAAACTACGCATCAGCAAATAGCATACGACCTGCATACCTCCAGAGTGGTGATCTCCAGATTATTGAAAGCCCTGGAAAATGAAGGTAAGATAAAGCTTCACAGAAACTATATTAAGATCATCGACCTGTAGGAAGCCTCTTATTGTAACATATGTTACTGTAGCCTGTATTAGCGCCAGCTATCTTTGCCAAAAAAGAAATTGCGCTTATGGAAATTTTTTATCAGATCCTGGGGTATATCGGAGCATTACTTATTGGTTTGGTCCTCGGACTTATTGGTGGAGGAGGTTCTATCCTAACCGTTCCCGTACTGGTTTATCTTCTCGCTATTGAACCTGTGGTAGCTACTGCTTATTCTCTGTTTATTGTGGGGTCTACATCCTTGGTAGGAGCGGTAAAGAATATCCGTAAAAATCTGGTCGATTTCCGTACAGCACTCGTTTTTGCTGTTCCCGCATTTATAGCGGTATACAGTACTCGTAAGTTCCTTGTTCCGGCTATTCCCGAAGAGCTGTTTACTGTGGGAACCTTTACGCTCACGAAAGATGTAGCGATCATGATATTCTTCGCCATTATTATGCTTTTGGCCTCTGTATCGATGATCAGAGGAAGAAAAGATAAAGGTAATGGTGAACCGGAGGAGGTATCCTATAATTATCCGTTGATCATCCTTGAAGGTGCCGTGGTAGGTGTGCTTACAGGTATCGTAGGAGCCGGAGGAGGGTTCCTCATTATTCCGGCCCTGGTGTTGCTCGCGAAATTGCCTATGAAGAAGGCTGTAGCAACGTCATTACTCATTATAGCCATCAAATCACTTATCGGATTTATTGGCGATGTGGAGAACCTGGAGATCCAATGGGAATTCCTGCTAACCTTCACCGCGATTTCCATCGTTGGTATATTTATCGGGATCTGGCTCAATAAGTTCATTCCGGGCGAAAAGCTCAAAAAAGGCTTTGGTTGGTTCGTCCTGATCATGGGGATCTACATCATTATCAAAGAATTAATTTAGGGATTTTTATTACATAACTATGAGAAAGGCTGACGGTGATCAGCCTTTTTTTGTTTTAGTTGGTTGACCTTTGTAACAATTGATACTGAAAACCCTAAACCCCTGTTATAGTTTTGTCTACACAAATTTAAACCATTAGATAATTATGAAAATCGAACAAATTTATACAGGATGCCTCGCTCACGCAGCTTATTATATAGTGAGCGATGGAGAGGCGGCGATCTTTGATCCGCTTCGCGAGGTACAGCCATATCTGGACCGTGCCGAAAAAGACGGTGCCAAGATCAAATATGTTTTCGAAACACACTTTCATGCCGATTTTGTAAGTGGTCACCTGGACCTGCAGAAGAAGACCGGTGCAGCTATTGTTTTTGGTCCAAATGCGAAACCAGCGTACGACGCGCTTATTGCTGAAGACGGACAGACTTTTGAGGTTGGGAAATATAAGGTAAAAGTGATCCACACCCCCGGACATACCATGGAGAGTACCACATACCTCCTGATCGATGAAAACGGAAAAGAACACGGTATCATTACCGGAGACACCTTGTTTATTGGTGATGTAGGTCGTCCTGACCTGGCACAACACGTGGTTTCCGACCTTACAGAAGAAAAGCTTGCCGGTCATTTGTTCGACTCGCTTAGAAATAAGATCATGCCACTAAGCGACGACCTGATCGTTTATCCGAACCACGGTGCCGGATCGGCCTGTGGTAAGATGATGAGCCAGGAAACTACCGATACCCTGGGCAATCAGAAGAAAACGAATTACGCCCTAAGGGCCGATATGACCAAAGAGGAGTTCATCAAGGAACTGCTTACCGGACTCACCGCACCTCCGGGGTATTTTCCTCAGAACGTATTGATGAACATCAAAGGGTATGACAGCTTTGACGATGTGATGGACAGGGCAGAAACCCCTATGAACGCCGAGGAGTTCGAACTTACAGCCAATGCGGCAATGCCCTTGGTGCTCGATACCCGACACGATGAGGATTTTGCAAAAGGCTTTATTCCGAACAGTATCAATATCTCCCTTGACGGGAACTTTGCTCCCTGGGTAGGAGAGATGATCCCTGATGTAAAACAACAGATCCTGCTGGTTACCGAACCGGGGAAAGAAGAAGAGTCGATCACCCGTCTTTCAAGAGTAGGGTACGATGGGGTTCTCGGATACCTGGAAGGTGGCTTCGAAACCTGGCGAAAAGCAGGAAAAGAGGTTGATACGGTCGAGCGTGTTAATATTGAAGAATTTAAGGATCTCTACAGTGAAGACCTGCTGGTTTTTGATGTGAGAAAGAAGAGTGAGTTCGATTCTGAGCATCTTATCGGTGCAGAGAACGTACCACTGAATGAGATCAATAAGCATCTTGCTGAATTCCCTAAAGACAAGAAATTCTACCTGCATTGTGGTAGTGGTTACCGCAGTATGCTTGCAGCTTCCATGCTGAAGCAAAGAGGATGGGAAAATCTGGCAGATGTAAGTTGCGGATTTGATTGTATAAAAGAATCTGATCTTCCAAAATCAGAATACGTATGCCCAACTACCCTGCTTTAATCTTATAATGCTGGGTGTTCTAGGTTGTTTAAGGCTCCGATTTTTCGGGGCCTTTTTTTGTTTGTAACCTTTGTTACTGGGGGTGGCGATGGTTCATTTTAATTTTACAACTATAAAAAAATATCACTATGAGAATCGAACAAATATATACGGGATGTCTTGCTCAGGGCGCCTATTATATTGAAAGTAAAGGAGAAGTGGCGATCATTGATCCCCTTCGTGAGGTGCAGCCTTACCTTGATAAGGCCAAAGCCGACAATGCATCTATCAAATACATTTTCGAAACCCACTTTCACGCAGACTTTGTGAGTGGTCACCTTACCCTTGCCAAACAAAGTGGTGCTCCGGTAGTATTCGGCCCGCTTGCTAATCCGTCCTTCGACGCTCTTATTGCAGAAGACGGACAGGAGTTCCCTCTGGGTGATATAACCATTAAAGTAATGCATACGCCGGGGCATACCATGGAGAGTACCACTTACCTGTTAAGGGATGCTGAAGGAAAAGACCACGCCCTTTTTACGGGAGACACCCTCTTTCTTGGGGATGTAGGTCGTCCTGACCTTGCGCAAAAAGCTGCCGATATGACCCAGGAACAGCTGGCGGAGACCTTATTTGACAGCTTGAGAAATAAGATCATGCCTTTAGGTGATGAGGTGATCGTATACCCTGCCCACGGTGCCGGTTCTGCCTGTGGTAAGAATATGATGAAAGAGACCGTAGACACTTTGGGGAACCAAAAGAAAGTGAATTACGCGCTTAGGGCCGATATGACCAAAGAAGAATTCGTGAAGGAAGTGACCGATGGATTGTTGCCTCCTCCAAAATACTTCCCGCTCAATGTTAAAATGAACAAGGAAGGATATGAGGATATCGATCAGGTTCTGGAGCGCGGGATGCAAGCCCTCGATGCTGAGGCATTCGAGCGTGTGGTCAATGAGACCGGAGCTATGGTGCTTGATGTGCGCCATGAGGATGATTTTACCAAAGGACATATTCCGAGGTCGATCTTTATCGGACTCGATGGTGATTTCGCTCCCTGGGTTGGTGCCCTGGTTGCCGATGTGCATCAGAAGATCCTTCTCGTTGTTGATGAAGATCGTGTGGAAGAAGCCGTTACCCGCTTGTCGCGTGTAGGTTTTGATAATGCCATGGGATACCTCAAGGGTGGATTCGAAACCTGGAAGAAGGCCAGCAAGGAATACGATACGGTAGATACCGTACCGGCACCTTATTTTAAGGAGGTCCTCGACGAAAATCCGATCCCTGTGATCGATGTACGTAAAGAGAGCGAGTACCTTTCCGAAAGGGTGGTTGATGCCGAAAATATTCCGTTAGACCTTTTGAACGACCACTGGAAGGAACTTCCCGAAGATCAGAATTTCTTTTTACACTGCGAAGGAGGCTACAGGAGTATGATCGCCTGTTCTATTCTTAAGGCCCGTGGAGTGCATAACCTGATCAATGTTTCAGGGGGGATTAATGAGATCAAGGAAGTTGGAGTTCAGGTAACCGACTACGTTTGTCCGACAACCTTGTAAATAATCGGCTAAGTGTAACCTATGTTACTGCCTGTGCTTAGGTTTCATCGTAATTTAGCTTCAGATAATTGTTATAAGGCCGGGACTTATTGATGTAATGTAAGGCCTTTTATTTAATGTTTTGATCATTATTGGTTGGATTGGGAAGTAGTCGGATTCGTTTTCGGCTGCTTCCTTTTTTTAAATGTAAAGCTTCACTATGTTCTTAGATCTGTTGAGAGAAACCTTTTTTCCTGTACATCTCGAAAATATTGAGGTGTTACCTCCGGAGACATTTAGAGAACACCTGGGGAAAGGAGTGCCTGTCCTGTTGGATGTGCGCACTCATGGAGAGTTTGAACAGGGGCATCTTGACGGAGCAGTAAATGTCGATATTTTTCGAAGTAGCGATTTTAAGTCATACTGTGATACCCTGGACCGGGAAAAGCCTGTCTATCTCTATTGCCGTAGTGGTAGCCGGAGTAAAACGGCCAGCAGGATTCTCACCCGAATGGGTTTCAAAAAGGTCTGTGATCTGCGAGGCGGCATATTGAATTGGAAATAAGAAAAAAAGAAAAAATAAAATTGCATGAGAACCAGAATTATTATTCAGAACCTAAAATGCGGAGGATGCGCAAAAACCATTACTTCCAGGCTTAACCAGGAAGAAGATGTTCATGGTATCGAGGTGTTGTTGGATGACGGAGCTGTAGTTGTTGAACACGAAAACGCCCACACTCCCCTTGAGGTTAAACAGATACTAAAGCAATTGGGATACCCTTCGGTAGAAGAGGAGAACGGGATCCTTACAAAGGCCAGATCTGTAGTAAGTTGCGCTACTGGGAAGGTGAGGTCGTAAGGTGTTGACCCTGAAGGTTGAAGCTAACAATTGTCATGGTATCGCATGCGAAAAATGATTAAATTTATAACAAATAAACCATAACAAAAATGAAATATCAGGTACTAATTATTGGAGGTGGTACTGCGGGGATTATGACCGCGGCCCAGCTTAAAAAAGCGAAAAAAGACCTCCAGATAGCTTTGATTGAACCTTCAGATAAACACTATTACCAGCCGGCGTGGACCTTAGTTGGAGCCGGAACCTTTGACTACGAAAAGACCGTACGCCAGGAAGCCGACCTTATTCCTAAAGGAGTGACCTGGATCAAGGACAAAGCAACCGGATTCGATACGGCCAATAATAAAGTAAAAACCGAGAAATCAGGAGACATTGAATACGATTACCTGGTGGTAGCTCCGGGACTGGTTATGGACCTGGATCGTATGGAAGGGCTGCGAGAAGCTCTCGGTAAAGGGGTGGTATGTAGTAATTACACCGACCCTAAACACACTTGGGAAGTGCTTAAGAACTTCAAAGGGGGGAACGCCATCTTTACACAGCCAACTGGTGCCATTAAATGTGGTGGTGCTCCTCAGAAGATCGCTTACCTGGCGGGAGACTACATCAGAAAGAACGGATTGCAGTCCAAGACCAATGCGGCTTTCATCACTCCGGGAACCACTGTATTTGCCGTACCGGAGATTCGCGAGACGCTTTTAAAGGTGCTCGATCGTTACCAAATGTCGTTCAATACCTATATGGCTCCCGTTAAGATCGATGGTAAGAACCAGAAGATCTATTACCAGTATATAGGGGAAGAAGCTCAGCCACCAATGGAGCACCTGAACAAATTAGGGGCTAAGATCCTTGACGATGGTCTGATCGAGGTGCCTTTCGATCTCTTACACCTTGCACCGCCTCAGGCTGCACCGGAATTCGTAAGAAATTCTGAACTGGTTAATGCAGAAGGCTGGGTAGATGTAGATCAATATTCACTGCAACACAAAAAGTTCCCTAATATTTTCAGTTTGGGGGATGTAGCCGGTTTACCGACTGCAAAAACAGGTGCTGCTGTTAGAAAGCAGGTACCGGTAGTGATCGACAATATTTTGAAATTAATGGCCAGTAAAGAAGCCGATAACAAGTCTTACAACGGATACAGCTCTTGTCCGCTGGTAACCGGTTACGGTAAGATGGCTCTTGCGGAGTTTGATTATAACAACAACTTTACTCCGGATCCAAAGATGAAACTCATGCTCATCTCAGATTCTTCTAAAGAGCACTGGAGATTGTGGATGCTTAAGAAATATATTCTTCCTTACCTGTATTGGGAGAAAATGATGAAGGGGGAGAAAGTATAAAGCATAATTAGTTTTAGTTGCGGGCGGCCCATCAGGGCCGCCTTTTTCATGCCCGGCTTTGGTAACCTATGTTACAGACCGTTCGGGCGGTTTATCTTTTATTTGCATAAAATCATATTTGATATGGACTGGATCTATGAACCATGGCCCTGGTATGTTGCCGGGCCTATGATCGCTTTGATCATGTTAATTCTTTTAATGGCCGGAAAGAACTTCGGAATGTCGGCCAATCTAAGAACCTTTTGTACCATTGCCGGAGCCGGAAAAACCAGTGACTTCTTCAGATTCGACTGGAAGGCTCAAAAATGGAATATGTTGGTGGTTGCCGGAGCGGTTATCGGCGGATATATCGCCATGAACTTCCTCAGTAAAGACCCTGTAGTGGCTTTACATCCGGAGGTGGTGATCCAACTTAACGAGATGGGATTTGAAGGTGCCGGCACATCGTACCTGCCAGCAAACCTGTTTTCGGCAGAAGCCTTTGAGAATCCGGTAACCCTTGGATTGTTATTACTTGGCGGATTTTTAGTTGGTTTTGGCGCTCGCTATGCTGGAGGATGTACTTCCGGACATGCTATTAGCGGTATGAGTAGCCTGCAGTTGCCATCGCTTATTGCCGTGATCGGCTTTTTTGCCGGGGGATTGATCATGATCAACTTCCTGTTCCCATTAATTTTTTAAAAACGAAAAAGGAATCACATGAAAAGAGGATTATTTTACCTGGCTGTTGGTGCACTCTTCGGGATCACCATGTTTAAATCTGAAGCTGCTTCCTGGTTTCGCATTTATGAAATGTTTCAGTTCAAGTCGTTCCATATGTACGGCATTATTGGTTCGGCCCTGTTCCTTGGGGTTATTATCATGCAACTGATCAACAGAGGAAAGATCAAAACTTTTGACGGAGAACAGATCGTTGTTCCTCCAAAAGATATGAGCGTGCCGCGTTACCTGATCGGAGGATTGTTCTTCGGATTAGGATGGGCACTTGCCGGAGCTTGTCCCGGACCTATGTTCACCCTTACCGGTGCCGGATACTGGCCTATACTCGTGGTTATTGGCGGGGCATTGATAGGTACATGGGTGTACGGACTGCTCAGAAGCAAATTGCCGCACTAAAAGAAGTCGTAGAAACAGGCCATGAACACCAGTTAGGGTCATGGCCTGTTATATATGAAGTACCTGGCGGCTAATCTACACGCCGGTAGTTTTCTGAAAAGAGCGGATTTCCGTTGGAGTCTGTTTGGATCTGACTGTACCAGTTCTCTTTGAGGATTAGTTTGAAACTGAATACTCGGGCTGTATCTATAACCTTCATCATGGAGGCTGAGCCATATTCCAGGGTTTCTGTGAGGGTGGAGTCGGTAGCCTCATAACTACCATATGCAAACCATTCTACAGAATCCTGAGGCACAAAGCGGGACCACATGACCTTGCCGTTATAGAACATTTTAATTTGCCTGTACCCTTCAGTGGGCTCCACGGTGTCGACAATTTTTTCCCCGTCATAGGTATATTGATTAACCTGTTCCCAGGTGCCCTCCAGACTCATGAGGTTGGATCGCTCTTCCGGAGTAGTGCCCGAAAAAAGTGCCAGAACCAGAACGGTTATTAGTGCGTAAGAAACTATTTTCATAACGAGAAATATTTTAAATGGTTAGCGGGTTTGCACCCTTAAGATACAAAATTAAGAGCAATAAATAACTGTTAGTCAGATTGTTAGGTGTTGGCGTGCTTGTGGAGTCTTGGTGTGTATAGCCTGTTGGTATTTTTTATTTTTTTTAGCAAGTGCTTTGAAGCAAAACATTTACTTTTGAATTAAAATTGAAATTATATTATGTCAGATAAAGTGGAAAGAATAAAGTGTTTGATTATAGGTTCAGGTCCTGCAGGATATACTGCAGCCATCTATGCGGCCAGAGCCGATATGAAGCCCGTTATGTATACGGGAATGGAACCGGGTGGTCAGCTTACCACAACGACCGAAGTAGATAACTTTCCCGGATATCCTGAAGGGGTAGACGGACCAACCATGATGGTTCAGCTTCAGCAACAGGCCGAGCGTTTTGGTACTGAAGTTCGTATTGGTATGGTAACCAAGGTGAACCTTAGCGATAAGGTAGGTGGAATTCACGAGGTAGAGGTGGATAATACCACGAAGATCGAAGCCGAGACCGTGATCATTGCTACCGGGGCTACTGCCAAGTACCTTGGTCTTCCCAGTGAGCAAAAGCTGCGTGGAGGAGGAGTTTCTGCTTGCGCCGTTTGCGACGGATTTTTCTACAAAGGTCAGGATGTGGCTATCGTAGGTGGTGGTGATACCGCTGCTGAGGAGGCAACCTACCTCGCCAATATTTGTAACAAAGTGACCATGCTGGTTAGAAAAGGTGAAATGCGTGCCTCTAAGGCCATGCAGCACCGTGTGGAAAACACTCCTAACCTCGAAGTAAAGTACTTCACCGAAGTTGATGAGGTGCTCGGAGAGCAGGTAGTTGAAGGTTTACGAGTGGTGAACAATCAAACCGGAGAGAAAGAAGAGATCGCTATTACCGGACTCTTTATCGCTATCGGACATAAGCCTAACACAGATATCTTTAAAGGACAATTGGATATGGATGATACCGGGTACATCATTACCCACGGTAAATCGACCAAGACCAATAAACCGGGTGTATTTGCCAGTGGTGATGTACAGGATAAAGAGTACAGACAGGCCATTACAGCAGCCGGAACCGGATGTATGGCAGCCCTTGACGCAGAGCGTTACCTGGCTACCGTTGAGAGTCCGGAAGAGGTGAATGCCTGATCCTTTATACAGCTCATATAATAAAAACCCCGCGGTGAATTCCGCGGGGTTTTCTTTTTGAAATTATGATTATTCTCATTGTTTAACGGGTAAATCTTGATGAAATTCAAAGTAAAATTACGGAAGTCCTATTTATGCCCCCATAAGTTGAAAATCATCAAAATATTATCATATGAAAAATCATGGTTTTTTACTGCTTTTCCTGCTGTCCTTAGGATGGGTATACGCCCAGCAGCCGGTAAATTCTTCAGTGATCAAGGGGCATGATCCGAATATTGCCTCCCAATCCAGGATCTGGAATGCTGCAGCAGATCGAAACCCGGCAAGACATGCAGACATAGATGGAGTGAGCTTCTTAACCGTGGGTAAGGATGGGAGCTATTTCTATGTTAAAGATTTTTTTGAAGGAGCCATAGGTAAGGTATTCTATCGCGCTTCGGCAGAGGCAGAGGAAGTACTGCTCTTCGAACCCGATTCTTACGCTTGTGCAGAAGAAGATATCTATACGGTATCCGGATTGTATCCCGACATTGATTCGCGAAAGATCGCCATCACCTTAACGACCTGTGATACACAATTAAGCGACCTGGTAATGGTAGATCTCGAGGCAAGGGTCATTGATAATTACGTGTCTGATATATCCTCTGAGTGCATATCATGGCTTCCTGACGGCGAACACATTCTTTACCATCGCTGGGCATCAGAAGATGCAAAAGATCCCAAATTCAGACTTAAAAGCAAGTCTTATATTCACAAGGTGGGTACCGTGGCCGATGAAGACCGGGAGTATTTCTCCTCACGTGTTGCCTCCGGTGCCGATATTCGCGACGCTGAGATTCCCAGAGTATTTTATAACGAGGCTCTTAGTACCGTGATCGGGGTGGTGCGTACCGACGACGATCTGCTAAAGATATACAGGCATAAGGGAGATATCCTGCAGCCATCGCATTGGGAGCCCTTGGCCCTGGAAGCCGACCGCGTTACCGATTTCTGCGTGGGAGACCGCTTTGTGTATTACAAGACCGATACCAATGCGCCCAATTATCGCCTGATGGCTGCACAGTATCGTTGGCCCGATATTTCTAATGCCGACGAAGTGGTTGCCGAATTTGAAAGCGAAATGATCGCCGATTTTGGCGCCAATCGCAGCGGACTGTATTTTACGACCCGGGACAGTGAGGGAGCTGTAAAACTTTGGTTCAAGCCTGCGAAAAGACTTACGTATAGCCCAATCCAATTACCTGTGAGGGCCAAGCAAATCACGATTGAGACCATAGACCCTGATACCACAGAACTATGGTTGCACATTTGGGAAGATAATTTCTGGGAGTTGCACTACCGCTACGATGACCGTACAGATACTTTTGTACGTTTTTCTCTGGAGACGACTCCCCGGGAAGAGGAAAGTATAAACTAAGGCATTCGTCTATATGTAATGATGGGTTTTTAGTTTCATAAAAAAGCCCGTGGCTTAATGGCCACGGGCTTTTCTGTATTGGATTGTTTACTGTATTGGGGTGATCAGCCTTTTTTTCTGACATCACCAGACCCCATACTGCTGGTTTTTTCTTTGGTAGGGGTTCCCTTGTAATTCACATCACCCGAACCAACGATATTGGCATCCAGGATCCCATTGCAGGTCGTCATGATATCTCCTGATCCTGCGATATTGGCATCAACATCACCTGCCGCTAATTCATAGGCTTCAATATCACCGGAACCGGCAATATTGAAATCGGCTGATTTTGCTTTTCCCTGGAGTTTGATGTCCCCCGAACCGGCGATATTCGCCTGTACATTAGTGGCATCTGCCTTAAGTACCATGTCCCCCGATCCGGCAAGGTTAAACTCCATGAATTCCCCCTGTAGGATGATATCGGTAACCACCGAACCGGAACCGGCAAGGTTGATTTCGTCAAGGTCTTTAACCGGGATGGTTACCAGGATCTTATTCCCGCTGCTGGGCTTCAGTTCGTATCCGTCTTCAGATCCAACTTTAAGTTTTCCCTTTTTGGCCTCGATCTCCATATGTTCAAAGAGGTTGGATTCGGCCTCTACCGTGATCATACCTTCCGTACCTTCGACCAGGGTAACATCAAAGTTCCCCGCTATACTGATCTTATCGTAAGGTTCGGTACTGATGGTCTTGGTCGTTACATCGCCGTTACCTTTTACTTTTTCACTGCCCCACCATTGTGCCTGGCTAAGGTTTACGGTAAGTAGTGCTACGATGGCTAAAACTAGATTTTTCATTACTGATAATTTTATGATTGATGATTAGATTAAATTTTA
Source organism: Robertkochia sediminum (assembly GCF_016786255.1). Classification (GTDB taxonomy): domain Bacteria; phylum Bacteroidota; class Bacteroidia; order Flavobacteriales; family Flavobacteriaceae; genus Robertkochia; species Robertkochia sediminum. Next base: position 94,017 of record NZ_JADMKT010000077.1, read on the forward strand.
TGATGATTTAATTTACTTTGAATCTGACCGATCCGTATTCAGAATTGATCTTTAAGGTATTCTTACCACTGCTGCCTCTGCTTCCCTGGTAATAGTTTTCATGTGACTTCTCCCGCTGCACCTTAAAATCGAAACCGTCTCTGTCGCCACCAAGTCCGGCGTAACTCAGGTCCATTTCAAAGTCGAAGTCATAGCTATCTGCGATCCCGAGCTTGATCCCGGTATAATCTGAATTGATGTTTACATCACCCCCAGTGATCCTGTCTACCTGTATTGACCCGTAATCTGAACTTATGCTTAACCCGGAGCTAATACTCCCGAGTTTTACGGTGAGGTAATCACCTTTACCCTCTATGCTCCCTGCCTGGTCTACCTGGATGTTTCCGTAATCACAGTTGTAGCTCAGGCTTTTTACCGCTCCTACAGAACTTTTGGTGTAATCGGCGCTGATATAAAGCTCGTTGGCATCTTCTACCCTGTAAGACGAGTAATCGGCACTTATGTTACCGGAATTCATGAAATTTATTTCAGAATTATTGGTGTAGTCAAAGCTCAGCTCATTGCCTTTGGCGTTGAGATCACCCAGCATAAGCTTACCGTAGTCGCAGCTTATCTTCGCCTTGCCATCGATGCGATCCAGGTTGATACTACCGTAATCGTTGCTCAGATCGACAGTATTGGTTACAGGGAGTTTAATGGTGTAATTGATCTCCATGCTCACGTTGTTGTTATTGCCCCATCCCCAGCTCCAACCGCTCTTCTCGAATACGGTCTTAGCGCTAACCTGGGAAGAGGAAGCATCAAAGACCACGTCGATCTGATCGAGTTTTTTCTGTGCCTTTTCTTCGTTGTTGCTGTTGGTTTTAATATGGACCTCTATAACCGTTCTGTTTTCTTTCCAGGTAGTAATGTAGAGGTTTCCGTAACTGTTGTCCACCTTAAGCAGGGCATCGGCATTTACCGAAAACTCCTTTTTTATGGTCTTCTCTTTTGTGTGCTTCCCACTGAAACCCGGCTCTGAAAATCCAAAGGTGATCTGCGGAATTAACAAGCCGATCAGGGTAAGCTTAAATAACATGGTTTTCATAATTGTCGTTTTTTAGATTTTTGATTTCTTCGATCTTATTTAGTACGTCCTGTAACAGGTTGATTCGTGTTTGGAAATTGGTGATCATGGCGTGGAGAATAAGTTTTTGGTCTCCCGGTTGATCAACGGCTTCTTTTAATTTTGCATAATCGGCCTCGAGTTTCCCCAGCTGAAGCATGGTGTCGTCTACCAGTTTTTTAGCAATGGGGTCGTTCTCTGCTTCCAGCTTTTCGATCTCTGTCTTGAGTACCGAAGCAAAATAGTTTTCGGTTTTTGCAAATTCCGGATCGGCCTCAATGGCGCTGTTGTTTTGCTGGACGATCTGTAAGCCTACCGTAAGGATCAGGGCTATGGATGCCGCAATAGAAACGATCGTCCAGATCGGGCGCTTGCGTTCTTTGGCTTTGGACTGCTCTGTGTCCTGAAGCTTTTTCAGGAAACGTGCTTCGTGACCCGGAGCCGGCATTTCGGTATCGAATTGCCCTTCCAGCGAAGTAAATAGTTGCTCTATGGGATCCTGCTTATTCATATGCCATTGCGTTTAGGTTCTGTCTTAATTTTTCTTTTGCCCTGGATATCGTAGTACGACAATTCGCGTAGCTTATATCCATGATCTCACTTATTTCTTCGTAGTCGTAACCTTCTATTAAAAACAGGGTTAAAGCCACTCTGTAATTGTCCTTCAACATCTTCATGGTCTGCAATACTTTTTGAGCCTTTATATTGGTCAACTCATGATCAGGAACAAAGCCTTCCTGGTCTTCAACCCTGTATTCTACCACATCGAGAGGTATTTCATTTGCTTTTTGCTTCTTTCGGTAATGTTGAATGCTGTTGTTGATCACAATACGTTTCAACCAGGCCCCGAAAGTAACCTCTCCTTTAAAACTGTCGATCTTGGTAAAGGCAGCCAGGAAAGACTCCTGCATGACGTCTTCGGCCTCATAAGGATCCTTGACAATGCGAACAGCGGTGTTATACATGGCAGCGTAATACGCCTTGTAAACGGCCATCTGTGCTTTTTGGTCTCCCTTTCTGCACCGTTCAATTAACAGCTCATTATGTACATTACTTTGGCTCAAAAAGTATCTGTTTATTCTAAAGATGCCTGCGAAAGGCAATTGTTACACTTTCTATAAAAATATTTGATTCGCACGAGAATAAGCAGAATGATGCGTAATTTTACACCCTTGTTTTTTTAGCCTGAAGAAAGACGTAGGTGTCTCAGGCCCTCCGGTATTAAAAGTGGCACAGCTATTGTCCTATGAAGATGCCGAACCGGTGCAACATAGTGTTAATAAGCTGTATTTGAAAGTGAAACCCACCGGGATGGCCATGTTGAAAAAGAAGAAATCCCCTGTCTTAGTGACAGAATGACCGCAAAAAGATTATGAGCAACAATAAGTTTTTAAATATTGACAGTTTGTCATTACAGAATTTTGATGAGGATGCCGAACTCATTCCTTTGATGACCCCTGAGGATGAGGAAGAGATCAATAACGAGGCCCTTCCGGAAACGTTACCGATCTTACCCCTCAGAAATACCGTTTTGTTTCCCGGAGTAGTGATCCCGATCACCGCAGGAAGAGACAAATCGATCAAGCTCATCAAGGATGCCAGTAACGGCACCAAGGTGATCGGGGTGGTAGCCCAAAAGGATGAGAACATTGAAGACCCGGAAGCCAAAGACCTGCATCGTGTAGGTACGGTGGCCCGCATACTCCGTGTGCTTAAAATGCCCGATGGGAATACTACAGTGATCATTCAGGGTAAAAAACGTTTCCAGATCGATGAGATCATTGCCGAAGAGCCTTATTTTACGGCTACTATTTCTGATATGAAAGAGGAGAAGCCGGAAGACCAGACCGAATTCGATACCATTATCGACTCTGTCAAGGAGCTGGCCCTGCAGATCATCAAGGAAAGTCCGAACATCCCCACCGAGGCAACCTTTGCCATTAAGAATATTGAGAGTAAATCGTTCCTGATCAACTTTATCTCTTCCAATATGAACCTGGAAGTAAAAGATAAACAGGAACTTTTAGAGAATAGCAACCTCCGGGAACGTGCTTTGGAGACCCTGAAGCACATGAACATGGAGTTTCAGAAGCTGGCCCTGAAGAACGATATTCAGAGCAAAGTACGATCTGATATGGATCAGCAGCAGCGCGAATACTTCCTCCACCAGCAAATGAAGACCATACAGGAAGAGCTTGGTGGTGTTTCGTCTGAAGCAGAGATCGAGGAGATGCGTAATCAGGCCAAAACAAAGAAGTGGACCAAAAAGGTTGGGGAGCATTTCGATAAAGAACTCATGAAGCTACAGCGTATGAATCCGCAGGTAGCCGAATACTCCATACAGCGCAATTACCTGGAGCTGTTCCTCGAATTACCATGGGAAGAATTCTCTAAGGACCAATTCGATCTCAAAAGAGCCCAGCGCATTCTCGACAGAGACCACTACGGACTCGAAGATGTGAAGAAGCGTATTATCGAGTACCTGGCCGTACTGAAGCTGAGAAACGATATGAAATCGCCTATTCTTTGTTTGTACGGACCTCCGGGAGTGGGTAAAACCTCTTTAGGGAAGTCGGTGGCAGAGGCCCTGGGCAGAGAGTACGTGCGCATGTCACTTGGCGGACTCAGAGATGAGGCCGAGATTCGCGGGCATCGTAAAACCTATATCGGAGCCATGCCCGGACGTATCATTCAAAGTATCAAGAAAGCAGGAACTTCGAATCCGGTATTCATACTCGACGAGATCGATAAGCTGTCGGTGAGCCATAGCGGTGACCCTTCTTCGGCCATGCTCGAGGTGCTCGACCCGGAACAGAACAGTGAGTTCCACGATAATTTCCTCGAAATGGGGTATGACCTCTCGAAGGTGATGTTCATTGCTACGGCCAATAGCCTGGCCACCATTCAGCCGGCTTTGCGAGACCGTATGGAGATCATCAATGTGACCGGGTATACCATTGAAGAGAAGGTAGAGATCGCCAAGCGTCACCTTTTACCGAAACAGCTCAAGGAGCACGGGATGAAAAAGGATGCCCTGAAGATCGGAAAGCGCGAGATGGAGAAGATCGTCGAAGGCTATACCCGCGAATCGGGAGTGCGTAGCCTCGATAAGAAGATCGCTAAGATGGTGCGTCATGCGGCCAAGTCGATCGCCATGGAAGAAGAATACAACGTAAAAGTTACCGTAGAAGATATCGAAGAAGTGCTCGGACCACCACGTCTGGAACGCGATAAATACGAGAATAACGATGTTGCCGGCGTAGTAACCGGACTGGCATGGACGAGTGTTGGAGGGGATATCCTGTTTATAGAATCGATCCTGACCAAAGGAAAAGGGAATCTTACGATCACCGGAAACCTGGGGCAGGTGATGAAAGAATCGGCTACCATCGCTATGGAATACATCAAGTCGAATGCCGAACTGTGGGGTATTGAGCCTGCCGTACTCGAAAAGTACAATGTTCACATTCACGTGCCGGAAGGCGCCACGCCTAAAGATGGCCCCAGCGCAGGGATCACTATGCTTACCTCACTGGTGTCGCTGTTCACACAGCGCAAGGTGAAGAAGAGCCTCGCCATGACCGGGGAGATCACCCTGAGAGGGAAGGTATTGCCGGTAGGAGGAATTAAAGAAAAGATCCTCGCTGCCAAACGAGCAAGGATCAAAGAGATCATTCTCTGTGAAGAGAATCGCAGGGATGTGGAAGAGATCAAGGAAGAATACCTCAAGGGACTGAAGTTCCACTACGTAAAAGAAATGAAGGAGGTGATCGATATTGCGATCACCAACCAAAAGGTTAAGAACGCTAAAACACTATAGCAAATGGGCAGGATCACCATTGCCATTGACGGACATTCCTCAACGGGAAAAAGCACAGTAGCCAGAGAACTGGCAAAGGCCCTGGATTACATCTATGTAGATTCGGGCGCCATGTACAGGGCGGTAACGCTATATGCCCTGAGAAACGGATTCGTAGATCAGGCCAATGGCGGAGTGAATAAGGAAGCACTCATAAGCAGCCTTCCCGATATCGAACTGGTCTTCGAGAAGAATGGTCAGAACGGAAAGGCAGAGATCTGTCTTAATGGCGAGAATGTAGAAAAAGCCATCAGGACCATGGAGGTTTCCGGTTTGGTAAGTGCCGTAGCCGCCATGCCGGAGGTTCGCAAAAAACTGGTAGAGCAACAACGCCTTATTGGCAAGGATAAAGGAGTGGTTATGGACGGAAGGGATATAGGTACCGTTGTATTTCCCGATGCCGAACTCAAACTTTTCATGACAGCAAGTTCCAGGATCAGAGCTACCCGTAGGTATAAGGAACTGCTGGAGCGCGGCGAGGACATTAGCTTTGAGGAAGTGCTTCACAATGTAGAATCACGTGATCATGCCGATTCTACCCGTAAAGATTCACCCTTGGTCATGGCAGAAGATGCTGTGGAGATCGATAATAGCGATATGGGCGAAGCAGAACAGTTCGAGCGTATTCTGAGCCATGCAAAAGACCTGATAGCAAAAGGATCGGCCGGTTAAGCGGAAAGAATAAGTTGAAGATCAGAAGAGTGCAGGTGAAAGCTTGCGCTCTTTTTTTTGATATCCTATTGTGAATCAAAACATATAATTGTATTTTTGCACTCCTTTTTGGCAGATTGAAGAGGTGAAAAGGGTTATAAAGTTTTAAATATGAACATCTTCTGTGGGTGAGTGCTTAGCCTCTTTCTCGTTTCACGGAATACAAATTTAACTCAGCAAAAATGGCTGAAACTAAAGAAAACAAAGGAGCAGAAGCTCAGGAAGTACAAAAGGAAACTGTATCAAAACAAGAATTCCTTGACAACTTTAACTGGCACAATTACGAAGAAGGAATTGATCCTGTTGAAGACGACAAACTTAAGGAGTTCGAAGCACTCGTTGAAGAGAACTTCGTAGATACAGCAGATGAGGAAGTAGTAGAAGGAACTGTTGTTCACCTTACCGACAGAGAAGCGATCATTGACATCAACGCTAAGTCTGAAGGGGTGATCTCTCTTAACGAATTCCGTTACAACCCTGATCTTAAACTAGGAGACAAGGTTGAAGTACTTATCGACGTAAGAGAAGATAAGACAGGACAGCTTGTACTTTCACACAGAAAAGCGAGAACCATTAAAGCATGGGACCGTGTTAACAACGCTCACGACAAAGGTGAGATCGTTAACGGTTACGTGAAGTGCAGAACTAAAGGAGGTATGATCGTTGACGTATTCGGAATCGAGGCGTTCCTTCCAGGTTCTCAGATCGATGTTAAGCCTATTCGCGATTACGATGCATACGTAGGAAAAACAATGGAATTCAAAGTGGTTAAGATCAACCACGAGTTCAAAAACGTTGTTGTTTCTCACAAAGCACTTATCGAAGCAGATATCGAAGAGCAGAAAAAAGAGATCATCGGGCAGCTTGAAAAAGGTCAGGTACTTGAAGGTACTGTTAAGAACATTACTTCTTACGGTGTATTCATCGACCTTGGAGGTGTTGACGGTCTTATCCACATTACAGATCTTTCTTGGTCACGTATCAATCACCCGAACGAGGTTGTTGAACTTGATCAGAAACTTAACGTGGTTATCCTTGACTTCGATGATAACAAGTCAAGAATCCAACTTGGTCTTAAGCAGCTTCAGAAGCACCCATGGGATGCTCTTGGAGAAGAAGTAGCAGTAGGAGACAAGGTGAAAGGTAAAGTAGTTGTGATCGCAGATTACGGTGCATTTATCGAAGTAGCTGAAGGAGTTGAAGGACTTATCCACGTTTCAGAAATGTCTTGGTCTACCCACCTGAGATCTGCACAAGATTTCGTTAAGGTTGGTGATGAAGTAGAAGCTGTGATCCTTACTCTGGACAGAGAAGAGCGCAAGATGTCTCTTGGTATCAAGCAACTTACTCCAGACCCATGGACCGACATTACTACCAAGTACCCTGTAGGTTCTAAGCACAAAGGTATTGTTCGTAACTTCACCAACTTCGGTGTATTCGTAGAGCTTGAAGAAGGTATCGACGGACTTATCTATATCTCAGACCTTTCTTGGACTAAGAAGATCAAGCACCCATCAGAGTTTGTAAACGTTGGTGATGAGCTTGAAGTAGAAGTTCTTGAATTGGATGTAGACGGACGTAAACTGAGCCTTGGTCACAAACAAACCCAGGAGAACCCATGGGATAAGTATGAGGCTGAGTTCGGTGAAGGAACCGTTCACACTGCAGAACTTGACGAGATCGTAGACAAAGGTGCTACCATCAAATTTAACGATGATATCACTGCCTTTGTTCCATCACGTCACCTTGAGAAAGAAGACGGTAAGAAGCTTAAAAAAGGAGAAACTGCTGAATTCAAAGTAATTGAGTTCAACAAAGACTTCAAGAAAGTTGTAGCTTCTCACACTGCCATCTTCAAAGAAGAGGAGCAGCGTAACGTTAAAGCTGCTGCCAAGAGAAGTAAGCAAACTGAAAAGAAAGCTACCCTTGGTGATGCTAACGAGCAACTGCAAGCATTGAAAGACAAAATGGAAGGAAAAGGAGAGTAATCTCCCTCCGGAAATTTTAAAATAAGGAAAGCCTCCCGTTTGGGGGGCTTTTTTTTAACTTACCGCCTCCTTATACGTCGCCAAACAACGTTCGCGGGCTTCTTTGTGATCGACGATAGGAGTAACGTAGTTGTCGGAATCGTATTCGGGCACCCATTTTTTGATGTACTTATGATCTTTATCGAACTTGCTTACCTGGGTGATCGGATTAAAGATCCTGAAGTAAGGCGCGGCATCAACGCCGCTACCTGCAGCCCATTGCCAGTTGCCTACATTCGAAGACATTTCATAGTCGAGAAGTTTTTCGGCGAAATACGCCTCGCCCCAGCGCCAGTCTATAAGCAGATGCTTGCAAAGAAAGCTCGCAACAAGCATGCGAACGCGGTTATGCATATATCCGGTAGCATTGAGCTCCCGCATTCCGGCATCGACGAGCGGATAACCGGTACAGCCCTTGCACCACTGCTCAAACTCCTTCTCGTTATTACGCCACGCAATGCGGTCGTATTTCTTTTTAAAGCTCTCCTTACGTGTATGAGGGAAATGCCAGAGGATCTGCATAAAGAACTCTCTCCAGATCAATTCGTTTAAAAAGGTCTCATTTTTTTCGGCCATGGCTTTGCGATAAACAGAACGTATGCCAATAGTACCAAAGCGAAGGTGCGGACCAATACGGGAAGTTCCCTCTTTGGCGGGGAAGTTTCTTGAATTTTCATAATCCCTGATGAGCTGTGGATCCAGATCGTAGTCCGGTACTTCAATATCCGATCTGGTAAATCCTATTTCTTCAAGGGAACAAAAGGGGAGTTCAGAGATTTTCAGGAAATTGTCGCCATAGGGCGGGATCTCGAATATCTCAGGCAGCGTATCGCCCAGAGTTTGTTTCCATTTTTTCATGTAGGGAGTGTACACCACATAGGGGTCGCCATCATCTTTGACCACCTCGCTCTTTTCAAAGATCACTTGGTCTTTGAACGAATTGAATTCGATGTATTCCTGTTCGAAAAGGTCGTACACCTGGTTGTCCCTGCGTTCGGCATAGGGCTCATAATCGTGGTTGGTGAAAACGGCTTCGATCTCGAAATCTTCGAGCAGGGAAGAAAAAACATTGACCGGAGTGTCGTGATATACCCCAAGCGAACTGCCGTATGATGTTTGCAGTTCTTCTCTCATTTTCGTTATCCGGTCGTGAATAAAGGTAACTCTCGCGTCATTTTTCGGGAGCTTGTTCAGGATATTTTTGTCGAAAATAAAAATGGGAAGCACAGGCAGGTTGCCCTTTAAGGCTTCCTGCAATCCTTTGTTGTCGTCCAGTCGGAGGTCTCTTCTGAACCAAAAGATGTTTACAGATGGTTTACGCACAAAGTTGCTTTGATGGTTAATTGATGTTCAGTGCAGAGATCCCTCCATCTACCTTAAATACCTGTCCGGTTATCCATCTGGAATCGTCTGTTAACAGAAAGGTAGTCATTTTTGCCATATCTTCTGCGGTTCCGACCGACTTGAGGGGGTGTCTTTCGCTCATCTTCTGTTTTTTCCCGTCGTTATTCAATAATCGTTCTGCCAAAGGGGTGTCGGTGAGGGAGGGAGCTATGACATTCACCCTGATCTTAGGGGTGTACTCCGCAGCTAGTGCCCGGGCAAAACCTTCAATAGCACCCTTTGCGGCAGCCACACTGGTATGAAAGGGCATACCTGTTTGCACGGCTACAGTGCTGTAGAAAACCATGCTGGAGCCCTCTTGCATCTTAGCAAGTACTTTTGGTAGTATGCAGGTAAGTGCAAAGAAATTCACCTCCATGTCCTCCCGGAAATCCTTTTCAGAGAGCATTTTGAAAGGGCGGAGATTGATGCTTCCCGGACAGTAAACAAATCCGTGTATCTCTTCAGGGAGTTGCAGTGCATCCGGGCTATCGTTGAGCACATCGTATTCCTGGTATTGAACAGGGAGGCTATTGAGTTCTCCTTCGGTTCTGCAGGCAGTAAATATTTGATAGTCTTTGTGCATCATCCGAACGACTTCCCGTCCTATTCCATGAGATCCGCCGATGATGAGTATATTCTTTTTCATAAGTGTTTTTTTATGCAGGTTTCATTTCGATGATGCGTACATCACCTTTTACCGTTCCGAATAACTCTATGAGTCTTTCCTTGCGGTGATCAAAGATGGTTTTCAATTGTTTTTTAACCACGAGCCAGTGCATGAACTGTCCGAGGATCCCGAAAGGAAGTTTGTAATCTACAATGTCTTCCATTTCAACGCCACCTTCCACCGGAGTGATAAAGTGCTTGTGATGCCAGAGGGCATACGGCCCAAAACGTTGCTCATCTACAAAATATTTTCCCGGTTCAACATGAGTGATCTCCGTTACCCATTTGGTGGCTATCCACGGAAATGGTTTAACAATGTATTGAATGATCTGTCCGGGATACATCTTGCGATCTGCGCCGGAAGTGATCTCAAAGCCCATATGTTCGGGGGTGATCGCTTTCAGGTTGGCCGGATCAGATAAGAAATCCCAGGCTTCTTCAACACTTATCGGAAGCTTTTGTCGTGTATGGATCTTGTATAATTTCATAAGTATTTCCTTGTTATTCGAAATTACAAAGAATATTGTTTAATAATTAAAAAATAAAGTTAAACAATATAGATTGGTGGAGATCTGTCAGTTTAAGCTTAATCCTTAGGTATTTAGCTATTTATTGTTTTGTTAACAGGAATAATAGGTCTTAATTGCTAAATTCGGACTGTTCAAAAACCAATTTTAATCATCACAACAATGAAAAAAGTACTCTTATCTGTTTGTTTTATAGCGGCGTCCTTTACCGGAATGGCCCAGGTAGAAACGCCACAACCCAGCCCTGCTGCTGAGGTGGAGCAGGTTGTAGGTCTTACCGAAGTGGAGGTGGACTATTCCAGGCCTTCTATGAAGGGACGTACCATTTTTGGAGATCTGGTGCCTTACAATAAGCTATGGAGAACCGGAGCCAATGCCAATACCACCATCACTTTTGATACCGATGTTACCGTTGGCGGTAAGGAAGTAAAGGAAGGAACCTATGCGGTATTTAGTATTCCCGGAGAAAAGTCATGGGATATTATGCTGTACAGTGACACCAACAACTGGGGAGCTCCGAGAGAGTGGGACGAAAGCAAAGTGGTAGCTAAGGTTACTTCTGAAGTTACAAAATTGCCATTTAAGGTGGAGAGCTTTACCATCGGATTCGGAAATCTGACCAACAACGGAGCAACCATGGATATCATGTGGGAGAATGCTATGGTTTCCATGCCTTTTGAGGTGCCAACCAAAGAGCTGGCCACGGCGAGTATTGAAAAGACTATGGCCGGACCTGGTGCCAATGCGTATTTCAGTTCTGCTGTATACTACCTGGAGGAAGGGCTTGATCTGAACAAGGCCAAGGCCTGGATGGATAAGGCGATCGAAATGGAAACTGCTAACCGCGGCGAAGCTCCTTACTGGATGCTGCGTCAGAAGTCACTTATCCATGCAGGAATGGGTGATGCCAAAGGCGCTATCGCTGCAGCTAAAGCTTCACTTGCAGGAGCAGAAAAAGCCGGTAATATGGATTATGTTGCTTTGAACAAAAAGTCTCTCAAAGAGTGGGGGGCAATGTAATGAGCACATACCTTAAAAAGGAAAAGCGCAGGATGTCCTGCGCTTTTTTTGTTCCCTTCAATAGGGGCTATGATTTTTAGCATGAGTCCATTCGCTTGGGCCAATCTTCCTTCTTAAGGATATATCTGCGATCGGTACATTGATCACGCTTATTATAAAATTCTCTTACCGGAGTAAAGAATTTATCGAGGATTTTTGCTGAGGGAATATTTTCAACATTTACATCGGCTGCAAGTGTATTTATACCCAATACGTTGAAATAATGATCTATCATGTGGCGGGTCAATTCGGTACCATAGCCCTTTCCCCAATATTTTGTGCGGAATCGATATCCGATCTCCCGTTGGTTTTCATCATTGGTTAAAAGGGCGCAGAAACCGATTAGTTCTTTGCTGCCTGTTTCATAAACACCCCAGGTGATCTTTTCCCTGGTCAGTGGGGCTTCAGGGTAGTCTGTAAAGATCTCAAACTTCGCCCTGATCTCTTCTTCGGTCCATCTGGGCTGGGGTATGGGGTCGATGACCCTGGGGTCGGATAGCAACTCTATGAACAGCTCCAGGTCACTTTCCTTCATTTCTCTAATTTCCAGTCTTTCGGTTTTGAACAGGAGCATAGTGGAGGATTTAAGGTTGCTTAATAGTTTTAGAAGGAGGATATATAAATGTTTACGGGGTGGATCTAATTCCCACTAGCCAAATAGATCTCCCGTCCGTATTTAGGGGTGACAATTTTTATTTCTTTTTCATAACGGTCTTCCAGGGTGATTACCATACCTCGTTTAAAGAAGGTTTCGTTTTCATACCTAAAGGTTTCAGGTTCTTCATTGATACATCTTTCATATTCCTTCTTGGAGACAAGTTTCCCTGAGGTGAGGTTGAAATCTGTTGATTCCAAATATTCACAAAGTTTGAAATACACATGGGTGAATTCGACTAATTCAAATTGATTATTTTGAAACCGGTAGCTATCGGTATATGACCATTTCCAGTTACTCCCCCCGGAGAAGTAGATCTTTAAGATGCCATTTTCTATTTCAATACTGTGAAAAGGGTCCCCCATCATACGACCTTCTTCACTTTTTAAAATAGCACTTCTAGATCTTCGCCATGTGGTCCATACTCCTGATGTATTTTTAAGAATTTGAATTTCCCGAACATTACCAAGGGGCGTTTTTTCATGAGTCTCGTAAACGATCACTTTTTCGTCTGTTCCGTCAAGGTCCAGATCCCCATTAATTTCTGTAATAATTTCAGCTTTATTTCGAATTGGAGTGCTTTGGCCAAAAGTACAGTTCAAAGAATACGCTGTAAGTAAAATGTAGCATATGGTTTTCATATAATGTTTTAAGATGGTACTCGATCTCACAGGAAAGAGTTGTATTTTAAATTGGGGTTATGTCCGTTGATCCCAGCGTTCTCTTTTGTATATACCGTTAACCGGATGTCCTTTAGACGTTAATAGTTTGATCGGGTCTATTCCGTAATAGACGTAAAACGACAGTTAATTAGTTCTTGGACGATTTCCTGTTTGCGATATAAACAAAAACCATAGCAATAAGTAAAAGGGAACTGGAAATTATCCCATAGACACTTCCTGAACTATTCTCCTTTTTTAATTCGAGCATTTGCAATACCAAGAATACGATACCACCTGCCAAAAATATCATGGGCAGGATTCCTCTTTTTCCGAACATATGATCTTATTGTTTTTGAAACCAAGACGCAACTAAATAACCCAAATACTGGCCTTTTCTAGATGCAAGTCCGAATATAACGAAAATAGTCGAACCCCCTTAGGCTTAATGACAGTTAGTCTTAAGGTGATAGGCTTTTACGACCTATACCCTCTAAGCGGTGGTGTTACCTTAATTTAGTGGAGATCTATGCAGAATTCTTCAGCTTCGTTCATGCTCATATGGTCCGTCTTTCGCTAAGCATCACATATAGGGATGCATAAACCCTATTTCCCGATACGGGGAAGATACACCCTCTTATAGTAAATAAATCCAAAGATCCACCCGAAAAAGACGATACCAATAGACCACCATATTTTACTCCCTGTGCGCATTTTTGTTTCACCCCAAGTATCTTTCAGGCCTAATGCTATATAGACCAAAATAAACACAAAAGCCAGGTCCAGAACAAAAGGGGCTCCGGCCCAATGGAGGATCTTCATCAGGGTGGCGATAAGGGTGAATACAAGGCTAAGAATTAAACTGGGTAGGAAATATCTCATCATATAAAAATTAAACCATGCTCGTGGTGTTAGCGAAATAGGATATTCTTGCGACTGTGTACACTCTTATTAGTACTATTTGCGCTGTTTTGCCAGATGGACTGTTTTGTATTAACATGAGCCCAGACATCCATTATTTCCTTAGGCCGATCATTTTTCCAGACCTGCTTGTGGTCTCAAAGATCAGGGCTAACAAGATCACCAAAGCGCATCCGATAAAATTCAGCCAAAGGTAGCCGAGTTTCTCGCTTCCGGCGTCGTGAATGTGGATGGCAAAATAATAGATCCCGATAATGATGATCTGGGTGAGTACCCCTGCTGTAAATACCGAGTTTCTTCTAATGTACGGAATGAAGAATCCGATGAGGAACATACCCAATACATTCCCGTAGAAGATCGATCCGATGATATTCACCAACTGGATCAGGTTATCGATCAGGGAGGCGAAGTTAGCAAACATGATAGCGATGATCCCCCAGAGCAGGGTAAACCATTTAGAAGCATTGAGGTAGTGTTTAGCGCTTTTCTCTCCCTTTTGATTGCGCTTATACAGATCCATGGTGGTGATGGTTCCCAGAGCGTTGAGCTCTGATGCGGTAGACGACATGGCCGCTGAAAAGATCACCGCGAGGAGTAAGCCGATAAGTCCGGTTGGGATGTTGTTCAGGATAAAGTGAATGAACACATAATCCTTGTCGTTGGTTTCGATATCGGGATCTGCTTTTGCAATGATTTCCTTGGCTTTGTCCCGGTTAATGCGTTCGGCCTTATTGATGGCCTGGATCCGGTTCTTGGCAGCTACGATCATTTCATAGTCTTTTACATCAAGTACTGCCGAGTAATGTTCCTGGGCGATCTTCTTTTTTACTTCCAGGTCTTTGTGTTCTTCCTGCAGCTGGTGATACGCCGTGCTGTATTCAGAGTTCTCAATAGCGGCCTGAGCGGCAGGGTTAAAGTTGAGCGGACTGCTGTTGTACTGGTAAAAAACGAAAACCATAACCCCGACCAGTAAGATAAAGAACTGCATGGGCACCTTGAGGAGTCCGTTAAAAATGAGTCCCATCTGGCTCTCCCGAACCGATCTACCGGTGAGGTAGCGCTGTACCTGCGATTGGTCGGTACCAAAATAGGCCAGGGCAAGGAAGAATCCGCCGGTGATCCCACTCCAGAAGGTATAGCGGCTTTTGGTCTCGAACGAAAAGTCGAGGATGTTTAGTTTATCGTTGGCTCCTGCTATTTTCAGGGCTTTAGAAAAGTCGATATCGGAGGGGAGGTAGCTCATAACCAGGAAAAAGGCAGAGAACATCCCGACCATGATCACGAACATTTGCTGCTTTTGGGTAACGCTTACAGCATTGGTACCCCCGGAAACGGTGTATATGATCACCATAACACCGATAACGATATTCAGGGTTTCCAGTTTCCATCCTAATACGGCAGAGAGGATAATGGCCGGAGCGTATATCGTGATCCCGGCACCGAGTCCGCGTTGAATAAGAAATAATACAGCGGCCAGGGTACGCGTTTTCAGGTCGAACCTGTTTTCGAGAAATTCGTAGGCGGTAAAAACCTTCAGGCGATGGTAGATGGGAATAAAGATCAGGCAGATAAACACCATAGCTATGGGTTGCCCGAAGTAGAACTGTACAAAGCCCATCCCGTCGTGAAAAGCCTGCCCAGGGGTAGACAGAAAGGTGATGGCACTGGCCTGGGTAGCCATAACCGAGAGTCCGATGGTCCACCATTGCGCCTGCTTTCCGCCTAGAATATAATCTTCAACATTCTTACTTCCCGTGGTTTTCCAATACCCGTAGCCTACAATAAAGGCCAGGGTCCCAATAAGTACGATCCAGTCTAGTAGCTCCATCTTAGATATTTGAGGTCATGATCAGGTAAAAAATGAAAATGTAGATAGCGTTCGCGATGAGCACGATACTATATGAGCGTTTCCAGACTATTTTTCCCAGCATAATTTATTTTTTCAAAGGTGTTTTTATTGGCATACTGTCCTTTCCTAAAGAGAGGATATTGGCAAAAAGTTTATAGGCTCCGGGAACTCCTGCGGGCAATTCACGAAAAAAGCTAAGTCCGGTATACGCGTAATATCCTTTACCGTATGGGGCAACGAGCAAACTTCCGTTAGCAGGTGCTTCTCCGGGGTCGTTCATAGACAGCACCGGTGTAAATTCTGCGCCCCATTCTCCCGGAAAATAAAGTCCTCTTTCCTGAACCCATCCTTTAAAATCGTCTGCACCGATCTTGTTGGGGAAGTTCAATACGGGGTGATCGGGAGCTAACAGGCTTACCGGTGAATTTTCGTTGGTTACACGGGTGCGGGAGAGGTTGAGTTTATAAGGCGCCAGGTTAGGCATGTTAAATCCTCTTCGTCCCGCTGTATTGTATTGCACCACCATGGTGCCTCCTTGAGCTACATAATCGAGAAGGAACTGCTGTTTATTGCGCATTTCTTCTTCCAATACATTATAGGCGCGAATCCCGGTAACAATGGCATCAAAGCCTTCAAGATTGGCAGGGGTGATATCTTCCGGTTTGATCGGGATCACTACATAGCCAATTTGCTTTAAACTTTCCGGGATGGCATCTCCTGCCCCCATGATATAGCCAATGTTCTGGCCGGCCTTGGCAATATTAAGTCGTACGACCCTGGCTTCTGATGGCAATAGTACGAGTTGCCTTGGAATGTGCGGATAATCAATGGTGGCCAGCTGTTTGTCGTAGGATCTATTGCCTGAGGTGATCACCGGAATCAGTGTTCCTGTACTCTCTCCGGCGGGAGGGATCACCTCAAAATAATACGTTTTTGTGATCCCCTTGTCGGCGATCCTTACATCGATCTGTTCCGGGACACTTTGCCAACCATCAGGTAATTGAAGAGATAGCGTTCCGTTGATCCCTGGGGCATGTGCTTCAACGGTAACCGGGATGTGTTTACCCTTACTTTCATTGAAGATATACACCTTATCGGCCAGGCTGGTGGTCACAGCGGGAACGATCTCAAAGGGTTGGTACAGTTCGCCCTTGTCGGGTTCGGCATACTTGTAGGTGAGTGGCTTTTGGAGCACCATCTTGACACCTTCGATCTCTACTTCGATATGTGCCGTTACAGCTTCAGGAGTTTCCGGTAATCCAATTAGTCCTTCAGGGGCACTGTACATACCTAAAGTACTTTTTTTATTGAGCCAGTAGGGGGTGCTCGGACTGACACTTTCGGGTACCTTAAATGTTACCGGAATGTTGTATTGGGTATTGCTTTCGAGGGTCTCGTTCACTTCGGTAGTCGTTTCAGAAGGGAAGAGAGTAACCCTGTTGATCTTAATTTTCGCGCCAGACCTGTTGATAGCCTGCAGGTCTGCACTCAGAGACTCTCCGGGTACTGCCATCGGACTTTTAGTGACCGCTTCGGCGAGGAATCCTGCACACCCTTCGATAAGACTGGTGATCTGTTGGGTTTTGTAGGTTCTCCAGTAATCATCGTCAAGTTCGCGGATAAGCTTTAGCGCCCTCAGTAATTCCGGCAGGTGAACCGAAGGGTCCTTAAAATTAAAGTTTTGCTCCATTTTGCTAAGGATAGCACCAATGGCCGCTCCTCCTTTAACCCGCTTCCAGGACGTGTCTATTCCTGCGAAAAGGTGGTTGTTCTCTGCAGGAGATCCTTTTAAGAATTCGAGGTATTCGTTCTGTGTTCCTCTGCTGCTCAGTCTCCCAAAGCCCTGACTCAGGTGCTGACTGCTGGCAATAGATGCCATCTCGTTATTGCTCATTCCTGCAAGAGGATAATAGGTGCCTATGTCGAATGAAATGAGCTTGCCTTTGTTTGCTTCCAGTAGTTTTTCTTCACTGCCGTAAAACCACCATGAGGTATTAAAGAACATCCGCTCCGGCTGCCATGGGCTCAGGTCTTTTAATTGCTCCGGAAAGGTATTGGGGTCATTGGCCAGTTCGAAGGCTTCTACACTCAGCATGGCCGAGGTGGTATGGTGACCATGGGTAGATCCCGGAGTTCTGTGGTCGAAACGGTTCACAATGATATCCGGCCTGAACTTTCGTATCGCCCTGATCACGTCGGCAAGGACACTATCCTTATTCCAGATCTCAAGGGTCTCATTCGGATTTTTAGAATATCCAAAATCATTGGCACGGGTAAAGAACTGTTCGCCTCCATCTACATTTCTCGCCTCCAGCAATTCCTGTGTGCGCAATACGCCAAGCAATTCGCGCAACTCACTTCCTATCAGGTTTTGTCCGCCATCACCCCTGGTGAGCGATAAATAGGCCGTTCGAGCCTTTTTCTCATTGGCAAGATAGGCTATAAGTCGTGTATTCTCATCGTCAGGGTGTGCAGCGATATAGAGGGCTGTTCCCAGAAAGTTGAGTTTTTGCAACTCTTGATACAGGTCTGATGAAGCTCTCGGAACAGGTTTTTGTGCAGACAGCGTGAAGATGGAAACCCATCCGGTAAGGAGGGTTAGAAGGATCTTTTTCATATAGGTTGGATTGAGCTTGGCGATCAAATATAAAAAATCTCCTATGCCCTTATGGGTTTTTAAATTTTATTTAACGCTCAAAATACTACAAGAATATCATATCCCCAAATCGTCGTCATCGCCTTTTTCTAAGAGCACAACCCCCTTTTGCAGCAAGAGGCTGTTGGGGTAGGTAAGCAGTTCGTTGTCTTTGTTGCGCAGGTGAACGTAGAAGGCTTTAATGTCTTCAATAACCGCTTCTTCGGGGAAGTCCTTATCCTGAATTCTTATGCGGTCGCCTATTTTAAAGGGGAAGGAGAAGAACAGGATCACTCCGGCCGTGATGTTGCTCAGGATCGACCAGTTGGCAAATAAGGCTACGCCGATCACTGCAAATACCGAAGAAAATAACAGTCCGAGTTCTTCCAGGTTCACACTCCATATGAATCCGTAGATACCCAGGAGCAGTAGCCAGAAAATGGCATTGACATATTTAATAATGAGGAGGGTTCTCGCAGCGTTGTAATCGGCTGCCTGTCCTACTTTTTTAACGCCTTTGGTAATAAGGAAGCGCAACAAAAGAAGTCCGATAAGGACGATAACTGAATAAATGATGGAATCCAGATAGGGTTCAATGACATTGTACGACATATGATCTATAAACCAAGACTGTGGTAAAGATAGGTATCATTTTTCTTGTTTCGCTCCCAGTATGCTGTTTTAATGCGCTTAATTTTTTTGGCGCTGCTTTCCAGCATGACCGGGTTTTCGCCCCCGCTTAGATAGGTATCTTTCCAGGAGTGGATCACATAAGGGAATTCGGTATCAAAGGTAATGGCCAGTTCCCTGTTAAGCGAAGGATAGGTGAGGGCATAGGTGTATTGGCCTTTTCGTTTTCTCAACACGGCCTGTGCCTTGTATGCAACCGGTTCCAGGTGCATTAATTCCATGTATTCAAGGGCGGGGAGCATGTTGAAACTTCCCTGTGGCAGCTTGTTCGGGTCGAGGCGGATAATGGTCCAGATCTCGTTCTCCAGTTTTACGGGTTCCAACTCCCGGTACCTGTCGGCTTCCCCTTCGAAATAAGAGTGGGTAAGTATTTCGTAAACCCCACGGTTATTGAGCTGTGAATAGATCTGTCCGCACCATTCCTGTACCGATGCGCTCACCTTGATCGCGTGTTGCTTTTCTTCCAACGGAAAAAAGGTACTGCTCATAATAGAGTACGGATAGATGCCCGTTAAGAAGTTGCGGGTCATATTGAGTTTAAGTACCTGGTCTTTTCTTGAAGAAGCGCTTTCGGCCTTTACCTGCTGTTCGGTATTAAAAGGTTCGGTCACGTATATGAGTACGGCGTTTCCTTTTCTAATCTCACCATATCGGGCCTGTTCCAGCTCGTAAGAGGTGATCTCTGCTTCCCCTGAATTCCAGTAGTCCGAGAAATTAATAGCCAGTTCATACGGACTTTCCGTAGGGGAGAACACGCCCTTGTTGGATAGCCACATGAAGCTAAAGATAAACACCAGCAAAAAGACAAATGCTAGAAGGTATAGCCTGGCAGATTTCATGCAGATTTAAGGTTTATAGGTCTTTAAATGTACGAATTATTCTCTAACTGCAAGTATTTTAAGATTCTTATAGACCTCATTTACAGGAAGGCCTACCACATTAAAGTACGATCCTTCGATCTTATCGATACCTACCTGGCCTATCCATTCTTGTATGCCATAGGCACCGGCTTTATCAAAGGGGGCATAGGTGTCTACATAGTATGCGATCTCCTCAGGCAGTAGTTCTCTGAAGTGTACCTTGGTGATGGTATTGACCGTTTTCTGCAATTTTTTGGTGGTAAAACAGATGGAGGTGATCACCTCGTGAGTCTTTCCGGAAAGGGACGTAAGCATGGCGATGGCTTCTGCTCTTCCCGAAGGTTTTCCGAGTGCTTTTTCTTCATGCCACACAATGGTATCACTGGTAACGAGGATATCCTTGTCTTTGAGCTCTTCTTTAAAGGGCAGGGATTTTAACTGAGCCAGGTAATCGGAGATCTCGTATTTGTACAATCGGTCGGGATAGATTTCGTCTACCGGCTTCAGGCGGATCTCGAAATCGATATTCAGGTCCCTGAAAAACTGCTGGCGTCGGGGAGAACCGGAGGCCAGGATAATATGGTGGTCTTTTAATAGTTCCTTGAGCATGGTTGCGTACTGTTTCTTACGAAAATACGAATCGCTGTGAAGCCTGCTAAAGGCTTTGCATTAATCGTAACGAGCATCTTCAGACTTCAGCCATTTTCCCTGTACGCGCATGACCTGCTCGATGATGTCGCGAACACATCCTCTGCCTCCTTTTTTATGGGAAACATAGAGGGAAAGGTCCTTGATATCGGCTACAGCATCGTTCGGACAACAAGGGAGGCCTACCATTTTCATGACGTGGATGTCCGGGATGTCGTCTCCCATATAGATCGTATTCTCCGGCTTTATTCCGTAGATATCGAAATATTCGTCTAATTGCTCTACCTTATCGCTTACGCCTAAATGAATATCGGTAATTCCGAGCGCTCTCAGTCGCTGCTTAACTCCTTCATTACTTCCTCCTGAGATCACACATATGTTATACCCTTGCTGTATGGCTGCCTTCATGGCGTACCCGTCTTTGGTATGCATGGTTCGCAGCATTTGTCCGTCAGAGGTGATCTGAATGGTGCCGTCGGTAAGTACACCGT
This sequence comes from Robertkochia sediminum, assembly GCF_016786255.1. GTDB lineage: Bacteria > Bacteroidota > Bacteroidia > Flavobacteriales > Flavobacteriaceae > Robertkochia > Robertkochia sediminum. Next base: position 114,765 of record NZ_JADMKT010000077.1, read on the forward strand.
CGACGTCAAAAACGAAGGTGGTGATGTGTTCCAGGTATTGTTTATAGCTTTTCTCGCTCATAGGTGGCTAGTATTGATGCGGTTAGTACTTTGTAGACCTCCTCCAGGGGGGTGTTCCTCACCTGAATCAGCTGCGAATTTAAGGTTTTTTGATCATTTCTTCTGGCCGGACCTGTTTGTGCCGTGTACGGGTCCATGCGTTGTACTTTTTGAGCCGTCTCCAGCAATAGCGGATGAAGGATCTCAAAAGGGATGTCGTGTTCTTTGCATAGTGTTTCGGCCAGGTAGTACAGGTGATTGGTGAAATTGTTCACGACCACGGCCGAAAGGTGGATCTTCTTGCGTTGCTCACTGTTAATTTCATATACCCTGGGTGAAAGCGCTGCCGCCAGGGCTTTGAGTAGTTCAAGGTCTTCAGGCACTGCGGATTCCAGACACAACGGTACCTCTTTCCATGCTATTCGCTTCCCTTTGGTAAACGATTGCAGCGGATAAAATACGCCCCTTCTTTTATGGTCTGCGAGCGTATCCATTGGAATACTTCCCGAGGTGTGTACCACCAGACGATCACTAAACGGGAGTGCTTGACTTACTTCGCTTATGGCATCGTCGTTCACGCAGAGCATATAGATATCGGCCTCTTCCAGCTGGTCAAAACTGTTGACTATTGGAAAAGGAGGAAGTTGCTCAGGATCTCCGGGAGTTCTGTGCAAAATTTGCTTTACAGTAAACCCCTTAGAGGCATTTATGGCAGGAGCAATGGCCTGCGCCACATTGCCGTATCCGATGATGATGACCGTTCTCATACTACGAAAATAATACTATAAACCGAGGAGTTGCAAACACAATGGGTAAAACTGCGTTCTTGCACAGGCTGCCGGCGGAATTCAAGGTAGATAGTCCTGTTGACCTTAGAGTTATAGCACTCATGCGTGGCGATCGTTGAATGCCTATGGTCTATTGGTAATATCGATATCATTTAGTGGTTTGTTCTCTGATAAATACCCTATTTTTGCACACTGAAATTTCAATCTTTTGCCTCTAATGATCGATACTATAAAGAAAATACTATTCTCTACGCGCCTTATGGCCGTTCTGTTTATTGTATTTGCTACGGCTATGGCCTTCGGAACCTTTATTGAAAGTTGGTACAGCACCGAAACTTCCAAGATCTGGGTGTACAATACCTGGTGGTTCGAAGTGATCATGGTATTTTTTATGATCAATTTTATCGGAAACATCAAGCGTTATCGCCTGTGGAAGTGGGAGCAGTGGCCGGTATTATTGCTGCACCTTTCTTTTGTGCTTATCATTCTCGGGGCTTTCGTTACCCGTTATATCGGGTATGAAGGGGTGATGCCAATACGTGAAGGAAGCAGTGCCGACTTTATGCTTACCGAGAAAAAATATGTGACCGCTTTTGTCGATGGGGAGATCGATGGTGAGCCACGCAGAAGAGGATTCCAGGATGAGATCATGGTAACTCCGGAAGCGATAAGCAGCTCGCTGCCGTGGAAGTCTGATTTTAACGGTCAGGATTTCCGTATCGATTTTGCCGGATTCATTCAGGGGGCAGAAGAGGGGCTTATCCCTTCTGAAGTCGGGGACCTTTACCTTAAGATCGTTGAAGCCGGCGGAGGGAATCGCCATGACCACTTTTTAAAGAGTGGAGAAGTAACGAGCATTCACAATATCCTGTTCGCCTTGAACAAGCCTACGGCAGGCGCTGTAAATATTACCCTTAACGATTCTGTGAGTACCCTTGAGTCGCCATTTGCAGGTAGTTTTATGCGTATGGCCGACCAGTTCCAGGGAGAAGTGGTAGCCGATAGTATTCAGCCCCTAATGATGCGATCGCTCTACAATACAGCCGGAATGCAGTTCGTATTTCCTGAGCCGCTCATTCGCGGTTCTTATGGGGTGGTGGAAGCTGAAGAGAAGACCGAAAACCAGCAGGATGCCCTTGTTCTTAATGTTACAGCCGGAGGAGAAACCAAACAGGTGAAGCTCCTTGGCGGAAAAGGATTTATCAACGACCCTAAGTCGGTTACCGTTGGCGGACTCGATTTTGCGTTGAGCTACGGGTCTATCCGTCATCAATTGCCGTTTGCGATTCAGCTTAACGATTTTATTGCTGAAAAATACCCCGGTACCGAAAGAGGATACTCATCGTTTATGAGTAAGGTTACTGTAAACGACGAGCGCAGCTTTGATTACGATATTTATATGAATCACGTTTTGGACCACGGCGGATACCGCTTTTTCCAGTCGAGTTTCGATCCCGATGAAAAGGGAACCGTACTTTCGGTAAACCATGACTGGTGGGGTACCTGGATCACCTATGTGGGGTATTTCCTTTTGTATATCGGACTCATGGGGATCATGTTCTTCGGGAAGACGCGTTTCAAGGATCTCGCGCAAATGCTGGAGAAGGTAAAGGCTAAAAAAGCTACGCTTACCGCTTTGTTGGTGCTGTTCTCCTTCCAGCAAATGACTGCCCAGGACACCCATGACCACGATACGGATCACGATCACGAGCATGAGACCACTGCCATGGTCATGCCTACCCAAAACCAGATCGACTCTGTGTTGCAGGCTACCCTGGTGAATAAAGAGCACGCGAAGCGATTTGGAGAGCTCGTGGTACAAGATGAGCGCGGACGAATGAAGCCGGTGAATACCTTTGCTTCTGAGCTATTGAGAAAATTGAGTAAGAGCGATGAGTTCAACGGGATGGATGCCAACCAGGTGCTCCTGTCCATGCTTCAGAATCCCGGACTCTGGTATAATGTAGACTTTATCTACATCACCAAGAAAAACGACAGTATCCGTAAGATCATTGAGGTACCTGAAGGACAGAAGTACGTGACGGCTGTTGATTTCTTCGATGGCACCAACTACCGCCTCTCATCATATCTTGAGGATGCTTACGCGACCAATACCCCGAACCAGTTTCAGAAAGGCTTCCGTGAGTTCGACCTTAAGCTCGGGCTATTGAACCAGGCCCTGGGAGGAGATATCCTTCGTATTTATCCGCTTCCTCAGGATGAGAACAACAAATGGGTGTCGGCTCCGGAATTTGCCAAAGAAGGCTTTGTAGTTCAGGATTCCCTGTATGCCAACTTCATAAGAAATTCCCTGCCGTTCTATATGATGAGCCTGAGAAAGGCGAAGGCAACGGGAGATTATACAGAGGCAAATAATATTCTGGAGGCTTTACATAAGAACCAGCAGAATTTTGGAGGGGAAGTGCTTCCTTCAGAAAATAAGGTGAAGGCCGAGATCCTTTATAACGAGGTGAACATCTTCGAAAAACTCCTGGTGTATTATATGCTCTTTGGGGTGGTTATGTTTGCTTTGATCATCTTCCAGATCTTTAAAGATGCCAAATGGCTACGCTGGGGAATTACCGGGATGAAGGCAGGTATCGTGATCCTGTTCCTGTTGCAAACGGCAGGTCTTGCCATTCGCTGGTACATCAGTGGGCACGCTCCATGGAGTGATGCTTATGAGAGTGTGCTTTATGTGTCGTGGAGTACCATGGCCCTCGGATTGGCTTTCGGACGAAAGAGTGACCTGACCATTGCCGCTACGGCCTTTGTTACGGCAATTATCCTCTTCGGAGCGCATATGAACTGGCTCGACCCGGCTATTGCCAATCTTCAGCCGGTACTGGATAGCTATTGGTTGATGATCCATGTGGCGGTGATCGTGGGAAGTTACGGGCCGTTTACCATGGGGATGATCCTCGGGATCGTGGTGCTCTTCCTGATGATCTTTACCACTCCGGGCAATAAGAAAAAAATGGCCATTAACATCCAGGAGCTCACCATTATCAATGAGCTCGCCCTGACCGTAGGGCTGGTGATGCTTACCATCGGGAACTTCCTTGGCGGACAATGGGCGAATGAGAGCTGGGGACGCTACTGGGGTTGGGATCCTAAGGAGACCTGGGCCCTGATCAGTATCATGGTTTATGCCTTCGTTATCCACATGCGATTGGTTCCCGGCCTGCGCGGCCGATGGGCGTTTAACTTTGCCAGTATCGTGGCCTATGCCAGTATTATGATGACCTATTTCGGGGTTAACTTCTACCTTACCGGACTGCATTCGTATGCGAGTGGTGATAAGGTGATCACACCTACATTCGTATGGTATTCGGTGATCTTTGTGATCATTCTCGGGGCTGTGAGCTACTGGGCGTATCAACGGAATTATAAGAAGAGCTAAAACGCTTTAGCGATACAGATAAAAGAGAAAGGCTGCCGGGAGGTGGCCTTTTTTTGTTACGGGTTACGAGTTACGGATGAAGCCCTTCTTCGCCGAAGCTTCGAAGGGTGAAAGAGTAAAGGGGTAAAGAGTTTTTCTAGTAGTTGTCTTTGCGAGGAGGGCAAAGCCCGAAGCGGCAATCTCATGAAGAGGTTAAAGCCCTTCTTCGGTATAGCTTCGAAGTGAATGGGTAAAGCCCTTCTTCGCTAAAGCTTCGAAGGGTAAAAGAGTAAAGAGGAGAAGGGGTGGTTGAATGAGGCGTACATTGTGCTTACGCATTACTGCGTCACCGCATCACTGTCTCATCATATCACCGCCTAAAAAAAGCCTCCATATTGGAGGCTTTTTTTAGGCTTTAAACCATGCTGCGACGAGGGCTTTCTCTGTTCGTTGATCGTCTTTATGGCGGTATTCGTTCTCACCTTCTTCGTAATGGTAGTCTGCTCCCCATTTCTCATGGTTGGCAGCCACCGCTTCAATGGCGTCACAGATATAATCGGCTTCGGCATTGGTCATGGTCGGGTGGATCGACATCCTTATCCATCCCGGACGCTCTCTGAAGCACCCTTCCAGGATCTTTTGCTCGATCGCCTTGGAGGTATTCTGATCTACATTGAGCAGGAAGTGCCCGTAGGTACCGGCACAGGAGCATCCACCACGGGTTTGGATCCCGTATCGGTCGTTCAACAATTTTACGATGAGGTTAAAATGTACGTTTTCAATATAGAAAGAGAAGATCCCCAAACGGTCGGTATGTTGTCCCGCCAGAATATGAAGGTTTTCGATCTTCTTTAATCGGGCAAAGATACGCTCGTTAAGCTCGTGCTCCCTGTCGAGGATATTCTTCACGCCCATCTTCTCTTTAAGCTGAATGCTCAGGGCGATCTTCATGGCCTGCAGGAAACCAGGGGTACCCCCGTCTTCCCTTGATTCGATATCCGGAACATAATCGTGATCTCCCCACGGATTGGTATAAGTTACTGTACCTCCACCCGGGTTATCCGGAATCATGTTCTTGTATAATTGTTTGTTGAAGATCAGTACACCTGAAGTTCCGGGACCTCCCAAAAACTTATGTGGAGAGAAGAAGATGGCATCGAGGTATTCATCTTCCTTTTCCGGATGCATGTCGATAGCCACATAGGGTGCCGAACAGGCAAAATCAACAAAGCAGAGTCCGTTGTATTTATGGATCATCGCAGCGATCTCGTGGTAGTTGGTACGAATACCCGTTACGTTGGATGCTGCGGTCACTGAAGCGATCTTTACCGGGTGCTCTTTATGTTCTTCCAGTAATTTTTCAAAGCTATCCATACACACCAATCCTGTTTCATTACAGGGGATCACTACCACTTTGGCAATGGTTTCCAGCCAGGAGGTCTGGTTGGAGTGGTGTTCCATATGGGTAACGAATACCAGCGGACGTTTTTCATCCGGTATGTCGGTGTACTCCATCAGGCTCTCAGACACCTTGAGCCCAAGAATACGCTGAAATTTATTCACCGCCCCGGTCATTCCGGTCCCGGTGGTAATGAGCATATCATCTTCGTTAGCGTTGACGTGTCTTTTTATAATGTGTCTTGCCTCGTGATAGGCCAGGGTCATAGACGAGCCGGAGAATGTGGTTTCGGTATGGGTGTTGGCCACCAGCGGACCGATATCATTGATAAATTTCTCTTCGATCGCTTTGTACATCCTTCCGCTCGCTGTCCAGTCGGCATAGATCAGTTGCTTTTCTCCAAAGGGAGTGGTAAAGGTCTGATCGATTCCGAGGATGCCTTGTCGAAAAGGAGCAAAGTAATTTTCGAGGTTGCTTTGGGATGTATGTGAGGCAGGCGTCTTGGCTTCCTTAGAAGTTGCCGATGCCTTTCTGTAACCAGTTAAAATATTCTTGAACATTTGGATTGTATGCTGAGGGTTCTGTTAGATTCTCTTCATTATGATCAATAAGCACATAAAATGGCTGTGCATTTGCCTTATATCTCAATTCCTGGAACTCACTCCATTTTTGTCCGATATTGCGGAATTTCTTGCCGCTCTTCTCTGAGATGTTCTCAGGGCCATCGGGCAGTGGTCTTTTATCGTCAACGTACAAAGATACCAATACCACGTCATTGTTTAAAACGTTGAGTACCTTAGGGTCAGACCACACATTGTCTTCCATCTTGCGACAGTTCACGCAGGCGTGGCCGGTGAAGTCGATAAGGACGGGTTTGTTCACCTTTTTGGCATAGGCCAGGCCTTCCTCATAATCGTGAAAACTGATGATGTCATGAGGTCCCAGGTGCGCTCCTTCCGGAAGGTCACTATGGGCGGCAGAAACGCCACCTTTGCTGTTTCCAACCCCATATGGCGATTCAGAATAATTGATGGGAGGAGGGAATCCGCTGATAAGTTTCAGGGGAGCACCCCAGAGTCCGGGGATCAGGTATACTACAAAGGTGAGCACCAATAAACCGAGTCCCAGTCTTCCTACCGAAATATGGGTAGCAGGCGAGTCGTGCGGCAGGGTGATCTTTCCGAAGAGATAAAGGGCCAGGGCACCAAAGATAGCGATCCAGATGGCCAGGAATACTTCTCTTTCCAGCCAGTGTAATTGCAGTACCAGGTCGGCATTCGATAAGAATTTAAAGGCCAGGGCCAACTCCAGGAATCCTAGTACTACCTTAACGGTATTGAGCCATCCTCCTGATTTAGGCAGGGAGTTCAACCAACCCGGGAAGGCTGCAAAAAGGGCGAACGGCAATGCCAGCGCCAGGGAGAATCCGAGCATTCCCACGATAGGGGCAATACCACCTTTAGAGGCAGCTTCTACCAGCAGGGTTCCAACGATAGGTCCGGTACAGGAGAAGGATACGATAGCCAGCGCAAGAGCCATAAACAGGATGCCAACGATACCACCTTTGGTCGACTGCGAATCGACCTTGCTGGCCCATGAATTGGGCAGGGTGATCTCAAATGCACCGAGGAAAGACACGGCAAAGACTACCAATAAAAGGAAAAATATGATGTTAAACGTAACGTTCGTAGAGAGTCGGTTCAGCGAATCGGCTCCGAAGATGGCGGTTACCAGGGTACCCAGTAATACGTAAATACCGATGATGGACAGTCCGTAAAAGATCGCATTTCTGATCCCCGCCGCCTTGCTTTTACTTTGTTTGGTAAAGAAGCTTACGGTAAGGGGGATCATTGGGAATACACAAGGCGTAAGTAACGCTGCAAACCCTGAGAAGAAGGCAATTATAAATATGCTCCAGAGTCCCTTATTTTCTTTTGGGGCTTTGGTACCGGTAGTCTCGGTATACACTTCTTCCTTAGTTTCAGCAGTATCGGTATCCAGGCTTATCGCCGGTGTGATCACCGGGGTGGTTTCAGCCTCTTCCTTTTCAGGGGTATTTGCTGTAGCTCCTGCTTTGATGGGGAAATCCAGGGTCACGTAGTTGGGAGGTAAACAACGTTCGTCGTCACATACCTGGTATTCTACCTCTCCCGTGATCATGGCCACATCACCACTTACTTTAACGCGTTGGCGGAATACCGCCTTATCGCTGAAATACTTGATGTCGGTTCCCCAGGTATTGTCAAATTCGGTATGCCCTTTCGGCTCTTCAGTGCCGTTGACAAATTCGATCCCTTCTGCTTCTTCATAGGTGAATACAGTAGGAAGGGGGCCGTCTTCGGGTACCGTTTGAGAGTACAGGTGCCACCCAAAGTCGATGGTGGCCGTGGAGATCAATTCAAATTCGTTTTCTGAGACCTTTTCCACCGAAGTGCTCCAGCTCACCGGGTCCAGGATCTGGGCTTGAACCAGGGTCGTGGCTAGGGTGAAAAGGGCCAAAAATAAATTTCTCATAGTATGTAGTTAGTAAGACGATACAAAACTAATAGGTTAGCGGACTTTCCGGGCTTGGTTAACAACTTTTTTTGAAAAAATAATCAACGATTTTGTACAATTTTTATAAAAAATGATCCCGATCAGGAAATCCTTCCGGTTGAAAGAAGATGAAGGCACATTTCGTAAAGATCCGGGAGGAAGCATCCATGACTGAACGTTAAAAGCTTGTGAATTTCACTGTAATTTTTTCTTACATAAAAGTGACAAACCTGAATAATGATTAAATTGCTGCAAAAAAGAAATCCTATGAAAAAAACTATCATTCTGGCAACTGCACTGTTGTGTCTTGCCTGCAAGGAAGAATCATCAAAAACTGCCCAAATAGCTCAAAATACCATGGAGGCTGCTACCCCGTTACAGGATCAGAGTATACACCGTTTTGAGGTGAAAGACATCAATGGAGAAACCTTTCGTTTTGCCGACCTCAAAGGTAAGAAGGTCATGGTCGTGAATACGGCGAGTAAATGCGGATTAACCCCGCAGTATGAGCACCTGCAGGCGCTTTATGATACTTATGGAGGAGAAGAGTTTGTGATCGTAGGTTTCCCTGCCAACAACTTCGGTAACCAGGAGCCTGGAACTAATGAGGATATTGCCGAATTCTGTCAGCTTAACTACGGGGTGAGCTTCCCGATGATGAGTAAGATCTCTGTAAAAGGAGATGATATGCATCCGGTATACCAATTCCTGACCAAAAAATCAGAGAACGGTTATGCCGATTCGGAGGTGCAGTGGAATTTCCAGAAATACCTGATCGATGCTTCGGGACAACTGGTTGCTGTGATCGACCCGCAAACCCTCCCGAACGATCAAAAGATCATTGATTGGATCACTCAATAATATATTAGATGATCAAAGGATTCAATACCATATGCACCCACGCCGGGGAATTGGAAGATGAACAGTACAAGGGAGCGGTGTCTCCCTTGTATATGTCAAGTTCTTATGCCTATGAAGGGGTAGAGCAGAAGCGTTACCCCAGGTATTTTAATACGCCAAACCAGGAGGCGATCGCAAAAAAACTCGCTGCACTCGAGCAGACAGCCGGTGCCCTTGTTTTTGGAAGTGGGATGGCTGCGGTAAGTACGGCTCTTTTGGCCTTTCTATCCAAGGGGGATCATGTGGTGCTTCAGCGTACGCTTTACGGAGGAACTTTTAATCTTGTAGTGGAGGAGTTCGAAAAGTTTGGGATCGAATACAGTTTTGCCGGCGGACTCGAAAAGGGTGATTTTGAAAAGGCGGTCCAACCCAATACCAAGGTGATCTATGTAGAAACCCCATCGAATCCGTTACTCGGGATTACCGACCTTAAGATGGTTGCAGCGGTGGCCCGGGAGCACAACCTCGTTTCGATGATCGACAATACCTTTGCCTCACCCGTAAATCAAAACCCTTCGCAATTCGGGATCGATATCGTAATTCACAGTGCCACCAAGTATCTTGGCGGACATAGTGATATTCTAGCTGGAGCTGTATGTGCCTCTGATGAACATATTGAGAAGGTGTTTTCTTTAGGGAAGAACCTTGGAGGCAACCTCAGCGATTATACCGTATGGCTTTTGGAGCGCAGTATCAAGACCTTGGGCCTAAGGGTAAAGGCGCAGAACAAGAATGCCCTAAAAATGGCGAAGTTCCTGAAAAAGCATAAGGCCGTAAGCCGGGTGTTTTATCCGGGACTCAAGGATCATCCCGGGCATGAAATTGCCAAAGAGCAGATGAACGGCTTCGGAGGCATGTTGTCTTTTGAGCTGGATGAAGCTATTGATGTTTCTGCATTTCTCGAAGGTTTAAAACTCATAAAACCTTCGATGAGCCTGGCAGGGGTAGAGAGTACGATCCTTTCGCCGGCTAAGACCTCCCATGCCCTGGTGCCTGCGGAAGAGCTGGAACAGCAAGGGATCTCAGACAGGCTGCTGCGTTTTTCTCTGGGTATTGAAGATAAAAAGGACCTCTTTGGAGATATCGAACAGGCACTGCAAGAGGCAGGGTATAAGGGATAGCCCTTTGCCTTATCTTCCTTATTTTTGTAAAAAATTGAATCGGAACTTATGAAATTAGATATACTCGCTTTTGGTGCCCACCCGGATGATGTTGAATTGGGTTGTGGTGCCACTATTGCTAAAGAGATCTCTTTAGGGAAAAAGGTCGGTATTGTTGATCTTACCCGTGGGGAGCTCGGTACCCGTGGTACTGCGGAAACCAGGGATCAGGAGGCGGCAGAAGCTGCCAAACGGCTTGGAGTATCGGTACGTGAGAACCTTGAATTTGCCGACGGATTCTTTGTGAACGACAGAGAGCATCAGCTGGAGGTGATCAGGATGATACGTAAATACCGCCCGGAGATCGTGCTTTGCAATTCTATAGACGACAGGCATATTGACCATGGTAAGGGCAGTAAGTTGGTAAGTGATGCTTGTTTTTTAAGCGGACTCGTTAAGATCGATACCATGTTCGATGGTGATGATACCTGGCAGGAGCCCTGGAGGCCCAAGTTCGTTTATCACTATATTCAGTGGAAGGACTTAAAGCCCGATTTTGTGGTTGACGTAAGCGGATTCATGGATGCGAAGATGCATTCCATCGATGCTTATGCTACCCAGTTTTACGATCCGAAGAGCGATGCCCCTAAGACGCCTATAAGCAGCCAGAACTTTTACGATAGCCTTATTTATCGTTCCCGTGACCTGGGCCGTTTGATCGGGGTTGAACATGCGGAAGGATTCAATGTAGAGCGTTATGTGGCTGTAAAGCAATTGGATGATCTTATTTAAGAAAAGGCACCTTGAGAAAGGGTGAATTTTTTTAAAAAAATATTTGGCAAAAAGACATAAAATAAGCTACATTTGCACTCGCTTTGTCACTGAGACGGAGCACACGCAACAAATGGTGGTTGTAGCTCAGCTGGTTAGAGCGCTGGATTGTGGTTCCAGAGGTCGCCGGTTCGAACCCGGTCTTCCACCCAATAAAGCCTTCAGAGAGATCTGAGGGCTTTTTTTGTGCGCAACCCCGAAAGCTTGCTTTCAAGGGGTTGTAAGCACAAAAAAAGACCCTAGGGCCGGCAGGCCCTGAAGGCTTTATTGGCAGGTTCCCCACTTCCGGCTCAACGCTGCGCAGGCAGCGTTAGCCCGGGATGTATTTTCAAGGGGTTGTAAGCACAAAAAAAGACCCTAGGGCCGGCAGGCAGGGGTGGCAACGCTTTGGCGTTTGCGGATGGGGTTTTCTGATATGGCAGGCAATTTTAATAACTGGGAATTTTTTCAATGAGATCGCCACGGTTGGCATGCCAACCTCGCGAAGACCCTCTGGTATACCGCCTTCATCTTATTTCCTCATAACTTCATAACCTTATAACCTCATAACAAAAAAAGCCCCGCTCATGGGCGGGGCTTTTTTGTTTATTCCGTTGCGGCTTTATCAACCTTGATGCGCTGGGGGCGGTTTGCTACCTCCCAGGCCGTATGAAATACCAGTTGGGCTCTGTTGGTAAGCAGATCGTAGTTGATCTTGTCCGGCGTGTCACTCGGACGGTGATAGTCGTCGTGGGTACCGTTAAAGTAGAAGATCACCGGAACATTGTTCTTTGCGAAGTTATAGTGGTCGCTTCGGTAGTAGAAACGGTTCGGGTCATTCTCATCGTTATAGGTATAATCCAATTCGATGTTCATGTACTTGGCGTTTACCTCTTCAGAGATCAGATGCAGTTCGGTACTCAGTTTATCCGATCCAATGAGGTAGATATAGTTTCTGTTCCCTTCTCTTTTCGGGTCGATCCTTCCGATCATATCGATATTCAGGTCGGCTACGGTTTGCTCCAGAGGGAAGATCGGGTGATTGGTATAGTACTCCGAACCAAAAAGTCCTTTCTCTTCTCCGGTTACGTGAAGAAATACAATAGAGCGATCGGGACCATTCCCCGCATCGGCAGCCGCTTTAAAGGCCTCTGCGATCTCGAGTACGGCAACGGTTCCGCTTCCGTCGTCATCGGCACCATTATTCACCTCTCCGTCCTTACTTACCCCGATATGGTCAAGGTGGGCAGAGATCACGATATATTCTTCAGGCTTTGTTTTCCCTTTGATCATCGCCACCACATTGTTGGCGATAACCTCTTTGTCTTTCCCATCGGCCTTGATGGTAACGTTTCCGGCAGTAGCTCCTGCCTTGAGGTCCATACCATTCAGGATCGATTCCCCGGCAAAAAGAAGGTTGGCACTGGTTTCCTTTTCGGCTAGTCCCAATTGTCCGCTGTATTCTGATTGCTTCAGGTAATCGTAACGTTGTTTCATACGCTTACTAAAGGCATCGTCCAGGTAAATAACGGTGGCAGCTCCTTTATCGGTAGCGATCTTGATCCTTTTTTCAAGACTCTGTCTCCAGTTGCTCCATTCGGAGGTTTGATTGTCCCCGCTCACCAGGTAGGTGCCGTCTTCTGCCTTGGGTTCTCCAAGTTTGAAGATCACCGCTTTCCCTGTAACGTCTAATCCTTCATAATCTGAATAGGAATCCGTTTCTATTCCGTAGCCGGCATAAACGGTTTCCAGAATGACATTGCTCAGGGACGACATGGTAAAAATATCTTTTCCGATCTCCAGGTTCTTATTTCCCAATTGTACAGTTCCCGATGGGAGGCTGTGATTCACCAGGGGTACGGCCTGTAAATAATCGCCGTTGCTTTGAGCGGCTGCTACCCCCATCTCCTTATAGGCGTTCACCAGGTAGTCGGTAGCCATTTTTTCGCCTTCTGTAGCGGTTTCCCTTCCTTTGAATTCGTCAGAAGCATAGGTGTAAAGGTGTTCCTTTAATTCGGTTTCGGTAATGGTTTTGGCATAGGTATCGGGTGATACGTCCGCAACCGGAGCAGGCTGTTGCGTGGTAGCCACGTTTTGTTGTGCACTGTTGCAAGCTGCTAATAGCAGAACTCCAATGTAAAGTGCTCTTTTCATAATCATTGATTTTTTTGTGCGAATTTGCGTAAATATAGTATAAGTTATTCATAGAAGCCTTTTGGCAAGAGAATTTGAACTTCTTTCTCCCTTAAAGAATTCTTATTTCCGCAAACTTTTAGATAAGTTTTAGGTTTATTCGGGTAATAATTGCCTAATATTGAGGGAATATTTAATCTATTTATAGACCCTAAACCTAACATATTTAAATGAAGAGAACTTTTATTATTCTGGGACTGCTTTCTACCCTTGTAGCATGTAAGGAGGAAGCCCCGGTAGATTACGCGATCGTCGAGGGGAGTATTGCCAATCTTGAAGGCAAGGAACTCGCTCTGAATCAGGTAACCGGAACATACCGCTCTAAGATCGCCCTTGCCGCCGATGGCAGTTTTGTAGATACGTTAAAGAATAATTCAGGAGCCTATACGCTCACCGACGGGAAGCATAAAATGCGGTTCTACGTAGAAAACGGAGATCGCCTGAAAGTGAATTACGATGCTTCTGATGCCGGAAATACCCTTAAATTCGAAGGTACTGCGGCAACGACCGCAGAATACTACAAGGCCAAAGATAAGATCTCTGATGAGCTGGAAGTAGGCAAGCAAAATATTTACACTCTTGAAGAAAGCGAATTCCTCGCATTTCTGAACATGGTGAAGCAGGCCCATTTGGATATGCTTAAGGCAAGCAAATCCCTTCCGAAGTCTTTTGTAGCTAAGGAAAGCGAGAATATTAAATTCGAATACCTCACCCAGGTGAACAATTATGAGGCTTACCACGGATACTATACAAAGAATCCTGACTTTAAAGCTTCTGAGAACATCACCTCACAATTGGCTGATATCAACCTGGAGGATCTCGAATCGTATCGTTTTTCTGCTGCTTATAAAAGTCTGCTTACAGGAACGTACAATCAGAAGGCCAACGAGCTGGTAAAGCAAGATTCCCTGGATCAGTCTATCGCATTGCTTAAGGCTATAAGTACCAATAACAACAAGGAGATCAGAGACGAACTCATGTACGAGAATGTCAAGGTATACCTGTCCTACAGCGAAGACCCCAAGGCGTATTATGAGTTGTATAAGACTCATGCCACCAATGAGGAATACATCGCTGAGGTAAAGAAAGACTACGAAAAATTACTCACCCTTGGCGAAGGCAAGCCTTCTCCTGAATTTAAGGATTATGAGAATTTTAAGGGGGGTACCACCTCACTATCGGACCTTAGAGGCTCCTATGTCTATATCGATGTTTGGGCCACCTGGTGCGGTCCTTGTAAAAGAGAGATCCCTTTCCTGAAACAACTGGAAGCCGATTATCACGATAAGAACATTACCTTTTTAAGTATCTCTATCGATGCGCAGAAAGATCACGATAAGTGGCAGCGTATGGTTAAGGAGAAAGAATTGGGTGGTGTACAACTGTTTGCCGATAACGATTGGGAATCTCAATTCGTACAGGATTATATGATCAAGGGTATCCCAAGATTCATCCTGCTCGATCCGGAAGGAAATATTGTGAAAAGCAATGCACCAAGACCTTCTTCGGAAGAGATCCGAACATTGTTCACAGAACTGAAGATCTGATCCATCTCAGTTTCACATCAACCTATAAACCTGCCTTCGGGCAGGTTTTTTTATGTCTTTTCGCAAACCGACGGACTAACACTAATCCCCGTTTTTTTATAAAAGCCATATTTTGTTTAACGTTCTGGAAATCAGCGACTAATCAGGTGAAGTGCATGCTTTGACCGTTGAAATACACTTTTTGATTTTTCTTTAATAAGGAGTTTACTTACCACTGCGGCTTATAGCCTATAAAACTCATTTTTTTTTCTTAAAGTTTGATAATTTTTTTTGGGATTTTACACCTCTTTATATATTGCACCCACCTGAAAATCAAATACTTGGTTTTGGGTTAACCCAATCTTGAACAACATGAACATTTACTTGAAACAGCGCCAATATTCGGCGGTTCTTTTACTGCGTGCTTTTATGATCTTCTTCTGGGGTATCGGTATGTATGCCCAGGATCATTCAGGTGAATTTCTCAAAGCGCTTACCCCTCAGGAATACGATAAGTGGGAGAGCGTACGCGGTGCTAAATTTTCAGACGACGGTAGCTGGTTGTCGGTGATCACCGGGACCAATCAAGGTGACCGCACTTTAAAGCTCAGAAACCTGGCCACCGGTGATGAATTGCATTTTCAGGATGTGAACGGTATTGATTATTCCCCGGATAATACCTGGGTGGTTTTACGTCGTACCTTACCGGGGGAGCAACTGCAAACCATAAGAGAGGTTAATGGAGAGATCGAAGCCAGGGCATGGCTCTACTCCCTTGAGACCAAGGATACCGTAACGGTCAATAATCTGCGTAAATACGCCTTTAGTGCTAATGGAGCCTTTTTAGCCATGACCCGTAATGGTGATCGCGGAAAATCGCTTACCATTAGGAATATGGCCGACGGGAGGGAGATCAGCTTTGGTAATGTTGCTGATTTTGATTGGCATCAAGAAAAGAACCTCCTGCTTTTTCAGATCAAGAACTTAAAGGGAGATCATGAAATACAGTTATATAATGCGCTTACCGGAAGTATAAAGGTATTGGACAGCCATGCGGGAGACTATGTTCGCATGTACTGGCTCGATGAATCGGCAGATGCCGTTGTGGTACGTGAGCATCCCCTGGAGGATCAGGAGGAGGTAAGCCATGACCTGTTCATCTTTAAGCGAGTGGACAAGGCCGACTTTACCGTTGAGAAATTCCAACCCCATGTGCTGGGATCGCTAAAAGATCACCAAAGGGTACTTGCAGAAGATCTCGTATTGGCCGAAGATCAAAGCAAGTTGTATTTTAAGGTGGTTACCGGAACTCCGGCCCCTGTAGTGGTTCAGGGAGTTGCATCAGATTCCTTACATCAGTTTGGCAGCGACGAGGCCCTTTCATCCCGCCCCGTATTTTACAACAAACACCACGAAGCGCCCGATCTTCAGATCTGGCACAGTAACGACAAGGTGTTGGTTCCTGCTCAATATGCCAAGGGAATTGACGCATCTGCCGTCATGGGCAGAGCTGTCTGGGATTTTGAAAAGAAGGAGATCACCTTTCTTCAGGACGATATACTTGAAGATGTCATTATCGAAAAAGAACAACGTGTCTTTCTTGGCTACGATGAGACTCCGTATGAGCGCGAAGTCATGTTCGGGCGTCATTTCTACGATGTCTATGCGATAGACGCCACCACAGGGACCCGCAAGAAACTGGTGGAGAAGGTGAGCAAGTACTATGAGCTTAGTCCTGATAGCAGGTATTTTGTATACCTCAAAGACGATCACCTTCATCTTTACGACCTTGATAGAGGTGCGTCTGTAAACCTTACCAAAGGAGTAGGTGTGAGCTTTATCGATGAGCATAACGATCATCCGCTACCTCAAAAGCCGGCATACGGATTCGTAGGTTGGGCAGAAGACGGTCGTTCGTTATTACTCAATTCTGAGTTTGATGTTTGGCAATTCTTCACCGGTAAGAAACCTGCCCGCCGGTTAACTGCCGGTATGGAACAGGAGAATGTGTTCCGACTTGATTTTACCAGTAAGAATGGTGGTACCATCGATCTCTCCAAGCCATTGTTCTATAGCGTAGAAGGGAAATGGACTAAGAAGTCCGGGTATGCTCAGGGTCGAGCCGGCTCTAAAACGACCATGCTTATTTTCGAAGATGCCTCTGTTAGACGCATTGCCCGAAATGACCGTACCGCCGATATGATCTTTGTGCGCTCGTCTTTTGACCTTCCCGGAGATGCGTATTACACTCAGGATATGTTCGCAACTGAAAAACCTTTAACGGCTATCAATGCGTTTCAGGATGAGTACCGTTGGAGTAAGGCTGAACTCGTAGATTATCAAACAGCTTTAGGCAATCGCGCGCAAGGAGTACTGTACTATCCAGCCGATTATGTGGAGGGAAAAAAATACCCTATGATCACCTATGTGTATGAAAAATTGTCCCACGGTCTGCACAACTATATGCAGCCTTCGGAGAACGATTATTACAATACCTTGCTTTGGTCTCAAGCCGGATACTTTGTTTTTAAACCGGATATGGAATTCGAAGCCGGTAACCCTGGGGTATCGGCAGCCAGAACACTTGAGAACGCCGTTGGGGCAGTAGTAGCGAAAGGTGATGTAGACAAGGATAAGGTCGGACTCATTGGTCATTCCTGGGGTGGGTATCAGGCCGGATTCGTGCCAACTCAAACCGATATATTTGCTGCTTCTGTTGCCGGAGCAGGCCTAACCGATCTGGTAAGTATGAACCTTTCTGTGACCCCTGCCTTTGGATGGCGCCCGGAAAACGATCACTTCGAGGTCGGACAGGAACGTATGGCTGTTGCCCCCTGGGTAGCCCCCGAAAAGTATGTGGCGAACTCCACCGTAATGCAGATCCATAAACTCAATACACCGGTAATGTTCATGACCGGAGATTCTGATAACAATGTGAACTGGAGTCAGGGTATTGCTTATTACAATGCAGCCCGCAGGGCCGGTAAGGACTTTGTATTGTTGGTATACGAGGGGGAAGGACATAGCCTGAGTCAAAAAAAGAACCAGATCGATTACCAGCAACGCATCCTTAAATGGTTCGGCTATCACCTCAAAGGGGAAGCTCCCGAGGATTGGATGCTCAATAGTGTGCCTTATTCTGAACAGCAAAAACGACTGGAGAATTGGGGTGAAGAATAGATCCCTTTTCTCATAACCATATTAAGATGATCGCTAGCGGTAAGTGAAACCGTAATCTTAGTGAATGTGTTTGAATGTGAAGAAGTCTCCGGTTTCCGGAGACTTTTTTTATTGCGGAAGATGAAAGGGGGATAAGATTTTTGGAGAGATTTGTCTGTTTAAAGGTCTTGGTTTCCATAGGCTTTTATGACTGAAGCTGAAAGGGATGTGAGAATTGAAAAGGTATTTTACGGTTGATCCTTTAGCGACTGCACCTTTTTTACGGTGGTTACATCCGGCTCCAGTTCAAGGGCTTTTTCGTAGATCTTTAAAGCCCTTCGGGGACGATCGGTGACCATATAAAAATCGCCCAGGGAATTATGTGCCCGGGAACTTTCAGGGAAATTCGTAATGTTCATTCGGAAAAGAGCCTCCGCCTTTTCAAAGTCTTCCAGTTCCATGCTTTTGTACCCCATAGAACTGATCAGGTCTTCTTCGGGAAGCACCAGGTAACCTAATTTATTAGAGATCCTGCGATAGTGTTCGTTAAAGGCGTTCAGGAATCTTTTGGTGCTGATGTTGTGCAATCGCTCCGGATCGAATTGTTTGAGCACGGGATCGATATTGTAAAAATCGAAGATGCTTGAAAACGCATCGTAGAAAGCGGTGAGACTAACGTTGGCATGACTTTGCTCCGGGTAATAGCGGTAGTGAAAATGGTCTGTTGCGCAGGTATTGCGCTCGAATATTTCAGCAAACTTTGCGATCGCCCTGAAATGTGCTGTTCTGTTGTTGCGATCATTGCGTATCGCTTCCGGTGTTTTTTCAGGGGGCAGGGTATTGGCTGCGGCCAGGTAAAAATTGTTGTCGCTGTCTATAGGACAGTGCTGGAAGGGCTCCAGTTGGTTCAGTAGGTAATTGTTGTCCCACCAATAGCTGGGATCAATAGCGATATAATTGCGAAAACTATCGCCTTCTGAATACATGGCATAGGTGGTAAAAAGTCCGCCAAGGGAATGCCCTATAAGGCTTCTGTAGGGGGTGGTGGGATAATTGGCATCTACGAAAGGGATGAGCTCTTTGGTGATGAATTCCAGGAATTCAGAGGCGCCACCCGTATTCTTGAGATAGACCTCCGGGAGGTCTTCGAGTTGATGGATCTTAGTGGGTGTGAGATCTCTTAACCTGTTTGTATTTTCTATGCCGATAACGATCATTCGGGGCCAGAAGATCTCTTCTCCCAATTGATCGGCCATAGCGGCCATAGCCTTAAAGTGGGCCTTTGCATCGAGTACGTACAGAACGGGATAGCGTTTTCCACGATCTGTAGACGAAAAGTAATCGGAAGGCAGATGAACCCATATCTTCCGGTCTTCCTCAAGGATGCTGGAGTACAGATGATCGATATGACCAAAATGAATACTTTCCCTACCCATGCGTTCAGGTACCTCTTGCCCGGCTACAGGTACCCCCGGGATAAATAATAAGATCAAAAAGAAGAAGATGTAAAGGTGCTTCATTCCCTGTATGCTTTTGCATGCAGGTCAAGGCAAAGCAGATCTTATGGGCGGTGGCGAGGGATTTTTTGCTTAGAGTGTTGTCAAAATTACTGAAAATCAAATAATTGAGTACAATTTATGTAAGAAAAAATGTGATAACACCATTTTCAAAGGTTTTTTTATCCCTTTACCGGTTGTTGCACGGAACGAATGGGGATCCAAACTTCTTCTTCGGCTTCGGGGTTTTGAGGCCCTTTGTATTCAGGGGTCATCACCTGAAAATGCGGTCTCCCATCAGGGACATATCCGGATTCCGGCATCCAGGAACCAAATATATCATTCATGGTTTGCGCAATGGCTGCGGCGGTCCCTTTATGTAAAAAGACGGCATAGGTGCCTGCCGGTACTTCAAGGATCTCAAATGGTTGCGCGACGGTGTTCTTGTCCGGGTTTATGGTTACTGTGGCCCAGAATTTTACTGTAGTTGGTGTAACCGTTTGATTTTTTCCTGATATCTCCGGATACTCTTGTACAGCATAGAGATCATTTCCCGATCTTATGGGGGCCAGTGTTTTAACACGGGGCATGAATTTTTGCCATACCGAAGAAGGGTTTAGCTCATCAATGGAAAAAAGTTGAGACATTCCGGCCATTTTACAGCCCGGAAATTCGGTGATCCTTAAAGGAGTGATCATGTGTGATAGGGTTAATAGTTAACAGCATAGCGGGTATAGCACATCCCCGAAGCGTAGGTTTTGTGTTCTTCGAGGGTAAGTTTGTATTGCAGGTCAGACTCCGGGAACAAGGGTATGCCCGATCCCAATAGTACGGGGGCTGTAAAGAGCATGATCTCATCGATAGCCTGATGCCTTAAGAGCGATACCATGGTTGCACCACCGCCTACCAGCCATATGTTCTTTTCGCCGGAAGAAGCTTTCAGCGCAGGGAGCACTGTTGCTAATGATCCGGAAAGTACTTCGGTATTCGGCGTATCTGTCCGGAGGTGTTCTTGCCTGGTGATCACGTAGGTCTTTTGTCCTTCATAGGGCCAGGGGATATCGAACCCCCTGATAATATCGTAGGTTTTTCTCCCCATAAGCAGGGTATCAACGCCGTTTACAAAATCCTGGTATCCGTAATCGCTACCTTCCGGATTTTCCAATTGTTCCAGCCATCCTACGCTGTGATCTTTTGTAGCGATATAGCCGTCAATCGAAGCTGCGATATAGAGAACGATCTTTTTCATAGGATTAAAGGTATCAAATATTAACCGAAAGAATCCTTACCAGGCTTACGATACCAATGAAAAGAATAAGGAATAGTGAAAAGCGTTTGAACTTCTCCTGGGGGAGGTAATGCAGGATCTTCTTCCCGATCCAGGTCCCTATGAGTCCGATAGCGAACAAAAAGGGAAGGTACATGAGTTCTTGTTTTCCGATATATCCGTTGCCGTAATACACAAAGGTCCTGCTCAGGTCTACCATAAAATCTATAAGGGCAGAGGTCGCTATAAAAACGCTCTTTTCGAGGTTGAATGCCGCCATGGTGATCCCTCTTATGGCTCCCCCCGTACCCAGGAGTCCGGCGGTTAGACCTGAGAGGATCCCACCTCCGATAGCGTTCGGTTTGTTTGAGGGCACTACTAGCTCTTTTTTGATAAGGAAGAGCAGGCTGAGTACGACCAGGAATACACCCAGTATGATCTCAAGAAGACGCCCGTTGACGAATTTTGAAAGAAATCCGCCAAGAATAACAAAGATCACCGAAGGTATGCCTATGTATAGCAAAAGGAACTTATCCAAACCTTTTCTAAAGAGAAAGATCTTGCTGAGGTTACTGGAAAGGTGAAAGATGGCCGTCATGCCCAGCACCGAATAAAAGTCAAAATAAAAGGCGCCAATGGGGACAAAAAATACGGAAGAACCGAAGCCTCCAACGGTGCCTATGACTTCTGCCAAAAGGGTAAGGATCAGGAAGAGGTAGTTGATCTTCATTTGGTTGAGGTACTGATTTCACCCTTAAAGGTAGCTTATTATTCCTTTCTTGAAAACTACCTGCAGTGTTGTGTTGCATACGCCTTGATATCGAAGGCGATAAGGGCAGCGTCGTCCTTTTGGTAGAGCGGATGCCTGGGATGTCCCGGTATGGTCGGGGTACCGAGTTGTAACCAGGGAGTGTCTTGGCAAGATTTCATGGCGGTAATATCATAAAGACACCGAAACAGGTAAGGTCGTTTTGCAATGATATTACCCCAGGCAGCCCATATTCCGTTTACAGGATACTGGCGAAAGGCATCCTGCATATGGAGCAGGTTCTTTTTATGAACCTCCCTGAGCATACGCTTTCTGAGCTTATCAGGGTGGGTTTCCCGTTCCGGCCACAGGTTGCACAATACCCATCCGTCATAACCGTGCTGTAAGGCAACCTTTTGCATTTTGGCTACGGTACGGTCGGGTTTTCCCGGTTGTGCCGTACTGGGATTGGCACCGATAATGCCCAGCATGTTCTTACCCTTTACCCCCAGTAAAAAGCGATAACGATCACTGGTGTCTGTGGTGTATATCCATGGTGTTTCGGTCATAGGTTATTGACGATAAGTGTTAATTACGGCTTCCAGTTTCTCCACCGAATCTTCGAGTCCGCCGGGACGATTGCGTTTCAGCCACAGGGCTTTGTGTTTTGCGATAAGTGCTTCCAGTTCGGCAGCCATGGCTTCTCTGGATGCTGCAGGAATATTTGATGTAGCACCATCTTTAGCTTCCAGTCTTAACACTCCCAGTTTTATGGCGTGCAGGGCCAGGGATGCTGCCTGTTCGATCTCCTGTTTCAGGAGTAACCCATCAAGACTTTCAGGCGCAGCAGACTCGAGTAATTCCAGTGCCTCTAGGATCTCTGCTTTTCCTGCTTCCAATCCGTTACGGGTCATTTCACGGGTTTGGTAGTTTCCGTTTAGGGTCCATGCATGCCTGTGGAGCATAAGGTGAAAGATATTGGCATTCCCTGGCGGTATATTGGTTTTGGTATAGGCAGCTCCCAGTTTCAGTAAGGCCCGGGAGAAACGGTGGGTGTCGTCTTTGAAAAGATGCTCGTCCATCCAGTCTGCCAGCAGGTCTTGGGGATCGTTCTGCGTATGCCATGCCAGGGAACTTCCTAAGGCAATAGCCGGAAGACTTATGACTGCAGGTTGCCAGTGGCCGTGATCTCCCCAATCGGTAAGGAGGTACCCTTCAGCACCATTTTCAGCACCGTTGGTGGCAGCATTTTTAAGGTTGGCAAAGCTGTTAGGATTCCTTCCTATAAGCGATCGCCATGAGGAGGTTCCCGGACAAACGTAATAGGAGATGCCGGCTTCCCTGAATTTTGGAAGTTCGGTATCGTAAGGGTGGTCACTGCTATATCCCCAGACCAGGGCCGTGATATCTTTAGGGAGTTGGGGGATGAGTTCGGGGTGGTTGAGAATGATATCGCCCCAGAACTGAACAGATTTCCCGTGGGAAGTAGCAGCCTGGTGGAGTTTTTTGAGGTAATCGAGGTAAATACGACCCTTACCTTTATCTCTGGCTTCGGCAGCCGATCGTCCCAGTCCAAGCTCAACGGTCTCATCACATCCGATATTAAAACGATCACTACTAAAATTGGGCAGTAATTCGGCGTACAAGTCCTTCATAAGCTCCAGAGATCCCGGGTTGGTGGGATCAAGAGAAGTTCTTTTTCTGGCTCCCCAGATGGTGTTACAGTTCTCGGGACATTCGGCCAGGTGCAGGTAGGTATCGTGCTCCAGCCAGCGCTCCATATGACCAAAGGAATTCTGGTTGGGTACCAGGTCAATATTTCGAGCTTTACAATACTGGTCTAACTCCCGTATCTGTTCCGGGGTCATCGCACCGGCATCTTCCCAGACTTCGCGATGATCCTTATAGGCAAAGGTGTGTTCGGTGTAGAGTTGCAGCTCGTTGAATTTAAGGCTTGCCAGAAGATCGATCAGCGAATACAGGGTTTTCATAGACGGCACCTTATCGCGACTGATATCGAGCATATATCCCCTTCGTTTAAAATCGGGCGCATCGGTAACGGTTATTGCATGGGCAAGAGAATCACCGGCAGCAGTGGTGATCTGTTTTAGGCTTTGAAGGGCATAGAATACGCCCGGTCTGCCCGCTGCCTGTATGGTGATGCTATCGTTGCGGATATCCATCCTGTAGCCTTCCGGTTCAAATTGTTCACTGTGTCGGATGTTCAATACGAATATAGGGGTGTTGGATCCTTCTGGTGCGTTCCATTCGGCTTTCATTTCTTCCTTCAGGTAAATGTCCATCGGTAAAACAAATGCTTTAACCTTTTTCATGGCTCCCGGAGAGAGTCCGTCATGGACAGAGGAGGTAATTTCTTTAGGTACAGGAATGATCGTTGGGATTTCCTGGGTGTAGGCTGCATTCAGACTATATAATAAGGCCAGGGTAAGCGTAAGTGTTTTCAAGAATAGTGCTTTTATTTCCCCTAAATCTAAGCAATCGAAAGAGGTAAAAAAAACAAAAGCCGGCATTTGCCGGCTTTCATTAAAATGATGGTACTATTTAGTTAACTGTAACCGTAAAAGGTACCTGTACATCGGTCTCTCCACCAAAGTCGTCACGGGTGGTTCCGGTTTTGGTTACAGGCTCGTGGATAAGGTATACCACCACGTTTCCGTTAGTGGTGCCGGTTGCAGTCCAGTTGGTGATCACTCCAAGCTTGTTCCCCATACTGTCTTCAAAATCGTTGTCTGAAGCAGCAATGGTGAGTCCGCTTACCGAAGTTTCAAAAAATACGTGGTGCTCATCGGCTTCAGCGATCACCTCTTCGGTAATGTCTTCGATATCGTTCGGATTGGTAGAATCCAGGAAGCTTACTTCCACCTCATACGTCTTTTCTGCATCGATCACGATAGGCTCAGGAGCAGTTCCTCCTTCGGTCCAGGTATAGGTCATGGTGTTTGCCGTACCCGTTTCGGTGATCATTAGGGATACTTCATTGATGAATTCTTCTTCGTTGATCTGTTCCGGAGTATCATCGTCAGAACAAGAGGTCATTCCGAGAACAAGGGTAAGTGCAATTGCGGTGTTAATTAAGTTTTTCATAGTGTAAGAAATTAAAATAATAGTGTTTAATAATTGAGTTTTAATTGTAATTGAATATTTCTGCCGAGGTCATCGGCAAAGAATCTTTGTCTGTTCAAATAATCGCGATATCGCGTGTTCAACAGGTTGCTGCCTATAACGGCTACCTGTATGGCTGAAGTTTCGCTAAGGTCAAATTTCACTGAAGCATCCACGCCCAGCAAGTGGCAGGCAGGTGGAGGCGTGCTCAGGTCTACGGTCGTGTTTACCAGTACGCCATTCTCGAAGGTTGGGTACTCGAACCTGTTGTCGGGATAATTGGTTTGTTCAAAAACCAATTGGCTGGTAGCGTTTATCTGAAGTTCGTGAAACTCCTGCATAGAAAAGGAGATCCTGTTCATCAGATTGGCCGCAGGAATATCGATCAGGGCCACATTGCGGTCCAGGTCTTCTCCGTAAACATAAGCGAACTTATGGGTACTGCGCCAACGGGTACTGTACTGGTAGCTTGCATCGATATCGATACCTATCATATAGGCATCGGTTTGGCGGTATTTCCATACCGGAAAGGCTCCTCTTATGGTCTCTTCCAATCCTGATGGCTCCAGAAGGATGAATCCGTTGATCAAATTGAAATACGGTGCGATATTGAGGTTGAGGTTCCCTGCTGTTTTACTAAAAGACGCCGTAACCTTGTGCGAGACTTCCGAAGTGATATCCAGAGCTCCAATTTCTATGGCCGCAGCCGAATGGTGTAACCCGTCGCTAAAGAGTTCAGACGGATTGGGAGCTCTTGATGCCAGGGCATAGTTTAAAAGCCATTCATTGGCATCTCCGGTAAACCGAATTCCTCCCGTGGCCGAAAAGTTATGGTATTCGAGTACCGGGTTTACGAGGATCTCCGTACCGAAAATGCCCTCTTCAAATTCCGGGTATTTCTGGTCGTACCCTTCTTCCTGCCAGGTGTCAAGATCGTAGAATTTCTGAGCGTCTATACGTGTAAGATCGTACCGTACCCCTGCCTCTGCAAGCCATTGATCACCAATACGATAATCTCCGGTCATGAATACGCCGGCATCAAACCTGTCGTAATCAGGTATAAGTCGTTTTACACCGGTGGCCGGATCTGGAAAATTGGTCTGATACATCCCCCGAAATCCGGCATTGAGCCTAAGGTCCGGACGGGCATCGTATACAAAATCCGTATTCAGCGTATGCGTGGTCAATGTAAGATCGAGCGATGGACGGTTTTTATTGTCCTCCCCACGTCTGATATCGAATTCCAGGCGATTATTATGTTGAAAGTCGTATTGTAAATTCCATTTACCTACGCCTGCTACCCGTTTATATGCCTTGATCCTGGCCAGGTGGTGAGCCACCTTTTGCTTTGGAGCAAGAATATCGTAGGTAAAATCCCTGATCACCAAGGGACGGTCGCTGTTGAGCGCCCTGATCAGGTCGGCCACATTCCCGATGTGGGAAGCTCTCAGAATACCGATCTCATTTTCGTAATAACTGTAATAGGCGTCAAAGCCGTATTTCAGGCTGTTGTACCCAAAGCTGCTGCTCAATCCTTTTTCGAAAACTCCGGTATTACTAAGGGTGTAGTCGGGAGCTTCAAAATCGCCAAGCCTTTTTAAAGTACCCTGAAGTTTCCAGTTCCAGCCACTCTTATAGCCTTTGACCAGGGAACTGCTTAGCGTTCCTCCACGACCGTTTGTGGCCCCTGTTAATAAGGTGCTCCCAAAAAGGGTGTCTTTTATGGCGATCTTTTGGGGTTCGGCAATAATAATGCCTCCGATCGCATCACCCCCGTATTTCAGGGCGGCAGCCCCTTTGATCACAGACAGGCTGGTGGCGCTGTTGAGATCAAGGTTAGGAGCGTGCTCAGAACCCCATTCCTGGTCCTGCATACGTACCCCACTGTTCATAATGATCACCCTGCTACTGTGAAGGCCCTGGATAACAGGTTTTACGATAGTGCTCCCGGTGTTCAATGACGATACCCCACTGATCTCCTTCAGGGCATCACCAAGGCTTTGACCGCTGTAGCGCTCAATGGTTTCCCTTTTAATGAGTTGCTCCTGGGCGGTCTTGGTATTCTTTTGTATCCGGGATTCAGTAACCACAACCTCACCGAGTTCTTCCATATGGTGTTCCATGGTGAACTTTTGGTAGGTGTTACCTTCGATGGTAACCTTCGACGTGAGAATCACACAATCAGGATGCTCGATCCTGACTTCGATCGTCCCGTTGCAAAGGCCTTCAAGGGTAAATTTCCCATTGAAGTCGGTTACTGCGGTAATGTCAGTTCCTGCAACGGTAACGGTAGCGCCAAAGAGTGGAGTGCCGTCGTGAAAATCGATAACCTCTCCTAAAAGGATCTGGTTACAATCTTGTGCATTCAACGCAGCGAATAGCAAAGCGAAGCATACACTAAGGTACTTTTTCATATAAAATATAATGTGATGAATTGTAAAACAGCCTTTATCAGGTTTAACCTGATAAAGGGTACTGTGACCTTAAGGGGTAAACAGATCACACAGCAGGCGGAGGCCTGGAGAACAGGTAGAAGACCGGAGCTTCGGGGTGAAATTCTGTACTGTAATGAAGCGAATATGCTTCTGCCGAAGGTGGTGTTATAAACAGTTCGTCTGTGTCGGCAATGTCAGGCGTCAATGCCGGTGTATTGGCCATCACCATGACATTCTCGCAAAAGCTGCAACATTCCACACAATCGTCTTCATGGGAAAGGGTGTGGTATGCGGCCAGTTTTGCGGTAATGAGCAATCCCATCAGGAAGATGGCAATGACACTATGTAATTTTCTGACGAACATCGTACAAACGTAAGGATAAAATGAAAGGCTTAATGTTAAAGAAATTAAAATATGAGACGACCATACAGCAATTTGAGGCTTAAATGGCTGAAATTGAGGTTGTTTTTTTTGGTTATCTTAATTTTAAGGTGATTTCTGTCATTTTTTTTACAGGAGGCAGGTGGTAAATTAGGAAGGCACATTTTTCTGAGAAAAGTTATTGTCCGGATCGCAGGGGGAGGCCATGATCTGAAATGAAGAATGTGAAAAAATGCCTTAGCGCATTTCCGGGCATGAAGGAGATGAAGGAGAACATAACCATATAAAAACTTTACAAGATGAATACAGAAAATAAACCAACGGTAATGGAGCTGCAGCGGGCGCAGGTTTTTCACCGCGATGCCGAAGACTGGCTTTCTGAAATTGATTTTATGGAAGATGAAATGGCCTTTTTCGGAGAATTACTTAAGAATTACTTTATGGCCCTGGCCGAAAAGGACTGGGATGAAGAAAAGGTCCTGATCAAACACAGGAGAATGATCACTACTGAGATCGAATTGATGCGACAACGCATTAACGAGCATCACGGCCATTTGACCACCCTGATCGATCAAGCCCATCCCGAAAGCCAGGAAAGAGCCCTGGAGGCAGAACACTACGAGGTAGCTACCGGATTTAAGGAACTTCGTAAAGAGTTTAACAGGTATAAGAAGGACCTTTTTACCAATGTAGGTGAGGTCCTGAAAGAAAAAAAGCAGAAAAGGTTAACCCACTAATACCCCTATATGGTATCAGGGTAACTGAACAGGAACCAAATGGATCATGAATGAGAATTCTGAGTGATCGGAATTCAGGCTTTGGGAAAATGGCATCCATTTGGTTCCCATCCTGAACAGGCAGATTCTGCTGCTCCAGGTTTTAGATCAAATAACTGCATCTACATTATGTCGGCATCTTCATCATATGAACAACTATTCGAGATCTTCACCACCACCATTTCTGAGGGTATACTAGTAGTTGATAAGGATAGTCGGGTTATTGCTTTGAACAAACAGTTACTGGAGACCTTCGGATACGAGAGAGAAGATCTGGAAGGAAAGAGCTTTGAGGTATTGATCCCGGAGATGTACCGGGAACCGCATAAGGATCATTTTAAAGGCTACATCCACGATCACTCTAAACGGCGTATGGCCAGTGGAAGAATTCTTTATGGTAAACACAAGGATGGCGATAAGGTACCGATAGAGGTAGGGTTGACCCCGGTAAAGATCGAAGGTGAACTGTTCGTGGTCGCTTTGATCATCGATGTGACCAGAAAATACGAAACAGAAAAGTCTATTAAGAAACAGAATAAAGCACTGGAAGAAATGGTTATGGATCGTACAGAACAATTAAATAAGACCGTAGACCACCTTACCCGCGAATGTCAAAAGCGCGAGATCGCAGAAAATAAGGTGAGAGAAGCCCTTAAGAGAGAAAAGGAACTCAATGCCATCAAGACCAGTTTTATGCAAATGGTGTCTCATGAATTCAAGACACCGCTAAGCGGCATTCTCACCTCGGCTATGCTTATAGAGAAATACAGCAATAGCGAACAGCAGGATAAGCGGTTGAAACACCTGGAAAGCATCAAGCGCAAGGTACAGCACCTTGACGCCCTTCTCAATGATTTCCTTGCAGTTGAACGCCTGGGATCGGGAAGGGACAATTACCGCTTCTCTCAGTTTTGGCTCAATGACCTGATGGAAGAGGTGGCTGAAGAAACCGAACAACACCTTACCGAAGAGCAAACCCTGCTCAAGGAGTTCCCAACCGAAAGTATTAGCATGTACCAGGACAGGGTGGTGATCAACCTGATCTTGTCGAATGTGCTTAACAATGCTGTGAAATATTCCGGAGACACCGGAAATATCGTACTCAGAGCCGAAAGGCTGGCAGACCAGGGACTCATCAAGATCCAGGTAACCGATAATGGTATGGGCATACCACAGGAGGAACAACAGTATATTTTTTCGAGGTATTTCCGGGCTTCGAATGCCAAGAACATCCAGGGAACGGGTATCGGACTTAATATGTCTAAAAAACACCTGCAAAACCTGGGTGGTCATATTTTCTTTACCAGCCGCGAGGGTGAAGGCTCGGTATTTACCATCATGTTACCCGAAATTTTGCAACAATGAAGAAAGTACTATTGATCGAAGACGATGAGCAGTTAAGAGAAAATATTGCCGAACTGCTGGACCTTTACAGTTATAAGGTATACACTGCTGCCGAAGGGGCAAGTGGAGTAGCCCTGGCGCAAAAGGTTCACCCCGATGTGATCGTATGCGACATTATGATGCCGGGTATGGATGGTTACGAGGTGCTTGAACGGTTGTCCCATCGTGGCGAAACCAGCAAGATCCCTTTCATCTATATGTCGGCTAAGTCAGAAAGGGCAGATGTGCGTAAAGGGATGGACCTCGGGGCCGATGACTATATACCAAAGCCCTTTGAAGAGCAGGAGCTCATTAGTGCGATCGAGAACCGTATAGCGAGGGTGGCCATCCTCAAAAGAAGGGAAGAAGAAACCGGTACGAACACGAATATCCCTTTTATAGAGCACCTGGATGACCTCAAAAGCTGGTTTTATGACAATGGGGAGGTGCTGGAATTCGCGTCAAAAGCCTTTATATACAAGGAGGGGCACCATTCTAATTACGTTTTTCTGGTAAAAGAAGGGGTGGTGAAGACCATCACCATGGATGAATCCGGGCATGAGCTTATTAATAAGATCATTCGTGAAGGTGACTTTTTCGGGTATAATGTCCTTATGGAGAATACCCCGTACCAGGAATCGGCTATAGCCATTAAACCAACCAGTTTAATGGCGATCAATAAGGAGATGATGTCCAATATCCTGGTCAAGAATCATCACCTTACCATGGAGTTTATCGATATGCTATCTACCGATATTATTTCGTATAAAGAACGTTTACTGCAGATGGCCTACGGTAGTGTTCGTAAAAAAGCGGCGTCTTCGATTCTGCAATTTTTGCAACAGCTCGATCCTGCACCCCAGGAGGGCATCTATATTTCGCGCTCCGACCTGGCCAGTGTTGCAGGTATCGCCCCGGAGAGCTTTATCCGCGCCCTTACCGAATTTAAGAATGAAGGATTGATCTCTTCTAAAGGGCGTAATATCAAGGTGCTGGATGTTGAAGGACTCAAAAATATCTTATAAGACGACGATAAACGAAAATATGTTCACCCCCGTGGGAATGATCCTGTAAGTGCCTGAATTATCGTAACTTTAATTAAGACCTAAGCAGGATGAACATGTTGAACTTTCCAGACATAAAGGATCGTGTACGCTCTTTTTTTGAGGAGGTAGGGAAACTTTCGCGTTTCGCAGGTCGTTTTTTTAGGGAAGGATTTCGCCGTCCTTTTGAGTGGAACGAATTTTTAAAACAATGTTATAACGTTGGTAACCGTTCCCTCACCCTGGTGATTCTTACCGGATTTATTATCGGAATGGTATTCACCATTCAATCCAGACCAACCCTTATTGAATTTGGAGCAGAATCCTGGCTTCCTTCCATGGTTGGCCTGACCATTGTAAGAGAGGTGGGACCGGTATTAATAGCTTTGATCTGCGCCGGACGCGTAGGCTCAGGGATCGGAGCCGAGTTGGGCTCTATGCGGGTTACCGAACAGATCGATGCCATGGAGGTTTCGGGGACCAACCCTTTTAAGTTTCTGGTGGTCACCCGCATCTTTGCCTGCGTATTTATGCTGCCTCTGTTGGTCCTGATCGGTGATGCCTTTGCCCTTTATGGTTCCTACTTGGTAGAAAATATCAAAGGCGATGTGTCTTATCAGCTCTTTTTTAATAATGTATTCGGTAACCTGGCCTTTGGCGATCTGATGCCTGCGACCATCAAGTCGTTCTTCTTTGGCTTTGCCATTGGTCTGGTAGGTTGTTACAAGGGCTATCACTGCACGAAAGGTACCGTTGGGGTAGGCGTAGCAGCAAATACAGCCGTCGTGGTCTCTTCCTTATTGGTTTTTATTATTGACTTTATGGCGGTGATCGTAGCCGATATCTTTTACGAATTATGAAAACAGAACAGCACATAGCATCAAACCACACATCAGAAAGGCAGCGTTCTGAAGGGGTCCTTGAGATAAAGAACCTCCGGAAAAGTTTTGGGGAGAATAAGGTGCTCAATGGCTTTTCGATGAACCTTTACCAGGGGGAGAACCTAGTGGTTATGGGGCGTTCGGGATCCGGAAAGTCGGTGATGATCAAGTGTGTGGTGGGATTAATGCAACCCGATAGTGGTAGTATCAAGATCCTCGGGAACGAGTTGACTAATCTGGACCGAACTGCATTGGACAAGCTCCGGGCGGAGGTCGGATTTTTATTTCAGGGTAGTGCGCTCTACGATTCCATGACCGTGAGAGAAAATCTGGAATTTCCACTGCGCCGGCATACAGACCGTTTCGGAGCCGATATGGATACCGAAGCCCTGATCGTAGAGGCATTAGAAAGTGTGAACCTGGCGCATACCCTGGATCTTTTACCTAACGAACTCTCAGGAGGGATGCAACGAAGGGTAGCCCTGGCCCGGGCCTTGATCCTGAAACCGAGGATCATGCTTTATGACGAACCTACCAGCGGACTCGACCCTATAACGTCCAAAGAGATCATTAAACTCATGCAGGCGGTCCAGGAGAAATACCAAACCTCTTCACTTATCATCACCCATGATGTAGATTGTGCAAGAGTGATCTCCAACCGGATGATCCTGTTGGTTGATGGATTGAATTACGCCGAAGGAACCTTTGCAGAGCTCTCGCGTTCTGCGGACCCTAAGGTGCAGGCATTTTTTAAATAATTACGCTTATGAGATCAAATAGCGCAAGAAATATGCGATTAGGAATTTTTGTGGTTGCAGGGATGTTAATCTTTGTAGTGGCGGCATACCTTATTGGGAACGATCAAAATTTGTTTCAGGATACCTTTCGCCTCAATACCCGTTTTCGCAATGTAAGCGGACTCCAGACCGGGAATAATGTGCGGTTTTCCGGAATTCATGTGGGTACGGTAAGGGAGATCGAAATGATCAACGATACCACCATAGTGGTAGGCATGGTCATTGAAAGCAAGGTGCAAAAGTTTATCAGGACCAACGCCATGGCATCCATAGGCTCTGATGGTCTTGTGGGAAGCAGGGTAATGAATATTGTTCCCGGAACAGGCGATGCTCCGGTGGTTACCTCGGGAGATTTTATCGCAGGAGATACCAAGCAGGGTACCGACCAGATGATGGCTACCCTCGGCAATACCAGTGATAATATTTCTATGCTGTCTTCACGCCTGTTACAGATCGCCGATGACATCAATACAGGAAAGGGCACCCTGGGATTGCTCGTAAACGACAGTACCATGGCTGCCGATCTGCGTACAGCCATTAACAACCTCAAGACAACATCGGCTAAGGTCTCGGCAAGTATGACCGATATCAATAAGGTAACAGCAGGCCTGGATCGGGGAGAGGGCTTGGCTTATGCCATTCTGAAGGATACTGTCCTGGCTGGAAAATTCAGAAGTACCCTTGATGATCTCCAGGCTTCAGGCGATCATATACGGGAGGTAAGTGCTTCCCTGAATGAGATCACCGATAAACTGAATAGGGAAGAGGGTGCTTTGCATTACCTGACCTCCGATGAAGAGGCGATGAGCACATTAAAGGCGATCCTTGAAAATATAGAGCAGGGTACCGATAAGTTCGATGAGAACATGAAGGCCATGAGAGAACACTTTCTGTTTCGGGGGTATTTCAGAAAATTAGAGAAACAGCAGGAAAAACAATAAATAGAAAAGGCCGGACATCGCGTCCGGCCTTTTTATGTTTTAGCGTTAGAGATCTCAAGGCTTAACGTCCTTTTTTGATCTCTTCTCTTAACCACAGGTAATAGTGATCAAATCTTGGGTGTAACTTTATGTAAGTAACATCGGCCTCAGCCATTTTACCGATCGCTTCGATACGATCTGGCCCTACATTGTGTACATTAATGAGATGGTCTGCAACTACCGCGGCTTTATTGGCAGCGTTCGCCCAGCTCTTGTTGCTTATGCTTTGAACAGTAACTGCCAGGGTATCGTATTTATTTATGGTGGCCGCAAGTCGGTTCATAAAGTCTTTGGCATTGTCGCTCATGCCTAATTGGTTCGAAGCCGTAGTGAAACTGGTCGTATTGTTGAGAATGATCATAACAGCTCCACCTTCTACGCCTATCTGCGCATCTTCTCCCAGGGTACGCTTGAGATCGGTTAGTACCAGGTACGAAAGCGAATCGTGGGCGCTAAAACTGTCATTGATCTGCTTGAGCTGGGCTTCGCGTTTTTGCAGTGTTTCCAGAGTTCTGGAAATATTGCTGGTCTTTTCTGTGGAAGCCATGATAAATTTGTTCAGGTTTTCCAAAAGCCCCTCATTCGTTTGCTTCAGTTGCTCATTCTGTTCTGCTATGGTATTGGCCTTGGTTTCGGCAGTTCTCAATTCACGTTGTGTCGTTACCAATTCGGTTTCGAGGGAATCGACAGTTCCGTTGAGCATATTCACCGTTTCGATGAGTTCACTTCTTCTTTGAGAGAAGGCCTGGGTAGTAAAGAGGATAGCCAGTAGGGCGGGTAGAATTATTCGCATAGTCAAAAAGACAGAATTTTAGTTAATGTCCGCAAGATATTAAATTTTTACGCCGATTCAACAATACTGTGGCCTGCCGTTTATCAGTGACCTTTTTTAAAGAGCTTTTTGACCAGGCTAACTACCACAAGAACAAGGATCCCTGCGACCAGTCCGGTTAAAAATTCCCCCAGTAATGAAGGTAAGCTGTGCACCAGATGGTGTATCTTTTCAATATTATGAACAAAGATCCCGCCAGATACCAGTAACAAGGCTATGGTACCGATCACACCTAATGACTTGATCACCCAGGGCAAAGCATTCACCAGCACCTTTCCCACCTTATCGGTAAAGGTATCGTCTTCGCCATTAAAATTAATGAACCGGTATCCCAGGTCGTCCATACGCACGATCATGGCCACGATGCCATAGACCCCAACGGTGGCTACCAGGGCTATGAGGGTCACTACGCCCACCTGTACCGTTAAGGATTCCTGCATCACCGTACCCAGGGCTATGATCACGATCTCTACCGAGAGAATGAAATCGGTGATGATCGCAGAACGTATTTTTTCTTTCTCCTTCACCAGGATATTGGCCTTGTCCAGGTTTTCGAATTCGTTTGTTTCTTCCTTGTGTTCGCGGTGAAAAAAATATTCGTAGATCTTTTCGGCACCCTCATAGGCCAGGTATAAACCGCCGATAATAAGAATAACCGTAATGACCTTTGGGGCGTAGGCACTTAGCAGGAATGCGATGGGTAATATAATAGCTTTATTGAGCAAGGAGCCCTTGGTGATCTCCCAAAGAACGGGAAGTTCCCTGGACGATAAGAATCCCGACGCCTTCTCTGCATTAACAGCGAGATCGTCGCCTAGGATCCCTGCAGTTTTTTTTCCTGCTACCTTGGTCATGGCCGCTACATCGTCCATGATGGCAGCAATATCATCCAATAGGGCAAAAAAACCTGAAGCCATAAATCTAGTTTTGTAAAAGGTTAGGATTAAAACGTGATGCTGAATTTACTATTATTTTAGCAAATCTTACAAAATGCGGGGTAAAGTATTCGTGCCTTAGTAGCAAGGTGCCTGCCTTCGCTAAAGCTCCGGACCTTTGATCTGCTCCTACAGCGGAATAATGATCGGATTAAACGCCTTTGTGGCTACGACTACGCGAGCACCCTTTTTTAGGTTCACCACTTCGTCTTCGCTGGCGATCACCCTTACAATATCGCGGTTGATCAGAATGCTCACCACATAGATCAATTCCTGTTTGTCGATGCGTAGAATTTCTCCGGTAAATTGAAATTTTCCGCTCACCTGATGATGGGAGAATATACTTATCGGACTCCCGTGGGCAACCACCTTGCCGTCTTCTAATTTAACCACCCGGTCTGATAATTTATGGATCTCGCCGATGTCATGTGTTACCAGGATGGTGGTGAGGTCGTATTTTTTATGAAGCGCGAGTAAATGATCCTGAAGGGTAGAGCGTGTTTCGGCATCCAGGGCAGAAAGCGGTTCGTCCAGCAGTAATATATCCGGCTGTTGCACCACCGCCCTGGCCAGGGCTACGCGTTGTTTTTGACCTCCGGAGAGGGTGTCGGGTAGTCGATCCATCAGGGGATCTAAATGGGTGAGGGCGGTGAGTTCTTTTATTATTGAAGGGTCGGAATGCCTGGGCAAGGCGAATTCGAGATTCTTTTTAACCGTTAGATGAGGGAACAAGGCCGCATCCTGGAACACATACCCTATCTTTCGATCTTGTGGTGGGGTCATATGTCCGGTGTCCGAATCGAACCATTTATAGCCTTCAACGGTAATCGTGCCGCGATCTGGTTTTAAAAGACCGGCGAGCATTCTAAGGGTAGAGGTCTTACCGGAGCCCGATGGCCCGTAAAGAGAGATGAATTCGCCTCTCCCGATCTCCAGCTCGAGCTGGAGGTTTATATTGCCGGAAGGCGATCTAAGGGTTTTATGTGCATGGAGGGCGATCATTTCCAGAATCGTTTTAGGTAGCCACCGTTAATGAGGTATACCAGCAAGAGGATCACAAAGGTGATCACGAAGAGGATCATTGAATACACATTGGCAGCACCGTAGTTCATGATCTCTACTTCTTCATAGATCGCGATGGAGGCCACACGTGTTTTTCCGGGGATATTCCCTCCGATCATCAGAACTACCCCGAACTCACCTACGGTATGGGCAAAGGCCAGAACGATGGCGCTGAGCATGGAAGGCCTGATATTGGGTAGTAATACCTTGAAAAGGGTATTCTGTTTTGATCTTCCCATAAGGTAGGCCGATTCCCTAAGGGAGGGTGGTGTTGCGGCAAGTCCCGACCTTATAGGATGTACCATGAACGGCAAACTGTAGATCATAGAGGCCAGAACAAGGCCGGAAAAGGAAAAGACCAGGCGCAGTCCCAGCCATTCATTGAGCCAGTTTCCAAAAGCGTTATTTGGGCTGAAA
Source organism: Robertkochia sediminum (assembly GCF_016786255.1). Classification (GTDB taxonomy): domain Bacteria; phylum Bacteroidota; class Bacteroidia; order Flavobacteriales; family Flavobacteriaceae; genus Robertkochia; species Robertkochia sediminum. The sequence goes on from NZ_JADMKT010000077.1 coordinate 151,153, forward strand.
GCCAGCAGGAAATAGAAGCCCAAAACGGTGGGAGGCAACACCAGGGGCATGCTTACTAGGGTTTCTACCACCGGTTTTATCCGCGACTTGCCAAAAGCCAGCCAATTGGCAAGCGGAATGGCAACTATGAGTAAGAGCAAGGTCGTTACCAGGGCGAGTTTAAAAGTGAGTAAGAGGGGATCCCAATTCATCGCGAAGCAAGCATGATCTCGTTAAACTTCACCAGTGCTGTGAGGGCGGTACCTTCGGTGAGTTGCATGGTGCTCAAAGCGGTGGTAGGAAGCAGGGCCGTCATGGGACCGGCTTCCGAATTCAGATAGATACGGGTAAGTATTTTACCTTCTTCCAGCCTGTATACCCTACAGGGAATACGATTGTGTACGCTAATGTTGGGGATCGCTTCCCGGGAAAGTATCAATTCGGTCTCCTTGAAAAGCACTTCGATCTCCCGGCCATTCCGGAGGTAGTTTACGGTTTCCGGGGTATCTATGACCATAACCTCAAGAGGGAGGTTGCCTTCAAGATCGACATGGACCATAGTAAGACTACCCTCACTTTGCATCCCGGTGATATGTCCTTTTAAACTATTCATGGATCCCGTATCCGTATCTGTGAAGGATCATTTTCGCCGGATCTGAAGTGAGAAAATTAATAAACCGGATCTCTTTACTGTAATCGGGGTTGGTGTCGGTAATGATCACCATGCCCTGAGCTATAGGGTCGTAGGTGCTTTCATCAATATTGGTATAGATTCCCTTTCCCTTGATCTCGGGCGAAAGAACGATCGACTTTGCCGTGATCCCCACCTCGGCAGCACCGGAGGCAATGAACTGGTGGGTCTGGGAAATATTCTCTCCGTATACGAGTTTGGTTTCAATATCGCGGTAAACGTCGTGGAATTTTAAGGTTTGCAGGGCAGCCATTCCGTAAGGAGCAAGTCTCGGATTGGCCACGGCAACATGGGCTATCTTTCCGTTCTTCAAGCCATCGAAAGTGGGGTTAACGCCTTCCGTTCCGGTCCAGATAACGATCTTTCCGTAGGCGTAGATCTTAGGTGACCCGGCAGCCATCCCGGCTTTTTGTACCGCTTGAGGATAGGTCATGTCTGCAGAGATGAACACGTCGTAAGGGGCTCCCTCGAGGATCTGTGCGTATAGTTGCCCTGAAGCCCCGATAGAAACCTCGCATTCGATCCCTGATGTTTTTTCAAATTCTTTGGTGAGTTCTGCAATGGCGTATTGCATATTGGATGCTACAGCCAGATGCAGGCGTTCATTGGTTTGCGGGAGCTTGCACCCTGACAGGAACAGGAACGAAATTCCCAGCAGGAGCAGCCTGATACCGGAAAACGCATAGATCTTGATCACTGTTACTATTTGCATCGTTAAAGGACGTTGGTTGAGCTGTAAGTTCAAATCATAGGTTTATTTTGATCTCAAGTCAATGCCAACCTGAACGTAAAATTACGTGGGGAATCGACAATTGTATCCAATGTAAGAAAAGTATTTTATTTATCCCAGTTTGGCCGGCCTTAAACAGATCGGTTACTGCCGGTCGAATCTACAGCTGTTTCGGTCTTTTTAAGAAATGCCCCGATCCGGTTTTTCAGGTCTTCCCAGTTGGTGTATTCATGATCCTTAGATGTATCTGTATCACCACCCTGTCGTTTGGCGATCATTCGCATGACCAATCGCTTAAAATAGTCGTATTGCGTGTATTTAAGAGCTCCCGCCACATGCCATACCTCCTGTGTTTTCCAATTGGCCGCTTCCAGGAATTCACGGGCAATTTGTTGTGCCTCCTCGTGTTCTTCCCTGATGTCTGAGGCGACAGCCATGCATACCGAAAAGAATACCGAAGGCATCCGGTTCAGGGTGACGTGATGGCGGTTGACATAAGAAACGACTGCCGGATGGTATTTGTGCATATGGATAGAACTACCGATCAGGATGCTGTCGAACGCATCGGGAGCAGGAGGCTCATCGGTGGCATTGGCAATGCTTGCCCGATGCCCCTGGTTTTCTATGACCTCTTCTATAAACCGGGCTATCTTTCTGGTTTGCCCTTCACTGGTACCGTAAATAATGAGAAATTTCATGAGCTTAACTTTTAGTTTGAAAATGCTGTTGTAGAAGGTTGTTCAGGGCAACACACCTAAGGTACATCCAACATGTGATTCGTGAAATGACGAAGGTCAATAAGCAAGGCTTCAACAACCAAAGCTCTGACACAGACCTTTGCTGTAAGGGGCTTAGCGTTATTCCGGGTCTTTGCTTGAGTCGCTTATTGCGACATCTTATACCCATGTCGTTGGATATTACTCACAAAGACTAACATTTATCATAAATTAATCAGGTCTTCGTACGTACCTTAGATGTTGACCAATGTTTAAGAAAATTTATGAAGACCGAAACGTTTATCCAGCTGGATCTCTCACTGCCTGTATGGGGTCAAACCTTTGTAGTGGCGCCATTGGTAGTGATAGGTACCAAAGAGGGGGATAGGTACGATATGGCTCCAAAGCATATGGCTACTCCCATGGGCTTCGATAATTTCTTCGGTTTTGTATGTACTCCCGACCACAGTACCTATCACAATGTGATCAAGCACAAGAGTTTTACCGTAAGTTTTCCTATTCCTGAAGGGATTACGGTAACCTCCTTAACGGCTACGCCTCGAAGCAGTGGTCTGTCTAAGGTAAAGCCGGTGATCAATGCCTTGCCTACCGTAAAAGCCAAAAAGGTAGATGCTCTGTTGTTGGAGGATGCCTATTTACAACTGGAATGTGCCCTGTTCAAGATCATCGACGGTTTTGGAAAGAACAGCTTGATCACGGGGACCATAAAGGCTGCCTATGTGGCTCCGGAATATATGAAACAATCAGACCTCGATGAGCAGGAACAGCTGCGTAACAACGGCTTGCTCACCTATATAGCTCCCGGTCGCTTCTCGGTGATCAGGGATACGCTTAATTTTCCCTTTCCCAAAGATTTCAGAAGATGACGGTAGCAGGTAGCATATCCGACCAGGTTTTAAAGATCCTTCAAAAGGAAGAAGAGGCCGTTATGGATATGCTGAAGCAACTTGTTGACACCGAATCGCCTTCACGGGTGCCTTCAGCACTCAAAAAGATCATAGATCTTATTACCGTTGAATTCCATAAGCTGGGATACTATACCTTTTATCAGCCCGGAGAAACTACCGGCGGATTTCTATATGCGCGGCCCCGTAAGCGGGATAAAGCCGCTCCGGTACAGCTATTGGTGGGGCATTGTGATACGGTATGGCAACTCAATACCTTATTCAGTATGCCTTTCACGGAAGATGAATCAAAGATCTCCGGTCCCGGCGCATACGATATGAAGGCTGGGATCACTCAGATCCTCTACAGTATAAAGATCCTTAAAAAGCTGGGGGAAACCCCTGAAGTGACCCCGGTGATATTGATCAATACCGATGAAGAGATAGGAAGTATAGAATCCAGACGCATCATAAAACGCCTGGCCAGGCTGGCAGAAAGGGCCTTTGTCATGGAGCCACCCCTGGGCCTTGACGGTAGGTTGAAAACCGAACGTAAAGGAGTGGGGCGATTTACCTTGAAGGTAAAAGGAAAGGCTGCCCATGCCGGATTAGATCCTGAAAAAGGAGTGAATGCGATCGTCGAGCTTTCACACCAGATACAAAAGCTCTATGCCATGAACGATCCTGAAAAAGGGATCACCGTAAACGTGGGAACCATAACCGGAGGGGTTTCTCCCAATGTAGTGGCGCCCGAAGGTACGGCTGTGATCGATGTACGGGTAAATAATACCGAAGATGGCGTATGGATCTCTGAACAGATCCTGGGGCTTACCCCCAAATTTCCGGAAAGTGAGCTCGTGGTTGAAGGTGGCATAGGTCGCCCGCCTATGGAAGCGACAACCCGTAACCAGGCTCTCTGGCATAAGGCTAAAGAAAAGGGTGCTGAGCTGGGGATGGACCTCAAGAGCGGGAAGGCCGGAGGAGGTTCCGATGGGAATTTTACCAGCCAGTATACTGCGACACTTGACGGACTTGGAACTCCGGGAGACGGAGCCCATGCACCTCATGAATATATTTTAAAACAAGGTTTACTGGAGCGTACAGCCTTGCTTACACTATTAATTTTAGAACCTTCATTGCAACGCACCTGATGAAAAACAGTGGATACATATTTACCACGTTAACCCGTATTTCTGACCTGGAAACGCAATCGTTTGCGTTGAAAAGGCTTTCCAGAGAGCATTGGGCTACAGGTGATTATATCGTTGGCAGGATCACCGATATAGGAAGTTCTTCATCCCAACTGGAATTGCCTAACGGTAGAATGCGGGGCGTTATCGGAGATGAACTGGTGGTTGGGGCCCTCGGCGTAAGACACGCCACCCTGGAGGCCACAGGAAGCTGGAAAGCCGTTGGAGACGATGGGGCTATGCATATGCTGTCCGGAGGCGGACTCATGGGGAAACTCACTTCCCGTTCTATGTTCATGCCCGAGATGATCTCGATTCTCTATCATGGGCATGTGATACGTGATGGGCAGAAGGTTACCATGGACGATTTTGTACGCCCTTGTGCTCAAAAGTCATACGACATACCAACCATACTGTTTATAGGAACCTCCATGAGTGCCGGGAAAACCACCTCGGCCCGTATTGTAACCTCACTATTAACCAGGGCAGGATATAAGGTGCTGGGCGCCAAGATCACCGGTACCGGCCGTTTTAAGGATATTCTGGCTGTGAAGGATGTGGGAGCAGTGCAGGTATATGATTTTGTAGATGCCGGCCTGCCCTCTACGATTTGCGACCCTGAGGTCTATGAAAAAAAACTGGACCATATGCTTAGTTGTATGGCCGCATCAGAGGCGGATGTTGCGGTTGTGGAGATCGGAGCTTCACCCCTTGAACCCTATAATGGCGATATCGCCTATAAGGGAATTAAAGATCAGGTGAAATGCTGCATCTTGAGTGCATCCGATCCTTATGCCGTTTACGGCCTCATGGAGGCTTTCGGGGTAAAACCCGACCTCGTTACCGGGATATCTACCAATACCCTGGGCGGTCAGGAAATGGTGGAGCGATTGTGTGGCGTGCCCGCAATGAACTTGCTCGACACCGGTTCGATACCACCCCTTAAAAGTATTCTAAGGCAAAAATTAGGTGTAAAAGTTTAACAGGTAACAGGTAACAGGTAATGGGTAACAGGCAATGGGTAACAAGTAATGGGTAACAGGTAATGGGTAACAAGTAATGGGTAACAAGTAATGGGTAACAGGTAATGGGTAACAGGTAATGGGTAACAGGTAATGGGTAACAGGTAATGGGTAACAGGTAATGGGTAACAAGTAATGGGTAACAAGTAATGGGTAACAGGTAATGGGTAACAGGTAATGGGTAACAGGTAATGGGTAATAAGTAATGGGTAATAAGTAATGGGTAATAAGTAATAAGTAATGGGTAATAAGTAACAGTTAAAAACAAATAACTAACAACCAATAACTAACAACCAATAACTAACAACCAATCACTAACAACTAATAACTAACAACTAATAACTTTTCAAAATTTCGAAACATAACCTTATAAACATAAACCTTCTAAAACTTTAAATTATGAAACTTCAAACCAGAGAAAACAGACAGCACTTTGTAATTGGACTTGTTATGATGACTTTTGGAGCCATTCTGACCTATGCGTTTACCGATCATATCGGAGCTATAGGAATGCTATTAGTGGCCCTTGGCGGACTCTATATGATCGCTAAAATGCACTGATGCTGTTTGAAGAACAAAACAGCTATCGTTTATCATATAAGCCATGTGATTTAACCTTTTTATGATAGGTTTCCTTCATCTGTTTCAGGGTTCGTTTTGCAAAAAGCTGATACAGATACCACAGGAAACCACAAACAGGAGTTTTGAACCCTTTTTGCCCCCATAAAGGGAAATGACGATCATAATTCTACCTCCTTACACCTAATAAGGGGGTAGAACTATTTGTTTTTTCAATTAAGCTACAGTATTCCATGAAGCCACAGGAAGAGCATTATCGCAGGTATGTATTTTTTGGGATCATCCTTATCGCTTTGGGAGTGATCTTCAGGACATCTCTTAGCGATGTAGCAGGAAGCCTGGGGACCGTTCTGGTCGCCTTTGGCGGACTTATGCTTATCGTTGGGATGAAGAAGAAACGCGATGCTTCTGAATAAAGACAGTCTTCTTTCGGTCTGACACAGCGCCCCGGACCTCCCAGCGATCCGGACCAGATGATGCTGTGATCATTGGTCGGTTATCTTCAGCGTTATAATCGTCTGCAGGCAGAGATATTATGGTTATCCTTTTTCATTCCTTACTTTTGTTCCTGCTATGCAAAAAGAAGAAATGAAAAATAAAACAGGTACTGCTGAAGTCCGCGCAGATATCGTTATCATAGGAGCAGGGCTCAGCGGACTCACCCTTAATTACTTACTAAAAGATTCCGGTCTTAATGTCGTACTGCTCGAGGCCAGAGATCGTATTGGTGGTCGTATCCTGACTTTAAAAAAGGAAGATGAGCCTACGGTAGAGATGGGAGCCACATGGTTTGGTAATAAACACCTCCACCTCATAGCCATGTTGAAAGAGCTTAAATTGGAGCGTTTTATCCAGGAGCTTGGAGCCACGGCGATCTATGAGTATATGAGTACGAGTCCGCCCCAATTGGTAGCCCTTCCTGATAATGACGATCCGAGCTTTCGCATAAAAGGCGGTACGACAGCGCTGATCGACGCACTTGCTTCTCACCTGGAGCAGGAAAAGCTATTCACCGGAACTGTGGTAGATCGCATCGTCAACAGCAATAATGGCTTGTTGGTAGCAACTAATGGCGAGACTTTTTTGGCAGATAAAGTAGTTTCAACCCTGCCACCCCATCTCTTTCATAAGAATGTAACCGTTAGTCCGCAACTTCCCCGAGAACTTCAGGAGCTTATGTCGTCTACCCACACTTGGATGGGAGAATCGATCAAATTCGGATTTACGTATAAGGAGCCTTTCTGGAGGGCTCAGGGTACCAGTGGGACGGTATTCAGCAATACCGGGCCGGTTACCGAAATGTACGATCACTCCGATTTTGAAGATACACATCACGCCCTTAAAGGCTTCCTCAATGGGAATTATTATTCACTCACCCGCGAAGAACGCAGGGAATTGATCCTGCGACAGCTTAGAAAATATTACGGTAGCAAGGCCGATACCTTTACCGATTACCACGAATGCGTTTGGGCCAAAGAACCCTTTACCTATGTGCCTTATGATGCGCATGTACTGCCGCATCAACATAACGGGAATCCCTTGTATCGCAATTCCTGGTTAGATGGTCAACTTCTGATCTCCGGCTCGGAGACCGCCAAAAGCTTTCCGGGATATATGGATGGAGCTGTAGAAAGTGCCCGTTGGGTTTGTGATCAGATTCTTGGAGATCGGTAAGCTAACAGATCTGAGAGGTTAGTTAAATGGTTGAGGCATAGAGATATAATGCTTTGGTGCTTCGATTAATTAAGCTAATTTTATAGTTGGCTCAATGTGAGCCAAATGGCTTTTCCCTTCCTGTAATACACTTCTGTAATGGTGATGGCATTTCGTATAATTGAATAACCAGGACCATGATGTTTCAGGTTTTATTGTGGGCTTCCGGTCTTGGTGAAGTAAATGCGTGAACACACTATGAAGACCAAAAAAAGGACCGTTCGCTACGTGCTGTTGGGGCTAATGTCCCTTATCATCCTTGCTTTAATACTCTTGCCCGGTATAGCGCGGAAATACATCATTAATAACAGCAAGGAGCTAATAGGGCGCCAGGTCGACATGGATAAGTTGCGGTTGAATTACTTCACCGGTACCGTCAAGGTCTTTGACTTTAAGATGTACGCCGCCAATGAAAAGGACCTGTTCTTTTCTTTTGATACCCTGATCCTCGATACCGAACCCTATAAATACGTCACTAACCTTATATCCCTCGACAGATTTTACCTTAAGGGTTTGAACCTGAACATTAGCAAGAAGGACACGATCTATAATTTTGATGATCTCATCGCTTATCACGCTTCAGAAGACACGACCACTACAGAGGAAGATGAGGTATTCAAATACCAGTTGTCTAACCTGGAATTAAAGGATGCTGCAGTACATTTTCACGATGGGGATGTGGAGAAGACGACCTCTTTTGAGGATCTTGAACTATTTCTGCCCTATATCGAATGGAACCAGGAAAATGATAGTGATGCCGATTTTGAACTGACCTTTTCGGAGGGCGGTGAACTTCGTTCTAACTTTGCCTATCATCCCCAAACCGGGAATTATGAAGGCACCATTACCATTGAAGCCCTCGAATTAAGTCCGTTCTATAATTACGCCGCCCAATTTGCAGAGATCAGTAAATTAGATGGCCATATTAATACCACCATCCATCTAAGCGGAAATACGGAGATCCCTGAAGATTTGTTAGTAACCGGAGATGTAGACCTGATAGATTTCGCCATGAGCGATAAGGGCGGACAAAAATTTCTGGGCAGTGGGAAAGTACACTGTAACCTGGAAGAGATCTTATACAGCAAAAGTTCGTACATCATTGGCGACCTGCAGATCGAACAACCCTATCTGAAGTTCGAAATGGATTCTGTCTCCAATAATCTGTTCAGGATCTTTAAGCTGAATGAAGGAGAAGAGATCGCCGAAACCGGATCTGAAGATGATCCCAACGCCAAAGCAGATGCTCAAACCAAAGCGGAAGCAAATGAGTCAGATAATACCCCCACCAACGCTAATGACGAGACATCAGGGAATATCTATTACGCCTTAAAACACATGAGTGTCAAGGGTGGGGTGCTGGAATACCGCGATAACCTAACCGGACAGCCCTTTGATTACTTCCTTAGTGAGATCACTATGGATACCGATAGTATTTACAGCGATAGCGAATGGGTAGACATACGCTCCGATATGTTGCTCAATGAACGGGGTACCCTCAAGGCTAGCGTTGGATTCGATCCGCAGGATCCTATGGAACTGGATATCGATATCGCTATAAAGGAATTCTTGTTATCCGATCTGAATATCTATTCCAAGCATTATACGGGCCATTCGATCCTGAACGGCGATATGTTCTATTTCACCAATTCTCAGGTGACCAACGGTCAGATCACCAGTGAGAACCAACTGCTGATCAAGAATGTCTCTGTGGAGAATACTAAGGGCGGACTCTGGTCTTTGCCGCTAAAGCTGGCAGTGTTTATTCTGAAAGATAAGAATGGAGACATTGAACTGGATGTACCTGTAAGGGGCAACCTCAATAACCCGGAGGTCGATGTTTGGGACCTTGTCGGGACTACCCTGAAGAAAAAAATATTCGATGCCACCGATAATCCGGCGCGAAGCCTCGCCAAATTGGTAGATGCCGAGCCGGAAGACCTGGAAGCTGTTCTCTTGAGTTATCCCGATACGGTGCTTACAGAAGATCATCAGCGGCAGTTGGATCTGATCCTGGAACTGGAAGGGAAAAAAGAAGGACTTGGTATCGCCATGAACTATGTCTTTGATGCAGAAGCACTACATCAGGCAGATTCATCGCAAGCCGACACTACTGCCATGAGCCGGCAAGCGGTAGCAGTAGACAGTTTGGATGCGAATAGCAAACAAAAGAGCCTGCCCCGGGCTTCAGTAGCTACAGATAGTACGAGTGCTAACAGGCAGGGCGAAAATACAGCAGGGCAGCCAGCCGATTCGCTACTTGCCGGATATGGTGAGGTAATGATAAGCAAGATCAAGAGGTATTTAGATCAAAAAGATCCCAACACCCAAATAACGGTGCAAATGGCAGCACTCAGCGATGCTTCGGCCGTGGATGCACCCCCGCAGTTTAAGGTCAAATATTCCCTTAGGGAAGCATCTGAAAATGCTGCTGAGGTGAGCAAGGATTCCCTGCCAGCGAACACAGGGAACAAAGAGAGGCAGTGACCATAGGGTATACTGGAGCTTACAGGGCTCAGAGTTTTGCTACCTTCCAGTTGCCGTTTGCTGTTTTAAAGGTGACGATACCCGGAGCAAGCATACGCGATACGATCTCCGGTTGCTTGTAGCGCTTGGCATCAAGGAGAATGCCTTTATGTGGGGTAAGATATTTTAATTCTTCTCCTTTGGTATTGATCAAAACCTCGTCAAAGTTACGGTCGATGATCTTTTTATTCAGGTACTGGTTGGTACCCTTTTCCTTTTCTTCCACCTTCAACGCAATGGCATACCCATCTGTAAAAGGGGTGGTGTTGAGGTATTGCGGTGCTATGACGGTATTTCCATCAGTGTCAATATAGCCGTAATATGCAATGCCATCTTCCATTTTATGTATGAGGCAGCGTCCGTCGGTAAATACCGGCGCCTCCTTATGCGCAACAAGATCGTCGCGAAGGTCGATCACCAGGTCACCGTTCGTGTCAATAAATCCCCATTTCCCGTCTTTTTGCACGGCAATGAGCCCGTCTGCAAGTTCTCCAACAGCTGTGTATTCGTTATCCTGAGCCTGAAGCGAAAACAGCATGAAGAACGATACTAAAAATATCAAGTGCTTTTTCATGGCTACGGTTTTTAAAAGTTATGCTTAAAGGTAGCTGAGAGGGTAAGAATATGAAATGACAGCGGTCAATTTCAATGGGTTATTGCTTTTAAAATGAGTTATTTAATAAAAGATTTGTGTTTGGGTGTTACAGTTAGCTGGTTCGATCGTGTTATTCACATAATCGATCAAAACACGAACTATGAAAAATGTGTGGTTTACACTATTGTTATTACTGCCGGCCTTAGCTTTTTTTCAAGATGAGGCGAAGCAGAAAAAAGTACTCATGGTACTAAGCAGTTACGGGAAAGATGAAGGGGCTACCCGACCCGGCTATGAATTTGATGAATTTTCACAGGCTTACCTTGTGTTCACTTCAAATAATTTTGAGGTAGATATTGCCAGTCCCTTGGGAGGGGCAGTAGAATCGGACCGGTACAATCCCGGGAAACCCTATAATAAGGCGATGCTTGAAAATGCGAAGTATGCAGAGCTGCCCAATAATACCCTGCGAACAGCAGATGTTGATCCCGATAAGTACGACGCCGTATATGTTGTAGGCGGTAAGGGCGCCATGTTCGACCTGCCTTATGATCCTTCACTTCAGGATATCATTCTGAACCTCTACAAGCGAGAGCAAACCGTGATCGCTGCGGTATGTCACGGGCCTGCAGTCTTTGCGAATGTGAAGAACGGGGAAGAGTTTATTATAAATGAGGTACGTTTGACAGGTTTCACCAACGAAGAGGAAGAGCTGTTCGGTAAAAAATGGGTGAAGGAATTTCCATTTAAGCTGGAAGATCACCTTAAAGCCAGGGGTGCTATATTCGAACAGGCCGATTTTATGTTGGCACATACAACGGTGTCCGGGAAATTCGTTACCGGGCAGAATCCGTTCTCCACACCGGCTTCAGCAGAGGCGGTGGTAAAGGCACTGGGAATGGAGCCTGTAGATAGAACACCATATCCGGATGAGAATGCCATGTATTTGGTAGAAGACATCCTGAATGACACGATCACTTTAGATGAGGCGAAAGGACGACTGGATGCCAATACTGATGCATTTGATATAGAACTCATGGCGGTATACGGGTATTACAGGATTCTTGCAGCGGGTGAGAACAAAGAAGCAATAGCTAAGGGGATCGATCTGATCAGGCTAACAACACCGTATTATTTCAATGAAAATTTACAACTCTTCCTGGCCAAGACCTATGTGAGCTTAGAAAAGCAGGATATGGCCATGCCGATATTGGAGGAACTGATCAAAAAGGACCTGTTGAAAGAACAGGCAGAGGAGGTATTGCAACAGGTCAAAAGCTAGCATATTGCTTAGCAATAAAATATACGGCAATCACAGTCTTCTTATGGAGAATCGAAATTTTTATAGGGAAAGTATTACTTTAAGTCCATGAATAAAAAAGAAATACTTTGTAAGAAGGCCTTGAAGTTACCGGGATTAAAAATAGCAGCTATACTGTTGGTGCTGATTGCTGTGAGTTGTCAAGGACCAGTGGATAAGAAGGAAGGGAAAGAGGCCTTGGAAGGTACTTTCCGGCTGCGGTCGGCTGTATTGAATGAAGAGAGAACCTGCCTCTTCAAACTTCCGGGATCTTATCGTGAAGACCCACATAAACGGTATCCTGTATTGATCCTGTTGGATGGGGGAGTGCATTACACGACCACCCTGAAGGCGTTGGATTCCCTGAACGCTACTGCAAAAGGCACCGGCCCTGAAATGATCGTGATCGCGATTGAGAACGTAGACCGGGAACGGGATTTTACGGTAACCAAGATCAAAACAAAGCGTGAGAATACCATGGGTGGGGGGAAGCGTTTTCTCGATTTTATCGAAAAAGAGCTTATCCCTATTGTCGACGAACAGTACCGAACAAAGCCGCAGCGCATATTTGTGGGACATTCGCTTGGCGGATTACTGGGGGTGAACGCTTTTATGGATGAGAAGCGCATTTTTGAAGGCTATATCTGTATGGATCCCAGTATTTGGTGGGATGAGGAGGTGTTGGAGGTAAAGGTGGCAGCGATCCATCCGGAAGCCTTTCGCAAAAAGCTTTATATCGCCACCGCCAACCAGGGGGAAGCTAAGAAGGGGAAGAATAAAGACCGCCATGAGATGCTATACCGATCAATGCAGGAGCAAAGTGCGTTTCCTTCAAATATCAAATGGCAGTATTTTCAAGAGGAAGATCACCGTTCGATACCTCGGGTGGCTATCTATGAAGGCCTCAAATTTTTATACCCTGAGCAACAATAGTTAATGCTTAAAAAAGAACCATGATAACAAGAGATCTTGCCATTATCGCAGGAGTTAGCTACCTCCTGATCTTTTTCCTGGCCGTATTTGCCAATTTCTTTGTCTTAGAGTCCTTACGCTCCTCACCTTTGGAAACTGTTGCGACTGCATCTACCACTGTGCGTTGGGGAATCATAGCCTTTTTGTTGGCCGCAGTTTTCGATGTGATCGTAGCCTGGGCATTAAAGGAAATGTATAAGGAACATGCGCTCACCGATCTGAGTACCTGGTTCAGGGTGATACATGCAGTGATCATGGGAGTGGGCGTATTTGCCCTTTTACCTGTCCTTGGGTCGGGCACTGCCGAAGAGATACTTGCCCAGGTGGAAACATTCAATACCATCTGGCTTATCGGACTCTTCTTTTTTGGAGTGCATCTCGTCTTGCTGGGGCAGATCCTCAAGAAGCCGGTTGTAATCGCTCTTTTTCTCATTCTGGCAGGGTTGGCCTATATAGGAGATACCCTTGCCAACTTTACCATGGCCGATTACGCCAACTATGCCGATGTGTTTTTAGCGATGGTAGCCATTCCCAGCGTTTTGGGAGAGGTGGCCTTTACCCTCTGGTTGTTGGTGAGAGGGGGAAAGTAGGTAGGCTGGTAGGGAAGTGGGGAAGTAGGGAAGTAGGGAAGTGGGGAAGTAGGGAAATGGGGAAGTAGGGAATAGTTGATAATGGGTTATGGTTTTCCCTCAAAATTCAAACCGCAAACTGCATCACTGCTAGCTGCTTACTGCTTATCGCAAACCAAATTAGGAATACCTGTAGACGGGTGGATGAACCTAATCGTTTTCTGCAGATGCCGTTTCTTTTTTGAAGATATGAGTTTTACCAGTTGCTGGAATTGCTCATCATTTTTTTTCAGCCATTGGAGTACCTCCTCACCCTGCGAAATGGATATGTAGTAGCTAAACGGGCGAACCACATTGTTCTCTGCCAGTGCGGCAAAAACCGGCACATAAAAGTACCACCAAAATCCGTCCTGATCCTTTTTGAGTTTACCCAGGATCTCAAAGAGATTTTTGTTGGTCTCTTCAAAACGCTCCAGGTCTGTCTTAGCTTTATTCTCTTCAAGGCCTTCGGTGGCTTTGAGCATAAATATCATCATTTCAGCAGCACTAAAAATCGCTGTCGCTTGCTACCGGAATACTTATATTGATCTTGGTAGGAGTGGTTTTAGAAACTCCCTGATCAAGGTAGCCTCTTAAGGTGGCATATTCTAATCCGGCACGTTCCGTATGGGGCTCGAGTAAGAGGAAATAGTACAGGGGTAGTTTGGCCTTTATCCTTAAATTCTTCGCATCCATGATCTTACTTAAGATGAGGTGGCTACTGGAATGTGAAGGATTGTTAGTGAAGGCATTTAAGGCAGAATCATAGGCTTTGTCCAGCAATCCAGAATTGAAACAGGCCATGGCATGATTGTATTGCGATGGCTTCCCTGTATTGTCCCTGATCATGGCGATCAATTCCTTGCGTGATATCTACTTGTATAGAATCGGTTTGACTGAAAAGGGATGTACTAATAAGAAAGAAAAGAAGTGAAAAACGTTGTGCGAAATGAAGCATAGCTAGTGAGTTGTAGGATATACGCTAATGATATAGGTAAAATCGTATAAAATTAGGATTATAGCATATCCAATAACATAGTCCTTCCCCTCTTGTCTATACCCTATGACCACAGGTTTAACCCTAGGGATCATATGCTTCACAAAGGAGTGAGCTGCCATATGTTGGGTTTGTTTGATCCTTTAACCGGTATGAAGCAACTGCCCGGGATGGTCTCGTTTCATTTTAACGCAGAAGATTCAGTGGCCTGTCCTTTTTATGTGGATATAATTTTCGGCATATACCTTCCATATTTTTCTTCGCTTTGGAGGAACGGATAAAGGTTTATTCAAAATAAAAATAACTCACCTGTAAATTATTTTAATCAGCTATAACGTTTTCGTAACCCTTGGGAATACTTAGTTTTTATGGGCAATAGCCTTATTTTTTCTGTAGTCTTTTTATGATTTATAAGAGGCTATTTTAAAAACTTTTAAGGAATTACAGTGGATATTTCGGAAAATTGCATTAAAATTGGATTATGTATAACATAATACGCAGTTAACTTTTTTAACCAACTAAATAACTATCTATGAAAAAAAGAGACTTTAATATCCCTTATGTGATATTAGTTTTGCTTTTTGCTCTCCCCATATGCAGTTTTGGGCAGGAAAAAGTAATTACAGGACAGGTGGTATCAGAAGGGGATAACCTTCCCTTACCGGGTGCTACGGTCTTCGTAAAGGGAACTCCGCGAGGAACCTCGACCGATTTCGATGGGAAATATTCGATTGTTGCAGAAACAGGCGAAGTGCTTGTTTTTTCTTTTGTCGGATTTACCAGTAAGGAGGTAACAGTTGCTTCAGAATCCGTGATCAACGTAACCTTAGGGTCAGATGTATCTGTTCTTAATGAGGTTGTGGTAACGGGTTATGGTTCCCAGAAGCGAACAACACTTACCACTTCGGTATCCAAACTGGATACGCAAATTCTCGAAACTTCTACACGTTCTAACGTTGCAACTTCCTTACAGGGTACGGTTGCGGGTTTACGTGTAACCAACACAACCGGACAACCGGGTGCTACGCCTAATATCGTACTTCGTGGAGGTACCAACTTCAGTGACAACGATTCACCATTGATCCTTATTGATGGAGTACCTTCTACATTCTACGCATTGAACCCCGATGATGTTGAGTCTATCGAGGTGTTAAAGGATGCGGCTGCAACGGCCATTTACGGTGCCAGAGCAGCGAACGGGGTGATCCTGGTAACCACCAAAACCGGTAAGGTTGGGAAATCTTCGATCAACTATAAGTACAGGTATAGTATTAACGAAGAGCGAAATGATCAGAAGTACCTCGGTGCGGCCGATCATATCAACTATAACCGTCAGGCTATTCAGTGGTTTAGAGAAGTTTCCGGTAATCCGGGTGCCTTTGGAGCGTTCTTAAACGGTGCTAACTCTGCAGGTACAGGGAATAACACGACTAATGACCCTTATACCACACAGCTTTTAACTCCGGAAAATCAGTATTTACTCGACCAACCGGGATGGGCTGGTATTCCTGATATCCTGGATCCTTCTCAAACCATTTTATTCTTTGATAACAAGGGGGTTGGAGATCGTATCTATCAGGATAGTGAGATCAAAGATCATTACCTGTCTTTTGACGGAGGTAATGAGAACGGAACCTATTACCTTGGTTTAGGTTTGTTGGATAACGATGGTCTTGTATTGGGATCAGGATTCAAAAGATACTCTGGGAAATTTAGTGGATCTTACAATGTTACCGATAATGTGAAGGTGAGCTCTAATATCCTATATTCACATTCGAACTTAAGCCTTAGTCCGCTTGGAGGTGACAATACCGTATTCAGAAGATTCCAGGGACAGGCTCCTACTTCAAGAACCTTTGATACCAATCCCGATGGTACGATGTCTGATCAGTACGCTGTGGGAACTAATGCCGGATTCGGTAACCCACTGTACTACCAGGATAAGTTCTTAAGAAAGAATCTGGAGCAGCGTTTAACCGCTTCTGTAGGATTGGATTGGAAGATACTCGACGACCTTTTATTTTCTGTAAATGCAAGTCACTTTACCGTAAACAACAGCAATGAAAGCTTTAACAAGGCGTTCAGAACAGGTAGTACTACCGGGCCATTGAATACGACCAGGAATGCCGGTGCGTCTCATAGCAGAACGTTAAGAGATCAGTTAACCGGAACCCTGAACTACTTTAAGAGTTTTGGGAAGCACAATATCAATGCATTGTTAGGGGCGGAATATTTCCACGATAACGGATTTAGCCTTTCTGCAGCGACGAGAAACTCACCAACCGATCTTATTCCTACGTTGAATGCCGGTGCAGAGGCAGACGGGGTTCCATCGTCTTCTGAATCAGAATACAAGATCGTGTCTACTTTCGGAAGATTCCTGTACGATTACGATGGAAAGTACCTGGTAGGATTTACCTTCAGAAGGGACGGGTCTTCAAGATTAGGAAATGAGAAGTTCGGATTCTTCCCCGGGGTATCTTTGGGATGGAACGCACATAAAGAAGAATTCTTTATGAATTCATCCCTAAGCAATGTGATCTCCAACTTAAAGCCAAGGTTCAGTTATGGGGTTAACGGTAACCAGGGTGTTTTGAGTAACTATGGCGTATTTGGTTCTTACGGGGAGCAAGGAATTTACAATGGAGAAACCGGTTATGCCAGTTCTGCGTTACCTACCCTTGACCTGGTTTGGGAGAAGTCTACTACCTTCAATGCCGGTTTGGATCTGTCATTGTTCAATAGCAGACTCTCCCTGATCACCGATGTGTATTCGAGAGATATCAAGGATAAGATCGCCAGTCAGCAGTTGCCGTACTATACCGGTTTCAGTTCGATCCTAACCAATAACGGAACTCTGAGAAATAAGGGTATCGAACTGCAGTTGAATGCGGATATCATCAGAAATAAAGACTGGAACTGGAACTTTGGAGCCACTTTTACTTCGAACAGAAACTATGTAGTGAGTCTGCCTGAAAACGACAACGAGCTAAACAGACAAGGAGGAACTCAGATCTGGAATCCGGAAACCGGACAAGAAGAATGGGTTGGAGGATTACAAGAAGGTCAGCGTTTTGGAGGCGACCTGGTAGTAGCTTTTATCCAGGATAAGATCTACGAAACCCAGGAAGAGGCAGATGCAGATAATTTTATTACCGACGAGTATGCTCCTGCTGCCAGCCGTAACCAACGATGGGCCGGAGACGTAAAATGGGTAGACCAGAATGGTGACGGGGTGATCAACAGCCTTGACCGTAAGGTGATCGGTAGAACAACTCCTGATTTTGTGGGTGGATTTACCTCTAGCCTTAGCTATAAGAATTTTAACCTTTTCGTGAAGACCGACTTCGCTACAGGGCATTTGGTATGGAACCATATCCGCGCTAAAGGTTACGGACAAACACAAGGTAACCTGGCACAACCTATTGAAGTGCTGGATTCGTGGACTCCTGATAATACAGTGACCGACTGGCCACGTTTTGTATTTGTTAACGGATCGAAGAACGTATGGAGAGGGAATGAAGGTTCCAGTAGCTTGCAAAACTTCGGTAATGCACAGTTCTGGGAAAAAGGAGATTACCTGGCGTTGAGAGAAGTTACTTTGAGCTATAATGTGCCTACAAGGTATTTTGACGATGCGATCAAGAACTTGAGCATTTACCTCACCGGAACGAACCTGCATTATTTCAAGAGTGTGAGTGGAGATACACCTGAAGTTGGAGGAGTACAGTACGGACAGTTCCCTATGCCGATCACATTCACCATGGGTCTTAACGTAACATTTTAAAAATTAAATCGATGAAAAAGTACATTTATTTCATAATTGCTTTAATGACATTTACTGCTTGTGAAAGTGAATTGGAACTTACTAGTCCGAGTCAGCTCACAGCAGCAGGATTTTGGGATACTGAAGAAGGAGCAAAAGCCGCTCATACCGGTTTGTATGCAAACCTGAGATCCAGTGCCGGGACCTTTTGGTCGCTGGGAGAGATACGAAGTGACATCTGGGGAGGGAGAACCTATGAGTCTCCTGCCAGCGTTAACCTGATCGAATCGAATATTACCGTTTCTACAGCTCCTTACGGAGGATGGGCAGGACTTTATACCAATATTCACAGGGTGAACGATTTTATCAAGAATGTGCCAAACATTTCCTTTGTTGATGATGCTGAAAAGTCACAACTATTAGGGCAGGCATTCGGACTCAGAGCCTGGTATTATTATACCCTGATCAAAACCTGGGGAGATGTGCCGATCATTTTGGAGCCATTGGCTTCTGTGGATGCCGACGGACTGAGTATGCCACGTGCACCACAAGCCGATGTTATGGCGCAGATCAAAGCAGATCTGGAAACCTCCCTGACCTATTTTGGGTCGAATGACGGATTTTACAGAGGACAAAAGATCTACTGGTCTAAGGCTGCTACCCTGGCGTTAAAAGGAGATGCTTACCTCTGGTCCGGGAATGTCCTCGGTGGAGGTAGTGCCGATTTTAATGAGGCAAAAGCTGCTCTTGAACAAATCGGATCCCTTGGGATAGCGCTCGCACCATCAATCCCTGAGCTTTGGAGTGTAGCCAATGAAGAAAATAGTGAGTTTATCTTTGCCATTCAGTACAAGCAGGATGAAGCTTCAAATTTCTATAACAGCTTTACCGGAAGAAGTACCGAGATCAATCCGCAATTCAACGACGCCGGAGAATCCATGATCGATTTTGTGATCAATGGTGCTAACCGTTACGGACAGTCAGAGAAGACCATTTTATTACTGGATGATAATGACGATGCCAGAAAAGATGGCACCTTTATCAGATTGTATATCGATGATAACGGGGGGGCTGGGTATCCAACATATAACGAACCTGCATATTTTGGTTCGATCTTCAAAAAGTTCCTCGGTCGGGTAGACGGTTCAGAGCGTATCTTCGAAAATGATGTACCACTTTACCGCTATGCCGATGTGTTACTCATGATCGCTGAGGCAAAGAACTACCTGGGAGAAGATCCTTCTGCTGAGATCAACCAGATCCGTGAGCGTGCGTATGGTGAAAACTATGATCCTGCTGTTCACGCGTATACCAATGGTTCTGAAGAAGAAAATACCGTTGCCATCCTTGATGAAAGATATAAAGAGTTTATCGGGGAAGGTAAGCGTTGGTGGGATCTTCGCAGAGCCGGAGACAACTACGTTATCGACAATATTGTATTCCTGAATCCTGGAGATGAGTACAAGCTGCTTCTCCCGATCACAGAAGATATGATCGGAAGGAATCCGCTGCTTGAGCAGACTCCAGGTTATACCAATTAAGTTCTTGATTTATTTTAATTGAGTTGGTGTCAATTTGAGGGGAGTGGAGAGCTCTGTTCCCCTCTTTGATTGACGCCGTAACCCTGCTGTAAAGCAACATTAGCATAGAAATGAAATTAGAGAATTTAATTGCCGCAACCTACGCACCCATGCACCAGGATGGTTCCCTGAATACCGGGATCATTGTGGATTATGCTGAATACTTGATTGGCAATAAGGTCTCCGGGGTTTTTATGAACGGGTCTACGGGCGATTTTGTCTCCCTGACCACCGAGGAGCGTAAGGCCATTACCACCGCTTGGGCACAGTGCAAGAGCGACAGGTTGTACCTCATCGATCATGTGGGAGATCCCAGTGTGAAGGTGGCTAAAGAATTGGCAGCGCATGCGGCCGATAAGGTCGACGCCATTTCGGTATTGGCACCCTATTATTTCAGGTTGAACAGTATAGAGAAGTTAGTGGCTTATTGTAAGGAAGTTGCTGCGGCTGCTCCTAATTTGCCATTCTACTATTACCACATCCCGGTATTAAGTGGGGCAGAACTTAATATGCGCGAATTCCTGGAGATCGCTCCAAAGGAAATTCCTACCTTCGAAGGGATCAAGTTTACCAATAACAACCTGATCGATTACCTGCACTCCATGAATTTTGAAGGAGGTAAATACAACATCCTTTTTGGGTTTGACGAAGTATTCTTATCCAGTTTACCGCTGGGAGCAAAGGGGTGGGTAGGAAGTACCTATAATCACATCCCTTCACTTTACTACAAGATCAAATCCCTCTTCGAAGCAGGGAACATGGAAGAGGCAGCACAGCTGCAAACCAAAGCCATTCGCTTTGTTGAGATCCTCAACAGTAAGGGCGGATTTAACGGAGTGGCCAAAGGGTTTATGAAAACCTATGGTATAAATTGCGGACCCAGCAGGTTCCCGCATGCGACCGTTGGAGAAGACGTCTATAAGGACATTCATAAAGAACTTGAAGACATCGGCTTGTCCGAGTATTTAGGTAAATAGTCAAATAGTTAGTGTAAAAAAACCGGGTAATGATATTACCTGGTTTTTTTATAAAAAAAATGTAAAGATGATCATAGATAAAATAGAGAACAGTGGTAAACATAAGGGCCTTCATAGCAACCTGGATATGGCTCTTGAACATTTAAATTCAATGAATTTTGAGAGCCTGGTTTCCGGGGCCTATGGTATTCATGGCGATGATGTGTACATGATCGTAAAAGAGGGGAAGACAAGGAAAATTGAGCAATCTGAAGCGTTGCTGGAAGCGCATCGTCAATATATTGATCTGCACTATGTGATCGAAGGTACAGAGCAAATAGGGGTAGCGCCCTTAAATGGAGGGGCTCCTGTGAAGGCTTATGATGAAAAGGATGACTACGCCTTGTTTAAAGCGTCTTATGAAGTGGTTACTCTTGAGTCCGGTATGTTCGCAATTTTATATCCGGAAGATCTTCACTTGCCCGAAATTACGATGGATGCTGTCTCTGAGCTTAAGAAGATCGTGATAAAGGTTAGGATCTAGTATTTTCGAGGGCCTTCGCGAAATGGGGTTCAAGGTGGTTGGAAAGCCCTTTGCGGAATGCCTTGATGTTGTCCTGCTTCAGGTAATTGAGCAATTCCCGGTGGGTGGTGAATTTTTTGGAGTACTGGTACGACTCCGCATCCGGTAACTTGTGTTCCTGTACATATTGAAATACCGGTAATAGTAAATTTTGGAAGCGAAGTAGGGTAGTATTGCCACACATCTCGTAGAGCTTTCCGTGAAAGGCGACCTCACTTTCCAGTTCAAAGAATGTGGAATCGTCGTTGTTGGCTTCCATAAGGTCAACGATCTCTTCCAGCTCTTCAAGATCTTTTTCTGTTTTTCTGGCGAATAACAGATCGACCATGCCCATTTCCAGGATCAGGCGGAGTTCATAGATATCTTTCAAAGTTTGATCCCCGAGTAGGTTGGTTTCAATGACCTTTTCAAAATTCTCAATGAAGTCGGGATGCGAAAGCACCATCCCTTTGTGTTTTTTGGACTCTATGATCCCGATGGTACGCAGTCGTGATAAAGCCTCACGTACCACAGTACGGCTTACTCCTAAAGCCTCGGCGAATTGTAATTCTTTCGGGATGGCGTCACCCACTTCAAGATTGTTTTCCTTGATGTAATCGGTAATACGCATTTCAACCTTATCTACAAGACTAAGATTCTTAAGAGGTGTTATGTTTAGGTCCTTTTTCATCAGAATTTATTTATATCGTGGGTTAAATTAATAAAATTTATTCATTAGTTTTGGTAATATGTATAACATAATGCAAAAATAGAATCTTTCTTTATAAAAGTAACCTTAGAACCGTAAAAATGAGCTACAGCGAGCGCTATAAAAATACTTTGTTGAATGATATTATTCCTTTTTGGGAGAAAAATTCTTTAGATAAGGAGTATGGCGGGTACTTTACCTGTTTGGATCATAAGGGTAGGGTATTCGACAAGGACAAATTCCTTTGGCTTCAGGGCCGGCAGGCATGGTTGTTTTCCATGTTGTACAATAAGGTCGAGAAGAATCCGAAATGGCTTGATATTGCCAAAAGCGGAATCGATTTTTTGAGGGAATACGGTATGGATGAACAGGGGAACTTCTATTTCTCGGTCACGAGGACAGGTGAGCCTCTGGTCAAGGCCTATAACATCTTTTCAGATTGTTTTGCGGCCATGGCTTTTAGTCAGTATGCGATCGCTGCCAATGACGAAGAGGCTAAGGAGCTTGCGAGAAAGACATATTTTAATATTCTTTCGAGAAAGGATAATCCCAAAGGGCCCTATGAAAAGAATACGGGAATACGCCCTTTACAAGGGTTTTCATTGCCCATGATCTTGTCGAATTTGGTGTTGGAGTTGGAAGATATCCTGTTGCCGGAAGAGGTGGATAGTACCATCGATTATAGCGTTAAACAGGTTATGGAAGTTTTTCTGGATAAGGAAAGCGGATTAATATTTGAGAATGTGCTCCCCGACGGGAGTCATGACGACAGTTTTAACGGCAGGTTGTTGAATCCCGGACATGGGATCGAAGCCATGTGGTTCATGATCGATATCGGCGTTCGCAAGAACGACCGCGTCCTCATCGATAAGGCCGCAGAAACCATATTGAATATTCTTGATTACAGTTGGGATAAGCAATATGGAGGCATCTTTTACTTTTTGGATGCCAAAGGCTTTCCTCCGCAGCAATTGGAATGGGATCAAAAGCTCTGGTGGGTGCATTTGGAAACGTTGGTGGCCTTGGCCAAGGCCTGGGAACATACCGGGAATCCGGAGGTTAAAAAATGGTATGAGAAAGTACATGAATACGCCTGGTCACATTTTTCAGATCCCGAAAACGGAGAGTGGTTTGGTTATCTGAACCGGCGGGGAGAAGTCCTGTTGAACCTTAAAGGGGGTAAATGGAAAGGGTGTTTCCATGTGCCAAGGGCCATGTATCAGTGTTGGCGTTCCTTCGAGAAAATTGAAGCAAAAACAAAATAATACTCCTAAACTTAAAGCATTGAATAAGATGATTAAAAAGCGTTTAGCCTTATTGGCTTTGTTGGCCTTAGGTTCCTGTGGAACTCAGGTAAAAGATGTTGAGCCTGTAAAAGAGATCGAGGCTCCTGAGTTTATTACCCTGTTTGAAAAAGGCATGGAAGAGGGGGTTGATTGTTACCGTATCCCTGCAATTGTCACTGCACCGAATGGTGATCTTGTGGCTGCTATCGATCAACGGGTACCCAATTGCGGAGATCTGAAGTGGAGTGGGAACATCAACATTATTGTTAGAAGAAGTGAAGACAATGGAAGTACATGGTCTGATATTGAGATGGTGGTTGATTTTCCTGAAGGTCGATCAGCATCCGACCCTTCCATGGTCGTTGATCGCGAAACGGGTGAGATCTTTATGTTTTATAATTATATGAATCTGGAAACAGAGCGTGATGTGTATTATTTACATGTGGTAAAGAGTTCCGATAACGGGAAAACATGGTCTGAACCTGTTGATATCACTTCCCAAATTTCAAAACCGGAATGGCATACCGACTTTAAGTTCATCACTTCCGGTCGCGGTATTCAAACGCGTGACGGGAAATTGCTGCATACACTGGTGAATCTTAAAAACGGTTTGCATGTTTTTGGTAGCGACGATCATGGAAAGTCGTGGTATTTGCTCGATGCGCCCATCATGCCTGCCGATGAGTCTAAACTTGTTGAGCTTGCAGATGGTACCCTCATGATCAATGCCAGGGTCAATGGTGCCGGGATGCGATTCGTACATACTTCAAATGATGGAGGAAAGTCCTGGACAACCGAAGAAGCGCCCTATCTCACCGACCCGGGGTGTAATGCGAGTATTATTCGCTATACATCTATAGAGGATGGAGATGATAAGAATCGCTTGCTCTTTTCCAATGCCAGTTCAAGTAATGGTCGGGTAAATATGACGGTGCGCGTAAGTTATGATGAAGGCAAGACCTGGGGTATGGGGAAAACGATCTATCCTGAATCTTCTGCCTATTCTTCATTAACGATCCTGGAGAATGGCGATATTGGTTTGTTCTTCGAAAAGGATGGACATACCAGAAATGATTTTGTCCGTTTTTCATTGAACTGGTTAACAGACGGGAAGGATACCTATTCTAAAAAGTGATCGTTACCATGAAGTGTTCTGTAAGCGACGGTTTGCGTGTTCGTTGGGGTCTGTTTTCCTTGTTCTTCTTGCTTGTCTTGTTCTTTCTGGTTACCGGGTGTTCGGTAACAACCCCCGATTCCGGTCTGGAAAAGGCGTATCCTGTTATTCCAACACCCCAGCAGGCGGTCTATAGCGAAGAGGAATTGTTCTTTGATTCCTTTATGCTTGATGCAGGAGGTTTCCAAAAGGAGGGGGCGCAACTGGAGGCGTTCTTTCAGCAGCAAAACCTTACTCCTTCTAACGGTGGCATGAAGATCGAATTGCGCCAAAAAGAAGGGGTCGCTAACGGAAATAAGGAAGGCTACGAGCTTACCATTGATGAAAGGGTTCGAATCACCGCAGCCACTTCGCAAGGGGCATTTTATGGAATACAAACCCTGAAACAGCTCTTTCGGTCTAAGCAGGGAAAAGGAGTTTTACCACAGATCGCCATTACCGATTGGCCGGCTTTTGCCGTTCGCGGATTCATGCATGATACCGGACGAAATTTCCAGTCCCTCGACCTGCTTAAAGAGCAGCTGGAGCTCATGGCTTTGTACAAATACAATGTGTTTCACTGGCATTTGACCGATAATCCGGGGTGGAGACTTGAGAGTAAAAGGTACCCGGAGCTCCAATCTCCTGAGGCTACTTCCAGAAAAAAAGGTAAATTCTACTCACATGAAGATTTTAAGGAGGTCCTGGCTTACTGCAAAGCGCGCCATATCACCGTGATCCCGGAATTGGATATTCCGGGGCATACCGAGGCATTCAGAAAGGCCTTTGGATTCGAGAATATGACTCACCCCCGTGTGAAGCCTGTTTTACTGGATCTGTTTGCAGAACTTATGAGCCTGGCCGATCCTGAAGAGATGCCCTTTGTTCATATTGGCACCGACGAGGTGAAAATGGGAAAAGAGCAGGTGGCTGAAGATGTGATCCTGGATATCATGAACCTCATAAAAGATGATGGCCGAGAAGTGGTGGTATGGAAACAGGGGATTACCATTCCCCGGGATTCCACCTCCATAAGTCAGCTTTGGGCGTCACATCCGCCCAGGGAAGGACATCGGTTTATTGATTCGAGAAGCAATTATGTAAATCATCTGGACCCTTTTGCGGGAATGTCCCGTCTGTACTTTCAGCAACCCTGCCGTCAGCCGGTGGGTGATGAAGTAGCTCTTGGAGGTATCTTATGTGCCTGGCCCGATAATGCCATAGGCCCGGAAAGGGATGTGCTAAAACAGAATCCGGTTTATCCGTCCATGTTGTTCTATGCCGATGCGATCTGGAAAGGAAGGCAGGAAGATAAGCCTGAATTTTGGGCGCAACTTCCAAATCCTTCGACCCCTGAGTTCGCCTCCTTTGAAGCTTTCGAAGAAAAGGTGTTGGTACACAGGGATCACTTTTTTAAGGATAAGGAATTTCCTTATATCAAACAAACAGGTACCCGATGGAAGGTTATCGGACCGTTCGATCACGGGGGTGATGTGCAGGGTTACTTTCCTGTTGAAGAAATTATAGATGAGGAATATACGGTAGATCGTGAAACCTATCGCTGGAAAGACTCCATTGTTGGGGCTACGATACATCTGAAGCACTTTTTCGGTTTTCCTGCCCTTACAGAAAAAAAGGAAGGTACCTATTATGCCTACACCAATGTTTATGCTCCCGAAGACAGGGTTCAGGATTTCTGGATCGGTTTTCAGGGTTGGTCCCGGTCCGGCAGGCGGGGTGGGCCGACACCAGATTTAGGGCAATGGCATACCACCAACCCTAAAGTATGGGTAAATGGCAAGGAGATCGAACCCCCGGTATGGAAACAACCCAATTTAGGCGCTGATACCGGTGAGATCCCCTTCGTGGATGAAGATTACTTTTACAGGGAGCCCACCAAAGTTCCGCTCAAAAAAGGTTGGAATACCGTCTTGCTGAAAATACCCCATGGAGGCACTTCATGGAAGTGGATGTTTACCTGTATCCCTGTAAGTGTAGATGGTGAAAATGTTAAGGAGGTAACAGATCTGCAGTTTAATACGAGGCTGAAGCCAACGAAAACCGATAAGCAGACCGATGGTAGCAAATAAAAACAAGAGTATCGTAGATGTCGCAGTTGGCATAATGCTTACATGGCTGGTTTGGGTGCTAATAGGGGTCGGAACGATCTCAAGCGCTTTTGCCCAAAAAGTGAAGGTAGCCTGTGTGGGGAATAGTGTAACCTATGGCTATGGCATTGAGAACAGGGAAGAGTTTAGTTACCCTGCCCAACTGCAAAAGATGCTTGGAGCAGATTATGAGGTAGGTAATTTTGGATACTCCGGGGCAACCATGCTTAAAAACGGACATAAACCTTACTGGGAGAAGGAGGTTTTTGAAGCGTCGAAAGCTTTTGATCCGGATATCGTGGTAATTCATTTAGGTCTCAACGATCAGGGCAATAACAACTGGCCGGAGCATAAAGAGGAGTTTGTAGGTGATTACCTGGAGATGATCGGGCAATACAGGGCTTTGCCATCACAGCCAAAGGTGTTCATCTGCAGGATGACCCCGACCTTTTCAGGCCACCACTGGTTCGAAGAAGGGATGCGGGAGAACTTTATAGAGATCCAGGCGAAGATCGAAGCGGTAGCAGCAGCAGCAGCAGGGGTAGGGCTAATCGACCTGCATGACCCCTTATACCGCTATCCTGAGTACTTTCCGGATCAGTTGCACCCCACCAGAAAAGGGGCAGCTGTGATCGCCCAAAAGGTGTACTCGGCCATTACCGGGGATCACGGGGAATTAAAAGTATCAAAACTTTACGGAGAGCAAATGGTGTTGCAACGCCACGAGCCCATCAGGATATCCGGAACCGCAAGTCCTGATGATATGGTCACTGTGGCATTCAATGGATCTAAGGGTTCTGCCACACCACAGCCAAATGGAACCTGGGAGGTGGTATTTCCTGCCATGGAAGCCGGAGGCCCTTATACCTTGAGCATCAGTTCTGAGCATTCAGAAGCTATTGTTTTTAAAGAGGTATATGTGGGCGAGGTCTGGCTGGCCTCGGGACAGTCCAATATGGATTTTAAAATGCATCAGATGGCTTCAGCCGAAACGGTGTTGCGGGATTCAATTAACGACCAGGTATTTGTGCATTCCATGGATCCCAAGGTGTTAAAATCGGGAGTCTTCTCTAAGGAAGATCTCGCCCTGTGTAATGCTGCCGATTATTTTGAATATTCGGGGTGGACCAACAACGCCCCCGAGGTGCTAAAGAATTTTTCGGCCGTGGCCTATGCCTATGCCTATAACCTGCAAAAGGAGTTGCAGGTACCCGTAGGCGTGATCTGTAATGCTGTAGGAGGGGCTCCCACCCAGGCGTTTATTAGCAGGGAACGTATGGAGACCGCCCATGAGACCATAAGTATGTTGAACGACAGCTGGATGAACCCACTTACAGATTCCTGGGTTGCACAGCGCAAATCGGAGAATTTTAACGGTGATAAGTACTTAAAGAACAGGCATCCTTACGATCCCACCTTTTTATTCGATGCCGGAGTTTATCCACTTACTGGCTATAATTTTAAGGGAGTGATCTGGTACCAGGGGGAGTCTAACGCAGAGCATACTGAGCTGCATTCAAGATTGTTCAGGATGCTGCTTGATGATTGGCGCAGTCACTTTAATGATCCTGAAATGCCGTGGTATTTTGTACAGCTAAGCAGTATAGAGCGGCCGCATTGGGGGACTTTTCGTGATTCCCAGCGCAAACTTGCCGCACTCAGCCATAGCGGGATGGCAGTTTCTTCTGATGTCGGGCACCCCACCGATGTACATCCAAAGCAAAAATGGATCGTAGGATCACGCCTGGCCCGTGTGGTTCTGGCAAATACTTATAACTTTACGATGGAGTTCTCCGGACCTTTATTCGATTTTGTGAACGTTATCGGTGACCGGCTCGAAGTACATTTTACCCATGCTAATGGCTTAAGTACAACAGACGGTCAACCGGTAAAGGATATCTATATCGCCGGGAGTGATAAGGTGTTTGTGGAGGCGGAGGCCTCGATCAAAAACAATACCCTGATCTTAAAGGCTGATGGAATCGAACACCCCAGGTATGTGCGTTATGGTTATAGCTCCTTTACCCATGGAAACTTAACCAACGATTCGGGGTTACCAGCATCCACTTTTTCAAATGAATAGCATGAATATTGCAATACCTATCAAAAACCGGATACACCTTCTCGCAGTGATCTGTTCTTTACTGATCCCTTTTTTGGGCAATGCTCAGAAGGAAACAGTAAGTGGAGTTGCCCGGGAAGTACAAAAAAACTATTCCGACCATTACTACCAACGTCTTGAATTGTTTCAAGGTGAAGATGTTGCTCCGGGAGCGATCGTCTTTTTAGGGAACAGTATTACCGAAGGCGGGAATTGGAAGGCTCTGTTCCCGAAAAGACCTGTGGTCAACCGCGGGATCAGTGGCGATGTTACCGATGGGATCCTGAACCGCATCGGCGAAGTCACCGCCTTACAACCCGATAAGATTTTCCTGCTGGTCGGTACCAACGACCTGGCACGTGGAAAGCGTGTGGAATACGTCGTTTCGGGTGTAAAAGCCATTGTGGAAGCCCTTCAGCAAGCATCAGCAGATACCCGAATATACGTGCAGAGCATATTACCGGTAAACCCTATGGTTGGCGATCGGTTTAGTGGTCATAAGGCCAATTCCCAAAAGATCCTTGAAGCCAACGCTCGCCTGGAACAACTCGCAAAAGCCATGGCAGTAGAATTCATCGATCTGCATAAAGCCATGCGCGATCGCAAGGGGTATTTAAAAGCAGGGTATACCTACGACGGACTCCATCTTAGTGAAGCCGGGTATGTTCGCTGGAAGCAGGTGGTGAAAAAACAGTTGAAATAATTAAGAAAACAATCAAAACGAATACTATACCTAAATCTTTCAAAATTTGAGAAATTCATTTATACGTTTGATCAGCTTTGTGGGCTGTCTCAGCAGCCTGGCCGTAACCGCCCAGACCCTGGATCCGGTACTGGAAAACCCGGATGTAGTACAGATCAATAAGCTGCCGGCCCGTTCCAGCTTTTTTCCGTACCGTTCTGCAAAACTGGCGCAGGCCAATGAGCTGGACAAAGCAGAAAATTACCTGTTATTGAACGGACAGTGGCAGTTTAATTACAGTGAGTCTCCTGAAGAAAGGCCTGTTGATTTCTATAAGAACGATTACGATACCTCGGGATGGAATTCGATTAAAGTTCCGGGAAACTGGGAGGTGGAAGGCTTCGGGGTTCCGATCTATGTGAACCAGCCCTTTGAATTCCAGAACGGACTGAACAATCCGCCGGATATCCCCGATGGCCATAATCCGGTAGGATCATACAAGCGCACCTTCGAACTTCCCGAGTCCTGGAGTGGCGATGCTGTGTATATTCACCTTGGCGCCGTAAAATCGGCCTTTTATATCTGGATCAATGGAGAGCAGGTGGGGTACAGCCAGGGGTCTAAGCTGCCGGCAGAATTCGATATTACCGACTTCGTAAAGCCGGGACAGAATACCCTGGCACTTGAGGTGTACCGATGGAGTGACGGAAGTTTCCTCGAATGTCAGGATTTCTGGAGGATCTCAGGAATCGAACGCGATGTGTATCTCTACGCCAGGCCTAAGGTGCAGCTCGCAGATTATTGGGCCAATGCCGGACTCGTCAATGCCTATGCCGATGGAGACCTGCAGCTTACCGTAGATGTAAAAAGTCTGCAGGAGAAAAAGCAAAAAGGATCTGTTTCTGTTCGCCTTTCCAAAGATGGCGAAGAGGTCTATGCCGGTTCTTCAGCCTATGAATTGTCAGAAGAAACAACGACATCCCTTGCTTTTACTACCCTTGTAGAAGGGGTGAGAGCCTGGTCTGCAGAGCAACCGACTCTTTATAACCTGAATATCGAAGTTAAAGACAAGAAAGGGAATGTGCTGGAAGCCATTTCAAGAAAGGTGGGCTTCAGAACCACCGAGATCAGGGACGGCCAGTATTTTCTTAACGGTAAGCCCATCCTCTTTAAGGGGGTAAACCGTCATGAGCACGATCCGGAAACAGGGCACGTGATCTCTAAGGAAGATATGCTTAAAGATGTTAAGCTGTTCAAGGAGTTCAATGTGAATGCCGTGCGTACCTGCCACTATCCTAACGATCCGTATTTCTACGAGTTATGTGACGAGTACGGGATCTATGTGATCGATGAGGCCAATATCGAGTCTCATGGTATGGGGTATGCCCTGCACAGAACCCTGGGGAACGATCCTGCCTGGTTAAAAGCACATATAGAGCGAACAGAACGTATGGTGATTCGCGATAAGAACCACCCTTCGGTGATCATCTGGTCATTGGGTAACGAAGCCGGGAACGGATACAATTTCTACAAGACTTATCTAAGGACTAAAGAATTGGACCCTACGCGTCCGGTGCAATACGAAAGAGCAGGACTGGAGTGGAATTCCGACCTCTATGTTCCCATGTATGCGAGTCCGAAATACGTAGAAGAATACGCTCAAAATGACGACTTCGATAAGCCTTTGGTGCAGTGTGAATACGCCCATGCCATGGGGAATAGTATGGGAGGATTTAAAGAGTACTGGGACCTTTATGAAAAGTACGATAAGTTGCAGGGCGGATTCATCTGGGATTTCGTAGACCAGGGCCTTAAGACGCTGAAGAACGGAAGAGAGATCTATGCCTATGGGGGTGATTTCGGACCGGAAGGTACGCCCAGTGATAATAACTTTTTGAATAACGGACTCGTACAACCGGACAGAACCCCGAATCCGCATTTCTACGAGGTGAAATACGTGCACCAGAATGTGAAGTTCTACAGCAAGGAATTAGCTGAAGGAAAAGTAACCCTAAAGAACTGGTATTTCTTCAGAGATCTTTCAAACTATACCCTGAACTGGGAGGTGCTTGAAGATGGAAAGGTAGTGGAAAACGGAACCATGAGCGATATAACCACTGTGCCACAGCAGGAACGCGAGCTGACCATTCCATTTAAAACGCAACTGAAACCGGGATCGGAATACTTCCTGAATCTTTCGGTGCAATTGAAGGAAGAAGAGCCTTTGCTGGAGGCTGGTTATACCATAGCCTACGAGCAATTCGAATTGAAACCGGCCGAGTTTGTAGCACCTTCAGCAGGATCAAATGCACTGAGGTATAACACCAAAGGCGATGTGATCAAAGTAACGGGGCCTGCCGTAGCATTGGAATTTGATAAGGCTTCAGGGGCACTTACGCGTTATGCTTATAACGAAAAAGACCTGATCACCGCCGGCCCGGAGGTGAATTTCTGGCGAGCACCTAACGACAATGATTACGGTGCCCAGACGCAGAAGCGTTACAAGGTGTGGAAGCATGCCGGGAAAGAAGGAGAAGTGAAGATCGATATTGAAAAGGTCAATGCCGCTACCGTTAAGGTAGTGGTGGAGCGAACGCTACTGGAAGGCGACGCCAAAGTGGTGATGACCTACACGATCTATGGCAATGGGGCGGTTAAGGTAGATAACCAACTGCGGGCGATCAAAGGATCGCACCCGAACCTGTTCCGTTTTGGAAACCGAATGGTGCTTCCTGAAAGCTATAAGCGACTGTCCTTCTATGGTAAGGGGCCATACGAGGCTTATGCCGATCGTCAGCATGCGGCTAAAGTGGGCATCTACAAGCAGACCGTAGCAGAACAGTACTTCCCGTATATACGTCCGCAGGAAACCGGAAATAAGCTGGAGGTACGCTGGATGGAGATCACCGGAGAAGATGGAACGGGATTGCGTTTTGCAAGTGATACACCTTTCCATTTCTCTGCCCTGAATTACACCCAGGAAGACCTGGATTCGGGCGATGAAAAAGGACAGAAGCACGCCGGGGAACTGGATGCAAGACCGGAGGTGTATTTGAATATCGATGGGTATCAGCAAGGTGTGGCAAGTATTAACAGCTGGGGGGCACTACCACTGGAGCCATATGTGCTGCCTTTTAAAGATTACGCCTTTTCCTACTGGATGTTGCCTGTGGAATAATCAAACAGGCTGAGAGAACGATATAAGCACATAAAAAAAGACCTTGAGCAATTAAGGTCTTTTTTTTATATCGTGGATTCAGAAATTTCCTAAAACATATTTATGTATGACATAATACATATTGTCAGATTTTCCTTAAATTAGCCCGACAACACACGTACAAAACTACGATATTTTACAAGTATTCCGGCTTTTTAAGAAGTGTTGCCCATTTAACACCAGGAACGTTTAAAAGTAAAACATGAAGAAGATCTATTCGCTGTTTATCTTACTCTTGCTATTAGCAAATGGTTTCACCGCAATTGCGCAGGATGAAACCAAGGTTAAAGTACATCACTTGCCGGAGTTGCCGGCTACGGAATCTGGGGAGCCTTCTCTGGGATTTGCCGGTATGATGGGAGGTCCTGTCAATGAGGTGATCATTGCTGCCGGTGGTGCCAATTTTCCGGAGGGATTACCATGGGAAGGTGGCCGAAAAGTATGGAGCAGCGATATCTATGTATTGGCAAATGGGCAATGGGAGCGTTCGCAAACATCATTGCCAATGCCTTTGGCCTACACTGCTTCGGTAACCCTGGATGAAGGTATCTTGTGTATCGGGGGAAATAATAGTGAACTGGTAAGTGATAAGGTATTTCTACTGTCCTATGAATCAGATAACAATGAGGTGCGCATTACCGATTATCCGTCTTTACCCGAGCCATTGGCGTTTTCTGCAGCGGTGGTTGATGATGACTATGTCTATGTAGTTGGGGGAAAGAATGCGGAGGGTTCAACAAATGCCTTTTATCGTTTACACCTGGAAGGGGAAAAGCAATGGGAAAAACTGGAAGGGTTTCCCGGCTCGCGAAGAGCCTTGCACACCATGGCCGTACAGGAGACCTCGGGAAGCAGAAAGCTTTTTGTTTTTGGAGGCCGTGATGAGATTGCGGGAAAAAAATCTACACCTTTAAGTTCCTTCCTTTCCTATGATCTTAAAGAGGGTACCTGGAAGAAAGAAGGAAATATAGCCATAGATGGAGCGTCCCGCGTATTAATGGGGGCTTCGGCACAGACCATGGGCTCCATGCATGTGGTGGTTTACGGAGGTTCGGATGAAGTGATCTTCAACGAACTCGAACATATTGGTTTATCCCTGGCCGAAACAGAAAATGATACCCTTCGCACAGCACTGATCAACAGGAGAGACTCCTTACTGAATACTCATCCCGGATTTTCCAAAGAGGTCCTTGCTTATAATACCATTACTGGACAGTGGTTTGCCTATGACGAGCTGGAGCAGAAGATCCCTGTAACGGCCCTTGGTTTTACCCATGATGATGCTTATGTCATGGTTTCCGGAGAAATATCACCCGGAATCAGGACGCCGAAGGTTAGTCGTATTACTATCGGGGAACAGGGGCACGCCTTTGGCGTGGTGAATTACAGCGTACTGGCCTTGTACCTCTTGATCTCGGTACTTATAGGATTGTATTTTGCGCGAAAGCAAAAGTCTACCGACGATTTCTTCGTGGGGGGTGGGCGCATCCCATGGTGGGCTTCCGGGCTCAGTGTTTTCGGTACCCTGCTTAGTGCCATTACCTTTATGGCCATTCCGGCGAAAGCATTTATCACCGACTGGTCGTTCTTCTTTTTGAACATTGCCGCCATTCTCATTACCCCGGTGATCGCCTTTGTGTTTATTCCGTTCTTTAATAAACTTAAGATCAGGACAGCATACGAGTACCTGGAAGACCGCTTTAATTACGGGGCGCGTGCCTTTGGTAGTTTGTCGTTCATTATTTTCCAGTTAGGGCGTATCGGGATCGTATTGTTGTTACCATCCCTGGCCATTTCGATCGTAACTGGTATTCCCGTAGAGATCAGTATCCTGATCATGGGATTACTTTGTATGTTCTACACCACTTTTGGAGGTATTGAAGCGGTGATATGGACCGATGTGATGCAGGTGGTCGTCCTAATGGGCGGAAGCATCCTGGCCATAGTCGGAATACTCATGTACACCGAGTCTTCGTTTACCGAGATGGTGCATTATG
Source organism: Robertkochia sediminum (assembly GCF_016786255.1). Lineage (GTDB taxonomy): Bacteria > Bacteroidota > Bacteroidia > Flavobacteriales > Flavobacteriaceae > Robertkochia > Robertkochia sediminum. The sequence continues at coordinate 185,793 of NZ_JADMKT010000077.1, forward strand.
CGGCTTCAAAAGATAAGTTCAATTTGATGAACCTGGACTTTAATTTTAACGATTCCACTTTTTGGGTGGTGTTGATCGGCGGACTCGCTTCGGCTATGGTTACCCAGGGTACCGATCAGACCATTGTGCAGCGTTACCTCACCAGTACAAGCATTAAAGATTCCAGGAAAACCTTGTATACCAATGCGGTATTGACCCTTCCGGCTACGATAATCTTCTTCGGAATAGGGACCCTGTTGTTTATATTTTATACCGAAATGCCTGAGAAATTATCGCCGGCTATTTCCAATAATGACTCCATATTTCCATGGTATATCGTGAGGGAGTTGCCTATCGGGATCTCGGGGCTATTGATCGCAGGGATCTTCTCTGCGGCCATGTCCAGTATAAGCAGTAGCCTGAATTCGGTTTCTACGGCCTATTGCAACGATTTTCATATGCACTTTAAGCCTGAGATCAGTGATAAGAACCTGTTAAGAACGGCCAAGGTGGTGACCTTATTAACAGGGGTGATCGGGATCGTATTTGCCCTGTGGATGGCCAATTCGAATATCAAATCGCTGTGGGATCAGTTCTATCGTTTCTTAGGATTGTTTACCGGCGGACTTGGAGGAATGTTCCTTCTCGGAATGCTTACCAAAAGGGCTAATGGAACTGGTACCTTGATCGGACTCGCACTAAGTGCAGGATTAACCTGGTACGTTAGTGCCTATACCGATATCAGCTTTTTGATGTATTCCTTTATCGGAGTGGTTTCCTGTTTTGTTTTCGGATATTTGTTTAGCCTGGTGTTCAGGTCGGCACAGGCATAAGAGCGCACCGGGCATGAAGTATGGTTCAATTAAAAGTAGCATGATGAAAAGTATAATACAGGTAGTTAGGTATGCCTTGGTATTGCTGGCTGTCTTTGCCGTGAGTTGTAAAAAGGCCGGTGAAACTACGCCTCAGCAGCAACCCAATATCGTTTTTATCATTGCCGATGATCTGGGATGGGGGGATGTCGGGTATAACGGACAAGAAAAGATCAAAACCCCGAATATTGACCGCTTGGCCAAAGAGGGGATGATCTTTAACCAGATGTATGCGGGTAGCCCGGTTTGTGGCCCCAGCAGGGCCAGTATCATGACCGGGGTGCATACGGGACACGGTACCGTAAGGGGGAACCCCAGATGGTCGTTGAGTGGTAAGCCCGTAGATTTCGATCCACATGAAGAAACCCTCGGAGAGGTGCTTCAGAAAGCGGGGTATACCACTGCGGTCGTGGGCAAGTGGGGGTTAGCTGAAAACCTGGGAGCCACGGTTCCGATTAAACAGGGCTTTGATTACTTCTACGGGTTCAATCAGCACCTGCCCGCACATAACTACTATCCCGAGCAGATCTGGGAAAACGATTCCCTCTTCACCCTTCCGCAGAACAATACCATGGAAAAGAAAGGGGAGTATGTACAGGAGCTGTTTACCCAAAAGGCTATAGATTTTGTAGAACGCCAGCAGGATGATCCTTTCTTCCTGTACCTGGCCTTTACCACCCCGCATTTTGAGCTCACCATTCCCGATCATTACAAAGAACCTTATGACAGTTTGAACTGGCCGCTTAGGAAAATGATACCCGGGCATTACCGCCATGATGAAAACGGACACGTAACCTACGCTGCCATGGTCTCCAAGATGGATGCCGATATCGGACGGTTGGTAGAAACTCTTAAAAACAAAGGAGTTTACGAGAATACCCTGATCATCTTTACCAGTGACAACGGACATGAATACGATAATGTGCGTGATGAGTTCTTTAACAGTAACGGGCCCTTCCGCGGAATGAAAAGAGATTTGTACGAGGGCGGAATCCATATGCCTTTTGTAGCGGTTTGGCCGGGAAAGATAAACCCCGGTAGTGTTACCGAACACCAGGGTGCCTTTTGGGATCTCAAAGCCACCCTTGCCGAAGTTGCGGGCGCGGAAATCACACAGGAAACCGATGGGATCTCCTTTTTACCCACCCTTACAGGGGGTGCCGAACAGGCAAAACACGATTACCTGTACTGGGAGTTCAACGAGCACAGAGGGCCGGTGCAGGCATTGGCAAAACAAGAATGGAAGCTGGTACATTTTGTTGAAACCGGAACATTCGAATTGTACAACCTGGAACAGGACCCTTCAGAACAGGAGGATTTAGCCGGGCAATTCCCGGAACAACTACAGGCACTTAAAACCCTGTTGGGTGGTGCGCGGACCGAGCATCCGGAGTTTCCGCTTTCAAGAAGGGAGTGATCGCCTTATTGGATGAATCTTTCCACTTTTGACACCCTAATCATCTGATGTGAATTATGAAGAACAACCTATTGGATAAGGTCGGGAAGCATTTCTCGGCAACTTTTAATGCAACCCCGCAATTGGTGTTCTCCCCGGGAAGGATCAACCTCATTGGGGAACACGTAGATTATAACGATGGTTTTGTATTTCCTGCTGCTATAGACAAGGGGATCGCCGTTGCCATAAAGGAATCAGGTACCCCTGAAAGCGGTATCTGTACCGCCATCGCCCTGGACCTGTGGGAAATTTTCGAGTTTGAACTGGTTAACCTTGCACCGCTTAAGGATGGTGGTTGGCGTAATTTCGTCATCGGCGTCGTTGCAGAAGTGATCAAGGCGGGGGGTGAACTCCAACCCTTTAATATCGTCTTTAGCGGCAATGTCCCTTCGGGTTCCGGACTGTCTTCTTCTGCTGCCCTCGAAAATGGTATTGTATATAGTCTGAATGCCTTATTTGACCTGGGGTTGACCCGGGGGCAGATGATCATGATATCCCAAAAGGCCGAGCATCTGTACGTAGGTGTGCAATGCGGGATCATGGACCAATACGCCAGTATGTTCGGAGAGGAAGACCATTTTTTACTCCTGGATTGCCGGAGCCTGGAATCTAAAAAATTCCACATCGACCTCTCCGGGTATACTCTTGTACTTTTAAATACGAATGTAAAGCACAACCTGTCGGACAGTACCTATAACAAACGCAGAGCCTTATGCGAGAAAGTCGCCGGTTTGTTGGGTAAATCCAGTCTTCGCGAGGTTACTGAAAACGAATTAAAAGGGCTGAGGGATAAAGAACTCTCGGAAGACGAATACCAAAAAGTACTGTATGTGGTCCAGGAGATCGCGCGTACGGTCAAGGCGGGCGCAGTCATCGAACAAGGGGATGTAGAAGCCCTGGGAAATTTGCTTTTTGAAACCCATAGCGGACTTTCAAAACAGTACGAGGTGAGCTGCGAAGAACTGGACTCTCTGGTAGCCCTGGCAGTAAATACCCCATACGTGATTGGAGCCCGGATGATGGGAGGCGGATTTGGAGGCTGTACCATCAATATCGTGCAGGAAGCCCATGCTGAAGATTTTATTGCGGCTGCAAGAAGATCCTATGTGCAACAATTCGGCTTCGAATGCACGCCGATTCATATTAAACTTTCCAAAGGAACACACTTGATCAAATAGCCATGAACCTACAGGACTATTCACATAAGCGTTATAACATACTCACCGGAGAATGGGTACTGGTGTCACCGCACAGGGCTAAACGCCCATGGCAGGGGCAGGAGGAGGCCGTGGTCAGGGAAAAAAGACCTCAGCACGATCCGAATTGCTATCTGTGTGCAGGTAATACCCGTATCAATGGAGAGAAGAATCCGGAGTATACAGATGTCTTTGTTTTTCAAAATGATTTTGCCGCCCTCCAGGATACTTCACCAACATTTAGTGAGCATCGTGGTTTGCTAAGGGCAGAAAGTGAACAAGGGATCTGCCGGGTGGTCTGTTTTAGTCCGGATCACTCCAAAAGCCTTGCCGATATGACCCCGGAGGAGATCGTTAAGGTGGTGAAGGTATGGAAGCGGGAATACCATGACCTGGGAATCCGGGACGGGATCAATTACGTTCAGATCTTTGAGAATAAAGGCGCGGTGATGGGATGTAGTAATCCGCACCCACACGGACAGATTTGGAGCCAGAGCTCCCTGCCCAACGAGGTGTTGAAAAAAGACAACAGGCAAGCACAATATTACCGGGAACACCAAAGGTCACTACTGGGGGACTATATTCAGCAGGAACTAGAACTTGGCGAGCGTATCCTCTTTGAAAATGAGCACTTCGCAGCCCTGGTGCCGTTTTGGGCGATCTGGCCTTTTGAGACCATGATCGTTCCTAAAAAGCATCTTGTTCACCTCGGGGCATTGAATGACGCCCAGGAGGCTCAATTAGCAGAAGCGATCTCGGTGATCACCAAGGTATACGACAAGATATTCGACACCTCCTTTCCGTATTCTTCAGGAATACATCAGGCCCCGACCAATGGAGAAGAAAATGCCCATTGGCATATGCATATGAGTTTTTTTCCGCCCCTGCTCAGAAGCGCCACCGTAAAGAAATTCATGGTGGGCTATGAAATGTTCGGATCGCCCCAGAGGGATATTACCCCTGAGCAGGCCGTAAAATTGATGAGGTCATTACTCTAAGGGAATAAGAATGATTGAAATTCAATGATGTCAATCATGAACCTAAATGAAGGGCTATTTTTTTTGCGGTTGCATGGGGTTATGAGCATCCTGGTTGTCATCTAACAGCTATAGATTTTCAATGAGTCCTAAAGCTGCACGTTCTCCGGAGATCATGGCTGCATTCAGGGAGCCGTTGAGCAGGTAATCCCCGGCCAGGAATACACGTGATTTAAGTTTGGTTTCAGAAGGTAACAGTTCATATTGCATAGCATGCGGCTTGGGCAAGGCATAGGCAATAGGGTAGTGCTTTAAAAAACGTTCGGTTTTGATGTTACAATGATCCTGAAGCTCTTTCTTTATACGGACGATCAATTCTTTTTGATCGAGGCTGTGATCTTTTACAACGGTAACCGATAGCAAATCCCCGTCTCCTTTTGACCTTGATGGCAAACTGGTGTGATAGCAGATGTTATTGATCAGTGCATCCTTATCGGGGATCAGTCCAATGAGCGGCTTATCGATAACGCGTCCGCTGGTTTCAAAATAAAGCGTATCACAAGATACCCAGTTATTGTCCTGGTTGTTTAAATTCGGAACAAGCGCGCTGGCCTCTGTAGCGATAATGGTATGATCTGTCTTCAGAATGGTGCCGTCTTCCAAATAGATCTGATCATCTTCTACCGATCTCACCTTGGTATTGAAATGAAAGGTGGTGTGCCTCAGCTTCGCCTGTAATTGTTTTGGGATAGCTTCCATTCCTGCTTTCGGTAAGGCTGCAAATCCCTCTCCGAACATTTTATACACGAATTCGAACATCCTGCTCGAGGTGTTCAGTTCAGACTCCAAAAAGATCCCTCCGAAAAACGGACGGAAGAACATGTCGATCATTTCGCCCGAGAAACCAAGGTCTTTAAGATATTGAAGTGTGGTTTTCTCCGGAGCTTTAAAGACCTCCTCGATGGAGGTACTTTTAAGCCTGTTATTGAGTTCAAGCACCTTTACCTTGTCTGTGACCGAACCTATTCCTGAGAAAAGGGTAGGAAGTAATAAAGAAAGGTTTCTTAATGGATCTCCTATGGTTTTCTGTTTGCCCTGATGGAAGATCGTTGCTCCCGGCAGAAAATGCTGTAATTCCAGCGCTTTAAGGTCCAAATATTCTTTTGCAGTAGGGTAGGCAGTAAGCAGTACCTGGAATCCATGATCCAGCTGATATCCTTCTGCTATATCCGTTTTAACCCTTCCACCAACGCGATCGGATCCTTCAATGATAACGGGATGAAATCCGTTGCGTTCAAGTACTACCGCAGCGGTGAGTCCGCTGATCCCGGCACCAACTATATATATTTTACGCTCTTTTTTATCCATAATTTTTTATCCTACCATGGAGCTCTTTATTCTATGAGTTTAGAAAGTTACATTTTAACGCCCTAATTGAACTCATTATATGGAAAGTCACCATCTAGGTTATCGTTTACTGATCTTATTACCCGTGATCGCTTTTTGTCTGGTACATTTAAAGCGCTTGATTTCTTGGCTTCTTTTTTTTACATGTTTACTACTTACCCCACTATTTACGCGTTTTCTCCATAGCTTAAAACTCGATTCCTTCAGTTGGCCTCTCATGATCTTGATGACTTCCTTTTCGGGTAATCCAAATTGGAATTCAATCGCCTCGAACGGGGTTCTGTCTTCCCAGGCCATTTCTATGATCCGGTCTAATTCCCGTTCTGAAAATTCCTGCTCTGCTATGATCTCTGTACTATTTTTTCCCATATATGATCTGTGTTTAATCGAAAACTGCCTAAAAATTTAAATGAACACTCTTCCGGTGCGATGATCGAAAGAAATGTTTTGTTCCGGTCTTTTTTATACAGGTGATATACTTCTCCGAGGTTGGGTTCAAATGCGAATTCAGCATTGTAAATGAGCTTGTTGTATTCAAATTCCTCTATTAGCGCTTCATACGCTAATCTGATCTCCCGGTAACGGGCATTTACCTTATGGTTCAGTTTGTTGATGCTACGGTTTTTCCACTCGCTTGTATCTGTTGTTCTAATCGCCGGAGCACCCACATTTGTGGCATATGGTTTTAGCGCTGCATCGTATCGGTTAGTATCGGTATTGAACACCACCTGATCAGGCTTCTTTCGATCTTCCATTTTGATTTAGGCTAACTTTTCCAGTTTCTTCATGATCTCTTCAGCTTCGTAGGTCTTTTGGTCACTGAGCTTCCTGTCGCTGGTTGATAGGCGGTGTGCGTCTTTCATAAGTTTTTGGTACTGTTCATAGAGCTTTTCTTTCTCCGTTTTCTTTTTAAATAATCCGAACATGTTCAAAGGTTTTTGATAAAAAGTTATGACTTAAAACTACATAATGTTTAAAGAAATAAGTAATTAATTAAACAAATTATAACATATCACAGCATTTCTGCAGAGGGTATTACCCTCAATATTTTGGTAATTGAATGATTATGAGTCTTTTGAACAGTCGTTTGTTTCAGGTCTTCAGGAAAAGCGTACCTTTACGCCCAATCGTTGGTGAGGTTTACACAGCATCCAACACAATTTTTATTTATGTCATTTACTTCCCTGGGCTTGTCTGAAGCCCTGCTTAAGGCGATTCGCCAACAAGGATATACCCAACCCACACCCATACAGGAAAAAGCCATCCCCCGCATTTTAGAAGGGAAGGATGTACTGGCTTCTGCCCAAACCGGAACCGGAAAAACCGCGGGGTTTACTTTACCGGTTTTACAGCGACTTTCTGAATCGGCTACCCATAATAAACATCGCCCTATCAGGGCACTGGTGCTTACCCCTACACGTGAACTGGCAGCACAGGTAGAGGCGAGTATTCAACAATACGGAGCTTTTCTGCCGTTAAGGTCCATGGTGATCTTTGGGGGTGTGAAACAGCACGGTCAGGTTCATGAGTTAAAGAAGGGAGTCGATATCCTTATTGCTACTCCCGGCCGATTACTGGATCTTGAGCAGCAAGGGCTCTTGTCACTAAGACAGGTGGAAATACTCATACTTGATGAGGCCGACCGTATGCTGGATATGGGCTTTTTAAGAGATATCAAAAAGGTACTCGCCCTCTTACCCAAAAAGCGTCAAAACCTCTTGTTCTCGGCTACTTTTTCTCCCGATATCAAGCAGTTGGCTCAGGGATTTATGCATCACCCGGTATTGGTGGAGGCTACCCCTGAGAATACTACCGTAGAGGTGATCGAACAGAACGTATTTCTCGTTGAGAAACGCGCGAAACCCACCTTTCTGATCAAAAAGATCAAGGAGGAGCACTGGGAGCAGGCCCTGGTATTTACAAGAACCAAGCACGGGGCCAATAAGCTGTGTAAAAAACTCGTGAATCAGGGGATCATGGCAGCACCGATACACGGAAATAAAAGTCAGGCAGCACGAACCAAAGCCTTAGCCGATTTTAAATCGGGAGCCATCAGCGTGCTGGTCGCTACAGACATTGCTGCCCGCGGACTCGACATTCCGCTTTTACCTCATGTGGTGAATTTTGAGCTGCCAAACGTTCCTGAAGACTATGTGCATCGCATAGGTCGTACCGGTAGGGCAGGAGCTTCAGGTGAGGCTATTTCCCTGGTAGATGGGGAAGAAGTGAAATTATTAAAGGCCATTGAAAAGTTCACCTCCCAGCGTATCCCGGCCACCCGTGTTGAGATCGATCCCAAGGAGTTTCCTGAACCTTCAACAGAAAGGTCCTCCGGACGTTCTTCGTCCTCCCGGTCCCGAAGCAGTAAACCGTCGACGGGGAGAAGGAAAAAGAATGCATCGTCAGCTTCACGTTCCCGAAGTGGGAACCAGCCTTCATTTGAAGAGGCGAAACCAAAACGATCGTCATCTTCCGGTGGTTCGCGAAATGGGAATGCTTCCTCATCACAAGGAGGAAAACGCTCTTCCGGAAAAAAACGCTGGTACGGGAAGGGGAAAAAGCAGTAGGCAGGAAGCAGGAAGCAGTAAGTAGTAGGCAGAAAGCAGGATGTAGTAAGCATAAAGCTACAGGCGGTATTCGGTAGTTTCGGTAGGAAGAAAGCAGGAGGAAGGGACACTATTCAAGCCCTTTCACGCTGTAAGAATAAGACTATTTTCTTTATATTCATCATCTCATAATATAAAGAAGATCTCTACTATGTCACGCATTCTATCCCTTATTGCTTTCGCGTTCTTTACCTGTATAGCCATTGCACAGGATTTTGAATCCTTACAATACCGAAACTTAGGTCCGTACCGTGGAGGTCGGGTTACTGCTGTAGCCGGGGTTCGTACGGCACCAGCCACCTTTTACCTGGGAGCAACCGGAGGAGGGGTATGGAAAACTGTGGATTACGGAAATACCTGGAAGAACGTTTCCGACGGCTTTTTTACAACACCTTCTATCGGTGCTATTGCCGTGGCCCAGAACGACCCTAATATTGTGTATGTAGGTACAGGGAGTGACGGATTGCGTAGTAATGTCATCGAAGGCCGTGGGATGTACAGATCGATCGATGGGGGAGATAACTGGGATTTCATCGGCTTGCCCGAGGTCGGACAGATCGGCGCGGTGAGAATTCATCCCGTTAACCACAATGTCGTTTATGTTGCGGCAATTGGGAAAGCCTTTCAGGCAAATCCGCAGCGCGGGGTGTACAAGACCACTAATGGCGGTAAAACGTGGAAGAAGGTCTTATCCATTTCTGAGGAGACAGGCGTTTACGATATCGAATTCTTACCTTCGAATCCGCAGATCCTATTTGCCACCGCATGGAAGGCACAACGTAAACCGTGGTCTATCATAAGTGGGGGTAACCCTGAAGAGGGTGGAATCTATAAGTCGGTTGACGGCGGAGAAAGCTGGGATAAAATTTCCGACGGATTGCCAAAAGAACTTATCGGGAAGATCGATCTGGCCGTAACCCAGGCCGACTCTAAGCTGGTCTATGCCCTGGTAGAAGCTCCAGGCAATGAAGGAGGCTTGTATAAGTCGGTAGACCAGGGGCGGTCTTTCAAACAGGTGTCTAGTCATAAAGGCATTCGCACACGGCCGTTTTATTACACCAATTTAAGAGTAGATCCAAAAGATCCCAATGTACTGTATTCCCTGGCTACCGGGTATTATAAATCGGAAGACGGCGGGAAGAACTGGAAGCGCGTCTCATCGCCTCACGGAGATAATCACGATATGTGGATCAATCCCGATAACCCCGATATTTTTATCCAGGCCAACGACGGAGGTGCCAACGTAACGCTAGATGGCGGTGCGTCCTGGTCTACACAATACAACCAACCTACGGCAGAGATCTACCAGGTGGAGGTAGACGACCAGTATCCATACTGGGTATATGGAGGACAACAGGATAATTACAGTACTGTGGCCGTGCCGAGTCAGGCCCCATATGGACTGCAAACACCGGGAACGGGTTACATTATCAATACAGGAGGTTGTGAAACCGGCCCTGCAGTGCCAAAACCGGGAGATCCCAATATCGTATATTCAAATTGTAAGGGGCGGTTTGGTGTCTTTAACAAGGCAACCGGTACAGAAATGCAATATTATGTGGGTGCATCAAATATGTACGGTCACAATCCTAAGGACCTTCGCTACAGGTTTCAGCGCGTAGCCCCCATTCATGTTTCGCCTCATGATCCTTCTGTGGTGTATCACTGCAGTCAGTTTGTGCATAAAACCACCGATGAAGGGAAAACCTGGGAGACGATCTCTCCCGATCTCACCGCATTTGAAGACGATAAGCAGGTGATATCCGGGGCTCCCATCACCAGGGATATTACCGGAGAAGAGTTTTACAGTACGATCTATGCCATTCGTGAATCACCGGTAAAACAAGGTGTTATTTGGGTGGGAGCTAATGACGGACCGGTACACGTAACACAGGATGGCGGACAAACATGGACCAATGTAACGCCTAAAAAGCTCCCAAAAGGAGGTAGGGTTGATGCGGTAGAACCCTCACCGAACGATCCGGCAAAAGCTTATATCAGTGTGTTGAGAAACCAGTTGGGAGATACCAAACCCTATATCTATAAAACAACCAATTACGGGAAGTCCTGGGAGTTACTTACCAATGGTGAAAATGGTATTCCGGAGGATTACCCAACCCGGGTAGTTCGCGAAGATCCCGAAAGAGATGGCTTGTTGTTTGCAGGTACAGAATATGGGGTCTTTGTGTCTTTCGATGATGGGGAGAATTGGAAGCCTTTTCAGCAAAACTTACCGCTAACCCCGATCACCGACCTTAAGATCCATCGCGGTGATGTGGTAATGAGTACCATGGGCAGAGGCTTCTGGATCCTGGACGATATTTCGCCCCTGAGGCAATATGCTTCGGAGCGCTCAGGTGAAAATCACTTGTATAAGCCCAAAAGTACCTATCGCTATCGCATGCCATCAGGTGCCTGGAATAGCACTACTCCTAAATATCCGAATCCTTCGGTCAAGATCGATTATTACCTGGCGGAGAAGCCCGAACAGGCTATTGAGCTTGAGATCAAAGATGACATGGGGAACGTAGTGTACCATATTGTAAGCGATACCACAACGCTTAAGGTAAAAGAAAAGGTGGTTCGGGATATGGCTACCGAAGAGATCAGGTTCGTTACGAACAAGAACTTATCGGTGAAGAAAGGGATGAATCGATTTGAGTGGAATTTCAGAAGTACCGGAGCCTGGCATAAGGATGAAGGGAGACGCTACAAGAACGGACCCATCGTACCTCCCGGAACCTATACCGCTACACTATCTGTTGGCGACTGGAAGGGCACACAGGAGATCGAACTTTTGATGGGTCCCAGATCAGTAGCAGCAGGATTGACCATAGAAGACCTGAGCAAGCAGACAGAACTTCAGCAAAAAGTACAAGCTTTAATGGAGCGTGCCAGAAAACTCGAAGACTCCCTGGAGAAGGAATTAGAAGCGACTAAGGAAGAAGCCGAAAAGAAGGCCTTAAAGGAGGTCTTGAACCAATTGAAAACCGCAGAGGGCATTTATATGCAACCTATGCTCACCGATCAGATCTCTTATTTGAACAGCATGATCAACAGGGCCGATCAGGTTCCCGGTAAGGATGCCTATAACCGATATGAGGAGTTGGCTGGCCGGTTGAAGGAGCTCGAGGCGGTATTGGATTAGAATCACCTAAAAAAAGGTATTTTATATTATAGAATAAATTCTATATATTGCTCAGATATTATGAGCTCATTACTGCTGTTTACCGTGGATTGATAGCTTGCCCTGAATCGGATCCATTGAAGAGAAGGTGCTTGTGTATTATGCAAGAGATAATGTGTAAATTACACACAAAATAATTGGACAGTGCAGCATATCAAATTAGCAGTAGATGCAGTAGTATTCGGGTATCAGAACGAAGCGTTATACTTGCTTTGTGTAAAACAAAAATACGGTCCTTTCGCTAACTCATGGGTATTACCAGGAGGCTTGGTAAAGGATAATGAATCGATACAGGATGCCGTCAAGCGGGAGCTGGAAGAAGAAACCAGTGTAGAATTGGACTATTTGGAACAACTCTACACCTTTGGAGATGATGTTGAAAGAGACCCCAGGGGGCGGGTAGTTACCGTGGCATATTTAGGTTTGGTAGATCCGGGTCGATTACATATTCAGGCAGATACGGATGCATTAGAGGTGAAATGGTTCTTGCTTAAAGATCTTCCTGAGTTAGGTTACGATCATCAAAGCATCGTAGATAAAGGATTGGAAAGGTTACGCGCTAAGATCCATTACGAGCCTATCGGATTCGACCTGCTTGGAAAGGAATTCTTTTTTTCAGAACTGGAAGGATTGTACCGTACGATCACCAACAGGGAGCTCGATAGGAGGAATTTCAGAAAAAAGATATTGAGTTTTGAATTGTTGGAAGATCTCGGCGTTTTTCCTTCGAATGGAAGAGGAAGACCTGGGAAGAAGTACCGGTTTAGAGAAGATCGGTATAAGGAGTTGGTAGCGAAGGGATTCCACTTTGAAATTAAATATGTGTAAAAAATACGCAAAACACTTGCAAGGATTGAAAAACTTGTTTTAATTTGCGTTAAAAATACGCAAAATGACACTTGATCTCGATCCTGATTTTCGACCTTTCCCCGGCCTTCCCCAGCTTTCCTTTTCAACCTTCACCTTTCCCGGAGGCGAAATTCATTTTAAACTTACCGCATCGGTCAATGAATCTAATAAGGTGATCATCACCCATAGAGTCATAAATTTTAAGGCGATGGGAGAGATCCTGCTCGCATCAGATGCTTTAAGAAGGGCAGGAGTAAAGTGCCTGGAACTCTTTATTCCTTACTTTCCGGGCGCACGACAGGATCGTGTCATGGTACCGGGCGAACCCCTAACGGTAAAGGTAATGGCCGATATGCTGAATGCAGTGGGATTTGATAAGATAACAGTTTTTGATCCGCATTCTGACGTTACTCCTGCCGTATTAAACAACTGCGTTGTTACAGACAACCATGCTTTTATAGCCCAATGTGCCGCCATGCTCCCTGCCAATATGTTACTGGTGTCTCCGGATGGTGGGGGCTTGAAAAAGATCTACAAGCTGGGACAATTCCTTAAGAACTATGATGTAGTGGAGTGTTCTAAGTCCAGGAATGTACAGACCGGCGCCATATCCAATTTCACAGTCTATAAAGATGATCTGCAAGGGAGGCCTTGTCTTATTGTCGATGATATTTGCGATGGAGGGGGCACCTTCCTGGGATTGGCAAAGGAGCTCAAGGCTAAAAATGCTGGTCCCCTTTATCTCGCCGTTAGTCACGGTATCTTCAGCCACGGTTTCGAGGCCTTATTCCAGGTCTTTGACAAGATATTTACTACGAATTCATTTACCGATCATCCTCAGCACCCCAGCCTGCTTCAACTCCCTCTTGAGGATAGTGTACTCTTTTAATTTATTCACTTCTAAAACCAATGATTATGAATCCTTTACTTCTCACAGATGGCTACAAAGTAGACCACAGACGTCAGTACCCCCAAAACACTACGTTGGTATATTCCAATTGGACCCCGAGAAAAAGCCGCATTGAAGATATCGATGAGGTGGTCTTTTTTGGCTTGCAGTATTTCCTTAAAAAATATGTTTTAGAAGATTTTCGGGATCACTTTTTTTCTCGTCCCAAAGAGGAGGTGACCACCCGATATGCCCGCCGTATTAACAATTACCTGGGCCAGAACGCAGTGGGTACAGAGCACATAGGAGCCCTGCATGACCTGGGTTATATCCCCATGGTCTTTAAGGCCCTTCCTGAAGGAGCAGCAGTACCGGTACGTGTGCCTATGTTTACCATGTATAATACCTTACCGGAGTTCTTTTGGCTTACTAATTATTTTGAGACTTTACTTTCTACCACGGTCTGGTTACCATGTAACTCTGCTACCATTGCACGTGAATATCGTAAGGTGTTGGATCAGTACGCCCAGGAAACGAGTTCCCAACCTGAATTCGTCGACTGGCAGGGTCATGATTTTTCCATGCGCGGTATAGGTGCCCTCGAAGGAGCTATGCTCAGTGGCGCAGGCCATCTTCTCAGTTTTAGTGGTACTGACACCATTCCCACTATCGATTTCCTGGAATATTATTACGGAGCCGATAGCGATAAAGAATTGGTCGGGGGGTCCGTGGCGGCAACCGAGCATTCTGTAATGAGTATGGGTACCAATGAAGGAGAATTTGAAACCTTTAAAAGGCTTATCACAGAAGTGTATCCTAATGGTATTGTTTCCATAGTTTCAGATACCTGGGATCTTTGGAAAGTACTAACCGATTACCTACCGGCATTGAAGAATGAAGTTCTGGCAAGAGAAGGGAAAGTGGTGATACGTCCTGACAGTGGTGACCCGGTAAAGATCATTTGTGGCGATCCTGAGGGAAGCACCCCTGAAGAGCGTTCGGGGGTCATTCAATTGCTCTGGGACGTTTTTGGAGGTACTGTTAACGATAAGGGGTTTAAAGAATTGGATATGCATATCGGAGCCATTTATGGCGATAGTATTACCCTTGATCGTGCCAAAGCGATCTGTGAGGGATTAAAAGAGAACGGATTTGCGTCCACCAATGTGGTTCTTGGAATCGGGTCTTTTACGTACCAGTACAATACCAGAGATACTTTTGGGTTCGCAATGAAGGCCACCTATGGTGAAGTTGCCGGATCGCCCAGAGAGATCTATAAGGATCCTGTTACAGATGACGGTACGAAGAAGTCTGCCCGCGGCCTGATCAAGATCGAACTGAAGGACGGCATGTATACCCTGAAGGATCAGGTTTCCTGGGAGGAAGAACAACAAGGTGAACTTAAAGAAGTATTCCGCGACGGTAAATTGCTGGTTGATCTCACTCTGGGAGAGATAAGAGATGAGGTCAAAAAAGGCTTCAATAAGGTCTCACTTGTGACCGGTTAAATGTTATTCACTTTATGAAACCCTCTCCAACAGAGGGTTTTTTTTTGGTCTAACCTTAAATAAAACTTAAGCCCTGTAACAATGAAAAATTTCAGATTTGACTTTCAAAATAAGATCTTCTTTGTCGATGATATTAAAATTACACGAGATATTAAACAAGAAGATATCAGAAAAATAGGTTTCGAGAGATGGGATGATTATCAAGACAATTACTCCTACATTTAAAAAAATAAGATCAGGTTCCCGGTAAGGATGCATATGACCGATATGAGGAGTTATTGGTGCAATTAGTGCAGTTTGAGAAGGGCATAGATTAAGTTCCAGAATCCAAACAGTTTTACTATATTCATAAGCGTCTTGTAGTTAGTGAGTTGTGGTTTGGTGTGTGTTTCTTTTGCGATCAAAAGTAGTTATATGGGCTGCGTGGTTTTTTTTTGATTCGTTAGAAATAGCCAAGGCAAATACTAATATATCAAGCAGGATGGAAACTATTTAGAATTGGTAATGCAATATGGAATTATCGAAAGAACTGAATTTATTTTTGAAGGAATACAGTCTTTATGAAAAGGACGTATTGATACCTACGCTTGGTGAAGTTAGGACCATTCTGGATGAAATGGAGCGTTCGGAATTCTGGAAGAAGTATACTATTGGTAAAGGGGTCGCCACCCCATCGCCTATCAGACAAACCATGTCGCGTATAAAGGATTCGGATAAAGTTGTAAAAAAAATTTTTCGAAAGCCTGAACTATTTCCGGAGAAGTTATCTAAAAATAGCTTCAAAAGGATGCACGATACCATTGGTCTTAGAATAGTGGTATACTTTCCTTCACAATTATCGCTAATTGACAGGGAACTAAGGAACTCACTATATTTTGAATTGGATGAGGACAACCCACCTGAAGCATATTTTGAACCGGAGAAACTTTCACGATTGGGACTTTCCCATATAGAGCTTAAAGAGAAGGAAAGTGGGTATACTTCTATCCACTATATGGCTCGTCTTAAGGATAGTATTATTCCACCTATTGATAGACCTGTTTTTGAGATCCAGGTAAGAACTTTGGCCCAGGAATTGTGGTCTGAACTGGAACATGTTCTATCCTATAAGCCGGAAACACGGCCTCATTTTTCTGCGCAAAGGAGACTTCAAATTTTAAGTAGGGAAGTATCGGTTATTGATGAACATTTTAACTTATTGTATGAAGAACTTATACATAACCAGGAGACCATTACATATAAGGATACCGATGTTTTAACTTTTGAGAATACGCCAAAAGTTTTGGCTCAAGTGGGTGTTCAATGTGCACTCACCGAATTAAATCCAATTTTAAAATCCTTGTATACCAGAAATATTAGTACCGTAGGTCGTTTTCTTGAAATTGCCACGCCTTTACGCTTGGCAACCATAAGGAATAATTACGTATCAATAACCGGTCATGCACCGGATAATATCGAGCTGATATCCACATTATCCATTCTGAATGATGTAACTTCAAAGAATGCAGAAAACGAAAGAATCAAGGCCTCAATTCGTTTTCAGAAATAAATTAAATTGAAAAAGAGCAGGAACATTATGAATATTTAAACGCTCAGATTAATTCCGTATACTTCAGGGATTACTCGTCCTGCTTCGCAGGCCTCGTGATCCTTGGAGGGGAGTCCTTGCAAAGAAAACCGGAAGTTTGTAGCGCTCGCTTCCCTGGCTTTTTTATGCCCTTTCACCTTAGGAAAGCAAGCTTTCCACGACTTCAGGGCATAAAAAAACCGGAACGTTTCCGTTCCGGTTTTCTTTGCGGAGAAAGAGGAACCATAACTAAAATGCGGTTTTAGCACTAATAGCAAGGGCTACGAGATGATGGAAATTGCCGCACCCCCGAATTCTCCACCTTTAACAAAGTTTAATATTTACGAAATAAATTTTGGTTTGAATATTATTTAATTCGAACCAAAATTTAATTACCCTTTAATCATAAATACTAAGGTATTCATGTAATACTCCCTCAATTATAAAAGTAGAACAGGACTTATCCTTGTTAATAGTTTAGGCTTAATACTTTTCGCTTTTATCTAGAATTGGCTCTTCAATTTCTTTAAAATCTTTTAAACGAGGAACATGTTTAGATCCTTTAAATAAAACAACTTCTTCAAATGAAGGAAAAATATCTTTAACTCGTTTTATCATTTTTTTACCAGGAAAAAGGATGTCCTTTTCAGCTGCGAAAATGCTGATCGGGGTTTTTATGTTTTTAGCTGAATCTTTTGTAATTACAGGTAGTGGCGAGAAATCCATGTTACAGTGCTGAAATGTATTTGACATATAGGTTAACGCAAAATCATCGTATTCAGAAAAAAGAACACCCATTACTTTTTTAATGTACTTTTGGTTATTTGTTTTGATAAACTTTTTTAATGGGATGAACAATTTGATCAAACCTACAAGAGGATTGCCATTTACAATATAGACTGGGGCGATTAAGAAAACCTGTCTGATCGGGGTTTCATTAAACTCTAGTGCTTTTAAGCTGATGAAACCACCAAAGGAAAAACCTACTAAGGTTACGTCTTTCAGTCTTAGTTTTATGATCACCTCAATAAGCCATTTTCCATAGTCTAAAGACTTCATGTCCAATCTATTCTCTGCACTTTTATTGGGTTGTGCCAGCACATCTACCGCATAAACACAATATTTTGAAGCTAGATTAGGGAAAGAATCCAAAATTTGTGGTGCACATCCTCCTGTTCCGTGAATCAAAACTAAAGGAGGGTTTTTAGTATTTCCAGTAATGATAACATTGGTAACTCCAAACTTTGTTTCTACCATTTTTTCTGAATATTCAATATTCAGTTCATTTAACTTTTGATCGTAAAGGGTTATGATTTTTTCTTTTCCTTCTTTTGTTTTGAAAAACATGGTTGATTCGTTTTTTGATTGATGATTTCTATATTTAATGTGTTGATCTAATGTTCTAATAACTTTTTTGAAGTGAAAAGATAACTTTTGCATCCACCCAAAAGATATCAGCTTTATTGCCACCATACGATCTATGAAAGAAAAAGTACTTTCCGTCAGGGGATATACTTCCGAAAGCATCTTCAAATTCTGTATTGATCTTATCACCTAAATTGATTGCAGGACCCCAGGAGCTATCTTTTTGACGAAATGAAATATATAAGTCTGAATTACCATACCCACTTTCTCTCTGATCGTCCCAAATAATATAAGATTCATCCGGTGCGATAAAAGGGTGTGCATTCCATATGCCAACATCCAATTTTAGTGCTTTAGGTTCTTCATAATTCCCGTCGACTAAACGCGAATAGCGTAATGGTCCATTTTCGCTTGCTTCATCAAAATAATAAGTACCATTTGATGCTGTAGTAAGACGCATAATAGGAAATTTATCAAAAGTCGCACCAAGTGGCTTTACAGCAGACCAGCCTGAGGAATCTTTTGTTCTGTAGTTTCTTCCTAAATGCATGGTGTTACCATTTGGTGTAATGAATGGCTCGCCTGATCTTGGTGCTATGAGAGATTCGGTCAACTGTTCGTCTTTAAACTGAACGACCACCAATGCATTATTTTTATAAGTCCCTCCTCGTCTTCGGAAATAAAACGATTTTAAATCAGGTGAAATAGCTACTGCAGCTTCTCTATGTTCAGTTTGAATGATCTTTGGTGCAAAGGGTTTAGGCGCTAAACCCGGTGGATCTTGACCAAGATAAATTTCTTCTAAACTTTCTTCCTTATCAACTTTTGATCTATGTTCTACATTGTTGCAAGCATTAATAGCTAACGCTATTACTAAGAGCAATGAGAAATATGCTATTCTCATACGTTATTTTTTTGATTGTTGATGGATTTTGTGATCTCAGTTATTACATTACCGGTATGCAAGGTTGTTTTACTTTCGATTAGCAGGATGGTACATTCCTTTTTAGATGATACTTTATGATTTACCCCCTTAGGAACAACAAATAGATCTCCCTTTTGCATGGTGAAAGTCGGCTGATGCTCTATTTCCATTACCAAAAACCCTTCAAGAATAAGGAATAATTCGTCCTCGTTTTCATGGGTATGCCAAGGGACTTTATCGCCATCAATTTTGGCGATTTTCACGTATTCATTATTTACTTCTGCTATTATTTTTGGGGAATAATAGGATTGTAAATCTTTAATTTGATCATATACGTTTACCATCTTAAATGTATTATTCGTCTTCTTTCAACAATTTGTTCAATGTGTTTTTTGACCCTTCACTTCCTAATTCAACCGCCTTTGTGTAACTTTTTATAGCTTCTTCTTTTTGGTTGTATTTTAGGTGAGCTTCACCCAATGAATCCCATAAATTACCATCGTCAGGAAATAATTTCACATTAAGTTTAAACAATGCTAATGCCCAACCTGGTTGGTCTTCTTTTTTCATCCTGCTATAGCCTAGTCGATTTAGTATGGCATGGTTGTCAAATTCACTTTTAAGTTCTTTCTTTAAAAAATCTGGTAATTTTTCTGCATTTGTAGATGAATGTGTGTTGATAAATTCATGAATCAATTCATAAATATTTTTTGAAAGTGGGGTTGGGGTGTAATTCGTATTAAAAACCATCTTACCAATTTCTCTCGCAACCTCTTCTGATTCACGTCCTAAAAACGCATTTGTCATGTATATTATCACGACATCATCGTCTGTAAATCTTACAAAATCTGCAAAGTACAATCCATTACTCCCATTATGAGCAACGATTTTGGTGTCTCGATTGCTTTGAGATATGGCCCAGCCATACCCATAATGTGATGTCATTTTATCGTTTTCGGCTACATATGCTGCTTCTTGTATTTCTCTGGCTTTCTTTGATAAAACGATGTTGTTTTTTAAAGCATTATGCCATTTGAATAAATCTTCAATCGTAGAATGAATGTCCCCTTTACCAATACTATACCAATGGTTGTTATTTTGAGGCAGATGTTGTTGGGTTGTTCCCCAATCTGTCCATTTTTCAGCATCTCTGTTATAGTAGTACCCATGTGCTAACCGTTCTGTACTAAAATTGATGTGTTTATATCCCGTACTTGTCAATTGTGCAGGTTCCAATAAATAGTTTGTCAGAAAAGCACTATAGGTTTGTTCTGAAACCAATTCTATTATAACCGCTAGCATAATGTAGTTGGCATTCGCATATTGATACTTAGTACCAGGCTTAGATTGCAATTCTGATTCAAAAAACTCTTTTAAAAACTGTTGTTTACTAGCTTCATCATATCTAAAACCGCCTGTTCTATTAGAAATTCCTGAGGTATGCGTAAGTAATTGATGAATTGTTATATCGCTCTTATCAAAAGGGGTCTGAGTAAAATATGAACTTATTTTATCCGATGTTTTGATTTTACCTTGCTCGACCAATTTTAAAATAGCGGAAGCTGTAAATTGTTTCGTTACAGAACCAATATTAAAAACGGTTTTTGGGGAATTGGGAATTTTATTTTTACGATCTGCCCATCCGTATCCTTTGGACAAAATAACTTCCCCTTTTTTAGCAACTAAAACAACACCAGAAAAGCCATTCTTTGCACTTGCTTCTAAATAAGAATCAATCTTGTTGAAAAGCTTTTTGTTCGTGTTTTGAGAAGTAGCGCTAAAAATGGAAAGCGTAATGATTGTAAAAAATAGTGTTTTAATAAACGATCTCATTTTGTTATTTTTTGGTTCCATATTCTAACGCAGCACCTATGGCAATGCCCAGAACAAACCATAATTGCATATTTGAGGTTAAGTAGCCTACTACAGTTCCCAGTATAATTCCTATTCCCAGTTTGACACCTTTTGTAGTTTTCATTTTTTCTATAATTTCTATTCTTAATTTATTTATGATAAAAATAAGTTGACTTCGGCACTGGGAAGTTCTGCATTAAGAATCAGAACGAAATCCTTTAATCTGCAAACTGCACTCGAATTAATGGGCTATTCAGTAAGCTCAAAAATGTTTTTATGTTGAAATGAAAACTGCCAGCAGCTGATGCTGTGAACTGTTTTAATTCTCTTAGTTTTTCCCGATTATAATATACTCCGTTCAACAACACTCCTTTGATACGTTTTGTATTTTCAATATCCTTTAAAGGATTTTCATATAGTAAAACCAGGTCTGCTTTCTTGCCAATTGCTATTGTTCCATAATCCTTAGCCAGATTTGAAAACATTGCGGGCACAATGGTTGCACTTTGCAGGGCCTCCAGATTAGAAAGTCCGCTTGTTGTTAATTCGTATAATTCATCATGCAAACTAAATCCGGCAAACACATAAGAGTCGGTAACATCGGTTCCTGCCATAATGGGCACCCCCATGCTATTTGCCATTCTTACTTGTTTTTTTGAAGCTTCATAAAATTGTTCACTTACACTAATTCCTTCACTTTCGAGATTTTTCTTTTTGTTATGGTTTGTGTCATATTTCCACCACAGTTGCTTTCTGACGTGGGTTACATATTTTAGATTTTCATTATCAGTAAACTCATTTTTATGCGCATTGGCTTCAAACTTCAAGGTCTGTAAGGTCGGCGTCCAGTGGGCTTCTTTTTGTTGCATTAGACGCATTAATGCTTTAGCCTTAACGCTATCAAACCGTTGTACGATCGTTGCTTTTGATCTGGAAAAATATGCTTTCCAATTTGTTGGATGCTTTAAACTATCCGCTTCCGGGAAACACTCGTACATGAATATTCGTCCGTGCTCAAAACTTCTTTGTCCCAGGTTAATCGCTTCTTCCAAACTTAGAAACATGGGCTTATGACCTGCCAGATGCAAACCATACTGAGGTGCTCTTAGCGCTAATGTTTTGTAAGTGTTTTTTGGCAACTGCTGATACACCTTAATAAAATCTACGTTTTCCTTTTTATAGAATTGTAGCAACGAATCTACTTGAGATGGATCTTGCAGTTTAAAAAAGTCCGGTGCATCCTCAGGGATGGCTTTTTCACCATCCATTTGGTAACTGCTTTGCAATACATATCTCGGTGTGATCCTGGTGTTATTCTCTAAGTCTTTATTCCACTGTAATCGTTCTTGACTACCCACCCAATAGCTATCCTTTTCATTCAACTGACCAGACATATCTCTTACCACAGTAATGCCATTTGCGATGTACAGTGGATGATGCAACCATTCTGAATGTTGATTGGAATGGGTATGCATGTCCCATAAACCCGGAATAAGGTATTTACCCGTACCATCGATAATTAAAGCATCATCAAAAGCTGTGATTAGAACCGTATCAATTTTTGTGATACGGGACTGTTCTATCAAAACAAATTGATCCGTAATAACTTCTCCGGATACAACATTTACAATATTTACATTTTTGATGATGGTTCTTTCAAAAACCATTGGTGTTTGTAATTTGGATGTAGGCCAGAGGTAAGCTGTAATAGTTATTGCAATTGCTACGATAATTATAGCCATTACAACTTTAGTAAGGTAGATAAGCTTTTTTTTCAAAATTTATTTTCGTGAATGCGGGGCAATTAATCAACCCAAAAATCCTCATTTTCAGTTTCGATAATTGCACTCCGAATGGTTTTTTAGTTTAGCTAATAATCCTGACAATTTTCAGGTAATCAGTTCATATCGCTATTTCCTTTTTTCTGTTTTTTTAGTTAAAATGATTCCAACTAAAACTCCCAACGAAACTCCAAGACTAATAAATAGGGCTAAATTGTCTGTCAAAACACCTATTACACTTCCGATTGTGGCACCAAAGGCTGAACCTAAGACTATTTTTTTTTCGTTATTCATATTTCCTAATTTTGTTTAGCTGTGAGTTAGTTGATATACAAGGTGTTACAGGGTGTGCCTTCAAGGTTTTGTCTCTGTTTTTTGTTCTAATTGCTGCTGGCTTAATGGTATAACACCGATAAATACAATTACTATCAGATTAAAATTCATGAAGTGTCCTTTTGATTAATTTTTGCAAATTTTGACTCAAATTTATTTTAAAGGCTGATCGTAAACGGTCTGCATTACAAATCAGAACCCATTAATTTATATGCCCTAAAATCCAATTTGATATTTCTTGCAATGCGATTGGGGAAAATGTCTGTTCAATTTTCCGATACTCATCCATCTTTCCTGTTTCGCACTCCTGAAAAAAGTGGTTTAAGTTTTCCAATTCAAGTATTTTGTAATCTTTGTTACCACCATTGATCAAAGCTTGACGTATTCCATTTTGATTTATTTTAGCGTTAACTTGGGTATCTTTACTACCATTTAAAGACAACACAGGGATTTGCAATTTTTCAATTTCATCAGCTGGATTGTATTTTAAAAAGTAGCGTGACCATGGTTTAATACTTGTATTTACTTGACTTTCTATAAGTGCATTGATATTTTTTTCAGGTACATTTAAGTCTTTTAAAATTGGTTTTAAAAAATTATTATAGTGTGCTGTTAATTCTGTTTTAATTTCTTTTTCACTTTTATCAGAAGTAACAATTTCAATCGCTTTTCTGGAATTTTCCTCATATGCTTTTTCATCTTTCACCGGAAATTGACGTAATGTTTTAGATTGCATTACCGATAATTCTGCTCCGGAAATTCCAGTAGAAGCCAATAAAACCATAAAAGACACATCTTTTGTTTGATTCGCTGATAATGGAGCAATGATTCCACCTTCGCTATGTCCAATTAAACCAATATGCTTTTTATCTATTTCTTTTCTGGTTTTCAAGTAAGCGATGGCGCTTAGTACGTCTTTAGAAAAATCTTCTGTGGTTGCTCTGCCAAAATCGCCGGTAGATGCTCCTTGACCACGGTCATCGAAACGCAATACACCAATACCTTGTTTGGTAAGATGATCTGCCAGGACTAAAAAGGGTTTGTGTCCCATAAAAGTTTCGTCTCTGTCCTGTGGACCACTTCCGCTAATTAAAATGGCTACTGGAAAGATACCGTTTTTATTAGGTAACGTTAAGGTGCCAGCTAAGGTTATATTTGCTTCGTTATTTTTAAACAATACCTCTTCTTCATAGTAGGAATATGGTTTTACCGGTTCTTGAGGTCTGCGTTGGTCTTCTATTTCTACGCTCCCTCTTTTTAAATTCAGTGCCATTTCTATACCACCTTCTTTATAGTTTCCTTCAAATTGTTGTAATTCACTATTAAAGTGTGCTATATAAGACATACCAACGTTTGAACCATCAATTATCAGCTTTCCGTTTGTAAGCGTTGTTGCTGTAGGTTTAATTCCGGAAACTCTAAATGTAGGTACATTCATTATTGCCGAATATTTCCCATTTTCTTGCTTGATGTTAAAAATAAAGGTGATTTCTTTCTCACCTCTTTTGGCCTTTCCGCTCCAATCTCCTGATATATCTTGAGAAAAACTTAATACTGAGTATAGTAATAAAGCGAATGAGATAAGTATTTTTTTCATTTTTTAATATTTAAATGTGTTAGAATTTGAACGTACTTCTCCTGTCCGAATAAATTCAGAATCAAAATAGGTACGTGAAGTAATTGTGATGTTTAAATTGTAATGAGGCTAGTCTTCCAGTTCCTTTAAGATAGTATTTGCTGCATCTGTAGCTTTCTTATATTTTTTTTGCACCCAACGCGCAAATATGTACAATACACCAATACCAGAAGGAACCAGCCAATTTAGCTTTTCAGTCATTGTAAAAACATCAATGCCTTTCATGATCTTACCAAATACAACAACCAAAGCAATAAGTACTATAAAGCTTCCATAAAAACTTATTTTTTGAATTTGCATAAACTGAGATTTTCCCTTTGCATAGGCTTTTACAGCTTCTTTATAAGTACTTTTAGAGATGTCTACGGTCTTCATTTTTTTTATCGATTGTAAAGACAAAACAGGTAATAGCATACATGCAACAATTGCAATGACCCCGGTAAGTTGCAAATACCATACTTCTAAAGATGAGAAATTGCTGATGATATAGATTACTGCAGCAAAACAAATGAGTGCAGAGACTGATTCTGAGAATGAAATAATTCGCATTTTAGTGTCAAAACGCTCTTTCGTCATATCCATAACTAACTGATCTGTTAGTACTTTTTGTTGGTCCACCTTTTTACTCATTTCTTCCCAAAGGGATTTCATTTCTTCAAGTTCCATAATATTGTTATTTATTAATTTGAGATCTTAATTTATTTTTTATTCTACCCAAGCGTGTACCAATATTGGTTGCAGTAAAACCTGTGATCGTAGCAATTTCATCGTAGTTCTTACCTTCTAAATGAAGTAGAATGATACCCTTTTCTACAATGTTGAGTTTTTGTATATGTGCATATAAAAGAGTAATTCGTTCTTCCATAGCTGAGTCAACTTGATCTATTTGATCTAAAAGAAAATGATCCATAGATACTCGAGTTCCTTTTCTTTTTTCTTTTTTTAAGTTGCTGATGGCTGTATTTAGTGCAACACGATACATCCAAGTGCTAATTTTTGAATCCTCTTTAAAAGAACTGAAAGACTTCCAAAGTTGATATACAATTTCCTGGTATAAATCCTTTTGATCTTCGGTAGAATCAGTGTAAAGCCTCGTTACTTTATAAATAATACCTTCGTTCTCTTTGATGGCTCTTATGAATTCTCTTTTTGTATGCATTTAAAGATTAATTACACTCCATTAGTAATAGAAGGATTCAAAAAATCACAAAAACATGTGTTTATTTTTCAATAGCACATATAATGATCTGTTTATTAGCGTTATAGAGTTTAAATAATAGGTTTGACTCATCATGCAGCCCATAACTGTTGATGATATCGTGAAGTGAAATTACAAGTAAAGTCGTGAAGAAAAGTTCTAATTGTAAAATCAGAACTAACTGTTACTTTTAAGGTAAGCGTTAGGTGTTGTACCTTCTATTTTTTTAAAAAAGGTATTGAAAACTGTTTTAGAGTTAAAACCACTATCGTAGGCTACTGCCATTATAGTTAATCCATTATTCTCTTCTAAAAGGATTCGTTCTTTAAATTCATTAACTCTAAAGGTATTGATATACTCAGAGAAGTTTTTTTCAAATCCCAGGTTTAACAATTGCGAGACATAATTGGCCGGAAGTTCCAGGTAAGAAGAGAGATCCTTTAAGGAGAGATCAGGGTTTAAATACAGTTTGTAGTCTATCATTATTTGCTCCAGTTCCTTGCTGTACTTTTTGATCTCGTTGGGATCTAGTAAAGCCTGTTTATACTTTCTTTTCCGTTGGTAGTTTACATTGTCGGGAATGGCTTTTAGCATGATGTCTTTAAACCTTTTGTGATTTTTTACAGGTTTAAGGATGGGTGATGGATTTAATAATAGAATTAATGGCAAACGATTATTGTATGCTTGGGTTATTAGATCAATTACCTTCTCATTATTACCCAATAAGGCATTAACTAATATTAAAAATGTAAATGCCTTATCTGCAACTGCAGTTGTTAAATAGGTTTCTAATTCCTTTAATCCATCATTGCACTTTTCCGTTTCATTGAGCTTAGCATAACACATGGTTTCACCGCCTAATTTGGTGAGGTCTTTCACAGAAACTCCTTCAAGTGAACCGAAATATGCCAAAGCTTCATTTGGTTTGCCAGACATTAATAAACAAATCCCTATATAAATTGGAGGGAAAGGTAACATTGGGTCTAGCTCTAGTGCCTTTTTCAGATAAGGTATCGCAGTATTATATTCTTCTTTCAAGTAGTGCAAAAAACCCTTATAATGATGATTTATAGAGGCATAAGGATCTAGCTGTAACGCCTTGTCAAGAAAATTACTTGCCGCATCTAATTTCCCCTCTACTGTCAAAAAATTAGAAATGGTTAGGTAAATATCGTCTGCTTGTTGAATCTCCAAAGCCTTATTGGCATGTTCGTAAGCTTTCTTAAGATTCCAGTTTTGCCAGCATTCTATCCAAGCCAAATTCAATTGTGACCTTGATGAGTTTGGGTTAAGTTCCAGTGCCTTTAACAAATAAGGCCGGGCCTTCTTGTATGCTTCAAACGCAGGCAAAAGCCCCATGGTTCCCATATTAACATATGCCAGGTTAATATCTAGATAAGGATTTGAAAAATTGGGTGATTTGTTTATGACTTCTTTTAAGATATCGATACCCTTTAAAGCGTTTTTATAATCCAACTTCATGATGTAGTACCTCCCTTTCAGGTATTCCCTGTAAATGTCTGTGGGCACATCTATCGGCGTTATCAACTTTTGCTCGATTTCCAGGTGACCGATATGTTCACGTAATTTTTCAGCGATGAAGAGACTTATTTCTTCCTGAATCTCAAAAATGTCCTCCGGATCCCTGTCAAAGGTTTCCGACCAGAAATGAAAATCCTCTACGGTATCGATCATCTGAACCGTTATGCGCATTTTGCTTTTTGATACCCTCACGCTACCTTCAATGAACGTGGCTACATTAAGCTTATCCCTGATCTCACCAGCGGTAACTTTTTTGTCTTTAAAATAAAAGGACGACGTACGCGAGGTCACCAATAATCCTTTGATTTTTGCCAACGCATTGATAATTTCTTCTGTTAAACCATCACAAAAATATTCGTTGTCAATATTGCTGCTCATATTATGAAATGGCAGAACGGCAATGGATTTTTTGTTTACGCTGTTTAAAGACATTATCAAATCGTTTACATTGATCAAAACATGTAATACTTACACTACAATGTTCGGAATAATTAAGCGGTTAAAAGCCTTGTGCAATTTCTATAAACAATTCCGGTTGTTCCGTGTTTTTTAATAAATTTTGTTGATCTCCTTTCTCAGGGATTGGAAATGGATATGTGTACCCCTTATTTTCCTGATGCCGATGTAGCCGGGGGAACACTTTCCGGAAATTGCCAAAATTCCCTTAGCATATTTTTGGTTTTAGGCTTCTTTGATCTTTTTTATCGCTCAGCAGCTAATACGTTAAAGTCGTCTGTCTTCCGGGGTTTCTCAATAAAGGAGGAAATAATGCGCTATTTATGGGTTAGTTTACGATGAAGTATTACAGTGAAAGTGCTTAATTCTTAATTACAGCTGCTATGATGATCACAGTCTTTGTGTTTACGGGCATGCCGTGTTTCAGGTTTCGATTTCTAAATCTGAACCTTTAAACCTCTTTTTAACGGCAACTTTGTTGTAAATAATTTCGTTATGAAAAAAGCAGTGTACAGGTCATACGGCCCACCTGAGGTCATTCAAATTGTAGATGTTTTAAAACCAGAACCTGATATGAATGAAGTTCTGGTGCGAATTGAGGCTTCCTCGGTGACCAGGGCAGATACGATGATGCGACAAGGTGCTCCAAAATATGGCAGGTTATTCCTTGGACTCTTTAAGCCCAAAAACACTGCATTGGGAACAGGGTTTTCCGGAGTGATCGAAGCCGCAGGGGCGGGGGTTAGTGCATTTAAAATTGGTGATGAGGTTTTTGGGGAGAAATTGTTTAGCAATGGATGTAACGCAGAATTTCTTTGTATTGCAGAGGATCTGGTTATCGGCATTAAACCAAATAATATCACTCATATGGAGGCGGCTCCCATTTGCGACGGTTTTTTGACCTCTTACAACTTTTTAAAGGACATCGCTAATGTTAGACAAGGGCAGCATCTTTTGATAAATGGGGCTTCCGGAAGTCTGGGTTCAGCAGCAGTACAATTGGCAAAATTGATGGGCGCAAAGGTTACCGGGATCTGCAGTACAAAAAACGTAAATTTTGTAAAGTCTATAGGAGCTGATAACGTACTAGATTACACCAAAGTGTCTATGAATACCATTGAGGATAAGTATGATATTATCTACGATTCTGTTGGAACACTATCCTATAAAGTTGTCAAAAGGTTAATTAGCTCTAACGGACTTTTCATGACTCCTGTACTAAGTGCGCATATTCTATGGCATATACTTTGGCATCCTAAAAAAGTGAAGTTCGCAGCTACCGGTATAAAAAAGACTGATGAATTAAAGCGATTATTCCTGGAATTGACTGACTTTTTTAATCGTGGTAAGCTTCATACTAATATTGACAAAACCTACACCCTGTCTGAGATCGCAGAAGCACATCATTATTTGGAAACCGGCCGTAAGGTCGGTAATATAGCCATCATCAATCAGTAGATCATCAACAATCAAAAAACGATCAAATATGTTCTTTAAATCAAGTGAAGGAAGAGAAAAGATACTCAGGCTTTATCACCAAAAGATCAGTGATATCTCAGGTCAGTATGCTGAGCATATGCTGGAAACCAAATTTGGTAAAACCAACGTGATAGTTGCAGGCAACGTTTACCTGCCTGCCCTTATGTTAATAGATGGTACAGGAGGTTGCGCACCACAAATTTTAGATTTTTTCCCTAATCTAGCTTCAGAATATTGTGTTTATGCAGTAGATATGCTGGCACAACTCAATAAAAGTGAGGAGAATAGATTGGATATGAAGTCTTTAGATTATGGAAAATGGCGTATTTGCAGATGAGGTGATCAAAAAATTTAAGTTCCTGACGGTAAGACTTCAGATCTGACCTCCAGTATTGATAGAGGGTAAAATAGTTTTCCCACGAAACGTATGGGATACTACCATTGGCGGGATAGATATTAAGGTGGTCCATTTTTTTACAGGTTTGGTGAATACTTAAAGCTATGAAACTGACTTTGCTTTTAAAACGATGGTAGTCAGTCTTTTATTTTGAAATCAAAGAAATGCCTATAGTGTATTGAAGGATTCAAGGGGTTACGAATTCCTTTAAAAGCTCCATCTTATCCGGAGAAAGATTCGAAGGCCCAAGGTATGGAGATCTTGTAATTCAAAGAGGGATTGGGCCACCAAGTTAACTTTCTTGTCATATAATGTTATCGGGGATAGTTTTATAAAATTCAAAGTTCCCCCGAATTCTCCACCTTTTTAGTATGAATTTTGGGTTCAATTCAATCCAATTAAAATGCAAAAACCCTTAAACATTGGTGTTTTACGGGGTTTTGTAGAAGTTTGAGCTTCGCTCAAGAACCCGTACGGGATTACTCGCTTCGCTCATGATCCCTAAGGGGGAGTCCTTGCAAAGAAAACCGTACCCTGCTTCGCAGGCTCTCGGTTTTTTTATGCCCAACCTTTCGCTGAAGCAAGCTACACTTAGAAAATAACTGGGGTTTTTCGCTTCGCTCAAGAACCCTGAAGGGGAGTCCTTGCAAAGAAAACCTGGATCTTGCTACGCAAGATTCCCCGTTTTGTTATACCCACTTCGCTTACATAAGCAAGCTTATGACGTTTGTGGGCATAAAAAAACCGGATCGTTTACAATCCGGTTTTCCTTGCGGAGAAAGAGGAACCCTCCTAAAAACGTAATTTCTGTACTGTTAATAAGGTCTTCCAGAAGTTTGTGAATTGAACTCCCCCGAATTTTCCACTTTTAACAAATATTAACATTTGATCTATAGACTAGGGGTCTAATTTCATACAATTACAGGAAGTTTTAATGAAATTAAGCAAAATTTAGTATAAAAAATTAAACCTATTAGTCATAACTTAGGCGTTAGTCAATATCCTCATCCCAAACTCATTACATAATCTTTTCTTCTACATGTATTCGACAATATCATAATCATCATTGTTCACATGATTCCCGGAGCAACTTTCCTCAGAGAATATGTGAAGAAAATTTCAACAAGGCCAGCCTTGTTGCGAAGAATCGAATAAATGATAATATTTTACTATCAGACAGTATTAAACAGATTAAACTGACACTAGAGATTCGTTAGAAGATTGGAATTTTTACCTAGATTAATATCTTGAGTTAATTCATTTGTAATTAATGCTATAATAGTGTTTAGCTGTTTTATTTTATTCTTAAAAAGTTTAGGTGTGAGTCGTCTGGGTAATATGTTAGTAGTCAAAAGAATAGGGGAGAACTTAAAATAAAAGAAATTTATATGTTGATTTTTCTACAATATTGTAGCATATTTACTCATGTAATTGGATTTTAATTTTGACATCCTCCTTTTGGTGAACAATGAATAAAACTAAGACCCTTAATTTGAAATATTCTCTTATTCTTACAGGTTTAATTTTAACAATTATAAATTGTGCATGCAATATTTCAACGGAAAAAGTAGAATTTGAAATGGTCGAATTGCCGGCTCCAATCTCTAATGAGGTTAGCATTTCCATCCTACAATCAGAAACTTTTTTCAAGGAGATCATCTCCAACGGAAAGCTGGAGGCTGCCCAAAGATCTTCCCTCCGCCTTGAAGTTGGCGGAGTACTGGAAAAGCTTAATGTCACTAATGGATCAAGGGTAAAGAAGGGAGAAGTGATGGCGGTGCTGGCCGATTATACCTACCGAACCGAGTTCACCCAGGCCAGTCTTGCCCTTAAAAAGGCCAAATTGGAATTTGACGATATGCTGGTTACAAGGGGGTATGATCCGGCCCATACCGGAGATATCCCAAAACACCTCTACGAAATGGCTGCTTTGCGCTCGGGTTACCAGGAAGCCCTAGCCCGAACGGAATTAGCTAAGTACAACCTGGACCATACCGTGATCAGGGCACCTTTCTCTGGTATTGTGGCCAATATTGACCACAAGCTCCACGAGCAACTCGATGCCGGAACCGTCTTGCTCGACCTGATTGATGACCGGGAATTCATGGTAACCTTTTCCTTGTTGGAAACCGAAGTATACCGGGTGAAGCCCGGAAATGGGATTTTGATCGATCTGATGATTGGGGAAGCAGCTCTTCCTGGCAAAATAGTAGCAGTGAACCCTGAAGTGGATGACAATGGTATGGTTACCGTTAGCGCCAGGCTGGAAAATCAAGGGGGACTTATTAATGGCATGAACGTAAAAGTTCGTATCCGCCAGGGTATTGAAGGTCAGTTCGTGGTGCCTAAAGAAGCGGTACTGCTCAGGCAGAACCAGGAGGTACTCTTTAAATTCCAGTCCGGAAAGGCATATTGGACCTATGTGAATACTACCAATGCCAACAGCACTTCCTATTCGGTAATTCCAAACCCGGACAAGTCAAGTGCCACCCTGGAGGTGGGCGATACCATTATTGTATCCGGAAACCTGAACCTGGCTCATGATAGCAAGGTGGTGATCAACAATACGATAACCCCTTAAGTTCCCGGCTACGCTATGGTTAAATTTCTGATCAAAAGGCCGGTGGCTGTTATTATGACCACCCTAGCCCTGCTTATTTTGGGAGGGGTTACCCTGAATTTAATTCCGGTATCCCTGATGCCCGATGTTGAAATACCCCGTATTACCATTCAGGTCGAATCTGCCAATCTTTCGGCTCGTGAAATGGAAGACGGGGTGATCAAGCCCTTGAGAAATGCCTTACTTCGGCTGCACCAACTGGAGGATATAAAAAGTGAAACTACCAATGGCAGCGGGCAGATCCATCTGGAGTTTGCCTATGACACCGCCATCGATTATTCTTTTATCGAAGTCAATGAAAAGGTAGACCGGGCCATGAATGCCTTGCCCAGGGATCTGGAACGCCCAAGGGTGATCAAGGCCAATGCCTCCGATATCCCGGTTTTTTACATGCATTTAACGCAGAAGGAAGAGAACTCAGTTCCCGGGAGCACTTCCGGTTCTAAAGACCTTATCGCATTTAATCGTTTTGCAGACCAGGTCATTCGCAAGCGTGTAGAACAGCTGCCGGAGGTAGCTATGGTCGATATAAGCGGCATAGTGGGATCCGAGATCATGGTAATACCAGATATGCAGAAGCTCATGGCTTTAAAGATGGATGTTTCGGTGATTGAAAACGCTATCAGGAGGCAGCAGGTAGCCATTGGCAACCTGATCGTACGAGACAACCAGTACCAGTACAGTTTGCGACTGGGCAATTCGCTTAGCGGTGTGGAAGACCTTAGAGCTGTCTATATTCATTATAATAACCGGGTATTCCAGCTAAAGGACCTGGCAGAAGTACACGAACAGCTTCGGGAACGCCGCGGCCAGGTACTGGCCAATGGGAAGGAAGCCATAGCCCTGGCCGTGATCAAACAAAGCGATGCCCGAATGAGCGATCTGAAAACCTCTCTCCACACGTTGGTTACCCAAATGGAATCGGATTATCCACTTGTGGAATTCGGCATTAGCCGCGATCAGACCCAACTGCTGGACCTGGCCGTTTCAAATCTCGGGCAAAGCCTGTTATGGGGTATGCTTCTTGCCTTTGTCATGCTTTTCCTGTTTCTTAAGAATCGGATGGCCCCTGTACTGATTGGGATCAGTATTCCAGTTTCGGTCATCATATGTATGCTTGCCTTCTACCTGTTGGATATGAGCCTGAATGTGATCTCACTTTCCGGGCTGGTACTTGGGGTGGGACTTATGATCGATAATGCCATTATCGTTATAGATAACATTACTCAGTACCGCGAGCGGGGGCACGCACTTTCAAAATCTTGTGTCCTGGGAACCCGGGAGGTAATACGACCGCTGCTGAGTTCGGCCCTGACCACCTGTTCGGTATTCCTGCCCCTGATCTTCTTAAACGGGCTTACCGGGGCTTTGTTTTACGACCAGGCCATGGCTGTTACCATCGGTCTTATGACTTCCTTTTTCGTGTCTATAACCCTGATCCCGGTACTGTACCGGGTATTGCATACAGGAAGGAAGAAGGAAGGAAGAGTACAGTCTTCAAACCCCAGCATACCGGTTTATTTTAGGTGGTATAAAAAGGGATTCAAAACTATTTTACGCAACCCGAAGACTGCCTTTACAGGGTTTGCGTTGCTATGTCTTGTTACGATGCTCCTTTTCCAATTGCTTCCTAAAAGCCAAATGCCAGAACTTACGGAAACTGAGGCCATGATCACCATAGACTGGAATGAGCCCATACCCCTGGAGGAGAACAGGTCAAGAGTAGAAGGATTGCTTCAACCCGTTGTCGGAGAACTCCTTTTCCATTCCACAGAACTGGGAATTCAGCAATTTCTGCTTCACCATGAACAGGAAAGTCATCCAGCCATGCTGCGGCTTTATGTTAAAGCCTCCACTCCGGAAGACCTGCAAAGGGTAAAGCGTCATTTAAGCAGCGTTCTTGCAGAGATGTATAGGACTGCCACCATTACCATGACGCCGGTAGATAACCTTTTTAATATGATCTTCGGCAGTATAAAGCCACCAATCACGGCTTCTATCTTTTTTAGGGGGCAGGAAGAAAATCAAAGGGAGTCACGGCTTACAACTCTTTATGACAGCCTGGCCAGTCAACTGGGTACTTCGGTTATTCCTCCGGTGCGATGGGAAGATAAACTGGTGGTACAGGCAAATACAGAACACCTATATACATATGGACTAGACAGTGATCGGTTATATAATACTCTGAAAAGTGCCTTTAATGAAAACAGCATATTGAAGCTTTCCCTGGGTCAGGAGCAAGTTCCGGTGGTGGTGGGGTCCGGTCGCACTAATGTTCGAGAGGTGATCCGGAGCACAAATATCAGGGCTGGTGACAGTGCATATTACCCGGTAAGTGTGATGGTAGATCTTGACAGGGAGAAAACCCTGCGCACTATTACAGCCGGAAGGGAAGGTGAATATTACCCCATGGATGTTTTTGTTGATGATGATGAGGCTACCGAAACAGAAATGAATATCAGAAATGCGATACAGCAGTTCCCGGGACAAGAGGTGGCTTTTGACGGACAAATTTACGAGAACCGGAAATTGGTGAAGGAGCTTTTTATGGTGCTGATACTTACCCTGTTCCTTTTGTATTTTATACTGGCCTCCCAGTTTGAATCCCTTGCCCTGCCGTTTATTATCCTCCTGGAAGTACCCCTTGCCATGGCCGGATCTTTTGGATTACTCTACCTGTCGGGGATGAGCCTAAACCTGATGTCCATGACCGGAATCGTGGTTATGACCGGGATTATTATCAACGATTCCATTTTAAAGATCGATACCATTATACAGTTAAGAAGGCAGGGAGTGTCTCTGTTAAAGGCATTACTGGTGGCCGGACATCGCAGGCTAAAGCCCATATTAATGACGAGTCTGACCACCATCCTGGCCCTGGTTCCCATGCTCCTTTCAGAGGGTATCGGGGCAGAATTGCAGGCGCCCCTTGCCCTTGCGCTTATTGGCGGGATACTTGTGGGGACTCTGGTAAGCCTCTATTTCGTACCTCTGTGTTATTATTTACTGGTAAAAAAGAACAACCATGTTTAAGTTGAATCACTATTGGAAGCAGTACCTGGCCTGCCTTATGATCACTGGTGCAATCACTGTTTTGCAGGCTCAGGAAAAAAAGCCCCTGACCCTGGAAGCTCTTATGGAAGTCTCCCGGGAACAGTCCCTCGAGGCCTTTAGATCCAAAAGACGGTATGCCTACGATTACTGGAGGTACCAGTCTCTTAAAAGCCGGCTGTTACCCCAGCTTAGGATCGATCTCGACCCCCTTACCTATAACCGATCGGTGATCAAGCGGTATGACCCGGAAAACAACATAGATGTGTTTCGTCAGCAGCAGAACCTGAGCACCTTTGCCTCCCTCTCGCTTACCCAGAACATTATGGCCACCGGAGCAACGGTCTATGTAAATTCTGCCCTGGAGCGGTTTGTGAATTACAACCTGGATACCGAATTGGTGAACTACAGCACCTCCCCGGTGAATATCGGTCTCATACAGCCTATCATGGCTTACAACGATCTGAAATGGGAAAATAGAACAGCCCTGCTTGAATTTGAAAAGGCCAAAAAGGAGTTCATTGCCGGACAGCAGCAGATCAACCTCCAGGTGCTGGACCTGTATTTTGACTGGGCCATGAGTCAGACCCAAATGGACATCGCCAAAAAGAACCTCGAAACTGCAGAGCGACTTTACAGTATTTCCCTGAAACGATATGACCTTGGAGCGATAGAAAAGGATGAACTGCTCAACCTGGAACTCGAATCCTTTCAGGCAAAAACAGGTCTTACCCGGGCTATTCAGGACTTGCAGGAGGCCCGTTCGGCTATACAGTTATACCTGAATTTTGAGGATATTGAAAATTATGAACCTTCGCTCCCCGAGTTTGTGAGCACCCTGAAGATCGGGATGGACCGTGCAGAAGGCTGGCTGCGCACTGCAAACCCCGATATGCTCGGAGCGGAAATACAACGCATCAACGCGGAAGGGGAGCTGGATAAGGCCATAAAGGAGAACCGCTTTGACCTGTCTCTGATGGCCAATTTCGGACTCAATCAGCAGGCCCCTACCCTGGATGAGGCCTATCGGGATCTTCAGGACCGGCAGATGGTGGGGGTAAGTTTAAGTATGCCTCTTTTGGACTGGGGTGAACGCCGGGGCCGCATTAAAATGGCTCGTATGAATAAGGAAGTTCAGGATATCGAGATCGCCCAGCAGGAGAATGAGGTACTGCGCGCCCTTCAGTTGGCGGTGAATGCCTTTAATGTGCAATACGAACAGGTGGCAGCGGCATTGAAGGCCAGGGAGATATCCCGCCAATCTTACGAGATCACCGAAAAGCGATTCCTTTCAGGTCAGGTAGACCTGCTTCGCCTTACCACGTCAAGAACCACCTGGCAAACAGCCTGGGTGGCCTATGTAAACAGTCTGAAGGAGTACTGGAATAATTATTATAAAGTGCAACAGCTCACCCTGTACGACTTCCGGAAGGATCAGCCTCTGGAAACTGATTTCGATGCTCTATTAATGAACTAATTCCTAAAGTAAAATTAAAGCAAACCCTTCATATACAAGTAAAATTTCAACCAGGCGATCATTCTCTTCCTTTAGTGTGATCATGGTGTTTTTGTGCATAGCCGTTATCGGGATTATTCTATTGCCCCGCCTCAGCCTGCAACTTACACCGAATCGCAATACACCAAAGCTGTCGGTGAGTTTTAGCTGGCCGGATGCTTCGGCCAGGGTACTCGAACAAGAAGTGACCTCCCGGCTCGAAGGATTATTTAACGGGGTTTCCGGGATGGAAAAAGTGAGTTCGTTGACCAAAAAAGGGCAAGGGAGTATTGAGCTGGAATTTAAAAAGCAGTCCGATCCCGAGGTAATTCGATTTGAAGTGGCCAGCCTTATCCGTCAAACCTATCCGCGACTCCCTGATGGGGTGAGTTACCCCGAGCTTTCGGTCAGCCACGGTTCCCAGGCTAAAGAACCTATACTCACCTATAGCCTTAATGCGCCTGAAAGCCCTTATTACATACAAAAATATGCTGAAGAAGAACTCAGCCCGGAACTTGCAGCTGTTGAAGGGGTAAGTAAGATCGCTATTTATGGAGGGAGCCGTTATGAATGGGTGATCACCTACCGCCCGGAGATCCTGGAATCCCTGCACCTTCAGGTAGGCGATCTGAACGAGGCCTTGAATGCTTATTTCGAAGGCCGATCCCTCGGGATCGTGAAAGTCCCGGGGGCTTATGAGCAAGA
Source organism: Robertkochia sediminum (assembly GCF_016786255.1). GTDB lineage: Bacteria > Bacteroidota > Bacteroidia > Flavobacteriales > Flavobacteriaceae > Robertkochia > Robertkochia sediminum. The sequence continues at coordinate 223,123 of NZ_JADMKT010000077.1, forward strand.
ACTCTCCCTTGAATTTCGTGTGAGGAGCCACGAAATAACCGACTGGAGCCGGGTTCCGGTGGGGCATACAGGTGATCGGGTGATCCGGTTAACCGATGTGGCCACAGTACGCTTTATGGAAGAAGAGGTAAGCTCCTATCACCGGATCAATGGCCTGAATTCCCTGAATTTCGTGATCTATCCGGAAACGGGGCAAAATACCATTACCGTGGCCCGGAAGGTCATGAAGCGTATGGAAAACTTAAAACCAGTCCTGGCTTCCGGCTACCAGGTACAATTGGTAGAGAACCATACCGGTTTTTTGCAACGCGAGCTGCAAACCATTAAGCTGCGAAGCCTGTTATCTCTCCTGATCCTTCTGTTATTATGTGTCGCCGTATACCGCAACCTACGTTATTTGATCATTCTGTTTATCACTATCGGGGTAAACCTCCTGCTGGCAGTGATCTGTTACTACCTTCTTGGGGTTGAATTGCAGCTGTATTCCTTTGCAGGGATCACCATTTCCCTGGGGGTGATCATTGATAATACCATTATCATGATGGATCACCTGCGAAATAAAGGAAATAAAAACGTATTTCTGGCCTTGTTGGCTGCCACCTTAACGACCATAGGGGCGGTAACCGTGGTCTTTTTCCTGGAGGAAGAGCAGCGAGCCAACCTCTATGATTTTGCAATGGTTATTGCCATCAACCTGGGCACCTCCCTGTTGGTGACCTTGCTGCTAGTACCGGCACTGATGGAAAAGATCCCATTGAAAAATAAAATTCCCAACCGGGTTACTTCCCGAGCCAGAAATGTAGTCAGGTTTACCCGGAGCTATTCCCTGCTGATCTCGTGGTTAAGTCGACCCTTATGGAAGGTCCTGGTTATCATATTATTCATTCTTGGATTTGGAATCCCTCTGCATTTGGCGCCAGACCGGCTGGAAGATGATCACTTAGGGGCACGGGTGTATAATGCAGTGATGCATCATGAATGGGTCCATAAAAAGCTTCGTCCCACCCTGGAGCCCTGGATAGGGGGAAGTCTTCGACTTTTCACCCAATATGTGATGGCCAATTCTTACTATCGGGACCCGGGCCGTACCCAGCTCTTTATTCGGGGGAGTATGGCCGAGGGAGGATCTATAGTACAGTTGAACGGGGTCATGGCCCAAATGGAACAATACCTGTCCGGGTTTGAGGAGATCGCCATCTTTGAAACCAGGATCGATTCTCCCAAGAGCGGAGAGATTAGAATAAGTTTTAAAGAGGCTTTCGAAAATGGGGGCTTCCCAGACCTTTTGAAGAACAGGGTTCAAAGTAAGGCAGTAGATCTTGGCGGGCTCGACTGGTCGGTTTACGGGGTGGGGAAAGCATTTTCCAATGCCATGGGCTCTGCCGGATATGGCAACGGGATTACCCTGGAAGGTTATAACCTGGACGCCTTGCTGGGATATGCCAAAGCGCTCCAGGGTCGCATTGAACAGCAGGGTGGATCACGCATTAAATCAGGGTATATCACCAGGGGGCGCTATGGGCGTGAACCACGGCCGGAGCTGTTGCTGGAATTTAAGCCGCAGGCCATGGCTATGGCAGGGGTAAGTGCGCAGGATCTCTATTCGGGCATTTCCAACAGGGTGTATAGATCCCGTGCTCAGGAAGTGATTCGCGAGGGTGAAACCCAGGCCGTGACGCTAAGAGCTGAAGGAGCTACGGAGTTCGATTTCTGGGATCTGAAGAACAGCCCCGTTCGCCTGGGAGAAGCAACCTATAAACTCGGTGACATTGCCACTTTAGAACGGCGGCTTAGTGGGTTCGACATAGCCCGGGAAAACCAGTTGTACCAGGTGTCGGTACGTTATTCTTTTATAGGTTCAAATAAACTGGCGCAAAAATTCAGAAAACAAATTATGGACGAATTTCGTCCCAACCTGGCGGTAGGATACCGCATGCTGGAAAAAGAACACTTTTATTGGGATATCAGGGAAAAAAGCCAGTACCGTTACTTAGGCCTGATACTACTGATCATCTTTTTTATCTGCGCGATACTCCTGGAATCGCTTAAACAGCCACTGGTTATTCTGAGTATGATCCCGATCTCCTTTATTGGGGTGTTTTTGACCTTTTACCTTTTCGAACTCAATTTTGACCAGGGAGGATATGCTTCCTTTATCCTGCTTGCCGGACTAAGCGTAAATGCCGCACTGTATATAGTAAATGATCTGAATAACCTGAGGAAGACCCATCCGATGATTTCTGATAGCTGGCGGTATATGAAAGCATTTAACAGCAAGATCATTCCGATCCTGCTTACGGTAATAACAACCATTGCCGGGCTCATTCCCTTCCTGGTGAATGGCAGAGAGGAAGTTTTTTGGTTCGCCTTTGCTTTGGGTAGCATAAGTGGTTTATTATTATCAACACTGATTTTGTTCTTTTTATTACCAATATTAATAATTAACAAAAATTAAAATGAATTTCGATAATCGAATTATTAGGAGAAAGAAACACCTATTGTATTTGATAGAAAACAGAACAAAGGGTGATTCAAAATTACTTAGCGAAATGGTAGGTATTTCTCGTAGGATATTTTTTGAATATTTAAGTGAGTATGATAGTCAAGGGGTTAAGATTGTATATAATAAGGCTTTAAATCAATACGAAATTTTAAATCCTTCTTAGTTTATGTATAATATTTTGTTCAGACTCTTGACAATGAAACATTCTCTTCATTATTTATCATTACCGATTTTGGTATTAAAATATTATAGGCTATAGTAAAAATTCTATTACAATGCATTTTTTTCGCACATATCTTTATTATTTTGCAGCTTATCAAAATAGGATATTATTTGCTTGTTAATTCTTCCGCTTTAACAAGCGATAAAATTCATGCAAAATTATTTAGCCTATGAGTTAACTTATTCTTTATTATTTAGGATCATTTACTTCGATTTGGCTTTGAAACAGTAGGTCAAACTTGGTTGTGGGAACCAAGTCCAAAAACGTGTTAACCCTTTCGAATTAATTATTAATTAAAAACTAAAAAAAATGAAAAATCTTTTAAAACTTTCTCAATTTGCATTTGGAGCCTTACTAATTTTATGTATTACACTTTCAACAAATTCATCAATAGGGGGCTCAACAAATTTGTTCGACGATTCCACCGCTTTAGAAATTGCATTTGCAAATGAATCAATTTCACCTGAGGGTGGTATTGTATGTAAGTGCAATATATATGGGAAATGTAAGGTTAATGGAAGTCAAGATGTTTGTGCAAGGTTCGAAAATAATGGATTTTGTAGTGAATATGATTCCAACTGTGGATACGGAGGTTGAATTAGTTGTTATTACAATATAATTGAAGACGTTAATCCTATTTTTAGCAATAATTATAACATAATTAAATAAATAATGATTAAGACTAATAAACTTTCAATATTGACCATTTTCTTAAACCTTTCGGTTATTTTTCTATTGTTCTGTTCTAATCTGAATGTTGCTTTGGCAAATGATGTGATTTCTCATGAAGGAGAAATTATTTGTAAATGTAATTTTTGGGGGAACTGCAAGGTTACCGGAGGAGGTCCAGTGTGCGCTACCTTCGAGGGTAGTGGAGACTGTAGACTTTATGATAGAAATTGTTAACCAGAAGTTCTATGAATTTAATGATAAATTTCAATAAAATATTGGAAGTACCAACCTATATTTTGTTTCTTCTGACTTTTTTTTTGACCAGCTATTCAGAAATAGCATTTGCTAACGAATCAATCACGTCCGAGACTGATAAAATCATCTGTAAATGTAATTTTTGGGGAAATTGTAAAGTTACTGGTGGTGGGGCAGTTTGTGCCTCTTTTGAGACCGAAGGAGATTGTCGAACTTATGATTCTAATTGTTAAATATGGGCTCACTTTTGTGAGCCCTTTTAAATATTAATATGAAAAAGTATTTTTATTATTTCTCGGTGTTTTTAATCTCACTTAATTCCTGTAAAAATAATGATTTACAAATTAAGGAGAATTATTTTCAGGATAATTACAAAACTAAATATGATAATTTAAATATTCGGATTGACACTATTGTTTTAGATAAAGTTGAATCATCTTATTTAGGTGACATTGCCTATTGGGATAATAGAGTTTATTTCATCGATTTTAGATTCGGATGGGTATTCGGGTTTGATTTAGAAGGAAATTATTTAGAAACAAAATTAGGCCAAGGAAGAGGCCCTAATGAAATTGATATAGCGGGAATAGATGGCTTCTATTTTTCAGAGAATGGAAACAAGTATTTTTTCGGTTCAACTAATGATATTCATATTTATGATAAAAACTGGGAAAAAATTCAAAAGACTAGTATGAATTGGGGAGGAAGTGTACAAATTGGAAAAGGCTATACGGTTAAGGAGGTTAATCCAAAAGATCCAAGTCTTTACTCTTTGGATTATGAACACTTAAAGATAAAGGGTGATGAAGGTAATTTGTATTTACCCATTTATTCGGAACATCCCGAATTCAATGGTTTAGTAAGCAAAAATTATTATAAAGAAGGAAGAATTCTTGCTCAATTGAATTTGGAGGATTATTCTATAGAAAGAATTTTTGGACGAAGAACTGATTTGTTAATGGATTATAAATATTTAATGCATCATTCGGCATTTAGTTTTGATCTTAATGAGCATGGGAAATTAATAGTAGCCAATGAAATTGATCCTACTATATATATTTATGACAAAGATTTTAATTTATTAGAATCTTTTGGTGTGTCAGGAAAGGAGATGGATGTTAATTATCAGGAATTAAAAGGTTTAGATATCAAGAGGTTTCAATATCTATATTTTGAAGATAGGCCAAAAAGAGGGTTCTATACTGGTGTAAAATCAGATATTACTAAGAATATAATATTTCGAACTTACAATAAGAATAATGGATCTTATGATGGATTGCAGATATATGAAAATGGGCAACTTCTAGATGATATTCAAGTGCCAAAAGGGTTAAAAATAGAGTACACTTCCTTCCCATATTATTATTCAGGACCTATTATCGATGAATTAAATGAAACCATTACGATTTACAAATTAACGTTTAAATGAAAAAGGCTTTATTATTAGGAACAATTATCATTCTGTTTAGCTGTCAGGAATCTGATTTTGCTAAAGATAGAGAGGGATTCAGTTCCAGCATGAAAAAAAATGAGAAAAGTAATTCTCCTTCGAAAATGGATAACGGCAGAAGATTAAAGGAATTAACGAAGATTGAATTTGAAGAAAAATTAATTGATTTTGGAGATGTAATATCCGGTGACACAACTTTAACTGCAACGTATGTGATTAAAAATATTGGTAAAAATCCTTTGTTAATAGAATATGTAAACCCAGATTGTACATGCTCAAATTTCGAATTTACAATGGATACAATTAAAGAAAATGAACGTGGCTTAATTAAGCTTGATTTTAATATTAAAAATAAGATTGGCTTAAATAAATTTTATGCTACCCTAAGAGCAAACACGAATTCAAAATTTTACAAGTTGACTTACATGGTTAACATCAAAAATAACCAGAATTTCAATTAAATATCATTTATTATATTGATTTAAATATAAAAGGTCTCTTAAAATTATTAGGTCATTTTGAGAGACCTCTTCTTACCACCACTTTAAAAATGCTAAATACACTCTTTCTTGTAATTGTTTTATTCCTTGTAGCATTGTTGATTTATTATTTAGCTAAGAGATTAGGAAAAATAAGGTTATCACGAGACAAGCTTGTAATTCATTTGATAATTGGTGTTTTATTAATTTGGACCTTACGATTTGTCACTAAAGCTCTTTTTTATCAAGTATATTTTGTTCCTAGTGATTCAATGGCAAGTACTATTAATAAGGGAGATAAAATTTTAGTAGATAAAAGGTTTTATCTTAAAAATTCATTGATGAGGTTAGAATTGAATTCTAATGGTGTTCTAGAAATTTTATATAGAGAGTTATATGAAATCGATTGTCTGCTGGATTCGCTAATTGAATTTGGGCCAGCACTGGAAAGGGAAAAAATTATTTTATTTAGAGATCTAAGTGGTGCCAATTTTGTTAAAAGGTGTATTGCGGTGAGCGGTGATTCCTTACAAATAGAAAAGAAAGGTTTTATAATTAATAATAATTACCGAGGTTCATCACCTTTAGCGAAAAGGAGGTATAAAGTAACCCCAACTATGTTAGGAGTGAATGTTTTCAATGAGTTGAAAAGATGTGGAATTGAATGTCATTATGGTAATTCAAAAAAAAGATTCTTTAATGGATGCTTTGTTGATTTAACCACTACTCAATTTGAAAATTTGACGAATAAAAGCGATGTAATGAGAAGAATGAAGTTTGATGTTGAAGAGACAGAGTCTTTTCATTTTGAAAATGTTTTAAAAACTGTTCTTGACTCCGAAGGCAAATTATATATTCCTTCAAAGGGTGATCAGGTAATTTTAAATGACATGACTTTTAAGTTATATGGGGATATTATTTTAAAATATGAAGGGTGTAATGTCAAGAGGATTAATGGGGGGTATTTTAATGGAAAAGAAGAGTTAGATAAATTTACTTTTAATAATAACTATATTTTCGTTCTTGGGGACAATTTTAATAATTCTTTAGATTCTAGAGAATTTGGGTTAATACCTGAACATCAAATTGTTGGTGAAGTAGAATTAATTTTTTAATTATATTATTTCTCATATTTAATCATATGATCAACCCACGAGAAAGGTCGGATCGTATGGATAACGGTTCTGAGTTTATCACCAAGATCACCGCAGAATGGGCGGAGCTTCATGAGATTGATCAAACAGGTGATAATATTATACTAACAAACAGTTCTAATTAAGGGCAGCCGACATATTATTATGATGAATATGAAATACATAAAACAAAATATTATTTACAAAAGGTAACAGATTAATAAAAGAAAAACGGCAGCCAACTTGAGGCTATACATTAGCGCGGGATCCAACAAGAATTAGACTTTTTTTTTTATCTTAATCTCCCGAACAAAAAAAGGAAAAAAAATTACCACGTCCAGGTTGCTGGGCACCACTAAGGCCAACGGCATCAACCGTGCCTGTGTTCGAGCTCGTGCGTTTCTTTTAATTTTAAAAGATAATAATATGAAAAAACTTATTACTACTATTTTAATCGTACTTCCTTTGTTTATAATCGGTCAAGAGCAAAAGAAAAATTTTTGTGATTGTGAAGAACTAACAATGAAAGGAAAAACTGGAAAAGCTGCATATCTGAAAAAAAAACCCTTCTCAGGAATTTGCTTAAAAAAGAATGAAAAAGACATAGTACTTGAGCAAAGAAGTTATTTTAATGCCCAGTTAACTGGCGAAACCAAAATATTTAATCCAACTGGTCAATTAATTGAGCTAATCACCTTCAGCCATAACTTAAAAAACGGTCAATATAAATTATACAACGAAAAGGGCTTGTTAATTATAGAAGGTAAATTTCAAAATAATCTTAAGCAAGGGGAATGGAAATTCTACTCTGATAGCACCGGAGAACTGGAAAAATCAGTGCTCTATGAACGTGGAAATGAAAAAAACAGCAGGTAAGAATTGTTTAAGCCAGTATAACAACTATAAATAAAAAGATCCTTACCCACCTCAAGCCTCGGCAGATTAATTACATACTTCCCCAATTTCTGAAGTGCTGGATATCTTGGTTCGATTTGTGCCACTTCGAAAGATCAAGTAAATACCTTATCGCTTAAAAACAAGCGATGTGGCCAATACCCTTGATTCTATGCACTTAAAACAGATCATCATTTCTCTTCATCTCGACGGGTTAACGTAAAATTGCTGAAACCCTTAGCGTACCTCGCAATGCTGTAAATGCCTATATGCGATTGTTCAAAAGTCAGTGACTATGCTCCTAAAGAGCCAACCAATAAATTCATAAATAAAAATTGGGAAGTAATACAGAATCACCTGAGTTTACTATTTACCATTGGTAGTTCCAGTTTAAGTTCATGGATCGCTTTCACTACCAAATCCCAGGTGTTGATAAAATTAAGATAAGGATATGGTTTCTTCCACTTGGAATAGGCTTCAACGGTTTCAATCATTAGGTTATTTTCTTCCTCAATGATCAGTGACCCACCACATACTAATGTTTTTACCAACTTGTACTGCATGATATCACAAATTCCATACGAAGGTCCTTTGGTTAAGTGATACATGGATTTCATTTTTTCAATAAAGTGCTTCGTAACAACAAAATCCGGATCACTTTTTTTGCCATACAACTTTTTCCTTTCAATCTGAATATTTTTAATCTCACTTAAGACCTCTTCAAGGACAGCCTTCTGATTGGCTTGAGCGTCTTTTATACCTGCTTTTTCGCGTTTGATTTCCTTTTCCGCTTCATTGATAAAATCATTGGTATTGCCAACTTTCAGATAGCTGTATGGTTTGATCCAATTTAAGTATTCTTTAATGGAAGTAATGCTTCGTCCTTCCTCTTCAATGAACAAGGGGATGCCCTTGGTTAAAGATTTGACCATTTCATAAGAAAGGTACTTCAAACCGCATATTGTAGAGGGGGTATTTCGGATAAAAAGTTCCTCCATATTTTTTAGGTATTCAATAGACACCATTTTGCGGCTATTATTCTTTTTAGTTGCTAATCTTCTTGGAAAAGCCTCCCAATGAGGAAATAGTTCTTTCTTAGCCCTGGTGATGCATTCAGTAGTAATGCCTGCATTAAGAAAATCATGAGGCCTTTTCCATTCCATATATTCTTCTAAAGTCTTAATTTCCAAATTCTCACCTTCAATATACAAGGATTCACCTTTTACCAGTGCCTTAACCATTTCATATGACCGCGCAGGACAATATCCAGAAGTGGATGCAGAATTATAGTAATAGGCATCTTCCATTTTTTTTAAAAATTCCTTAGTGACAACCATCATACATATAAATTAAGGATTAGACTCTAAGATATAGAAAAAATTCTATTCTAGAAATAAAGTTAATTCGTTTATACAAAATGGGAATGGGAGTTATAAAAATTCACATGAAAATTCCATTTTAATTGAATGGTCATGTATTATTGGTTTTATGTATATTAGACGTAAAATAATTATACAATGCAAAATATAAAGGTAGCAGTCGACGCTGTGGTATTTGGGTATAAAGACGAGCAGCTGTTTTTGTTGTGTATAAAACAAAAATTTGGGCCCTTAAAAGGACACTGGGTATTACCTGGAGGATTGGTCAAAGATAAGGAAAGATTACAAGAGGCTGTCATAAGAGAACTACTTGAAGAAACCAATGTCGAGGTAGAATATTTAGAACAGCTCTACACATTCGGAGATACCCTCGATCGGGATCCAAGAGGAAGGGTGATCACGGTGACATACTTAGGATTGGTCAATCCAGAAGGGCTGAAGATAAAAGCAGCTACAGATGCAATGGATGCAAAATGGTTTTCGGTAGAGAAACTTCCCTCTCTTGGATTCGATCATAATGAAATAGTAGCTAAAGGATTAGAGCGACTACGATCAAAAGTTCATTATGAACCAATTGGCTTTGATTTACTCAACCCAATATTCTACATGGCGGAATTGGAAGGGTTATATAGGACGCTAACAAGAAGAGATTTTGATCGCAGAAATTTTCGGAGAAAAATTCTACGTTTGGGACTTTTAGAGGATTTGGGAATTTTTTCTTCACCAGGAAAAGGTCGCCCTGCTAATAAATATCGATTCATAGAACAACGATTTAAAGAACTTCAAGAAGAAGGTTTCCAATTCGAGATCAAATTTTCTTAATAGGGTATACGTATTTATAGAGTTTAGGTTGAGCAGATTAGTTTTTCTTAAGCAATTTATTCTTACGCAAATAATCCAATAGTGGTTGTTCAAACGCTTTTCACATTAGGCATTATTTTGTGTATTCATGACATAAAATCATATATAGTTGGTAATTTTAAGTGTTCAACAAGCATTTTGGCACACCTTTTGAATAGAATATAATCTCAATTCTTACAAAATATTTTTCTATAAGTGCTTGGTTTTTAAATACCTGTTATTATGGATTTAGTAGAATTACTTCAGGATTTTCGATTGGAACTCACCGATCTGAAATACGACCACCCCAACCTGTTTAAACGTGCCCAACTTGGTTTGGATTTGAGTACCAAAACCTTACATAGGATGCATGATGAGATTTTAAAGCATCCCTTTAGGAAGGAATCCCAGGAAGTCCATTTTTTTAAGACCATCAAACCCGAACCCTATTCCTATTGGATCTATTATAAGCAGGTTTTGTATGCTGAAGAGTTTTCCCAGGTATGCCTAAGCAGTGTCTTTCGAGAATTCATTCAGGATAAGATCAGTGAATTACACGGATTTTACAGAGAGCACAAGCAATTCTGGAATTACATTCAAAGTAATCGAGGTGATCTGGATGCCGTGTACTTTTTAAGGAAAAACAGCCTGGAGGTTGATATCAATTCCATGGAGCATTACAGATACCATTGTTTTAGTACCTCTTATGATCATATCCATGCAAAACTATTAGCCCTACCAAAACTCTATAAATACTTTGAAAAGGTATTATACGACCTGGATCATCCTAAAGAGCCAACATTAGATGAGGGTGCTAATATTGGACTTCCACAATTGCAATGGACCGGTTCTAAAGTAGCGCTGATTGAATTGATCTATGCCTTACACCATTCTAAGATCCTGAATCATGGGAAGCATGAAATTCAGGAGGTAGCACGGGTTTTTCAACGGCTTTTCGGGGTTGAACTCAGCGATATGTATAAAGTCTATGGAGAGATCCGGGGTAGGAAAAAAACGCGTACCAAATTTCTTGATGAGTTGCGATATCAATTGAACATGGGTATGGAACGTGCAGATGAAAGTTAAAGGGTGATACATTTAATTCAAATAGTTTTCTCAATAAAAATCTCGAAAATTCGAAAGGTCATGAAAAGCATTGTGGGGGATTGAACAATTTTGAAGTGAACCTAAATAAAAGGAAGCAATTCACTTTAAATTATTCGTACAATGACCTTAGATGTAATTACCAAAGCCGATCTGGAAAAGTTCAAAGAGGAGCTTTTTGAAAAGATCGAACTCTTAATTCGCAATCACTTTCATCACAACAACAAGCGTTGGATGAAATCTGCAGAAGTGATGCAACTCATGAAAATCAGTCCCGGTACACTCCAGTCACTCAGGATAAAGGGTGAGATTCCATATACCAAGCTCGGCGGATCAATTTATTACGATGCCTTGAAGATCACAGAAATTTTGGAAGGTAAAGAAGTTGAAGACTAAGTCACATGAACTACATAAGGCATCTGAACAATTTCGGCGCCTTGGTTTATGGGAAAAATGACTATAAACCTGCTCATATTAGTCTTTACCTAAGTCTTTTTTTCTCCTGGAATACCCATCGTTTTGCAAAACGAATTCCTGTATATCGCGATGAAATGATGAAACAATCAAGGATAAAATCCAGGTCAACCTATCAAAACACACTTAGAGAATTACAACAGTTTAAACTGATCGAATATTACCCATCAAATTCACCAAATGTACCCAGTGAAGTTCACTTATTACCCCTTGATCAGGTTGTCCAATCAGTTGGCCCAAAAGTGGGCCAACTCAGCGAGCCATTATATAAACATAGTAAACCTTTAAACAAAAAATTTAATAAAAAAGGTTTTTTGGATGCTTTAAAAACAAAAAACAACAAGGATTACAACGAGCCACTTTGATTATGGAAACACTCAAAAAAAACACACCCATTGGCACACTTTCGGTAGGCGGAATTGTCTTTGAGATCGCCAAGATGAAAAAGGGCATGCTGTTGTATGATTTTCAGGTGATCCTCAAATTCCTGCAAGCCAAAGGTAGGGAGCGATTCGGGAAAAATTTCCAAATCCTTCCTGATGATCATCGGATCCTTTACTCCCTGGTGAATTATTTCATTCAGGATGAGGCTTCCTGCAAGGAATTAGATCTGGATATTAAAAAGGGAATCTTACTCACCGGTCCGGAGGGTTGCGGAAAGACGGCTTTGATGTCCCTAATGCGGGATCTGGTCCCTCACAGAAAGTCGTATGAGATCATTCCGGCCCGCAACCTTGTTTTTACTTTCTCGCACCTGGCCCATAAGGTTATTGAAGACTATGGCAACGGAGGTTACTACTGTTTTGATGACCTGGGGGTGGAGCCTATGGGAAGGTATTACGGTCGTGATTGTAACGTGATGGGGGAGGTGTTATTATCGCGATACGAACTTTTTAAAAAGTACCACAAGCCAACCCATATCACCACCAACTTAAATGCCCATGAGCTGGAAGAGCGGTATGGCTCCCGTGTCCGATCTCGTATGCGTGAAATGTTCAACCTACTCAGCTTTTCTTCCCAAGCCATTGATAAACGAAAATAACTGCATCATGAGAATAGTATCATTTAACATCCAGAACCTCTATCATCGGGATAACACCCTGAAAAATTCCCATAAGAAAACTTCGACAGCTGAGCTCATGGCTGAACTTGATGAATTGATTGCCAAAAAGTCGCGAAAGGATATCGATTTTGAACGTATGCAGGAGATATCTCTACTGCTCAATTTGGAAGAGGTCTCCAGGAACCAGGAGGTATTGATGCGTAACCGCTCCGGGCAGTTATATTTTCGTAACCATTCGGCTCATTTTTTACCTAAGGCCGGGTACGATAACGACTGGAACGGTTGGGTGAGGGTGAGGACCACACCTATCCATCAAAAATGCATTCTGCATAAAGCCAACGTGATCCAAGAGCTGCAGGGAGATCTATTGTTATTGCAGGAAGTGGAATCACAGGGAAGTTTCAGGGATTTTTTGGAAAAGGAACTACCACTTTTAAAGTACCAGGATGGGTATTCTCTGGAAAGCAATGAGGACCGGGGGAAGGGTATGGGTGTTGCTGTTCGGCCTGGATATACAATCACCTCTATCACGACCTATAGAGCGTGTAAGGACCACCGGGGAAAGGCACTTTTTGGAAAGGATGTTCAAAAGATTCGGGTGGTAACAGACCAAGGATTTTCTTTTATCGTGCTACATGTTTTTTTCGATGAGGATAGGGATGATAAGGAAGTCTCCGATATGCGAAGGTTTCAGCAGGCTCTGTTTGTAGCTAAATTGTATGAAAAACTTTTATCGGAGGAAAAGACCCAGGTAATGGTTGCCGGTTGCCTTGCTGCACCCGGGTTTTGTCATTCCCTAGAGCCTTTGCTTCGCAAAACTTCACTCACCTCCATCGCAAAGCATCCTAAGTTTGTGAAGTCGATCGATCTGGATGCGGAACCATCCTACAAGCGAATGCTCTCTCGTAAACAAGGCATCGCCTTGCAGCAGAAGGATTTTATCCTGCTCTCTCCAGAACTCTTTGGGAAGATCACCTCCTGTGGCCTCACCAAAAAAGGCATGTATCCCGGGAAATCAGGTCATTGGAATTGTTACCCCACCTTGAAATCTACTGCAGAATCAGCCAGTGAACATCCGGCATTATGGGTGGATCTGGATTTATAACCAATAGGATTATCAATAGAACTCAAATTTCATTGATAATCATTCAAAGAATGCGCATTTAAATGTTAAAAAATATTCCTGGACAGCACAGCCCTGTCTTTACACCATTAGTTTCACCCTTATAAAGCAACAATCATGAAAAGAGTTTTGCTCATTATCCTACTAGGATTTATTTACCAGCCCACACTTTGGGCACAGATCGGAGGAATAGAAAATTCCGTAAATGATATCGCCAATACGGTCAGGGCTATTTTCCCCATCCTATTGGGAGTGATCTTCCTTATTGGATTTTTATTCAATGCCGGCCACTTTTTCGGAGAGAATTCCGATCTCAAAAAAGGAATTACCCGGGTTTTGGTTTTTGTGTTGATCGCCGGTGCGGTCGTTGGAATATTCACCTATTTAATCAGCATTACAGTATAATGAAACGCTATCAACCCTATAGCTACATCAGGAAATCCGTTTCCATTTTAGGATTAGAATTGACCCATTTTTCACTTTTTATGTCCGGAGTTATTTTCTCGTTGTTAGTCCTGATATTCTCCTTCCGTTTTTCCCTTTTGATCATGCTATTTGTGTTCAATAGTCTAACGTTTCTGGGGTTGCTCTTGCGTAAACAATTAGTGAATGTTGTTAAAAGATGGTCTGTATATGATGCCTTGATCACAGGTAAATACCCGGAAAATTATGGTTCTTAAATGCGCTACCCATTTCAAAACCCTAATTCCACCCGGTATTGAGGTGGACAACAATGTGATACTTACTGGTGATGGGTATTGGGGTTTTGGTTATGAATTACAGCTACCAGAGATCTATTCCCTGGGAGAAAAACAATTTGATGTCTTACATGGGGTATGGCACCAAGCCTTTAAAAATTTACCGGATCAGACCATTGTTTTAAAACAGGATCATTTCAGGAAAAGGATCTATCAGGAATCTCCCAAATTGAAAAAATCTTTTTTACAAGATGCTACCGACAGGCACTTTAGCGGGCGTAGGTTCCTGGAACATCAGAGTATTTTGATGTTGTTCTTTCCCATACAAGGGAAGGGATCTCCAACTGGGGTAACTACCCCTTTCAAGAATTCAATCGCTTCGCAAAAAAGGGATACACTTGCGACATTGGAATCGTATAAGCGGAGGGCTCGGGAGGTGGTTCATTTTTTACAAAGTCAATCCTTGATCGGTATTTTCCCATTAAAAGAGGGTCGGATAAAAGAAATGGCAAAAGCCTACTGGAATGCTTTTCAAAATGATTTTACCACGGATATCGTATTCAATGCTGATGGGATTCAGGCGGGAGTGCATCGCGTAGGTTTGGTTTCGTTAAATCATGAAAAAGCCTTAGGGGCTTCCATTGCCAATGTTCGGGTACATCCGCGGTATTCCAACGACCGCTTCCAATTTTTCGAAGGATTCTTGGATAGCTTTGGATTGGATATCCCCTATGATCATATCGTTAGCCAACGCATTGTTTTAGAAAGCACGCAATGGTGGAGGGCATTGCTCCATAAGAGAAGGTTGGAACTTAAAAAAAGTATTCATTTCGGATCAGAGAACAGGATCAACCTGGAAAGGATCGAGAGATACTTAGAGGATTTGGAGGTAAATGATGCGATACGCATGGTTAAAGGACAGGTAAACATTCTCTATTACGGGCAGGATGGTCAAGAGCTTCAAGAGATCGAACAGCGTATCAATACCAAAATGAGGGAGAGAGATCTATATCCCCATTATCCAAAGGGTCGGGAATTGCATCGCTATTTTAAGGCTAATTATTTTGGACTCCCCGGTGCATTTAGGGGTGAGGATCACTATGTGAGTGATCTCCAACAGGCATTGTGTCTATGGATACAAACGGGCAGGTATAAAAGCGACGCTGAAGGTGTTTGGTTTACTGATCGCCACGAGGACATACCTGTGTTGAAGGATGTATGGGATCGCATGAATAAAAGGATCAAGGCCCGTAATTTCGCTGTTTTAGCTCCTACGGGAGAGGGTAAAAGTTTTCTGGCCAATCACATTCTACGACAGTTTTATGAGCAGGAAGTACGCTTGATCATCATCGACCTGGGCGGGTCTTATCAAAAATTCGGAGCCTTATATCCTGACGATCATCAGATCATTAGATACGAATATGGACAAGGATTGGGGATCAATCCATTTTATCTTGCGCCAGGAGATACTGTTACCTCCGATAAGATTGAGGACTTGGTGCATTTCATTCATGAATTGTACGCTCCGGGGGAAGATTTAAAGCGGGAAGAGAAGGTAGCTTTGAAAAATAGTTTGGTGGATTATTACAGGGAAGAAGTTCCAAATTACCACCTGGAGGGCTATTTAAGTTTTTTAAAGCAACAAAGTCAGAGTACGATTACAAAGGGAGTTACCGCAGATCATTTTGATTTTGACAAACTATTATTTGTCTTGTCAGAATATGTAGGAGATGGATTGTATGGATTTCTTTTTAAGGCGAATGATCATATTGATGATGATTTAAGCCAAAAAAGCATTGTTATTTTTGAGTTGGATGAGATCCGGGAGCACCAAGAGCTTTTATCTGTCATGCTCACCTTGATCAGAACTACCATTCATCGGTATATATGGGCGGATCGCTCCAAGAGGGGTTTGATCCTATTCGATGAATTCGCTAAGCAATTACAATTTCCGAATGTCCTTCAACAAGTGGCTTATTATTATCAGGCGATACGAAAGCAAAATGCGGCTGTGGGTATCATTCTGCAGTCCATCAGTCAACTCCCTGAAAACCATCTTTCCAACAGTATTATCGACAATACTCAGGTGATCTACGCTTTAAGAAACGAAAAAGGCTATGCTCCTTTTAAAGGACGATTCCACTTGTCCACTCATGATGTGGAACAATTACAGTCCTTAACCAATCAGTTTTTGGGGGACAGAAGGTATACAGAAGTCTTTATAAAAGTGGGGAATCACAGCAATGTATACCGGTTGGAGGTGGCTCCGGAAGCCTATGCGGCATATCTCACGGATGGTCCTGAATATCATGAGTTGATGAAGAATTACAGGGAGATAGGGAGTATGGAAGAAGCTATTGCAAAGTTTGTGCATCAAAAAAATCTAAGATCATGAAAACGTATATCTACCTGGCAATCGGGGTATTTCTTTTTTCATCTGAATTAAGGGCGCAAGGGATGCCGGTATACGATAACACCAATTTCCTCACCCTAGGTAAACAATTGTTAGAGTCCGGAAAACAAACCTCCCAGTTGATTCGGACGGTCCAATTTCTCAAGCAACAGCAGGAACGATTGGAACAGGTTAACGGTGTTATCCGGGATCTAAAGCTTATACGGGAAATCATCGAGGAGCACAAGTCATTACAGCTTGAAATTCGAAGGGATTTTGGGCTCTTAGGAAGCAGTAAATATTTGGCAAAAGATGAACTCCGGGAGTTATCCAAAACTCTGGAAAGGACCATGGCAGCCTCCATGGATGACCTGGATATGATCCGCCAATTACTAAGGAATGACCATTTCAAAATGACAGATAAGGATCGTATCGATCTTTTGGGTCAGCGAAGACAGCGAATGGAAGAAGCCAGGGCAATCTGTATGACTCAAATGAGGCGCTATACGGCAATGATAGATTTCCGGACATTGGTAGCAGGAGCTGTCGAAAATCGTAGAGGGCAATGACGCTGAACCTGGAATATGTAGACGCAGTTTTTAAAACGCTGCAAGGATCGGATCTGTCTCAGTATACGCTGACAGGGGTTCAGGTTTTAGCTGTACTCTTGTTTTTGATCAATCTATTAAAAAAGTATCTGGAGGGTACAGCCAATACCCAAGAGGTCACCTGGGGGCTAACTCCATCGGACCTTGTTAAAAATTTAGCGATAGTACTTCTGGTCATCTTTTCCCATGAGATCCTATTTCAATTTGATACTTTTTTGGTTGCCATTGAAACCCAATACAGGGAGGTAGCTCCGGATTTGGTCCCATTACAACTACAGGGCTTTGATCTGAGTCAGGATATCCATTGGTCGGATGTAGGAACCAAGGCTCTTTCCACGATTTACGAATACATCACCACGCCTTTTTACCCCATGAGAATTGTTGCCTTTATATTAAGTGTTTTTTTATGGTTATTGGATCTGATCATCTATCCTCTATTCCTGGCAGAACGATTCTTCATCTTGGGATTGATGCAGGTATTTTTTCCATTGATTCTCAGCCTTTCGGTGTTTGAAAAATTCAGGACGATGGGGTATAATTTTTTCCGGCTGTATATCGCCATTTATATGCTGGTGCCGGCATTTTTTTTGGTCAACGTTTTTATCAATGGTCTTTTCACGGAAGCAAACCAGAACTTTTGGAGTGAACTCACCGGCTCGCTTCCAGAAGATAGTTTGATGGCACCGGTTATTGAATTAGGAGTGGTAGGTTTTATGGTATTACTCAAATTTAAACTCTACCGCAAAGCCACATCTTTTACCCTTCGAATGTTTACCAACTAAAAAGTCAGCTTATGAAAAATACCCTGTTCAAAATTTACGATACCCTAGCCCTTCATAGGCTGGTAACATTGACGGCCCTTATAATTTCCGGACTGATCAGTGGACTATCGTTGTGGTTCCATTTTAAGACACAACAGGAGCTCCGCCACAAGTCCTATGTCATTGACCCAGCTGGAGGGGTGCTTCCCATCCGGTGGAGCGCCAGTAGTGATCAAATGGAGGTAGAGGTTCGCGCCCATATTCAAACGTTTATAGAATTGTTTTATGGACTGGAACCGGCCAGTATGCAGAAAAATCTTTCTAAGGCGCTCTGGCTGGCAGATCGAAGCGTGGATGAACTGTATCAGCAGAAGAAATCAGATGGGGTGTACAATCGTATTTTACAATATGCTTTGATCCATCAAGTAAAAAGTGTTTCCATCGAATTGAGTGAGGATCAAAGAAACCCCACATTTATCACGGAGGTTATTTTTCAGGTGGCACGAGGAACTTCGGTTGACCACTATCGACTGGTAGCCACTGGAGAACTGCGGAGTATTGAAAGAAACTTTCCCAATAATCCTCATGGTCTCTTGATTACCAATTATTACGAACAATCCTTAAAAAAGATCCCTTATGAAATTGTCCAGGAATAAACTGATCTATCTCTCTATCGTTGCGAGCGTCCTGATATTTATTATCGGTTATGGCATTTCTGTTTTTCATTCGGAGGAAGAGAACGACTCATTACGATCTCCGGAGATTCCGATGTCTACCAGTAATGACTCTCAATTTAAGGATCGTTTGGAGGCGATTGATCAGATCAAAGAGGAGCGAGAGCTCGTCCTTCCAGAGATCTATCCGTGGGAAAGCGATAGTATCATAGCTACTCCGGCACTCGATATAGTTCAGGATACGCTGCTTCAAATGGATTATTCGGAATTGAGAGCAATCACACAAAGAGAAACGATTAGGGAGGTATCGGATTTACCGGTTAAGGATACTGCAGATCCTAGCTCATTTAAAAAATGTGATCGCATTTTCACAAGCAAACTTATTCAGGATACTAGAACCACTGTGCTTAAGGCGATGGTATACTCCACTCAAAAAATTCGTTCAGGGTCCAGACTGAAACTTTCTATTCCAATAGCTCTCTCAGGGCAAGGTGACAAAGCGTTTCCTCAAATGGTTTATGGAATTTGTAAGGTGAATGGAAATAGGATTCATGTAGAAGTTTTGATGGATGATGGACAGCGGTGGATGGCTTATGATTCCCAAGATCATGAAAAGGGCATCTATGTTCGCAATCAAAGACAACAAAAGTTAACCGATGGCTTGGCCAGGGAAGTCAGCACGGAAATTCAGATTCCCGGGGTACCGTTTTTGCCCAGGATTGGAAATCTTTTTACGCAAAGGAATAGGGGAGGGACTATTCTACTTTACGACCAATTTGAATTCATTTTAAAACCTAAGTTATGAGAATGTATATAATATCCGCGATGGCTGTAAACTTATTTATTTCGATCATGGGACTCCATGGACAGGAGTTGCAGATTATCGCTGTAAATGAGCAAAAGAAGGTGGTCATGTTTTTCCCGAGTCCGATTCGTCAAGCAACCACCGGTTCTGAGGATTTTCATTTCTCCTATAATGAACAAATTCCTCAATATTTTGGAATTCTTCAAGGGCGAAAGGCCCCGGAAAGTAATCTTTTGGTGATCACCCATGATGGCAGGGTGTATTCCTATTTGTTGAAGTACCAGGAGGAACTATCCCAAACCAATTATTTTGTTACAGACACTACGGCCATTGGGAAGGAGGGAGGAGCAGCATTTAAAGAAAGAGTGCCTGTTATAGATTCTGTACACTATGAAAAGGCTGGGGCTTATGTTTTACAAAAAGTACACACCCTGAACAAAACTAAAAAGGAAAGTGGGATCGCTTTCACGGTCTTGGATATACTATATGCGGAAAGGGAAATGTTTGTGGCTTTTGAAATTGAAAACAAAAGTAAGGACAGCTACGAGGTTGGATCCGTAAACACCATCATTGAACACGGAAAAGATCGGGCAGAAAGGTCCTTTCAGGAATTACCCTTAGAGGAAGTCTATCATTACCACACCCCTAAAGTGGTATTGCCCCAGACTACACAACGATTTGTTATCGGTTACCGAAAAATTGGAATTGGAGGGAAGGCACGATTACGATTTTATCTTCGGGAAAAAAATGGATATCGGAATCTTAAGATCTAAGACTGCATCAGATGTTCGAATTCCTGGTTCAAGGATTGGATAACTTTGGAATCCATAGTTCGGACCCGGGACTCATGGTTGTTATAGATTCCCGAGTGCGTGAAGTTGAGGGATCCCAGGTAGGCAATTTTGTTATCGATGATATAGAATTTGCTATGCAATCTGTTGCGGCTGTTAGGACTCCAGAGCTTGGTCGGGAAAAGGAATCTTTGAGAGGGGGGCGAATTCCGACTAAATAAGAAGAATGTAGATAGAAGCAATATAAGTATTGTAGCTATTAAGGATAATTTTTCAATTTGATAGACTGCAAATAGCAATGCCATGGAAATGAGCACGATGAACCATCCAGCATATTTTGAAGCATATCCTGAGAAGAAAGCCTTTGATGAAGGAGTCAATATCGGATAAAATAATTGTTGTAAACTGGAGGTTTCTTTTGATTCCGGCCTTTGACTGATCAGGGAAATTTGCACTCCTCTTAGGTGAAGTTCTTTAAGTACTTCTAACATTTTTGGAGAGATAAAAGGAGAAACAATTTTAATGGATTTCTCAGCATGTCGCAGATCATTCAGGAGCTTGTTTCCGGCTCCTTTTCCAACATAAATATCGCATTCAACACGGTTAGTAAACATGATTAATGAGCATAAATCAACCCTATAATTTACGAAAATTATGGCAGATTTTAAGCCTGTGAACTACGCCAAATGGTGATAAAGAATTAGAAATTAATGGTTTGCTTATCGGATTACTTTTTTATATTTATAGAAAGTATTCTACATATGGAAATTCAACCTACAGCAACTTCAGCAGAGGTGGATCATCAGTTTGATCATTGCCTATTGCTTTTAGCGAAATTGAAATCTTATTATGAAAAATTTGGAGATGGTACTATTTCAAAGGGGCAATTTGAAAAGGATTGGTTGGGGTTGAAAGCCTTGTACCTTAAATTGGAGCGGGTACATGTCGAAGGCAATGAATCAAATACTTCTGAACTTTACAAAGCTTTTTGTTTTGAAGCCTTAGGACTTATGAATAGTATTGGACTCCATCGCTAATCTTTCCAAAACAGATCCTCTTTTTTAAGGATGGGGAGGGATCGGTGTAGATTCTTTTTAGGAAAGGTCAATAGCTGGCTCCTGGCATCAGAGCTTGCTATAAATTGGCCGGTTTGCAGTTTAAAGAATTGGTTAGCCCGAATTCGATGCACTTCTTTTTCACTGGAGGTAATACGAGTATCAAAACTCAGGTTCATGCCTTTACTCACGCTCCTTGTTTTGGTTTTTATAAGCTCAAGAAATTGCTCGTAGTATTTCCCAGTTTCCGGATCGTTAGCCTTCCCAAAGAATTGATAAGAAAGGTTGGCTAGGATGGCTCGGCTCATCTTCTCTCCATAGAGGACATCGTTTTGAACTTTATCCTGAAGGACATAAAGAGTTGCAATGTTGTAGGAACGCAGGGTAGCAGGGATCCGATGCATGTTGAGCAGTCTTAAAGTAGGAGCCTCTTCCATAAGCAAAAAAGAAGGTCTGCGATTGCGTTCACTCATTTGTTTGGTGATCACATGGAGAATAGCGGATAGGATGGGGCTGTAAGCGGATTCAAATTTAGGATTATTCACCAGGCAAATGACCCCCGGGTTTGAAGCATGGTTGCACTCCAGGGGGACTTCATCTTTAGAAATTACTTTTCGGATTCTTTGGGTATTGATCTTTTTAAGTCCATTAGCCAGGGTACTGAGCACTCCCGCAGTTTGCCGTTCAGATTCGAGTCCATTTAAAAAGGCAGAAGCCATTCCACGGGCTATGCAATCCTGATTTATGCATTCAGCGAGTTGCTCACTTCGGTTAGCAATAAAAAAGTCGATCAATGCGGGAAGGTTGCAGGCATCGGGCTCCTTTTGTTTGAACATCCATATAAGTCCGGCCAGTAATCCTTCCGCGGCATCCTGGAAGAACTTTGAGGAACCCTCAGCCCCGGATTCTTTTAGCTCCATGAGATTTTCGATAAGCACCCTGGAAAATTCATTTACCGATTCCTCATCTCTCATGTATTTTGGAGCAATAGGATTCACGCGGTTATAGAAGCGATCGAAAGAAATAATATAGAAGGGGAGGTCATTGGTTTTAAAAATTGGGTAGGCTAGTTCAGTGAGTTCAAAATTTTTATAATCATAGATCACCCCCGAAAAGTTGTGGGAAGCCAGATGCATCATTAGGGGGTGAATAAGGCTTTCCGTTTTACCACTCCCTGCAGCACCAATAATAGAAATCCCTTTTCTGAGATTATCGATCATCCAGGTGGAATTTTCACCTTTTAGCGAGACTGAGTAAGGATGATCATGTTTTTTACGGTTGGAAGGGTTGATGGAAAACCATCCCAGGATTAAGGCCTGGATCATGAGGCCAGGGGAGAGGATCCATGTAAGGACTGATATTGGAGGGCCATTTGTAATAAAAAATGCCACAAATACACAAGCAAAAAGGAGTACAGAAATATTCCAAACAAAGTAGAATCGGCTGATTCTTAGACCAAGGAGGAATAAGGAAATCAGCACGAAATGCACGATGAAAAATAGGCTCAATTGCATATGATTTTAATATCCTATAGAGCTTGATTTGGTACTTAATGCTAAAGTCTTTTGAATCCTTTTAAAGGCTTGCATAGCCAATTTAGTCTGAGAAGGGTTCAGCATAGGGGATAGGATCTGAGTTGAGCTTTCCCTTAATAAGCGAAACGCCAGCTGTTTCTCATCTGGAGGGAGGGAAGCTAGTTGCTTATATACTTTCACCGGGGATTTTATAAAGTCCTTTCGAAGCTGAAAGGATTCTGCGGGGTTGCGGTTATACTGGAATGTCTTGTCAAAAAGGGTTTCAGCATGCTGATAGAATTCATTTCGATTGAATCCCCGGGCTATTTTCTTATGGTTAAGAACAGTTTCGGAAGATTTATAGGAGCTGCCAGGGGAGAGGCTGTACCGATTACTTCGGTCTTTTCTACTTACGATAACATGCACATGAATCTGGTCTCCGGGTTTATGCATTCCGGGGATGATCGGTTCACCGTTCAACTTATGCGGGATCTGTTGAAAGATGACTTCTTTTTGTTTTTGCAGTTTTTTGATACTGGATGTTTCTTCCGATTGGGTGATTTGGTTATCTAGCTGGGCGATCTTTTTTATGTAGGAGGCATTTTCTTTTACCTGCCAGCCAAATTCTTTGAAGGTGCGCTGAAATTCAATTTTGGCAAAATAAAACAGATCCTTCTCAGTAACTGGGTGACCATCAATTTTACGATTGAAATTTTTAGCGTAGATCTTCATGAGCTCCCTGGTATACTTTTGCATTTGTTCAGGGGAGGCTTTAATGTGTTCTAATTCCCGCTTACTTGGGCTAATCACCAAGGAAAAGAACCTGGGAGCATTACTGCTTAGCTTAGCCGTGTTTTGGTCGATAGCCTGGATGACTTGTTCTGCAGAGACAATATCCCGTGACTGGTCAAAAAAGAAATTATATTTCGAAGTTGGATCGGTGTCATTCTCTTTTTCCAGATAGGCTACCAGGTCAGCGACTGAATTGTGAAAGGTGGATCCCAGTTTTTGTGGAGTTATTGTGACATACATGATTTAGACTAATTAAAGGTGTTTAGTAGTTCTTTGTATTCTGTATTTGAAAGTTGAATTCGGAAATAGTTTTTCGAAAATGGGGGAGAGACCGGTTCGATCTTTCGGACCAGATCCTGAATTTGATGGAGCAAAAGGTTACAGTGATTTTCCAGTTCTGAAAGCTCATTTGAGGCCTGGACCTTTGATGATGGTCGGTTTTGTGGTTGTTCTTCAAATAACATTTGTAACAGGGCCAGGATGGGTTTGGTTTGATTTTTCTCAATGTTTCGAATAATGGATATGGTTTGTTCGATACGTTGAACAATGGGATGGTCGTTGGAGAATACTTTCGGTTGTTGATCCTCACTTTCATGATAGTGATCAAGGAGTAATTTTAAGGCTTGAGACTGCATTAATCCTTGCTGCTTGGCAAAGTCTCTGAATTGATCAATAATGTCTTTGTAAGCTCTAATGTTAGCGTAAGTATTCATGTAAAACCAATTGAATATTTTTTATGTGATCGGGATGGAGCATGGATAAAATTGATCATTCGGAACCCCTTATTATACTTGATGTTAAAGGAATTATTGATAAAAGCAACGTACTTCAGCGCGTTGCCCTCTTGCTATTCCTTTATCAAGTTTTTTATTAACCAGAAATGTCAGAAGGGAAGGAGTGGAATTTTAACAATCGTAACGAGCTTTTTTGAAGTATTGACAGTAGAAGAAAGGAAATCATAAATATTCTCCAATTCTAACCACTATACTTTTTATATCCGGAGCGTATCCCTTTTTCTTTATTGGACTATGAAAGTTCATAAGAACTTTATAAATAGGGTGAGATCACTATACTTCCTATAGAGCCGTCGCTGTTCCCTTTTCATGGAACACCTATAATTTTTCAATTATAAAGTGACTTATAAATAGGGAGGAATGGACCGGTTTATGCAGTCACGATAAGGGAAAAATTTATTCCTTCTATGAAAAGGGAGAGGGAAGCTTAAACTAATTGAAATCTAATATTTTAATTATTTAGAATTTATACTATATGTTTGTATTAGTGATAATCTCATGTTTATTCTCTGTAATAAGAGGGCTTTAAGGGAAAAACATCATTATATAAACAAGTTGGCATTAATATGAGAAAAACCATACTTCATATAATTTTGCTGATACCATTAATTAGCTTCTCTCAAGATTGGGAAATTCCAGAGATTAATTGGATTGATAAAACAGAAAAGCAAAATATTTATATTGAGTTACTCAATTTAAAAGACAGTAACTCATTAATAGTTAGAATTGGTCACTCCTCTTATTGGACCAAAGGAATGATTTCAAAATTTCTCGTTTATCAAAATAATGGTAAAGTAACTCGGTACGATGTTTTCCAACCTAGTGATCCAAAGGACAAAACTGATATTACACGTCGAAAAATAAGAAAGCAAGATTATAAATTTTATTGGAGTTACTTAAATGAATGTTCTAACAATGACTTATTTGAGATTGATAGATCAAGACTGAACATTACAAAAAAACCAAATAAAGATGCGGGAAGAGTATTAGAAATGAATGCTGTAGACGGAACAAATTATCATTTTGAAATCTGTCAAGGTAATAACTATATCGCCTATGGGACTTATGCTCCAGAGTCTTATATAAAAGAAAAATATCCAGGTTGGAAAGAACGTCAAAAACTATTAAACCTTATGGAAGGGTTTGAGCAGTTGATAAAAACATACTAATGCCAACATGGTGTATAAACCATTCCTAAATCCTACTTCCTTTAGAATATTTTCTTTAGTTTAGGCGTCAGTACTAACTTAACAATCCAGGGTAGCTGTTTTGGCCTCGCCAACGCTAAAGGCCGAAACAGGGCCAAAACAGCCAGCCAGAACGGTTCATACACCTGCCGTTGTAGCTAATTTTTGAAAAATGAATCGCATAATTTCAATCTTATTATTATCTCTTATTTTCAGCTGTAATTATTCTTATCGCGATTTAGATGAAGGTAAATGGTATGAAGCAGAGAATGAAATACATTCCATTTCCATTTATTTAAGAAACGATTCATTGTATTTAAAGGAAGGGAGAGAAACGTACCTAATACATGATAGAAAATATCGAGATTACATTTACAAAGGCAATTTGAAATATCCAATTTGGCAGGAAAATGGGAAATTGATGTATGATAAAAAAACATTCATCCCCGAATCACAAACCATCACATACAAATACAAGGGTGAATGGGTGTGTTCTGAAGAGAACATAAGGATTATTAGTCAATCCGTAGGCCCCGGTGCACTTGAATGGAAAATTAAAGATTCCCGCAATAAGAATTTCACATATTACCCTAAACGAAAGAATGACACCTTATTAATAACTTATCTAGGAGAGATAATCGAATTTAAGCATGAAGGCGATTATTTAATCGATTCTAAGAATAGAAAGTATTTAAAACAATAAAAACTAGCTACAACATGGTGTATAAACCATTCCTAAACCTTACTTCCTTTAGAATATTTTCTTTAGTTTAGGCGTCAGTACTAACTTAACAATCCAGGTCAGCTGTTTTGGCCTCGCCAACGCTAAAGGCCGAAACAGGGCCAAAACAGCCAGCCAGAACGGTTCATACACCTGCCGTTAGCCACAATATCAAAGAACACCCTATCAATGCTAAGATTCGTTTACGTTTTAATCCTCTTAACATCTATCAATCTATCCAATGCCCAAGTAAATGATCATGTTTACGAATTAAACTCAATAGATAATCTAATCACGGAGGATGTAAAAAAATTGATAGATGAAAATCTAGAAAGTAAAAGGGTAGTGTTTTTAGGCGAAGCAGAACATCATATAGGTTCTGACTTTTTAGCCAAATCTCAATTTGTCAGATATTTAGTTCTTGAAAAAGGATACACCGAAATCGCTTTTGAGAGTGATTTTTTTGGTTTGTATTTTGATCATAACAAAAGAAATCTATTTCCATTCTGGTCGAGATCAGTTCAATGCCAGGCACTATTCGAATTTCTTGATGAGCACAATGTTACCATATGGGGCTTTGACAATCAACTTTATTCCATTTTCTCACAACAGAATTTTGTAAATAAACTTCGTATTTACCTTGATCAAAACAATATTGATTATGCTCACGATTTCATGTCTTTGGCAAAAAGAGCATTAGGAAATGGCTCATCATTGAATAAAGGAAGAGCTAATAATGAAATTGAAAGCCTAATAGCGTCGGTAGATAATTTACTAGAAAATGTCACTATTAGAAATGATAAGACTTGGTATCAAATTCTTGAAAGTTTCAAAAGCCATATCCTTCAAAATAATTCAAAGAAAAATACAGGAATCGCTATAAGAGATACTCAAATGGCAAAGAACCTAAACTTTCTTGTTCGTGACCTCGATGAAAAAAAGATAATCGTTTGGCTTGCAAATGCACATATGGCAAAAACTGAAAATGATTTCATGAAAGGTCAGACTATGGGTAGTCAATTTATCAAACAAAATCCTGGCATTTCATATCACATTGCTTTCTCATCTATACAAATGCCATATAGAAAAGAAAGATGGCTAGAAAAATGCCACAATGACGATGAAAATCTGCTCCATTTTTTGCCTACTCTTGAAAAGAACTTCTTCTTGGATTCCAAGAATATAATCAATACAAATCCTGAATATAGTGCTAAGGAATACGAAGGAATGTTTGGTTTAAATAGGGCTAAAACAAATTGGTTCAAACATTTTGATGCCTTAGTATTTATTTCAAAAGGAGAAAAAGTGAAGTATTTAAATTAAAAGATACTGTGGCTAACATGGTGTATAAACCATTCCTAAATCCTACTTCCTTTAGAATATTTTCTTTAGTTTAGGTGTCAGTACTAACTTAACAATCCAGGTTAGCTGTTTTGGCCTCGCCAACGCTAAAGGCCGAAACAGGGCCAAAACAGCCAGCCAGAACGGTTCATACACCTGCCGTAAGCAAGCCACCCCCAAAAAAAAGACATAGATGATCAAAAGAATAAATCAAATTAAAAAATTCGGAGTATTTAATGATTACCGAAGAAGTGGAGATATTCAAGAATTTGATAAAATAAATATAATCTATGGCTGGAATTATTCAGGTAAAACGACAATATCCCGTATATTTCAATGTTTTGAACTTAATAAGATAAACTCCGATTATGAAAATTGCGAATTCGAAATTGAGGATTACGATGGTCATAAACTAAACCAGAATGATCTCGATCATTTAAAAATAAAAGTTTTTAATTCAGATTTCATACGTGACAATATCCATTTAGAAGGAGGTAATTTTAATCCGGTACTACTTCTAGGAGAAGACACTAAGTTAGCTCAAGAACAATTAAAAATTGAACTTAAAAAGATTGAAAAGGTTAAGAGCATCGAAAGGAATTTGAAAAAAGAATCTTCCGTAATTGAGAAATCTATTTTAGATGGTCTAACTGAAACTGCTTCTAAAATTAAAGATTCTCTTCAAATAGTTCAGGCCTTTACTAGAACTCATTTAAAACCAATTTTTGAAAAAGTCAAATCAAATCATGAATCCTATCTATTAAGTAAAACTGAATTTCAAAAAACATTAAAGACTGCAACCATTTCGGAAGAAAACAAACTTCCTATTATGGATGATTTTGAATTTAATTATGATTTAAAAGAGGTTCTTGAGGAATCAAAAACACAACTGAAAAAAGTTCCAGAATTCTCTTCTACCATTAAATATTTTATAGAAAACCCCGAAATCGCATCTTGGGTAGAAGAAGGGTTAGAATTTCATTTAGAAAATTCTAACTGCGAATTTTGTGGAAATGAAATTGAAAATGATAGACTAATATCACTCAAGGCACATTTTTCAAAGGATTTAAGTAATCACAAACAGGAATTAAATATCCTATTTGATAAAATTGAAAGTAAGAAAAAAATAGTTCCCGAGATAAAAGCTGAACAATTTTATCCTTTTTTGAGAACAGATTTTAATGAGAAAAAAAAAGAGTTAAAAAAACAAATCAGCAATTTAAATTCTCAATATTCCAATTTATCAAAATTAGTAAAACAGAAAATAAAGAACCCCTTTAATCCTATAGAAGATTATTCTCAAATTAAATTAAATAATACTTTTTTAAAGGACGCCGTTAGTAGCTGGAATGATCTTATTTCAAAAAATAATAAAGTAACAAAAGAGTTTGATGAGGCAAAAGCTAAGGCTCAAAATAATATCAAAGAACATTATGCCGCAGACTATGTTAAGAAAATTGGTCTTTCCAGAAAGGAACAAAAAATTGAATTATATAAAAACCGATCTGAGTACTTCTTAGATATCGAGGAACAATTAGAAAAGTCGATTGCAGAATTAGAATCTGAGATTAGTAAAGCTCATAAAGGAAAAGAGAAATTAAATGAATTTATCGATAAATTTTTAGGTAGAAACGAAATTCAAGTTGTTGTTACAAAAGAAGAAGGAGTTGAATTATTTCGATTACAACGAAAAGATTCGAAAGCAGTAAATCTAAGTGAAGGCGAAAAAACTGCTATTGCATTTTCCTTTTTTTTAACCAAACTATTAGAAAGTTCTGAGCTCGAAAATATAATCGTTTATATTGACGATCCTATTTCCAGTCTTGACAGCAATCACATATTTCAAGTTAACGCTCTAATAAAAGAATTCTTCTTATCGAAAGAAGATCCCGAGAACGAAAGTAGCCGGATAAAATTAAACTGTAATCAACTTTTCATTTCAACTCATAATTTTGATTTTTTCGGTCTATTAAGAGAATTGCCAAAACCAAGTGGGGCAAACAAATTTTATTACTACGTAAGGAGAATTGATGCAGAAAAATCTACTTTAGAGAAACTACCTAAAGCGATTCAAAACTATTCTTCAGAATACCATTATTTATTTGAACTCATATACAATTTTGATAATAGTGTAGATAAAGATTATCAAGCCTTAATGGGAATACCGAATGCTGTAAGACGTTTTGTTGAACTTTATACATATGCTCGGGTTCCAGGTAACCATAATAATTCTGTAGATCAAAGAGCTGAGAAACTATGGGGAGCAGAAAGATCTAAAAGATTATTAAAAGTTTTTCATTATTTCAGTCACGCCAACAACATTGAAAGGATGATGAGAAATAGTGATTTAATGTGTGACATCGAAAATGCGGTGTCTGACCTTCATTCTCTTATAAAAGAAGATGAATTACATTATTCTGAACTTATCAAGACAGTAAATAAATAAAGGCCAGCTTACAACGTGAGGCTATCGCAAGCGTTACATTTCTTATAAGTTTCAACTATTTTCTCTATCTTAAACTCCAGTAAAAAACCAAATGCTATGTGCTCGCTGCCCTGTTCTCCTCCAACGCCAAAGGCCAAAAGGTCGCCCAGGCCAGCCAACCACGCCAGCGCAGAGCCCAACCGTTGTCTGTAATTATTAAAAATGTATACCGGAGAACCAAAATCTGGATTAGAATTCTACAAATTACTTTATGACTCTGAAGAGTTTACTTCAGAGTTAGGAAAGGTGACCCTAGCCTCTGGTAAATTGGAAGCAGAAATTAAAGTGTTCCTTAATCAGAACAATATTAAAGGAAATTTCCAAAGAGCAACCTTAGGTCAACTAATTGAAATTGTAGAAAAGAATAAACTTTTCAGTGGTAACTTCATAACTGCATTGAAACAAATATCAAAACAACGCAATTACATTACGCATAACATATACGCATTATTTTCAGACCTAATAGATGAAACAATACTTGAAAAAAATGATTTAATAGATCTCGATGTTACCTTATACATTTCTAGAGTTTGGCATTTAAACCAAGATTTAAATGGTCTTGCTAATTTAATTAAAGAAAAAAAGAAATAACTACAGACAACATGAGGCTATACCCCAGCGCTATCATTCTTACAAGTTTCGACTATATTCCTTATCTTCATATCAACAACTAAACCAATACCATTCGGCCAGCTGTACTTTTCTCCTCTAATGTAATGTTAAATTAGGGACCAAAACAGCCAGTCAGAACGTTTCAAATATCTACCGATGCGCATACTTTTTAAATTAAATCTTGACAATTGAATAGCATCATAAACATATTTCAAGTTGAAAAAACCTGTGACTACCGAGGAGAAACTTATCGCGTCCGAGACAATGGTGCCGTTTATAGATTAAGAAGATCTGGTAAAAGAAAAAGACCATTAGATGAAGAATGGACGTTTGGAAAACCAGATAAGAACAAAGGATATTTAAATTTCTCTTCTCACACGGTTCATAGAATTGTTGCTACAGCTTTTCATGGTGATCAGCCCTCAGCAAAACATATAGTTGATCATATTGACACCAACAAAAAAAATAATAGACCTGAAAACTTGAGATGGATTACTAGGTTGGAAAATATTTTACTTAATCCCATAACTCTTTCGAGAATAATTTTCAAGTACGGGAGTATTGACGATTTTCTTGCAAATCCATCCAAGCCGATTGATGGACAACTAGAACAAAATTTTGATTGGATGAGAACGGTAACAAAAGAAGAATCAGAAAACACCAGGCAAAATTTAATTAATTGGGCTAAAGAGGGTAAAATTCCGAAAGGAGGTCAATTAGGAGAATGGATATATAATCGAAATATTTTTCTAAATCAAAATAATCCAGCTCCCAATTACATTTTATCTAAAACTCTAAATGCAGCCCAAACCATTACCTTTTACAATGATAAACCCAATGAATTTCCAAGTACACCCAAAACCATTGAAGAGAATCCATTGGCCACATACTATGAGAAATTAAAGGAAGGAAAAATCTTTTTTAGAAACCATAATGGAGAATATGTAGTTGTTAAAAGAGGATTTTCTAAAGATATGCAGTCCATTTATGTGCTAACAAGGGCTGCTTACGTCTATAGGGAACAAGAAAATGGAGAATACATTCCCGTTCCTATTGATGAAATTCAAGAGAAAGTTTCTATTATAGATCTACCACATTCACTTACTGAAGTGACCTATTATAAGAATCAAGTATTAAATAAGTTGAAAAATCAAGTTCTTTTTCGAGAACGCTTTTCAAAAAATTAGTTTTCTCAAAGAGATTAAAAATAAATTTTTGAAATGTGTTCTGTCTTTTTGGATCAAGCTCTTTTCCCGGAACAGGGTGTAGGGGAATGTGCTTGATTCATTTAGCGAAAGCAAAGGATGATTTGTTTATAGTTGCTTAACTAAACTTTTGCCTAAGGGCTTCCATGTCTTTTTTAACTTTTTGATCCAGGATTTTTGCATAATGTTGGGTTGTACTGAGATTTTTGTGTCCCAGCATTTTACTCACGGATTCGATAGGCACACCATTGGAAAGGGTAACCGTTGTAGCAAAAGTATGTCTTGCCAGATGGGTTGAAAGATTTTTGCGAATTCCTGTCAAATCAGCAATTTCTTTTAAGTAAGCATTCATTTTTTGATTGGTAGGAACTGGAAGTAAATACGCCGAGGAGACTTTATTTGGATCACGATTGTATTTGCTAATTATACCTCTAGGAATTGATAAAAGCGGTATGTTACTTTTTGTTTTTGTTTTGGTTCTTCTTGTTTTTATCCAAGCTGTACCATCCAAATCAAATTTGATATCATCTGCGTTTAGTTTCTTTACATCAGCATATGCCAGTCCGGTAAAACAGCAAAAAATGAATACATCGCGAACTTGTTCTAGGCGGTCGATTCCAAAGTTTTTTTCCAGAAGTATAGAGATTTCGCCCTCTGTAAGGAAATCTCTTTCTACCGGTTTTAGTTTCGAATTCCAGTTAATGAATGGATCTTTTTTTATCCATTCATTAGCAATGGCAATTCTGATTATTTTTTTAAAATTGGTTATATACTTAATAGCAGTATTGTGTCCACAATTGCGTTCTGTTTTTAAGTAGTATTCGAATCCATTGATAAACTTTAGATCAACTTTAGTTATCAGGAGGTCTTTCTTTTTATAGGCTTTTCTAATATAGTTTGCGACATGCATTTTTGCAGTTCGATATCGCTCTGCAGTTCCTGAAGCAAAATCTTTTCCTATAAGTGAGTCCACTTGATCATTGTGTTCCTTAAAGACCTCAAGCAACATCCTTTTTCTATCATCCTTTCCGAAATATGTATTTCGTAATGCCTTAGCTGTAAGCTCTCTATTTTCATTAATATATTGTTGGTGAATTTGTAATAACCTTGAACGAATATTGGATAGGTAATTATTTAATTCTTGACCGGAAGCATTGTTAAGGTTTACCATCCCAGCTTTGGCTATCCAGCGGGCAGGATCCACTTTTCTATTTACACTAAACTCGACACGACTTCCATCTATGGTGATCCTTAGATAAATATTACAGAGTCCATTTATATCTGCCTTACTGGGTTTGATAAAATAGCGAAAAGAGACACGTTGATTCATTTTACATTTATTTCCCCCTTTTAAGGTAGAAAACATCCTTGAAAATCAAAAACGCAAAAATGCACAAATACCAGTAAAATCAATGGTTTTGAGCTAATTCGGGGGACTTTTTAGAAATTTGAAATCTCCCCCGAATTTGCCACTTTTTATAGCTTGTTATTTGATATCAAATGAAATCAATAAAAATGAAAAACCCCGTAAACACTGGTGTTTTACGGGGTTTGGAGGAACTTTGAAGTTCGTTCAGCGGAGAAAGAGGGATTCGAACCCCCGGAGGTGTGACCCTCAACAGTTTTCAAGACTGCCGCATTCGACCACTCTGCCATTTCTCCTTGCAACGTTACAGGCGTTTTATCCTGCGATTGCGGGTGCAAATATAGAAAGCTTTTTTATTTTTCAACAACTATTTTTTGATTTTTTTTCGCCTTAAACCGGGATTGTTTTCCCGCGCTCTGCTTTTCAGTCATTTAAGGTTTCGGTAAGGGTATTTCGAACGAATGACTTATTTTAGTCCAAGCTAAACCTGTTACATGTCACCCATACTGGAGATCCTTATTCTTGTGGTGGTGGGCTTTATCGTTGGGGTGATCAATACGATCTCCGGAGGCGGTTCCATGCTCACCCTGCCTATCCTCATCTTTTTTCTCGGCGATTCGGCTATGGCCAACGGTACGAATCGTGTAGCGATCTTTCTGCAGACCATCTCGTCTATAGCGGGATTCCGGTCCAAAGGGCTTACCATTCCCAAACCCAGTTGGTGGTTAGGGGTGGCGGCAACCATTGGTGCTTTTATCGGTTCGTTGATCGCTGTGGATATCAGCAATACGGTCTTCAACCGAATTCTGGCCATCTTTATGATCGTGATTGTAGCCTTTATGGTGCTTAAACCTACCAAAAACCTGAATGACCTGGCTGAGCGGTTTACCGGAAAATACTTTTGGGGAAGTCTTATTGCTTTCTTCTTTATCGGGATCTATGGCGGATTCCTGCAGGCGGGTACCGGGATCTTTATGCTCCTGGCCCTATCCTCGATCAATCAAATGACCCTGGTGCGTTCGAACCTGGTCAAAGCGGTGGTCATGCTAATCTATACGGCCGTGAGTCTTTCGGTATTCTTCTATCACGATAAGGTCAATCTCAAATACGGACTCCTCCTGGCTTCGGGGCAGTTCGTAGGAGGTTGGGTGAGCAGCCGGTGGTCGGTGGCCAAGGGCGACGGACTCGTTAAAACCTTCCTCATTATCATGGTGATCGCCATGGCCGTTAAGCTCTGGTTATTTTAAGGATTACTTTAGAATCGTATCTTATCAAAAACCTTACTTTTGCAAAAAAATTGCAAAACAATGAATGTACTAGATGCCCTGGAATGGCGATATGCCACCAAGAAGTTTGATGCCGATAAAAAACTGCCGGTAGAAAAGATCGATACCCTTAAAAGTGCGTTTAACCTTACGGCTACCTCTTTCGGACTCCAGCCGGTACGTCTGTTGGTGATCGGAAACCAGAAGATCAAAGAAGAACTCGTTCAACATAGTTTCAATCAGCAGCAGGTGGCCGATGCCTCTCATTTACTGGTATTCGCTGTAGAAACCGATATCGACGAAAAATACATCCAGAGCTACTTTGATCGCGTAAAAGATATTCGCCAGACCCCGGATGAGGTCCTAAAACCATTCCGCGATTACCTGGAGACTTCTGTAAAGACCATGGAGACCGGGATCAAGAAAGAATGGATCGCCAAGCAGGCCTATATCGCTATGGGGAACCTCCTTACCGTTTGTGCTGTAGAGCAGATCGATGCTTGTCCGATGGAAGGCTTTGTAAATGCAGAATACGATCGCGTATTGGGGCTGGAGGCTAAAGGACTTACCTCAGTTCTGGCCATGCCGGTTGGGTATCGTGCTCAAGACGATATGTTTGCCGGTTTTAAAAAGGTACGTAAGCAGGTTGAAGAGAGTATTCTGGAGATCTGATCTTCTTAAAAGCTTCGACTTCACACCTTCCTTTCCTATATTTGCGCAAAACATCAAAGCGTATTATGCCAGGATTTGAATTATTCGGTGATCAGGAAAGAGAAGAAGTAAATAAAGTATTGGATACCGGGGTGCTTATGCGCTACGGATTCGACGGAATGCGTAAAGGGCAGTGGAAGGCTTTAGAGCTGGAGGCTGCCCTTTGCCGTAGAATGGAGGTAAACCACGCCCAGTTGGTGAGTAGCGGTACGGCCGCACTTACTGTGGCGCTCGCCAGTGCCGGAGTTGGTGCAGGCGATGAGGTGATCATGCCCACCTTTACCTTCGTTGCCAGTTTTGAGTCTGTACTGGCCATCGGGGCCGTTCCCGTTTTGGTCGATATCGACGATACCCTTACCCTGGATCCCAAAGCCGTGGCTGCAGCCATTACTCCCAGAACCAAGGTGGTCATGCCTGTGCATATGTGCGGTTCGATGGCCGATCTGGATGCGCTTAAGGAACTGTGCGATAAACACGATATCTTGCTCATCGAAGATGCCTGCCAGGCCATTGGTGGTACCTATAAGGGCAAACCACTCGGGAGTATCGGAGACCTGGGATGTTTTTCTTTTGACTACGTAAAAACCATTACCTGTGGTGAGGGAGGAGCCCTGATCACCAATAACGAAACCTATAAGAAGCACGCCGATCATTATTCCGATCATGGCCATGACCATGTCGGGAACGACAGGGGAGCAGAGTCCCATCCATTCCTGGGGTATAATTACCGTATCTCGGAATTGAATGCTGCTGTGGGTGTTGCGCAGATCAAACGCCTGGACGATTTTATAGCCATTCAAAAAGAGCATTATTCGACCATAAGAAAAGCATTAGCCGGGGTAGAGGGGGTCACTTTTCGCCGTGTACCGGAAGGGGGAGAGGAGAACTACTCCTTTTTAAACATCTTCCTGCCGGATGAAGAGATGGCCAGAAAAGCGCATAAGGCCCTATCTGAAGCAGGTATCGACGGCTGCTTCTACTGGTTTGACAACAACTGGCATTATATCAAAAAGTGGGATCACCTGAAGAAGGCGACCAGCCTTGGAAAACTACCACAGGATGTGCTGGACAACCTTCCGGACCACGAGGGAGCAGACTTCAGTGCTTCCGACCATTGGATGGGAAGAAACATATCTGTACTCATCAAATTAGGTTGGGATCAGGAAACGGTAGCTTCACGAGCGTCGACCATGGCAGAAGTCCTGGAAACGGTGCTGAAAGCTGGGTAATTCCCTGAATATTTTCTTAGATATAGATCTTGCCTTCGAGGTATAGACGGGCTTCCCCGCTTATGATCACCCGTTCTCCGCGGTCTTCACAGTGCAGGTAACCCTTTCTGAGGGATAATTGGCGTGCCTCCAATATTTTCTTATCCAATACCTTACTCCAATAAGGGGTTAGGGTGGTGTGCGCCGATCCGGTCACAGGGTCTTCATCAACGCCGGCCTGGGGGGCAAAGAACCTGGAAACAAAATCAACCTGGTTGCCTCTGGCGGTAACGATGACCCCACGCGCATCGAGCAGGTTTACTGCAGGGATATCCGCTTCGAGATTTTTGATGTCTTCTTCAGAATGATAGACCAGCAGGATATCTGTCTTGCCACGAAAGGCACCAGCCGGGGGAATACTGAACGCCCGTTGGATGTCTTTGGATACAGCAATGGCGGTTACAGGGTCGGCCGGAAAATTAAGGCTTAGCTTATTGCCGTGTTTTTGTACCTGGAGGTCTCCGCTTCGCGGGGAGTAGAAATTGATAAGTTCACCCTCGTGCCCTTCCTTTTCAAAGAGTACATGAGCCGTAGCCAGGGTGGCATGGCCGCAAAGGTCGACTTCGGTGGTGGGGGTGAACCACCGCAACTCATAATGATCTTCCCGGGGAATATAAAAAGCAGTTTCAGAGAGGTTGTTCTCTGCTGCTATCTTTTGCAGCAGGTCGTCTTCCAGCCAGTTTTTCAGCGGACAAACGGCGGCGGGATTGCCGGAAAAGGCTTCTTTAGAAAAGGCGTCTACCTGATAGATCTTGAGTTCCATACACACGGGATTATTCCTAATAAAATTAATTAAAAAAGCCCTTCGTCATGAAGGGCTTTAAAAATATTGTTTGCTGTTGGATGGACGTCTTTATGAATCTGACTTTTGCAGGGAAGCTGCAACTTGCTCTACTTCTCCCATCACGCGTAGAAGGTTCTCTCCCCATAGCTGTCTGATCTCTTCTTCAGTATAGCCACGCTTTACCAGTTCGAGGGTCACATTAAAGGTTTCTGATGCGTCATTCCATCCGTATACACCACCGCCACCATCGAAGTCAGAACTGATCCCAACATGCTTCAATCCGATCTTTTCTACCAGGTAGTCGATATGGTCTACAAAATCTGATACATCTACCGGGTTGTTGGCGATAGCAAAGGCATCGATCTCTTCTTTCATAGACGCTCTAAAGTCCATGTATTTGGCGTAATAGGCACTGCGCTCTTCTGCAGGAAGCTGTCTGGCCTCACTGCGGTCCAGAAGGGTAAATCCTGCCTCTTCTGCTTTTTCTGCGAGCATGGCATTGAGTTTTTCGTTATAAGCCTGGTGCTTTTTGGTATCTACATAGTTACTGAAAGCCACGGTCTGTACTACCCCTCCGTTTTCTTTGATCCATTGCAATTGCTCGTCGTCCAGGTTACGGCTGTGATCGCAAATGGCACGGGCAGAAGAGTGGGAGGCGATAACCGGTGCTTTAGAGAGTTCGATCATCTCTTTAATGGCAGCCTTTGACGGATGCGAAATGTCAACCATCATCCCGTATTTGTTCATTTCGGCAATGACCTTTCGCCCCAGTTCACTGAGTCCGTTATGCAGCCATACACTGTCTTGTTCTCCGGTGTTGGAATCAGACAGCTGACTGTGTCCCTGGTGGGCCAGTGACATATAGCGGCCACCGAGGTCGTAGAATTTCTTAACGTTGTTGATATCGGTACCAATTGGATATCCGTTCTCGATACCGATCATGGCTACCTTCTTGCCTTTAGAGGCTATGCTTCGTGCTTCTGCTGCCGTATAAGCCAGTTCAATGGCCTCCGGAGCGATCTCTTCGGTGAGTTTGTGAATGGCTTCGAATTTAGCCATGGCGTTCTCGTATGCCTTTTGGTAACCCTCAGTTGTAAGGGTATCCTGCCCGGTGTACACAATGAACCACGCAACATCCAACCCGCCTTCTTCCATTTTCGGAAGGGTGATCTGTGTGTGCAGGTCCTGGGTGTAGTTGATCGAATCGGTAAAGTTATTCACGTTGATATCACAATGGGTGTCAATGGTGATCACCTTTTCGTGAATGCTTTTGGCCAGGGCCAGGGTGTCGATGGCCGCTTCTGAAGTCGTGGTGGTTTGAGGCTGCTCTTTACAGGAAAAAAGTGAAAGGGCAGCAATGAGGGATAAGAGTGGTTTGCGCATAAAATAAAGTTTATGCCGAAAAGTAGCCTTTTTCTTATAAATCTCAAAGTCTGCCGCAGTGCAGAATTTCCAATAATAGAGGGGAAGGGTTGTGAATTTAGTAATTCACGTATTCCACGATCTCCAGTCCGTAGCCTATGATCCCCACACGCTTGGTTTGCGTGGAGTTGGACATGAGGCGGATCTTGGAGATATCCAGGTCGTGCAGGATCTGGGCTCCGATCCCGAAGTCCTTATTGTCCATCACGATCCTAGGCGCTTTCATTTCTCCCTGACTTTGAAGCTCTTTAAGCTCTTTAAGGCGTTTGAGCATGTTGATAGAGCTGCTCTCCTGGTTGATGAATACGATGGCTCCGCGGCCTTCCTCGTTTAGCTGGCGGAACATATGATCCAGCTTCTTGTCGGCATCAGAGGTCAGGGTACCCAGGATATCGTTATTGATCAGGGTCGAATTGATACGGGTAAGCACGGGCTCATTAGCATTCCACGAACCTTTGGTCAGGGCGATATGCACCTGGTTGTTCGTTGTTTGTTTATAGGCGCGCAAGCGGAAGGTTCCGAAGCGGGTTTCGATATCGAAATCTTCTTTTTTCTCGATAAGGCTGTCGTGCTCCATACGGTAGGCCACGAGGTCTTCGATACTGATGAGTTTCAGGTCGAATCGTTCGGCTACATCCACCAGCTGAGGCAGCCTTGCCATGGTGCCGTCCTCGTTCATGATCTCTACGATCACCCCTGCAGGTTGAAGGCCGGCGAGGCGTGCCAGGTCGATAGCAGCCTCAGTATGTCCGGTACGTCTAAGTACGCCCCCTT
The DNA here is from genome assembly GCF_016786255.1 of Robertkochia sediminum. GTDB lineage: Bacteria > Bacteroidota > Bacteroidia > Flavobacteriales > Flavobacteriaceae > Robertkochia > Robertkochia sediminum. Next base: position 262,740 of record NZ_JADMKT010000077.1, read on the forward strand.
CTTTAGCGGTTAGGGGGAAGATGTGTCCGGGTCTGGCCAGGTCTTTAGGCTGGGTATTTCTGTTGGTAAGCGCCTGAATGGTCAGGGCGCGGTCTGATGCCGATATCCCTGTAGTCACTCCATGTCCACGTAGGTCGATCGAAACGGTAAAGGCCGTTTCCATAGGATCGGAATTATTGGTCACCATGGGGTGAAGGTCCAGCTCTTTACAGCGTTGTTCGGTAAGCGGCGTACAGATGAGTCCGCGGCCGTGCTGTGCCATGAAATTGATCATTTCCGGGGTCGCTTTCTCGGCGGCGGCAACAAAATCACCTTCGTTTTCCCGGTTTTCATCGTCTACTACGATCACCACTTTTCCCGCTCTGATGTCGGCAATGGCTTCTTCTATGGAGTTGAGTTTTATCTCTTTTTCAGGCATGATGTGCGTTGACTGCTTCACAAATTTTTGGCAAAGATACTTATTTTGCCTCTGTTGAATCTTTTTTGCGAATGAAATTAAAAAGGTTGAAGAACTTTTCAGAAATACTGTCCGGATCGAACACAGCCTTATCTGCAGTAGCTCTTCTGGTGAGCCAGATGCCCAGTGGCAACATGATCAGGGTCGATACCCACGACGCCCATACAGGATCCATACTACCATCTTCTGCGTAGTTCTTGGTAAAGATCCCAATAAAGTAATAGGTAAGGAAGAGTGCGATAGCCAATACCATGGGCAGTCCGAGTCCGCCCTTTCGGATAATAGCCCCCAGGGGTGCACCAACAAAGAAGAGGATAAAACACGCTATAGGCAATGCAAACTTTTGGTGTAGCGACAAGAAATGCACATTAAGGAGCTTGATGCGTCGCTGAATGTCAGAGCGCTTGGCTTCGATAGAACGCTTCGTACTGTTCATATTGTTCTTGGCCATGTCCACGATCTGTGATTGTCTCCAGGGCTCGTAGAATTCCATGAGCTCAGGGATCGACTTTCCTGTTGGGTCTATGGTGTCTTTTACCGGGCGCTGCGCTGTGTGATCACCGTCAATATTGGTAAAACCGGTACGGCTCTGAATACTTTTAGACAGGGAGCTTATCACCTCGCGGTTATCGGTGTAAAGGGAATCAATAGCCACATCGAGTTCCCTCGCATTAAGCATTTTATGGGTGTTGCTTACGTTTTCCTTTTCCAGGTTATCATTGCTGAGCTGGGAGAGGTCTACGTTCATGGTATAGGTGTCAAAATAAGCCTTGGCAAAGGGAACCTTTCGACGGGCAGAGATCGTTTTCCCCTGGATGTCTTCGTAAAAGTGACCGTCTTTCAATACCAGCTGCAGGTAGTTACTCCCTTTTTTGCTGGTGAGCTCTCCTTCCTTTGATTTTACCACCTGGTTGTTGAGTCCGCCATTAGTGAGTTTATGGATCACCACCTCGCTCAGGAGTTGGTCGTTATCGCCGTACTTGTCGTTCACCTTGATATTGATGTCGGTCTCCGGTATGTTGTTAAAGATCCCTTCGGTGATCGCCAGGGCAGGCTTGGCCTGGGCAATATTTCTTCTCAGGTTGTACGATTTGAGCTCCGCTTCGGGGATAACGCTGTTGGCAAAGAAAAACGTTCCGATGCTCAATACGGTGATAAAGATAATGAGCGGTCTCATGGCCCGGAACAGGGAGATCCCTGAAGCTTTCATGGCTGCGAATTCGTAATTCTCGGCAAGACTTCCAAAGGTCATGATACTTGCCAGCAAAACGGTTAGTGGCAATACCATGGGGATCAGGTTAGGGGAGTAGTACACCAGGAACTTCCCCACGATCAAAAGGTCGATACCTTTCCCTGCCCATTCGTCTATAAAGAACCAAATGGCCTGGAAGATAAAGATGAGCATCAATATCAGGAAGGAACTTAAAAAATTGTATAAGAACCTTGAAAGAATGTAACGGTCTAATGTGTACAAAGCCTAGTTGTTTATGATGTAATAGCCCATTTCTTCGTATTTGGGGCCATCAAAGGTAAATAAGCTTTTTGATATGGGTTGGTCGGTTTTAAAAGAATTAACGGTAATGGTGGTTTTTGTACCGCTCTGTCCTACTTCGATCAGGTTGTAGATGTGTTTGGTCTGGGTGTCAATACCCAGGAGGATCTTACTGATCTCTGAATTCGAATCGATAGGCACCAGTTCGATGTACTGGATGTTTCTGCCTTTTACGTTTTGGGTGATATCCCACTTATAGGTATATCCGTTCTCGTAAAAGGTAAGCATCTTCGAAGGGGTTATGGTTCCCTGCTCTTCACTCCCGGCATCTTCAATAACCACTTCCTCATTTTCGGGAATAATGGTATAGGTTTTCGAACCGTCGAAGATCTTTGTTGCCCCGAGGTAGTTAAAACGATATTTATCGCCCTTCAGGGTCACATCGCCGCGGGTTTCCTGACGGATATTCTCTGCGGTGTTCTCCAAAACGTAATTAAAGTCGATAAAGATGTTGTCGTAGCTTTTTACCGTTTGGTGCACCTGGTCGAGCAGGGCTTTAGCCTTGCTGTCGTTCTGAGCATGGAGGTCTGTGGTTCCCAGAGCCACCGTAAAGGTCATTAGGGCCAGTAAGACAATTTTCTTCATAATATCAGTTGTTGTTTTCATTGTTTAACATTTCTTCAAGAGCCATAACATCGGGAACAAGCACTTGTCTCGCTTTGGAGCCTTCAAATGGGCCTACGATCCCGGCAGCTTCGAGCTGATCGATGATCCTTCCCGCGCGGTTATATCCGAGTTTGAGTTTTCGCTGCAAGAGGGATGCCGATCCTTGCTGTGCTATGACGATCACCTCTGCCGCCTCACGGAAGAGGGCATCTCTGTCTGAGGCATCTATATCAAGAGCTGTGCCAGAGTCTTCGCCCACGTATTCGGGTAGGAGGTGAGCTTCGGGATATGCTCTTTGTCCGCCAATATAGTCGGTAATTCTTGCAACTTCAGGGGTGTCTACAAAGGCACACTGTAAACGCACCGGTTCTGCTCCCTGGGTAAACAGCATGTCTCCACGACCAATAAGCTGGTCGGCACCCGGAGAATCGAGAATGGTTCTGGAATCGATCTTCGAGGTCACCCTGAAGGCTACCCTCGCCGGGAAGTTTGCCTTGATGATCCCGGTGATCACATTCACCGATGGTCGCTGGGTCGCAATGATCAGGTGGATCCCTACGGCCCTTGCCAGCTGTGCCAGTCGGGCGATAGGAGTTTCTACTTCCTTACCGGCCGTCATGATAAGGTCGGCAAACTCATCGATCACCAATACGATATAGGGCAGGAATTGATGGCCGTCGTTCGGATTGAGCTTGCGCTCCTTGAATTTGGCGTTGTACTCTTTGATATTTCGCACCATGGCATTCTTAAGCAACTCGTACCTGTTGTCCATTTCTATACAAAGGGAGTTCAGGGTGTTGATCACCTTGGTGTTATCGGTAATAATAGCTTCTTCACTGTCGGGAAGCTTCGCAAGGAAATGTCTTTCGATGTGGTTGAACAAGGTAAGTTCGACCTTTTTAGGATCTACAAGGACGAATTTTACTTCTGCCGGATGCTTCTTGTAGAGCAGGGAAGTAAGGATGGCATTAAGACCTACCGACTTACCCTGACCGGTAGCACCGGCCATAAGCATGTGTGGCATTTTGGTAAGGTCGGCCACAAAGGTTTCATTGCTAATGGTCTTTCCGAAGGCTATAGGAAGTTCCATTTCGGCATTCTGAAATTTCTTGGAGGCGATCACCGATCGCATGGATACGATAGCCGCCTTTTTATTAGGTACTTCAATACCTATGGTACCTTTTCCGGGGATGGGAGCAATGATCCTGATACCAAGGGCCGAAAGTGAAAGGGCGATATCATCTTCCAGGTTCTTGATCTTCGAAATACGCACCCCCGCTGCCGGAACGATCTCATAAAGGGTTACGGTTGGCCCTATAGTCGCCTTGATCTGCGAAATATCGATCTTATAATTCTTCAGGGTGGCTACGATCCTGTCTTTATTCTCTTCGAGTTCTGTCTGGTCTATGGTGATGCTTCCTGCACCGTAATCCTTAAGAAGGTCAAGGGGAGGAAACTTGTAATTGCTCAGGTTGAGCTTGGGATCGAACTCTCCGAAGTCGCTTACCAGCTTTTCGGCAAGGAGCTCACTTTCTTCCTTTTCTTCTTTGATGGTCTCCACTTCCATGGTGATCCTGTCCTCTTGCGAATTTTCAGGCTCACTTTTTGGAGCATTCGTCGTATCTATCTTTACCTCGAAGCTGTTCTCCAGGGTTATGTCGTTGGTATCGTCTCCGCGGGTTTCAGAAGTAAGGGTAGGGGCAGACACAGGGATATCTTCTTCGGTAACCGGAGCTTCATCAACAGGTTCTGTTTCCGGAATCAGGGTATCTGTTTCGGCAGTAACCCCGGCGTGTTCCTCAGAAAAATTCGATTTGATCTCATTACGGGTATGCTGAAAGGCCGAAGCGATCTTTTGGGGTGTGATCTTGAGGCGCAGTACCGAATAGGTAATGAGCACAAAAAGGAGGATAAGGCTTATTCCGATATTACCGATATAGTCTTTTAAGAAGTCGTTCATTTCAAATCCGACAACCCCACCCAGCAGGGGAGCGCTTTGGCCAAAGAATCCCATGAGGACAGAGAGCCATAGGATCACCACGAGGCCCCAGAACCAACGGTCGGCGAGTTTCTTTGCGCCCAGGTCGAGAAAGAGGTATAATCCTGTTTGAAATACGAGGGCCAGAAAGATAAAAGAGGCTACGCCAAATCCCTTGTAGATAAAGAGGTGACTTACAGAAGCGCCGAACTTGTTAAGCCAGTTGCGGGCTTCGAGTTCGCGGTTGGCGAATTCGGTAAGCAGACTTTGGTCTTGTTGCCAGGAAGTAAAGAAAGAGATAAATGCTATAAAACACCCGATACTAAGCAGCATGAGCAAACTACCCAAAATGATCTTTTGCTGGTGAGAAAGCTTGAATTGAGATAGTTTATTGCCGGTTGAGCTGGTTTTCTTTTTGGTCTTTTTACGGGCCATTAGCATTGTTAGGTTTAAGGCAAAAGTACAAATTACAAACGTACGTTCTGAGATTGTAATTTTAAAAAAATTTGGGGATATAGATGAACAATCCTACGAGAACTGCTCCCAGGGCAGCGATCATTACCGCGCCGGCGGCCACATCTTTGATGCGTCCGATCATAGGATGGTGTTCCGGGTGAACGAAATCGGCCGTTTTTTCAATAGCCGTGTTGAGTCCTTCAGCGGTCATGATCACGGTAATGGTAAGGTTTTGAATACACCATTCGGTAGCGGTAAGGCCTACCACTAATCCCAGAATGGTCACCGCACATGCAATTACGGCCTGCACTTGAATGCTCGGTTCATGTTTAAGCAAGAGGTATGCCCCTTTCGAGGCATACCCAATGCTTTTTATCCTTTTTCTCAGGAAGCTGCTCATTGGCGAAATGCGGTTATAAGGCCGCCAGTGCAGCGTTGTAATCAGGTTCGTCAACGATCTCAGGTACTTGTTGTGCATGGGTTACCACACCGTTCTCATCGATAACGATAACCGCCCTGCTCAACAGTCCTTGCAGCGGCCCATCGGTGAAATCGAGTCCGTAGGCCTTTCCGAAGTTCCAGTCGCGCATATCCGATAGGTTGATCACGTGCTCCAGGCCTTCAGCTCCGCAAAAACGTGTCATCGCAAAAGGGGTGTCGCGAGAGATGCAAAGCACTTTGGTGTTATCCATTCCGGAAGCCTTTTCGTTGAACGTACGTACGCTTTGCGCACAGGTACCGGTATCTATGCTTGGAAATACATTGAGCACCAATTTTTGTCCTTTAAAATCGGCCAGACCCTTTGAAGATAGATCTTCTGCTACCAGTGCGAATTCAGGTGCGGGTTTACCTACCTCGGGCAGGGTTCCTGAAGTGTGAATTTCATTTCCTTTTAATGTTACTGTTGCCATATGGTTGAATTTTTGTTTTAAAGGTATGAAAAAAGTTATGAGGTTATGAGGTTACAAGGTTATGAGGTTACAAGGTTACAAGGTTACAAGGTTATGAGGTTACAAGGTTATGAGGTTATGAGGTTATGAGGTTATGAGGTTATGAGGTTATGAGGTTATGAGGTTATGAGGTTATGAGGTTATGAGGGAAAACCTGGAAATCAATTATGTAGAAAAAAATCTATATCTTTATAGTTTTATAATCAATAATTATGTATCACACGGATCTGGAAGTATGGAAGCGCAGTATGACTTTGGTGGAGAAGGTATACGCTTTGACAAAGATGATGAATGCTCAGGAAAGGTACGACTTTGGCAGCCAGATTAACCGTGCGGTGGTTTCCATACCCAGTAATATAGCTGAAGGAGCGGGGCGCAGGAGCAACAAAGAGTTTTTGCGATACCTGGATATTTCCTCCGGATCCCTATCAGAGTTAGAGACTCAGCTCATGATACTCGATCGGTTAGGATTGCAGAAATTAGCACCCGATATACAAGAAGATATCGTCACGATAAGGGCCATGATCCATGGTTTAAAACGAAGTATAGCCTTGAGGTCTAAACATTAGCATTCATTATAACCTTGTAACCTTGTAACCTCGTAACAAAAAAACTCCGGACTTTCGCCCGGAGTTTTTCCCTTTTTCATATAACTAATTCCCATGTGTTGAACGGGAGGGGATTATTCTTTATCGATAGATCCCATGACCCGTTGCATAAAAGCATTGAGTGCTTTCTTTTGGTCCATACCTTCGTCTCTGACCATTTTGTGTACTTCGAGTGCACCGTATAAATTGGAGAGCAATTCACCGATTACATCGAGTTCCTCGTCTTTGAGAGACGGGACCTCTGTGATCGCTTCCAGGGTTTCGATGGTTTCGAGTACGTAATCCTGGTCGTTCTCGGCGATGAAGCCAGTGATCTGCTTAATTACTGGTAATTTCATCTATAAGTTCTTTTAGGACGTCAGTTTTGTTGGTCTGAACCTGATTGGCCGTAGCCCCGTTCTTGAAAGCTGCAAAAGTAGGCAGGTTGTCTACCTTAGCCAGTTTTCGGGACTCCGGATATTTCTCCGCATCGGCGATCACGAATAGGGTATCTTCATGATCTCTGGAGAATTTTTTGAACTTAGGCTTCATGATACGGCAGTTACCGCACCAACCGGCAGAATACTGCACGATCACCTTTGGGTGTTGAGAAACCAGTTCTGCGAGGTTATCATTTTCCAGTTCTACCAGCATAATTTCTTAGTTTAAGCTTAAGTATTCAGCTACTCCCGTTCTGTCGGCAGTCATGGCTTGTTTTCCTTCTTCCCAGTTTGCAGGACAAACCTCACCGTTCTTCTGTACGTGAGCGTATGCGTCGATCAATCTAAGGAATTCGTTTACGTTACGTCCAACAGGCATGTGGTTAACACCTTCATGGAATACGGTTCCTTCCTCGTCGATCAGGTAAGTAGCGCGGTAGGTTACATTGTCTCCTTCCAGCATATAAGTTCCTGTTTCCTCATTATAGGTCTCCGACTGACCGTCAAGGATACCAAGGATGTTAGCCAGGTTTCTGTTGCTGTCTGCAAGCAGTGGGTAGGTTACTCCTTCAATACCACCGTCGTCTTTTTTGGTGTTCAACCATGCAAAGTGTACTTCGGCAGTATCACAAGAAGCACCGATAACCATAGTGTTTCTTTTTTCGAACTCTTCCATAGCTGCCTGGAAAGCGTGAAGCTCAGTAGGACAAACGAAAGTAAAATCTTTAGGGTACCAGAAAAGAAGTACTTTCTTGTTGTTCTTTTTAGCTTCTTCCAGTACGTTGATCTGGAAGGTATCGCCCATTTCATCCATAGCGTTTACCGCTACATTTGGGAATTTTCTACCAACTAGGGTCATATTGTTCAATGTTTTGATTTGTTAAACTACGAGGGCAAAAGTAGCATTATAAGCATACCCTGCACGGCACTTCAAATTGTATTATCCTATGCTGGTATAGGCAATAAAAATAGAGGTGTTTTTCCTTTAATTCTTTTCGGAATTTGGAAAAACACCCCTATATGTTTTACGAATCTGTTAATGTTTTGGCAAAAAGCCTTTACATTTTATTTTCCTGCAAGTCGTCTGATCTTTATGTTGAGGGCTGCAAAGGTGAGGGTCATGAACGGACTCAAATAATTGAAGAAGGCGTACCCCATATAACTCATGGTATCTACCCCAAGAACGCCACTCTGATAAGCACCACAAGTATTCCAAGGGATGAGTACAGAGGTTACCGTTCCGGAATCTTCCAGAGTTCTACTCAGGTTCTCCGGCGCAAGCCCCTTATCTTCATACGCCTTGGCATACATCTTACCGGGGACCACGATCGCCAGGTACTGGTCTGAAGCGGTAACGTTAATGGCAAGACAACTGGCCACAGTACTGGCAAAAAGACCGAACACAGAGTTAAATGCTGTGAGCAGAGCCTTACTAATTCTGGACAGTGCTCCAATAGCGTCCATGATACCTCCAAATACCATAGCGCAGAGAATAAGCCAGATGGTTCCCAGCATGCCATACATACCTCCGGCAGAGAACAGCTCGTTTAGTTTTTCATTGCTGGTCTCTATGGCGACATCTACAGTAATGGCATCCATGACCCCGCGATAGGCAGAAACCACATTGAGTTCTGTAGCGCCGGCAATTCCCATAACGATCTCCGGTTGGAAGATAATAGCGAATACACCTCCTAAGAGTGTTCCCAGGAGCAGTGCTACCAGGGGGGAGGTCTTGCGAACGATCATAAAGATCACTGCTGCCGGTACCAGGAATAACCACGGAGTTATATAAAAGGTCTCTTCAATAGACTTTAGTAGTCCTGACGTATCAGGAGCAGAGGTGGTTTCCAGGTTCAATCCGATAATGGTGAAAATGATCAGGGTAACGATCACTGTGGGTACGGTTGTAAAGGCCATATACCGGATGTGAGTGAACAGATCTGTACCCGCCATGGCCGGTGCCAGGTTAGTAGTGTCGCTCAGGGGCGACATTTTATCACCAAAATACGCACCAGATATCACTGCTCCGGCCGACATACCGGCGTCGATACCCAGGGCATTCCCAATACCGATCAAGGCGATCCCTACCGTGGCTGAGGTGGTCCAGCTGGATCCCGTAGCGATGGAGATCACCGCACAAATGATCACACTGGCCGCCAGGAAAAAGGTGGGGTTCAGGATCTGTAATCCGTAGTAGATCATTGCAGGGATCACCCCGCTAATGAGCCAGGTTCCTGCCAGGGACCCTACGAACAATAGAATGAGAATGGCACTGGAAGTCGATTTGATGTTTTTGGCAACCTCTTCAAGCATGGTATCGAAAGTTACCTTATTACGCAATCCGACCAGGGCGGCTACAGCCCCTCCTAAAAGAAGAATGAACTGGTTCGAACCGCTAAGTGCGTCGTCTCCGTATACAAATACGTTAAACGCCAGCATGGCTACTAATATGATAACGGGAAGCAAAGCTTCCCAAATACTCAATTCTTTGTTCTGATCTATCCCGGTTTCTTCCATGTATAAATAGGTGACGTTTTAAGCTGAAATTTTATCTATAGCGATGTAATGTTACGATTTTAACGAATTGTGTGCAAATTCAATTTTTTGATCTTTTTATGACAACAGGGGTCTAAGTGGTTTTGTACGAAGTGTTTATCGATTTGGTTGAAACATGGTAGTTTTTACTCTTATCTGTAAAATCCTTTATTTTACCCCGTCTTGTTGTAGAGACTTACAAAATCTCCTACATTTATTTTCACAGACCATGGCGCTCATGTTACATTTGAAAAGATCATGATCCATGGTCAAACATGTACAGAGAATTAACGGTAAGATGTATTTGGGCAAACGCCTCAAATCTTATTTCACGAGTCAGGTCAAAGAGACTCAATTATATAAAATGGACAAATAGATTATGAAAAGAATATTAGTAACCGGAGGAGCCGGGTTCATAGGTTCGCACCTGTGTGAGCGATTACTCAAAGAGGGTAATGAGGTGATCTGTCTTGATAACTATTTTACAGGGACCAAGGCCAACATTCTTCATCTAAGAGATTACCCATATTTTGAAATGGTACGCCACGACATTACACATCCGTTCTTTGCCGAAGTAGACCAGATCTACAATATGGCCTGTCCTGCGAGTCCGGTGCACTACCAGTACAATCCTATTAAGACCATTAAGACCTCTGTGATGGGGGCGGTAAATATGCTCGGTCTGGCCAAACGTATGAAGGCCCGGATCCTTCAGGCGAGTACCTCTGAAGTGTATGGTGATCCAACGGTACACCCGCAACCGGAGTCGTATTGGGGTAATGTGAATCCCATCGGTTTGCGATCCTGTTATGATGAAGGTAAACGCTGTGCCGAAACCCTCTTCATGGATTATCACAATTCGAACCAGGTGGATATTAAGATCATCAGGATCTTCAATACTTACGGCCCGAATATGAATCCGAACGACGGGCGCGTGGTCTCTAATTTTATTGTTCAGGCCTTACAGGGAAAGGATATTACCATTTATGGAGACGGAATGCAAACCCGTTCTTTCCAGTATGTCGATGACCTGGTGGAAGGAACCGTGCGAATGATGAACACCTCAGACGATTTTACGGGACCGGTGAACATAGGGAATCCGCATGAGTTCACCATGCTGGAATTAGCGCAGAATATTCTCGATCTTACCGGCAGTAGTTCTAAGCTGGTACATCAACCACTACCTCAGGACGATCCAAAACAGCGTCGTCCGGATATTAGCCTTGCCAAGGAAAAGCTTAATGGGTGGGAGCCTAAAGTGCATTTGCGCGAGGGATTGACCAAGACCATTGCTTATTTTGATGAGATCTTAGCAGGACCTGATCCTTATGCCCATTAAATAGAAGTATACAGAAAGAAAAACAGCCACCCGTCAAGGTGGCTGTTTTGTTAAAGGCCTGTGTGTATCAAGATCAGGAGATCTTTGTAAAGGCGGTATTCTCATTGATGGTATTCAGGATGAAATTATCTTCCAGTCCATTTACGATCCAGGTCTCAATACTCGCCTTATTGGCGATCTCCAGGGCCATCACCTTGGAGCTCATTCCCCCGGTACCATGTGTCGACTTATCTTCGTCTACGACCTCTTTTTTGAGATCTTTGAAGTTATCGACCTCTTCTATGGTCTCCGGATCGTCGTTTACGAACGACTCTTTGGTATAGATCCCATTGGTATTGGTGGCGATCACCAGGAGGTCTACGCCCAGCAAGGCTGCGGTCATCGCTGCCAATCGGTCGTTATCGCCAAATTGGATCTCCTCGGTCGAAACGGTGTCGTTCTCATTGATAATAGGAATATATCCGTTGCTAACTAGAATGTCGACCACGTTCTTGATATTCTCCCTGGACATTTCCTTTTCGAAATCGGAATACGATAACAGGCATTGGGATGCCAGTAATCCCAATTCGCGGAAGCTCTCCTGAAAGATCCTTATAAGATGGGGTTGTCCGATAGACGTAAGGGCTTGTTTTACGTTGATCTCTGCGTGGTCGCTTTCTAATTGCACGAATTGTTTGGCAACCACCTTAGCACCCGAACTCACAATAATGAATTCATAATCGTCTGAAAGGGCAGCGATCTGTCGTCCTATATCTTCGATCTTTCCCCTTGAAAGCTGATCGGATTCTTTGGTAAGGGTATTGGAGCCTATTTTTAACAGTACTCTTTTCTTTGTTTTTGACGTACTCATGTCTTTGTTTTTTGAACCGACAACAGTGTCTTCGATCCTATATGTTTTATGGATAACACAAAAGTGTTTATTATGCATCGTTTTGTTATTTATCTGATCTGTCCGGCACCGTGAATGTACCATTTGTTGGTCACCAGGTGTTGCAGACCAATGGGGCCTCGTTGATGGAGTTTGTCGGTACTGATAGCGAGTTCACCACCAAGTCCTAATTGTCCGCCATCGGTAAATCGGGTAGAGGCGTTGTGATAAACCGCAGCGGCATCTACATTGATCATGAATTGCTCTGCGGCGCTATTTTCGGTGGTAATGATCGAACTCGAATGGCCGCCCGAATATTTGTTGATCCAGGCCACGGCATCTTCCAGGGAGCTGGTTTCTCCGATCACGATCTTGTAGTCGAGGAATTCCTTGTACCAGATGTCATCACTTTCCAGAATGCTGGTACCTTCGAGCCCTTTTAGGGCCTCGTCGGTGAGGATCTCCACATCCTGCTCTTGGAGCATGGCGGTGAGTTCATTGAGGAATTCGGTTTTCCCTTCCAGGTCTTTATCGATTAGCACCTTATCCAGGGCATTACAAGCCGAGATCTTGGCGGTCTTGGCATTCAGGATCACCTTTTTTGCCAGTTCCTTATCGGCGTTCTTATGAACATATACGAAGTTATTACCCCGGCCACTAACCACCACAGGGCAGGTAGCATGTTCTTTTACAAAGGCTATGAGTCGTTCACCACCACGGGGTACGATCAGGTCGATAGGCTCCGTGGGATTGGCCAGGAATTCTTGGGTTTCCTGACGGTTGAACTTCAGATAGGTCATCCAATCGGTGTCAATGCTGTGCATGGCTAAGGCGCGATGCCACAGATCGGTGATCACGAGATTGGAATTGAGAGATTCTTTTCCTCCCTTCAGCAAGATCTTATTTCCAGATTTAAAGGCAATTCCCGCAGCTTCTACGGTAACGTCGGGCCTTGATTCATAGATGATCATCACCGTTCCGAAGGGGGCCGTTTTATTGGAAACTTCCATACCGTTGTCGTGGGTAAAATGGAAACGTTCCTGCCCGAGAGGATCTTTTTGTGATGCCAATTCTTCGAGGGAGTTGATCATCCCGTCGATCTTGGCATCGTTTACTTTTAACCGGTCTTCCATAGCAAGATCTTCTCCGCTATAGGCCTCCAGGTCTTGTTTATTTGCTGTAAGTATGGCTTCGCTTTCCTCGCGGATCAGTTTAGCCATGGTTGATAAAACATTGTTACGCTCTTTGATCGTAAGTATGGTTTTCATCACGTGTAATGCCGGTAGCTTGATAGTTTTTATATGAGAGTACCGGACTTGAGGGTGTTGAGTTCTATCGGAGGATCCTGACACGCGTACACCCTTGTATTTTTTCCGCCATCAGATCCTTTTTTACTAAAAAATTAAATGATTAAATACTAACTAATTTCAGTGAGGTTGATCTACCCGGGCAATTATGCCTCGTGAATATTGCTGATCTTATCGAATGCAGCCATTACCCCTTTGATCACTGCCGAAGTGAGACCGTTATGCTCCATGGCATTAAGACCTTCGATGGTGCAACCTCTTGGCGTGGTCACGTTGTCTACTTCGACCTCTGCCTGGGTTCCGTCTTCGATAAGCGAAGCCGCCCCAATGGCAACCTGTGCTACGATAGCCTGTGCTTCATGCGGGTGAAAGCCCATTTGCACACCTCCCTGGGTAAGGGCGCGTAAAAATCGGAGGAAGAACGCCGTTCCGGATGCTCCCAGTACGGTAGCAGGTTTCATTAGTCGTTGTTCGATGATAATGGCCTTACCAATAGTGCCAAACATACGTCTAACGAATTCTACGTCTTCATCTTCGTTGTTCTCTGCGCAGATAAACGACATGGATTGTTGTTGTACCGCTGCCGTGTTAGGCATAGCGCGAATAACCTTGTTATTCGGAACTACCTCGTTAATGTCTTCGGTGGTCACACCGGTAACGGTAGAGATCAATACCTGGTCTTCTCGCAGGTGGTCTTTGATCTGATCCAGAACGATCTGGAGAATTCGCGGTTGGATACACAAAATGATCCATTTTGATTCTTTGATCGCTTCCAGGTTGCTTTCAGTGACACTTACCCCGGCCTGGGCTTTTATGATCTCCAGATTGTCCGGATCGGCATCGGCCACCACAATGTTCTTTGGATCGAACAGATCGCTGTTAGCGAGTCCGCTGATAATAGATTTTCCTAAATTACCCGATCCAATAACGGTTACTTTCATTTTTTGTTTTTAAGGTTAATATTACAATTCGTAAAGGTGGTTCGAGGATTGTTTTGAAGGAGATCTACGCTTTCGGGATCTGTAAAAAATGGTCTGAAATAACCATTTCTTATTTCACTCGTAAAAGAAGGATTTTCCTTCGTGTGCAAACTCCGAACCGATACCATTATAATATTATACGCCTCAAATCCAAGTTATTCGAGCTGTTTTACATAATATTAAGGAACAAATAAATTGTGTTAAAATTTCTTACGGACGGTATGAGAGATGGAAGTTGAGGGTGGAACTTTTATCAGGAAAATTCTGATGTAATGCTTGTAATAATTAGAATTCTAACGTTTGAGAAGCATGCTGTTCTGAAGATCATTTTCAGGAATTGATCGTGTTCTGAACATAGAAATATTTTATATAATAAGCTGTCGAGGCTATCAACTCCAAAATATTTTTAACATTTCATTAAGACTTAGGGCTGGTTGCTTAACTGTTGAATTTTGTGCGAATTAACGGCTTTTATGTAGATTATGTTAGGTGATATTTTTAGATGTATTGATACCTGTGCACTTAAAAGATCGTAGCGACCCATCTTTATTTTGGGGATGAATGGCAACCGAAGCCATTCATCCCCAAGAAGGTTTATTTTGCAGCTTCCATTTTTTGCCTGATCTCGGCTATGGCCGGATTACCGATACTACCGAGATGGGTATGGTTCACACTTTTATTGGGGGCATAGGTGCCGTTTTCGATCGACGCACCCATTATTTTATAAGCTTCTCTGAAGGGCGTTCCATCAAGTACCATTTGATTAAGGGTATCAACGCTAAAGAGGTAATCGTATTTAGGGTCTTCCAGAATATCGGTATTTACCTGCATTTCTGCTATGGCAAAGTGGGTCATTTCGATACAGCTCTTCATTTCCTGTATCGCAGGAACTATTAGCTCTTTACAGAGCTGGAGCTCTCTGTGATAGCCACTGGGTAAATTGGTAGTGAGTAAGGCCAGGGTATTAGGCAGTCCCTGAAGCTTGTTGCATTTACCACGTATCAATTCGAATATGTCGGGATTCTTTTTATGTGGCATGATGCTGCTTCCCGTGGTGAGCTGGTCCGGAAAACTTATAAAATCAAAGTTCTGACTTAGGTAGAGGCAGATGTCCATCGCAAATTTCCCCAGGGTACCGGCGATCCCTGCCAGGGAAAAAGCGGTATATTTCTCGACCTTACCGCGACCCATTTGTGCGGCTACGGCATTGTATTTAAGGGTTGAAAAGCCAAGGGCTTTGGTGGTGAATTCCCTGTCTACGGGGAAGGAGCTTCCGTAACCGGCGGCACTTCCCAGCGGATTCTGATCGCAAACCTTATACGCTGCGTCCACCAGGTAGAGGTCGTCTATAAGCGTCTCGGCATAGGCTCCGAGCCAAAGCCCGAAAGAAGAGGGCATGGCCACCTGAAGGTGGGTATACCCCGGTAAGAGGGTGTCCTTATGGGTTTCGGCAAGGGCGGTGAGTTGGTCAAAAAGGGACTTAGAAAGGGTTCGAATAGCCTTGAGTTCATCCTTGAGGTAGAGCTGCATGGCGACCAGTACCTGGTCGTTTCGCGATCGTGCTGTATGCACTTTTTTTCCGGTATCTCCCAGGCGTTCGGTGAGGAGGAACTCGATCTTCGAGTGCATATCCTCGAATTCCTTTTCTATGGTGAAATCGCCCTGAGCGACTTGCTCACCTATGGCCAGAAGTTCCTCTTCCAGCGCCTTGCCCTCTTCATTGGTGATGAGTCCGACCTTGGCCAGCATTTGGGCATGGGCAATGGAGGCCTGTATGTCGTATTTTACCAGCAACAGGTCAAACTCCCTGTCTTGTCCTACGGTAAATTGATCTGTCTTTTCGTCTGTTGATATTCCTTTGTCCCAGAGTTTCATTTTACTTGAAGTTTTTTATTAGGTAAAGAGGTGAAGAGGTGAAGAGGTGAAGGTGTAAAGGGGTAAAGAGAGAAGGGTAAAGAGTAAAGAGTAAAGAATTACCCCTACACATGAATCATTCACCATTCATAATTCACCATTCATAATTCACCATTCATAATTCACCATTCATAACTCACCATTCATAACTCACCATTTTCCATTCAACATCTACAATCTTTCTTCTTTCATTGATAATTCATCATCAATCATCGCACGCTCCTTAAAGACCACCTTTTCCAGCAGTCCGGCGTAAATATCGATCCCTTCCATGAGCTCTTTTACGTAGATGAATTCATCGGCGGAATGGGAGCGGGTTGAATCTCCCGGGCCCATTTTGAGGGAGGGGCAACTCAAAGCGGCCTGATCAGATAGGGTGGGTGAGCCATAGGTTTCCCTTCCCATTTTTAATCCTGCTTTTACCAGGGGGTGACCTTCCGGTATGGATGAGGAGCCCAGGCGCAGAGAGCGTGGGGTGATCTCGCATGGGGCTTCTGCCTTAAGCAGTTCATAGACCTCCTGGTTGGTATACTGTTCGGTCACCCTTACATCAACTACAAGGTCGACCTTTGCAGGAACCACATTGTGCTGGGACCCCGCGTTGATCTGGGTTACGGTCATCTTCACTGCTCCGAGCAGGGGGGAGGTTTTCTCGAATTGATAATCTTTGAACCATTGGAGGACCTCAATACACTTGTACAACGGATTATCGTTGTTCGGGTGTGCGGCGTGACCCGGTGTGCCATGTACAGCGGCATCAAATACCACCAGGCCTTTCTCGGCAATGGCCATATGCATTTTTGTAGGTTCTCCCACGATGGCCACCTCGGGTTCAGGCAAATGCTTCAAAACCGAATTTAATCCGTTCATCCCACTGTTCTCTTCTTCGGCAGAGGCTACCATAACCAGGTTATATGCCAGTCCCTCTTGATGATACAAATAGGTGAATGTTGCCAAAAGAGACACCAGGCAGCCCCCGGCATCATTACTGCCAAGGCCGTACAATTTTCCATTTTCTTCTGCTGCTGTGAACGGATCCCGGGTATAGGCTTTATTGGGCTTCACGGTATCGTGGTGCGAATTGAGCAGCAGGAGGGGAGTGTCCTTCCGATAGTGTTCGTTAAATGCCCAGATATTGTTGTTTTCCCGTTCAAAAGGAATGCCATGGTCGGTAAACCATTGTTCTATAAGCGCTGCGGTCTTATCTTCCTCTTTCGAAAAGGAAGGCGTTTCAATAAGTTGTTTAAGAAGCGCGAGGGCTTCATGCTTTAGGGTATCGAGGGTCATGACAGTGCTATTTTGGTATTGACAACTTCAGTGCTTCCGATCATTTGATGTGAACCAATAAACACTTCTTTTACGCCGTTCTCCAGGGCAGCGAATGCATTATTCAGTTTAGGAAGCATCCCGTCGGCGATGATCGCCTTTTGTTTCAGTTCTTCAAAATACGTTCGGGTGATCTGAGGGATCACAGAATGCGCCTGGTTGATATCCTCTAGAACGCCATTCTTTTCAAAACAATAATACAGGCTGGTATTCCAGCTTCCGGCCAGGGCCGAGGCCAGGGCAGCTGCGATGGTATCGGCATTGGTATTGAGTAATTGTCCGTTCCCATCATGGGTCACCGCACAGCATACAGGTGTAATGCCGGCTGTTAAAAGCAGATTTAACTGGGTAATATTCACCTCGGTGATATCTCCTGCAAATCCGTAATCGATCTCCTTAACGGGACGCTTTTCGGCCTTGATCATATTCATATCGGCACCGCTTAATCCGATGGCATTACAGCCGCTTGCCTGCAGGGAGGCGGTAATGGTTTTGTTCACATAACCCGCATAGACCATGGTCACCACTTTTAGGGTCTCAAAGCAGGTAATACGTCTGCCTTCGTGCATTTGTACTGGGATGCCCATTTTGTGTGCGGTTTCAGTAGCGATCTTGCCACCACCGTGTACCAGCAGTTTATAGCCCGGAAGGGCAGCCAAGTTGTGCAGGAAGTGGTTCAGGGCATCCTGATCATCGATGACGTTTCCGCCTATTTTTACGATCGAAAGTGTTTCCATGATTCCGTGTATTATGCGTTATTATGCAATAGATCGAGTAATACGGCCTGGGCGCTCCAGGTTCGGTTATTGGCCTGATCGATCACCAGGCTTTGTTTGCTATCGAGAACGGCGTCGGCAACCACTACGTTTCTTCGCACCGGCAGGCAGTGCATAAAAAAGGCCTCTCCCGTCTTTTCGGGGGTAATCATCCAGTTCTCATCCTGGCTAAGTACTTTGCCATATTCCGTAAAAGAGCTCCAGTTCTTGGCGTAGATAAAATCGGCATCCTTGAGGGCCTCTTCCTGGTCGTAGATCACTTTGGTATCACCCATGATCTCCGGTGACAGCTCATAACCTTCGGGGTGGGTAACTACCAGGTCGACGGCTTGCATGCGCATCATTTTTACGAAGGAGTTGGGCACGGCCTGTGGCAGGGCTTTAGGATGGGGTGCCCAGGTAAGTACCACTTTGGGCTTTTTATGGGTTTGCTTTTCTTTAATGGTCATGGCATCGGCCAGGGCCTGGAGCGGATGGGCTGTTGCGCTTTCCATATTGACCACGGGAACGGTGGCGTATTTTACAAAGGCGTTGAGTATGGTTTCCTGGTAGTCGTCTTCTCGTGAAACCAGTTTTGGAAATGCCCTCAGGGCAATAATATCGGCATATTGCGAGATCACCAGGGCTGCTTCTTTGATATGCTCGGCCTTATCGGCATTCATGGTCGTACCATCTTCAAACTCGAGCTGCCATCCGTCCTGATTGAGGTTGATGGTCATCACGTTCATGCCCAGGTTTTGAGCGGCCTTTTGGGTGCTCATACGTGTTCTCAGGCTGCTGTTAAAGAACAGCATGGCCAGGGTTTTGTGTTTTCCGGTTTCGCTGTGTGCAAAAGGTGATGCTTTCAGGCTGATCGCACTGTCAATAAGCTTGTTGATATGCTCTTTGTTGTGAAGGTCGGTGAATTCTTTTTCCTGTTGAGCGGATTTTCCGTTGAGCGTGTCGGTATGTTGTTGCATTGTCGTTTTCATTACTTGTTGTTATTGAGTGATGCGGGAACGGTATTGATCACATGATCGATCGCTGTGATGAGTTTATCAATAGCCTCTTGGTTAACAGTAAGAGGCGGTAATAACCGGATCATGTTCTTATGGGCAGCCCCACCGGTAAAAATGTGTTCTCCGAAAAGCAGTTCCTTACGGATGGGAGCTGCCGGCCCTTCGAGGGTGATCCCCAGCATAAGTCCTTTGCCCTTTACAGCGATCACCCCGGGGATCTTCGCCAGTTGCGTTGCCATATAGGCGCCGGCTGTTTGGGCATTGTTCACCAGGTTTTCTTTTTCGATCACCTCCAATACCGAGATAGCCGCGGCACAGGCCAGGTGATTGCCTCCAAAGGTGGTGCCCAACTGACCGTGTTGGGCGGGTATGTCGGGGTGGAAGAGCACTCCTGCTACCGGAAAACCATTCCCCATGCCTTTGGCCATGGTGATCATATCCGGTTCAACGCCAGCATGCTGAAAGGCAAAGAATTTTCCCGTTCGTCCGTATCCGCTTTGCACCTCATCGGCGATGAAAACGGCCTTGTATTGCTTGCAGAGCGACTCAATACCCTGTAAAAAAGCTGCAGACGCCGTTTGGAGTCCGCCAACGCCTTGTATGGGTTCAATGATCACGGCACAAGCATCGCCTTTGGCGAGCTCCTGTTCCAGGGCTTCCAGATCCTCCCATGGCAGGTGTGCGACCTCGTGGTCCTGATTCAAAGGCGCCTGGATCTTCACATTATCGGTAGCGGCTACGGCGGCAGATGTTCTCCCGTGAAAAGCTTTCTCGAAGGCGATCACCTTTTTCTTGCCGGTATAAAAAGAAGCCATTTTGAGGGCATTCTCATTGGCTTCGGCCCCTGAGCTACACAAAAACAGCTGATAGTGATCGCAACCGGATACGGCTCCGAGTTTATCGGCAAGGGTTTGTTGTAAGGTATTCACCACGGCATTCGAATAGAATCCCAGTTTTTGGAGTTGTTCAGAGATACTGCTCACATAGTGCGGATGGGAGTGGCCGATGGAGATCACGGCATGACCTCCGTAGAAATCGAGGTATTCCCCACCTTTGCTGTCGTAAACATGCATGCCTTGGGCCTTTACAGGGGTAATATCGTATAGCGGATAAACATCGAAGAGTTTCATAGGTCTTATTTTTTGATAGCTATTTCATTGATCTTTTCAAATGACGCCTTCATTCCTTTGATCAGGGAGGCGCTCATGCCCTGGAATTCCATTTCGTTAAGCCCTTCGATGGTGCAACCCATAGGGGTGGTCACCTTATCGATCTCGGCTTCAGGATGACTTCCGGAATGTTGTAGCAGACTGGCAGCACCAAAACAGGTTTGTATGGCCATTTCGCGCGCTTCCCCGGAATCGAATCCCAGTTGTATAGCACCTTGGGTGGTTGCCCTGATGAGACGCATCCAGAATGCGATCCCACTGGCGCAAACAACGGTGGCGGCCTGCATTTTTTCCTCGGGGATGTGCAGCGTTTTCCCAAGGGAATTAAAGATGCTTTCTGCCTTGTGCTCCAATCCTTCAGAAGCCTTGTTGCCACATAATGTGGTCATAGAATGTCCTACGCCAATGGCCGTGTTTGGCATGGCTCTCATGATGGGTTTATCGCTGCCAAGGATGGCTTCCATTTGATCGATGCCATAACCGGTGGCTACAGAAATGAGCAATTGTTTGTTACGGATCACGGGAGAAAGCTCTTGAAGTAACCCCTCCATTTGGGTGGGTTGTACGGCCATTATGATCACGTCGCTATCGGTTGCTGCTGCCAGGTTGTCCCTGGTACATTGTACTCCGTGGTGCCTTTCGAAGGTGTGCAGTTCTTCGAGCTTTCTTTTGGTAAGAGTCAATTGGGAGGCCAGATCATCTTTGATGATACCTCTGGCGATGGCTGCGCCCAGATTTCCGGTTCCTATAATGGCTGTTTTCATACGGTTCCCTTTTTATGGTTAAAAATGACTGCCTTTTAATTGGAGGCCTGCGGTTTCTTCAAGGCCAAATACAAGGTTCATATTTTGTACGGCTTGTCCCGAAGCGCCCTTCAGGAGGTTGTCGATCATGCTGGTGACCATAAGCATATCTTCATGTTTGTGCAGGTGTACCAGGCATTTATTGGTGTTCACCACCTGTTTAAGGTGGGGTTCAACAGCAGACAGGGTAGTGAATGGGGTATTCTCATAAGCTTTTTGATAGATAGCTTCGGCCTTCGTAAGATCCCCTTCAAACTTAAAATAGGAGGTGGTAAAGATCCCTCGGGTGAAATTGCCTCTGTGAGGAATAAAGATCACTTTGCTATTGGTATCCCCCAGCGTGTTGATACTTTGTCCTACTTCATCCAGGTGTTGGTGGGTAAAGGGTTTATACCAGCTAATGTTATTATTCCTCCAGCTAAAGTGGGTCGTAGCTGAGGGCTTAACCCCGGCACCGGTACTGCCTGTGATCCCATTGGTATGCACCTCTTTCGGTAGCTTTCCGGCCTTAGCCATGGGCAGTAACGCCAGTTGAATGGCGGTCGCAAAGCAACCGGGATTGGCGATGGCCTTAGCTTGCTTTATTTCCTCACCGAAGAATTCCGGAAGTCCGTAGACAAAGGTTTTATCGTTGGCGATATGTTGCCCCTGAAGTCGGAAATCGTTGCTGAGATCTATGGTCAATGTATGTGTAGCAAACTCCTGACCTTCGAGGAAGGTTCTCGAATTGCCATGACCCAGGCATAGAAAGACCACATCGACATCGGGGTTTACCACATCGGTGAATTTAAGATCGGTGTCTCCGATGAGGTCCTGGTGTACTGTGCTAACCGATTTGCCGGCATTGGTGGTGCTGTATGCAAAATCAATGTTCACCTCCGGGTGATGTACCAATAAGCGCAGCAGTTCTCCTGCAGTATATCCTGAGCCTCCTATAATTCCTGCCTTGATCATACGGTAAGGGTATTTACGCTGTTCTGTAATTTCTGTCCTTGGGCATTGATCTTAATAAATCCTTTAGCCTCGGTAGCATTCCATCCGGTATTCATCTCGCCATAGCTTCCAAATCCGGGCTGCATCAGATCGTTCTCCGAGGCGATCCCATCGAGGGTAAATCGATAGGGGTGAAGGGTAAGGAAAACTTCTCCATTCACATGTTCCTGGGAATCGGCCAGAAAGGCCTCTGTATTTCTCATAAAGGGGTCAAGGTATTGTCCTTCGTGCAATAGCATCCCGTACTGGCTTGCCAGGTACTCCTTGTGATGAAGTTGCCATTTGCTGAGAACGTGTTTTTCCAGCAGGTGGTGTGCCTTGATCAGGATGAGAGAGGCTGCCGCTTCGAATCCGACCCTTCCTTTGATCCCGATAATGGTATCTCCCACATGGATATCGCGGCCAATAGCATAGGCAGAGGCGATGTTTTCGAGGGTTTCGATGAGGGTGACGGAATCCATGTTCTCCCCGTTAATGCTTACCGGTTCTCCTTTTTTGAAGGCAATGGTAAGTGAGATAGGTTCATTTTGGGTGAGCTGACTCGGATAGGCTTCTTCCGGAAGGGGTTTATGGGAGGTCAGTGTTTCTTCACCTCCAACGCTGGTACCCCAAAGGCCTTTGTTCACAGAGTATTTGGCTTTATGCCATTCCATTTGAACACCATACTGTTCGAGGTAGCTCATTTCTTCTTGTCTTGAAAGTTGCTGATCTCTTACCGGGGTAATGATCCCGATCTCCGGAGCCATAACCTGAAAGATGGTATCGAACCTCACCTGGTCGTTTCCGGCCCCGGTACTTCCATGGGCAATAGCATCGGCACCTATGGTTCTGGCGTATTTGATAAGGGCAATGGCCTGTACGATACGCTCTGCACTAACGGAAAGCGGATAGGTGTTGTTCTTCAGGATATTTCCGAAGATGAGGTATTTGATCACCTGCTCGTAATACGAAGCTTTGGCGTCTATATTATGGTATACCGCTACACCAAGGGCTTTGGCCTTTTCGCCCATTAGGGTGATCTCCTGCGGGGTGAATCCCCCGGTGTTGATACTAACGGCGTGTACCTCGTAGCCTTCATTGCTGAGGTATTTTGCACAATATGAAGTGTCGAGTCCGCCACTATAGGCCAATACTAATTTTTTCATTTGTGGGAAGGGTTAGGTGTTGTATTCTTTTCTTTTTTTCGCTGTAGTGATCCTTTGATCCCTTTAAGGCGGGAGAAGACCTTTTCATTAAAGGATCTTCTGGATTTCCCGGCCTTTTTTTCCGGA
Source organism: Robertkochia sediminum (assembly GCF_016786255.1). GTDB lineage: Bacteria > Bacteroidota > Bacteroidia > Flavobacteriales > Flavobacteriaceae > Robertkochia > Robertkochia sediminum. The sequence continues at coordinate 286,045 of NZ_JADMKT010000077.1, forward strand.
TTGAAAAGCATGCCGGTACACAGGCACATTTTGCGTTCGGTACGAGTCAGGATGTCGTAGTTCTTGCAGGTTTGACATCCTTTCCAGAAATCAGGATCGTCGGTGAGTTCAGAGAAGGTCACCGGTTCGTATCCCAGGGCGTAGTTGATCTTCATCACGGCCAGTCCGGTGGTGATCCCAAAGATCTTGGCCTGGGGAAATTTGGTTCGGCTGTGTTCAAAGACCTTGGTCTTAATGGTTTTGGCCAGCCCTTTACCCCTGTAATCGGGATGTACGATAAGTCCGGAATTTGCCACGAACTTACCATGGCCCCAGGTTTCGATATAACAGAAACCTGCGAACTTATCGCCATCGAGAGCGATCACGGCGTTGCCGTTAGTGATCTTGGTAGCGAGGTACTCCTCACTACGTCTGGCGATACCGGTACCGCGTAATTTCGCCGATTCTTCGATAGTATCGCATATCACCCGGGTATATCCCAAATGCGAAGTATTTGCAATAACAACTTGCATGATAAAAAGAATAACAGATGAATAACTGTTGTAAAAAGTGTAAAATGGTCTTGTGAAAGCGGGGTTGGACTCACCTAAACCCCAAAAGAATATAGCGCCCTACGGGCGAGGACGGCGAATGCGGCGGTTGCGCACAGGAACAAATACCATAGCAGGAGCCGGAGAGAAGATGGCTCTTAAAAATTGGATGATATTTCTTAATTCCTGTTTCATTCGAAAAATTACCGCTGTTCTGATGCCTTTGAAACCCAAAAAGATTGTGGGTAACTCAGAAACGATAGAACAATATTATGAATTATATTTCTAATGAAGCCGTTTTTTTGTTGTTAAATTTGTGTTGCCATAAAAAGTATACCTTTTAAAATTGCATGAAAAGAACAGAAATAGTCTACGATCACCTTCCTGATATCACCCTTAAAAAGGCCATGTTACTATGGGGAAAGGATCACGAAGAGGTGGTCTTTCTCGATAGTAATGCATACACGCAAAGGCATGGTGAATTCGAGGCTGTTCTCGCTGTCGATGCCCTTACGGCGATACGAACCGATCATAGTAATGCCTTTGAAAATCTTTCGGAATACAGGCGCAGTACCTCCGACTGGATCTTCGGTTACCTTACCTACGACCTGAAGAACGATGTGGAAAACCTGGTTTCGGAGAATTACGACGGACTCGGTTTTCCGGACCTGTATTTCTTTCAGCCTAAGAAGATCATTTTTTGCAGGGACCAAAAACTGGTTTTTTCTTATTTACCCATGGTCGACGATGAGATCGAAGAGGACTACGAGAAGATCATGAGACTTTTAGAAGCAGAAGTACCCCAGGATCCACACCGGGTGGCCATTAAAATGCGCATTCACAAAGATGAATACAAAGAAAAGGTGGGAGAGATGCTCCGGCATATTCACAGGGGCGATATCTACGAAGCCAATTTTTGCCAGGAATTCTATGCGGAAGATACCGTGATCTATCCCTTACAATGTTATTTCGACCTCAATGCCATCTCGGCACCTCCTTTTGCGACCTATCTTAAGCTGGAAGAGCTCTACCTGGTATCTGCTTCACCTGAGCGTTACCTGAAGAAAAAGGGGCAAAAAGTGATCTCCCAGCCCATAAAGGGAACTGCCCGACGGGCTGAAGATCCTGAGGAAGACCAACAGCTGGCCGCCAACCTGAAGGCCGATGAAAAGGAGCGCTCGGAAAATGTCATGATCGTAGACCTCGTGCGCAATGACCTGTCGCGAATGGCCCTGAAGGGGAGTGTTGAGGTAGAGGAGTTATGTGAGGTGTATACCTTTAAACAGGTCCACCAGCTTATATCTACGGTTACGGCTGTGGTTAGTGAAGATACAGACCCGGTGGAGATCATAAGAAATACGTTTCCTATGGGGAGTATGACGGGGGCACCGAAGATCTCGGCCATGAAGATCATCGAGGAACTGGAGGAAACGCGTCGCGGACTCTACAGTGGGGCAGTGGGTTACTTTAGTCCCGAAGGAGATTTTGATCTTAATGTGATCATCAGGAGTATTCTCTATAATAAAGAAAAGCGCTATGTGTCTTTCTCAGTGGGAAGCGCCATTACCGCGGCCTCATCACCGGATAAGGAATACGAGGAGTGCTTGGTAAAGGCCAAGGCCATGAGAGAGGTGTTGGAGGGGAGTAGTGAGTAGGGAGTAGTGAGTAGGGAGTAGTGAGTAGGGAAGTAGGTAAGTAGGTAAGGAGGGAAGTAGGGAAATTTTGGATTATAAATTTTGAATTGTTGATTTCTTAGCCCTTAAATCTATAACCAGATCACCGTGTCATCCACCGTAGCTTTAGCGAAGGTGGTCGTCACCGTTTAACCGTAAAAACGCAAAACTGCAAAATCGCAAATTTGTTTAACGGCCTTACCCTCCGACTTGTTCCCCGAAACTGATAAGTGAAGGAGAAAGCTTTAGCGAAGGAGGGCATAACCTTGTAACCTCGTCACATCGTAACCCCATAACCTTATAACTTTTCTTACCTTTATGCACCTAACGTAAATAGCGCTTATGCATCAAGGTGATTTCGAATTCATTTGCCATCAAAAACGACTTGTTGGAAAGTACTGGACACCCGAGCATCCCAAGGCTGTGGTGGTTCTGGTGCATGGTATGGGGGAGCATAGCGATCGCTATACTTCTTCGATCATCCCTGAATTCCTCGCTACGCGAATAGCGGTTTATGCTACCGATCATTTTGGTCATGGGCGCAGTGAAGGCAAACGCGGTCATTGTCCGGGATATGAGGCGGTTTTAGATAGCATCGATCAAACCCTGAACCTCGTTCGTGAAGCCCATCAGGACCTTCCTGTATTCATGTACGGCCATAGTATGGGTGGCAATGCCGTATTGGGTTATGCCATGAAGCGTAAACCCAATCTTGCGGGGGTCATAAGTACGAGTCCGTTCCTTAAGATGGCTTTTGCTCCACCGGCATGGAAATTGACCATGGGAAAGCTAATGCGGTCGGTATTACCATCGGTAACCTTACCCAGCGGACTCGATCCGGAGCATATTTCAAGAGACCCTGAAGAAGTGCGAAAGTACATCGAGGATCCGTTTAACCACGATAAGGTAAGTCCAAACTTCGTTTTTCCGTTCTTAGAGGCTGCCCTATGGATGCAAGCCCATGGGGAGGAAATGCAACTTCCGGTGTTTTTGTGTCACGGTACCGGCGATCTGATCACCAGTTACCGCGCTACAGAAGAACTTGCACAAGAACTTCAGGATGTCGATCTTGAACTTTTTCCCGGAGGATACCACGAACTGCACAATGACCTGGATAAGGAAAAGCTGTTTACCGTGGTATTGGAATGGATCGATAAAACATTAAAAGCCTGATCGTGGAGGACACCTTCAAAGAACATATTGCCCGTAACTTTCCTTTTCTAGGTCGTGATCCCGTATTGGTGGCCAGTAGTGGCGGATTGGATAGTGTGGTGCTCACCTATTTGTGTAAGGTGGTTTGCGGATTCGAAACGGCCATAGCACATTGTAATTTTCAGCTGCGCGGCGAAGAGAGTGAACGTGACGCCCGCTTTGTGGAGAGCCTTTCCGAAAAATGGAACCTTCCGGTATTTACCAAACGCTTTGATACCAAAACCTATGCGCAAACCAACAGTGTCTCGACACAGGTTGCTGCGCGAGAGTTACGCTATACATGGTTCTACGAACTTATAGAAACCCATGGGTACCGCTACCTGCTTACCGGACACCATGCCGACGATAACCTGGAAACCTTTTTGATCAACCTGAGCAGAGGTACCGGACTTGACGGACTCACAGGGATACCTTCGGTTAATGGTAATGTGGTGCGGCCTATGCTTCCTTTTTCCCGAGAAGCCATAGAAACCTACGCCCGCGAGAAAAAACTGGAATGGGTCGAAGACAGCAGTAACAGGGATACCAAATACCTGCGTAATAAGATCAGGCACGAGGTGATTCCCGGACTCAAAGGCCTGAACACCACCCTTATTCAGAACTTCAATAAAACCCTTGAATACCTTAGTGGTAGTGCCTCCATCCTCGAAGATCACGTGAATGCCATGCGGTCGGCCTTGTTCAGAAAAGAAGACGGACTCGTAAAAATTCCTGTGGCCAGCCTGAAGAACCTGGACCCCACGGGGGCATATCTTTATGCCTTTTTCCACCGATACGGATTTACCGAATGGCAGGATGTAGAGCATTTGCTGCACGGACAAACGGGGAAAAAGGTCTTATCGGCTACCCACCGGTTGTTCCGCGACAGGGATTACCTGATCTTGCAAAAGCTGGAAGACCTGGAGAACGACCAGGCAACAGCCTATGTGATCAGGAAAAAGAATACCCGCTTCCTGGGGCCTGTAACCTTGAGTTTTGAACAAGTAGACGCCATTACCCATACCGGCAAGGATGTGATCTATATCGATGAGGGAAAACTGAGTTATCCGCTTAAACTCCGCAAATGGCAACCGGGCGACCGGTTCGAGCCTTTTGGCTTGAAGGGGAGTAAAAAACTGAGTAAGTTCTTTAAAGACGAGAAATATTCCATGGCCGATAAAGAAAGACAGTGGCTGCTTTGTGATGCCCAGGACCGCATTGTCTGGGTGATCGGGAAAAGGGCCGATAACCGCTTCAGGGTCGATGAATACACTGAAGAGATCCTTAGAATACGAAACCATACACGATACGAAAATTAAAACCATTAACCATTAAAACCATTGTTTTGAGAAAACTATCACTACTTCTGTTCTTGTTGGCTTTTTCTTTTCAGTTAAGCTGCCAGGAATCGGACTATAAGATCAGAGATCACTACACCAAGAAAGAAGTGATGATCCCGATGCGCGACGGGATAAAATTGCATACCACCATTTATGCACCAAAAGATACCAGTAAGCCATACCCGATACTCATGCAACGTACTCCCTATAGTTGCAGGCCTTACGGAGCTGATGTATTCCGTACAAAGATCGGCCCCAGTGAAACGCTTATGAAAGAAGGGTATATTATCGTATACCAGGATGTTCGCGGTCGCTGGAACAGTGAAGGAGTCTATGACAATATGCGGGCCTATATCCCGGAAAAGAAACAAGGGGAGGTCGATGAGGCTTCAGACACCTATGATACCATCGAATGGTTGGTGAATAATGTTGAAAACAACAACGGAAAGGTTGGCGTATGGGGGATATCCTATCCAGGATTCTATGCTACCTATGCCTTGCTGAGTAAGCACCCTAACTTGGTAGCGGCTTCACCTCAGGCGTGTATTGGCGATTTTTTCTTTGACGATTTTCACCATAACGGAGCCTATCTGCTCAGTTACTGGAGGGCTACGGCCGTTTTTGGGTATATGAAAGATACCCCTACCACCGAATCGTGGTATTCCTTTCCGGAGATCAAAACCAAAGACCAGTATCAGTTCTTTATGGATGAGGGGCCGCTTTCTAACCTCGATGCCTACTATAAGGAAGATAATGTGTTCTGGCAACAGCTCAAGGAGCACCCCAATTACGACGAATTCTGGAGATCGAGAGGGATCATTCAGCACCTGGAGGATATAGAACCTGCGGTGATGGTCGTAGGTGGCTGGTTCGATGCCGAAGACCTGTACGGGCCGCTGGAAACCTATAAGAATATTGAAAAACGGAGCGATAACTACAATACGATCGTTATGGGTCCCTGGAGTCACGGTGACTGGGCCAGAGATCGGGAGCGACAGGCTGTAGGAAATGTGTATTTTGGAGACAGCATCTCCGGGTTCTATCAAAGAGAAATAGAACGTAAGTTCTTCAACCACTACCTTAAAGGTGATGCCAATGGAGATACCGGACTTCCGGAAGCCTATGTGTTCAATACAGGTAGCAATGCCTGGGGAACATTTGAATCATGGCCACCCAAGACAGCAGAGAAACGATCTTATTTTCTCCACCACACCGGAGCCCTTACCGAAATTGCTCCCATGGTATATGATCATAAGGAATTTATTAGTGACCCCGCTAAGCCGGTGCCATATTCAGAGGATATCAAGATGGTGTTCACCCCAAGAAAATTCATGACCGACGATCAGCGTTTTGCGGCACGCAGGCCCGATGTGCTGGTATTTGAGACTGAAGTGCTTGAAGAAGATGTTACCCTGGCAGGCGATATCCTGGCAAAATTGGTAGTGTCTACCACAGGGCAAGATGCCGACTGGGCTGTTAAGCTTATTGATGTATGGCCGGGTGATGCCGAAGATTTTCCTGAAACCCAGGACCACCTCAAAATGAGCAACTATCATATGATGGTGCGCTCAGAGGTTATGCGCGGACGCTTTAGAAATAGTTTTGAAAAACCGGAGCCCTTTGCGCCAAATAAGGAAGCAAAGGTGAATATCAAACTGCAGGATGTATATCACACCTTTAAGAAAGGGCATAAGATCCAGGTGCAGGTGCAAAGTACCATGTTCCCTTACATCGACAGGAATCCGCAAACCTGGGTAGACAATATCTTTGAGGCTGAGGAAGAAGATTTTAAAGCACAGACCCATAAGGTGTACAACAATTCACAGATCGAATTCACTATTTTGAAGAAATAAAAAGGGTATCATGTGGCTGGTAATCAGTGTGTAAAGGTTGCAGGCTATTGATGCGCCTTGAACCGGCCAATGTTTTTTTGATAAATATCAGCTGCCCCTTTTGGGGTATTGTGTAAATTTAATTTTTTGAAGCGCAGTGGTATGCACTATCATCAGCTGCTTATCCATAACCAATAACTATCTAACTAATAACTTATAACTACTAACTACTATGACCTCATCTTTTAGTACTCTGGACTATGCGGTGTTTATTGCTTACGCTGCAATGATCCTCTTCGTGGGGCTTTGGGTGTCCAGGACCAAAAAAGGACATCAGCGTAACGCAGAAGATTACTTCCTTGCGAGTAAATCTCTCCCATGGTGGGCTATCGGAGCCTCCCTTATCGCCGCGAACATCTCGGCAGAACAATTTATCGGGATGTCCGGATCGGGCTTTGCCGTTGGCCTTGCTATCGCCTCTTACGAGTGGATGGCAGCCCTAACCCTACTTATCGTCGGGAAATTCTTCCTGCCGATCTTTATTAAGAAGGAGCTGTATACCATTCCGGAATTTGTAGAACAACGGTATTCAACCAATCTGAAGACCATCCTTGCCGTATTCTGGATCGGCCTCTATATTTTCGTTAACCTCACCTCTGTTTTGTATCTCGGAGCCCTTGCCATGGAAACCATTATGGGGATCCCGATGATCTACGGGGTGATCGGACTGGCGTTGTTTGCAGCGGCTTATTCGCTTTATGGCGGATTGTCGGCGGTGGCGTGGACCGATGTGATCCAGGTGATCTTTTTGATCCTTGGCGGATTGGTAACCACCTATCTGGCACTTTCTACCGTATCGGGAGGTGAAGGAATTATGCGCGGATTTGAGATCATTTATGAGCGTGTACCTGATAATTTTGCGATGATCCTGGATAAATCGAATCCGGAGTTTGCTAACCTTCCCGGAATATGGGTGCTTGTTGGTGGAATGTGGGTAGCAAATATCTATTACTGGGGATTCAACCAGTACATCATTCAGCGTACCCTTGCTGCCAAATCTTTGAAAGAATCACAGCGAGGTATCCTGCTTGCAGCCTTCCTTAAATTACTCATTCCGCTTATCGTGGTTATTCCGGGTATTGCCGCCTATGTGATGGTGAACGATCCGGAGATCATGGCCAGCCTTGGCGAATCGGCCATGGTGAACCTGCCTTCGCTGGAGCAGCCTGACAAGGCCTATCCGTGGTTGTTACAGTTCCTGCCTGTCGGACTTAAAGGGATCGCTTTTGCAGCACTGGCAGCAGCTATCGTATCTTCGTTGGCATCGATGCTTAATTCAACCTCTACCATCTTTACCATGGACATTTATAAGCCGTATATCAATAAGAACGCAAGTGATAATACTACCGTTAAGGTAGGACGAATCTCGGCAGCAGTAGCCCTGGTCATAGCGTGTTTGATCGCGCCTATGCTTGCCGGGCTTGGGCAGGCATTTCAGTACATACAGGAGTATACCGGAATTGTGAGTCCGGGTATCCTGGCCGTATTTATCCTCGGACTTTTCTGGAAGAAGGCTACCAACAAAGGAGCTATTGTGGGGGCACTGGCATCGATCCCGATCGCTATGTACTTTAAGGTAGCACCCAACGGCTGGTCAGACAGTCCGCTATTCCTCGAACTGCCATTCCTGAATCAAATGGGGCTTACGGCCATTTTGACCATGATCATTATCGCTGTAGTGAGTTTGAAGGAGAATAAAGGTAAGGATGATGAGCATGGAATTCCATTGTCAAAATCCCTGTTCAAGACCGATCCGGTCTTCAATATCGGAGCCTTTGCCGTTATGGTGATCCTGGTCGCTTTATACGCGATCTTCTGGAACTAGAACATAAGGTAACTAATGTAAAAAGAGCCCTGCAGTTTTGCGGGGCTTTTTTTTGAGGTAAAGGGGTAAAGGAGGATGAAGATGATGAATTATAGATTATAAATTTTGAATTAGGGTGTTGTAAGAGCTAAATTCCCGCATAACCGCATAACCGCATAACCGCATAACCGCATAACCGCATAACCGCATAACCGTGTCACTGTTTCACTGCGTCACTGCATCACTGTCTTTGCGAGCGAATTATCTGAGCGCGGCGATCTGTTGAAGGGTAAAGGTGGATTTTGATTTTTCGTACCTACGTATCGGCGTAACCGTATCACCCTCCAAAGCTTTAGCGAAGGTTGGCATAACCGTTCCACAGAACCAAGAATAAAGCGTAAAGAGCGTAAAGGGGACAGGTATTTAATTAACTTCCTGCAAAAGGCGTATTAAAAACCCCTACAGCGAGTTCTGCCCATACAAGCAGGAACACGAGCAGCAACGTGGTAATAAGCAGGGTACGTGTCCCTTTGCCTCGCACTAGTCTCAAAATCGTTTCAAGGCCAATGACAAGGAAGAGTAACAGGGAGCCCATAACCAGAAAATCGGCTGAACTCCATTGTACTTCAGTGGTGAATTGCATGGCCACAAACGGAATGAGCAGTATGAAGAGAATACCGCCTGCCATGAAATACAATCGTTTTGATATATTCATATGCCGGCAATTTAATGTGTTGAATATCTTAAAGGTACGGTTTATAATTGGTTTCCTTTGTTATGCAGGAATAATAAAAAGCCCTTCCGAATGTTTCCGGAAGGGCGAATAGTAGTAAGTGGGAGTAGTGTTCCCTGATCTAGCGATTCGTTTGTTGTGATCAAGCCACAGGGACCAGAACAGGTTCCTGCGTTTTACGTCGCATGGACGATAAGGTGATCCGGCGTTGCTGCAAACTCATAAGCCGGTCTACATATTGGGCGCCTTTTTCAGTGAGGTACATGCCTCCGTAACGAGCATATTGATGGCGGTTTATATACTCGATGGCATTATGGTATTGTTCACTGCGGTAATTGTGGCCCAGGATACCCTGTAGATGCACCCGCATCTTAAATGGATCGCAATAATGCCTGTTCGAGACCTCTCCCTGGGTTTCAAGAACCAACTTCTTCATGATGAGTTGAATGTAAAGGTCCAGCTCTTTGTTTATCATAATAGTCTTTGTTTTGGTTAGGTGTAATGTTGATATCGTCCTGAAAGGATATTCAAATATAGAACAGGATTTTAGTTGTAAGTAACTGAAAAAGAAGAGGTTAGTAACATTTTATTAAGCAGTAAAATTCTTTCAAATAGTTTCAAATCCTAACCTTTACGTACGACTTAAAGCTAAAATTAATAGGGAGTAAGGTTAAACAAAAGGTGTCAAGGCCTAATTGTAGGGGAATTCTGTTAAATGAAATCCCGGAATTTTGGGTTTTGAACAGGTTGTCAACAGGTTATCAAGGAGTTAGGGAGGTTTTATGTTAAGATCTTGGGCAATGAATGTGGTCCCAATATTTATGATGTAGAAAATAATCTATATATTTAGAAAAAGTTTAGGGATGCTTACAAAGGTATATGGCAGTGCAATTTTCGGGATAGAAGCTACCGTGATCACCATCGAAGTACATATTGGTCCCGGCGTGGGGTATCACTTGGTTGGATTACCGGATAATGCGATCAGGGAGAGTAATTACAGGATCGCGGCTGCGCTTTCCAATAATGGCTACCGGGTACCGGGAAAGCGCATCACCATTAATATGGCACCTGCAGATATGCGTAAAGAGGGTTCAGCGTATGACCTGCCTATTGCGCTGGGTATTTTGATCTCTGCTGGTAAGATCGCCATCCCTTCTGAATTGGACGATTTTGTGATCATGGGCGAATTGTCCTTAGATGGCGGTTTGCAGCCCGTTCATGGTGTATTGCCTATGGCGGTCAAGGCCAGGGATGAAGGGTTCAAAGGACTCATCCTTCCGAAGGCCAATGCCGAAGAGGCCGCTGTGGTCGAAGGGTTACAGGTTTACGGACTCGACCACATTACGGAGGTGATCGATATTTTATCCGGACAAGCAGTTGCCGAACCCGTCAAACTTGATATGGAGGCCTTGTTCGGAGAGCAACTGGAGTTTCCGGAAATGGATTTTAGCGATGTTCGCGGACAAGAAAGTATAAAGCGGTGTATGGAGATCGCCGCTGCCGGTGGGCATAATATCATTCTTATCGGTCCGCCGGGTTCCGGCAAGACCATGCTGGCAAAACGATTACCATCCATACTACCACCCATGAGTCTCAAAGAATCCCTGGAAACCACCAAGATCCATTCTGTGGCTGGTAAGGTTGAGGGAAAGGGCCTTGTGGTGCAGCGACCCTTCCGGAGTCCGCACCATACCATTAGCAATGTAGCCTTAGTAGGAGGTGGGAGCTATCCCCAACCCGGAGAGATCTCCCTTTCTCATAATGGGGTATTGTTTCTTGATGAGTTACCGGAGTTTAAAAGGGATGTACTCGAAGTCATGCGTCAGCCTCTTGAAGACCGGGAAGTCACCATTTCCCGGGCCAGGTTTACCGTAAATTATCCCAGTAGTTTTATGCTGGTAGCCAGTATGAATCCGAGTCCTGGAGGGTATTTTAACGATGGTACTTCCCCTGTAACGAATACCCCTGCCGAAATGCAACGTTACCTGAGTAAGATCAGCGGACCCCTATTGGATCGTATCGATATTCATATCGAGGTGAATCCCGTGCCTTTCGAAGAGCTTTCCAAGAGGGCAAAGGGAGAGGCTTCAGCCAGTATTCGCAAGAGGGTATGCAAAGCCCGGAAGATACAGGAGGTGCGATTCTCAGACTTTAAGGATGTGCATTACAACGCGCAGATGACCACCCGTAATATTCGTGAATTTTGTGCCATGGACGACGCTTCTCTGGCGCTGCTAAAACAGGCGATGGACCGACTCAAACTTTCAGCCAGGGCTTATGACCGTATTCTAAAGGTGTCCCGTACCATCGCCGATCTGGAAGGGGAAGAAAGGCTGGCTACCCACCATATAGCAGAAGCTATACAATACCGCAGCCTTGACAGAGAGGGGTGGTTGGGGTAGGTTGGATTCAGGAAGCACTTAATCCTCAACCACTTCGATCCTCACGTTTACAACCCCTTTTTCAATGATCCCGAGCACCTCTGCGACGGCACGTGATACATCGATGATCCTGCCTTTTACAAAAGGGCCGCGGTCGTTGATACGAACGATAACGGTTTTGAGATTACTGAGATTGGTTACTTTGACCCTGGTGTTAAAGGGCAAGGTGCGATGGGCAGCTGTAAACAATGCCATTTGATAAGGTTCCCCGCTTGCTGTACTCCGGCCTTCAAGGGTGTCACTGTAATAAGACGCCATGCCCTCTGCAGGTGTCTCCTGGGCAGTGGACTTGGCCGTGATCAACAAGAATATAAAGAGAAAAAGAGTATAAGGAAGTTTTGCATTCATAATTCACTATTCACTATTCACAAATCATCATTCACCATTCACCATTCACCATTCACCATTCACCATTCACCATTCACGACTCCCAACTCACCACTTATTCTTTCAACTTCGCTTCACATCGGGCAATACTGTCTTTGATATCCATGCGTTTGGGATTGAGTTCCAGGGCCGATTCGTACATAAGCTTGGCATCAAAATAGTTCCCTAGCTTTTCGAGGTTTTGTCCTTTGATGTGCAACACCTCCCAGTCGTCCGGGAGCTCCAGCAGCATGATGGTGCTGAGCTTATCGCTTATCTCGTAATGTTTTTCGCCATAATGAAAGCGCTCCAGCCAGTAGATATTTACGAGGTTATTCGGATACTTCGCTTGTTTGAGGGTCTGATAGCGCTCTAATAGCTTGTCGCTATTCCCGGCATCGATCATGGCTGCCAATTCAAAGGCGATCGTACGCTCGGGTGATTTTAATTCAAATCCCGGGTAGAGGATCTTAAGAGCGATATCGTCTGCCAGGGTCACCGAATTTGAAAGGGCTACGACCCCGGTACGTGTACGTTTATTATATCCCAAAAAGGAGGTATATCCTCCTGTACCGCCATTGTGAAAGAGGATCTGGGTGTATTCATCAGGCTCGTAAACGAACCATCCTTCTTTATACGATAATTGGTTTTTTCCCAGGGTATTGATGCCCGTTGGGTATGCCCCTGTTACCGGATAGCGGCCAAACAAGTCATTTTGGGCTATTTGATATTCCAGGTAATTGAGCAGGTCGGAAGCGGTACTTATCACTCCCCCTGCATACCTGCTGGGTCCTTCAAAATGCCAGAAGCTATTGGTGGTTCCCAGGTTGGTTGGCACTGCCATGATACTATCGATCCCGGGGCCATGAGCCGTATAGGTATTTGGCATTCCGGCCTGGAGGGCGATCTCAGCAATGAGCATATCAAAGTCTTTCCCGGTCTGTTTTTCCAGGGCTTTGCCCAGAATGGCATATCCAAAGTTGGAATAGGACCACTTGGCGGTGGTATCCGGCACTACCGTTAACAATTCATTGTGCAGTTGTTCATCGCCATAGCCTTTGAACGGATCCGACCAGTTGTTGGGCGCAAAACGATCGGAGAGCCTGGGGATACCACTTATATGGTGCTTGAGCTGTTGGATGTTGATATATTTTAAACGGGTGTTTTTCTCTGCGATCCCTGGAAAGAACAAGTCAAGGGTCTTGGCTTCTTGTTGGGTGAAATAGCTGTTGGCCAGGGTAGCGGTAAAGGTCTTTGTTACCGAACCGATCTCGTAGTGTGTAGCGCTATCGGGTGTTATTTCCATATCGTTGCGGTAAGTCCCGTATCCGTGATACGTCCGGTGGCCATCTTCATGGAGGATACCAATGATCAACGAGGGATTGATCTTCTCAGAAACGCGCCTGTCGATCTCTTCACCGATCTCTTCCGTGATGGTTTGTGAGAATGATAAAAAGGGGAGGATAAGTGTGAAGACAGTGCTTAAGAACCGGGTCATAAAACGGATTTATAAATGGTAGTATCCGGCTAAAATAAGGATTAATTATGGCAAGGGCCAATTGTGCGGACCGTGATTAACTGGTTTGAGAAATGCTCATTTCCCTGATCACCTCGTTTCGCTGTGAGCTGTTGATCGGATTTACGTAATACATACGCATCATCCCTTTGTTCTTCACATCAACCTCACCGCGGTAGGTGCAATCGAAGCGGTCTTTGATAAGATGATAGGTGTTCTCAGAAATATTGATATGGCCCGGGATGGAATTCGATTCCATTCGTGCAGCGATATTTACGGTATCGCCCCAGATATCGTAAACGAACTTTTTGGTACCCACCACTCCGGCAACCACCGGTCCGGTATTGATCCCCACCCTGATGCGAAAACGCGTCGGGTCGTCGGGGTTTTCATTCTTTACCTGTTCTACGAAGTCAATGATCTCAAAGGCTGCCATGATCATTCGGGTTGCGTGATCTTCGGTAGGAAAGGGGAGTCCGCCGGCACACATATAGGCATCGCCCATGGTTTTGATCTTTTCCAGGTCGAAGCGCTCCATGATCTCGTCGAACTTTGAAAAATAAAAGTCGACCCTGTTCACCAGTTCTTCCGGATCCATGTTCTCTGAGTATTTGGTGAATCCCTGGAAATCGGCAAAGAGCACGGTCACCGATTCAAATTGTTTGGCCTTAACCTTTCCGTAGTTCTTTAACTCTGAAGCGGTCTCATCGGGGAGGATATTCCTTAACAGCTTATCAGACCTGTTCTTTTCGATCTCGATGATCCTGCTGGTCTTGCGCACATATTTCATCCGATTGAAAAGTCCGAAGATGAGCAGCCCCAGTAAAACTACCAATCCTACAGAAATATAGCTTATGGTTCGTTGTCGTTTGGCCTGAAGTTGCTGGATCTCGGCTTCCTTGGCCATCAAGTCGACCTCTTTTTGTTTGTTGGCCATCTCGAACGCATTTCGCATGTTCGACATGCGTTGAATGGTAGGCAGATTAATGGCACTGTCGTAATAAGCCCGGTGGGTCTGGTAATACTCCAGGGCAGTTTTATAGTCCTTTTTCTGAAGTTCCAACTCGTAGAGATTGAGATAGACCTTGGCCAACTCGGTATTTGTTCGAGTGTTCTTCCCGATCTCGGCAGCCCGTTTGGCATAGCTTTCTGCCTGTTTATAGTTTTTTTGTTCCTGGGCCAGATCGATAAGGTAGTTGTAGTATTCAAGGGAAGCTTCGGGCCAGATAACTTGGAACCCTTGTGCTCCCTGTTCTATAAGTGGGCGAGCCTTATCATAGTCTCCCTTTTTGAAATGATAAACCCCAAGGTTGGCTAACAAACATATCTGGGTAGCCTTACCATCTCTAATGGAGTCATAAGGAGAAGGACCTAATTTAGCAAATGTGGATTCTGCCAGGTTAAGGTAATTAATGGCAGAATCTAATTTATTTTGCCTGAGGTAGAAATCACTGATGTTGAAGTAGGATTTCCCCAAATGTTCATAATCTTTTTCTTCCTGGTTTAGATGAAGTTCAAGAGCTTTTCTAAAGTAACGTTCTGCTTCCGTAGGGTTATTCACTTTACTGTAAGTGTAGGCCAGGTTATCGTAAAGTGCTCCCTGATATCCGTTATTCAGACTGTCGGCTAGTTCCAAGGCAATAAGACTTTCCCTGATATTCCCCTCAAAGTCGCTCATATCGTAATAGGCGTACGACTTATTCATATAACCATTGAAGACTCTTTTTGGCAATCCAAATTTCTTTCCCATTTGGATCAGGGAGTCTGCGTATTTCAGACGGTCTTCCGGAGGGATAATGCCATTATAACTCAGCTCTAAAAGTGTTTGAATACGTTCCTCTGTATTTTGCTTACCTCCGTAGTAGGCATTCAGCAGCGAATCAACTTCCACTTTACCTTGGGCAGAAACCTTTGTCACGGTTAGTCCACCCGCAATAACGAAGGTCATTACGGTAATAAGCGTTTTTATGGAATGAGGAAGCAATGTTTTCATCAACGTGAACTATTCCTGCATCACCCGTAGACGCGGATCAATATCAAAGATTCTGGCTACAGGGGCATCGCCTCTTTGGATAGAAAACTTCACCATGTATTTACAGGTTTCATTTCCGGTAGCACGCGCCATTTGTACGCTTACTACTCTACCCCCGTCACCACCTCCATCAAGTTCGTCCCGATCTGCGGGAAACGGATTAGGACCTCCCTGAACAATGATCTTTTCGATGTTTACAATATCAACACCATTATTGGCAACCCCTCTCCAGTTCACTACATCTCCCACATTAACCTCAATGAGATAATCCTCATTGGAGATCGAAGGATCCTGTCCGAAATTACAATAGTTGTTTACTTCATTTGCAGGAGTATTGTTTTGGAGCCGGTCGGTATCCACATACAAGGTTACTGTTTCTGTGGCTTGGGCCATTAAAACGTTTGTTCCCAGGGTAAGACAAAAAAGAAGCATCCAAAAGTAGCGGTTGCTCATCATACGATTTTTCATAATGTATAGGTTTTTGAATTGTAGTGTACACCAAGGCAATGGCAGGAGGTGGGAAGAAAAGTGGGGGAGAAATATCCAAATTAGTTAGAAAATTCATGTTAAGATACGTAAAATCAGCTACTTACAAAACAGGAAATGTTTATAGCATGCTTATTTCGATGTAAATGATTACTTCAACGTCAAGCCTGATCACCTTACCGCCCGGAGCAAACAGGTATGGTTTGTGGTGCTTCGCTTTATATGATCCACCGACACGGCTTGGAATCAATGGATCGTAATGGAAGAGAAACTGAGAATTACGGGCAAGCATGTCTTTTGTTACCCGGTCCTCAGAAGGCTTCAGATATGGGATTCACAAAGTACATCTTCATCATCCCTTTGTGTTTGACATCGACCATACCGCGATAGGAGCATTCGAAGGTATCTTTTATAAGTTGGTAGGTGTTTTCAGAAACATTGATCTGTCCGGCTTCGGAGTTCGTTTCCATCCTTGAGGCGATATTCACCGTATCGCCCCAGATGTCGTAAACGAACTTTTTGGTACCCACGACTCCGGCCACCACAGGGCCCGTATTAATGCCAATTCTGATGTCAAAACGGGTAGGGTCGTTGGGATCCTCATTTTTCACTTTTTTAACCACCTCAAGCATATCGAAGGCTGCCTTCACCAGCCGTTCTGCATGATCCTGCCGTGCAAATGGGAGTCCGCCGGCACACATGTAAGCATCACCAATGGTTTTTATCTTTTCCAATTGGTAGGTTTCCATGATCTTGTCAAATTGGGAGAAGTAGTGATCGACCCGTTCTACCAATGCCTGGGGTTCCATACTGGCAGAGAATTTCGTGAACCCGCAAAAGTCGGCAAAGAGTACCGATACCGATTCAAACTGTTTGGCCTTTACCTTACCGTTGATCTTGAGTTCTGTGGCCGTTTCATCGGGGAGAATATTTCTGAGGAGTTGGTCTGAACGCTCTTTTTCCTGTTCGATGATCCTGCTGGTTTTCCGAATGTATTTAAACCGGTTGAACAATCCGAATATCAATAACAATAAAAGGATAACGGCTCCTGCAGCAATAAAACTAATGATCTTTGAGCGGTAGGCACGTAGCTCCTGTATTTCCGCTTCTTTTTCCATCAGGTCAACCTCCTTTTGAACACTGGCTACCTCGTAATTCTTATTCATATTATACATCTCCTGGATGGAACTCAGGTTAAGCAGACTGTCTTTGTACTCCTGATGAATAATATAATGTTCGAGGGCTTTTGTGGCATTTCCCTTGGTCTTCTCGATTTCATACAGGTTGAGATGTGTATCTGCCAGCTTGGAGGTGGCATTGGTTGCTTCAGCTATTTCCATGGCTCTGTTAGCATAGTTAAGAGCCTGTTTCATGTCACCCTGTTCCTGAGCCATATTGGTGAGGTAATTGTAATATTCTACAGCGCCATCAGGATTTGTAGCTATGATTTCCTCAGCGCTTTTTTCGATCAGAGGAACGGCTTTACTGTATTGCCCTTGCTTTAAATAATAGACCCCCAGATTTCCTTCAAGAAATGGGGTTATAAAGGACGAAAGTTCCGGGGATGTTTTTTTTGTAGCCTCCATGGCCTTTTCCAGATACAGGTAGGCAGAATCCAGCATATTCATTTTTAAAAAGAAATCACTGTAATTGTAATAGCTGCTTACCAATTGAGGATAGTTTATAGTATCTGCTTTTTCATAAAGGGATATTGATTTGTGATAATATTTAATGGCCTCACCGGTATCACTCACTTTTTGATAGATCCCTGCCAGATGATTATAGATACTTCCTGAATTTTCTCCGATACTATCTGAAATTTCCATAGCGCTCAGAGTCTCTTTAATATCCAGGTAATGTTTTCCAAGATCACTATAAGCCCAAGCCTTACTCATATGGGCGAGGATCTTATATTTGGGGTTCTTTTCAACTATGGCAAACTTCATTAGCGTATCTGCCCATTGTAGTTTTTCATGAATGTTGGGAGATTCCTCGATGATACTTTTTAATAGCTCATACTGCGCTTTTGAAGTGCGGTCTTTCTTCAGATATTCCTTCTTCATACCGTCAAGGGATCTGTCTTCTTGTCCGAAACAATGAGGTACGGAAAGTAAGAACAGGAAGATCAGAAGAACGCTTTTGCAGAGCGATCGGATCGTGAAAACACATACATATTTCATCTCGGAAATGGTCTGTACCCTTATTGCATGATACGTAATTTAGGATCGATCACTAAGGGTTGCGTTATGGTTTTTCCATCTTGTGAAATGGTAAAATGGAGGCTGTACTTACAATCCTCTCCGCCGGTGGTTACCCGAACCGGTTTCACCTTAACGACCTTTTTGAGTTTTCCTTTCCAGCTTCCCTTGTAATTGATGACTTCCAGTGAGTCGGGAAACGGATTGGTTCCCTCTTCGTACATGACCTTGGTGATATTCACTTTATAGCCTTTGGATGTGGAAACCCCTTTCCATGTGATCACCCTTCCTTTTTTAACGGTGGCGAGGTAGGATTCTAAGGAGCCGGCATTATCCTGATCCTCGAATGTTGCATAGTCATTAAAATCTTCTGTTTCCCCATCTGCGATGAGTCTTGCGGCATCTACCTTGAGTTTGATCACCTCACAGGAAGAAAGGGTTGTAATAAATAGAAGAGCTACTGCCAGTGAAGTACATCTGATTAGCATTTTCATATGGGTTGTTTTTGGTTGGTATTCGTGTTAATGTGTTATGTATTTGGCGACACAATTAATGGTTACGAGTCATTGAATTATGAGGGCTAAATAACCGGAAGGATCTGGAGCATATGAACCGTCTTATCATGGAAGAAGGGGAGTACCGCTATTCAGAAAATACTGGAATGAACAGCAAAACGATGGCTTAAGCAGGGGTTCGAAGTTGAAATATACTGAAAATCAATCACTTAATAAAGGTGAGTTTCTCTAAATACTAAAGGATTGAAGTATACTTAAGCATTGCCTTTGAGGGAAGTCCTCCCTTTTGAGATCCTTGTTCTTAGGGCAAAGAAGAGTCTGATCCCGGCCCAAGGGCTAAAGGGAAAAGCAAATATGTGGTCGGGAGCTTGGGGGTCAGCAGGGTGAGTAGCTGTATGCTGATAACGGTGGCAAACCACATCGAAGTACTCAGAAATTGAGCAAGGACGATCCCGGTGAGTATGTATGTTTTTGTCAGTCTCATGGGTGGTGTTGCGGATTTATTCCTGAGCAAAATACAAAGAAAGTTCTTACTATTCCTGTACGTGGTTTTCTGTTTCCTGTTAAAAACAGTATTTTGGTAGTTGGAACATTTGAAACCGATCACCATAGCTTTGGGAATACCCCGGGGTATGGTCTCTTGTTCCTGTGGACTTTAACCGCTAAGCCTTTCACTTATGATGAAGATCAAAACCCTGTCGCTACTCGTATTGGTTATTTTATTCACAGTGTCATGTATACAGAAAAAGCAAGATCCTGTTTCTGAAGCGACACCAGTGGAGACCAAGGTACCGGTAGCAGAGCTCAGTCTTGACGAAGCGAACCGTTTGTCGCAACTCCCCCTGCAGTGCATGCAAACAGAATATCCCAACAAATTGGGACAAACCCTGAACGATTCAACACAATTACGCGCTCCCAGGCAACTGCATCCGGCCTTTTACGGCTGTTTTGACTGGCATTCGTCGGTACACGGGCATTGGAGTCTGGTGCGTTTGCTAAAGGAATTTCCCGGACTTGAAGGTGAAGCGGAGATTCGTAGTCGCTTACTGGAGAATATCTCCAAAGAACATATACAGGCAGAGGTGGCCTATTTTGAAATGGAAGGAAATGCCAATTACGAGCGTACCTACGGATGGGCCTGGTTACTCAAACTTGCCGAAGAACTGCACACCTGGAACGACCCTCTGGCCAGGGAGCTGGAAGCCAACCTGCAACCTTTAACGGCTGTTATTGTTGAGGGGTATCAAAGGTTTTTGCCTAAACTGCTGTATCCGATCCGGGTTGGGGAACATCCCAATACGGCATTCGGACTCGCCTTTGCGTGGGATTATGCTCAAACTACAGGCAACGAAGCACTCCTTGCACTCATACAAGACAAGGCCGGGGAGTATTACCTGAAAGATACGAACTGTCCCATATCCTGGGAACCCGGTGGAAGCGATTTCCTGTCACCCTGCCTGGAAGAAGCCGATCTCATGCGTCGGGTACTTCCTGAAGAAGCATACCGGACCTGGTTAAAGGCCTTCTTACCGCAATTATCCGATAAAAACTATACCCTGGAACCGGGGAGGGTAGGCGATCGCTCTGATGGAAAACTCGTGCACCTCGATGGGGTGAACTTCAGCAGGGCCTGGTGTCTTTATGGGATCGCTGAGACCTTGCCGGAATACGCCCACCTCAGGGAGGTGGCCGCAGCCCATATTGCCTATTCGCTACCTTCTGTGGTCGACGAGAACTATGAGGGGACCCACTGGCTGGGAACCTTTGCCATTTATGCACTAGCAAAAGCCGGTTCATGAAGCATATCTTTAAGAACATAGGTCCCGGAACCCTTGTAGCCGCAGCTTTTATTGGGCCCGGTACGGTAACGGTATGTACCCTGGCCGGTGCCGGATTCGGATACAGTTTGCTATGGGCCATGCTGGTCTCGGTGATCGCTACCATCATCCTTCAGGAAATGGCAAGTCGGGTGGGTATCATTACACAAAAGGGACTGTCTCAGGTGATCTACGAGAACATCCCCAATCTCTACATGCGGGTTATGGCTATGTTGCTTATCATCACGGCGATCATCGTAGGAAATTCGGCCTATGAAGGTGGTAATATCAGTGGGGCCATTCTCGGACTCGAAGCTATATTTGGCAGCCAATACCTGTCTGCTTATCCGTGGGTGATCGGAGGTATCGCCACCGCCGTATTGTTCTCGGGAAGTTATCGCATTCTCGAGAGGAGCTTACTCTTCCTGGTGCTCCTTATGAGTATTTCGTTTATCGTTACCGCCATCCTTACAGGCCCGGATCTCGTTGAGGTACTACGCGGACTCTTTATTCCGCGGGCAGATAGCAGCAATTTGCTCATGGTGGCCGCATTGGTAGGAACCACGGTGGTGCCCTATAATTTGTTTTTACACGCTTCCCTGGTCAAAGAGCGCTGGAAGCGGGAAGAAGACCTTAAAGCATCAAGAATAGATACGGTGGTGTCTATTGTGCTTGGCGGATTGGTTTCTATGAGTATCATGATCTCGGCTGCTACCATAAATTCGGGAGAGGTAACTACCGTAGTAGCCCTTGCTGAAGGCCTGGAACCCCTGTATGGTCCGATGGCCCGTTATTTTCTTGGTCTGGGATTGTTTGCTGCAGGTATTACCTCGGCAGTAACAGCACCGCTGGCTGCGGCCTATGTGGCCAGGAGCTGTTTCGGGTGGAAAGACTCGCTTAAAGGTCCGCGGTTTCGTGCGGTATGGCTTTTGGTATTGGGTATCGGGCTATTGGTACAAACCTTCCATATAAAACCCATAGAACTCATAAAGTTCGCACAGGTGGCTAATGGCATTCTCTTGCCTGTGATCGCCATATTTCTTTTTTGGGTCGTAAATAGACCGCAGGTCTTGGGAAAATACCGTAACACATTCCTTCAAAATATCCTTACCTTTATTATTGTCGTTTTTGCGGTCTTTTTAGGCGTAAAAAGCGTATTAAAAGTTTTTGAACTGTTTTGATGCACCCCCCTGTTAATATCAACTGCGATCTGGGCGAAGGTTTGGACAATGAAGCCACGCTTATGCCGCTCATACATTCTTGTAATATTGCCTGTGGAGGGCATGCCGGCGATAAGGCTACGATGAAGAGAGTGGTCGAATTGGCACGTAAATTCGGGGTCGCCATTGGAGCGCACCCTTCATATCCCGATCGGGAACATTTTGGTCGGGTTTCCCTTAAGATGGAAGATGAGGCCTTTAAGTCGAATCTGAAACAGCAGCTCGACGATTTCGTTGAGGTACTTGGGGGGCATACGGAAGACCTTCACCATATCAAGGCGCACGGTGCATTATACAACGACCTGGCGGTAAATGAATCTCTTGCCCGTAATTATCTGGAGGTACTGGAGCCTTACAAGGCAAATACCCTTTTGTACGTTCCCTTTGATTCGGTATTGGAGCGAATGGCATTGGAAACAGGCTTTAAGGTGGCAGTAGAAGCTTTTGGCGATCGCAATTATAACGATGATCTTACCCTGGTAAGTCGCCGGGACCCCGAAGCCCTGATCACCGAGAATAAAAAGGTGCTCGCTCATGTGCAGGAGATCCTGCGCGGATGGGTAACCACCGTAGAAGGACATATGAAGCCCCTGAAAGCCGATACCATTTGTATGCATTCAGATACGGCCAATGCCGTGGCGAATCTCGAATATTTAAAAATGCACCTAAACTATTGACACTTGCAGAACTTTGAATTAAAATACCGTCCGTTTGGAGAAAGAGCCCTGTTAATAGAGTGGCCGGAGGAGATCAGTGAAAACATTCTTACCGATATCATGGCTTTCAGTCGGCGTATTGCTGAAGCGATGCCCACCTTAGAGCGGGTACCGGCCTATAATTCGCTCACCCTTATAAGCAGGGAGCCTATGGAAGCTGAGGATCTTACTGCCGGGCTTCGCAAGCTCTATGATGAGAAAAGTGGGAATTCTGCTAAGAAACGAAAGCTATGGAACATTCCCGTGTGCTATGAAGCACCTTTTTGTCAGGATCTGGAGGAGATCGCCCAAGCCTCGGGTACTTCACCTGAAGCTATTATCGAGGGGCATACGCAGGCGACCTATACGGTGTATGCCATAGGCTTTTTACCGGGGTTTATGTACCTGGGAGGATTGCCGGAAGCATTGCACTTCCCGAGGCGGGAAAGTCCCAGGCCAAAAGTGGCCGCAGGATCGGTAGGTATAGGCGGAAAACAAACCGGGATCTATCCGCAGGAATCCCCTGGTGGCTGGAACATCATCGGGAATTCGCCCATAAAGATCTTTAATGCAGAAAATGACCCGCCCTGTGGGATCTCCGTAGGCGATAAGATCCGTTTTTACGCTATTGATAAAGACATGCACGAGTTGTTTACCATACAGGTAGACTCAGGAGTATTTCAAATTAAAACCCTAGAGTTAGATGATCAAAGTGCTTAATCCAGGTTTGTTTACGACCCTTCAGGACGAGGGGCGGTTTGGTCTCAGAGACAAGGGAGTGCCGGTAAGTGGTGCCATGGATCCCCGGGCAGCCCGTGTGGCTAATCTTTTGTTAGGCAATAAGGCAGGGGCTGCGGTGATGGAGATCACCATGACGGGACCTGAGCTTGAATTTGATAAGGAATGTGATTTCGCTATTTGCGGTGCCATGTTGTCTCCTGAACTGGATGGCGAAGCGTTACAGAACAATACGGTATATACAGCAAAGGCAGGTCAGCACCTGAAGTTCGGTAGGTTGGTCAAAGGATATCGCGCCTACCTGGCCGTGAAGGGCGGATTCGATACCCCTGAAGTGCTGGGAAGCAGGTCGTGGTATAAGCCGGTAACCGCAAGGGCCATGCTCAAAAAGGGTGATAGTTTGGAAACCGGTAAAGCCGGGAAACAAAGCACTAAGAATGTACCGGAATATCCACAGGAAAACCTGGAGGGTGATTACATCGAGGTGTATAAAGGTCCGGAGTACGATCTTTTAAGTGCCGATCAAAAGTCACAGCTGGAGAAGGGCATCTTCAAGGTCGCCAACGAAAGCAATCGTATGGCATATCAGCTTCAAGAGAAGATCCTGGGGCATAGTCACAGCATACTTACCTCTTCAACGCTACCGGGTACGGTGCAACTCACTCCTGACGGACGCATTATTATCCTGATGAAAGATGCGCAGACCACGGGGGGGTATCCCCGGATTTTGCAGCTTTCAGATGAAGGACTAGCCTTTTTGAGTCAGAAGAAAACCGGAGATCAGTTTCTGTTTCGTATCAAATAAAAAGGCTGCCATTTACGTGAGTAAAGGCAACCTTTCTACCAATTATGGAACCTAATTAAGCTTGTTTTAGCGCGTTTCTTCTGTTTACCTCTTCTGCGAGTAATTCGAGGGCTTCATTCTTAGAGATACGATCAAGCAGACCTAAGGTTTTAGGCTTGAAGCGTTCGTCTTTGATGAGCAATCGCCAAAGGGCCTGAATGAACTCCGAAAAATTGAGTCCGTTATTGTAATGCACAAGATTACTATCATAGGCTTCTTCGACCAGTTCTCTGACAGTTGCCTTGATCTCCAGGATTCCTTCTTCTAATGGTTTCATTGCTTCTTTTACCGTTTTTGTTATCGTAGGCAAGAGATTGGAAGCGGCTTCCAGTTGTAATTTCGGTCTGGGGATACGACGATCGATAGCGATCTGCGAAGAGCGTAGTTTTGCTCTGTATTTGGCGATATCCATGAACTGTACCAGCTTATTTCTGCGGAACATATCTTCCATGTCGCGTAGCAGCGAATACAGTTGATCCGGTGCCTCATCATTTTCATTTTCAATGAGCATCTGTATCTTCTCAAAATCGGTCATCGTCTGAGAAGAAAGACGTTCATACATATTAATATAAGATGTAGTGTTATTCATAGCGCCTCCATTTTAATTCAACCTATGATCCAAATCAAAGCAATACAAGGTTAATGGAGAAAATTTAACGTTTACAGACCTGAAAAAACGGTGTAGGAACTATGTGTGCAGCAGTGGAAAGTTCATGTTATCAAATGGTTATGTAGACGTTAGCAGCGGAGGGGTTTGAGTGGGAGTGTTTTTAAGGTGTAACGGTTGAAGTTATGAGGATTATTAGTTAGGCTTATAAACCCCTTCCGTTAGCGCTTTTGCGCTGCCACCTTCCCCTGGGAGGGGAAGAGATCGTGCTTTTGTTTTACAATGGTGATTTAAATGTTGGGATCGAATTCCATTCTTTCTAATGATTGATCGATATCCTTCCCCTTCAAGGGGAAGGTGGTTTTGCGAAGCAAAATCGGATGGGGTTGTCTAATTTATTTCCAGTCAATATTTTTATCACCACTCACCACTCACCACTCACCACTCACTAAACCCTCTTATACGTCTCCTCAAAGGGAACTCTGAACCTAGGTCCGTAGATCCCGTTCTCTGCGCGTACCCCACAGCCGATCACCATATTGATCTCTGCGCTTGAAGGGATGCCCAGCAGTTTCTTAACCCTCAGGGTATCGCTACCTTCCATAGGGCAGGTATCGTATCCTTTGGCGGCCATGCTCAGCATAAAGGTCTGGGCTGCGAGTCCGGCGCTCTTTTGGGCCACGATTCGCATATCGCTGCGTCGCACTTGCCGGTATACCGGCCTGAAGAGTCCGATGACATTAAACACCATGTATTTGAGCTGTCCCAGGATCCCCAGGAAGTCGGTGTAGATGGTGGGGATGAGTTTCTTATAATAGTTCAGGGCAAACTTCTCTCTCCTGCTGTATTCCGATTCAGGCTTGTCGCCATAGACCGACTTGAGGAAATTGATATTTTGTTGGGCACGCTTTTTATAAAGGTCCTTACGGCTTACCACGACCACCATTTGTTTGGCCGTCTTTGCGGCATTCTGCCCCAGGCAGGCCTCCGTCATTTTCTCCAGGGTGTCTTCAGAAACAATATGATAGAACTCCCAGAGCTGCAGGTTGCTTGATGTAGGGGCGAGGGTAGCCTCTTCGATACATGAGCGTACAACTTCCGGATCGGGGTTTTCATCATCTTTGAACACCCTCACAGAGCGACGGTATTGTATCGCTTCACTTACGGTTTTTTCCATTTAGAATAGCTTTCTTATATGTTTGGCAAGATTTGTCTTTTTACTGTACGGAGCGTAGCGAATGGGCACATCCATCCACGTACCCCGATTCACTACGGGTTTGTGGTGGGTAAAGATATCGAAACTCTTTTTCCCGTGGTAGGCTCCGATACCGCTATTGCCCACACCTCCAAAAGGAAGTCGCTTGTTGGCGATATGAATAATGGTATCGTTAATACATCCGCCTCCGAAATTATACTGACTCATGATCCTTTTGGCTTTGCGCGTTTTCCGGCTGAAGACATAGAAGGCCAGTGGCTTTTCGTAGCGGGATATGATATGGTGTATCTCTTTTTCCTTATCCCAGGTAAGTACCGGAAGGATCGGACCAAAGATCTCGTCTTTCATCACCTCGCTGTCCAGGTCCGGCTCGTCTAAGAGGGTAGGAGCAATATAGCGGTCGTCCCTGTTCGTGACACCTCCCATAAGTAAGGACTCGCCATCCAGCATGGCATTGAGACGGTCGAATTGCTTTTTGTTTACGATACGCGGATAATCGGGAGAGCGTTGCGGATCTTCCCCATAGGCTTTGGTGACCTCTTCGCGTATGGCTTTCACCAGGTCGTCTTTCACACTTCGCTCTACCAGCAAATAGTCGGGCGCAATACAAGTTTGTCCGCCATTGAGAAACTTTCCCCATACCAGTCGGCGGGCGGTAAGCTGAATATTGGCTGTAGCATCGATGATACACGGATTCTTACCTCCAAGTTCAAGGGTTACGGGGGTGAGATGCTCGGCTGCAGCCTTATAGACGATCTTACCCACCTGAACGCTTCCGGTAAAGAATATATAGTCCCAGCGCTGTGCCAGCAGGTCCTGGGCTACCTCGACACCTCCTTCAGCGACCTGTACATGTCCGGGTTCGAATACGGCAGTAACGATCTCGCGGATGATGGCAGAGGTGTTCGGCGTGAGTTCCGAAGGTTTTATACAGGCGGTATTTCCTGCTGCAACAGCCCCGATAAGGGGTGCCATGGCCAGGTTAAAAGGGTAGTTCCACGGGGCGATAACGAGTACGCTTCCATAGGGTTCCTTATAGATGGCGTCAGACGACGGGAAATTCGCCAGACTGGGCAGTACCGATTTGCGTCGCGACCACTTTTTAATGTGGTTTATGGTATGCTTGAGCTCGGCCAGGGTAAACTGGGTTTCTGATAGCAAAGCCTCGAATTCCGATTTGTTGAAATCCCGCTTTACGGCCTCACAGATCTCGGTCTCCCGGGCAATGATCTCCTGGTAAAGTCTTTTAAGCGAAGCTTTTCGAAAGGTTACGTCCTTGGTCTTTCCGCTGTTGAAGAAAAGACGCTGTTCCTTGACGATAGCGCTCGCATTGGCTTCCAATTGCATTGTTTTCATGAAAAGCGTTAAATTTTTTCTGATGCTTCACAAATTAGAAAATTATAATTAATATTGTCTCGATGACAAAACAAATTATCAATATTATTCCTGTCAACATTATTGTGATCCGTTCACAGTAGTGCAGGAAGGATATGGATATAATTTGTTCGGGCCTTCCATTGGGGAGGCCTTTTTTATTTGAGGTAACAAGTAAAAAGTAATAGGTAACAGGTAAAAGGGGTAAAGTCCTCTTTCGCTAAAGCTTCAGAGGATTAAAGGTAATAAGTAACAAGTAATAGGTGTGTCAGTTCGAGTGCCGGAGCGGAGCGA
>NZ_JADMKT010000077.1:313616-322643 GCF_016786255.1 Robertkochia sediminum
AGTCCTCTTTCGCTAAAGCTTCAGAGGATTAAAGGTAATAAGTAACAAGTAATAGGTGTGTCAGTTCGAGTGCCGGAGCGGAGCGACGGTGTATCGAGAACTATTAGGAAAAGGGTAAAGAGGTGAAGAGGTGAAGAGGTGAAGGGGATTATAGATGATAAATTGTGAATTGTGAATGGTGAATTGGGAATGGTGAATTGGGAATGGTGAATTGGGAATGGTGAATTGGGAATGGTGAATGGGGAATGGTATATCGTGAATGGTAAATCGTGAAAACCAAGAATTGAAAACCGAGCACTGACCACCGGGAACCAAGAACCAGGAGAAAAGAGCCAAGAGCAAAGAACCAAGAGCAAAGAACCAAGAACCGTGAACCTATAACTGAAAACTTATAACTAACCACCGACCACCGAGAACCGAGAACCGAAAACCGATAACTAAACACTAACAACTAAAAACTTTATAACCTCGTAACCGCATAACCCGTAACCCGTAACTCAATAACATGAAACAACTCATCAACATCATTTTCGTCATTATCGACCCTCCGCCGGATCGATACAGCAGCCTATTGTTTTTACCAGCCTGTATCCTTCCAACCGATACAGGTTTTTTTGTACCTAAAATCAAAGAGATCAGGAATTTTAAACGCTTGAGCATTAAACAATTTCAATGCATAACTAACTGATTTGCAATAACTTAAAACTGTTAAAGCACGTTTGGGTTTAACCCCTTGAGCGAAAAGGACTTCAGTTAGGAAATAGGTAAAAATATTTTTGAAGTGCTTAAATGAATCAAAAAATCAATACTAAAGTGGAACTCAATAAATTCAGTAAATGTGTCACCCAGGATCCTACGCAACCGGCAGCTCAGGCCATGTTGCACGCCCTGGGTCTCGACGATAACGATTTAAAAAAACCTTTTGTGGGGATCGCCTCTACCGGATACGAGGGGAATCCCTGTAATATGCACCTTAACGACCTTTCTGTTCATGTAAAGAAAGGGGTGGAGAGTGAAGAGCTTGTCGGACTCGTATTCAATACCATCGGGGTGAGCGACGGGATCTCCATGGGAACACCGGGAATGCGTTATTCCCTCCCTTCCCGTGATGTGATCGCCGATTCTATGGAAACCGTAGTACGTGCCATGTCATACGACGGGATGGTGACCGTGGTAGGGTGCGATAAGAACATGCCCGGAGCTATGATGGCCATGCTTCGCCTTAACCGTCCGTCGGTACTCGTTTACGGAGGGACCATCTCAGCAGGATGCCATAACGGGAAAAAACTCGATGTGGTTTCAGCCTTCGAAGCTTGGGGACAACAGGTGGCGGGAAGTATCACCAAGGAAGAATTCCAAGCTGTGGTGCACAAGGCGTGTCCCGGTGCCGGAGCCTGTGGTGGGATGTATACGGCCAATACCATGGCATCGGCCATAGAGGCGCTTGGGATGTCGTTGCCTTATAACTCTTCGACCCCGGCAGTAGGTTCTTCTAAAGAAAAAGAATGCGAAAAGGCGGGAGCAGCGATGCGACTCCTGCTCGAAAAAGATATCAAGCCCCGCGATATCGTCACCCGCAAGGCCATGGAGAATGCGATCAGGCTGGTTACGGTACTTGGTGGTTCTACCAATGCCGTGCTACACTTTTTAGCGATAGCACGTGCTGCCGAGATCGATTTCACCCTTGCCGATATTCAGCATATCAGCGATACCACGCCTTTCCTTGCCGACCTTAAACCCAGCGGGAAGTACGTTATGGAAGACCTCCACAAGGTTGGGGGAGTGCCTGCGGTATTAAAGTATATGCTGAAGAAAGGGATGCTTCACGGCGATTGCCTTACGGTAACCGGGAAGACCCTGGCCGAAAATCTGCTGGATGTGGAAGACCTCCACGAAGGTCAGGATGTGATCAAGCCGGTGGAAGCTCCCGTAAAAGCTACCGGACACCTGAGGATCCTTAAGGGGAACCTCGCCGAAGAAGGTGCTGTGGCTAAGATCACCGGAAAGGAAGGACTCGCTTTTAGCGGTCCGGCACGGGTGTTCAATGGGGAATATGAGGCCAATGACGGGATTCGCGACGGACTCGTTCAAAAAGGAGAAGTCGTTGTTATTCGCTATGAAGGGCCTAAGGGCGGACCGGGTATGCCGGAAATGCTGAAGCCTACGGCGGCCATTATGGGTGCCGGACTTGGGAAGGATGTAGCGCTGATCACCGATGGTCGTTTCTCCGGAGGGTCTCACGGATTCGTAGTGGGACACGTATCACCGGAAGCGCAGACCGGTGGTGCCATCGCGCTGGTAAAAGATGGAGATGTGATCACTATCGATGCGGTAAAAAATACCATTACCCTGGAAGTTTCGCAGGAGGAACTCGCCAAGCGAAAAGAACAATGGAAAGCTCCCCAGTTAAAGGTCAAGAGTGGGGTGCTTTATAAATACGCCAGAACGGTGTCATCGGCCTCCAAAGGCTGTGTGACCGACGAGTTCTAAACCACACCATTAGCTAACAACAGTATTAACTGACCTTGAATTATGGAAACAAAAACCATCAAGAAACACACCAGCAAGTCGGTTCCCCATATGCGGGTAACCGGAGCCGAAGCAGTGATGCACTGCTTGCTTGCAGAGGGGGTAAACACCCTCTACGGCTACCCCGGCGGGGCCATTATGCCGGTGTATGACGAGCTGTACAAATTTCAGGATCGTCTGCATCACGTACTTACCCGTCATGAGCAGGGTGCGATTCACGCTGCCCAGGGTTTTGCCCGCGTATCGGGAAAGGTAGGGGTATGTATGGCGACCTCCGGACCCGGGGCCACCAACCTGGTTACCGGACTGGCCGATGCGCAGATCGATTCGACGCCCTTGGTGTGTATCACCGGGCAAGTACCACGTCACCTCCTGGGGTCTGATGCCTTCCAGGAAACCGATATCGTGGGTATCTCTATGCCGGTAACCAAATGGAACTACCAGATCACCAAAGCTTCAGAGATCCCGGAGATCATGGCTAAGGCTTTCTATATTGCCAGATCCGGACGTCCGGGGCCGGTGCTTATCGATATCACCAAGAATGCCCAGTTCGAAGAGTTCGATTTTGAATACAGCACCTGTACCGGGGTTCGCAGCTATAAGCCTGTACCCGGGATCGATTCACGCCAGATCGTAGCGGCAGCCGAAGCTATAAATAACGCTAAGCGTCCGTTTATCGTATGGGGACAAGGCATCCTTTTAGGAAAGGCAGAAGCCGAACTTAAAGCTGTGGTAGAAAAGGCCGGGATTCCTGCTGCGTGGACCATCCTGGGGGCATCAGCGCTGCCATCAGACCATCCGCTTAATGTGGGGATGGTAGGGATGCACGGCAATTACGCGCCCAATATGCTCACCAACGAGTGTGATGTACTTATTGCCTTAGGGATGCGTTTTGACGACCGCGTAACCGGAGACCTGAACACCTATGCCAAACAGGCTAAGGTGTTGCATTTTGAGATCGACCCGGCCGAGGTCGATAAGAACGTAAAGGCCGATGTGCCCGTATTGGGGAATGTAAAAGACAGCCTTTCTATGTTGCTTCCTCTGCTGGAGGAGAAAAAGCACGAGGCCTGGCACGACCGGTTCAAAGCGCATTACGCTACCGAATTCGAGGCGGTGATCGATCACGACCTGAACCCTCAAAAAGAAGGGATGACTATGGGAGAGGTGATCAAAGGCATTAACAAGGCGGCCCATAATAAGGCGGTCATGGTGACCGATGTAGGGCAGCACCAGATGATCACCTGCAGGTATGCCAAATTCGAAGAGAGTCATAGTAATATCACTTCCGGCGGACTGGGAACTATGGGCTTTGGATTGCCTGCAGCCATAGGAGCCAAAATGGGCGCCCCCGAGAGGGAGGTCGTAGCCGTGATCGGAGATGGAGGCTACCAGATGACCATTCAGGAACTGGGGACCATTCATCAAACCGGAGTACCAGTGAAGATCGTGGTGCTCAACAACGGCTTCCTCGGTATGGTGCGCCAGTGGCAGCAGCTCTTTTTTGACAAGCGTTACGCCTCGACCACCATGGTGAATCCGGATTTTGTGACCATCGCCAAAGGCTATCATATTCCGGCAGAAAAGGTTTCAAAAAGAGAAGATCTGGAAGGAGCTATCGAAAGAATGATCAAAAGTGAAACAGCCTATTTCCTGGAAGTGGAGGTAGAGAAGGAAGACAATGTGTTCCCGATGATCCCCAGCGGGGCTTCTGTTTCTGAAGTGCGACTAAAATAAGTTAAACAGGATACAACATGGAAGAAGCAAGAATATATACCATATCTGTTTACACAGAGAACACCGTAGGCCTGTTGAACAGGATCTCCGGGATCTTCGTAAAGCGTCATATCAATATCGAGAGCATCAATGTTTCCGGGTCGGAGATCGATGATGTGAAGCGATTTGTGATCGTGGTACGCACCACCGAAAAGTGGGTGAATAATATCGTCGGACAGATCGAAAAGCAGATCGACGTGATCAAGGCGTATTACCACAATGATGAGGAAACCATCTTTCTGGAAACGGCCCTGTTCAAGATCGCCTCACATTTGCTCTTTGACGAGCGACAGATCCAGAACATCATCAAGGACAGTCATTCGGAGATCGTTACCGTTTCCCGTGATTTCTTCGTGATCTCCAAGTCGGGGAGAAGGGAAGAGATCGAGAACCTCTATGAAGAGCTCAAGCCCTATGGCATTATGCAGTTCGTAAGATCGGGAAGGGTTTCTGTTTCCAAATCGCAAATGGAGATCTCCTCGCTTTTAAAAGAATTCGTGCACTAATACAGCATATTAAAAACAAACGGTGTCGCAAGAACTTAAGATACCTCAGATCGAAAGATCGCAGATAAAAAGATTAACCAATAACAGAAAACACATTAGTAATGTCAAACTATTTTAATACCCTGAGCAGGGAAGAACAACTGGAACAGTTAGGAGTATGTGAATTTATGGATCGCGCTGAGTTTGCCGCGGGTGCCGGGGCCTTAAAAGGAAAAAAGGTCGTTATCGTAGGATGCGGAGCTCAAGGGCTTAACCAAGGACTCAATATGCGCGATAGCGGACTCGATATCTCTTATGCGCTGCGTAAAGGTGCGATCGAAGAGAAACGCGCTTCCTATCGCAATGCAACCGAGAACGGATTCACAGTAGGTACCTATGAGGAATTGATCCCCGATGCCGACCTGGTATGTAACCTCACACCGGATAAGCAGCATACTGCCGTAGTAAAACAGGTGATGCCCCTTATGAAGGAAGGTGCAGCCCTTTCATACTCCCACGGTTTCAATATTGTAGAAGAAGGCATGAAAGTACGTGAAGACCTTACCGTGATCATGGTGGCACCTAAGTGTCCGGGATCTGAAGTAAGGGAAGAATACAAACGCGGATTCGGGGTGCCTACCCTTATTGCCGTGCATCCGGAGAACGATCCGAATGGCGAAGGTCTGGAGCTGGCTAAAGCCTATGCTTCGGCTACCGGTGGTGACCGTGCAGGGGTGCTTAGATCGTCTTTTGTTGCCGAAGTGAAATCGGATCTTATGGGAGAGCAGACCATTCTTTGCGGACTCCTTCAGACGGGTTCAATCCTGAGCTTTGAGAAGATGGTAGAGAAAGGTATCGAGCCTGCCTATGCTTCAAAACTCATCCAGTACGGATGGGAGACCATTACCGAAGCGCTTAAGCACGGAGGGATCACCCAGATGATGGACCGCCTGGAGCCTGCTTCAAGAGTGAAGGCGTATGAACTTTCAGAGACACTGAAAGGTATCATGAGGCCACTCTTTGAAAAACATATGGACGATATCATGACCGGAAAATTCTCATCGACCATGATGGAAGACTGGGCCAATGACGATAAGAACCTGCTTACCTGGCGTAAGGCTACCGGAGAGACTGCCTTTGAAAAGACTCCGGCAGGTGAAATGCCTATTAGCGAGCAGGAATATTTTGATCACGGAGTGCTTATGGTGGCTTTCGTTAAGAGTGGGGTAGAGCTCGCCTTCGAAACCATGACCGCTGCGGGGATCAAAGCAGAATCGGCTTATTACGAGTCCCTGCATGAGACCCCGCTTATCGCCAATACCATTGCGCGTAAGAAACTCTTTGAAATGAACAGGGTGATCTCCGATACGGCCGAGTACGGATGTTACCTGTTCGACCATGCGTGTAAGCCGTTGCTTAAAGACTTTATGGCTGCCGTAGAAACCGATGTGATCGGAAAGGCTTTTAAAGGTGAAGCTCCGGAAGCCGCTAAGGTGGAAGCCGTTGATGCTTCGGTACGCGCTCACGATATCGAGAAAGTAGGGGCTACCCTGCGCGGGTCGATGACCGCGATGAAGAAGTTGGTATTTGAACATTAAAAACAGGGAAACCTATGGCAGCAGTATCATGTACAATGCCTGCGTTAGCCGATGTTAGAAGAGCTGCAGCCACCCTCGAAGGGGTGGCTGCAGTTACTCCCCTGATGTTGAGTCGCAGGTACTCCAAAATGTATGAAGCGAAGGTGATGATGAAGCGGGAAGACCTGCAGGAAGTACGTTCGTATAAGATAAGAGGGGCGTATAACAAAATGCGTTCTCTAGATGAAACCCAGCGAAACCGCGGGGTGGTTTGTGCCTCCGCAGGAAATCATTCCCAGGGGGTGGCTTTTTCCTGCCGTGAACTGGGGATCAAAGGGATCATTTTCATGCCGGCGCCAACGCCTGCCCAAAAGGTGGATCAGGTGCGGATGTTCGGGGAAGACCAGGTAGAGATCGTGCTCACCGGGGATACCTTTGACGATGCCTATAAGGCCGCTATGGCTTATTGTGATGCCAACGATATGGTGTTCGTTCACCCTTTTGATGACGAAAAGGTGATCGAAGGACAGGCAACCGTGGGCCTGGAGATCCTGGAGCAAACCAAAGACCACCTCGATTACCTCTTTGTACCTGTGGGTGGGGGCGGACTCATTTCCGGGATCCTTAGTGTTTTTCACCTGCTGTCGCCTAAAACAAAGATCATAGGGGTGGAACCCGAAGGAGCGCCCTCTATGAAAACCTCCCTGCAGAACGGGGTAAATACCGAACTGGGTCATATCGATAAGTTTATCGATGGTGCCGCCGTGCAAAAGGTCGGACATCGCAATTTTGAGATCTGCAAAGGCCTTTTGCATGAAATGGTAACCGTAGCCGAAGGCAGGGTATGTCAGGAGATCCTTGATCTGTACAACAAGGACGCTATCGTGGTGGAGCCCGCCGGAGCACTAACCTTATCGGCTTTATCACAATACGCCGAGGAGATATGCGGGAAGAATGTGGTATGCGTGGTGAGCGGAAGCAATAACGACATTACCCGTACAGCCGAGATCAAAGAACGTGCATTGCTCTATGCGCGATTAAAGCATTATTTTATCGTTCGTTTCCCTCAAAGGGCAGGAGCCTTGAAGGAGTTCGTAGCCGAGATCCTGGGACCCAGTGATGACATTACCTATTTTCAGTACGCCAAAAAGCACGCTAAAGAGAACGGTCCCGCCGTGGTAGGTATCGAACTCAAGGAAGAGACCGATCTTGAACCCCTGGTAGCCCGGATGAAGGCCAGAAACTTTTACGGCGATTACCTGAATAATAAGCCCGATCTGTTTCAGTATTTAGTGTGATGGGTTACGAGTTACGAGTTACGGGTTACAGGTTACTAGTTTGAGCATGCCTGAATAAGGTTGCCCTATTTCGGGTTAATATTTTATCTCTAATGTTTCCCTTTGCTTTACAGATAAGCTTTTAAGGTGTTTTTCAAATTCCATAGGTTTCATGTTTTTTAATGAACCATGGGGGCGCTCATAATTGTAAAGATAGATCCATTTATCCATTAATGAACGTGCCTGGGTTAAACTGATATTGATGTTATCAAAGTTGATGTACTCGTTCTTTAAGACACCATTTAAAGATTCTGCATGAGCATTCTCCCAGGCTTTTCCTCCCATACTCGGATTAATCTTAAAGATGTCATATAGCCTTCTCATTTCCTTACTTCCATACTGTGAGCCTCGATCAGAATGAAAAACAAGTTGCTTTCGCTCGTTTTCACTTAAACCTTTTAAAGCATCTTTCAAGCTGGGAAGCACCGTTTCTTCCGTCTCCATGGTCTTGGACAAGGACCAGCCTTTGATCACTTTTGAATACACATCCTGGATCAATGTCAGATAGTAAAACTGTTTATATCCTACCGGGATATAAGTGATATCGCTTACCCAGAGCTGATGTCTGTCGTTCAGCATCTTTCCCGATAACAGATTTTCATATCGATATCCTCCAGCATAGGTCGTACGGCGATAACTGCGTTTTCTGGGCACCCTGAAGCCTTCATTAAGCAACAATGCTTCCACACGATCTCTACCCATTCCCTTGGGGCGGATCTCATCGTAGAGCTTTCTACAGCCCATTTTAGTGTGATCCTTTCGAAGCTCCGAAGCCATTGCTATGACATACCGTTTGGTAGCCTCCTGAGCTTTTGAACGGGCTAACCGCTTATAAAATGCCTGTTTGGTGATCCCTATCATAGCATACAGATCGTTCATCTTGTAGCTATGCGACGATTTGTCCTCACGAAAACGCGCTATGACCGTCGTTTGGACTTTTTTTCAATATCCACTCCTAGTTCAGAAGAGGCCACATCAACCACCTGCTCCAGGTAGTCGATCCGCATTTGTTTTTGCCCTAAAGCACGCTCCAACTCCGCTATGCGCTGCTGAAGCTCTTTGTTCTTTTGAGAAATACTCTTCTTTTCCACCACGACTCGGGTTTGATTTTTATAAAGATCGGAATATTTCCGTAACCATTTATAAATGGCCGCAGGGCTTACCTGATAAATCCTGGACACTTGACTTACGCCTACTTTTCCAGATTCAATTTGCTTGACCAGATCCAATTTCAGATCCAGATCAAAAGTCCTCTTAGTTGCTACTTTTTTCATCGTTTAAAAAGGTTGTGAAAAAAGGCAACCTATATCAGGCGGAGTCAGT
>NZ_JADMKT010000078.1:0-202564 GCF_016786255.1 Robertkochia sediminum
TGAGCATGCCTGAATAAGGTTGCCCTATTTCGGGTTAATATTTTATCTCTAATGTTTCCCTTTGCTTTACAGATAAGCTTTTAAGGTGTTTTTCAAATTCCATAGGTTTCATGTTTTTTAATGAACCATGGGGGCGCTCATAATTGTAAAGATAGATCCATTTATCCATTAATGAACGTGCCTGGGTTAAACTGATATTGATGTTATCAAAGTTGATGTACTCGTTCTTTAAGACACCATTTAAAGATTCTGCATGAGCATTCTCCCAGGCTTTTCCTCCCATACTCGGATTAATCTTAAAGATGTCATATAGCCTTCTCATTTCCTTACTTCCATACTGTGAGCCTCGATCAGAATGAAAAACAAGTTGCTTTCGCTCGTTTTCACTTAAACCTTTTAAAGCATCTTTCAAGCTGGGAAGCACCGTTTCTTCCGTCTCCATGGTCTTGGACAAGGACCAGCCTTTGATCACTTTTGAATACACATCCTGGATCAATGTCAGATAGTAAAACTGTTTATATCCTACCGGGATATAAGTGATATCGCTTACCCAGAGCTGATGTCTGTCGTTCAGCATCTTTCCCGATAACAGATTTTCATATCGATATCCTCCAGCATAGGTCGTACGGCGATAACTGCGTTTTCTGGGCACCCTGAAGCCTTCATTAAGCAACAATGCTTCCACACGATCTCTACCCATTCCCTTGGGGCGGATCTCATCGTAGAGCTTTCTACAGCCCATTTTAGTGTGATCCTTTCGAAGCTCCGAAGCCATTGCTATGACATACCGTTTGGTAGCCTCCTGAGCTTTTGAACGGGCTAACCGCTTATAAAATGCCTGTTTGGTGATCCCTATCATAGCATACAGATCGTTCATCTTGTAGCTATGCGACGATTTGTCCTCACGAAAACGCGCTATGACCGTCGTTTGGACTTTTTTTCAATATCCACTCCTAGTTCAGAAGAGGCCACATCAACCACCTGCTCCAGGTAGTCGATCCGCATTTGTTTTTGCCCTAAAGCACGCTCCAACTCCGCTATGCGCTGCTGAAGCTCTTTGTTCTTTTGAGAAATACTCTTCTTTTCCACCACGACTCGGGTTTGATTTTTATAAAGATCGGAATATTTCCGTAACCATTTATAAATGGCCGCAGGGCTTACCTGATAAATCCTGGACACTTGACTTACGCCTACTTTTCCAGATTCAATTTGCTTGACCAGATCCAATTTCAGATCCAGATCAAAAGTCCTCTTAGTTGCTACTTTTTTCATCGTTTAAAAAGGTTGTGAAAAAAGGCAACCTATATCAGGCGGAGTCAGTAATAGGTGTAGAGGTGAAGAGGTAACAAGGGTAACAAGGGTAACAAGGGTAAAGCCCTTCTTCGCTAAAGCTACGAAGGGAAAAGTAGTAAAGGAAGATGCCTTTTTTCCCTATGGTGTAAAAGCAGTCATTTAAGGGACCGTTTTTCTTCCCCTCCCAGGGGAAGGTGGTCACGCCTTGGGCTTGAGCGGAAGAGGTTCTCGAAGTAATTTACAGTCCTGGAGGTAGTGATCTGGCCAAAAAAATCCCCGGAGCGGTGTCCGGGGGATTTCAATTAACAAGGCGGATGTTCATAAACCCCTGTTAGTAAAAATAAACTTACATAAAATTTCCGTCAGCGTCAACTTTTACTTTGAGAACCTGGTCACCATTCTTCAGGGTGATCTTATACCCCTTGTGGTTGACACCTTTTTTGTTGTGATAGGTTACCCTAAAAGAATTGTCGGCCATTATCCAGTTGGGGAAACGCTCTACAACGGCGTCTCGAACCGCATCAGGTAATTTTGTGTTGTCAAATCGTTCGATCGTACGAATAATGTTTCCTTCACCATCGTAGGCAGCTACGATCTTCCCTTCGGGAATGTAAAAGGATACGGTGTACGTTGCGTAAGAATCATCGTAAATATCAGAATGCATCAGGTCGTAATTGGCTACCTTTTGCTCCAGTAGTTTTACCGGAACAGCAGCTTCCTGGTTGTCTACTGCTGTAAGATATTTGTAATTCGCCGGAGTTACCACCACCTCAGACAGCTCTATGTCTTGCGCCATTAATGGTGCAGTGATGCCCAGAATCAAGAAAACTAGCAAGAACTTTTTCATTGTGGTACGTTTTATTGGTTAATACGTATAAAAGGTATCAAAATAAAGGGGTATAAACGCTGACCGTCATCACTAATCAATACTGTGTTAACGATTTATGATTTGTTTAATCGGGGCTTACTGTAATTTTTAAAGGAGATTTCGGTATTTGTTTTAGCGAAATATTCGCATGTATGATCATGACATCACTAAGAATTCTGCTAAGGGAAATCATCGTAACCCTATGATTTGTATTTTTACCTTCAAATAGCATATACCCTATGACCAAAGAAGCGCTCCTCGAGCAATGTAACAGCATCTGCAAAAATACCCTGATGGAAACCCTGGAGATCACCTATACCGATATAGGTGACGATTTTCTAACGGCACGTATGCCGGTATCGCCCAAAGTGCATCAGCCTGATGGCGTACTCCACGGTGGTGCTACCGTAGCCCTGGCCGAAAGTGTGGGTAGTGCCGCTTCTATTATTTTTCTCGATGCCGCTAAGGTCATGGTGCGAGGGGTGGAGATCGCTGCCAACCACGTGCGCTCCGTACGTTCCGGATACGTATATGCCACGGCCCGTTTTTTACATAAGGGGAGAACCACCCAATTATGGGATATTAAGGTAACCGATGAGGAAGGAAACCTGGTTTCTGCCTGTAAGCTAACGACCATCTCCCTGCCTAAAAAAGCCTAAGCCCCATGGATGTCGATGCGCTCTTACATATCCTTCACAGATCCCTGGAGGATGCCACTCCCTTTGTGGCGTTCTGTTATCCCGGGGAACGGGAGCTTCAGGTGTTTCAGCAGGATTCTGAAGAATTGATCACGTGGAAACAAGGGATGGAAAGCGGATTCGTATTTGCACCCTTTTCCGGAGATGCGCCTAAGGTGATCATTCCTCCCCATAGCATTTATAAGGTGGTACTATCGGAGGAAGGGGATAAGCAGAAGGGAAGTGCAGCCCCCGTGCCTCAGGAAGACCTTTTGGACAGAGCTAAACATATATCCCTCGTAGCCAGAGCGCTGGAGGAATTGACCTCTAAAACCATGGAAAAGGTGGTGCTCTCAAGGAAGATCAGTTTGGAAAGAAAGCAGAGCCATACCCTGGAGGTGTTCATGCGATTGCTGTATACCTATCCCGATGCTTTTCGTTATCTGTGGTATCATCCTCAAGTGGGCATGTGGATGGGCGCTACGCCTGAGACCTTATTACAGGTAAATGGTAGCACCCTGCATACCATGTCCCTTGCCGGTACACAACCCTTTAATGGAACCACTGAGGTTTCATGGGGGGCTAAGGAGCAGGAAGAGCAGGCTATGGTGACCCGTTCCATCTTGAAAAGCATTGATGCCTATACGGTCTCGTCCAAAGCCGGAACTACGACCACGGTAAAGGCCGGACGCTTATTGCATTTGCTTACCCCCATAACAGCCCAACTTCGCGAAGGGAGGATTCCATTAGACGATATCATTGCCGTATTGCATCCCACCCCGGCAGTATGCGGACTCCCGAAGGAAAGGGCCCGGGAGTTCATTCTGGATCATGAAGGATATGACCGCGGCTATTATACAGGCTACCTGGGGCCTGTGGACTATCGGGATGAAACACGACTTTTTGTGAATCTGCGCTGTATGGAGATCACCCCCGATCATTACCATATTTACGTTGGTGGAGGTATTACAGCCGACTCCAACCCGGAGGCCGAATGGGAGGAAACCGTAAATAAGAGTAAGACCATGATGGCGGTGCTTTAACCGGGGAGCCGGGAAGTAGGGAAGTAGGGAAGTAGGGAAGTAGGGAAGTAGGGAAGTAGGGAAGTAGGGAAATCGGGAAATGGGGAAATGGGGAAATGGGGAAATGGGGAAATGGATCTCAAGTTTATACCTCCGTTTATCCTACGGCTTGCGAATTCTTTAGGCGCTTGTTGGCATTGCTTCAGTCTTTGAGTAAATTTGTGGAGAAGGTAAAGAGGTAAAGCCCTCCTTCGCTGAAGCTCCGGAGGGTGAAGGGGTAAAGAGTAAAGAGTAAAGAGTAAAGAGTAAAGAGTAAAGACTGTTGTTATAGTTCTAATTCACCACTCACCATTTATAATCTATCATCTATAATTTATAATCAATAATTTATAATCAATAATTCACCATTCATAATTCACCACTCACCATTTATAATCTATCATCTATAATTTATAATCAATAATTCACCATTCATAATTTCCTAAATGATATACCCTGAAATTCCGCTTGCACAAACCATCGTTACGCTCTGTAAGGCCAAAGGGATCCGGCATATTGTGATCTCCCCGGGGAGTAGGAATGCACCGCTCACTATTGGCTTCACCTCCGACGACTATTTTTCTACCTACAGTATTGTCGATGAGCGCAGCGCTGCCTTTTTTGCCATGGGGATGGCCATGCAGCAAAAAGCGCCGGTGGCTGTGGTGTGTACTTCGGGTTCTGCATTACTTAATTATTATCCGGCGGTTTCTGAGGCGTTTTACAGTGATATCCCTTTGCTGGTGATCTCTGCCGACAGGCCTTCGTATCGTATCGATATTGGGGACGGACAAACCATTAGGCAGGACTATATCTTTGACCGACATATTCTTTATTCTGCCAATCTGAAACAAGACATCAGAAAAGATGCGAATCCGCTGCTACGGGACCAGGATACCCTTCCCACAGGCATGCATCAGGCTACAGACGATCTCGATCTCGAAAGACAGCAGGAGATACAGCGCTATAACGAAGCAGAGCTCAACAAGGCGTTGAATACGGCCCTTACCGGTCAGGGTCCTGTGCATATCAATGCACCTTTTGAGGAACCACTGTACAATAAAGTAAACACCCTGAGCGTAAGTCCGC
Organism: Robertkochia sediminum; assembly: GCF_016786255.1. GTDB lineage: Bacteria > Bacteroidota > Bacteroidia > Flavobacteriales > Flavobacteriaceae > Robertkochia > Robertkochia sediminum. The sequence goes on from NZ_JADMKT010000078.1 coordinate 4,989, forward strand.
AAGTGATCGAGGCCCAACCTAAAGCGCATACTTTTGAAGAAAACCTCAAAGCTCTGGCGGAGGTGTGGAATACTGCTAACCGAAAGATCGTTATGGTTGGGGTGTTGCCTCCGGGGTCGTTGGAACAGGAGCTCCTGAATAAACTCGTTGAGGATGATTCGGTCGTATTACTTACAGAAACAACAGCTAACCTGCATCATGACCGGGCATTTCCTTTTATCGATAAGCTCATCGCCCCCCTGGAGAAGCGCGAGGATAGCGCCTTGCTCTGGGAGAAATTACAACCTGAGGTACTGTTGACCTTTGGGGGGATGGTGGTCTCGAAAAAGGTGAAGGCGTTCTTACGAAAATATCAGCCCAAGCACCATTGGCATATCGATGCGAAAAAGGCCTACGATACGTACTTCTGCCTGAAGCACCATGTGCAAACTGATATATCCACATTTCTGAAGCAATTCCTGCCGCAGGTTCATACGGTGGCCAGTGATTACTTTCCGTTCTGGGAGGGTATTCGCGAAGATCGTACCGAAGGACATAAGGCGTATATGAAGCAAATGGTGTTCAGCGACTTTAAGGTTTATGAGCAGGTGCTCAAGCAGGTGCCTTCAGGATACAATCTGCAGCTTAGCAACAGTTCGACCATTCGCTATGCACAACTCTTCCGTCTCGTTCCATCCCTAAAGGTTTTCTGTAACCGCGGCACCAGCGGTATCGACGGAAGCACCAGTACAGCAGTTGGAGCAGCACTACATGATGCACATCCAACACTCATGGTAACCGGAGACCTGAGCTTTTTCTACGATTCGAACGCCCTGTGGAATAATTACCTGCGTAAGGACTTCCGTATTATCGTAGTGAACAATGGGGGAGGAGGGATCTTCCGCATTCTTCCCGGGGATAAGAACTCGGAACGTTTTTCCAAATACTTCGAAACTACCCATAACCTTAACGCTAAAGGGATCTGTGAGACTTTCGGACTCGAATATTACCACGCTTCTTCTGAAGATGAAGTAGCCGCACAACTCGCATATTTCTATAATCCGTCCAATGCCCCGAAACTTCTCGAGATCTTTACCCCGTCAACGGTGAATGATGAGGTGCTGCTGGGGTATTTCAGGTTTTTAGCCGATAAAGGGTAGACCGGTAGACAGGTAGACCGGTAGACAGGTAGGCCGGTAGACGGGTAATTGGTAAGGATAGATTTTAAATTCTCCACAACTAACAATTAAGAACTAACAACTAACAACTCCCTTCTCTCATAACCTCATAACCTCATAACCTCATAACCTCATAACCTCATAACCTCATAATATTATCCCCCTTTTTTAACTACTTTTGCCTTATGATAAAACTAGGAGATTACAATACCCTGAATATTCTGCGGCATACTTCGGTGGGCCTGTTTTTGGGTGATGAAGATGGTAATGAGATCCTCTTACCCAACAAATACGTTCCCGAGCATTACGAGATCGCCGATTCTATTAACGTATTCTGCTACCTCGATCACGAGGAGCGTCCGGTGGCTGTAACCATCAAACCCAAGATCACGATCAATAGTTTCGCCCTTCTCAAGGTGGCCGATGTTACCGAATACGGTGCATTTTTAGATTGGGGTATGGAAAAGCATCTCTTTGTGCCTTTTAAAGAGCAAGCCAGAAAGATGGAGCCGGGTAAGTGGTATATGGTCTATATGTACGAAGACCCTAAGACCGGACGCCTCGTTGCCAGCAGCAAGACCGATCGTTTTCTGGATAACAGCCAGATGACCCTCGAGCGTTTTGATGAGGTCGAACTCATGGTGTATCGCTATACCGACCTCGGTACCGAGATGATCGTTAACGGCAAATACAAGGGTCTCGTATATAAAGATGAGATCTATAAGAAACTACACCTGGGCGAACGTCTTACCGGGGTAGTGAAAAAGGTGAGAGACGATAAGAAGCTGGATATCTCCCTGGAGAAGATCGGATTCAAGAACCTCGAGCCTAGTGCCGAAAAGGTACTGGAGGTACTCGAGGAGCATCACGGTTTCCTCAACCTTCACGATAAAAGCGACCCGGAGCTCATCAAGGAAAAACTTGGGATGAGTAAAAAGAGCTATAAGAAAGCCATAGGGGTGCTCTATAAGCAAAAACGTATACGTATCGAAGAAGACGGGATCTACAGCCTGTAGGCTCCCTGTTCTTATTTGAAAGAATATTTTTAAATTGACAAACAAAATTTGACCATGAGCCAGATACCAACTCCGGAATGGAAAACTGTAAAAGAATACGAAGATATTACCTATAAGAAGAGCGGTGGGGTTGCCCGTATCGCTTTTAACCGTCCGAATGTGCGCAATGCCTTTCGCCCAAAGACCGTAGGGGAGCTTTTTGAAGCGTTTCTCGATGCGCGCGAAGACACCTCTATCGGCGTGGTGTTGCTTTCTGCTGAAGGCCCTTCGACCAAAGACGGTGTGTACTCTTTCTGTAGTGGAGGCGATCAGAATGCCCGCGGCCATCAGGGGTATGTAGACGATGATGGTATGCCAAGACTGAACATCCTCGAAGTGCAACGCCTGATGCGTTTTATGCCTAAGGTGGTTATTGCCGTAGTTCCTGGATGGGCTGTTGGTGGTGGTCACAGTCTTCACGTAACCTGCGATCTGACCCTCGCCAGTAAGGAGCACGCGATCTTTAAGCAAACCGATGCCGATGTTACCAGTTTCGACGGTGGTTATGGTTCGGCTTACCTCGCCAAGATGGTAGGGCAGAAGCGCGCCCGTGAGATCTTCTTCCTCGGTAGAAATTATTCGGCTCAGGAGGCCTATGAAATGGGAATGGTCAATGCCGTGGTACCACATGATGACCTGGAGCAAACAGCTTATGAGTGGGCGCAGGAGATCCTCGCGAAATCGCCAACATCTATCAAGATGCTTAAATTCGCCTTTAACCTTACCGACGATGGGATGGTAGGGCAACAGGTGTTTGCAGGTGAGGCTACACGACTTGCCTATATGACCGAGGAGGCCAAAGAAGGAAGAAATGCCTTCCTGGAGAAGCGCAAACCGGACTTTAAGCACATTAAGTGGATCCCGTAATTTTTTGTACCCCTAAGATCATACCATGCCCTTTGTTGAAGAGAAGCATTTAATTGATATTCATCGGCATTTGGAGGAGAAGGAGCTATCAGAGCAGCGACTAGCCGAGGAAGTAAAAAGACAACGCGAATTGAATAAAACATACAGGCAGCGTACCACACGCCTTGCCTGGTGTCTTGCACTGTTAATTCTTATCCTCGCTGCAAGTCTCAGCCTGTTTATAACCAAGCCGGGAGTTTTTTATAATGAAACGCATTTCCAGGCCGAGAACAAGGTGATCCTGGAGCAACAACAATGGGTGCAACTACAAGAAGCCCTGGATGGACGGTCTGAGGAAGTGAACCGATTGAAGCATACCTTGGAGTCTTTAGATTACCGCGCCCTGGACGATGAGGTGGTCTATACCGTGCAGGTAGCAGCACTGGTTAAAGAGAGGGTGCCCTTGGTGTCGGAAGAGCTCATGAACCTGAATATTTACAAGGATCTGCCCTATACCAAATACACCATGGGGAGGTTTACAGATGTTAAAGATGCCCGGCAACTGCGAAAGGCCTTGATCGATCTCGGATTTAAAAACGCCTTCGTGGTGTCTTACAAAAAAGATAAACGGCTTAAAATTATTGATCCCCTTGCTTATGAGTAACGTAAAGGCCTATATCGATGCCGCCCGCCTGCGTACATTGCCGTTATCGGTTTCGGGTATCATAGCCGGTACTGCTATGGCCACTGCCGAAGGTGCTTTTCGATGGCCTGTTTTTTTATGGGCGATCGTGACGACCATCGGACTGCAGGTGCTTTCTAATTTTGCCAATGATTACGGCGATGGTGTTAAGGGAACCGATAATGAGGAAAGGGTTGGGCCTCAACGCGCCTTACAAAGCGGAGCGATAAGTGCCCGCGCTATGAAACGAACGGTGGTGATCACTGCTTTGTTAACCCTTATAGCTGCCCTCATCCTTATTTATACATCCTTTGGTCAGGATCAGTTCTTCTACGCCTTGTTCTTTTTTGTGCTGGGGGTGGCGGCCGTAGCTGCTGCGATCAAATACACCGTTGGTTCGTCGGCCTATGGGTATCGCGGACTCGGAGATGTGTTCGTGTTCGTGTTCTTCGGACTCGTAAGTGTGGTGGGGAGTTATTTTCTGTATGAACAACGCCTGGCATGGGATGTTTGGTTACCCGCAGTGACCATCGGACTCCTAAGCGTTGGGGTGCTAAATCTCAATAATATTCGCGACCGGAAAAGTGACGAACGGTCTGGTAAGAATACCCTGGTGGTAAAGCTCGGTTCGAAGCGGGCAAGGAGGTATCATAATTTGCTGGTGATCGTTGCCATTCTGGCCTCACTCATATACCTAATCGTTAATTTTTCGAGCCCCTGGAACCTCCTTCTGACGTTTTCATACCTTCCGTTGGGGTTACACCTTAAGCGTTTCAATGGAATTAAGGAGGATGAGGCCGTAGATCCGGAGCTTAAGAAGTTGGCTGTAAGTACTTTCCTGTTTTCTTTGTTGTTTTTTATTAGTTTTAATATTTTTTTACTACTTTAAAAGCCCAAACTAACACACACAACTATCTTGGATCAACTCATCAAAATTCTGATTGTTGAAGACAATGTGATCATCGCAGATGATATGCAATCTATGCTCGAAGAGATCGGCTACAACATTGTCGCGAACGTTGTTGATTACGAAAGTGCCGTGGAAGCCCTGGAGAATAACGACGTTGACCTCGCCTTGCTTGATATTATGCTTGCAACGGAAAAGACCGGTATCGATATCGGTAAGTACATCAGAGAAAACAAGAACATTCCGTTTATTTTTGTGACCTCCAATTCGGACAAAGCTACCGTGGAGAATGCAAAATCGGTTAAGCCTAATGGTTACCTGGTAAAGCCTTTCGAGCAGCAAGACCTCTTTACTTCCATAGAGATCGCCTTATGTAATTTTAATGACCAGGCGGCAGCGGCCCCTGCAGCAGAAAAGGAAAAAGGAGGCGAGAGCAATACCATTTTGCGAAATTCGATCTTCGTGAAGAAGAATCAGCATTACCATCGTATAGCTTTTGACGATATTCATTACGTGAAAGCAGATAACGTATATCTGGAAGTGCATACAAAAGACAAGAGCTACCTGGTACGCTCTGCCATGAAAGATTATATCGAAAAATTGCCTTCTCATCAGTTCTTCAGAGCTCATAAATCGTATATCGTTAACCTGGAACACATCCAGGCCATCAATACCAGAGATATCGTGATCAATGGGGAAACCATTCCGATCTCAAAAGATTTTAGAGATTTCGTATTGTCAAATATGAACTCCTAAAAATAGTTTTTAATGTAAATTGAAAGAGAGCCTCGGTTATGCCGGGGCTTTTTTATGGATGAAGCCCTTCTTCGCTAAAGCTACGGAGCGTAAAGAGGTAAAGAGGTGAAGAGGTGAAGAGGTGAAGAGTTAACAGGGGTGACAAAGGTAACAAGTAACAGGTAATACGTAATACGTAATAAGGCTTACAGCCTACTACCTACTACCTACTGCTTATAGCCTACCAGTCTTGCGCGCTTCAAACAACAACAAACCTTCATTAAACCACAGAACCGGTATTGGTGGCAACATATGTTTTAGAGATAGGTTATCCTGATCTATATTAGCAGTGTTGAAAAAATACTACTGAACACAGCGCCCCAAAATATGTTTTCAGTAAACACATTCCCAGATCAACGCTAAGGCTTACCTACGCCAATGGATTTACGAAAAAAGAGTTTCAGTTTAGACTGGAGCTCTTTTTTATTTAATGGGAATGCTGCCAATGGGAGGGAAGACCTGTTCTCCCTGGTATGCCACGCCGATAGTGGGTTAGGGGATGATCCCGGTGCTCTGGTTTACCATTAGCCATATATGTTTTTAAAGGTGTATTTGAGGTCGTTAAGGGCTACTTTGTCGATCGCCACAGTATTCTTTGCCTTGACCACATGAACCAGCCGACTCTCAACATAAGTTTTCAATAGCGCATGTACTCTTTTAGATTAGCGCCGTTGTTAATTCAGAGCTGATATGACATCTTCGGATGCTTATTGGCAGATCCTGCCCGGATCAAATCTAATTTAGCCTTTGCTAAATTCCATGTTCAAATAAAAAGAGTTTCGGCCATGCCGGAACTTTTTTTGTTTTAAATATTCCCCACATCCCCACATCCCCACATCCCCACATCCCCACATCCCCATTTCCCCACATCCCCACATCCCCACATCCCCATTTTCTCATCTCCCCACCTCCCCATTTCCCCACATCCCCATTTCCCCACATCCCCACATCCCCACTTACATCACCAAAACAGTCCTTAACCACAAAACTTCATTCGGTGGCAACATATATTTGAACAGGAACCATTGTGTTGGTATATTAGCAATGTTATTAAATGATTACTGATACAGTGCCCCAAATAATGTTTCAGTAAAGCTTACTCAAATCATGCCCTACTTAACTTCTGCTTTATGCAGTTAAGAAAAAAAAGAGCCCCAAGCCCAAAGGGGCTTTTTTTTTGGCCGCACTATATTTGGCATGCAAGTGAAGCCGACGCTATCCAGGGTACTCTCAATGGGAATTTAGGATAGAGGCTCTTCATTAGATCTCCATTTCTCGCTTCTCCATTCCCTATTTCCATATTTCCCTATTTCCCTATTTCCCTATTTCCCTATTCACCATTCCCGCTCGCTTCTCACATCTCCCTTCCCGCATCCCTAGAACCCATTTTTATCTCTTCTCTTTATTCTTTTCTCTTTTCTCTTTTCATCTAACAACATGAAATCCAGCCTAAACCACAACAGTCCAATGTCTTACAACATATGTTTTAATTGATTGATTATCAGTTTTATATTAGTACTGTTGTTAATTTGAAACTGATATCAGCGCCCCAAAATTGTTATCAGTAAATCATTCCCGGATCTGCCGGAACATTTAACCTACATAATGGATTTACAAGAAAGAGCTTTAGCGTTGCTGGGGCTCTTTTTTTTTTGGTAAAGGGGTAAAGCCCTTCTTCGCTAAAGCTACGGAGTGTGAAAGGGTAAAGCACTCCTACGCTAAGCTTCGAAGGGTAAAGCTTCGTAACCCCGTAACTTCGTGACCCCGTAACCCCGTAACCCCGAAACTTCGTAACCCCGTAACCCCGTAACTTCGTAACCCCGTAACCCCGTAACCCCGTAACCCCGTAACCCCGTCACCCCGTAACCCCGTCACCCCGTAACCCCGTAACCCCGTAACCCCGTAACTTCGTAACCGTATAACCCCATAACCCCAACACCTCAAATCACTTAGGTAACCCTACAGTTAGTTTTTCAAACTGCAAACAACGTCGCTTTTGCTTTTGACAACGCTTCCGCTTATGCTCGCAACATAAAGTTTGGAGCAAGCCTAAGTGTCTATATATTAGCCCTGTTAACAATTTTAGTTATTGACACAGCGCCCCAAAGATTGTGATCATTAACAAACCCAAGTCGACCCGTTCGATAACCTACAGAAATGTTTTTTGAAAAAGATCGTCCCGGTGCCCCCCGGGACTTTTTTTTGCCCTTCTCCCATCCACTTACGCGCTTCCATATCATTAATGACAGCAGCCTGTTCGTAGCTATACGATAGGGGGGAGGTACACCCTCGGAAACAACCTTGATATTGCGCTTCTTGAAACTTATTTAGGTTTCACCACAAAATTCCGCACCTTCGCAACATAGATTTCTGAGACTTACCGATCTGACATATATTAGCAGTGTTGATATTTAAGAGTTGATCATCATATAACAATCTTGTTTCATAATGATGCTCCTGAACGAGTTTTAAGAAGCCCCTTAAAACTCGTTTTTTTTTGCCTGATCCCTACCTTGGCTACCTTCTTTATTTCATTCCAGATCAGCTCTTTCTCCCTTTTTTCAAGAAGCCCTCAGGCAGCCCTGCAAACAGCACCTTTCATCGGGTCTGTAATTCACCACAGCTTTGGTTCGTTATACAACAAAAGTTTATTCATCGAAATGGAAAGGATTAAGTTTACACTGCTGTAAAATTGCCCTATATTGGTACAGCGCACCCCAAACCCGGATCCTGAAGCTATTTGCCTCTGGAGCCTTTTTACTGAAGATTATAGCATTGAGGAACCTGACCTACCATACGACACCTTTTTTGCTCATCCTGGCCCTGATCTTAAGCATCGGACAGCCATCTGAGGCAAACGCACAATCCCAAGACGCCTATTCTGCTTTTATGGCCCTGGAGACTGCCGAGGAGCGTTTTGATCTATTCTTTACGAAGCAACAGAAATACACCGGTGTTTCTGCTTATCGCTGGAAAGAGAACATCGAGACGATCATTAAGCGTATCAATATTGCCGAAGACCCGATTTCCAGACCCTATTACGAAACCATGCTTTGCCAGATCTATGAGGATATTGGCAGTTACGAGAAAGGGGCTTATCTCGCCGATAAACTTTTGGCCGATGAGGCGAACCTGGATCTGAAAGTAAAACGGCAACTCCTTAAAGTGGCCGATCGTATCTATTCTGAAATGCAATTGTTCCAGAAACAATTGGAAGTACGTAAAGCCCAGGAACGACTTGGAGAGAAGGTGGAACTCTACACGGTTTATGCCGACCTTGGATTGTACAGACAGGCACTTATAGACTACGAGATACGCAACCCAAAACAGGAGGTTATGAAAGCCGGCGTGATCCGGTTGGCGAGGTATTACAAGGATCGAGCCGATTTTAAAAGGCTTGACGGACGCTTAACCCTTACCGCAGTCAAAGAATACGAAGAAGCCCTATCGCTTATTGAGGAGTATATCAATACCCAGGGGGTAAACGATCCTGAAGAATTTCAGGAGGCTCTTTTCTTAAGAGGACAGATCCTCGGTGGAATAGGCCGTTGCCTGCTGGTGCAAGGGAGGCATCTTGAAGCTATTCCTTACCTCGAGCAAGGGGTGAGTAGTGGCAAGCGTTTTGAAAAAGGAAAGTATCCCTATCATGCTGTTGGATACTGGACCGACCTGGCAGAAAGCTACCTCAAAGTAGATCGTCTTGAAATGTCGAAGCTCTATTTGGATAGTGTTGCTCAAGCCGGACCGCTGGCACCATCAACCAAGATACGTTACTACCATCTTAAGGCCGATCATTTCCTGGAGGCTGGAGATGTGAAGAATGCGGCCACGTACCTTGCGAAATACTCCAAGGGAAGCGATTCTTTAGAGAAATCGGTCATGGGTAAGCAATTGCTCGGACAGTTCGTGGCCTTCGATATCGACCAGCAAACCAAAAGGGTGCTTGAAAAGCAACGCATGGACCTGGAGCGCAATGAAAACGAGCTTATCGAACGGGATAAGATCATTTACCTGAGCATTGTCGCCTTGTTGTTTAGTCTACTTTGTGTTGTGGCCCTTATCGTAGCCTATATGAAGAGTGTTAAGAACAAGAGGCTTATCGAAGATCAGAAACAGATCATTGAATCTTCACTGGTAGAGAAAGATTCCCTGCTGAAAGAGATCCACCACCGCGTAAAGAACAACCTGCAGATGGTTTCGAGTTTGATGAGTCTTCAGTCCAAGAACACCCGTAGCCAAGCCGCTATTAATGCCCTTAAGGAAGGGCAGAGCAGGGTGCGTGCCATGGCGCTGATCCACCAGAAACTATATCAAAACGACGACCTGTCGGTGATCTGGATGCAGGAGTATATCGAATCGCTTATTGCCAGTATACAGTCGGTTTTCAAAAAAGAAGGCTATGATATCACTATTCATATCGATGCCGAAAAGACCGAGCTGGACGTAGATCGCGCGATACCTATCGGACTCATCCTCAATGAGCTGGTGTCTAACTCCTATAAATACGCCTTCGCTGAGAATAAAAAGGGTAATATCAACATCACCCTTCATAAGGATGGGGAGCATTACAAGTTCGAATACCGCGACGATGGTAAGGGACTTCCGGCTGACTTCGAGCAAACCTCTAAAGGCTCTATGGGCTTGCGTTTGATCAAGCGTCTGGCCAATCAGCTGCGTTCAGAACTGGCTATCGATACACAGGCTAAAGGAGCACACTTCTGGTTTAATTTTGGTTAAAAATTTTACTACTTTTAACCTGAACCAATTTAAATCACCTCTTTATGAAGATCACCTTCTACGGGCATGCTGCCCTGGGGATCGAGATCAACGGCACCTCGCTGGTTGTTGATCCGTTCATTACACCCAATGAAAAGAGCGCAGCAATAGATGTCGATGCCATAAAAGCCGATTATATTTTGCTCACCCATGCCCATCAGGATCATATCTTTGATGTAGAACGTATCGCAAAGAATACCGGAGCAGTAGTGGTTTCTAATTATGAGATCGCAACTTGGTACGGAAATAAAGGCCTGGAGGCGCACCCTATGAATCACGGTGGATCCTGGGAGTTTGATTTTGGTAAGATAAAATATGTAAATGCCATACATACCTCTTCTTTTCCTGATGGTAGCTATGGCGGACAGCCCGGCGGATTTGTTATCGAAGGGGAGCATCGTAATATCTATATAGCCGGAGACACCGCGCTGACCATGGATATGAAACTTATTCCGATGCAAACCAAACTCGATCTTGCGATATTGCCTATTGGCGATAACTTTACCATGGGGATCGATGATGCCATTATCGCCTCAGACTTTGTAGCATGTGATAAGGTGTTGGGATATCATTACGATACCTTCGGGTATATCGAGATCGACCACGAAAAGGCGAAACGAAAATTCTTCGAGAAGGGAAAAGACCTGATGTTGCTGGAGATAGGTGAAAGTATTGAATTGTAGATGAAAGCAAACTACTTTAGGTACGACCTGAACTTTAAACGACCCAGCGGGACTTCCCGGGGGATACTCACCACCAAAGAAACCTGGTTTATCACCCTCGAATCAGAAGGTAATAAAGGGATAGGCGAATGCGGAATTCTGCGTAGTCTTAGTATTGATGACAGGCCGGACTATGAAGGGAAACTAGCCTGGTTATGTGACAATATTCATTTGGATGAAGCGGAAATAAGAGCAGCGCTCAAAGCTTTTCCTTCCATCGTTTTCGGCTGGGAACAGGCTCTACGTTCACTTCGGTCTGATGATATGTTCACCCTTTTTCCTTCAGCCTTTACCCAAGGTGAACAGTCCATAAATATTAACGGCCTCATTTGGATGGGGGAAGAGGCTTTTATGGCGGAACAGATCGCAGCCAAGCTCGATCAGGGATTTGATTGCATAAAGATGAAGATCGGAGCTATAGACTTCGATAAAGAGGTTAAGCTCTTAAAAGGCATACGCGAGCGTTTCCCTGCAGATACCATCGAACTCAGGGTGGATGCCAATGGTGCCTTCAGTCCTGAAGAAGCATTGCAAAAGCTGGAAATTCTAAGTAAACTGGACCTTCATTCTATCGAACAGCCTATTAAGGCCGGACAGGGAGAAGCCATGGCGGCACTCTGCAAAAACACGCCCTTACCCATTGCGCTTGATGAAGAATTGATAGGGGTTTTTGATAAGGCAGATCGCCTGGAACTTCTCGAGAACATAAGACCGCAGTATATTATTTTGAAACCTAGTTTGATAGGCGGATATGCCGATACGACCCAATGGATCGACCTGGCCGGGGAGGTCAATGCCGGATGGTGGATCACCAGTGCCCTCGAAAGTAATATCGGCCTCAATGCCATAGCTCAGTATACGTTTATGCAACACAATCCGATGCCCCAGGGACTGGGAACCGGCGGCTTGTACACCAATAATGTGAAAGCTCCACTGAAGGTAGAAAAAGGACACCTGCATTATGAATCCCAACAGCCGTGGGACCTCAGTACCCTCGGATTAACGGATTTTTGATCATATTTGTTACTATGGTAAACCAGACAGAAATTCTAATCTATAACCCATCATCTATAATTTATAATCTATAATTTATCATTTAAAATCTATAATTCACCATTCACCATTCACCATTCACCATTCACCATTCACCATTCACCACTAACTACTAACTAATAACTAAACCATGTACATCGAACAAGCATATAAAGGCAAGCAGGAACTTTGGAAATACCTTATCATACCGGGATTGTTCTTTGGCTATATCGCCTTGAATTTTGCGCTCATGCTCCTGATGGGAGATACTGATACCGAGCAAATGATCGCCCAGATGATCGAAGAGAATGGAGAGATCAATTTCCTGATCATTATGTTACTGCCTTTTGCCGTTGCGCTGGGATTGCTTTTTTTATGGGTAAGGTTTATCCATTACCAATCCATTACCTCCTTAACCACTTCCAGGCCTAAAATTGATTGGAGCAGGATCTTTTTCGCCTTTTTTCTATGGGGTGGGATAACCACATTTTTCGTTTTTCTGGACTACAAGATGTCCCCGGAAAATTACGAGTGGAATTTTGACCTGGCGCGGTTTACCAAGCTCGCAGTGGTCGCGATACTTCTTATTCCGCTGCAAACCAGCTTTGAGGAGTATTTTTTCAGGGGATATCTCATGCAGGGCATCGGGGTCTACAGCGGTAATCGCTGGCTGCCCCTGGTGTTAACATCCCTTTTATTTGGGTTGTTACATATTGGAAATCCTGAGGTCGGAAAACTGGGATATGGCATAATGTTGTACTATATTGGTACAGGATTCTTTTTGGGTATTCTTACCCTTATGGATAAAGGTTTGGAATTGGCCTTAGGCTTTCATGCCGCAAACAATTTGTTTACCGCTCTTTTGGTTACTGCTAACTGGACCGCTTTTCAAACCCCTTCTGTGTTAAGAGATGTTTCTGAACCTTCTATGGGCTTTGATGTGCTTATTCCGATATTTGTAGTGTTCCCGATCCTTTTATGGATCTTCGGGAAGCGCTACAAGTGGACCAACTGGAAAGAACGAATTTCCGGCAAGGTTTTAAAAGAAGAACAGTGGAAGGAGGTTGTGAGCTGATTGCTTGGTTCAGAACCGTACTTTCCTAAACCTATATAATATTTTCACGTATGAGACCAACATATGACAAACTGCATTTGCGATTTAAGCTGAATGGACATTATTTCAGCAGAGAAGAATTGATGGAGGTGGCCTACAGTTTTGTAAAGGAGGGGAAACCCTATGAGAAGGTTATCGGGAATTTTTTAATGGATTGGCTGGATCATCACGATTACGTAGAGGTGAAGACTTCGGGATCTACCGCCAAACCCAAGCGCTTGAAAGTGAAAAAGCAATTCATGGTGAATTCTGCTTTGGCATCTGGTGATTTCTTCAGGATCGCTCCGGGAGATAAAGCCCTGCATTGCCTTCCTGCCGACTATATCGCAGGTAAGATGATGCTGGTGCGCGCAATGATGCTCGGTCTGGAAATAGATACGGTAGACCCTGAAGCGAATCCGCTGCGCAAGGCAGAAAAGGTATACGATTTTTGTGCGATGACCCCCATGCAGCTTCGGGCATCTCTTGGCGAATTAGATCATGTTAAGAACCTGATCGTAGGTGGAGCTCCTGTGAGCAGAGGACTTATTGCTGAGATCCAGGATCGCGATACCAGGGTATTTGAAACCTATGGAATGACCGAGACAGTAACGCATATCGCAGCCAGACCGCTTAATTATTTCCGCGATGTCAACGAGATCCAACAGTCGTTCTTTAGGGTATTGCCCGGGATCAAGGTGAGTACAGACGACCGTGGATGCCTTGTGATCGACGCACCGGAGATCACGGAAGAAACCATAGTGACCAACGATCTGGTCGATCTAAAAGAAGGAAACAGGTTCGAATGGCTTGGACGTATGGACAACCTGGTGAACTCCGGGGGGATCAAGCTTATTCCTGAACTTATTGAAGAAAAGTTCGCAAGTGTACTGAATAAACGATTCTTCCTCTGCGGAATGCCGGACGAAGTATTGGGAGATAAGCTGGTGATGCTTATTGAGGATAAACATCCGGAAGAAGAAGCCTACTGGGAAGCACTGAGATCGGTGAAAGGATTAGGCAAGTACGAGATGCCAAAACAGCTGTTCTTCGTTGATCATTTTGAAGAAACCGAGAATGGTAAGATCATCAGGCATAAAACCCTGGAGAAGATGAAAGAAGGTAAAGAGGTGAAGAGGTAAAGAGGTAAAGAGGTAAAGAGGTAAAGAAGTTAAAAATTAAAGGGGGAGTTGATTGATCAACGTCCCCTTTTTTTAGCTAAAGAGATCACTTTAGATTTATTGTACGTTTTCACTCTTCAGGCTATACGGTATACGCTTTACGCTATATGCTGTAGGCTTTACGCTTATAGCTTACAGCCTACTGCTTACAGCCTATTGCTTACAGCTTACTGCTAAAAGCTTACTGCCTACTGCCTACAGCCTACTGCCTACAGCTTACTGCTTACAGCTCACTGCCTACAGCCTACTGCTTACAGCTTACTGCCTACAGCTTACTGCTTACTGCTTACAGCCTACTGCCTACAGCCTACTGCCTACAGCTTACTGCCTACAGCTTACTGCTTACAGCCTTAAGCCTGCCTTTTCACCGTTTCACCGTCTCACAGAGCCAAGAACCAAGAATAAAGAATTAGGACAACCACCCCGACCACGACTGCAGTCGAGGCCACCCCTCCTTATCAAGGAGGGGGTAATGTCGGTATTCAAGAAAGCCTTTACAAATAGCTTCCTCTATAGCTAAATAGTATCACGTCTCCTTCCACTTCCAGGGGAAGGTGGCTGCGCTTTAGCGCAGACGGATGGGGTTGCATTAATCTGTGGGCATTATTTTGGAAACCACACCGCATTACCGCATAACTGTATAACCGCATCACCGCATAACTGTATAACCGCGTCACAGAAACTTCCTTTTCTCCTCATTCACTTTTGATTTTGTCATTATTGAAGTATTTTTCTGAAAAAATCGAAAGAATGATACGTGTCCTTATTACTTTATTGCTGTTCACCAGTTTTGTTATGCGATCCCAGCAAATTCTCCCAGAACGGGAGAGGGCCAGGGTGGTCGATGAGATCCTTGGTGATCGCCTGAATAACCTGTTACCCCAACTTATGGACCGCGCCGATATCGATATGTGGCTTGTGATCTCCCGGGAATACAATGAAGATCCGGTTATACGCACCATGCTTCCTGCTACCTGGCTCAATGCCCGAAGACGAACCATTTTACTTTTTTACCGCAATAAGGTCAAGAATACTATAGAGAAGCTGGCGGTAGCCCGTTATGATTTTGGTGAGCATATTAAAGGCGCATGGGATAAGGAAGCGCAACCGGATCAATGGAAAAGGTTGGTGGAACTTATAGAAGAGCGTGATCCGAAAAAGATCGCCTTGAACTACTCTGAACATTTTAATATCGCCGACGGATTGGTACATACCGATCTTGAAGAGTTTAAGAGCTATCTGCCCAAACGGTTGGCGTCGCGGCTTGTTTCGGCCGAGCCTTTGGCGGTAAGCTGGATCGAAACCCGTACGCCTCGCGAGATGGTGATCTATGAACAGCTCGTTGAGATCACACACGGGATCATTGCTGAAGCGTTCTCTGAAAAAGTGATCACTCCCGGTATCACTACCACAGGAGAAGTAGAGTGGTGGATGAGAGATAAGGTAACCGCACTGGGACTGGAAACGTGGTTTCATCCAACGGTCGATGTACAGCGTAGCAGTGAGGAATTGGTGGGTCATTTGTATTCCTTTTCCGGACGCCCGGAGAATGAGGTGATCCGTCCCGGAGACCTTTTGCATTGTGATTTCGGGATCACCTATTTGCGATTGAATACCGATTGCCAGGAATTGGCCTATGTGTTGAAACCGGGAGAAACAGGAGCTCCGGAATTCCTCAGGAACGCCCTCAAAGATGGGAATCGTGTGCAGGATATCTTAACGGAGCATTTTGAGACCGGTAAAAGTGGTAATGAGATCCTTAAGGCATCTCTTGAAGCCGGAAGGGCAGAAGGGCTAAGGCCTGCGATCTACACGCACCCTCTTGGAAGTTACGGGCATTCGGCAGGGCCAACCATAGGGATGTGG
The DNA here is from genome assembly GCF_016786255.1 of Robertkochia sediminum. Taxonomy (GTDB): domain Bacteria; phylum Bacteroidota; class Bacteroidia; order Flavobacteriales; family Flavobacteriaceae; genus Robertkochia; species Robertkochia sediminum. Next base: position 21,101 of record NZ_JADMKT010000078.1, read on the forward strand.
GACAGCCAGGGCGGTGTTCCCGGCGATGGCGACTATCTGCTTTATCCCAACACGGTATATGCTATAGAATTGAATACCACCGTTACCCTTCCTGAATGGAAAAGAGATATACGGATCATGCTGGAAGAAGCCGGATTCTGGGGAGAAAATGGATTTCGATATGTGAAAGGCAGACAAACAGATCTGTTGCTTATTCCGAGGGTGAAGAGCCATCTGGGAGAGTAGTGGAGATTATAGATTGTGAATTATAAATTATGAATGGAAAATAGAGAATGGTTAGTTTTGAATGGTGAATTGCGAGGGATTAAATTGTGGAATTTATGCCCATTTCAAGATCCTATAACAAAAAAAAAGTTTCGGTTGGGGCCGAAACCTTTTTTTTGAACATGCATAAATCAACTGTTAAGTAGGGTTGATCTGGGTAGGGTTTTACTGAATACAATTATGGGGCGCTGTATCAGTAACAAATTAACAACACTGCTAATATATGACTGATTTTCAGCGTTATAAAACTTATGTTGTGATTGAGAAGGTAATTGTGGTTTGCGTTGGTTTTTATGTGGTTAGCGGGTAGACGGGTAGACGGGTAAACGGGTAGACGGGTAAACGGGTAGACGGGTAAACGGGTAGACGGGTAGACGGGTAGACGGGTAGACGGGTAGACGGGTAAACGGGTAAACGGGTAGACGGGTACAAGGATAAACCTTAGAATACAGGTAAACGGGTAGGCTGGTGTGTAGGTAGATGGGGCATAGAATATGTCACCTCGAGTGATTGCGAAGCAATTGTATCGAGAGGTAGACAGGTAAACAGGTACAAGGGTACAAGGGTAAACCGGTAGACGGGTAAATAAGGAAGCAGAGGTATATAATAGCTTTGAGTAATACGGTAGTGTTCAGTTAAGTGTGTCATTTTTATTTTTACTCTAACGCTAATCTTTCTCCGTGAGTCATAGCAAGGATACTTATAACCTTTGTCCAACTTCTGGGTCTGGACCATTTCTTAGCGGTTCGAACACTTACCAAATATAATAATTTATATAGGGCTCTTTCTGAAGGAAGTGATCCCTTGGTTTTAGTTGCCTTCCTGATCTGTCGGTTGAAGCCTTCTATGGAGTTGGTCGTATACATGATCTTTCTGATCTCCGGATGATAATTAAAGAAAGTAGAAAGGCCTTCCCAGTTGTTTTTCCAGGAACGCACCATGGCAGGGTGTTTCTTTGACCACTTGGATTCAAAGGCTTCTAAAGCTGATTCTCCTTGCTCTAAGGTATTGGCTTTGTAGATCGTTTTCATATCACGAACCACTTCTCTGGAGTCTTGATAAGGCACGTAACGCATTGCATTACGTATCTGATGAACAATACAAAGTTGTACGTCAGTTTTAGGAAAGACCGTCTCTATCGCTTCTTTAAAGCCTTTGAGATTATCGATACTTGCCACCAGGATATCTTCTACTCCTCGGGCTTGCAGGTCGCTTAAAACACTCAGCCAGAACGAAGCACTTTCCGTCTCAGAGAGGTAGATACCCAACAGATCCTTCTCACCCTCGACATTCATTCCTAAAACCAGATAAGCAGCCATACTTTTGATCTGACCATCCTGTTTTACTTTATAGAACAGTGCATCCAGCCAAACAAAGGGATAAACACGATCCAGTGGCCTGCTTCGCCACTCTTCGATCTCAGGCCAGACACGATCGGTAATGGCTGTAAGCTGGGCTGCAGAAAGCTCCATATCGTACATCTCCTTAATATGAGAGGTGATATCTCGGTAGCTCATTCCCATGGAATACAAGCTCAGGATCTTGTTCTCTAAAGCCGGTCCAAGACTTCGCTGACGTTTGGGTAAGATCTCCGGATCATAGCTGCCTTCGCGATCTCTTGGGGTATCAATAGGGACATCGCCAAAACTAGTCTTGACCTTCTTCTGACCCTTACCATTACGACGGTTGGGACGACTCTCCTTCAAGTGAGCATCCATCTCACCTTCCATAGAGGCTTCCAGTAACTTCTTCAGTAAAGGCGTAAAGGCACCGTCAGCACCTTCCAGGTCTTTTTAAGCTGATCAAGAGCGTTTTCAAACAGCTCTTCAAGCTCGCTTTTGGGGTTGGTTTTCTTCTTTGACATGGTGTACATAAGATATTGTTTTAATTAATACTTATGACACACTTTTCTGAACAGACTCAGTAATACAGCATACCTCATGAAATACTATTTGAACAATTCCTTACTGAAAACTGAGAACTTATAACTGCGCACTACAATCCTTAACCAATAACCCGTAACCCGTGCCCCGTAACCCGTAACCCGTAACCCGTAACCCGTAGCTCGTAACCCGTAACCCGTAACCTTATTACTTGTTAGCTATCACCTATCACCTGTTACGTCTGTATCACCCCCAAATTAAAATCCTTTTCAATAGGGGCGTGGTTGGCAGCTTCGATCCCCATGCTGATCCATTTTCGGGTTTCCAGCGGGTCGATAATAGCGTCTGTCCACAGACGTGCCGCCGCATAATACGGCGATACCTGTTCGTCGTATCGTGATTTGATCCTATCGAAAAGTTCTTTCTCTTTCTCTTTTGTGATCTCTTCGCCTTTCTTCTTCAGTGAAGCCGTTTCGATCTGCAGCAATACCTTGGCTGCCTGGGCACCTCCCATTACGGCGAGCTCGGCACTGGGCCATGCAAAAATGAGACGCGGATCGTATGCCTTACCGCACATGGCGTAGTTTCCGGCACCATAGGAGTTTCCTACGACTACGGTAAACTTTGGTACGACCGAATTACTCACGGCATTTACCATTTTCGCACCGTCCTTAATAATGCCACCGTGTTCCGATTTACTTCCTACCATGAACCCGGTAACATCCTGAAGAAAGACCAGCGGAATTTTCTTCTGGTTGCAGTTAGCAATAAAGCGCGTCGCCTTATCTGCAGAGTCAGAATAGATCACCCCACCAAACTGCATTTCTCCTTTTTTGGTTCTTACCACCTTACGCTGGTTGGCCACGATACCAACAGCCCAACCGTTAATGCGGGCATATCCTGTAATAATGGTTTGTCCGTACCCTTCCTTATATGCTTCAAATTCGGAGTTGTCTACCAATCGGTTAATGATCTCCATCATATCGTATTGATCGCCTCTTGACTTAGGTAGTATGCCATAAAGCTCTTTAGGGTCGGATTTGGGTTTTGCAGGTGTTTTACGGTTAAATCCTGCCTTGTCAAAATCTCCGATCTTATCCATGATATTACGGATCTTTTGAAGGGCATCCTTATCATCGGCCGCCTTATAGTCGGTTACACCGCTGATCTCGCTGTGGGTCGTGGCGCCACCCAGGGTTTCATTGTCAATGGTTTCTCCGATGGCCGCTTTCACGAGGTAGCTTCCGGCCAGGAATATACTCCCGGTCTTGTCTACGATAAGCGCTTCATCGCTCATAATGGGCAGGTAGGCCCCTCCGGCCACACAGCTTCCCATTACAGCAGCGATCTGGGTGATCCCCATACTGCTCATGATCGCATTGTTTCTGAATATACGTCCGAAATGTTCTTTATCCGGAAAGATCTCATCCTGCATGGGGAGGTATACTCCTGCGCTGTCTACCAGGTAAATAATAGGCAGTTTATTTTCTATGGCGATCTCCTGGGCTCTGAGGTTCTTTTTTCCTGTAATAGGAAACCAGGCTCCTGCCTTAACCGTAGCGTCGTTAGCCACGACCACACACTGTTTTCCGCTTACATAACCAATAACCACGACCACTCCTCCAGATGGACATCCGCCGTGCTCGGCGTACATATCCTCCCCGGCAAAGGCACCGATCTCAATATGTTCGGTCTTTTTGTCCAGAAGGAACTCGATACGTTCGCGGGCGGTAAGTTTTCCCTGGTCGTGAAGCTTGGCAATGCGTTTTTCGCCACCGCCTTTACGCACTTTAGCAAGTCGTCTCTTTAGCTCGGAGAGCAGGAGTTTATTATGGTCCTCGTTCTTATTGAAGTTGATGTCCATTATGCTGTATTTGTTATTGGAAATTCCCTAAAGAAAGGAGGGAAGTGCGCTTTTAGCGAGGTCCCGGTCCTATATGGAATAGGATACCGCGAAAAGCAGTGCTAAAATACAAAATCAATAGAGAATTAATTCCGTATAATTTTCCTTAATTTTAACGATATTTGCCCACCTCACTAACCAATATAACGAAACGAAGAAGTATGAGTATGAACAAAAACACAGTTTTGGCCTGGGCCACCTGGATCATGATCATTGTAGGGTTGGGACTAATAGCGCTTGGTGCCTTTCGCTACCAGGAAGTTGCAGGATACGGATTTGCAGCTGTAGGCCTCGGATTTTTTGCTATTGCCTGGGTATTCAATGCCCTTAAAGGCCGTGTATAGCACTTTAAAATTTAAAATTACCATTGCCATATGTCAGACGATAAGAAAGTAATTTTTTCCATGTCGGGTGTCTCCAAGACGTACTCGAGCACGAATAAACAGGTATTAAAAGATATCTACCTCAGTTTCTTTTACGGGGCCAAGATCGGGATCCTCGGACTTAATGGTTCCGGGAAATCGACCTTATTAAAGATCATTGCCGGGATCGATAAGAACTTCCAGGGTGATGTGGTCTTTGCGCCCGGGTATTCTGTAGGATACCTTGAACAGGAGCCACAGCTCGATGAGGAAAAGACCGTATTGGAGATCGTAAAAGAAGGGGTGGCCGAGACCGTTGCTATCCTGGATGAGTACAATAAGATCAACGATATGTTCGGACTTCCTGAGGTGTATGAAGATGCCGACAAGATGCAGAAGCTTATGGACAGGCAGGCGGAACTCCAGGATAAGATCGACGCTTCTAATGCATGGGAGCTCGACAATAAACTGGAGGTGGCGATGGATGCCCTGAGAACCCCGGAACCCGATACGCCGATCAAGGTGTTGTCTGGAGGGGAGCGCAGAAGGGTGGCCCTTTGCCGTTTGCTGTTAAAGCAACCCGACGTACTGCTGTTGGACGAGCCTACCAACCACCTGGATGCCGAGTCGGTATTATGGTTAGAGCAGCACTTACAACAATACAAAGGAACGGTGATCGCTGTAACCCACGACCGTTATTTTCTGGATAATGTGGCAGGATGGATCCTCGAATTAGACAGGGGAGAAGGTATTCCATGGAAGGGGAACTACTCTTCATGGCTGGATCAGAAAGCCAAGCGCCTGGCTCAGGAGCAAAAGCAGGCCTCTAAGCGACAAAAGACCCTGGAGCGAGAGCTGGAATGGGTGCGAATGGCACCAAAAGGACGTCAGGCTAAGCAAAAGGCGCGTTTGAACAACTACGACAAACTCCTTAATGAAGATCAGAAGCAGTTGGATGAAAAGCTGGAGATCTACATTCCTAATGGTCCGCGTCTCGGTACCAACGTGATCGAGGCCAAAGGAGTGGCCAAGGCATTTGGCGACAAGCTCCTTTATGAGGACCTGAACTTTACGCTGCCACAGGCAGGTATTGTTGGGGTTATCGGACCAAACGGTGCAGGTAAGACTACGATCTTTCGTATGATCATGGGTGAAGAACAACCCGATAAGGGGGAGTTCAAGGTTGGAGAAACCGTTAAGATCGCCTATGTAGATCAGTCGCATAAGGATATTGATCCTGAGAAAAGCATCTGGGAAAACTTCTCAGATGAGCAGGAACTTATCATGATGGGAGGAAGACAGGTGAATTCACGAGCCTACCTAAGCCGCTTCAATTTCTCGGGTAGTGAGCAGAACAAAAAGGTATCTGCCCTTTCCGGTGGGGAGCGTAACCGACTTCACCTGGCGATGACACTGAAGGAAGAAGGCAACGTACTCCTGCTCGATGAGCCTACCAACGACCTCGATGTGAATACGCTGAGGGCTTTGGAAGAAGGTCTGGAGAACTTTGCGGGATGTGCCGTGGTGATCTCTCACGACCGTTGGTTCCTCGACAGGATCTGTACGCATATCCTCGCTTTCGAAGGCGATTCACAGGTGTACTTCTTTGAAGGAAGCTTCTCTGATTACGAAGAGAATAAGAAAAAACGCCTTGGAGAAGATGTAACTCCGAAACGTATCAAATACAAAAAGCTCATCAGGGATTAAGAGGATTCCTGAAGCAAGTTATAAAACAAAAGAAAAGCGGATGTCCAATGGGATGTCCGCTTTTTTTGTTAAAGGGATTTACAAGGGTGACAAGAGTAACAGAGGTAACAAGGAGAAAGCCCTTCGTAGCTTTAGCGAAGAAAGGTAAAAGAGTAAAGATGCTGTTGTATCAGCCATTAGCACTGCTCATATTATTGAAATCGGATCCAATTAATAATTAGAGGGGTAATGCGGCAAGTTATTTCGTGTTTTGAGTTTGAGTTAAGGATGTTCTTATAATTGCATAACTGCATAACTGCATAACTGCATAACTGCATAACTGCATAACTGCACAACTGCACAACTGCATAACTGCATAACCTCCAATAATGAAGATGCAGAGGAGGTCATGCAATTAAGAGGTGTGAAAGGCGAATCACGGGTCAGCAGGAGATTTGAGTTAGCTTTGATGTGTCTTTAGTAATTCAGCGATTTTGCAATTCAGCAATTTTCCAAAACTTCGTACCTCCGTACCTGCGTACCTCCGTACCTCCGTACCTGCGTACCCGTCAACCTATTCCGGATACCAGTTTCTTAATCTTACCTCGGTGACTTCGTTGTTGGCTTCTACGAGTGATTTAAACTTTTCGGTATCGCTCATGTCTGGTCTTCCGCGGTAGTGGTACGGATACACTACTGCGGGTTTGAATTCGTTCACTGCATCTGCTGCCTGTTCCACGGTCATGGTATAAGGCATGTTCATGCAAACAAAGGCAATATCGATATTTCGTAGTGCCCGCATTTCAGGTGTATCTTCGGTATCACCGCTAATGTAGATGCGTTGATCGCCAAGGGTAAGAATATAGCCATTCCCACGCCCTTTAGGGTGGCGGGAGTCTTCGGTTTCCGGCAGGTTATACATAGGGATGGCTTCGATCCCAATATCGTCGATGACCGTATCCTCTCCGTTATTCATGATCATGATCTCCCGAAACTGATTTCCCTCCAGCTTATCATAAACGGCTTGAGGCGCTATCAATAGCCCTTGCTCAGTAGCAATGCCATCCAGTGTTTCCTGGTGGAGGTGATCCCCGTGGATATCTGTGATCAGCACCATATCGGGCTTAGGAAAATTTTGGTAGAGTTCGGCTCCCCCATAGGGGTCTAGATAAATGGTCTTACCGTTGAATTGCAAAACCAGGGATCCGTGAAGTACCGGATCGATCTGAACCTTGTTAATAGTATCCTGAGCATGGAGGTCAGGATAAGTAGCTAAAAAGAAAAATCCCAGAATGGCGTAACCTAAAGAACGCATAACTTTTTGTTTTAAAGTTAGCAAAATCTTAGCTACTACCACTTTGGGAAGTTATAGGGTAGGGTTTTTGTGCAGATACAACAGCCGTTTATCGTCTTGAACGAAGGCGGTTGTTCTCCTCTTTTAATTTCAAATTGCGGTAAAGTGCTACAACGAGTAGTGCCAAACAGATCACAAAACCGGTGGTGATCACTGAGGTAAGTCTTGCAAGATGTACGTTGTCTACAAACGTGTTCATAGTATAAGTATTTAGGTTAAGCTTAAAAGGGGCTTCGGGTATAAAAGTACTAAAAATCAACATGACAACCGCTCTTAAGTGGTTGACATATATGTTTTTACGTATGATTTATATAGCGTTTTATCGAATAATTACAAAAAATTCTTCTTGGGGCGTAAGAAAGAACTTCATTTTGTCTTCATTCTACAAAACCGGAGCTACCCCATTATTGCGAGGTCAAATCTACGATTAATTTCTTTTTTGACAATTGATGATCAAGGATTTGATCTTGGTGCAGCTCATTATTTTCTTATAAAGTCACTTATGAGATAGGCCATAGCCTTCCCGGTAAGCGCCATTTCTTTAGGGTTTTGAATATCTGGGGCAGCCTCACAAATATGGAGGTAGGCAGCGTTTTTAGACCTGGAGGCTTGGAATACCATATGTCTCACCATTTCCAAGGATAGTCCGGAAGGTGTTCTGGCACTACTCGGCATATAGGCAATGGCATCCATATCGACCTCGATCCCGAACTTACCACCTTTAACGAAGGAAATAGATTCATTGACCTCAAAATCGACTCCCTTATCTTTCCTCACGAACAATTCTTCGAAGGTATTGAAGGCGATCCTGGGTTCCTTGCTCATTTTGGCAAAGAGCTTTTTGGAGGTATAGTTCTCATGCAATCCGAAAATGAAGTACTTATTCAGGAAGCCTTCAGAAAGCGCCCATGAGAATCCGTTTCCGCTATGTCTTGACTCCCGTTTACGCAGATCGGTATGGGCGTCGATGTTGAGGGCATTGATCTTGCTTCCGGTAGCAAGGGAGGTCCCTTTGAGTATTCCGTAAGCATTATTATGTCCGCCACCAATTACGATGGGTTTTTTACCCGAGGCTACGATCTTTCGAATGATGTCGGTTACGTCTTTATCGATGGCTTCAGTGAGTTTTCTGCATTGAGCAACGAAGGCATCCCCGGAGTGTCCCTCGAGCTGTGCATAGGCCTTCGTAAAATCAAGATGCCCCAGCACCAAGACCTTTGAAGCCTTGATCATACTGTTGTGTTGTACATTGAGTATGGCTTTTATGGCCACTTCCCAAGCGTAACGCGTCCCCGGAATTCCGTGATTGCCTTGTACGCCAATATCTTCAGATAGTCCCAACAGCACATATTTGGCTTCGGAGGCTAATAATTGCTCCTCCAGATCGTCTTCAGGGTTAAGATAGGAGACCTTCTCCCCGAATTTCTGTTCTCCGGGACGAATACTCGTTAGCAAATGAATTTTTTTTAGGGTGTAAACCTTTAGTTCTGAAGTCATTGCGTAAAAATTATTCTGAAATCTGTACGAAAATAATCTAAAATAAAATTTTGCACGTATATATTACGATATTTAAGTGATCAAAGTTAAACTATTAACGCCCCATATTAATTAAAAACAACATTATGACCGACACAAAGAACAATAACGGATTAAAAGTGATCGCAGGATTACTTGCTGCCGCGTTGCTTGCCACTGTTTTTTACACAGTAAGTCTTTACAACGACAAGAAGGAGACTACAGCTAAGCTTACGGAGGAAAAGAGCCTGGTTATTGAAGATCTTAACAACCTGAAGTCTGATTACGACAGGGTGATCTCTGAAAGTGAGATGACCAACGAGCAATTGGTTGAGGCCAGAAATAAGATCTCTGCTTATATCGATTCTGTGAAATCTATGAAGGCCGATATCAGTTCCCTTTCAAGATACCGTCGTCAGGTTCGTCAGCTTACCAAAGAGCGTGAGTACCTGTTGGCTCAGAACGACTCTTTGAGATCGTCTAACGCCCTTCTTGCTATGGAGGTAGACAGCACTAAAGTTGCTCTTGAAGAGCAGTCTATGTTCACCGACTCGCTTTTAGTTCAGAATACACAACTTGCAAAGGTTGTTGAGACCGGGTCTGCACTTGGACTAAGTAAGTTCACTGTAGAGGCCGTTAAAGAGCGTAACAGCGGAAAACTTGTAACCGTAACCAACAACCGTCGTGCAGACAAGATCAAGATCTGCTATACGGTACTTGCTAACCGTATCGCTAAGCCGGGAGCTAAGCAATTCTACATCCAGGTGTCTGATCCAAGCGGACAGATCCTCGGAGAGCGTGCTGTTGCCGCTACTCAGGGTGAAGAAGAAGGTGAAGAAGCTGCAAGCATCACTTACAGCAAAGCTTCAAGCTTCTACTATGAGAATACCGATCTTGATGTTTGTGACTTCATCAGCAAGCCTGCAGATGCAGACTTCCCAGAAGGGAGCTACAACGTAGTGGTATTCGACGAAAAACTAAGAGAACTCGGATCTGCTCAGTTCACACTGAAGTAATCCACTCTTTATATACACGCAAGAAAAAGCCGGTTCTTTTAAGGACCGGCTTTTTTTATTTAAAAGGTAACAGGTAACAGGTAACAGGTAACAGGTAACAGGTAACAGGTAACAGGTAACAGGTAACAGGTAACAGGTAACAGGTAAAGAGGTGAAGGGGTAAAGGGGTAAAGCCCTTCTTTGCTAAAGCTACCAAGGGTAAGAAGGTAAAGAGAAAGGGTGGAAAGTTTAATTTCACTACTCACTACTCACTACTCACTACTCACTACTCACTACTCACTACTCACTACTCACTACTCACTACTCACTACTCACTACTCACTACTCACTACTCACTACTCACTACTCACCATTTCCCCATTTCCCCATTTTCCCTTCACGGAAGTCCTGGTAAGCCTGGGCGATCTCTTCTTCGGTATTCATCACAAAGGGTCCGTGGGCTACCATGGGCTCATTAAGAGGTTTGGCATGGCCTAAGATGATCATGCTTTGCTGGTGCGCTTTGATGTGAAGGGAGGTCTCTTTCCGGTCGAATTCTACGAGATGATACTCGTGTACCTCGTAATGGTTAACATCAACATGGCCATTGATCACGTAGAAAAAAATGTTTCGGTCTTCGGAAATATCCAGGGTTAATGTACTTCCTGCTTCCATGTTCAGGGTGCTTAGAAATACATCTGTTAGGGTGTCCACACTCCCTTTGTATGCTCCGTGGGTGCCTGCTATCAGGTCCATTTCAACCCCCGAAGCGACATCTATCTTAACCATTTGGTTTGCTTGAACCCCCTGGTAAAAAGGTTGGGTCATTTTGTGCTTCGCCGGCAGATTGATCCACAGCTGAAGGATCTCCAGATCTCCACCCTCTTTCAGAAAGGTATCCGACGACAACTCAGCATGTATGAGTCCGCTACCGGCCGTCATCCACTGAATGCCTCCGGCCCCGATCACACTTTTAGATCCTTCAGAATCTTGATGAGCGATATCTCCGGAAACGATAAAGGTTACGGTCTCTATTCCCCGGTGCGGATGTGGCCCAAATGGGAGTCCGTTGTTATTAGGCGGATAGGTTTGCGGACCGTGATGATTGAGGAATATGAACGGGTCGATCTGCTGCAATGTGCGTGTTGGCAGGGGAGATCGCGTGATCAGGTCGCCCATGGGGCGGTTTTCGGAAGGATATATTGCTGTGATCTTTTTCATGTTTTTCTTTCAAAGATAGGGGAAGTGGGGGAATAGGGAAGTGGGGGAATAGGGAAGTGGGGGAATAGGGAAGTGGGGAAGTGGGGAAGTGGGGAAGTAGGGAGTAGGGAGTAGGTAGGTAGGTAGGTAGGTAGGTAGGTAGGTAGGTAGGTAGGTAGGTAGGTAGGTAGGTAGGTAGGTAGACGGGTAGGTGGGTATGTGGGGAAGTAGGGAAGTAGGGAAGTAGGGAAGTAGGGAAGTAACCCTATCCCCTCACAATACCCATGCGTGTGTTATATCATTTTCTGTAACACCAGTGCCATCGGCTTTTCGAACAGATTCCAGAAGCAGGCTGTATTGCTTGATCAATTGTCCACGGTACATGGCAGAACCGGGGATGAATTCCATATTGTTTTCTGTACAATAATGTTGCAGGTAATTTGTTTTTCCGTCCTTTTCGGGCATGTTGTGGCAGAATACCATCTTACAGCCATCAAGCAGTCCTTTTAATCCTTCAGCCTCCAGGAAATTGGCCGTCCCGGAAACGGGAGTTGCGTCAACCACCAGGTCAAACGGACCTTCAGGTTCCCGGATATGGTCGATACCGAGATCTATGCGCTTTTGGAGTACTTTTTCAGGATTTCTTCCTCTGAAAGCCACTTCCAGTCCCAGTTCCTTCAATACATGCCATGCCACGCCGGAAACCCCACCATTGCCGTAGATCACAGCAGTCCTGATATCTTTTTCAGAGGCTTTCATACCTTTTATTAGTGCCTCCTTGAGTCCGAAGGCATCGGTATTGTATCCGAAAAGCTTACCCTTTCGGTTAACGACCGTATTTACGGCCAGCGTTTTTTGCGCCAAAGGATCTACCTCATCAAGAAACGGAATAATACTCGTTTTGAGTCCGTTTTGAGCGGTTACCGCACCGCCCAGGGCAAAGGGAGCTCTCAGGATCCCACTGTAGACCTCAGGTGTAATGACGTGTTTTATGGTGAAATACATGCTGTTCAGGCCTAATGCCTGAAGCGCAGTATTGTGCTTGTCTATCGAAGAGGCACTGCCTGAGGTAGAATAGATGAAGGTGGTTTCGAGGGTGAGCATCGCGGTGGAGGTTATAAGGTTACAAAGTTACAAGGTTAAAAGGTTATGAGGAGGGAAATTCCGGATCCCAAAGACTCAATTTCCAAAACTAATAACTAAAAACTGATAACTAAAAACTGATAACTGAAAACTGAGAACTGCGAACCGAGAACCGAGAACTGAAAACTCAAATCCCCATTCCCCATTCCCCATCCAAAACCCAAAATCTAATCTATCATCTATCATCTATCATCTATAATCTATAATCCATCATCTATAATCCATCATTGATCGACTGGAAAATAACCTCCGGATCGGTATCGTGGTCAAACCAAAGTATCGATTCGTCCTTCCGGTACCATGTAAGCTGACGTTTGGCGAACCTCCGGGTATTTCTTTTGATCAATGCTACGGCTTCTTCCAGGGTGATCTTCCCATCAAAATGATCGAACAGTTCTTTATATCCCACTGTTTGCAGGGCATTGAGTGCCTTGTGCGGATATAATGCTCTGGCTTCCTCGAGGAGTCCGCCTTCCATCATTTTATCGACCCTGAGGTTAATGCGGCTATAGATCATTTCACGATCGGCGGTGAGACCGACCTTTATCGTTTTAAAAGGGCGTACCGGTTTCGGTTTAGCCAGGAAGGATGAATACGGTTTTCCGGTACCTATGCAGATCTCCAAAGCCCTTATTAGTCTGTGCGGATTGTGAATGTCGATCTTTTTAAAGTGTTCCGGATCGAGCTCCATAAGCTTGTGCTGCAAGCTGGAGATCCCTTCCTCTTCAAGGACTTTGTTGAGCTGTTCCCTGACCTGTGCATCTACCTCCGGAAATTCATCCATTCCGTTTATCACCGCATCAGCATAGAGTCCGCTACCCCCGGCCATGATCACCACATCGTGGGCTTTAAAAAGCGTATCGAGGGTCTCCAGGGTATCCCGCTCAAAATCTCCAACGCTGTAAGGGGTGTGTATGCTGATATGCTGAATAAAGTGATGCTTTGCAGCAGCGAGCTCATCAGGTTCCGGCACAGCAGTTCCTATGCGCATTTCTTTAAAGAATTGTCTGGAATCGCTGGAAATGATCTCTGTATCCCACCTTTGGGCCAGGGCAATAGCCAGGGCGGTCTTCCCAATGGCCGTAGGGCCTACCACGGTAATGAGGTGTTTATTACTCATTGAGCAAAGATCCACATTTATGACAAAAATGTGAATGTTCCAGATGGTTTTCTTCCAGGCAGTGCGGACATACCTGGGTGTTGCTGTGTACTTTTTTATCCAGGGATGCCTGTCGCGTGAATTCGGAGGTTACGATCCCTGTAGGCACGGCAATAATACCGTAACCCAGGATCATGATCACCGCCGCGATCACCTGCCCCAGATCCGATTGTGGCGCTATATCGCCATACCCCACAGTGGTCAGGGTCACGATGGTCCAGTAAATGCTTTTGGGAATGCTGGTAAATCCGGCATCTGCTCCTTCGATCAGGTACATCAGGGTCCCGAGGATCACCGAGAGGATCAGTACCGTATAGATAAATACCGCGATCTTAACCTTACTCGCCTGCAGGGCCCTGCCCAGCTGGGAGGCTTCCCCGAGGTAACGCATGAGCTTCAGGATCCTGAACACCCGTAGCAGGCGGAGTGCCCTGATGGCCAGGAAAACTTGTGTTCCCGCGAAAAAATAGGACAGGTAAAGCGGGATCGTAGCCAAAAGGTCTATGATCCCGTAAAAGCTGAAAATATACTTTGAAGGATTCTTGATGCTTATGATCCTTGCTATGTACTCAAGGGTAAAGAGAATGGTTACGAACCACTCTGCAGCAAATAAGTAATCGTGGTATTTAGCATCAAAAGAAGTGATGCTCTCTAACATGACCAGGATCACGCTAAAGATGATCACAAAGAACAAGATGATATCAAAGGTTTTTCCCGCAGGGGTATCTGCCTCGTAGATGATCTCGTGAAGCTTAAATTTCCAGTAAGACAATTGTCTTTTACTTCCCGGCATTTTCTGACACGTCTTTTAGTTGTCTTCTTAAAGTTATGGGTTTCTGGGTTTGCAGGCTTACAAATTCGTTGAAAAATTCTTTCAGTGCTTTATAATGAGCAGGTGCGATCAACGGATTGTAAATGTCCAGGTGCAATTTAACCGTGAGTCTTTGACCTAATTCTTCTACAGTGTATTTGAGGCTTCCGCTCTTTCCGGCAAGCTTGATCGTGCGATCTTCAGGCTTGTTTTCCAGCTCATAGGTATCTCCCATATCGATCATGATCACGTAGTAGATCGAAAACGGATTCGCAAAATCTACGGGATAGGTGCGGTGCTCCAATTTAAACGGATTCGTATTGTAAGAGTGCAGAATGAACGGGTTGATCAACAGACGGTCTGAGTCTCCATTTCTGTTGAGTTCGAGCTCATAGGTGGTTACCAATCCCGTCTCAGGATCCTTCAGCCCCTTATTCTCGAAGCTTATCAGGGTAAAATCGCCTCTCTTTTCAAGGTCGTTGGCCAGTTCGTTCTCAAAATCTTCTTCGCTCATGTGTGCGAGACGATCGCGTTGCTCAAGGGCGTAATATCCGGTAGCGATCTCCCTTACCTGGGCTGTAGCCTCCTCGATATCGATCTCTGCCTGAAAGGCTCTTTTGCTGTAGGCTTGATATTGAAGTAAAGGAAACCAATAACTCCCGTTTTTAAAGTCCATTACCCGTCCGTTTTGATTCAGCAATTTTTCGCGTATCATTCCAAAGGGCATGTTCTTATTTACGGCATCCAGTAAATAGCTTTCCTTACCGATATCGAGCTTTACCACCATGG
The DNA here is from genome assembly GCF_016786255.1 of Robertkochia sediminum. GTDB lineage: Bacteria > Bacteroidota > Bacteroidia > Flavobacteriales > Flavobacteriaceae > Robertkochia > Robertkochia sediminum. Next base: position 36,165 of record NZ_JADMKT010000078.1, read on the forward strand.
CGTTAAAATCGGATATTACAGGGATATTTTCTGAAGGAAATCCGTTGGCTCTGGTCGAAGCCAGCATGGGATAGGCTTTAAATCCGCCGGCCTTCAGGGCGTTTAACAGGGCCATATTGATGGCGGTACTGCTACCGCTGCGGTCTTGCCAGGTGTCTTTTACGCTGAACTCGCGGAACAAATGATCTTTCTCGTTCCAATGGAGGTGCTCCTTAACAAAGTTGTAAATGGCTAATGCTTTCGCTTTGTTGGGTGTGCCTGTAATTAGTTCTGCCGGGAGGTTGTTTTTGAACCAACCGTCTTTTTCGCTTTCCCGGCCAATGTCCTCAGCTTTGAGTTCGCGGTCTACCGTTTTCCAACTTTTGGTGTAGTGCTCTTTCATTCCTGAAAAATCCTGGAAAGTGGTCATTTCAAACCTCAAAGCAGAGAGATAGTTGTACTTGGAGGTCATGTATCGCTCTTCGGTAAACGCAGGTATATTTTTCATGATATAGGTGTTTTCCGAGCAATCGGCAGTACCCTGACCGGCAAAATGAAAGCATTCCCTCTTAAGGCTGCTCCCATGGGAGGTAAGCTTAAGGGGACCTACTAATTTAATGTTATAGGTGTAGTTCCCCGGGATACTGGTATTGTATTCGCTATACAGTTTCGGAATGTCTTCCTGAAATTCCCAGGTTTGAAAATTGTAGAAAAATGGAGACTTTACAAGGTATTTGTAGTCGATCACACAACCTTCCTGTACATTGGGTAGGGTAAAGGAGGCCAGGGAGATATCTTCACGCACATCTTCATAAAAGATATCCTTTTTGCGTATGCCTCCGGTGGTACGGTCCGGATTTACAACCACGGCTTCGGCCTTTTTAAGGATCTCCTTTCTCCCCTTATCCGATAAGGAGCGGTGTAAAGGGATCTGTACCGTAGCATGGTCAAACCCATTGGCATTGAATATTTTGATACGCACAGTGTGTTCAAAGAACAAGGCAGGTCTCCCTCTTGAATCCTTTCTGATCTTTGCATCGCCTTTTTCGTAGAGGATCAGGGCATTGGCCGTGGTATCGGCTTCATACTTTTGTAATTGAAGATCGGCTGTGTTGATCTTTCCAAAAGAAAAGGACTGTTGGGCCTGTAATAAGGGCGTGCAGAGGCATACTGCCAGAAGCAGTATAAAATGTTTTGGGATCATGATGATGGTAGTTGGTAATGGTTAATGTTGGTGCTTGTTGGTGATGGTTATAGATTATTGCGGTTGGGTGTTAAAAAAGGATCTTTTGAATGTTCTTATGACGTCTCAGATAGCGTTCTACAATATGTCTGGATTGTTTGTTGTGGGTAAGCGGACTTACCAGGTTGCGGATCACCTCGGGGGAGTGGAGTTGGTGATTCAGGTTCACAAAGGCATATCCGGTAATTTTGCCGTTCTCTACAAGCAGTGCACTCTTCTCATCAACCGCCCGGCCTTTTCCGGTAATGATCAGGTCGCGGTCTGCGGTAGTAAAATTGTTGATCGCTTCCAGGGTTCTCGCATTATAAGATGCGGCATCTTCCTCGTTCATACAGGCGCCATAACACGTCTTATCGTCATATGCCGAGCAGTGTGCTCTCGCCTCACTGAGTCCGTTGACCTTCAGGCAAAGGTTATGCGTCTTACATAATGCGGCGAGGAAGGCATAGGCTTCGGGATAGGTGCTAAAACTGGTCACGTAATCGTTTTGTCCGTGATACGGCTCTATCCTCAGGCTTATATACCCTTTATCGGTTTTTTGTTCGGTGAGTACATATTTAAAGGCCTTGACCTTTTTACGGCGGTTGAATTTGGGTTTGTTGGTTTGCAGTTCCTCCTCTTCCTTCAGCGCTGCGATCAACTCTGTTCCGGTTTCTTCGTAGGTAACGGCCCTGACCGCCTTTTGGAGGTTCCTGGACCTTTTAGAAGCGGAGGTGAAGCGCTTGTTCACGCTTTTCTTAAGGTTATTGCTACGCTCGATAAAGATCACTTCCCCCTTGTTGTCGTGCATATAATACAATCCGGTTACCGAGGGCATTTCTTCTACGATATCCAGGAGTCGCTGACTCAATATTCCGGTACTGGCTGTGCGAACGGTGCTTTTCAGGATCTCTTTATGGGTGTCTTTATTCAGTAGCACCTTAAAGAGTTTTAGTGTAGCAACGGCATCACCATTGGCGCGGTGCCTGTCGCTTACAGGTATCCCCAGGGACCGTACCAGTTTTCCGAGGCTGTACGAGGGTTGCTCGGGCATGAGGGTCTGGGAGAGCTCTACGGTACAAAGGGAGCGGCGTTGGTAGTCGTAACCAAGGCGGCGGAACTCGGTTTGCAGGATACGGTAATCGAACTGGGCATTATGGGCAACGAGGATACAGTCTTCGGTGATCTCTACAATGCGTTTAGCCACCTCGTGAAACTTCGGAGCGGTTTTGAGCATGTTGTTGTTGATACCGGTGAGTTTGACCACAAAGGGCTGGATCTCTTTTTCGGGATTGACAAGGCTAATGAACTGATCGGTCACCTCATGTCCGTCATAGCGGTAGATAGCGATCTCTGTTATGCCTTCTTCGTTATACTTCCCGCCTGTGGTCTCTATATCCAGAATTGCGTACAATACCTTGCTTTTATTTGAATTTACAGCTTCGTTCTCCGAAAATGCTGCTTCCTATTCTAACCATGGTGCTGCCGCATGATATAGCTAGGTCGTAATCGCCGCTCATTCCCATAGAGAGGATCTCCATGTCGAGTTGAGGCCATTGTTCCGGGCGTTCTTTCAGGGCATCGAACCGCGATTTAAGATAGGTAAATTCTTCGGTAATTACATTGTGGTTTTCCGTAAAGGTGGCCATTCCCATGAGTCCCTTGATCTTTACGTTCTCCATGAGCCTGAATTCTTCTGAGGTGAGCAGGGCTTCCAACTCTTCATCGTCCAGGCCGAACTTGGTACTTTCCTTGGCAATATGCATCTGCAATAAGCAATCGATCACCCTGTCGTGTTTTTTTGCTTGCTTGTTGATCTCCTTGAGCAATCTCAGGCTGTCTACCCCGTGTACGAGATGTACGAAGGGCGCCATGTATTTTACCTTATTGCGCTGAAGGTGCCCGATCATATGCCATCTGATATCTTTGGGCAGGTCCTCGTGCTTTTGTGTCATTTCCTGCACCTTATTTTCTCCGAAGTCACGGTGACCACTCTCGTAAGCCTCCATGATGTCTTCATTGGGTTTGGTTTTGGAAACTGCGACCAGGGTAACGTGTTCGGGTAGTGCAGCTTTAATCTTTTTCAGGTTTTCCTCGATCATTGCGTTGCTGTATTTTAATGAAGCCTTCCCTGGGGGGGAAGGCTTTTATAGGGTGCTTATGCGAATTGGGCCGCAGGTTTTTCGGCTTTTCGCGATGCTGAATAATCATAGAATCCTTCGCCCGATTTAACACCGAGCTTACCGGCCATGACCATATTTACCAGGAGCGGACAAGGCGCGTATTTCGGATTTTTGAATCCGTCGTATAATACGTTCATGATCGACAAACAAACATCTAGCCCGATGAAGTCGGCCAACTGTAAAGGCCCCATTGGGTGCGCCATTCCCAGTTTCATTACGGTATCGATCTCTTTGACACCTGCTACGCCGTTATACAGGGTTTCTACCGCCTCATTGATCATAGGCATCAGGATCCTGTTGGCAACAAATCCGGGGTAGTCATTGGCTTCTACCGGCACCTTGGCCAGCTTCTCAGAGAGCTCCATAATGCGGGTGGTCACTTCATCCGAAGTATTGTATCCGCGAATTACTTCTACCAGTTTCATGATAGGCACCGGATTCATAAAGTGCATTCCGATCACCTTATCCGGGCGTTTGGTTGCCGTAGCTATCTTGGTAATGGAGATGGAAGAGGTGTTGGTAGCCAGGATGGCATCGGCCTTACAGGCGGCATCGAGCTGTTCAAAGATCTTTAATTTGAGGTCTTCACGCTCGGTAGCTGCTTCCACTACCAGGTCGGCATCCTTAACACCTTCTTCAATAGAGGTAAAGGTGGTAATAGCGTTCAGGGTGTCTTGCTTTTTAGCCTCTTCGATACTCCCTTTAGCGACCATACGGTCCAGGTTCTTTTCAATGGTCTTCAGTCCTTTTTCAAGGGATTGTTCTGAGATATCGATCAGGTTTACGTCATAACCGAACTGGGCAAAGGTATGTGCAATTCCGTTGCCCATGGTTCCCGCACCAATAACTGCGATATGCTTCATGGGTGTCAATTGATTTTAGTGATTGTTGATTTTTGTTTTATGCGTTCTTTTCTACCAGGCGAACGATCTCCATGGCTACCCTCAGCGCTTCGGTTCCCTGTTCGAGGGTAACCGGTGGGGTTGTGTTGTTGTTGATGGCCGCAGCAAAAGATTCTAATTCGTCCAGGATGGCGTTGTTTTGCTCCACATCAGGATTCTCAAAATAGATCTGCTTTTTGACCCCTTCGGCATTTTGAAGGATCATGGCATACTCATCCGGGTTTTCAGGAGCATCTTTCATCTTCACCACTTCTACCTTTTTCTCGAGGAAGTCTACAGAGATATAGGCGTCTTTCTGGAAGAATCGCGATTTACGCATGTTCTTCAGGGAGATCCTGCTCGCTGTGAGGTTGGCTACACATCCGTTCTCGAACTCGAGACGGGCATTAACGATATCTGAAGAGCTGGAGATCACATCGACACCACTGGCCACGATGTTCTTCACCTTAGAACGAACCACGCTCAGAATTATATCGATGTCGTGTATCATCAGGTCGAGGACCACAGGTACATCGGTACCTCGCGGATTAAACTCTGCCAGTCGGTGCGTTTCGATGAACATCGGACTCTCGATCTTGTCTGCAACCGACATAAAGGCCGGGTTAAATCGCTCTACGTGACCTACCTGTCCTTTTACACCTTTTTCCGCTGCCAGATCGATGATACTTCGCGCTTCTTCTACGGTCTTGGTAATGGGCTTTTCAAGGAATATGTGCTTGCCCTGTTCGATGGCCTTGATGGCACAATCGTAGTGGGAAAGCGTAGGAGTTACGATGTCTACAACGTCTACAGCAGCAATAAGGGCATCGATGGAGTTAAAATAGGTATATCCGAATTCTTCTGATACTTTTTTGGCATTGGCCTCATCGGGGTCGTAGAATCCCACCAGATCGTATTGCGCAGATGCCTGAAGTAGTTTTAAGTGTATTTTTCCAAGGTGACCTGCACCCAGAACGCCTGCTTTTAGCATATAAATGTGTTTTCAACAAAAATAAACTTCTGCGGGCATTCTATCAACCGAGGGATCATAAATTTTGGCCTTACCCGGAGGGAATATCCCTTGAGAAATGGAGAATATTACTATTTTTACGGCCCACTCCATTAAATTGAACCACTTTTGAAAGATAGCCTGAAACATCAGGGCATGCGTAACAAGCTGGCCCTTACCGTTGAAGCAAAGGGAATAAAGGATAAGAAGGTGCTTAAGGCCATTAAGTCCATTCCCCGCCACCTGTTCATGGACAGTAGTTTTGAAGACCATGCCTATCAGGATAAGGCGTTTCCTATTGCTGCAGAGCAAACCATTTCTCAGCCTTATACGGTGGCATTTCAATCGGAACTCCTGGAGATCAAAACCGGCGATAAGATCCTGGAGATCGGAACAGGAAGTGGATATCAAACAGCGGTGCTTCTTGAAATGGGTGCCCAGGTCTATAGTATAGAACGGCAGCATGAGCTTTTTAAGAAAACAAGCCGCTTTCTTCCAAAGCTGGGATATAAGCCCAAAAGGCTCATCTTTGGCGATGGCTATAAAGGACTGGAAGAGGAGGCTCCCTTCGATGGTATCATCGTAACGGCAGGCGCACCTTTTGTACCAACGCCCTTACTCGCTCAGTTAAAAATTGGTGGGAAACTGGTGATCCCGGTAGGGGATGAAACGCAGATCATGACGCGCTTTGTACGTAAGTCGGCCACCGAATTCGAAAAGACCGAATACGGGGATTTCCGCTTTGTGCCTATGCTGGAGGATAAAAACTAAAGTTTTACTTCAATTGAAGTATCAATTGAAGCTCTTCTTGATGCGGTCCAGTTGTCGCTTAGAATCGCGATCGCGTATGGTATCCCTTTTATCGTGAAGCTTTTTACCCTTGGCCAGGGCGATCTCCATTTTAGCCAATCCGCGGTCGTTCACAAAAACACGCAAAGGAACAATGGTAAGTCCGGTAGTTTTTACCTGTTTGTGCCACTTTCGTAATTCCTGTTTGTTGAGCAGGAGTTTGCGTTCGCTCTTAGGCTGGTGGTTAAAATGGGTAGCGTGACTGTATTCTTGTATGGTCATATTGATCACGAAGAGCTCACCACGGTCGTTAAATTCACAAAAGCTTTCGGCTATAGAAGCCTTTCCCTGACGTATCGACTTGATCTCAGAACCCGTGAGCACGATCCCTGCAATATAGGTGTCGAGGATCTCGTATTCGAAACGGGCACGCTTGTTCTTTATGTTGATGTTGTTTTTCATAGAGGTGTCCAAATTTAAGAACTATTCGTGAGAAACCCCTTTTTATATGCGCTACCTTTTATTTACACCCTAAATGCTATATTTGCGCCTAACCTCAACTGATAAATTCGTACCGGTCATGAAAAATATGGGCTTCCTCTTACTCCTTTCGATCATTGTTCTTTCCTGCGCTCCCAAAGCCGAAGATATTGTGGCTAAGGCCATTGAAAACGCCGGTGGTCATGCTATAAATGGCCGGGAGATCGAATTTGATTTCAGGGACAAGCATTACCGCTCTGTGCATAAGGACGGACGATTTTTGCTCGAAAGAAGCTATGACAAGGATTCTGCAATGATCCGGGATGTATTGACCAACGACCATTTTGAGCGATTTGTGAACGATAGCCTCGTGCAGGTACCCGATAGTATGGCGGTGCGCTACTCGAATTCTGTGAACTCGGTGCATTACTTCGCTTACCTGCCTTACGGACTCGACGGGGCGGCGGTGAACAAGGAGTTGCTCGCTGAAGTAAATGTAAAAGGGAAATCTTATTACAAGGTCAAGGTGTCGTTCGACCAGGAAGGTGGAGGTACAGACTTCGAAGATGTCTTTATCTACTGGATCTCAAAAGATCACGCCAAGGTCGATTACCTCGCCTATGAATACCATACCAATGGTGGTGGTATGCGTTTTCGTGAGGCCTATAACCGAAGAACTATAGGAGGGATCGATTTTGTGGATTACCGCAATTATAAACCTTCTTCTCTTGAATATCCCATCACCGTGACCGATAGCCTGTTCGAAGCAGGTGCCCTGGAGCTACTTTCGGTGATCGCCCTTGAAAATGTTATGGTGTCTCCATGCGGGGAGTGTAACTAGGCTCCAGGTACAACACACTACTGTTTTTAACGCTTCCGTATTGTACGATATAGAGATTGCCATTATTCGAATCGTCTATGTCGGTATACGTCCCTTCTCCCATGAGCTGATTGGCCAGGGCAGGAGTGGTATTGCTATGCCCAACAATGAGGATGTGTTTCCCGGGGTATTGAGCGGCCCAGTGCTTTAGATCGGTGGTATCGGGTTCGTAGCGCAGCACCTCAAGGTCCTTAGCCTGTGCTGTAGGTAGCGCTGTTTGGTAGGTGCGGTTGTAGTTGGTGCTGTACACGGCGGCTAAAGGGATCTCCCGAAATACTTCTTTCCAGTATGTTGCCCTTTGAAGCCCCTCAGGGGTGAGTTCAGGATCTCTGTTCCCTGCATCCGACCGGTCTTTCTCTGCGTGCCTTATAAGATAGAATACGGTTGCAGGGGTTTCTGCTGCCTTTTTTTTGGTGGTTACTTGAAATTCGGTACACCCTGAAAGCAGGAATCCGATAAAAAACATACTTAAAAGTGTGGTTCTCATAAAATTTATTTTACCGTTTCAAGATAGGACTTTTTTATGCATACTCGCCTGTTTATCGTCATTTTAGCCGTATATCTCGAATTGTTTTTCCTACAAACTACATTTCTTAAAAAGTGCATTTCATCGAAAAAAGTGCACAGATAATCGATGCTAATGAAATTTACTGCTATATTCACTTTAGAAAATGTAGGAAAATATCACCGCCCCTGATCCTTTCCTGCAGGTTAAAACCTTTGACATGATGAACAAAAATAGCCTGCTTACATGTTGCATTTTATTATTTGCCTTGGCATGGGTAAATGCACAAACGTTAAAACAACCGCAGTTGCGATTTTCATATGCCTGCGTGAGCGATTCGTATTCCACATTTAATGTTGGATTTTCATTTTCTGAAAAGTCATTCGAGTCGTCTAATGTATTCTATATCGAATTGTCTGATGCTTATGGTGATTTTGGAAGTCCCCGAACGCTTGCAGAAATAGGTGATAAGAATAATGCCTTTGAGTTCGATGTTCCCCTGGACCTTCCTAAGGATCTGGCCGGCTCGGGCTACCGCGTGAGAATTCGCGCTACTGCCCCTGCCATGGTCAGTCCGTTATCTGATCCCTTTGAGGCGTATTACGTGCCGCAAGCCGATCTGGTACTCAATAATTATGAGGCCTCGAGTCTTTGTGCTTCGTCAGTTACCCTTCTCGAACTTAATGTTGATGTGGCTGCCACCTATCTATGGTATAAGGATGGGGTGGTATTTGCTGAGACAGACGAGCCTTTTCTTGAAGTAGATGTCGCCGGACAATATTATGTAGAGCCCTTTTATGGCGCTTGCTCGGGCTCGAACTTTTCCAATATCGTAACCGTTGAAGCTTTGGATGCCTTTTCGGTGAACCTGGTTTCCGGTACCGATGTAACGGTATGTGATGGAGCAGAGGTTGTGTTGCAGGGCGAACCTTCTGATGAAATGCTCAGTTACCAGTGGTTTCATGACGATGTGCCGGTTGATGGCGGTCATGATATTACGCTGCGTTTTACCGCTTCTGCTGAAACCTATGGAAACTACACCCTTGAGGCCATCAACCTGTTTGGTTGTGAGGCCCGCTCGCAAGTGGTGGCGGTAAAACCTGCTGAAGCCATACATATCAATGCAATATCTGCTGCAGAATCTGTGATCCTTGGGGATGCCGTTGCACAACTTACTGTAGAAGTGAATACCCCGGGTTTGGAAGTTGTATGGTATCGTGACGGGAACGAGGTAAGTCGTGGTATTGATATGCTTTCTCATCAGGCTGCTGCGCCCGGAGCATACTATGCCGAAGTGACTACTGAAGGTGGGTGTGTACAAACAGCGACTTCAACCGTATTTCACGTCTATGAGCCTGAATCTTTTACCATGCAAGTATCAACAGATAGCCATTATGCGCCTTGTGAAGTAGCACAGGCCGGGATTGAGCTCGCTCAATTAACCGGTATTCTGTCTAACGGCGATCTGTTGGATATTACACCTTCGCTATATGAAAGTTTCGAATTCCGCTGGTTAAGAGATGGCACAGACACCGGCGCTTCCGGTCCTGCTTACACGGTAAACGACCATACAGGAAGTGGGGCTTATGTCCTTGAGTTAACCTATAAGGGATCGGTGTATACTTCGGAGACGCTCGATCTGTTCGTTGGATTGCCTCAGGCAGAGATCATCCAGGAAAGTGTGCTCACCTGTGATGAGCCGGCCTTGCTTACCACAACAGCCCTGGAGGATGTGATCTATAACTGGTACCTCGATGGTGCCATGGTGGCCTCCGGACTGGAAGCAGAATACGATGCCGATCTACCCGGAACCTATACGTTGGAGATGGAATATATGGGATGTGTGAAGGAAGTGCCCGGAGTTGTGGTGACTTCTGAAGCAGCATCTCTGGTGCATATCTATCCGGGTGATCGTATAGCCTTGGTGCCGGGGGCCGATGTACAACTTATCGCCGATGGTGCCGACAGCTATCTCTGGAAAGATGCAAGCGGACAAATACTTGGTGAAACAGACCGGGTAACGGTGTCTGACGAGGGCACGTATACCCTGCATGCCACCAAAGGGTCGTGCGAAGTAGAAAAGTTGGTCGAGGTTTATTATGATCTTGCTTCAGCCATTCCAAATGTGGTAACCCCGAATAGCGATAATGTGAACGACCATTGGGTTTTGCCACAAAAGCTTCTGGACGACCCTTCGCTGGAAGTTATCATTTGTGATTCTTACGGGAACCCGGTGCTTCAAACCAATAATTACGACAATAGCTGGCCGGCATCTGCTTCAAGGTCGGTATTAAGGGAACCTAATTATTACTACATCCTCAACAGGGGAGGTAAGAGTATACAAAAAGGGGTGATCACCCTGGTGAGATAGATCATTTAATTCTCAGTTATGAAAAAAGTACAGATCATATTAGCGCTGTTGGTGTGCAGTTTTGCCATAAGTCTACATGCACAAACCGAGAACACCAGTACAGTACTGGACTGGCGCCAACATAACCTGAACAAATACAACCGCATGCTGGTAAATCCCGCCTACAGCATTGCCGGGGAAGAAAACAGGGCGATAAGCTTTTGGAGCAGGATACAGTGGACAGGTGTGAATAATTCGCCTCAGACCTTTTTGCTTAATTATTCGGGGAAGATCGGCCCCTCTTCGGGGGGCGGACTGGGGCTTTACCAGCAAAACCTGGGGCTGCTTACCGATTCCGGGATCCTGATGAACTATGCCTATGAGGTGACGTTAGGGTCACAGGCTGCCCTTACCCTGGGGATCAACTCTACTTTCTTTCGTCGCGGACTCAATAAGAACGCTGTGAACTCTGCCAGCCCGGATCCTACCGTACTCGAAAACCAGGATGATTTTTTATGGCTCTTCATGCCGGGACTTAACCTCCGCTTAGGAGGCTTCGACCTCGGATTCTATGCAGAAAACCTGTTTGACTATAACCTCAATGAGTCCAGAACCGTTACTGGATTCGAGAGTAAGATCTATTCGGGGCAACTTGCATTTACGCATACCTTTAAAAATGCCTATGGTGTTTTTGGAGGCGCTACCTTGCGTAACCTGGCCTATGTAAAGACCCTTCCGAATAACGAGACCCAGTACGGTGGGAGTTCGATGATCGATCTTTCGCGATTTGGATGGTTGCAAATGGGGTATAATAATGTCTACGGAATTAATGGTGCCGTGGGTGTTAAATTGGGTGACGGATTAAGCATCGGGGTGATCTACGAGCGGGGAACCAATTTGAGTGGTCAGAATTTCGGACCTACCTATGAGGCCATTGCCACTATCGAACTGGGAGGACGTAATACGGTGAAGCGATTTGTCGAAGTACCGGAGCCGAAACCACAGGTGATAACGAAAGCGGCGAATGAAGCGATTGCAAAAGCAGCGGATGAAGTACCTGCCGTTGAAACGCCCTCAGCTAATAAAGTGGTGCACTCCGGAAAGTATACCGTATATGGCGGTAAGGCTGTGCCCGAAATGAATGCTGAAACGAAAAAGGAGGAAGAAGCGACTTTAGCTGTCATTCAGTCGCCCCAAAAAGAGGCGATCTTAGACCGGGTTGTTCGCGATATGACCGAAGAAGAAGAGTTGCTCGCATGCAATACGTCAGAATATAATAAGGAAGAAGCACCTGCGGTTATCGTACCACAAAAGCGATCCTTACCTAGTACAGGTGGTCCGCGCGAAACACAGGAACGGGAAACGTTGGTTTTAAATGATAAGGCAACAGAATATATCGAAAAAGAAACAGCGCAGCTCAATAAGAAACCCGTAGTAACCCGAGAGGTCCTTGGCAAAGCAGAGGGGTATAAGACCATGCCTGCCGTACAGGGTATCGATAAGGGCTTCTATCTTGTCGTTAACGTGTTCTCCCAGGATCGCTATTTCAAAGAATTTACGTCCAACCTTCGGAATCGCGGATTCGAACCTCAATATTTCGTGAATCCCGATAATGACCTGTGGTATGTCTATCTGGCTTATGCCGACAATTACTACCAGGTGAAACAATTACAACGGTCTCATGTACAGGGTAAGTACAGGGACGATAAATGGGTGCTTTGGATCAAATGATGATGAGCGTACGACAACATGTAACCTGAAAAAGGACCCGACTTCGGGTCCTTTTTTATGACATCTTAAATGGTTCCCCGTTGAGATAAACGGCATCTATATTGTTATTCCCAAAATCATAAGGGAGGTAGGCGTAGGAGGGAACTTCTTTGGTGACCATGAAATTGGCCTTCTTGCCTTTGGTGATACTTCCGTGAGTGGCCGATAGTCCCATGGCATAGGCAGCATTTACGGTTGCAGCGTTAATAGCCTCTTCCGGGGTCATTTTCATTTTGATACAAGCCGTTGCCACTGCCAGGTTCATATTTCCGCTTGGTGCGGTACCCGGATTGTAATCGGTGGCCAAGGCTAAAGGTAAGCCGGCGTCTATAAGTTTTCGTGCCGGTGTGTAGGGTATGGAGATAAAGAACGAGCAAAGCGGCAATGCCACCGGCATGGTATTGCTTTGCTTCAGGGCTTCGATATCCTCATTTTCGATCACTTCGAGGTGGTCTACACTAAGGGCGCCATGTTTTACCGCGGCCGGAACACCCCCAATAATATGGAATTGGTTTACGTGCACTTTCGGGATCAGACCATAGGCTTTTGCTGCCACCAGCAGTCTTTCCATATCATGCACCGTAAAGTAGCCTTCTTCACAGAAGATATCGATATACTCGGCAAGTCCTTCTTTGGCCACGGCCGGTAAGATCTCGTCGATTACGAGGTCCATATAGCCTTCCCGGTTCTCTTTGTATTCGGCGGGTACCGCATGGGCTCCCAAAAACGTCGCTTTTACGGTAATGGGATAATGCTCTTTTAATCGTTTGATCACCCGTAACATCTTTAGTTCGGCCTCCATGGTGAGTCCGTAGCCACTTTTGATCTCAATAGCGCCGGTACCCTGGGCGATCACCTGCTGCAGTCGTTTTTCAGACTCGCGGTAAAGGGTTTCTTCTGAGGTTTGCTGCAAGCGCTGAGCTGAATTGAGGATACCCCCTCCTTTTTGGGCGATCTCTGCGTAGGTGAGTCCGTTGATCCGGTCTACGAACTCCTGTTCGCGATTTCCGGCGTACACCAGATGGGTATGACTGTCGATCCAGGTGGGTAAGACATAACTTCCCTCGAGGTCGACCACCTTTTGGGCGGCATCGGTATTGACGTAGCGCATTTCTCCAAAATCGGTAATGATCCCGTCTTCAACCAGTAAGAACGCATCTTCCAGACGCGGTAGAATTCGCATTTCTGATCCCTTGAGCATGGTGGTTTTGGCATCTCTAACCTGCAGGAGTCCCTTTATATTTATAAAAAGTGTTTTCATTGCGTTAAGCTTGCGATCAAAGGTATAAAAACATTTACCAAAGTCTTTTAAATGCAGTAAATTTGCGCTACAAAGCATTTTTTATGAACAAAGGGATATATATAGCTACACTTGAAGCAAATAGTGGTAAATCACTTATTTCTTTAGGGCTCATGAGAACCTTGCTCGGAAAGGCTACGAAAGTGGCCTATTTTCGTCCGATCATTGAGCACCTGCCGGAACAAAAGAAAGATAACCACCTTGAAACCGTATTAAGTTATTACGATCTTCCGATCACTTATGAAGAATCGTACGCCTTCACACGCTCGGAAGTGATCCAGATGCGTAATAAAGGTATGCGAGGAGATGTGATGGATGCGATCATCGATCGTTATAAGAAATTAGAAGCAGAATACGACATGGTTCTTATCGAAGGGTCTGACTTTTCGGGAGAAGGAAGCGTGTTCGAATTCGATATGAACGTATTAATTGCCAAGAACCTCGGGGTGCCCACGATCGTGGTAGCCAGTGGTGTTGGTAAAACCAAAGAAGATTTTCTGGCCAGTATGGAAATGGCCTATAAGTCGTTCCAGGAGAAAGATGTTGATGTTGTTGCGCTCATTGCCAACAAGATCCAGCCGGAGAACCTTTCTATGGTAGCTGAAGGCATGCAGGAGTTCCTGCCTGATGAGGTAAAAGCTTTTGCGATACCGTTGGTACCTACACTGGCGAATCCAACCATTAAAGAGATCATGGAAGCGCTTGATGGAAAGGTGATCGTTGGAGAAGAGTTCCTCGATAACCAGGTGGGAAGCTTTGGCGTTGGTGCCATGCAGCTTCGCAATTATCTGGATCACCTGAGTAACGATAGCCTGGTGATCACTCCCGGTGACCGCGCCGATGTGATCCTTGGAGCACTACAGGCCAATATCTCCAGTAACTATCCGCGTATTTCGGGGATCGTACTTACCGGTGGCCTCATTCCTGAGGATACGATCTTGAAGCTTATCGATGGTTTATCGCAGGTAGTACCTATCATTTCTGTAGAGCAAGGTACCTTCCATTCAACCAATATGATCGGGAACATCAGGGCGAACATTTACCCCGGTAGTTCTCAAAAGATCGAAACTTCGATCGACACCTTTATGAAGTATGTCGATTTCGATCCGGTGCTCGAACACCTGTATAACCTTAAGCCTAAAGGGATCACACCCAGAATGTTCCAGTACGATCTGATGAAGAAGGCTCAGAAAGAGAAGAAGCATATCGTTTTGCCGGAAGGCCTTGATGACCGTATCTTATTCTCGGCTTCGCGCCTGCTGGCCATGGATATCGTAGATATTACCCTTTTAGGTGATCCTGTGAAGATCAATGAAAAGATCGTAAATCTTGGTATACAGTTCGATCATAAGCAGCCACAGATCATAGATCCGGCACAGTCAGAATACTTTGATGATTACGTGAACACCTTCTACGAGCTGCGTAAGCATAAGAACGTGAACATGGATATCGCCAAAGATATGATGAGCGACGTTTCTTATTTCGGTACCATGATGATCTATAAAGGACATGCAGACGGAATGGTTTCCGGTGCGGTACATACCACCCAGCACACCATTCGTCCCGCATTGCAATTTATTAAGACCAAGCCCGGAGTAAGCGTGGTATCGTCGATCTTCTTTATGTGCCTTCCGGATAGGGTTTCGGTATTTGGCGATTGTGCTATTAATCCTAATCCCACAGCAGAGCAGCTCGCAGAGATCGCGATCTCTTCTGCAGACAGTGCGAAAGCCTTTGGTATCGATCCTAAGATCGCCATGCTTTCATACTCTTCGGGAACCTCTGGGAAAGGGGCCGATGTAGACATTGTTCGTGATGCTACTGAGATCGTAAAAGAAAAGCGTCCCGACCTTAAGGTGGAAGGGCCTATTCAATACGATGCGGCGGTAGACCTTACCGTTGGTAAGAGTAAGTTACCTGATTCTGAGGTGGCAGGACAAGCCAATGTGCTTATTTTCCCTGACCTGAATACAGGAAATAACACCTATAAAGCGGTGCAAAGAGAAACAGGAGCGCTGGCCATTGGTCCGATGCTTCAGGGTCTTAACAAGCCTGTGAACGACTTGAGTAGAGGATGTACGACAGACGATGTATTTAACACCGTGATCATTACCGCGATCCAGGCTCAGGGCCTATAATTAATTTTAATTTTTTTTGACAAAAAGGATATGAACGCCATTTTAGTAATTAATTCAGGAAGCTCGTCGATCAAGCTTCAATTGATAAAAATGCCGGGGGAGACCGTAGTGGCCTCAGGGCTTATCGAGCGTATCGGTCAGGAGAGCTCTGCACTTCACCTTACCACTAAAAAAGGGAAGATCTCTGAAGAGATATCGATACCTGACCATGAAGCCGGTCTAACAGAGTTCACTAAACTTCTCATGGATAAGGAGAATGGGGTGATCAAGGACGCTTCTGAGATCATTGCTGTTGGACACAGAGTAGTGCACGGGGGAATTAAATTTACCGATACTACGGTTGTTGATGAAGAGGTGAAGCAGGCGATCAGAGACTTGTTCGATCTGGCTCCTCTGCACAATCCGCCAAACCTCAAAGGGATCGAGGTAGCCGAGAAGATTTTCCCTAATGCCAAGCAGGTAGCAGTTTTTGATACCGCATTTCACCAAACCATCCCGACCAAGGCCAAGCGCTATGCCATCCCTGATGAGTTCTCTGATGAGCACCAATTACAAGTATTTGGTTTTCACGGGATCAGCCATAAGTACGTATCGCAAAAGACCTTTGAATTCCTCAAGAAACCAAAAGGGAAGATCATTACCGTGCACCTGGGTAATGGATGTAGTATCACCGCTGTGAAGGACGGGAAGAGCTTCGACCATTCCCTGGGGTTTGCGCCTGTTAATGGTTTGATCATGGGTACCCGTAGTGGCGATATCGATCACTCGGTGATCCTGTATATGATCGATAAGCTCGGTTATACCACAGAAGAGGTGAACGAGATCTTACATAAGAAGAGTGGAATGCAGGGATTAACCGGTTTTAGTGACCTTCGCGATATTGAAGCAGAAGCTGAAAAAGGGAATGAAAAATGCCAGTTGGCTCTTGAGATGAATGCCTATCGTATTAAGAAATACATCGGAGCCTATATCGCCGCTATGAATGGGGTTGATGCGATCGTATTTACCGCCGGTATTGGTGAGAACAGTGATGTGCTTCGCGAATTGGTGTGTCGTGATATGGAATATCTCGGAATTGAGCTCGAGGGCTATAAGAACGACATTCGTTCCAAAGAGCCTCGTGTGATCAGTAAAGAGGGTGCAAGGGTTTCTGTACTGGTAATTCCTACCAACGAAGAGCTGGAGATCGCCAAAGAGACCGCAGAACTGGTACTCTAAGTAAGACCAAATTCGGACCTTATGCAACGGGGTTGCTTAAGGATCGTATAAGGATATAAAAAAGCCCCCGGCCAAAATGGTTACGGGGGCTTGTTATTTGGGTGAACCTTTGCCTAAATCAGGATATAAGGCCACAAATAAGCCCCTGAACGTAAGTTCAGGGGCTTTGGTTTTGCAGTATCGAAACCGTTATCAGGAACGGCTACGTTCATTATTCTTTTTACGCGCTATGTTACGACTGCTTCGGTTCTGAGCCTGCTGCAGTCTTTTGCGCTCCCTTCGCGTTACCTTTCCATCACTTTTTGCACGAGCTTCCATGCGATTCACTTTTTTCTGTCCGGCAACCACACTTTTGGCTTCGGCTTTGGTGAGTTCCCCGCTTTTGACGCCTTCTATGGTACGTGCCTTTTGTATCTTCTGGCGTTGATCTACCTTAGGGGTGCTTTGTGCAAAACTACATACGGCTCCTGCAAAGAACAGGAAGGCAACAAGTGATCTGGTTTTCATAGTCATAGATTTTAGTGGTTTCTGTTACTATGACCAGATCACTGGAAAAAGGTTTAAAGGCGCTGTAGAAAAATTTTTATTTTTTCAGGCTTCCTACCATATCCTCCGGCTTCACCCAGGCATCAAACTCCTCCGCAGTGAGGTGTCCGAGTGCCAGTGCTGCTTCTTTTAGGGTAGTTCCTTCGGCATGCGCTTTATTCGCGATCTCTGCGGCCTTGTAATATCCGATCTTGGTATTCAGGGCGGTTACCAGCATAAGGGAGTTCTGTACCAGTTCGTCAATACGCTTTTGGTTAGGTTCGATACCTTCCACACAATTCTCCTTAAAGCTCACACAGGCATCACCAATTAACCTGGCCGATTGTAACAGGTTGGCCGCCATCAACGGCTTAAATACGTTAAGTTCGTAATGTCCCTGAGTTCCGCCTACGGTAATGGCAACGTCGTTACCCATTACCTGGGCGCAAACCATGGTCATGGCCTCACTCTGGGTAGGATTCACCTTCCCGGGCATAATTGAACTTCCGGGTTCATTGGCAGGGATAATGATCTCTCCGATCCCTGAACGCGGTCCTGATGCCATCATACGTATGTCGTTGGCGATCTTATTCAATGATACGGCGAGTTGCTTCAAAGCACCGTGGGTCTCTACGATAGCGTCGTGAGCAGCCAGGGCTTCAAATTTGTTCTCGGCGGTTTTAAAGGGCAGTTCGGTGAATTTCGCTATATATTGGGCTACCAGTTCGGAATAGCCTTCAGGGGTGTTGATCCCGGTACCTACGGCGGTACCTCCAAGAGCGAGTTCAGAAAGGTGATCAAGGGTGTTGTTCAGTGCTTTCAGACCGTGGTCCAGCTGAGACACATAACCTGAGAATTCCTGCCCAAGGGTTAGGGGCGTAGCATCCATAAGGTGGGTACGTCCGATCTTAACCACGTTCATAAAGGCATCTGCCTTGGCCCTGAGGGCATCTCTTAGTTGGGTTACTCCCGGAATGGTGGTTTCCACGATCATTTTGTAAGCCGCAATGTGCATACCGGTAGGGAAGGTGTCGTTAGACGACTGCGACTTGTTTACATCGTCATTGGGTTGCAGGGCCTTTTCGCCCTCTCCGATCGTTTTTCCCGCCAATTGGTGCCCTCTGTTAGCTACCACCTCATTGACATTCATATTACTTTGTGTACCCGATCCGGTTTGCCAGATCACTAAGGGAAATTGATCGTCGTGCTTGCCGTCGAGGATCTCATCACAAGCCTTGGCGATAAGGTCGCGCTTTTCTTCAGGAAGTACTCCCAGCTCACAGTTAGTGTATGCTGCCGCCTTTTTGAGGTAGGCAAATCCGTAAACCACTTCCAGGGGCATGCTGGCCGGAGCACCGATCTTAAAGTTATTACGAGAGCGTTCGGTCTGGGCTCCCCATAATTTATCTGCAGGAACCTTTACTTCGCCCATGGTGTCTTTTTCTATTCTGTATTCCATGTCTTATTTGTATTTATGTTACACAAATTTACATTTTTAAAGACTTTTCACCCGCCTTATCAAGGGGTATTTTACGCACCAGCAGGGTAGGGTGTAAGCCCTGTAGTATCAGAGGTTTATTTTCTGATCGTTGCTGTGTGGTATGATGTTTTAACCATACCAAAGGTGTTTTGCCGGGATCACGGGGGAAATATTTAGAAGAATTCCCTGTATAAGTAAAAAAAGCTAATTATATTTGACGCGAATTCAGAAAATTTCCGGAACTATGTTCGAATTTGATCAGTACCTTGGCTTTTTAGCCTTTTTATCTATCCTGACCATCGGGTTTTGGTTGATGATCTTCCTTTTAACCTTCGTGATCCCTTACTGGGTAGGAGGTTCGATCATTGAGTTGATCAAGGAAAAAAGAGCCGCTAAGAAAGCTGAGCGAGAAGAATAAAAAAAGGAAGCGTAATGCTTCCTTTTTTTGTACCCATAGGTTTCGTCTTTAGTACGCGACAAAAAAAAAGAGAGCACGGAGCTCTCTTTATTTTTTATATACGTTGAGATCAATATCCGCCTCCTTCGTCATCGTAGTCTCCGCCACCACGGTTTCTTTGCGCATCGCGTTTACTTTGGTTAAAACGGTATACGAAACCTACCTGCCATTGCCTTACACGCCATTGGGTTTCGCTGGTCGAGGTAACCCTTGGTGTTTCAGATACCGAACGACGGATCCCGGAATTAAACAGGTCGCTTACATTGAAGCTCACCGTGGCATTGTCGTTGAGAATATCTTTCGCAAAAGCCAGGTTCAAAATAAATAGCCCCTCTGTTCTTGATTGAGCATTTTCACTGGGGCCGCGGTAAAAGGCATTGGTTTGCCAGTCGATCTTACCGGGCAGGGTAACCTTGGCGTTCATACGAGCGAACCAGCTTAAATTAGAAGCTCCGAAGTCGGTGCCGTTGTATTCACCGGTTTTTACGAACCTAAATACGTTCGCACTGGAATTGATACGTACCCATCTTGCCGGATTCCATAATACTGCGGCTTCCGCTCCATAACGCTCTTCTGATGACAGGTTGATCGGAGTTCTTCTCAGGATCGGAATGTTGTCGGAGGTCACCTGTCCTGTTTCTTCTGTGATCCATTCAAAACTATCTGTTTCCCGCTGAAAATACACCGATGTGGTCAGGGTAAGCTTCTCCCATCGCTTCAGGTACCCCAGGTCGAAGGTGTTGGCATACGCAGGATTCAGTGCCGGATTTCCCTGGAAAATGTTGGTACGGCTGGATTGGGATGGGAACGGATTGATCTGCCAGCTACGCGGACGGTTAATTCGACGGTTATATCCAAGGGTGATGTTCTCATTCTCTTCGAATTCCCAAGTGAGATTGGCAGTAGGGAAGAGGCCGAGGAAATTCTTATCGAAATTCGGATCAAAAGGGAAGTCTACTTCTTCTTCGTTAAAATCCACACTACCTATTAGTCGCGTATTTTCCAGACGTAGCCCGGCAAGAAAGGAGAATTTTCCGAATTTATTTCCGTATTGGGTATAGAATGCATTGATGTTTTGCTCGAAATTAAACACATTGGTGAGTCCGAAATTGATCACCACCTCTCCGAAATCAGGTTGTGAGGGATCAAGCTGTAATCCCTGAAGGAGGTAATCGGTCTCCGAATTCTCAAATGAGCCACGGTATCCCGCCTCAAATCTGGCATTATCACCAATAGGTAGCACATAGTCGGCCTGTACCAGATAGTCATTTTGCTCCTGAACCTCGAACACATCGTCGTCCCTGATCACTAATTCCTGGGGAGCATAAATGCGCTCTTCGATTGGGGTGGTCACATCTTCCTTGTCTACAGAATACTGCAGGTCTACGGTGAGGTTGTGACCGTCTTCATTAAAGTTATGACGAAAGTTCAATGAGGTCTGATAACTGCGGTCCTCTTCATTCTCTTCTTCGGTACTCACCGTTTGGTCGAACGAACCATCGGCATAAAAGCGATCGTTCAAATTGGTGGTCAGGTCCAGTCCGTCGCTAAAGCGGGTGAAAAAACTGGCGGTTACAGACGTCTGGTCAGAAATAAAATACTCGGTTCCGATATTGAAGTTAAATCCGCTGCTGGTACGATCCCAGTCTCTTTCTTCAATGATACGGTCGAAATTACTACTCCCCGGGTTGTAAACGTTGTCGTTGAGTGCCCGGCCTGGAGAGTTTCTGTAGCGGTATCCGATCGTATTAAAGAAATTGAATTTTTTGGTACGGTAGTTCAGATTGGAGGTGGCCTGGAAACGCGCCGGATACCCCCCGTTTAATTGCACCGAACCATTAAATCCGAGGGTTTTATCCCTTTTCAGAACAATGTTCAATATCCCTGCAGTACCCTCAGCATCGTAACGTGCAGAAGGACTGGTGATCACTTCAATACGCTCAATAGCATCGGCAGGAAGTTGCTGCAGCGCATCGGTCGATCCGAATCCGGCCAAAGCCGAAGGGCGACCGTTGATAAGGATACGTACGTTCTCATTACCACGCAATGATATACCCCCTTCAATATCTACTGCTACAGAAGGCACGTTATTCAAGGCGTCAGATATCGTGGCTCCCGCGTTGGTAAGGTCTTTACCAACATTGTACACTTTCTTATCCAGCTTGATCTCTACGGTTGTACGTTCGGCTGTGATCTCTACGGCCTCCAGAGTAGCTACATCAAGGGCCAGGGTAATGGTACCAAGATCAACCTTGCCCCGCAATTCGCGGTTCTTTATTTCGTAGCTTTTATAGGAAATGAATTCCACACGAATATCGTATCTGCCGGATGGGGCTTCTACTTCGAAATTCCCATTGGCATCGGTAACGCCTCCGGTGATAACATCCGGGTTTTCGGCACTTTGCAACACCAGGGTTGCAAATTCCAACGGTGCACCGTTATCGGCATCGATCACTTTTCCGGTAACGACAGCTTTTCGCTGGGGGTCGCTGCCGGGAGATTGAGCAAATAAGGTAAAGGTGGAGAATAACAGCAGGACGAGGGCTGTTGAGGTCTTAAGATCTTGTTTCATAGCTAGTTAGTGTCTAATCTTTTTCTTAAATCGTTGGACACCAAAAGTAGCAGAAGGTTTAACAGTGCGTAGTTAAAGGCCTGTTAAATAAAAAACCGGTATGTGGTATACCGGTTAATGTTTTCATAAAATGGCTTCGATCGCCTCGGGAGGCCTTCCTACAACGGCCTTATGGTCTTTAACCACGATAGGGCGTTCTATGAGTTTAGGGTGCTCAGCCATGGCTTTTATGAGGTCCTCATCGCTCAGGTCTTTTCCTTTGAATTCTTCCTTCCAGATCTTTTCGTTCTTTCTGATCAGGGCTTCAGGCTTTATATTTAAATATCCGAGAAGGGTTTTCAGGTCACCTTCCGATAAAGGGTTATCCAGATATTTAACAACCTCGAATTCCTGCCCTGACGCTTCCAGGATCTGCAGGCCCTGTCTTGATTTGCTGCAACGCGGATTGTGATAGATCTTGAGCATATATATTGATTTTAGTGTGGTTTCTAGAGCTCTTCCTGTTGTTGTCCCATCATCATGAGATACGCCTTGAGGAAGCCGTCGATATCGCCATCCATGACCGCATCTACATTTCCGGTCTCAAAGGCCGTTCTCACATCTTTTACCAGTTTATAAGGGTGCATGACATAATTTCTGATCTGCGACCCCCATTCGATCTTCATTTTCCCGGCTTCGATCTCGTCCTTGGCGGCCTGACGCTTCTTTAACTCGATCTCGTAAAGCTGCGATTTAAGCATTTGCATGGCCTTCTCGCGGTTTTCCAGCTGGGAGCGGGTTTCTGAGTTGTGAATAACGATCCCGGTAGGGTGGTGGGTAAGAATGGCCTTGGTTTCTACCTTGTTCACATTCTGTCCTCCGGCACCACTTGAACGGGCAAAATCCCAGGAGATGTCTGCCGGATTGATATCGATCTCTATGCTTTCATCGGCCAGCGGATAAACGTAAACCGAGGCAAAAGAGGTGTGGCGTTTGGCGTTACTGTCAAAGGGTGAGATACGCACCAGGCGGTGAACCCCGTTCTCTCCCTTAAGCCATCCAAAGGCAAAATCACCCTCAAATTCTAAGGTTACCGTCTTGATCCCGGCAACGTCGCCTTCCTGGTGGTTGAGCTCTTTGATCTTGAATCCCTGCTTTTCGCCCCACATGAGGTACATACGCATAAGCATGGAAGCCCAATCACAGCTCTCGGTACCTCCGGCACCGGCGGTGATCTGTAGTACGGCACTCATGCTGTCGCCTTCTTCAGATAACATATTCCTGAATTCCAGACTCTCGATCTGTTCCTTGGCTTTGTGGTATTGGGTGTCTACCTCTTCTTCGGAGGCATCGCCTTCACGGTGAAACTCCAGCAATACTTCCAGGTCATTGACCAGGGTATTGGCAAGATTGTAGTCGTCTACCCATTTTTTCTCTGTACGAAGGGCTTTCATGATCGCCTCTGCCTCTTTGGGATTGTCCCAAAAATCGGGGGCAAAGGTTTTTTCTTCCTCGTTCTGGATCTCTATAAGTTTCGCCTCTATACGGAGGTATTTTTTTAATGCTTCGACCCTTTTGCCTAGGTCTTTGAATTGATCGGTGGTGATCATAGGGATGTAATTTTGCTCAAAAGTAAGGTACTTTTTTCATACCTCCTACCGGCAAGGAGGCAGGAGGCTATGATAAACCTCAATTTATTGTGTAAAAACTACTATTTATTGTAAGAATTGTTTTTAAGGCTACTTTGACTATTTTTAGGCTTCTTATTTAAACCAACCATTTTATGTATTTACCACACCGTAAACCATCTGATCTGCTTTTTGCGATCCTGATATTGTCGATGCCTCTTTTACTGGGGGCTCAGGTAACCGATAATAAGGACCTGAAAAAGTACGACGGCTTCTTCGATTTTTATTACGATAACGACAAGGGGAAGATCTACCTGGAGATCGACAACCTCGACAAGGAGTTTCTTTATGTGTACTCCCTGAAAACCGGTGTAGGGAATAATGACCTTGGCCTGGATCGCGGTCAGTTGGGTAACGAACAGGTCGTGTATTTTACCCGTTCGGGGAATAAGATCCTTTTGGTACAGCCTAATTTGAAGTACAGGGCGGTTAGTGATAATGCTATGGAAAAACGATCGGTAGAACAGGCCTTTGCACGTTCGGTATTGTATGGCTTTGAGATCAAGGAAAAAACGGCCAATGGTTTTATTGTTGATATGACCCCTTTTTTAATGGAAGACTGGCACGGGGTGGCAGCGCGAATAAAAAGTGCGAACGGGGGTAGTTATTCTTTAGATAAGACACGATCGGCACTCTGGTTGGAGAGCACCCGCTCTTTCCCTGAGAATAGTGAGTTCGAAGCGTTGCTTACCTTTAAGGGAGCTCCTAAGGGCAATCTCCTGCGCTCAGTGACCCCGAATGCAAAATTGCTTTCGGTCATTCAGCACCATTCGTTCATAAAACTACCGGATGATGCCTACGAAACCAGAAATTTTCATCCGGGAGCAGGAAGTATCATGATGAGCTATTACGATTATGCCGGGCCTATTGGTGATGATCTTATTCGCAGAATGGCCATCAGGCACCGATTGGAGAAAAAAGATCCGAATACCGCGGTGAGTGAAGCCGTGGAGCCCATTGTATATTACCTGGATAACGGTACCCCGGAACCTGTGCGAAGCGCACTTATGGAAGGAGCATCCTGGTGGAACCAGGCTTTTGAAGCCATTGGGTACAAAGATGCGTTCAGGGTGGAGATCCTGCCCGAAGACGCCGACCCTATGGATGTGCGTTATAACGTGATCCAGTGGGTGCATCGCTCTACCAGGGGTTGGAGCTACGGAGCTTCTGTTACCGATCCCCGTACGGGTGAGATCATTAAGGGCCATGTGAGCCTTGGAAGTCTAAGGGTGAGGCAGGATTACCTTATTGCTCAGGCCCTGCTCGATAAGCCCTTTAGTGCCGAAAATGATCAAATGATGGAAGTGGCACTCTCGAGAATACGACAATTGGCGGCTCACGAGGTGGGGCATACCCTCGGATTCACCCATAATTTTGCGGCAAGTGTAAGCAACAGGGCTTCTGTAATGGATTATCCGCATCCGCTTTACGAGCTCAAAGATGGGAAAGTAGTGGCTTCTAATGCTTATGATACCGGAATAGGAGCATGGGATAAGGTGAGTGTGGCTTGCCTGTATGGCGATATTCCTGAAGGAACGCAGGAGTTTGCCTATGTTGAAGGAGTCTTAAAGAAGGCCCGTGAAGAAGGACTGCGTTTTATTACCGATGCCGATGCCCGTGCTACGGGGGGCGCGCATCCTGAGGCTCACCTTTGGGATAATGGTGAAAATGCAGCCAAAGCCCTGGAGGATGTCATGGACATAAGAAAGGTGGCCATTTCGCACTTTGATGCCGACCATATTAAAGAAGGCACGCCCTATTCTGTGCTGGAAGATGTTTTTGTACCACTTTACCTGTTCCACCGATACCAGACCGAGGCTGCAGTGAAAGTGATCGGTGGGGTAGATTATCGCTATGCGGTAAAAGGTGATGGCGGAATGATCGCTACCTATGTGCCTGCAAAGCAACAAAAGCAAGCCTTAAAGGCGGTGCTCGCTACACTTGAGCCCGAAGCACTGGCAATACCTAAAGAGCAGTTGGCCCTGTTCCCGCCAAGAGCTTTTGGTTACCCGAGAACACGAGAGAACTTTAAGTCGAAGACCGATGTGGCCTTTGATGCATTAAGTGCTGCCGAGACCGCGGCCGATATGAGTTTGTCGCTGCTCTTACACCCAGCCAGGGTGTCTCGAATGGTGCAGCAACATGCTGTAGATGCCTCTTTGCCGGGTGCAGGTGACCTTATGGAGTCACTAATAGCAAATACCTTTGGGCAAAAGCACAAAGACAACTACCTTCGCGAAATACAACATACAGTGAACTTCAGAGTTCTGGAGCATCTGTTGCGACTGGCGGGGAATAAAGGAGCCTACTCCCAGGTCAATGGCGAAGCCCTGAAGGCGATCGTGCAATTGGAGAAAGCCCTTAAAAAGGGATATGATTTTCCGGAAGGCTATACCCTTGAATACCTGAGCCGTGTTGAAAGGTTCAGGGAGCATCCGGAAGATTTTAAAGCCGCACCGGTGAAAAAGATCCCCGACGGTTCTCCGATCGGAAGTTATTGTGACTAAAATAGAGAACAATGGATATAAATTTAATTAGCGATACGGTAACCAAACCGAGTGCAGGCATGCTCGATGCCATGATGAATGCCGAGGTAGGTGATGATGTGTTCAAGAATGACCCTACCATTAATGCCCTCGAAGAAAAGGTAGCTGCCTTATTTGGAAAGGAGGCTGCCCTGTTATTCCCGAGTGGTACCATGGCGAATCAAACCGCCATCAAGGTGCACACCCAGCCGGGAGACCAGCTTATTGCCGATAAGTATGCCCATATATACAATTATGAAGGGGGAGGGGTGAGCTTTAACAGTGGCGTATCCTGTAAGCTTCTCGATGGCCACCGTGGCATGGTAACGGCTAGCCAGGTCGAAGCAGCGATCAATCCGCCCGACTTCTATCACAGTCCGCTAACCACCCTGGTGTCGCTGGAGAATACCACTAATAAAGGAGGTGGCGCCTGTTGGGACCTCGAGGAGATGAAGGCTATTCGCAAGGTTTGCGATGATCACGGATTAAAATACCACCTCGATGGTGCCAGGCTATGGAATGCCATGGTGGCGAAACAACAAAGCCCAAAAGATTTTGGAGCCCTTTTCGATACCATCTCCGTTTGTTTTTCCAAGGGATTGGGATGCCCGGTGGGATCCATGCTGGTAGGGTCAAAGGCCGATATGGATAAGGCCCTGCGTATACGTAAGATCTTTGGAGGAGGCATGCGACAGGCCGGTTACCTGGCAGCTGCAGCCATATACTCCATAGATCACCAATGGGAGCGACTGGCAGAAGACCATAGAAAGGCAAGGGAGATCGGTGATGTTTTGCAAACCCTGCCTTTTATTAAAAGCATAGAGCCTTTGGAGACCAATATCCTGATCTTTAATCTCACCGACCGTGTCGATGAACAGGAATTCTTAAAGCTGCTCAATGATCATGGAGTACGTATTATTACGATGGGGCAGGGAAAACTGCGTATTGTGACCCATATGGACTACACAGACGAACAGCACGAATATTTTATAGATCTTATCAAAAGATTACCTGTAAAAAAAGCGACCGTTTAAGGTCGCTTTTTTTTGCAGTGTTTTGCTTTGTGCTGTTTACTCACCGGATAATTCCTTCACTGAAGCATCGGGAGCATTCTTTTTAACCGATTCGATCCCGTTTTCCATTCCTGATTCGGAAGCATACATTTGCGAACTACCGATGATCTGTCCGTTCGCAGCTTTCAGGTTGAAGTGGAATTTTCCGTTCGCGGCAGTTTTTCTTTCGAACTTACTGTCGTCGGCAGCATTGGTCATAACCGATTTTACGCCATTTTCTGCCCCTGCAAGGCTTTCATACCCCTGGCTGGAAAGAATAACTTGTCCGTTTCCGGCCTTGAGGTTAAAGTAGTACTTGTTGTTTTTTTCGCTTTGAAATATCTCAAACATACGAACGCAATTTTTGTGATTAATGTATTGATTATCACTAAAATACGATCTTTCTTAGAGATTATGTGGCTTTCTTCCTTTTATGTAAGAAAAAAACGTTTAACAACGGACTATTTCGTTATTTGAACATATCCATTCCGGGAATATCGGGCATACCTTCCTTGGCTACGGCTCCTAATTCGGCTTCATTTACCTTGGTCGCCTTTTCTATGAGTTTGTTCATATGCAGCACCAGGTAGTCTTCCAGTTGTTCCTTATCTTCCAACAGGGCATCATCGATCTTGATCTCCTTGAGTTCCCTGTTGGCGGTCATGGTTAATTGGAGCAGTTGGTCATTGCTCTCTTCAGATACCATTACAGTATCCAGTCTTTTCTTAGTCTCTTCTATTTTTTTCTGGGTTTCCTTGATCTTTCCCATCATACCCATCAGATCTCCAAACATGTTATTTTTTCTTTAGGTTCGCAGGGGCAAAATTAATAATTTCATAAGCGATATCTTAAATCTTTCCCGAACAAAGTGTATTCCTTAGCGAAGTATTATTTTTGTGCGGATATTAAAGTGAGAACTCCTATATGAAGGTAGCAGATGCCCCGTTGGCCACTAAAAGACCTGTAGAACTTAAGAAACACGGTGATGTGCGCATCGATGAGTATTACTGGCTCAACGAACGCGAAGATAAAGAGGTGCTGGCATACCTCGAACAGGAAAATGCCTATTATGAGGCCGCTACGGCCCATACCTCAGACCTGAAAGAGAAGTTGTTCAATGAGATGCGCTCCCGCATCAAGGAAGACGATGAGTCTGTTCCCTATTTATATCACGGCTATTGGTATATCACCCGATTCAGGGAAGGTGGTGATTATCCGCTATATTACCGGAAAGCCGATAGGGAAGGCGCTGAAGAAGAGCTGCTCTTTGATTGCAACGCCATGGCAGAAGGGCACCAATACTTTAATCTGAGGGGGATCAACATAAGTCCCGACAACCAGTGGGTGGCCTATGGTGTCGATACGGTAGGCCGACGCATTTACACCATCTACATCAAGAATCTGGTAACCGGGGAATTCTACAAGCACGAGATCACCAACACCACCGGAAGCAGTGTATGGGGTAATGACAATACTACGCTGTTCTACACGCGCAAGGACGAAGTTACGCTGAGGTCTGATAAGATCTACAGGCACGTTTCGGGGACTGAACCGACTACAGACGCCCTGGTATATCACGAAGAAGATGAGGCGTTTTCGGCCTTTGTCTATAAGTCGAAATCATCCCAATACATCATTTTTGGCTCAGAGAGTACGCTAACCTCCGAATACAGTATTTTATCGGCCGATAAGCCGGGAGGAACACCAGTGGTCTTTCAACCGCGCATACGCGGACTCGAATACGATATTTCTCATTTTGAGGATCACTTCTATATTTTGACCAATGCCGATGGGGCAACAAACTTCAAGTTGATGAAAACCCCGGTTGGGAGTACCGCAAAGGATTCCTGGCAAGAGGTGATCGGTCACCGCGACGAAGTATTGCTTGAAGATGTCGATATCTTTAAAAAATACCTGGTGCTAAGTGAGCGTAAGGAGGGACTCAACCTGATCCGGATCATCAGGTGGGAAGATGGTCATGAATACTATATTCCCTTTGATAATGAGACCTATACCGCCTTTGCATCTACCAACCTCGATTTTGATACGGAAACGTTGCGGTATGTTTACAATTCGCTAACCACACCTGCAAGTACCATAGACTTTAATATGGATACCCGCGAAAAGAAGGTGTTGAAAGAACAGGAAGTTCTGGGAGGTGAATTTAATAAGGATAATTACGCTTCTGAGCGTATTTGGGTTACCGCAGACGACGGCCAAAAGGTTCCGGTCTCAATGGTTTACCGCAAGGGGATGGTTCGCAACGGACAGAATCCTCTGTTACTCTACGGATACGGGTCGTATGGCGCTATTATTGACCCTTACTTTTCAAGTGTTCGCCTGAGTTTATTGGATCGCGGATTCATCTATGCGATCGCACACATTCGCGGAGGGGAATACCTTGGACGCAACTGGTATGAGCAGGGGAAATTACTTCACAAGAAAAATACCTTCACCGACTTTGTGGCCTGTTCTAAAGCGCTGATCGCCGAAAATTACACGTCTCCCGATCATTTATATGCTATGGGAGGATCTGCCGGTGGCCTCCTAATGGGGGCGGTGATCAATATAGCCCCGCAATTGTACAAGGGGGTAGTGGCGCAGGTACCGTTTGTAGATGTGGTAACCACTATGCTCGACACCAGTATTCCTTTGACCACAGGAGAATTTGACGAATGGGGAAATCCCGAGGATCCCGAATATTACGAGTATATCAAATCGTACTCCCCATATGATAATGTAGAAGAAAAGGCGTATCCGAATCTGTTGGTAACAACCGGGTTGCACGATTCCCAGGTGCAGTACTGGGAGCCTGCTAAATGGGTGGCCAGGCTTCGTGAGCGCAAGACCGATGATAATATCCTGCTGTTTCATACCAATATGGACGCCGGACACGGAGGAGCTTCAGGGCGCTTTGAGGCCCTTAGGGAAGAAGCTATGGAATATGCTTTTCTCCTTGATTTAGAATGTATAAGAGACTAATTGAAAAAAAATTATAAATTTGCAGGTGCATAAGGCCCTTCAAATTCTTTGGACCTAACTATAATAATATGGAACAAAAGATCACAGCTTTCAACAATGTGCTTGAGTTGGTTGGGAATACTCCGCTTATCAAGCTGAACAAAATAACAAGTAACTTTCCCGGTAATTTTTACGCTAAAGTAGAAGGTTTCAATCCAGGTCACTCTTCTAAAGACCGTATTGCCCTTCACATTATCGAAGAGGCCGAAAGAAAAGGTATTCTTACCCCGGGAGATACGATCATCGAAACTACTTCAGGAAATACGGGATTTAGTATCGCTATGGTAAGTATTATCAAGGGATATGAGTGTATTCTTGCTGTGAGTTCGAAATCGTCTGCAGATAAGATCGATATGCTTCGCGCCATGGGTGCCAAAGTATATGTTTGTCCTGCAAATGTAAAGGCCGACGATCCGAGATCTTACTACCAGGTTGCTAAGCGCTTGCACGAAGAGATCAAAGGTTCGGTTTATATTAACCAGTATTTTAACGAACTCAATATGGATGCTCACTACAAGAGCACCGGTCCGGAGATCTGGGAGCAAACAGGAGGGACCATTACCCACCTGGTAGCTTGTAGTGGTACCGGAGGGACCATCTCAGGAACCGCAAGATTCCTGAAAGAGCAGAACAAAGACGTTAAGGTGATCGGGGTTGATGCCTATGGTTCTGTATTGAAAAAATATCACGAAACCAGAGAGTTCGATCCTAAAGAGATCTATCCGTACCGCATTGAGGGTCTCGGTAAGAACCTGATCCCTACAGCAACCGATTTTGATGCTATCGATAGCTTTGTAAAGGTTACCGATGAAGAGGCGGCACATACCGCTCGTGAGATCTCAAAAACAGAAGGATGCTTTGTAGGATATACCAGTGGTGCTGCCATGCAGGCAGTGAAGCAACTGGCTGCGGATGGGGAGTTCGATGAGAACAGTATCGTTGTGCTTATCTTCCCTGACCACGGTTCGCGCTATATGAGTAAGGTATACAGCGACGACTGGATGAACGAGCAGGGATTCTTTGACACCGTTAATTCAGAATTAGAACAGGATATCCAGTACGTGCAATAAGCAGGTACCGTACCCAACATATAAAAGCGCGGAGTTTCACTGAAATTCTGCGCTTTTTTTATGTCCGCACTTTCGTTCTTTACTATGCGTATAAACAGTATGCCGGGATTTGCGATCCCGGACTTTTTCAACAATGATTGTTAAAAAGAACTTGGTTTAAACCTTGCTGAGGACCCAAATTCACTCCCTTTTTTTGTAATTTGACCTCATCGGGGATGCGAGATCCCACAAGGCTTCGAAAGCATTTTGGTGTAAACGATGTTGACCGTAGTTTTAAAGTGGATCGAATCATCTGTGTGATGACAGCCCCGGAAGGTTCAGGTTTTTAGGTGATCGAAGTATTGATGCCTTTAATGATGAGAGATGATGTTGTTTGGATAAAGGGGTAGTACTTTATACTTGCTTAAAACTTATTGAAATAACGCTGAAAATTGTCTTGATGAAGAATATTTTGATCACCGGAGTATCTACCGGAATTGGCCATGTTACTGCATTCTATTTCCTCGAAAGAGGGTACCGTGTTTTTGGTAGTGTGCGAAAGGAAGCAGACCTCAAGCCGCTTCAGGAAAAGTACCCGGAGACCTTTATAGGTTTGGTGTTCGACACTACAGACCAGGAAGGAATCGATAAGTCGTTTGAAGAAGTTAAAGCTACTTTGGCGGGTGAATCCCTCGATGTGCTGGTGAATAATGCCGGGATCTCTGTGAACGGTCCCATGGCGTATGTAACCATCGAAGAGTTCAGGCACCAGCTCGAGGTTAATGTGCTGGGCGTGCTGCGTGTTACGCAAAAGTTCCTACCCCTGTTAGGTTTCGATAATGACCTGCCTAAAGGGCATATTATCAATATCAGTTCCGGGTCAGGAAAAGTAACGCGTCCGTTCATGGGGCCGTATTCGGCCTCGAAATTCGCTTTGGAATCCATGTCTGATGCCATGCGAAGAGAATTGCTCGACATGGGGATCAGGGTAACGGTAGTGGAGCCCGGACCTATAAAGACCGAGATCTGGGAAAAGGCCAGAAGTGGAGGGAACGAATCGAAGTATTTCGATACCGTCTACGGTAAGATCTATCGCAATATGGGGCGTATGGTCGATAATATGGAAGGTATCGCCCTGGATACCGAAAAGGTCTCTGAGGTGATCTATGACATCGCAGAAGGTCGAAAGAAAAAGACGCGTTACCTGGTAGCTCCAAAGAAATGGCTCTTCCTTTTGGCCATGTATGTACTGCCCGACAGGACGCTTGATAAGATGTTTCAAAAGCAGTTTCAAAAGCTGTTTCAAGATTGAGAAATAAGTTATGATAAGAAGGCAGAATTATTTACTTTTGCCACCGTTTGAACGACAATTTTAAAACACTCCATATACATGAGAGATTTATTTGACCGGATTAAAGAGAACAAAGGCCCTCTTGGAAAATGGGCTTCCCAAGCTGAAGGATATTTCGTGTTTCCTAAATTGGAAGGACACATTTCCAACAGGATGAAGTTTAATGGAAAGGATGTTATTACATGGAGTATTAATGATTACCTGGGGCTTGCAAATCACCCCGAGGTGATCAAGGCCGATGCCGATGCTGCTGCAGAACACGGTGCTGCTTACCCAATGGGAGCGCGTATGATGAGCGGACATACCGATCTTCACGAACAACTACAAAACGAGCTGGCTGCTTTCGTAAAGAAAGAGGCGGCTTACCTGCTTAACTTCGGATACCAGGGAATTATGTCGGCTATCGACGCACTGGTAACCAAAGATGATATCATTGTATACGACGTAGATTCACACGCGTGTATCATTGACGGGGTACGTCTTCATATGGGGAAACGTTTTACCTATCAGCACAACGATATGGAAAGCCTTGAAAAGAACCTGGAGCGCGCTACCAAAATGGCAGAGCAAACAGGCGGAGGTATCCTCGTGATCTCTGAAGGTGTATTCGGAATGCGTGGAGAACAAGGTCGTCTTAAAGAGATCGCTGCCCTTAAAAAGAAATTTAACTTCAGACTTCTCGTTGATGATGCTCACGGATTTGGTACGCTTGGTGCTACCGGGGCAGGAGCAGGAGAGGAGCAAGGGGTTCAGGACGATATCGATGTGTACTTCGCTACCTTTGCTAAATCTATGGCAGGTATCGGGGCCTTCTTAGCTGCAGATCAGGAGATCATCGATTATCTGAAATATAACCTGCGTTCACAAATGTTCGCCAAGTCGCTGCCTATGATCTTTGTAAAAGGTGCATTAAAGCGTCTGGAAATGTTAAGGACCATGCCTGAGCTTAAGAACAAGCTTTGGGAGAATGTTAATGCGCTTCAGAGCGGACTTAAAGAGCGTGGTTTTGATATCGGGAATACACAGAGTTGTGTTACCCCGGTATATCTTAACGGAAGTATTCCTGAGGCAATGGCCCTGGTAAAAGATCTTCGTGAGAACTACGGGATCTTCTGTTCTATCGTAGTGTATCCGGTAATTCCTAAAGGTCTTATCCTTCTAAGAATGATCCCAACCGCTACGCATACCATGCAGGATATTGAAGAAACACTTGAGGCATTCTCAGCGATCAGAAGTCGTCTGGAGAATGGTACCTATAAGCGTCTGTCGCAGGCTGTTGCCATGGCGATGGGTGAATAAAGGCTTGCCTTACATAATAGAAGTTGCAATAAGAGCCGCCGGGGAAACCCGGCGGTTTTTTTGTTCATAGGTAAGGAACTGGCTCCTTCCGCTTTTCGATCAGGTTCAAAAAAAAGTTCCGGATGGGGACCGGAACTGATTTTTTTCAACATGCGTAATAGCACTGGTTAAGTAGGGTATGATTTGAGTAAATCTTCACTGATCACATTGTTGGGGCGCTGTACCAGTGAGTAATAACAACAATTTTAACAACACTGCTAATATAAGGCTGGTTTACAGTGTTTTAAAACTATTGTTGCAACTGCCCTTTATTTTGTGGTTTAATAGCCGTGATATGTTGTGAGGTGAATCCTACGTACCGATCTCTTCAGCTATTTTCCTATGATCTTGCAAACCAACAAATTGGATTACTGTTTGAGCTTCTTGATAGACTCTTATTGCAGTAGTATTTCCCAATTGCGCCTGTATTGTTTGGTTTACAGTGATTTTTTATAGGTTCTCCACTTCTTGATGAGTCGTGGATCGTAATCTTTCCACAGGGCTTGCACCTGGTTGTTGGTTTCGAGTTCCGGATTGGTCTCTACAACCTTGATCCCTTTCCTGTTAAAGAGGTCGATCACCTCTTTAAAAATGATGGCGGTTACACCCTTTCCTGCAAATTCCGGCTTCACGCCAATGAGAAGTAAGGTGGCCTTGTCGTTCTTTTTCATGGCCTTCATCAGGTGATAGAACCCAAAGGGAAAGAGTCGGCCCTTGGATTTCTGTAGCGCTTTTGTAAATGATGGTACCACAACAGAAAAGGCTACCAGTTCTCCGTCTTGATCAGCGATAAGCGCAATGTAGTCGGGGTGGATGAACTTGAGGAACTTCTCCTTGTAGTGTTCCACCTGGTAAGGCTTAATAGGGGTGAACGATTGCAAGGAGCTATAGGTCTTGTTCATCAGATCAAAGATCCGGTCGGCATAGGGCAGGAGCTCCTTATTCGATTTAAAGGTGAGCAACTGGAACCCGAA
Source organism: Robertkochia sediminum (assembly GCF_016786255.1). GTDB lineage: Bacteria > Bacteroidota > Bacteroidia > Flavobacteriales > Flavobacteriaceae > Robertkochia > Robertkochia sediminum. Next base: position 70,880 of record NZ_JADMKT010000078.1, read on the forward strand.
CTTTTTCATGATCAGCCCTGAGAACTTTTCTACCTTCGGAGGCACCTCTTTCGGAACGTCGATCTCGTATTCCTTCCAGTCTACTTCTTTGGTAAAGCCCAGACCTGTGACCAGGTCGTTGTAGTATTGCGGATTGTAATAGGTAGACATGCTTCCGGGACGGTCGAATCCTTCCAGTAACATTCCGGCCTTATCCATATTAGTGAATCCTGCCGGCCCTTCGGCGTATTCCAGGTTGAGCTCACGCCCTTTTTCGTATACTTTTTCAAACAGCTTCTCCGCTACTTCCTTATCGTTAATGGCTTCGAACCATCCCCACCTGATCTTGGGTTTTCCCAATTCCTTTACTTCCGGCCAGTTCACAATAACGGCGATCCTTCCTGCGGCTTTGTTGTTTTTGTAGGCCATATAATACCAGGCGTCTGCTTCCTGGTAGGCGGGATTCTTATTCCAGTCGAAGTTGTCGATCTCTTCATTAATGATCGGGGGTACCCAATGCGGGCTGTTACGGTAAAGCTCAAAAGCGAGTTTTACAAAATTGGTAAGTCTACGCCTGTTGGTGATCTCCCTGATCTCAATACGCTGTTCGCTCATAGGTCAATGCTCTGCAAGGGTTCTCAGAACCTCTTTTTTCGTTTCTTTTTCTTTTTACGAAGCGCACGTTTTTCAAAGTCGGATACGTTGTCGATCTTCTTTTTCGGATCCTTATGATAATCCAATCGGTAGGCGATCCCAACTTCTCCAAATATTCTTCGGGGCGTATCTTTAATATTGGTACCTCCCGAAATATCTACCTGCAGGTTCTTGTTTAAAAGGTGTGCAGCTCCTATTCTGAAGACCCCGTCACCATAAAAATCACTCTTATAGCCCTGGTGTTCAGCAAATAGCGAAAACCTTCCGTTGCGCAAGGAATGGGTTAGGGTGATGATGTAGTTGATCATGGGATCATCGCCGGTAAATTTATCATAAATGAGGTTGGAAACCAAGACCCAACGAGGCATTAGTTCGTGTTGTGTGATGAGCATTACCTTCGGACTTACGGTTGGTTCGGCAGGGGGTAAAAAAGGGTTGTCTCCAAAATTAAAATTCGCTCCGGCATAAACTGCAATGGCCGGCACGAGGTTCTTCCATTGAAATCCGTTATTGGCATTCCAGCTGTACAAATTAGGCTGGTCTCTACCTTCTTTTTTAAAGGGATCGTATATCAGGTATTTGACCCCAACGGTATTCTTTAGAAAATTGGAGCGATCGTACTCGGCTCCGGGAAGGGTAGAGTTGTCGGTAACCTGTTCGTAGGCAGCACTACCATCGATAATGAGTTCGAGCTCTTCCAACAGTAATCCGTAGCGAAAAACATAATCCAGGCCCAGTCGGCTGGCCTCAGTGCGCAGTCCGCTATGGTCCCTTTGCTCGTAAAAGAATCCGTTCTCACCTTGTATTACTCCGGTGCCAACACTAAAAGCACTGTATGAAGCTCCGGGACGGTTCGAATTTATGGTGTTGGTGTATTGCGACCAACCGTGGTAAAAACTAAAAAAAAAGGTAATTCCTAATAGTAGAATACTTTTCATAGGGTTAAGTTTTAGCGTTTTCGGGGGTGATGACGAACTAATTTTCCGGTCTAAAATAAAAATAAAGTAACATAAATCCTTCAAAATAAGCCTTGACACCCCCTTTAATAACAAGGGTAGGGTCAATTTATTATATTTTTAAGGGGAAGGCCTAAGTGAATCCCTTATTTTTGCCCCGAATTACAAAGTGAACATTATGCAATTTTTGAGAACGCTGTTCATTATCATTCTCATCCTTTACGGAATGCGTATCCTCGGTAGGATCTTCGGTCCTTTTCTAATGCGCTTCGCTTCAAAGAAAGTAGAGAAGAAGTTTAGAGAACGTTATGAACAGCAATACAATCGACAACAAAATAATCCGGGATATCAGGAAGGCGAAACCATTGTAGAGCCTAAACACAAGGCTTCGTCATCTAAAAATTCTTCAGAAAAAGTTGGAGAATACATCGATTTTGAAGAAATTGACTAACCTAATCAAGTTCGCAATTTAATGGCAGACCTATTAAAAAAAGCAGTACCTCATTTTGTGGTACTGTTCTTGTTTATGATCACTGCGCTTCTCTATTTTTCTCCGGTTCTTCAGGGGAAAAAGATCTTTCAAAGTGATATTGTTCAATATATTGGAATGGCTCATGAGAGAGATCAGCACAAACAGGCTACCGGAGAGGAATCTTACTGGACCAATAGTGCCTTTGGAGGTATGCCTACCTATCAGCTGGGGGCTAATTATCCGCATAACTATATCAAAGAACTCGATCGCGTCTTACGCTTCTTACCGCGGCCGGCCGATTACCTTTTCCTTTATTTTATTGGCTTTTATATTTTCATGCTGGTCCTGCGGGTGCCCTGGAAACTTGCAGCCATCGGGGCTTTAGGTTTTGGGTTCTCTACCTATTTGATCATTATCCTGGGGGTGGGACATAATGCAAAAGCACATGCTGTGGCGTATTTCCCATGGGTGCTCTCGGGTATCGTTTTGGCCTTGCGCAAACGGTATGTTGCCGGATTTTTGCTTACCGCTCTTGGGATGGCGCTTGAGATCAGTGCCAACCACTTTCAGATGACCTATTACCTTTTGCTCCTGGTATTGGTGTTGGGGCTGGTGTACCTTATTGATGCTGTAAAGAACAAGGAACTTCCCGATTTTTTTAAAGCTATCGGGGTATTGGTGCTTGCTGTTGTTTTGGCTATTGGTACTAATGCAGCCAACCTGATGGCCACCAGCGAATATGCGGCTTGGTCTACAAGGGGCTCAAAAGAACTAACCACAGATCCGGAAGGCAATCTGCTGAAGAAGAGTAGTGGTCTTGATAAAGATTATATTACTGCCTACAGTTACGGCCTCATGGAGTCTTTTAACCTGTTCTCCCCACGTTTGTTCGGAGGTGCCGATCAGGAAAATGTCGGAGAAGATTCTAATACCTTTCAATTCCTTATCAACCAGGGCGTGCCAAGATCGCAGGCTACCGGGTTCGTAAAGGCATTACCCATGTATTGGGGCGGACAGCCGGGAGTGGCGGCTCCGGCATATGTAGGAGCGGTATTGCTGTTTTTCTTCGTTCTGGGGATCTTCCTGGTAAAGGAAAAGCACAAATGGTGGCTGGCATTTGGTGCCTTACTTTCCCTTGTGTTATCATGGGGTAAGAACTTCGAGCTGCTTACCAATTTCATGATCGATCATTTTCCTCTCTACGACAAGTTCAGGGCGATCACCTCGGTACAGGTCATCCTGGAGCTTTGCGTGCCGGTGCTGGCAGTAATGGCTTTGGCCGCATTGCTTAATAAAGACCGGGATCATAACGAAAAGGCCAACGCCATAAAATACACTGCCATGATCTTCGGAGGCATTGGGGTGATCCTGTTCCTGCTCAAGGGAACATTCGATTTTGCAGGAGCTTACGACGACTACTACGCCCAGTCTATAGGGCCGGAGGTGGTAGATATGATCATTCGCGACCGCAAGGCATTTTACACCCAGGACCTGCTCCGGAGTATTGTTCTCGTAGCTTTGGCCGGCGCATTAAGCTGGTTGTGGCTTAAAGATAAGCTCAAGCAGAACTTATTTATAGCAGGAGTGGGAGTGCTTATACTTTTCGACCTGGTCGTGGTAGACCGACGCTATGTGAACGAAGAGGATTTTGTTCAGGCAAGGGTCATGAATAAGCCTTTCAGAGCCGATGCTGCAGATAATGCCATTCTTCAGGATGACGATGATCACTTTAGGGTGTTTAATCTCAAGGAAGGACTTAATGGTGCGAGTACATCGTTTTTTCACCATTCTCTTGGAGGGTACCACGCTGCGAAGCCCAAACGCATACAGGAATTGTACGAATACCAGATCGCCAGGAACAATCCTGAAGTATTGAATATGCTCAATGTGAAATACCTGAAACGACCCGACGAACAGGGTGCCATGACGGTGATCCGGAATCCCGATGTTAATGGTAATGCCTGGTTCGTTAGTTCTCTTGTTGCTGTTCAGGGTGCCGATGCCGAAATGGCGGCACTCAGTACGATGAATACCAAGGAGCAAGCGGTTTTTGATGAAACCGCCTTTGGAACCATGGCGAAATACCAGGGGAATTATGCAGTCGATTCGCTTACAACCATCAAATTAGAACAGTATCGCCCTGATGTATTGGTGTATCGAAGTACTAATGATCACGATGGGATAGCCGTATTCTCCGAAATGTATTATCCGCACGGATGGAAGGCTACCATCGACGGAGAACCGGCCGATACCTTTAGAGTGAATTATGCCCTTCGTGCCCTTTTTATTCCTGAGGGAACCCATGAAGTGGTCTTTACCTTCGATCCCGAAGTGGTCAAAACCGGTAGCACGCTTGGTCTCATAAGCAACCTCCTCTTGCTGCTTTGTGCTGTTGGTGGTGGATATCTGATATGGAAAAAGCAATCGGAACAACCAAAATCATAGCATTTGGAGCGGCGCAAGGGTAAAAGGGTACTGATCGTAACGTATTACTGGCCTCCGGCAGGAGGACCCGGAGTACAGCGGTGGCTGAAATTCGTGAAATACCTCCCCGGGCAAGGTGTAGAACCATGGGTTTATATACCTGAAAATGCCCATTACCCCCTTGTAGATGAAGGGCTGATCAAGGATGTACCCACAGGCATAAAGGTGCTTAGCAGGCCTATTTTCGAACCCTACCAATTGGCATCGTTGTTTTCTAAAAAAGGAACCCGCTCTATGAGCCGTGGCCTCATTAGCGAGAAGAAGCAAGGCTGGACAGAACGCCTGCTATTATGGGTACGTGGTAACTTATTTATTCCTGATGCCAGAAAGTATTGGGTAAAGCCCTCTGTAAAGTACCTGGAAGACGTGCTCCGATCCGAACAGATCGATACCGTTATTACAACGGGGCCACCACATAGTGTCCATCTTATCGGACTGGAATTAAAGAAGCGCTCCGGGATACGATGGATCGCCGATTTTCGTGATCCGTGGACCAGTATTGGGTATCATCAAAAGCTCAGGTTAACGGCCCGAGCTGCGCAAAAGCACAAGGATCTGGAGAAGCAGGTGCTTTCAGTGGCCGATGTGGTGATGGCTACGAGCAAGACTACAGCAAAAGAGTTCGAGGGGATCGCCGGCAGGGAGGTGGCGACCATTACCAACGGATTTGACGAATACGATCTAAGAGATCATAAGCCCTCTGAGAAATTCTGTATTTCGCATATCGGATCACTCTTGTCTGGGCGTGACCCTAAGATCTTATGGGAGGCTCTGGCTGAATTAACACGGGAGCGTGATGATATTCGGTCCTATCTGAAATTAAAGCTTGTCGGTGCCGTTAGTGAAGATGTATTGCGATCGGTGCAAGATGCCGGATTAAGCCCTTTCCTTGAGCACCAGGGCTATGTGGCCCACGAGCAAGCCCTGATCCTTCAACGAGAGGCGCGTGTATTGCTATTGCTGGAGATCAATAAGGAAGAGACCAGGGGTATTATTCCCGGGAAACTCTTTGAATATATGGCAGCCCGAAGACCCGTATTGGCCATAGGTCCGGAAGGGTGGGAGGCCGGAGAGCTGCTTGAAGAGAGTGGAGCAGGCAAAGTATTTACCTATAAAGATAAAACCCCTTTAAAGGCTACTTTGATCGCGTTGTACGAAGATTACAAGCAAGAAAAGGTCGAACCGGAGAACACCGATCTTGAGAAATTTACAAGAAGAGCCCTGACCAAAAGGCTTGCCAACATCATATTAGAGCATTAATGGGTATTGTCAAGAGTCAATCACTTAAGAATTTGCTGAGCACCTACCTGGGTTTTGGGATAGGAGCCATCAATACCCTTTTCCTGTTCACTTATTTGCTAACAGATACCTATTACGGTCTGGTTACCTATTTACTGTCTACCGCAAACCTTATGATGCCCCTTATGGCCTTTGGGGTGCATAATACCCTGGTCAAGTTCTATTCGGGGTATGGAACTAACGGAGAGCAAAGAAAGTTTACGACCATGATGCTATGTTTACCTGCCCTTGTAGCCATTCCTTTGGGAATAGCGGGTTGGTTGGGCTTTCATTGGATCGAAGCCTTTTTAACCAGGCGGAATCCGGAAGTGGCCCCCTACATCTGGACCATTTTTGTTATAGCTTTCGCGCTGTCGTATTTCGAGGTCTTTTACGCCTGGTCTAAGGTGCATTTACAAACCGTTTATGGGAATTTTCTTAAAGAGGTCTTTCCAAGGCTTTGTGTGATGATCCTGTTAGTGCTTATTGCCCTTGACATGCTGGAGGTTGCCCATTTTATCGTGGCCATGGTTGGGGTGTATGTATTGCGCATGTTGCTTATGGCTACAAGCGCGTTTATGGTGGTTAAAAAACCTGAGCTGGAGTGGGGGTTACCCACAAATTTCCGTTCGATACTCAAATATACCAGCCTGATCATTATCGGAGGGTCTGTTGCAGTGGTCTTTCTGGATATCGATCGATTTATGATCAACCAGTATAAGGAGATTCAGAATATTGCCTATTACAGTGTAGCGGTTTTTATCGCCGTGGTTATTGCTGTTCCGGCCAGAGCACTTCACCAGATCACCTATCCGCTTACTTCCGGTCTGATGAACAGTGGGAAAATGGATGAGTTGGAAGCATTGTATAAGAAGAGCTCTATCAACCTCTTTTTGGTTAGCGGACTCATATTCCTGCTTATTGTGCTTAATGTAGACCAGTTGTACCTGGTGTTACCTGAAACTTACCGCGGTGGGGTCATTGTGGTCTTTCTGATCGCGCTGGCCAAATTGAGCGACAGCCTTTTGGGAAATAATAATGCCATTATATACAACAGTGATCATTACAGGATGGTATTGTTCTTCGGGTTATTTTTGGCAGTACTCACCGTATTGCTCAATATGGTGTTCATTCCGCTTTGGGGGATCAATGGTGCGGCGTTTGCATCGTTGCTCGCCTTCTTGATATTTAACGCCACGAAGCTGTGGTTCGTTAAAAAGAAAATAGGAATCTCACCTTTTAGTCAAAACACCTTCAAAACCTTCTTACTGATCTGTGCTTTGGTACTCATCTTTTATTTCTGGAATTTCTCTTTCCACCCGTTACTTAATATCGCTTTAAAAGCGTTCCTTATAACAGTGATCTACCTGGTGGTTGCATACCGCCTTAGGTTATCTTCAGAGGTAAATGAAGAGATCGATAAGTACATAAAAAAAGGGACGCCGTAACCGGCATCCCCTTTTAGCTAGATCAAAATATATTTTAGTTCTCAAGCATTCTTAGCTTCTTCCGCCTCGGGAACTTCTTCCCGATGATCTTCCTGAAGCCTTTCTTACCTGGGTGCTTCTGCTTTTATTGCTTACCCTGGTGCTTTTTGAATTATTTGAAACGTTCCTTGAGCTTTTTGAATTCCTCGTAACGTTCCTGGTGCTTTTCGAATTCTTTGAAACATTCCTTGAGCTTCTGTTCACCGTTGGTGTATTTGAATTCGAATTTCTGCTCTTACCCTTATAGCTCTTAGTGTTGTTGCGCTGTGAGGTATTCCTGGTCTCCACAGAACGCTTTACAGTCGCTCTTGAATTTTCTCCTGAGGTCCTTGTATAGCCTCTGTCCGGTTTGCCAACATTCTGACTTCTGCGTGGGGTGACCGATTTTCTGCTATTGCTTCCAACCGCAGATCTTCGGGTACTTGTTCTGTAGGCATCAGATTTACTGTAGGCACGTTGGTTCGCTTCGTACTTCAGGCTTCTTTTTCTAATGGCTCTCTGGATGCTGGCGTCGTTTCTGCTGGCTACCCTTCGGTCGTTTCTATACACATTTCTACGCGGATTGCTTTCTTTGTAATGGTATGTTCTCCCGACAGGAGCGTAAGCTCTTCTGTGGTTGTTTCTGTAAGGGCGGTAATACGTATATCGTACGGGGTGGTAATACCTTCTGTAAGGCCTGGTATTTACGAGGCAAAAATTAACAGCAGGTCTTACAAAATAACTGTAAACGGGGCGGTGTACGTACAATCTGTTATACATGTTGATGTACCCGTTAAACCGTGCAAACCTTCCGTATCCATCGTAATACACATAGAGTCCGCCAATTCTTGAAACCCTTCCTCTTTGATAAAACACGTTCAGGCCTCCAATGCGGCTTACCCTTCCGTAGAAGTCGTAATAGATAGGCGTGTTCTCTATCTGGATCACTGCTCCGTAATCGTCATACTGTACCCACGGACTGTAATTGAATCCGGCGTTAAAACTTATGCTTACGTTTCTGCTGCGATAGTCAACACCTACGTAATTCGGATTGTCGATAAAGAAATCATACTCTCCGTCGGGATATACCGAAAACGTAATACCGTTCTCAACAAAGATGAGCGCATCTTGATACCCAAAAATTCTTCGGCCGGCATTCTCAGTAGTGGTAGAACCAAATGCCACCTGGCTTATAATAAGGCTAACGAAAGTTAAGATGAGATTTTTCATGGTCAAATGGTTTTAAGGTTAAACAATTTGCGGTTGGTATGTGTTTTTTTAAGAATCAAATCGCGTGCCAAAAAATGAAACACTTTGAATTCACTGGGGTTTCCAGCATATCGCATTAAATCAATCTATTGCTAATCAGCCTGTTAAGATTGTTAAAAAAGAAAACTCCGCAAACCGGTGAATTTCCGATGTTGCGGAGTTTTGCAACTAACCAACCAAATAATCAAAAATTAGCATGAAGCTAAAACGTTTGTATTTTTTTGAGATCAAAATCGTTTTATACAGAAGACCGGGATAAACGATCGAAAATTAGAAGAGTTTAGCATCAGGTCTTCAGATTCAGGGATTCTGTCGTTCATCCAGTTAAAAGCAATTAGCGTGCCAAAAATCTAAATATGGGGTAAAAAAATATGTTCACAGTCCGTGTAGCAGCGTGTATAATGGTTTGTTGTGCAGCTTGTTATGGTGTTTAATGGCTGATGGTTTTAAAACTCAGAGCTTATCCTGAAGGTATTTCCAGGTAGCTCCTTTTTTAGCTGCAACCACTTCTTCCGGGGTTCCTGCAGCAATCAGCTGTCCCCCCTTGATACCGCCTTCCGGCCCCAGGTCGATCAGATGATCGGCACATTTTATAAGGTCCAGGTTGTGCTCGATCACGATCACCGAATGTCCTTTTTCAATAAGCGCATTAAAAGAAGCCAATAGTTTCCTGATATCGTGAAAGTGCAATCCTGTTGTAGGCTCGTCAAAAATAAACAGGGCTTTGTCTGCACTATTGCCTTTAACCAGGAACGAAGCCAGTTTAATACGCTGGGCCTCACCACCAGACAGGGTAGAAGAAGACTGTCCCAGGGTTACATATCCCAGTCCTACGTCCTGCAAAGGCTTTAGCTTATTTGTCACCTTGGTCTGTTGATGCGTTCTGAAGAAATCTACGGCGTCATCGATGGTCATATTCAGGATGTCGTCTATATTCTTGTCTTCGAACTTGACTTCCAGGACATCCTTTTTAAAGCGCTTGCCTCCACAGGTTTCACATTCGAGGTGCACATCGGCCATAAATTGCATTTCTATGGTCACTTCGCCTTCCCCCTTACAGGTTTCACAGCGACCGCCCTCTACATTAAATGAAAAGTGCTTGGGTTTATAGCCTCTGATCTTTGCCAGCTTCTGAGTGGAGAACAGGTTTCTTATATCATCATAGGCTTTGATGTAGGTAACCGGGTTAGACCGCGATGAGCGACCTATCGGATTCTGATCTACGAACTCAACGTGTCTGAGCTTGCCGAAATTACCTTCCAGGGCCGAGAATTGCCCTGCTTTTTCACCGTACCCTCCCAGTTCTTTCAGAATGGCAGGGTAGAGGATCTTTTTGACCAAGGTACTCTTTCCGCTTCCGGAAACCCCGGTGATCACCGTGAGTCCGTTGAGTGGAAAGCGCACGTCGATATTCTTCAGGTTGTTCTCCCGGGCTCCAATGACATCAATGTAAAAGCTGCCTTTTCTGCGTTTTTCAGGTAGGGCGATAAGCTCTTCACCATTGAGGTATTTTGCCGTAAGGGAATCACTTTTCAGGATGTTTTCAAAATTGCCTGTGGCAACCACATTACCTCCATGGGTTCCTGCCTCAGGACCTATGTCTATGATCTCATCGGCAGCTCGCATAATATCTTCGTCGTGCTCGACAACGATCACGGTATTGCCAAGATCCCTTAATGAGCGCAATACCCCTATAAGTTTTTCGGTATCTTTAGGGTGTAGTCCAATACTCGGTTCATCGAGAATGTACATAGACCCCACCAGGCTGCTCCCCAGGGAGGTGGCCAGGTTGATGCGTTGGGATTCTCCACCACTAAGGGTATTCGATTTACGATTCAGGGTGAGGTAATCAAGACCTACATTAGAGAGGAATTCCAGGCGGCTGGTGATCTCTTTGAGCAAACGTTTAGCAATAGCCTGTTCGTGTTCTTCGAGCACGAGACTATTAAAGTATTCCTTTAATTGATCTATTGGAAGCTCCACCAGGTCGAGGATCGTTTTGGTTCCAACCTTCACATAGGAGGCTTCTTTGCGAAGTCTTTTGCCCTTACAAACCTCACATCTGGTTTTACCGCGATAGCGGGAGAGCATGACCCTGTTCTGGATCTTATAACTCTTATCTTCAAGCTCCTGGAAGAAGTCACGGAGTCCGGTAAAATATTGGTTACCGCTCCATACCAGGTCCCGTTGTGCTTCGCTAAGCTCGTACCACGGTTTGTGTATGGGAAAGTCGAACTTATAGGCATTATTGACCAACTGATCCCTGTACCAGCTCATAGATTCTCCACGCCAGGCAAAGATGGCATTTTCATAGATCGACAATCCTGTGTTGGGAACAATAAGTTCCTCGTCAAGCCCGATCACATCGCCATAACCTTCGCATTTAGGGCAGGCGCCGTAGGGGTTGTTAAAACTAAACAGGTGAACATTGGGTTCGAGAAAGGTAAGTGCGTCCTTTTCAAAGCGATTGCTGAAATGGTGCATTTCACCGCTGCTCAGATCTTCAACGAAACATTCGCCCTTACCTTCAAAAAAAGCGGTGTCGGTAGCATCGGCCAGACGATTGTAGAAATCTTCATCATGGCGTACTACGATACGATCAACTACAAGATAAAAGTCGTGGTCGATCTCTTCTTCGATCTCTTCGATCCGGAGCACCTCATTTTTGTATTTGATACGGGCATAGCCTTGTTGTGAAAGTATCTGCAGGGTTTTGACCACACTGCGTTCTTCGGGAATGTGTACCGGTGCGAGCAATAGCAGTTTGGTGCGCTCTTCATAAGACTTGATGCGATCGATCACATCAGAAACGGTATCTTTTTTTACCTCTTCGCCCGAAACGGGGGAGTAGGTCTTACCAATACGGGCATAGAGCAGTTTGAGGTAATCATAGATCTCTGTGGTGGTTCCTACGGTAGAACGCGGATTGGTAGAATTGACCTTTTGTTCGATGGCAATGGCCGGTGCGATCCCTTTGATAAAATCGACCTTAGGTTTATTCAGGCGTCCCAGAAACTGGCGGGCGTAAGACGATAAGCTCTCCACGTATCGTCGCTGACCTTCGGCATAAAGGGTATCAAAAGCCAGGCTGGATTTACCACTACCCGACAATCCGGTGATCACCACCAGTTTATTGCGCGGTATGGCCACATCTATATTTTTGAGATTGTGGAGTTTAGCGCCCTTTATGAGGATATTTTTCTTTGGGTCTAAGGTCGAAATGTTGGTCATAACCTGAATTGAAAAGCACAAAGATAAGAATCTAATAGGTTTGATTTTAAACGTCTTGTAAAAGAAAGATTATAAAGAAATGCCAATTTTTTTTTGTTTTTCTCTGTCAAATAGCTTTATATTTGGTTCATCCGAGCCTAAAAAACGAACGCCTATTCTATAAAATTACTTTTATCAATCAACTAATTACTATGTCTTTATTTTCCGTAAAGACTGGTGCGTTAAAAAGTAATTTTATGGACCAACAACTTCAGGACTCATGTTTGGTGAAGCGTTATCTCGACGGCGATGAAAAGGCACTTGAAGTGCTGATCAACAAACATTCTCAACGTATTTACGGATTTATTTATTCCAAGGTCTACGACCGCGATGTTACCGAGGATATTTTCCAGGACACTTTTATTAAGGTGATCAAGACCCTTAAGAGAGGGAAGTACAATGAAGAGGGGAAATTTCTTCCCTGGGTGATACGTATTGCTCAAAACCTTGTGATCGATCACTTTCGTCGTAATTCCCGTATGCCCAAATTCGAAGGCAATGATGAATTCAATATCCTCACGGTGCTGGGTGATCCCGGACTTAATGCCGAAAAACAGATCATTAAAGAGCAGGTGGAAACCGACTTGAAATCCCTGGTGGCAGAACTACCTCAGGATCAGCAGGAAGTGCTTATCATGCGATTGTACAAGGATATGAGCTTTAAGGAGATCGCAGCCGTTACCGGGGTTTCTATTAATACGGCTCTGGGGCGTATGAGGTATGCCATTATCAATCTGAGAAAGCTGGTGAAAAAAAATAATATTATTTTAACCAACTAACACAATAACAAGAGGTTCGCTGCGTTATCATATTGAATTTTAAACGCATAGCATGGCAAATCTTTACATTTCAGAATCCTCAAAACAAAAACAACTAAAACCCAGAAAGGAGACCATTCGTTTTCTTCTGGATTATTCTAAAGCTTTAAGTGTTACTAAGTACAAGGAGATGACCTTCGAGACCATCTCGAACTGATCCTTAGAAAAGATCCCGGAATATTACCGGGATCTTTTCTTTTTAATATACTCGTCGATCACGGTCTTTCTTCCGATGGTCCGGGTAATAATATCCTTATCCAGGTCCCATCCGCGGGCCGGTGAATATTCTCTTCCGTAAAATATGATCTGCAGATGTAGTTTGTTCCATTTTTCTTTGGGGAACAAGCGTTTAGCATCTTTTTCGGTTTGCACTACATTTTTCCCTGTGGTGAGGTTCCAGCGGTACATCAGTCGATGAATATGGGTGTCTACAGGAAAGGCCGGGATCCCAAATGCCTGAGCTACCACGACACTGGCTGTTTTATGGCCCACACCGGGCAGTTCTTCCAGGGCTTCAAGGCTTTGAGGCACCTCTCCTTCATATTTATCGATAAGGATCTGCGATAGCTCATGAATCGCCTTCGATTTCGAAGGGGATAGCCCTACCGGCTTGATGATCTCACGGATCTCATCAACAGTTAGGTTCACCATATGGTAAGGAGTAGAGGCCCTTTTAAAAAGGATCGGGGTAATGGTGTTCACCCTTGCATCGGTACTTTGTGCAGAGAGCAATACGGCGATCAAAAGGGTGTAAGGGTCTGTGTGATCCAGAGGAATGGGAACGGTAGGATAAAGTTCTTCAAGGGTATTTACAACGAATTCGGCCTTTTCTGCTTTGGTCATTATTTGCTAATTTAGACGAACGTAAAACTATTAAAAAAATTCTATGAACACATTGAAAGCAGGGGATAAGGTACCCGCCTTTTCCGGAGTAACCGATAAAGGAGAACCGATAAGCCTTGACGATTATAAAGGAAAAAAACTCGTGGTGTTTTTCTATCCCAAAGCGAGTACACCGGGATGTACTGCCGAGGCTTGTAATCTAAGAGATAACTACAAAGATTTGCAGGACAAGGGCTATGAGCTTTTAGGCGTTAGTGCCGATTCTGTAAAGCGTCAATCTAATTTTAGCACTAAATATGAATTTCCTTTTCCATTGGTCGCCGATGAAGAGAAGGAGGTGATCAATGCCTTTGGGGTATGGGGGCCTAAGAAATTCATGGGACGTGAATACGACGGCATTCACCGAATGACCTTTATCGTAAATGAAGAGGGGGTGGTAGACCGCGTGATCGCTAAGGTAAAGACCAAAGATCACGCTGCCCAGATCCTGGAAGACTGATGAAGCTATAGCAAAAAGAAAAGCCCCGGTGTTCAAATCCGGGGCTTTTTTGTTGTGGTATGCAATGCAGTTATGATTTCGATTTCTCCTCAATGGCTTTAGGAGCTTCGTAATCAAACAATTGTTTCTCTTTAATGAGTTTGGAGATCCCTTCAGGAAGCATTTCTTCCCAGCCTTCTTCTCCTTCAGAGATCTTTTTAAGTACTTCTCTTGAGAAGATATTAAGGCTTTCAGGATCGTAATCGAAAATATCGACCACTTTTCCATTGTATTTAAAGAACTTATAGAGCTCTTTCATACGTGGGTGTACCTTCAGGTTGTTGCTGGTAACGAGGAGTCCGGTATCCGGATCGATCATCGGATATAAGTATACCCTAAGGTCCTTGTAGAATAGTTTACCAAAGGCTTCGAGGATGCCTCCGCTCAAATGACGGTAATAGCGCTCGTCAAAGATCTCTACCAGGTTGTTAACTCCCATGGTAAGGGCCATACGTTCTTTGGTATAATTCGAGAAGTATTCTACCAGTTTGTAGTATTCCTGGAAGTTGGATATGAGCACGGTTTGTCCAAGAGAGCAGAGCAGTCGTGCGCGATCCATGAAATCTTCTTCATCGATCTCACCTTCGGCTCTGAGGTTCGAAAGCGTGATCTCAAAGATCACCTGGGTCTTTTCTTCCTCAACCTTGTTCTCGCGAATGAAAATGTCATACGATTTTTTGAACATGTCCATATTCACCTTGGTTACCGGTCGGAAACTTCCTCTCAAGGCCAGAATATTGCGTTTGTAGAGAATGGCGGCCGGAAGGATATTGTTTCCGTCAGGTCCGAACATTACCGCTTCGGTCATACCGTTCTTCACCAGCTGTAAGCTCATGACGCGGTTGTCTACATTTTCGAATCTCGGACCGGAGAAGTTGATCATATCGATCTCGATGGTGTCCTTATCTATGTGGTCGTAAAGGTATTTCAGGAGCTTCTTAGGCTTGTGATGCTTGTAAAAGGCACCATAGATCAGGTTTACCCCAAGAATACCAAGGGTTTCCTGCTGTAGCCTGGCTTCGTTCTGTTTGAAACGAATGTGAAGGATAATATCGTTGTATTCCTCACCGGGTTCCAGCTGGAACTTGATCCCCAACCATCCGTGGCCCAGATACTTCTTGGCGAAGTCAATGGTGGCAACGGTATTCGCATATGAGAAAAAGATCTTATTGGGATGTTCCTCTCTGGAGATACGCTGTTCCATGAGGGTCATCTCATGAGACAACATCTTTTTAAGGCGTTCTTCGGTAACGTATCTTCCGTCTTCCTCGGCACCATAGATCGCGTCACTAAAGGCTTTATCGTAGGCACTCATGGCCTTGGCAATGGTTCCGGAGGCACCACCTGCCCGAAAGAAATGCCTTACGGTTTCCTGACCTGCTCCTATCTCCGAAAACGTACCGTAAATAGTTTCGTTAAGATTGATCCTCAGGGCTTTGGCCTTAAGGGAAGGAACGTTCTCAAAATTCTTGTCTCCTTTTAAAACTAAGGGCATAGCGCAATTTTATTTTGAAAACAAAGTTAAAAAGTTTAATGAAGGTAATCGGATAATAAATGATAAATTTGAGAAAAAATTCAGTTTGAGAGTAACGTTTTTAGGCACAGGAACTTCACAGGGAATTCCGGTTATCGGAAGCGATCATCCCGTGTGTAAGAGTGAGGATCCCCGGGACAAACGACTGCGCGTTTCGGTTATGGTCTCCTGGGATAAATACAATTTTATTGTGGATTGCGGCCCTGATTTCAGGCAACAAATGCTGGCTAATGATGTAAGGCATATAGACGGTATTCTCTTCACTCACGAGCATGCCGATCATATTATGGGGATGGACGATATTCGTCCTTTTTTCTTCAGGCAGGGCGATATTCCCATCTATGCCCATCGCAGGGTTTTAGAGTCCCTACGCAAGAAGTTCGATTATATTTTTGCTACGGAAGACCGCTATCCCGGAGCACCTGCCGTAGAGGCAAATGAGGTGGTGAACGGCGAAGTCCTCCATCTGGGAGGCATCGATGTGATCCCAATAAACGCCTGGCACAATCGCCTGCAGGTTTTTGGTTACCGGTTTGGTGATTTTGCCTATCTCACCGATGTCAAACATATTGAAGCAGCAGAAGTGGCTAAGCTTAAAGGGGTAAAGGTATTGGTGGTCAATGCCCTAAGGAAAGAAGCGCATCACTCTCATTTTAATCTGGAAGAAGCCATGGAATTTGTTCGGGAAGTGGCCCCCGAATATGCTTATTTCACCCATATAAGTGCCTTGCTTGGCTTTCATGCGGAAGTAGAACAGGAGCTTCCCGATAATATGTTCCTGGCCTATGATAACCTCGTCGTAGACCTTTAAACGATTGTGAATTGTGAATGATGAATTGTAGATTACCTCTCATCACTGCGTCACTGCATAACCGCATGACTGCATAACCGCATCACCGTGTAACCGCATAACTTCGTACCTTCGTAACCTCATAACCCTAAAACACCATACCCATGAAAAGAAGGATCTTTATGTACCTCTTTGTTTTTTCGGCTCTTATCAACCTATACCAATTTGTGAGTGCCAAAAAGTTCGTAGAGGCTGAAGTGACTAAGAATCAGAGCCTGAGGAGCAGCAATGCAAAACTCACCGATTCTGTGCAGTCCTTACTACTGAAGCAAATGGATTTGCAATATTTTGACCTGGAGCATAACGATGATGCATTTGCGTATTACGAAGAGCTCAACCTCGAGGATCCTACACGCTATATCGCCGATAAATTGCTGGAAACCAACGAACAGAATGGAGATAACCCCTTAGTTCCCTATGAAGGAATGAGCGGTTCATCCATGAAGATCAATAAGATCAAGGTACTTAACCACCGTTGGATCATTGCCGATTTCTCTGATGGCAAATACTGGGGAGAGGTCCTCGTGGAGTATTTTATCAATGACGACATGAGCATTGATTTTACTACCATCGCACATTTACTGTATACCCGAAGCTAGGTAACTTCCGGCTTCTGTAATTTTTTTCTTATTTTTTGCGGTAGAAATCAACACCTATGATCGAACGGTTAGGACAAATTTTTACCGATGCTTACCGGAGGTTTATGCCCGACGCCTTTGTTTTTGCGATCGTGCTTACCGTAATATGTGCCCTCGCGGCCATGATTGTGATGTCTTCGGGCTTCTTTGAGGTATTAGAAGCCTGGTATCAGGGATTCTGGCTGTTGCTGGAGTTCGGTATGCAAATGGTGCTATTGGTGATCACGGGTTACAGTATAGCCCTGGCGCCTTTTTTAAGACGACAGATCGATAAACTTGCCGTACACCTGAAGACACCCCGGCAGGTTTATTTTTTCGTTACCCTTACCGGTACCCTGTTATGCCTTGTAAGTTGGGGGTGGATCATTATCACAGCGGTACTTGCAAGAGAACTGGCCTTGCGGGTTAAAGGTGTACATTACCCGTATCTCATTGCCTGTGTCTATTGCTCTTTTATAAGTTGGGTTACCGGACTTTCAAGTAGTATTCCGCTTTTACTGAACACCCAGGATAATTTCCTTATCGAAGCGGGCATTCTTCAAGAAACCATCCCAACCGGGTTTACCCTGGGATCTACGCTTAATATGGCTATGTTACTGAGCACGGTGATCCTTGTGCCTACAGTGATGTGGTTGTTACGCCCCGGGAAGGCAACAGACAAAGAACTTACGGTCATGCTTGAAGCAGGGGATACACCAAAGGAGATTCGATCTATTGCTCAGGAGGCAGATGCGACCAGGCTCCCGGGCGAAAAAGCGTGGTCCGACCGTCTGAATCACAGTGTGGTCCTGCAATACCTTATAGCCTTAAGCGGGGTGATCTATCTCGGCATGCATTTTTATAGCAATGGGGGCGATCTGAATCTGAATATCATGATCTTTATATTCCTGATGTTGGGCATGTTACTGCACAAAACCCCCATGCGTTATGGCATCTCTATGAAAAGGGCAAGTAGTAATGTTTCTGCCATCTTGTTTCAGTTCCCGTTTTACGCAGGGATCATGGGGATCATGATGTATACCGGACTGGCACGGGAGCTTGGCGAACTCATGGCGGCTTATGCCAGCCCCGATAACTTTCCTGTGTTTGCTTTCCTTACCGGTGGCTTGGTCAACTTTGCCATTCCGTCGGCCGGTGGCGAATTTGCCGTTATCGGACCCAGTGTGTTGCAGGCGGTGAACGATCTCGGGATTTCAGGAGACCAAACCATACCCATGATCGCCCGATCGGCCATGGCTATTGCCTATGGAGAATCTTTGAGTAATTTGTTACAACCCTTCTTTTTGTTGTTGGTCATTCCGGTGATGGCTGCCGGAATAAAGATACAGGCCCGGGATATTATGGGGTTTTTAGTGATCCCGTTCATGGTCTTTATGTGCGTACAGCTCCTGATTATTTACTTCTGGCCACTTGCCTGGATCAACTAAGTACCGGCTTATTTGATCTTATGAATAGGTTTCTTTTTGGTCAAGCCTCCGATGGTGTCTTTAACAGTAGAGAGCACCATGAAGGCATTGGAGTCGACCTTTTCGATCTCTGTCTTCAGCCGGGCAAATTCAAGACGGGTGATCACCGTATAAACAATGGTGATATCTCTTAATGTTTTTCCGTCAGCAGTAGTGGTGTATCCGCTTTGTCCTTTAAAAAGCGTGCATCCTTTTCTCATTTTTCCAACTATAGTCTTTCTAACTTCCTCATACTTATGTGAGATGATGGTCACAGCCATGTATTCTTCCAGACCGTCAATAACGAAGTCTACGGTTCTTGAGGCGGCAAAATAGGTAAGAATGGCATAGAGAGCGATCTCTGCTGTTAATACATAGGCAGCAGTGAGAAAGATCAGAAGATTAAAGATTAGAATAATGTTTCCGACCGTGAGGGGTGTCTTTCGACTCAGGTAGATGGCCAGCACCTCCGTTCCGTCAATAATAGCACCCCCGCGAATGGCCATGCCAATACCCAGTCCCAGGAAAAAGCCACCAAAGGCAGCTACCAGGATCCTGTCGTTGGTAATAGCCTCGAAATGAAACAGATGAATGGCCAGTGATAAGACGGCAATAGCAATGATACTTTTTATGGCAAAACGCCGGGTGATGGCAAAATAAGCAAGGATGAGAAAAGGAAGGTTAATTGCAAAAATAAGGATGCCTAATGGGATCCCGGAGATAGCAGAGACGATAAGAGAGATTCCCGTAACCCCACCATCAATAAAATTACTCGGCAGCAGAAAACCCTTCAGGCCAAAGGTAGCAGAGGCGATCCCTATAAAAATATAGAAGGTGTCTGTTACCCAGTGACGTAGCTCGATTTCCAGATCGGAAACCTGTTTTTTAAAATTTTTTTCATTGTATTTAAGATCTCCGGCGTGTTTTCTGAAATTGCGCTTTACCGTATCGATAATGATCCTCTTGTACAGGTAGTTCATAAGCTGCAGATTATTAACCTTTTAAAGGTATTAATAATCCCGTTGCTTTTTTGGGGATTTACCTGAAGTCCTGTTTTAATTTAACGGACAGGTGAGGGGATGTTGGCGATGGTTAAAATGCGATACAAACAGGAGCAGGAACAGCAAGCTCGTCTGTTTTATCCAGTTTCCCGGTAGTCAGGTCTCTTTTAAAACACACGAGGTTCTCTGAATGTTCATTGGCTACTACGAGGAATTTATTATCTGGGGAGATGGCAAAGTTTCTTGGCCAAGCCCCAAAGACCTCCTGAAAGCCAATAGGGGTCAGAGCTCCATTTTCTGTATTCACCTTGTATATAGCGATCGATTGATGTCCGCGATTAGAGGCGTAAAGAAAGTTTCCTGTGGCATCGAGGTGAATATCTGCACAAAAGTTTTCTCCGCTAAAATCTGCAGGGAGTGTGGTAATTGTTTGAGCGGGGGTATAGCGCTCTGTGGTCTTATTTTTCCTGATCAGGGTGATGGTCGAATTGAGCTCATTGATCACATAACCATAGCGGCCCGAGGCAGCCATGACCATATGTCGAGGCCCGGCAGCGGGAGCAAGGGCGATGGTATCTGTAACCCTGAGCTGCTTTTCTTGATTCTCCTTAACCAGTGTACTGATAATAATTTGATCACTCCCCAGGTTTGCCGTGGCCATATGGGTATCGTTCAGGAAGGTTGTGCTGTGTGCATGTGAGGCCTCCTGTCGGGGGTGAGGACCCTGACCTTGGAACTGAACACTGTCAATAGTACTAAGTTGCCCGTCTGTATCCATATGGATCAGGGCAATATTGCCGCCACTGTAATTGGAGATAACGGCTGTTTGGGCATTATGTATGCTAATATGGCAAGGGTGAGCGCCGAATGTTGATGCAGAATCGACAGGAGAAAGCAGGGTGTCATTGATCTGAAACGACAGTACTTTTCCTTCAACCTCTTCACTTACCGCCAGAAGCATTTTATGGTTAGCCGTTTTCCTGATAAAGGAGGCATTCCTTGCCTTTGCAGCCAGGGAAAGTCCTTTGAACTTTCCTTCAGGAGAAATTGTGGTGTGGTATATCCCTTTACTTTGGTTTCGGCTATAGGTACCTATAAAAAAAGAGGTGTCATTTGCCGTTGCAGCTTTATCGCCTTTGGTATGGCATGCACTTAAAACAGAGGCGAAAGCAGCGAGTAAAAAGATATACGTATTCTTCATATTAATTGTGGGCATCAAGCCATTTTAACATGGAATAAAAGTTTTGCGGAGCTACCCCATGGCCAACAGGAAATTCTTCATAGGTATGGTCTACGCCCAACTTTTTGAGGAATTCAGGTGTTCGTTGCGCCCATGAAACGGGGATCACCTGGTCTGAACTCCCGTGAGAGGCATACACGGAAAGGGCGGAGTGATCGAGTGTTTTGATCTGCTCGCCGAGGATATCCGGATTGATATATCCGCTTAATGCCATTACGTTCTTCACTTTCTCGGGGTAGGTTAATGCGACCGCATAGCTTAATATACTACCCTGGCTAAACCCTATCAGGTTCACTTTGTCTTTTGCTAGTCCGTAGGCATCGCAGGCTTCATCGATAAACTCAGCAATATGGTCTCTGGATCTAATGGCCTGTTCGTTGTCGCTCCATTTGTTCTGATCTGCATCAAAATTAATAGCATACCAGGCGTATGCATTAGGCATAAGAGTGTAGGGAGCTCTTGCAGAGATCACGAAAAAATGATCGGGGAGTTCACCGGAAAAGGAAAAAAGATCCTGTTCGTTCGAACCATACCCATGAAACATAAAGATCACGGGAGTATCCTGAGTTATCGTTCCTTCTGCAGGTCGTATAAGGTGTTCCAGGCTAAGAGATTTTGAAGTCAAAGCGCTATGAGTTTAATTAGAGGATTATTGAATAAAGGTGAACCATTTTTGAAACCAGGGACCTATAACCGGCACTGCGTACCATTTACCCTGGATTGCCCCTACAAATCCGTAAGCCCAAAGGGCAAAGAACAGGATCCAGTAGGAATACTGAAGCATCCAGATGTCCAGGCTGCCAATAATAAGTCCCATCGCCCAGTAAATGAGGTGGACCCCAAAAGCCTGGCGAATATGAAAACGCGCAAATGCATTTTTAGGCTCTTGATTCATGAAAATTGCGATCAATGCCCCGATTAGGGTGAGGTATGCAATGATGGCCGTGGTTTTACCTTCGTTTTCTACCGTTTGCATATCAGGGTTATTCTTCAATTTCGGTAAATGAGCCGTTGATCACTCCGAATACGTAACCTTTAAGCTCTTGTTTTAAAAAGGCGCTGTTCTTCGAGGTTGAAAGGATATGCCCTTTGGTAAAGGTGTATGTATGTTGTGGGTCAAAAAGGGTGAGATCGGCCTCAGCACCTTCTTCCAGTGTGGTTTCTTCTTTGAGGAAGCGCCTTCTTCCTGCTCCCAGTACCCGAATAGCGTCTTCAAGGGGTAACAGGGTGTTCAGAGCTCCAAACGCGCTCTCCAGGCCTATGCTGCCGTAATCGGCATGATCAAACTCCACTTTTTTAAGTTCGATATCTCTTGGATCATGATCGCTGGTAACCATGTCGATAGTTCCGTCCTTAAGCCCTTTTATAAGCGCTTTACGATCTTTATCGGTACGCAATGGAGGCATTACCTTATATCGGGTATCAAAGCCTTCCAGAACTTCTTCGGACAGGAAGAGATGGTGGATCGCAACGCTGCAACTCACATCAAGACCCTTTTTCTTCGCTTCTTTGATCAGGGTCACGCCTCGTTCGGTCGAGATCGTAGGGATGTGAAGTTTTCCACCGGTATACTCCAGGATGTACAGGTCTCTGGCGATCTGTAATTCTTCAGATAATGCCGGGATCCCTTTTAATCCCAGACGAATGGCAGTAGCCTCTTCGTTAACCACTCCTTTTCCTGAAATACTCTTTTCTAAGGGGAAAGACATCACAAGGCCGTCGAAGTTCTGCGTGTACTGCAGGGCGATCTTCAGTAGGTTCGGATTGGTTACCGGCGACTTGTAATCGCCAAATGCCACGGCTCCTGCCTGCTGCATATCGTAGAGTTCTGCAAGGTCTACGCCTTGGCCTCCGGCGGTCAGGGCACCTACGGGGTGTAGGGTAGTAGCCGTTCGTTGCCCTTTATGGCTTATAAATGCGATCTGCGCACTCGAATCGGTAACCGGCTTGGTGTTCGGATTTACTGCCACAGCTGTGAATCCGCTTCTTCCTGCCACCTTGATCCCGTTGGCCAGGGTTTCTCTTTCTTCATATCCGGGCTCTCCAAAACAAACACTACTGTCGAACCATCCGCGGGAAACATGGAGGTTATCCTTTTCTATAATACGGGTGTTCTTTTCCGGAGTAATTTGCCCGGCTATGGTGTGTATTTTACCATTTTTGATAAGAATGTCACTTTGTTGGCCGTGATGCTTGCCCTGAGGATCGATGATCGTAACTGATCTTAGGAGGATATTCATTTAAAATATTTTAAAATGAGCATTTCTGTTAGGAAAAAAGCTATTGCAAAAATAACAAACCATTTCCAAAGCTCATTGACCTTATTCTCACTTTTTACCTGTTCAAGACCCTCGTCGATACTACTGTATGCTGTAATGTTTTTAAAGGCTTCAGGATCGTGATATTCAAGTTGGCTTTCGGTTCTGGGTTCATTAAAGCTGATGTTCCCGATAGTTTCGTTCTCTTTGATAATGCGGTAATGGCCCGGACTTGTGATCTGCTCATCAGGATAGACCCTGACATAATTACCATAGGCTTCCTGTCGGGGAATCACCGAAGTTATCCCGTTGTCCAGGGCAAGGATCTGATCCTTTTGGAGAGTGGTTCTTATGTCTGCACTTTCCTGGTTGCCAAAGGTGTAGTAAGACCTTGGCAGTCGCATACTTTGGAGTCCGATAGCATAAAAAACAGGTACTACGAGGGCCGATTGTATAAGGTCTGTTGTTTCGCTGTTTACTGCTGTAGTAAAGGCGTAGTGGCCATTCTTCCCGTAGAGAAAGGGGAGGCCTCCGGCCAGTTCCAGTGCTGCAGATACCGGACCGCTCAAGGCATAATATTCACTGACATTAGGATATTGAAAATTACTCACCCGTTCGTTGAATACATTTTTAAACAAGGGGTGGTCATAACGTATGGTACTTACTACTGCAGACCTTCTTACCAAGCTGTCCCGGCGAGGAAGTCCCAATTGTGCATTGAGCTGGTAAAAGCTTTCAGAAGCCTCATTTGTCGCCGGTATCTGAAGGATGCGTAAACCCCGATCGGCCAGGTCAGAAAGACTTTGTCCAAGGGCAGGGGGCAAGGAGCGCACCTGATCGAGAATTACAAGATTCTGTTCTGAAAGTACGTTATAATCAACTGCATTAGGATCTGCTGTGATATACCTGAACTCGTCTTCGGTGAAAATCCGGTTTAAATAGTCTCCGGGAGCCTCGCTTATATGAAGTATGTTGATCTTTTCGCTTACAGGAAGGCTGAAATAGAGCTCATTATCATAGGGTAAACCGTTGTCTTTTATGCTGATCCGGGCCCTCGCCAGATCTGCCGGAGGTAGGTCAAAGGTAACCCTGGTCGTATCGGTTTCGAATACTGCCGGAGCCCTGGCCAGTAACTCGTTACCTGATAATACAGATACAGGAAGGTTTTCGGGGCTTACTCCTTCAGCATGCGACAAAAATACGGTGAGCCTGGTACTCTCTGGTGTGGTTTGTCCAATACTGAGGGAGTCTATAGCTATATTGGACGGCGTATCCGCACGAACTACGGTGAGCCGCGTAATAAGATCTTCAGCAGATACTTCAGGTAAGGATTGTTGTGTTCGCTGCAGGTCGGTAAGCAGATAGATTACTTTATTCTTTTGCTGGTCCGGGAATAAGGTTTTAGCCTTCAGGATCACCTCATCCAGTCCGAGTTGTGCAGAGCTGTATTCAAGGGTAAGTAATTGATTGCGGAGGGAGTTCTTAGTGCCGGGGCCTATGGTGCTGTTATTGGTGATCACGAGGATCTCAATATCTTCCGGCCATTGATCTACGAGGGTGTTTACCGCCTTTTGCAAGAGTGTTCCCTGGGCAGAGGGAAAACTCATGCTTTGTGAATTATCTATGTACACGATATAAGCGGTGTTGTCTTTACCTGCTTCAGGATCTCCTGAGTAGGGACCTGTAAATGCGAAGATAAGAAAGGCCAGGGCCAGCATACGTGTAAGCAGTACCAGCCATTTCTTTAAGCTGGAACTCTTGCGGGTTTGTAATTCCACTTCCTTAAGAAACCGCACATTGGTGAACGATTCCTTTTTAAAACGCCTTAACCGGAACAGATGTACGATAAGGGGGATGATAAGCAAAAATAGAGCCCAAAGAATTTCCGGATGTTTTAAATGCATTCCCTAAAGTGTATGTTCAAATATAAGATTATTAATCTACAGCACCTCATACTTTTCAGAACCGGGATATGAGTTTTTGAAACCACGTTCGTGGGGGTTCAGTGAAGGCTCCGAGGTCCATGTTCATCACGTGGTTATAACCGATCTGGAAGAGTTCATCTGCACGCTGGGTATCAAAGATCGGGTAGCTCGCCAAACTGGGTGGATCGATATAGAGATCGCATTCATGCTCGGCGAACCTGTTCGAGGCATTGACACTTAGCTGGAAGGTTCGCGCAGCAATAGAGGCAATATTGCCGAGTTCCTTGCTACGGGCCATCGGACTAATATTGATCACTATAGTTTTCCGGCATTCATTTCGTAATGGTTCTAACGGAATATTACTGAACACGCCACCGTCTACATAATACAGATCGTTGATCTTAACGGGAGAGAACAGCACAGGGATCGAAGCAGATGCCTGGACAATAGAGGCGAGGTTGCCCTCTCTGAAATATACCGGACTTCCATTGAGGATATCGGTTGCTGCAATGATCAGGGGGGTCGGAAGGTCCCTAAGGTCGGTCTCGCCGAGATGGGTTCGGATCAGGGAGCCCAGTTTATCGAGATTAAGAATGCCTGTGGTAGGCATTTGGAAGTTGGTGATGTCCCTTATGTTTAACTTCTTCATAAGGTCCAGGGTCTCTTCAGGAGTTTTTCCGGCAGCGATAAACGCTCCGGCTATGGCGCCGGCACTAACCCCGGAAATGATGTCGGGTGTGATCCCCTTTTCCTGAAGGGCTTTGATCGCCCCCAAATGAGCAAACCCACGGGCTCCCCCTCCTCCGAGGACGAACCCGTATTGGTATGCCTTTTTCTTATCGCTCATATCTCGCAGCCTTACCTTGGGCAGCAGTACGTGAAATGAACGCGCGCAGATCGTCGTTGGCCTTTTTAAGGTCTTCTGCACGGAGATACATCATATGTCCGCTGCGATACCCTTCAAAGCTAAGACGGTCTTTCATTTTTCCCGCCGGGTCCAATTGCCACATGCTGTATTTCGTATTGAAATAAGTGGTGGCACCATCGTAATACCCTGCCTGGTAGAATACATTAAGATATGGATTCTGAGCCATAGCCTGACGAAGGTTGTCCCGGGTGTTGTCCTTATCATTGTTCCACGGATGTACGGGTCCGAAAACATTGTATTTGAGATCGGTAGCAAAACCAAGCTCTTTTCTGAGGTAATAATTAATGGCAGGAGTAAAGGAATGCAACCACGAAGTAAGTTCGGCGCTGTAATCGGGAGCAGTACCGGCGTCGCTCTTATCAATTCCGAGGTATCGGGAATCCAGTCTTCCTACCGTATACCCTTCATCTCTGAGCAATTCTTTCCAGAAGAATTGGTTGGGAACCGACAGGTTGTGTTGCAGGATCACTTTTGCAGATATCCCGGTAAGACGAGCCATCTTCTCTGCGATCTTAACTCTTTCTTCCTGCGGAAGGAATCCGCCCTTTGCCAATGCCGGGATCAATTCATTGATCGTGAAATCTTCCGATTCAGGAAGCACATCGGTCAGGTCTTTACTTTGTAGCGCATTATCCAAAGCTTTATGATGCCAGGCAGCTGCTGTATAATAAGGGGTGTTTAGCGCTTCGGCAACCGGGCCACCGCGACGCAATACCTGGTAATCTGCCGGAGAAACCATGATCACTCCGTTCAGGTACATCCACTCACTGTTCTGAAGTTCCAGTGCCAATCCGGCAACGCGGGTACCTCCGTAGCTCTCTCCAATAATGTATTTTGGGCTTCTCCATCTGTTGTGGCGGGAGACAAAGGTGTTGATCCAGTCAGAGAGGTAACTAATGTCTTCGTTAACACCAAAAAACTGCTCTCTCTCAGGCATTTTACCGTCTTTACCCGGTACCATTCTCGAATACCCTGTATTTACCGGGTTTACATAAACAATATCGGCTACATCGAGAATAGAGTTTGGATTGTCTTTGACACCATAGGGCTGTAATGGGTATCCCTCGTCATCGATATTTAGCACCTTCGGACCTGTGTAGGCCAGGTGCATCCAAACCGATGCCGAACCCGGACCTCCGTTAAACGAGATCAGAAGCGGACGCGAAGCGCGGTCCTTGATATCTGTACGATAATAATAAGTGTGAAATAAGGTGGCAATAACCTCGCCTTCATCATTCCATACCGGCTGGGTTCCTGTTGCGGCATTGTAGGCCACTTTTTGACCCTGAATGGTTACCGAATGACTTGTGGTTATCAAGGTGTCGGTTGGTAGTTCGAGGGCTTGTGCAAATGCAGTACATGCACACAGGCAAAAGAGCCAAAGGCTCAATGTAATTTTTCTCATCTTGATTGTAGTTGATTTTTGCTTAAAAATAAAAATAAAGTTCTGCTCCGGAAAAGAAGACCCATAGTTATTCTGTATTGCATGCACTATTTCATTTATTCAAAGCGGTATGCAATGGCTGTATTTAACTAGGGTAAAGGCAGGTAAATTGCAGTTGTGGACTAAGTGATCTGGGGTTGGTGACTCCCGGAGGCCTGATCGTTCTCTTAGAATTTTTCGAAAACACCGAGCCCAAAAAGGGCAAAGTCATATTTTACCGGATCGTTCGGGTCCATTTTTCTAAGTGCGTTATCCAGCTCCTCGAGTGCCCTGGCGTCATTCTGTTTTCTTTTTAAAAGCCCCAATTTACGGGCTACATTGCCGGAGTGGACATCCAGCGGACAGGATAGCTGGGCAGGGGAGACCGACCTCCAGATCCCCGCATCAACCCCTTTATTATCCTTTCGTGCCATCCACCGAAGAAACATATTGATACGTTTTGCCGATGATCCTTTTCGGGGGTCCGAAACGTGTTTTTCGGTACGCGGTAGATGAGGGATCTCAAAGAATTTTGTTTTGAGGTCGCCTATAGCTTCCTGTAATCTTGGTGCATTGCTATGGGCAGCGAACACTCCTTCTAATCCGCCATAATTCTCGTAAAGGTACTTTAATCCGCGAATAAAATGTCTGAGGTCTTCGGCATTATAGGTACGGTGTACAAAATTTTCAAAACGATCGAGATCCTCCTCCTGGTGCGACATGATAAAATCGTACGGACTGTTTCCTAAAAGTTCCATCATGCGGTTCGCATTATTGATAATGCTTTTACGATTACCCCATGCAATGGTGGCGGTAAGGAATCCGGAGATCTCTATATCTTCCTTATCCCGGTACCTGTGAATGATCTGTACAGGGTCTGTGGTAATAAATTCCGGGTTATTGTATTGGTCGGCCTTTTCATCAAGAAAGGCTTTGAGTTCACCGGGAGGAAGCATCATCAGGAGTTTTGCAGGCTTTCAACCTCCTCGTTCACGATCTGTCCGTCGACCATTACCAATTTCCTGTCGGCCATATTAGCAAGGTCTTCGTTGTGCGTAACGATCACAAAGGTTTGTCCAAAGCGATCGCGAAGCTCAAAGAACAGGTTGTGCAGGCGTTCAGCACTCTCAGAGTCAAGGTTTCCACTGGGTTCGTCGGCAAAAACAATATCCGGATTATTCATCAGGGCTCTTGCCACGGCAACTCTTTGCTGTTCGCCACCCGATAAGGCACCGGGTTTGTGGTCAAGACGGTGTGAGAGTCCCAAAAATCCAAGGAGCTCCCTGGCACGGGCTTCGGCCTTTTCGCGCGATGTGTTCTTAATGAATGCGGGGATACATACATTCTCCAGGGAAGTGAATTCCGGTAACAGCTGATGAAACTGAAATATAAAACCAATATGCTCATTTCTGAACCTGGCCATGGCCTTATCTTTTAATTCATGAACCCTGGTGTTATTAATGATAATGGCCGTGTCTTTAAGCTTGTCCGGTGTATCCAGGGTTCCAAGGATCTGCAATAGGGTAGTTTTACCGGCACCGGAAGCGCCCACAATAGAAACGACCTCTCCCTTTTTGATCTCAATGTCGACACCCTTGAGCACCTCAAGCTCACCATAGGTTTTATGAATATTTACGGCCTTTATCATAGCTTTATTCAGAATGAATGCGAAAAGTACGGATTAAGGGGTAAACACGCAAACAGGTAAGGGGGGAGTTCGGTTCTCGGGTATTCTTCTAAAATAATCGTTAAAGAACAAAACCATTGTTTAATAAATTGATACTTTTGTTAAACATGTTTAAGGATTAACCGAAATGTGAACAGAATAATGATGGAGACGGCATATTTAGCAGGTGGTTGCTTCTGGTGTACAGAGGCGGTGTTTGAGCAGATCGAAGGAGTGAACTCAGTGATCTCCGGGTACACCGGCGGACTAATCAAGAATCCGGCATACAGGGAGATCTGTACCGGCCGTACCGGTCATGCAGAGGCGGTCAAGATCACCTTTGACCCTGAAGTGGTGAGTTTCAGGGGGTTATTAGAGGTGTTCTTTGCAACCCATGATCCGACAACCCTTAACAGGCAGGGCAATGATATGGGAACGCAATACCGTTCAGGTATCTTTTATACCACCCCTGAGCAGCGGGAACAGGCACAGGCTTTTATTGAACTCCTCACCGAAGAGAAAGTGTTTGATGACCCTATAGTCACGGAAATTACAGCAGCAGGTCCCTTTTACGCTGCCGAAGAGTACCATCAGGATTATTACGCCTTGCACAGGGAGCAACCGTATTGCAGAGTGATCATCGATCCGAAAATAAAGAAATTAAAACAGTATTATTCACATAAACTAAAGACCAAAAATGCCATATAAAACCTTCGAGGAATACAATATCAAGATCACCGATGAGGTAAGAGACCGTTACCGTCAGATCATCCAGGAACTTGGAGAAGACACAAGCCGGGAAGGCCTTGAGAAAACCCCTGAAAGGGCGGCCAAGGCTATGCAATTCCTTACTCAGGGATACTACCAAGACGCTTCCGCCATCCTAAAAAGTGCTATGTTCAAAGAGAGCTATAACGAGATGGTGATCGTTAAGGATATTGAATTGTATTCGCTTTGCGAGCATCATATTCTGCCTTTCTTCGGTAAGGCGCACATTGCCTACATTCCCGATGGACACATCGTAGGACTTAGTAAGCTGCCACGTATCGTAGATGTCTTCGCCAGAAGATTACAGGTGCAGGAACGCCTTACACACGATATTCTGGAATGTATAAATCAGACCCTGAAACCCAAAGGTGTGGCTGTGGTCATTGAGGCTTCTCATATGTGTATGATGATGCGTGGCGTTCAAAAACAAAATTCGGTAACTACAACTTCAGGTTTCCGCGGACAGTTCAAGGAGATCGAAACGAGGAACGAATTCCTGAAACTCATCAGTTCAGACCTGACCTGATCGTTTCGTTACTACCTTTATCTTTTTAAAAAACCGTATACTTGATGCATGAAATACGGAAAATTGGTTTTGAGTATTGCGCTTGACCTGGTGGGAATGGCATCTTATTTCTTTCCCGGAATAGGGGAAACGGCCGATTTTGTCTGGGCGCCCATATCAGGATTTTTGATCACGCGTATGTATCCCGACAGAGCGGGTAGGATAGGAGGATTTATAGGGTTCCTGGAGGAACTGATCCCCGGGATGGATTTTATTCCCACATTTACTTTAATGTGGGTTTACGTTCATCTACTCAAAAAAGATAAGTACCTGAAAAAGCGTGCTACTTGATCTTAATGCCCATACGGTTAAGCATTTTCTTCTCAAAATTCCAAAAGAAAGCGAATTGACCGAATAGCCAACCAAAAAACACTAAAAGCACCTGATAGATCGGAAAGATCAGAAAGATCCTTACCGGCCAGTAGATCCATCCGCTGGTCGTTGCAGGGTCCATGCCGATATAGTCGGTAACGGGGCTGGCAAGTTTCGTTGCTGTAGAGCCGGTAATGGCGAAGACCACCAAGATGACCACCAACTGAAAATTTGAATCAATACCCCAACGTTCTTTTAGCTTCTTCATGTGATTTTGTTTTCAGGGCGCAAATATATACTAATTTATCCGTGGATAAAAAGGCCCCAGGCGCTGATTGTACTTTCGCTGAAAAAATACAAAATAATTGTAGAGTAAATAGTTGACCTCGTAACCGTAATTGATACGCTGATCATAGTCTATAGGGAAAATATAGAGTTCAGGATCTTTGCGATTGGTCTGTTGCGCCCTGAGATTCCAATTCGCAACCAGTACGCGATTGCGGCTTTCCAGCCAACTTTGTTCGAAATACTTTCTGGGTGTAGCAACGGTGTTTAACCAGGTGTTGAACCCGGGTTCAAGAATAATGATCTCGTATTCAACGTCTTCGTTCGCAATGCGAACCGTATCTTGTTTACCCGAATTAAAGATCGCTTGTTCTTCTTCGGTGATGTTAAGGGGTTGGTTTTCAGTGCTGTTCTTGCTGCCCGAACATGCCACCAATGTAAGGGTCAAACCTAAGATGGTAAGGAATATTTTCATCGGTTAATAACACATTTGCTCCCTTAAATATAGTAAAAAGTCTGCAGTTTCCTCTGCAGACTTTTTGTTGCTATGAAAAGATGGATCATTTTCCGAAAAGGCTCCCCAGCATTCCTGCAAGGCCTCCTTTGTTCTTTCCACCTGCGAGCATATCGCTTACATCGTCTAATACGCTACCATCGCCATCGGCATCGAGGAGGCTCGTGATCATATCTCTGTTCTGTCCGGGTTGTCCGCCCAGCATACTTCCGAGCATGGAGCTCAGGTCGTTAGGAGAACTAATGTTGTTCTGCCTCGTTTGCTTCCCTAAAAGACCTAATGCAATAGGGGCAAGGGTCATTAAGGTTTTGCCGATAGTGCCTGCATCCAGTCCCGAACGCTGACTAAGAGCATTCTTAACTTCAGGCTCCTTGTCGCCAAATACGTGGCCTAAAATTCCGGCACCATCCTGAAGTACCTCCGGATTCACTCCTCCACTGAAAAGGCTTCCCAGGTTATCTAAAATACTTCCATCATGCCGGTCAGAGCGCGCAGCATTTAACAAACCTTCAGCAGTTTGCGGATTAGCTGCTTTTTTCTTCATCCCTGCCATGATCAGTGGCATGGCCATCCCGATCAGATCTGCAGCTTTACTGGTGTCTACTCCGGCTTCATTACTTAAACCATTAACCAGTTGCTTGCCCATGTCGCTGTTTAAGAG
Source organism: Robertkochia sediminum (assembly GCF_016786255.1). Lineage (GTDB taxonomy): Bacteria > Bacteroidota > Bacteroidia > Flavobacteriales > Flavobacteriaceae > Robertkochia > Robertkochia sediminum. The sequence continues at coordinate 102,920 of NZ_JADMKT010000078.1, forward strand.
ACTCATTAATCCATCCATTGTGTGTTGATTTTTTTAAATTGTTGATAATCAAGCATTAAGATACAAAAAAAGTCTCCCTTTAGCAGAGAGACTTTTTTAAAAATAGATGAAAGTCGTCTTATTTCAGAAGTGCTGAGATCTGATCGGCAAGTTCAACCCCGATACGATCCTGTGCTTCTGCTGTAGCAGCACCAATATGAGGAGTTAAAGACACCTTGGGGTGCATTAATACTCTGATAGCCGGAGTAGGCTCATTTTCGAATACATCAAGGCCTGCGAAGGCGAGCTGTTCGTTGTCCAGCGCTTCGACCATGGCCACTTCATCAATAACTCCGCCTCGAGCGGCATTGATGAGTCCTGCTGTATTCTTCATGAGTTCAAATTCCTTTTTACCGATCACATATTCCTTTTGAGCAGGAACGTGAAGACTGATAAAATCAGACTCTTTAAGGACTTCTTCCTTAGAAACGGTATTGATGTTGAAGTCAACGGTTTGGCCGTCAAAGAAAGGGAGCGTGATCGTAACCGCTTCGATAAACGGATCATAAGCGATGACCTTCATCCCGAGACCGAGGGCGATCTTCGCAGTTTCTTGTCCGATACGTCCGATCCCAATAATCCCCATGGTCTTACCGCGTAATTCGGAGCCTCCGGCGTATGCTTTTTTGAGGGTGCCAAATTTACTTTCCCCTTCCAGTGGCATATTTCTGTTGGCGTCGTGAAGGAATCGCACGCCTCCGAAAAGGTGTGCAAAAACCAATTCGGCTACCGATGACGATGAAGCGGCCGGTGTGTTGATCACGTGCAGGCCTTTGCTGCGGGCATAATCAACGTCGATGTTGTCCATACCCACTCCTCCGCGGCCTATGATCTTAAGGCTTGGGCAGGCGTCTATAAGTTCTTTGCGTACTTTAGTGGCACTGCGTACCAGGATCACACCTACCTCGTGTTCGTTAATGTAATTTTCGAGTTGTTCCTGAGCTACTTTAGTGGTGATCACTTCGAATCCGGCATCCTGCAGGGCTTTTTCGCCACTGGCAGAAATTCCGTCGTTAGCTAATATTTTCATGATTTTATTCTCTTTCCGTTTGTAATTCGGGGTTATGCTTTCTTTTCAAGGTCTTGCATTACATCTGCAAGCAGTTGTACGCTATCTACATCCATGGCATTGTACATCGATGCGCGATATCCTCCTACGCTGCGGTGACCGTTAATACCACTGATGCCGGCTTCTGCCACCAATTTGTCGAAAACAGGCTTTACCGATTCGTCGGCAAGGTTAAAAGTAGCGTTCATCATTGAGCGATCTTCCTTTGCTGCAAATCCTTTGAAAAGCGGATTGCGGTCGATCTCTGTATAGATGATCTCTGCTTTATTGTTGTTGCGCTCTTCAATAGCCTTTACGCCTCCGAGGCCTTTAAGCCAGCGCAGGTTAAGCATAGAGGTGTAGACGGCAAATACCGGAGGGGTATTGAACATGCTGTCCTTATCCATATGCTGACGGTAATCGAGCATGGATGGAAGTGTTCTTGATACTTTTCCCAGAACATCTTCTTTGATCACCACCAGAGTTGTTCCCGCAGGCCCCATATTTTTCTGGGCTCCGGCATAGATAATGGAGAATTTTGAATTGTCGATGGCTCTGGAGAAAATATCAGAACTCATATCGGCCATCATAGGCACATGGGTATCCGGAAACTCTTTGATCTGCGTCCCGAAGATCGTATTATTGGTCGTGCAGTGAAAATAATCGGCATCTTCAGGGATAGTATACCCTTTAGGGATGTAATTGAAATTCGCGTCTTTAGACGACGCAACCTCTACCACCTCTCCCAGGAGTCTGGCTTCTTTTATGGCCTTGGCTGCCCAGGTTCCGGTATTGAGATAAGCTGCTTTATTTTCTAGAAGATTATAGGCTACATTGAGAAATTGCATGCTGGCACCCCCCTGAAGAAAGAGGGCCTTATATCCCTTGCCTTCCAATCCGAGCAACTCAAGCGCCAGAGCCTGAGCTTCTTCCATGATCGCGATAAATTCCTTACTGCGGTGGGAGATCTCCAGGATCGATAAACCGATACCATCAAGGTCAAGTATGGCTTGAGATGCCTGTTCAAAAACCGTTTGGGGAAGAATGCAGGGACCTGCACTAAAGTTGTGTTTTTTCATAGATCCAGATAGTCAATTACGAATTTTAAGTATGCCTACAAATTTGCATATTATTGCCCGAATAGCATGGCATAAAACTCATAATTTTCAGGGGGGATTTGGGTAAAATATTACCGAAATCGTAAAAGATTAAGAATAGTCTTAGTAGATAGTTAATTAATACTGTGATTTGGTGATACTTGATAGATCGTACCCCATACAAAGGCCGGGAATCTTAAAACATTAACATTCACGGCCTGTCAGGCATGCCATTGGTTGGCTTGATGTTCGTTATTTCACGACCTTTTTATTTGAGCATATCTTCAAGGTCGATCTCAATGACCTTGTTTTGATCGCCATTGGTAAGTAAGATCCTGTATTTCTTCTTGTTCAATTTGTTCTTTTTATACAATGAAGAGTACTGACTGTTCTTAACATCCCAACCTTGGTACTGCTCAAGGATCTTATCTATAATGGATTCCGGCAATAACACATCGGTATACTTTTCCATACACCTTGTGATCTCGCCCTTGCTGTTGTACGTGGTATACATAGAGCCTCTTTTACACTTAAATTCAATGTGATACTCACTTTTCGTACTGCCGCGATAGAATTCACTCTCAATAAGATCGTAATTCGCTGCTTTTGCCTGTAATTCAAGAGCCATCTGCGGCGTGTTATCGTCCTGCATGGCTTTGATGAATTTAGAGTTCTTTGAAGTTACCGTTACGTCTTCCAGTGTTACTGTCGTTTCCTGTGCGCTGAGTATCCCAAAGGAGAATACTGCCAGTGCGCTGATGATGAATGTTTTCATAATGATCTGATAAATGGTTCGGGGCAAAGATGCAGAAACAGAACAGGTGAAGTGTAGCAACCCCGTTGCCAAACATTTAACGGTCGTTGCGAAGTATTATAAAAATGCTTTTAAGGATTGAAAAAAATATTTCAAGTGTTAACTGAGGGCTCAAAAGAGCCAAAATGTAGGAGATAGAGGGTTAATTTGGGAATGGGGAAAGGACCCCTTCCGGTCAAGCTACGAGCTTGACCACCTTCCCTTAATTAAGTGGAAGGGGAACGTTCTTTTTTTGAATGTCGGGAAAGTTATTGAACATCATCAAGAGCCAAGAGCCAAGAACCAAGAGAAAAGAATAAAGAGGGATTATAGATAAAAAATTTTGAATCAGGGTGTTGTAAGTACTAAATTCTCGTATAACCGTGTCATCCTCCGAAGCTTTAGCGAAGGAGGGTGTCACTGCCTCACTGTTTCACTAACTTAGTGGCATTGATCACATGGGTTCTTGCGCTTTGGGGGAAATTCATGCTATCCAGTAAAGCCTGGTATCGCTCTGACGACCCGAGAGGCGACAGATCGGGTTCCTGGGCGAGCCAGGTCATTTCAACCTCTCTCGCCTCATAAGAGCGTTCAAGCCAGTCCAGACACTTATCATAATCGTCTTCATAGGCGGCATAGAGGGCAAGGAACCAGGCAGGGCTGCCAGACTCCTCATTGCTGTAGGCTTGATCAAGCGCGACAAGCTGCGCATTACGAGTTTCATGATCCCCATTTCTGTCGGCAACTATAGCGGTTACCCAACTTATGATAGGAGATCGTTCTTCAAAAGTAGTTAAATAGTGACTCAGGGCGGCTTCCATTTTTTCTTCTTCTCCCAGAAAATAATAGGCTTTGATAGCTTCCCTTAGAAAATTCATTTCATCCTTATAAATAGGGTAGTTTTCATTCATGATCTCCTTAGCGTGTTCGTGCTCCTGAAGAAAGGTCCAATTAATAGCCATAAGCACATCGACCAACCCCATCTTAGGGTATCTTTGCTTATAGAACAAATGTCCTTCGTGTGCTTTTTGAAAATCGCCTGTTTTGGTGGCGAAATCGGTATTAAATGTTTTGTGATCTTCAAAGCTAACCTGCGACAGCTCCGGATAATTGCTTCTGACATTTAGTCCATAATAAAAGAGGCAGTCTTTAAATGTGTAAAGTGCCAGTTGGTCGTCCGGATCCATTTGCAGTGCTTTACGTAAAATGGGGACAAACGCTTTCCATGCTTGTTTCTGGGGAATATAGGCCGAGACAGTACCTCCACTTGCCCATTCTCCTGCCAGTCTGATATAAGCTTCTGTAAACAGTGAATCTTCATCTATAGCCATTTGATAAAGTTCAATAGCCCTTTCCCAGGAGTCTCTCGTACCCGACAAGCTTTGCTCCATAGCTTGGTGGTAATATTTTGTTGCAAGATCTGAACTGGTGTTTACCTGATCTTTATGTGGATAATAGTCGTCATTGTTTATATTCAACTTCGCAGTCACTCGGTTAGCTACTGCTGTCTGGATTTCGAAAGGAGTATTTGGGTCAAATTCCATAACGATACTTTCATCCCAAATGTGAATAGCTGTTTTGGGATCGATACAAAAAATATTAACCTTAACTTGAGCTGCAGTACTTTGAAGACTCCCTTGGATCACTAGGTCTGCCCCTTGTTCTTCCGGAGGAAGGTCTTCCATATTATCAAGGTCAATGAATCTTATATCCTGCTGCTTAATAAGGTCTGCTCGATTATTGATCGCGATGATGATCTCTTCTCTTATTCCTCGTGCCAAAGCATCATTCTGGGGGTCAGAAGTGAAGTTCAACAAAGGCATTACCGCAATAGAGGTGGTTTGTGACGAAGTTGCTGCAATTTCAGGGCCTTTTTGATCATTGCTAAAAAAACCTATTGCCCCAACGGCAAGAAAAGCCATCACAATAAGCACGATCAGGTAAGGGCGGGGGCTTTCTTTTTCTTTAGGCTGGATCGCATAGCGCTTCCCTAGTAATTCATTGATCTCATTAGGATGGTAGGCGGTGTCTCCCGGGGTGAATCCGTATTTCTCCTTAAAGCACTTATTGAAATAGGTGGCGCTGTTAAATCCTACTTCGAATGCGACCTGAGAGGCAGTAAGATGGCCGTCTTTTAATAATTTCAGCGCCTTTTCGAGCCTGATATCTCTTACGAACTGAGTAACAGATTTACCGGTGCCCTTTTTGATCTTTCGGTATAGCTCAGAACGGCTATAGCCTGCTAATTGGGCAAAGGATTCCACATCAAAATCTTCCCGGTTCATATGTTCTATCACAATGCATTCCAGGCGTTCGATATAGGTGGTCGAAGCAGATGTCTCCTCAGCCATTTTCAAGGTTGCTTATTGATCGGTTGTTGCGCAAAAATACTCAAAATCAACCTTTTATAATAAGCCGACCGGGCTAAACTACTGTGGACTAACCTTAAAAGACTTTAGAATAAAGGAATAGGCTATAACGCAAAATTCACTTTCAAGATGAAGAACAGTGACATTACCTTCATCTTTCATTCGAAAGGAAAGAGGCGTGCGCGGGATCTCTCTATAGTGATAACAGGAACCTGATCACATCTACACCATCGGCGTAATCATTAAGACCCGGACGCTGGGTTTGTCCAAAAGGAATGGCGTCGTTATCCCAGTGATTTCCTACGATACATTGTATCTTCTCCTGATCTTCCTCCAACTTTTTGCGCAAGGCATTTTGATCTGTATAAAACTCGTAGAAGAGCGTGGCAATAGGAGAGGCGTACGAAGGATCTTCCTTGAGCATCAGGAATCCGTTTTCCTTAAGTTTATAGAGGCTCATGAGGTATACGGCCTTATTGTAGTCGTAATTGTTGGCGTATTTGGTTTCTTCAATGATCTCCTTGTACGGGTAGATGGCCTTAAAAAAGGTGTCGAAATCATACCCCTCGGGTACAAAAAGCTTGGATACGTTACGACATCCGAGTCCGTAGTACCGGAAAATATCTTCCCCCAGGGCATGTAATTCTTCAGTAGTTTCCTTACCGGTGATCACGGCAGCAGAATTCCTGTTCTTGCGAATAATGTGCGGCTTACCCTTAAAGTAATACTCGAAGTATCTTGCTGTATTGTCGCTCCCTGTGGCGATCACAGCATCATAATCAGTTAACTGCTCGGTGGTGAATTTCACCATACCCTTGAAAGTCGGGTCTGCAAATTCCAGGTATTTTACGAGATAGGGAAGCAGATGCTTGTCGTTAGATGAAAGTTTTACTACGGACTTGTGTCCCAGGATAAGCACCGATAAAAGATCGTGAAATCCGACCATGGGGATATTTCCCGCCATGATAATGGCGATGGTCTTTTTATTGGACTCTTCAAGCAGGTAAGAAGACATCCACTCTTTAAGATGTGACGCATCGAGTAATTCGCTCCATCCCTTGAACGCAAATGCCAGTTGTGCACGGGTAAACCACTGATTGTGCTCTCCGGCAAGTTTGATCTGATGCAGAAATCCATCGTAAAACGTGTCGTTGTTCAAAACATCGTCGTTTCGCACCGGCTCCGGACTTTGGAACTGTTTTAAAAAACGGCCCAGATGTTCAAGGGCGTTGATTCTGCTATGGATATCACTCATGCTTATCGCTCTTCTTTAATTTTGATCGGGGCAAATTTACGATTTGCACTTCATTTTGCCACAGTTTTCCCAATAAGGTTCATCACAAGCAGTAAGAATGGTTTCTCGGCAGGTATACGGATATCCAATTGGGATATATAAATTTTTTATGGACGTATTTAGGATATTTTTTTTCAAAACAACCTCTTTGCCGTATTTTTGTGGCTCATTTAATCCTTATTGAAAGAAAATTTTTATGGCCATAATCATAACAGACGAATGTATTAATTGTGGAGCTTGTGAGCCAGAATGCCCTAATACAGCGATATACGAAGGGGCCGATGACTGGCGTTACAGCGATGGTACTTCGCTTAATGGCGATGTGGTGCTTCCCGATGGCAAATCGGCCAACGCAGATGAGGCGCAAACCCCGATAAGCGATGAGATCTATTATATCGTTCCCGATAAGTGTACCGAGTGTCAAGGATTCCACGAAGAACCACAATGCGCTGCCGTATGTCCGGTAGATTGCTGTGTGCCTGACGATGACCATGTGGAGACCGAAGAAGAGTTGCTTGCAAAGCAGCGCTTCATGCATCCGGAAGACTAAAGACCTTATTTTTATAAAAGATTGTAAAATCCTGAGCTACTGCTTGGGATTTTTTTGTTTTTAACTCGTATTTTTGCCGCTCTAAAACAAGAACTATGAAAGCCGGTATTGTAGGTTTACCTAACGTTGGAAAATCAACACTCTTTAACTGTTTGTCAAATGCGAAAGCGCAGAGTGCAAACTTTCCCTTTTGTACTATAGAACCCAATCTGGGGGTGGTTAATGTTCCCGATCCGCGAATCGAAAAATTGGAATCGCTGGTCAATCCGGAGAGGGTAATGCCGGCAAGCGTTGAGATCGTAGATATCGCCGGACTGGTACGTGGTGCCAGTAAGGGGGAAGGTCTGGGAAATCAGTTCCTGGGAAATATCAGGGAGTGTAATGCCATTATTCACGTATTGCGATGTTTCGATAACGACAATATCGTACACGTAGATGGAAGCATTGATCCTATAAGAGATAAGGAAACCATCGATATCGAGTTACAGCTAAAAGACCTTGAGACGGTTGAAAAAAGACTAGAAAAGGTGAATCGTGCTGCAAAAACAGGAGATAAGGACGCTCAGAAAGAACAGGCGGTACTGCAACGCTTTAAGGAAGCTTTGGAGAGTGGTGTGTCTGCAAGAGCCGTTGAAGTTACCGAAGATGAAGAGGAGTTCATGAAAGATTTCCAACTCCTTACCGCGAAGCCTATTCTTTACGTGTGTAATGTAGATGAAGCAGCTGCCAAGAACGGGAATGCTTATGTAGACCGCGTAAAAGAGGTGGTAAAGGACGAAAATGCAGAGATCCTTGTGTTGGCTGTTGCTACAGAAGCCGATATCGCAGAACTGGAAAGCTACGAAGAACGCCAGATGTTCCTGGAAGATATCGGATTGGATGAGCCGGGAGTATCCAAACTTATTCGTTCTGCCTATAAGCTGCTCAATTTGCAAACCTACTTTACGGCCGGTGTAAAAGAAGTAAGAGCATGGACCATACCGGTAGGTGCTACAGCGCCTAATGCCGCAGGGGTTATCCATACAGATTTTGAGAAAGGATTTATTCGCGCCGAGGTGATCGCCTATGCAGACTACGTGGAATACGGTAGTGAAGCCAAAGTAAAAGAAGCCGGGAAGATGCGAGTGGAAGGAAAGGAATACATCGTGAAAGATGGAGATGTGATGCATTTCCGCTTCAATGTATAACTTCAGAGATCCTAAAAATATATAGAAAAGCAGGCTTTACGGCCTGCTTTTCATGGTTGTATACGGCAGGGGCATATGGAATGAATCCTGATTTTCCGGCATAAGTGTAGAAAATAACTTACAAAAAATCAGGAGTTTAACAATAAACAGTAGATTCTTGTTAATTACTTTAGGAGTTTACATATTTTATATTATACGCTGAAACGCTATATTAGCACCAAACCCATAAATTACAGTATGTCGCAAACAGTTCAATATACCGAAGACAATATACGTTCGTTAGACTGGAAAGAGCATATCCGGATGCGTCCCGGAATGTATATCGGGAAATTGGGCGATGGTTCTTCTGCCGATGACGGGATCTATATCCTCATCAAGGAGGTCCTGGACAACTGTATTGACGAATTCGTTATGGGGGCCGGAAAAACCATTGAGATCTCTATCCAGGGAGAAAAAGTTACCGTTAGGGATTACGGTAGGGGAATTCCGCTTGGGAAAGTGGTCGATGTGGTATCAAAGATGAATACGGGTGGTAAGTACGATACCCGTGCCTTTAAAAAGTCTGTAGGACTTAACGGGGTTGGTACCAAGGCGGTAAATGCCCTTTCTACCTATTTCCGTGTGGAATCTAACCGCGACGGACAGTCACGTGCTGCAGAATTCGAAAAAGGAAACCTCACCAACGAGGAGGCCCTGGAAGAAACTTCACGAAGAAGAGGTACCAAAGTGACCTTTGTTCCGGATGAGACGATTTTCAGGAAGTATAAGTTCCGCCTGGAATACGTAGAGCGCATGGTGCGCAATTACGTTTATCTTAACCCGGGACTTTCGATCATACTCAACGGAGAGAAGTATTATTCGGAGAACGGACTTAAAGACCTCCTCCAGGATAATACGAATGAAGAAGATATGCTTTACCCCATCATCCATTTAAGGGGTAACGATATTGAAGTGGCCATGACACATAGCCGCACCCAGTACAGTGAAGAATATCACTCCTTTGTTAACGGACAAAACACTACCCAGGGTGGTACGCACCTCGCTGCCTTCCGTGAGGCCGTAGTTAAGACCATCAGAGACTTTTACGGGAAAAATTTCGATGCGTCGGATATTCGTAAATCGATCATCGCAGCCATTTCCATCAAAGTCATGGAGCCGGTTTTCGAAAGCCAGACCAAAACTAAACTCGGTTCTACCGATATGGGAGGTGAATTGCCTACCGTGCGTACGTATATCAACGACTTTATAGGGACGCAACTGGACAACTACCTGCACAAGAACCCGGAAACTGCCGAAAAGATCCAGAGAAAGATCCTCCAGGCAGAGAAGGAGCGAAAGGAATTGTCGGGGATTCGCAAGCTGGCCAGGGAAAGAGCTAAAAAAGCCAGCCTTCACAATAAAAAACTAAGAGACTGCCGCGTTCACCTGGGCGACATGAAAAAGGACCGCCGACTCGAAACTACCCTGTTCATTACGGAGGGGGATTCGGCTTCGGGTTCCATCACCAAGTCGCGCGATGTGAACACCCAGGCGGTATTCAGCCTCAGGGGTAAACCGCTCAATTCTTACGGAATGAGTAAAAAGATCGTTTACGAGAACGAGGAGTTCAACCTCCTTCAGGCTGCCTTAAATATCGAAGAGTCACTCGAAGACCTGCGCTACAACAATATCGTGATCGCTACCGATGCCGATGTCGATGGGATGCACATTCGTCTGCTGCTCATTACCTTTTTTCTGCAATTCTTCCCTGAACTCATCAAGGAAGGGCACCTCTACATACTTCAAACCCCGTTATTCAGGGTGCGTAATAAAAAAGAGACCATATACTGCTACAGCGAGGAAGAGCGTAAGGCAGCGATCAGGAAACTTAAAGGTAAGCCGGAGATCACCCGATTTAAGGGACTTGGTGAGATCTCGCCAGATGAGTTCAAGCATTTTATCGGAGACGATATTCGTCTGGATCCCGTTATGCTCGACAAAGCCATGTCTATAGAGAGTTTACTGGAATTCTACATGGGAAAAAATACGCCCGATCGCCAAAAGTTCATCATCGAGAACCTGAAAGTAGAACTGGATGTGATCGAAGAAGACAATGAATAAACGCCATAGTAGCATAAACCCTGTGTTTCCGGGGCGCAAAAAGGAAATAAACAAACCCAACTATAAAGAATAAAACTTACTTGTAATGTCTGAAGAGGTCAATATGAATCCGGAAGGATCTGAAGAGCACAGCCAGGATACGATCACCCGTGTTGGCGGGATGTATAAAGACTGGTTCCTGGATTATGCTTCCTACGTAATTCTTGAAAGGGCAGTGCCTGCAATTGAAGACGGATTCAAACCCGTGCAGCGCAGGATCATGCATTCGATGAAGGACCTCGATGACGGACGTTACAACAAGGTTGCTAATATCGTTGGGCATACCATGCAATACCACCCTCACGGTGATGCCAGTATTGCCGACGCCATGGTGCAAATAGGGCAGAAGGACCTCCTTATAGATACCCAGGGAAACTGGGGGAATATCCTTACCGGAGATAGCGCTGCGGCCTCCCGATATATTGAAGCCCGTCTTTCGAAATTTGCCCTGGAAGTGATCTTTAGTCCGAAGATCACCGAATGGCAGCTCAGCTATGATGGTAGAAAGAAAGAGCCGGTAAATCTGCCGGTAAAATTCCCTTTATTATTGGCCCAGGGAGCAGAAGGGATCGCAGTAGGTCTTTCTACCCGACTTTTGCCACACAACTTTAACGAATTACTCGACGCTTCTGTAAAACACCTGAAAGGAAAACGCTTTACCCTTTATCCCGATTTTCCAACCGCCGGTATCATGGATGTATCCAATTACAACGACGGAAACAGGGGAGGTAAGATCAGAGTGAGAGCCAAGATCTCTCAGCTGGATAAGAATACGTTAGTGATCAACGAGATCCCTTATGGCACCAATACCTCAAGCCTTATCGACTCTATACTTAAGGCGAATGACAAAGGAAAGATCAAGATCAAAAAGATCGAAGACAATACCGCCGCAGAAGTAGAGATCCTGGTGCATTTACCTGCGAATATTTCACCCGATAAGACCATTGATGCCCTCTATGCCTTTACGGCATGTGAAACGTCTATATCACCGCTGGCCTGTGTTATTGAAGACAATAAACCGTTGTTCATCGGGGTTTCTGAAATTCTAAGACGCTCAACAGATAATACGGTAGAATTGCTCAAGCAGGAGCTGGAGATCGAACTCAAGGAATTAGAAGAGCAATGGCACTTTGCATCACTGGAAAGGATCTTTATCGAGAACCGCATCTACCGCGAGATCGAGGAGGAGGAAACCTGGGAAGGCGTTATTAAAGCCATCGATACCGGTTTACAACCCTTTATCAAACACCTTAAAAGACCGGTTACAGAAGAGGATATCACACGACTCACGGAGATCAGGATCAAAAGGATCTCTAAATTCGATATCGATAAGGCGCAACAGAAGATCGACGCTCTCGAAGGTGATATCGAGCGTGTGAAGCACCACCTGGCGCACCTTATTGATTATGCGATAAGTTATTTTGAAGGACTAAAGAAGAATTACGGTAAAGACAAGCAGCGACAAACAGAGATCCGCGTGTTTGACGATATCGAAGCTCAAAAGGTGGTGATCAGAAATTCCAAGCTTTACGTAAACCGCAAGGAAGGATTTATCGGAACGTCTCTCAAAAAAGACGAATATGTTTGTGACTGTAGTGATATCGACGATATTATTGTGTTTACAGCCTCCGGGAAGATGATGGTAACCAAGGTAGACGCCAAAACCTTTGTCGGGAAGGATATTATCCATGTCGCGGTCTTTAAGAAAAAGGACAAGCGTACCATATACAATATGATCTATAGCGATGGTAAGGGCGGACCTACCCACATCAAACGTTTTTATGTGGCGAGTGTTACCCGCGACCGCGAATATGACCTCACCAATGGAAAGGCGGGATCTTCAGTATTGTACTTTACTGCCAATCCTAATGGCGAGGCCGAAGTGGTAACCATCCTCCTGCGTCAAAAGGGTAGTATCAAAAAACTAAAATGGGATGTTGATTTTGCAGACATCCTGATCAAAGGACGTAATTCTAAAGGAAATATCGTTACCAAATATGCGATCAAACGCATCGAGCTGAAGGAAAAAGGCGTTTCTACCCTGAAACCAAGAAAGATCTGGTTCGATGAAACCGTTAAGCGTCTTAATGTTGACGGGAGAGGAGAATTGCTCGGAGCCTTTAAAGGCGAAGACCGATTGCTTATCATAAATAAAAACGGTTCGATCAAGACCATTACTCCTGAACTTACGACCCACTTTGACGACAAAATGATCGTTCTTGAAAAATGGGATCCTAAGAAACCAATTTCTGCCATCTATTATGAAGGTGAAAAAGAACGCTACTATGTGAAGCGCTTTTTAGTAGAGAACGAGAACAAAGAAGATGTGTTTGTCTCTGAACACCCTGATACCAAATTAGAACTCGTTTCTACCGAATGGCGTCCTGTAGCAGAGGTTGATTTTGTAAAACCAAGGGGAAAGGATCCGAAACCCAAGCAAGAGATCGATCTTGAAGCATTTATTTCAGTCAAAGGCATTAAAGCTCTTGGTAATCAGCTCACTGCCGATAAGATAAAATCTGTTACTGAGCTTGATCCGCTACCTTATGAGGTAGAAGAAGAAGTGGCTCCGGAAGATATGGAGGTCGTAGATGAGGAGAATGTAGATAACCACTCTGAAAAGGAAGGCGACGGACAGATCACGATGGAATTAGAGGAGTGATCCAAGCTAACAATGCTCCCGAAAACATTTTAAACCCTGTGATGCAGCGCCTCACGGGGTTTTCTCATTTATTTCGGTACTGATCACTAATCAGGACAGTTACGCTATGAACTTGTCATAAATAGCGTATTTAAAAAATGTCAAGGATCAGATGCATATGGCCCGGATATGGGATAGCCGAAAAAGCGATCATTATCCTTGGCTACTCCGGTTGCATCTAAGCATCTCCGGATTTTGAAATAAAAAACGCAACAGCATGACCTGAAAACATCCTGTAACGGGAAGACCATTTTTAGCCGTAACCGAAAATAGAGCTTGTTCATGGAAAGATAAAGAAGTGGATATATGCGGTTTTTTTGTTTAAAGTATTAAATGAAGTGAATCCATAAAGCTTACATATATAAAGGCGTAGCTCAATTAACTTCAACAAAAACTTTAATCATTGCGATTTTGTTGGTCTGCAGGGGCAGCAACACCATTCTTGTTCATATTTTTCCTGAATCGCATATTTAAAAATTCAACCAGCAGTGAAAATGCGATAGCAAAATAGAGGTATCCTTTAGGAATGGCACCAATACTTTGGCCGAATATTTCGGTATGAGACAGGTGGGCAGCCTCTGTAATAAGCATGAACCCGATCAGAATAAGAAAAGAAAGGGCCAGTAGTTGCATGGAAGGGTGCTTTTCTATGAACTCACGGATAGCATTCGCAAAGACCATCATAATGATAATGGAGATCACTACGGCAATGATCATGATCATCAAAGCATGATCCGGGTTGTCACTGATCCCGTTGGTCATTCCGACCGCAGTAAGGATAGAGTCGATGGAAAATATAAAGTCAATGATCATGATCTGCACGATCGCCTTGGAAAGCGTGTCCAGGTTACGGGATTTGATCTGCTTTTCGTCGTGATCAGGATACTCTACCTTTTCCCTGATCTCACTGGTACTTTTATAGAGGAGGAATAATCCCCCGGCAAACAGGATGATGCTTTGCCAGCTTATTCCGGCAGTCATCCAGTCATTATCGATGTATAAGAACGGATTTTTAAGTCCGACGAGAAAAGAAACAGCCATGAGGAGCAGGATTCGCTGAACCATCGCAGCAATGAGTCCGATATTAGTGGCTTTTTTTCGGTTACCCTCCTCAAGCTTGTTTGCTGCAATAGATATGAAGACGATATTGTCAATACCAAGAACTATTTCGAGAAACGTAAGGGTTAATAAGGCGACCCAGGTGTCTACATTGGTAAATAGTTCTAACATAATTTAATCTATTCTGTAAGCAGTTCCTCTTTGTTTGTTTTTAAGATCTCCGAGAAGTGAATATTCGAAGTTATAACTTTCTTCTGAAGTAGACAAGATTCTAAAATGCAAAGGCTTAGCCTCTTGCATGTTCGCCGGATTCACCTTTTTTACGATAAATTCACAGTCGTTTACCCATTTCACCGTATTCGTGTCAATATGGTCGTCGTAGAAGTCGTATTCCATACTGTCTGTACGTATGAACCTGCTTTCTTTCTCCACGCCCTCCAGGGTGTATTTAAAAACGAATTCTCCGGTTTTGAACTTACTGCAATCCCTGGTGTTTTGGTAGCAGGACTGCATCAGGATGAATAGTATAAGAAAAGGAAGGTATTTATACATAGTCACAGTTTTTAAGCCCTCAAATGTACCTATTTTTCAAGAGAACATCCTGCCTGCAGGCACCCCTTTTAGCTTCAGTTCTACAAAAGAGCATTAGTGTACCTTTACGAGCTCCTCAAAGGTGTTGTCATCATAAAAGATCAATACCTTGGTAACCCGCTTTGAGTTACCAACAGGCATTTGTTCAGCAAAAGCAGGCCCTTTTGTTGCTGCCGGTTCTGCTTTAGCATGCTCCTGTGTAGAAAAGAGATCATCTGCCGGAGTTTCTGCGACAGATTTAAACGGATTGTTCCCCTTGCCGTTTAAAAGCCAGTATAGCTCTATATCGGGGTAGGCCTCAAGGATCTTCATCACAAACTCCAGGCTGGGTTTATTTCTGCTGGAAAGAATATGAGAAATAGCAGAGCGTTGTACGCCTATGCTTTCAGCAAACGAGGAGCCGTTTAATTGATAATGATCCATGACACGTTGCAGGCGTGCAGCAAATTCTTCACTATTTACCATGACATAAAATATATTTACAAATGTAAACATTTCAACCATAACAAACAAGGTTACATCTGTAAACAGCAAGAAAGTTAATAAATAGAAATGACCCTCTCTAACAGAAATACTATTAAACTATAACTTTAATAATGTTACGTAAAATACTGTTATACAATAATTTAGAATATATAAAGCGGGTCACTATAAAGGTTACCTATCAGGCAGTTAGGAGTGGTTACTCGCGTAACATCCACCGTATAACTTTTGTATACATTCGTATACGAACTTGCTTTTTATTTTGTATACAATTGTTAACCAGAATAAGTTTAGCTTTGTAAACAACTACAGGTTTATGCACATCACAGATCATTTTACAAGTCATTACAGTTCTTTTGTATGCGAAGGATTATCCGGTCGTTATTTTACCGCAGACTATCATCACGTATTTCTCCATCCATTAAAAGCCTTAGACGGCAGCAGCGAGGTCAGGGGATGTTCTGTGAATGGAGAAGATATTCATTTACTCACAATGGGGCGTGGACCTGTGAAAGTGCTTATGTGGTCACAGATGCATGGAAACGAATCGACGACTACACGCGCCCTTGCCGATCTGTTCCAATACCTGCTGGAATTCCCTCAGATCGCTTCGGAGCTGCTCGACAAGCTTACGCTTTACATTATTCCCGTTCTCAATCCTGATGGCGCCCGTGCGTATACCCGTGTAAATGCCGTGAATATAGACCTTAACAGGGATGCACAGAACCTCTCTCAACCGGAAAGCAGGGTGTTAAGAGCGGTATTTGAACAGGTCAAGCCTGATTATTGTTTTAATCTTCACGATCAACGCACCATTTTCAGCGCCGGCCCCGTGGCAAAGCCTGCCACCGTATCTTTCCTGAGTCCATCCTTTAATGAGGCCAGGGAGATCAATGCCACGAGGGAAGTGAGCATGCAGCTTATCGCAGGCATGAATAAAGTACTTCAGGAGAGGATACCGGGCCAGGTGGGACGCTACGACGACGGATTCAACCTGAATTGTGTAGGTGATACCTTTACGTATATGGGAGTACCTACTGTTTTATTCGAATCCGGGCATTATCAGGAAGATTACCAGCGTAATTATACCCGCGAATGTATTGCCGTATCTCTCATAACTGCCCTGGAGCTGATCACTACCAATACCTATGATCAATTCAGCAAAGAAGATTACTTGAATATTCCGGAGAACGAAAAGCTGTTTTGCGATGTACTTATACCGGGAGTCATTCTGGTTAAAGACGGAAAAGAATCTACTGTCGACCTATGTTTTATGTATAAAGAGGTGTTGCGTGATCAGGAGGTTGTCTTTGAATTGAATTTTGAAAAATGGGTGCCGTCATCTAGTCATTTTGGCCATAAGGTCCTGTCGTTAAACGCACCTGTGATCTATAATGCAGATACAGAAGAAAGTCTGGAGGCATTCGCAACTAATTTACGCAAACGGTTGAAATAGCAGCTATAACGATTTCGTTGAAAAAAGCCGATAAAAAGCGGTAATAATTGTGAATTATTCACGATTTTTGGTTTAGATTTGTGTTATCCTTAATAATCATCGAAATTATGGCCAAATTTAAGTTAGACGAGGTTGATCATCAGATCCTTGATATGCTCATCGAAAACACCAGGACCCCTTTTACGGATATCGCTAAAAAATTATTGATTTCTGCCGGTACTGTACACGTACGTGTGAAAAAGATGGAAGATGCAGGAATTATCAGAGGCTCATCACTTACCCTGGATTATGAAAAACTGGGATACTCGTTTATCGCTTATGTAGGTGTATTTTTAGAAAAAACACATCAAACCAAATTCGTACTTGAACGTCTACACGAGATACCTTATATTACAGTGGCTCATATTACCACCGGGAAATTCAATATTTTCTGTAAGATCAGAGCCCGGGATACCAAGCACGCAAAAGAGGTGATCTTTGCTGTCGACGATATCGAAGGAGTTTACCGTACAGAGACCATGATCTCCATGGAAGAGAGCATCAATGATAAAAAGCGTCTCATGCACAGGATCTTCAACGAATTGTGATCGAAATAAGTTCTTAATGTTAACAGGCCCTCTTGAAGATACTTTAAGAGGGTTTTTTTTTTGACCAATCAAAACCTAATACGTATGCATCGCAAACCGAGAATAGAGCGTTTTAATGAAAATGTCTTATCAAAATACCAGATATACAATAGCATTTTTATGACGCTCCCCTTTGATGAAATTACCAACACAGGGGTTTTACTGCCGCTTTTTTCTGAAACCTGTGAAAAGGGCTTCCAGGAAAACAAAGATCCTCAGGAGATCGTCAATTCTTTTTTTAAGCAATATTTTGAAGACCCGGTAGAAGAAGAGCGTTTATCGTTGCTCTTCAGGTTCATTCAGTATATCGAAAGACAGGTCGTACTTTTTGATGCTATTGAAGATGCCGGTTTTGCCGAAGTGAACAATATGAACGGGCGGGGAACCCTCCGGAACGTGAAGGAAGAGGCAGAAGCGACCGGAAAGCTGGATGACCTTAGAAAATACCTTCAGGATTTTAAGGTACGTACCGTGCTAACGGCCCACCCCACACAGTTTTATCCGGGATCGGTATTGGGGATCATCACCGACCTCGATCAGGCAATTCGCGCCAATGACCTGAGTCTTATTAAAAAATTACTGGCCCAATTGGGTAAAACACCTTTCTTCAATAAGGAAAAGCCAACACCTTATGACGAGGCTGTGAGCCTGATATGGTACCTTGAAAACGTCTTTTATCACGCAATCGCCACCATATACAATTACCTTCAGAGTAATGTTTACGATCACGGAGAAATTCGCAATGAGGTGCTCAACCTTGGATTTTGGCCCGGCGGAGATCGAGATGGTAATCCTTTTGTTACAACAGAGATCACTCTAAAGGTAGCCGAAAGGTTGCGGAGTACCGTGCTCAAAAATTACTATCGCGATGTGCGCAGGTTACGCAGAAGGGTCACTTTCAGGGAAGTCGATAAGATCGTACTAGACCTGGAACAAGGGCTTTATGAGCATATCTTTATGGATGCCGATAAAAATACGCTCACCGCGCAGGATACCCTGAAAACGTTAAAACAGATCAGAGCGATCCTGGTCGCGAAACACCAGTCCTTATTTGTAGAAGAGGTCGATGACCTGATCAATAAGGTGCGTCTCTTCGGATTTCACTTTGCCAGCCTGGATATTCGCCAGGATTCGCGTGTGCACCACGATGTGCTATCGAATATCATCAGGGAATCCCTGGAAATGGGACTCGATATATTCCCGGAAAATTATGAGGCGCTTAAAGAGGATGAAAAGATCGATGTGCTTTCTTCGGTCACCGGTAAAATAGATACATCCCGCATACAGCACGAAATGGCCAGAAACACTCTGAATTCTATCTACGCCATTAAAACCATACAAAAACGCAATGGAGAAATGGGCTGCAACCGCTATATTATTAGTAATAACGGAAGTGCTCTGAATGTGATGGAGGCTTTTGCCATGATCCGGATCTGCGACTGGAATACACCAACCCTCGATGTCGTTCCTCTTTTTGAGACCGTAGACGATCTCGAGGTTGCGCACACCGTTATGGAGCAGCTGTATACCAACAAGGAATACGCAGCCCACCTCGAGCGCAGAGGGAAGAAGCAAACGATCATGCTCGGATTCTCAGACGGTACCAAGGACGGAGGCTATCTGATGGCGAACTGGAGTATCTACAAGGCCAAGGAGGCACTTACCAGGATCTCGAGGGAATACGGCATCGAAGTGCTCTTTTTTGATGGTAGAGGAGGACCACCGGCCAGGGGTGGAGGAAAAACACATCAGTTCTATGCTTCATTGGGGCCTGAAATCGAAAATAAGGAGATCCAGTTAACCATTCAGGGGCAAACCATTAGCTCTAATTTCGGGACGCTTGAAAGCTGTCAGTATAACTTAGAGCAATTGTTGTCTTCCGGCATCATGGGAGGTATTGCACTTAGTGCGAACAACAGTCTTAACAGTGAAGACAGGGAAACCATGGAAGCGCTGGCTGCACTGAGCTATGAGGCCTATGTTGATTTTAAGAACCACCCTTGTTTTATTCCCTACCTGGAACATATGAGTACCCTTAAGTACTATGCAAAGACCAATATCGGAAGTCGCCCTTCAAAGCGCGGGAAATCTGATAAACTGGTGTTTTCAGACCTCCGTGCCATTCCTTTTGTTGGAAGCTGGAGCCAGCTCAAGCAAAATGTCCCCGGGTTTTACGGGGTAGGAATTGCAATAGCCGATTTCAAAAAGAGGGGAGCGCTGGACAAGGTAAGATCACTCTATGCCAATTCGGCCTTTTTCCGCGCCTTGATCGAAAACAGTATGATGAGTCTCACCAAATCGTTCTTCAAACTTACAGCCTATATGGCCAAAGACCCTGAGTACGGCGATTTCTGGAACCTTATTTACCAGGAATACGAGCGCAGTAAGGAGATGATCCTGGAGATCACCGGATACAGCGAGCTTATGGAAGATTCGCGAACCATGAAGGCTTCCATAGAGGTAAGAGAGAAGATCGTGTTGCCATTGCTCACCATTCAGCAATTCGCACTCTTACAGATACAGCAGTTGAACGCTGCCGGTAAAGACGATCCTGAAAAAAGAGAGATCCTCGAACGCATGGTAACCAGGTCATTGTATGGAAATATCAATGCGAGCAGAAATTCAGCATAAAAAAAGGCCGGTATCACACCGGCCTTTTCTTTTTTAAAAGTTTGGACTGAGATTAAATTCCTTGTAGAAGTTGTCCAGCACACTGCAAACCTCTTCCGGGGTGTCTACCAGGGCGAAAAGGTTCAGGTCGTCAGGACTAATATTCCCTGCCTTTTTTAACAGGGTATCCTTGATCCAGTCTACGAGTCCGCCCCAAAATTCAGTGCCCACCAAAATGATCGGGAACCTACCTATCTTATGGGTTTGGATCAGGGTTAGTGCTTCAAAAAGCTCGTCTAATGTTCCGAATCCGCCGGGCAAAACAACGAAGCCCTGGCTGTACTTAACGAACATCACCTTGCGAACGAAGAAATAATCAAAGTTCAGATTTTTATCTGCATCAATATAAGGGTTGTCGTGCTGCTCAAAAGGAAGGTCGATATTAAGCCCTACAGAAGTTCCTCCTGCCAGGTGCGCTCCTTTGTTTCCGGCCTCCATGATCCCGGGGCCTCCCCCGGTAATGATCCCGTAACCCGATTCCACGATCTTTCGCGTTACGTCTTCTGCAAGTTTGTAGTAGGGGTCTTCAGGTTTTGTTCGTGCCGATCCGAAAACAGAAACACATGGGCCTATACGGCTCATTTTTTCATATCCGTTCACAAACTCGCCCATGATCTTGAAAATAGCCCAGGAGTCATTTGCTTTTATATCGTTCCAGCTTTTGTGGTGCATCATATCTTTTGTCATAACGCTTCTGTTTAAAGTTCTTTTTTAAGGTATTTGGCCGTATAGCTTTTCTTGTTCTTTACGATCTCTTCCGGTGATCCTGTGGCAACGACCTTACCGCCGCCTTTACCACCTTCGTAACCGATATCGATAATGTGATCGGCCATTTTTATCACATCCATATTGTGTTCTATAATGAGTACGGTATTCCCTTTGTCGGTGAGCTTGTTCAGCACGTTCATCAAGACATTGATGTCTTCAAAATGCAGCCCTGTGGTAGGCTCATCGAGAATATAAAAGGTGTTTCCGGTATCTTTTTTCGACAGTTCGGAGGCTAGTTTTACCCGTTGTGCTTCACCACCTGAAAGGGTGGTAGACTGCTGTCCCAAGGTAATATAACCTAATCCCACATCCTGAATGGTCTTCAGTTTTCTGTGGATCTTGGGTATGTTGGAAAAAAAATCGACGGCCTCGTTCATGGTCATATCCAATACATCGGCAATAGACTTCCCCTTATACCTGATCTCCAGGGTTTCCCGATTGAATCGTTTTCCCTGGCAGGTTTCACATTCTACGGTGACATCGGGTAAAAAGTTCATTTCGATCACTTTGACACCACCTCCCTGGCAAGT
Source organism: Robertkochia sediminum (assembly GCF_016786255.1). Lineage (GTDB taxonomy): Bacteria > Bacteroidota > Bacteroidia > Flavobacteriales > Flavobacteriaceae > Robertkochia > Robertkochia sediminum. The sequence goes on from NZ_JADMKT010000078.1 coordinate 124,320, forward strand.
CTCACAGCGTCCGCCTTTTACGTTAAAACTAAATCTTCCGGGTTTATAGCCTCTTATTGAGGCCTCCGGTGTTTGGGCAAAGAGCGATCTAATCTCACTAAAGACCCCGGTATAGGTGGCCGGATTCGATCTCGGTGTTCTCCCGATCGGGCTTTGATTGATGTCGATCACCTTATCCACATGATCTATTCCCACGATCTTTTTATACGGCATAGGCTTTTTAACCGCATTAAAAAAGTGTGCGTTCAGAATAGGATAGAGCGTTTCATTTATGAGGGTCGATTTTCCGCTTCCCGACACGCCGGTTACCGCGATCATTTTTCCTAAAGGAAAGCTCACATTCACCGATTTCAGGTTGTTTCCCGTACAGCCCTTTAGGGTGATCGTTTTTCCGTTTCCTTCGCGGCGTTTTTCAGGTACTTCGATCTGTTTGGTTCCTTTGATATAGCTCGCCGTAAGGGTAGGGTCATCGAGGATCTCGTCGGGTGCGCCTTGTGAGATGATCTCGCCTCCATGGCGCCCGGCCTTAGGGCCAATATCGATAACGTGATCGGCCCTTACGATCATATCTTTATCGTGTTCTACAACGATCACAGAATTGCCGATATCTCTTAATGATTCCAGCGAATTGATCAAACGGTCATTATCGCGTTGATGCAATCCGATACTGGGCTCGTCGAGAATGTACAATACGCCTACGAGCTGTGACCCGATCTGTGTGGCAAGCCTGATGCGCTGCGCTTCTCCTCCAGAAAGGGACTTGGAACTGCGGTGCAGAGAAAGATAATCCAACCCTACGTCCAGCAAGAACCGGATACGGGCATTGATCTCTTTGAGGATCTCTCCCGCAATGGTCATCTGTTTCTTACTCAGCACTTCCGGAAGTTCATCAAAGAACGCCTTAAGATCGGCAATATCCAGATGGGATAGTTCGGCGATATTCTTTTCGCCCACCTTAAAGTAGAGCGATTCTTTGCGAAGGCGCGAACCTTCGCATTCCGGACACTCGATCTGGTCCATATACTCTTTGGCCCAGCGTTTTATAGAGGCTGAGCCACTATCTTCATACTGGCTCTTGATAAAGCGTTCGATCCCTTCGAAATCTATTTTATAATCTCTGGTAACTCCCAACGTCTTTGACGAAACAGAAAATTTTTCATTTCCGCCTTCCAGGATCATGGTTATAGCCTCTTCAGGAACTTCAGAAAGGGGAGTGGTTAGTTCAAAACTAAACCGCTGTGCAATGGTCTCGATCTGCTTGAAGATCCACGAGCGTTTGTAATTCCCCAGAGGGGCGATCCCCCCGTTCTTTATACTCACAGCAGGGTCCGGGATCACCTTATTCCTATTCACCTCGTGTACGACCCCCAATCCGCTACAGGTAGGGCACATCCCCTTTGGAGAGTTAAATGAGAAGGTATTCGGCTCCGGATTGGGATAAGAAATACCACTGGTGGGGCACATAAGATTTCGACTAAAATACCGTGTAGCTCCTGTATCGTGGTCCATGACCATGAGTACATCATCTCCGTGATACATAGCTGTATTGATGGTCTCCATGACGCGCTTGGAAGCCTCGGCAGAGTCGGCGTCTACCGCTAAACGATCAATGACGATCTCAATGTCGTGGGTCTTATAGCGGTCTACCTTCATGCCTTTCTCGAGATCCCGAACCTCGCCATCTACCCGCACTTTTACAAATCCTTGCTTGGATATCTGCTCGAAAAGCTCACGGTAGTGTCCTTTACGGCTTTTGATCACGGGAGCGAGGATATTGATGCGCTTGCCTGCAAAATCCTTTAGAATGAGATCGCAGATCTGCGTATCGCTATAGCTCACCATCTTCTCTCCTGTATTGTAGGAGTAGGCGTCTGCAGCCCTTGCGAATAAAAGACGTAGAAAATCGTAGATCTCTGTAATGGTACCCACGGTAGATCGCGGAGACCTGGAGGTGGTCTTCTGCTCAATGGCGATCACAGGAGAGAGTCCGTCGATCTTGTCGACATCCGGACGCTCCAGTCCGCCAAGAAACTGCCTGGCATAGGCACTAAAGGTTTCGATATACCTGCGCTGTCCTTCGGCATATATGGTATCAAAGGCCAAAGACGATTTCCCACTTCCCGACAATCCGGTGATCACCACCAGCTTTTCACGAGGTATGGTAACGTCTATATTCTTGAGGTTGTGAACCCTGGCGCCTTTAACTTCAATATTTTCTTCAAAATCGGTCATATAGAGAGCAAAGATGCGAAGTTACATATTTGATCGTTAATTTAGAAGTCCGAACTCCGGCAGTTCATCCTTCAGAAAAGTATTTTCGGGTGATACCCGCTGCCAGAACCTCTGCTGCTTCCGGATGAAACCGGAACCATAATTCCGGTTCGATGAGTTCCAGCTCCGCAAGGCATAACTGCCCTTTGTTGTCCCTGAAGATATCCACCCTGGCATAGGCAAGGTCAAAACCTGAGGCCTTAACACAATCTTTGGCAAACCTGATCTCCTCGTTTGTAGGTTCATAGGGATGAACGCTACCACCAAAATCGTCCTGTACCCTGAACTCGCCTTCCCGGGCCTTCTTGAGTACCGCATGCGTGTAAATGCCGTCAATGATCATAAGCGATAGCTCTCCCCGATCTACGATGTTTCTCTGAAACTCCTGAACCATCATTGCTTCCCGGGTCAAGAGTTCATCCATGACTTGCTGGGTGCTTTCAGTGTGGCTTTCCGAGATCTTGTACGTATGTCTTCCGGCTCCCGAAACACAGGGTTTAACCACTGCTTCAGACCATTTTTTGTCTTTAAGGAGCGCTTTCAGGTCACATGCGTCAACCTTTTCAATGATCACGGTAGGAGGAATATTGATGCCGCCAGACTTCAGGTCGTTCAAGTAGTGTTTATCGATGTTCCAGTGCAGTACTTCCGGCGGATTTACAAGGATGCAGCTTTCCGACACTTTCTTCAACCAAGGGGCAAACTCGGCAAACCGGTCAAAATAATCCCAGGTGGTACGGAAGAGCAAAACCCCTGCATTTTCCCATTTAAATTGGTCGTCATCCCACGATCTGCGCTCCACACGCAGTCCCCGTTGTTTCAACGCCTTTACCACGATAGCATCTTCATGGAGTACGTTGTTAATGTAATCATTGGTCTGTTCCGGGGCCACATAACGGTGGTCGGTAAGCACCACCACATCGACCAGGGTATTGTTCGATCTATTCAATGGTTCCATAGGCGCGAACATCATTGAGCTTCAAATTAAAGAAAAGGAGTTTGTGGCCGGTAGGGAGGTAAGTGGCGGTTTCGGTGACCTTCCATTGTTTCCACCCTGCTTTTACGCCTCCGACAGGAATGATGCGCACCCACATTTTAAACGCTACAGGAAAACCTTTATCGTCTAAAAGCCACAGGTAGGAATCGCCGGGCGTAGAGCCTCCGGAAGTATAGGTAACCAGTAAGGCATCGCCGTATTCTTCGGTTTTCACCAGGCGTCTTTCTACACCTTTATCAAATACCTTGAACGGTGCTACCAGCCAGAAAGAATCATTGTTAAAGTAATCTACAGCATCTGCGATGATAGCGTGATTTTCTTCATCGTGAATGCGAACGCCGTTCCTGTAAACCTGGCTCTTAGCGTAATCGTTAAGGTTGAGCACGACGCGGTTTTCGTCCCAGAACACTTCGGCTATTTGTTTTTGGCGATCCCATTTATAGCGATGTATGCCGTTAAAATCCCATTCCATGAAGCGGGTTTTGTTGTAGTTCACCGCATTTACCGCCTTGAGCATCTTATTAGCCAGTGCCTCTGCTGCAGGCCCTTTTTCACCCTGCGGCAGGGGTTCGTTGTAAACAAAATAGGCTACCCCTCCGAGCAACAGCACAAATAACAGAAATACAAGTATGCGTTTTATGATCTTTTTCATGCTACTAAGTTAATAACCTTTTGCTGCATCATCACCACGTTTATCGGCTCCGGCTTCCAGTGTTCCGTCTTCACGAACCAGAATGGCATCGACCTTCCCAATGATGCGATTATCTTCCTGGTTGATGGTATAGCCCATGCGCTCCAGTTTTCTGATCAGGGACCTGGGGAACAATCCGGGCTCCATACGGATAACATCGGGTTTCCATTGATGGTGAAAGCGTCCGGCATCTACGGCCTCCTGCATGTTCATATCAAAATCGTAAACATTGAGTATAGTTTGCAACACCGAAGTGATAATAGTAGACCCTCCGGGCGTTCCTATAACCATGGCCAATTTACCGTCTTTTTCGACTATGGTTGGGGTCATACTGCTAAGCATGCGTTTTCCAGGGGCAATACTGTTGGCCTCTGCACCGGTAAGACCGAACATATTCGGCACACCGGGTTTAGCACTAAAATCGTCCATTTCATTATTCAGGAAGAATCCAAGCTCATCACAGAAGAGTTTTGATCCGTAGGCCCCATTCAGGGTGGTGGTCACCGACACGGCATTCCCCTGGTCATCGACGATGGAATAATGGGTGGTTTCCATACTTTCAGCAAAATTAATTTCTCCTCTGGCTATTTCTGTGGAAGGGGTAGGGGTTCCAAATTCAAAGGAAGCCATACGGTCTTTAAGATAGGCCTCACTTAATAAGATATCGTCCGGGATGGTCACAAAATCAGGGTCACCAAGGTAGTGATTACGATCGGCAAAAGCTCTTTTTTCCGCTTCAACCAATAGTTGAACCATCTCAGGGGAATGGTGTTTAAACTCCCTGATAGAAAAGGGTTCAACCATTTTCATGATCTGCGCCAGGGTGATCCCACCACTGCTGGGTGGCGCCATGGAGATCACTTCCAGGTCGCGATAGCTGAAAAAGACAGCTTCTCTCCAGGCGACGTCATAATTCTTAAGGTCTTCCCGAGTTATATATCCGCCTTGTTCTTGTATGAAATCGGCCAGGGTAGCGGCAATACTTCCGTTATAAAAGGCATCTACGCCTTCCTTTTTTATCGTTTTTAAAGTGTTGGCAAGTGCAGGTTGCCGGAGGGTGTCTCCTGCCTTTAAATTTTGGGCGAACAGGGTTTCTTCTCCATTAACCTCTACAATAAGATCGCGGTAACGATTCAGGGTGCTGGCTTGTTTTTCAGTAATGATCACCCCGTTTTCGGCGAGGGCTATAGCCGGATCCAGCAATTCATGAAAGGGCAATTTCCCAAAGCGGGCATGCGCTTCTGAGAGCCCTTTTAAACTACCGGGAACACCTGCGGCAGTGGCGCCCAGTGTACTTTTACCCGGGATCACATTCCCTTCGGCATCCAGGTACATATCTCTGTGAGCAGCAGCAGGCGCTTTTTCACGAAAATCAAGACTCCCTTTTTCGCCATCGGCCATTCTGTAGACCACAAAGCCACCACCGCCGAGGTTTCCTGCAAAAGGATAAGCCACAGCAAGGGTGAGATGGGTAACCACCATGGCATCGAAGGCATTACCTCCATTCCGGATGGTTTCCAGGGCCAGGGCCGATGCTTCCGGACGGGCGCTAACCACCATGGCATGCTCGGCGGTATAAGGTGCAGCCGAACGCTGTAAGGTATTGCAACCTTGTAGAATAAGCAAGAAGATGAGTAATAGAGGGAGTAGGTTTTTCTTCATAAAATTTAATTTTCCAGTTGTATGAGTTTATCGTTGGCTGCCTTTTTAAGGTCTTCAAAGAACACTTTGAATTCCCCTTCAAAGGCGTCGTAATGTGCTTCCAGGTCTTCTACAGCGCGATGCATACCAGAACGCTTGCCGGTTCTTCTGTTCATACCGTCCAACACCCTGGCCACCCCATCGATCTCTGCATAGGTGTACAACCAGTTATCGGCAATGAGATAGGGCATGAACTTCTTTACATTTAAGGGCAGTACCGCGTAAAATTGCCCGAGGGTTTCGTAAAAATCAACGGTGTATTCCAGTAGGGGAGTTTCGCAGTAATCTTGCCAGTTGCTGGCCAGAAAATGATCGTAATAGATATCTACGATCACCCCACTGTAATGACTGTAGTTCGCGTGTAAGCGCTTGGTGCTCGCACGAAACACGGGATGTGCATCGGTATACGAATCGATAAAGCGGTGCAGTAAGATCCCTTTTTGGAGGTCAGGCGCATAGTCCAGGTATTTTTTGCCACGGATACTATCGGCCATAAAATTGCCCACTTTAACAGCGTCCTTATTTCCAGACAAGTAGATGTGCGCTAAAAAGTTCATCGGTCTAAAATACGAATAAGGCCCAAACAAAAGGGCTGTGGAATTGTATATTTGCAATAACAAAATGGAAATGACATGACGTTAATAAAATCAATTTCAGGAATACGAGGTACCATTGGCGGGCAACAGGGCGATAACCTTACCCCCCTGGATGCTGTGAAATTTGCAGGTGCTTATGGTAGCTGGTTAAGAGAGAACAACCCGGGAGATCGACTTAAAGTGGTTATCGGCAGAGACGCCAGACTTTCTGGTGCGATGATACAAAACCTGGTAAGTGCTACCCTGACAGGTTTAGGTATCGATGTTACCGATCTCGGACTTTCGACCACGCCTACGGTAGAGATCGCTGTGCCCAAAGAAAAGGCGCACGGCGGTATCATCCTTACTGCCAGTCACAATCCGAAACAATGGAACGCCCTTAAATTGCTTAATGAAAAGGGAGAATTTCTGAGTGGTAACGATGGTAAGCAGATCCTCGAGATCGCCGAGAAAGGTGCTTATGACTTTGCAGAGGTCGATGACCTGGGAACCATAACCCCGGTGAACGATTATATAGAGCGACACATCCAATCGGTTCTCGATCTTAAGTTGGTTGACGCCGATGCGGTAAAAGCTGCCGGCTTTAAGGTCGTGGTAGATGGGGTGAACTCTACAGGAGGTATCGCTATTCCTGCCCTGCTGAAAGCGTTGGGAGTAGACGTAGTGGAGCTGTTCTGCGAGCCTACCGGACATTTCCCTCACAATCCGGAACCGCTAAAAGAACACCTTGGAGACATCATGGAGAAGGTCGTTGCCGAGAAAGCCGACCTCGGTGTGGTCGTTGACCCTGATGTAGATCGTTTGGCCTTTATTAGCGAGGACGGTACCATGTTCGGAGAAGAATATACCCTTGTGGCTTGTGCAGATTACGTATTAGGTAAAACAAAAGGCAACACGGTCTCTAACATGTCATCATCGAGAGCACTGGCCGATGTTACCGAAGCGCATGGAGGTAGCTATGAGGCTTCTGCCGTTGGAGAGGTGAACGTGGTCGAGCTCATGAAAAAGAACAATGCCGTGATCGGGGGCGAAGGTAATGGAGGTATCATTTACCCGGAAAGTCACTATGGTCGCGATGCGCTGGTTGGAGTGGCCTTATTTTTAACCCACCTGGCAGAGAAAAAGATGAAGGTAAGCGAGCTTCGCAAAAGTTATCCTTCATACTTTATGAGCAAAAAGAAGATCGAACTCACACCGGAGCTGGATGTAGACCAACTGCTTGTTGCTATGGAAGAGAAATACAGCAATGAAAAGGTGACCACCATTGACGGAGTAAAGATCGATTTTGCCGACCATTGGGTACACCTCAGAAAATCGAATACCGAGCCCATTATCCGTATCTATACCGAAGCTCCTGACCAGGAGATGGCCGATCAAGTGGCCGACAAGGTGATCGGAGAGATCAAAGCGATCGCCGGTCTGGACTAACAAAGAGCATACCTAAGGTTCCGGTGGTGTTATTTCAATGCCGCCGGAGCCTTATCTTTATGCTTAAATCGGTTATGGGTCCACAGATAATATGCGGGATCCTTTCTGATCTGCGCTTCCAGCAATTCAGTATATTCATCGGTGATCTTATAATCAGGAACCGATTTCGGATCGTCCGACAATAATTTAAGCGTTGCGCGATAATAGCCTCGCTTGACCTTTTCAACCCCAATATACATTACGGTCATATCCAGGTTCTTTGCCAGTCGTTCTGCGTTGGTAAAAACCGGTACAGTAACCCCCATAAAGGGCCTCCAGTAGTGTGCTTTATGCGGCTGAGGCGACTGGTCGTTCGCAAACCCATATATGGCCAGGGTGCCGTTCTTTAAATGCGATTGAATGGTTTCAATGGCTCTGTAACGCGACACCAGAAACGCATTATGCCTTGAACGGATACGTCTTACCAGGCGGTCGAAGTATTTATTAGATAAAGGTGCATAAATGGCGTGCCCTTCGTGTTGAATAAGATACCCAAGAGACATAAGCCATTCGTAGCTGGCATAATGACCGGCCAGCAAAATGATGCTTTTACCTTCCTGCTCATATTTATGAAGGAGTTCGATATTGGTATACTGAAAACGTTTCAGCATTTCTTCTTTGGAAATGGTCATCGATTTGATCATCTCCAGGAAAAGGTCTACCATATGGGTATAAAAACGTGCTTCTATGATATCCAGCTCCTCCTTGCTTTTTTCAGGGAACGACAGCTCGAGATTACCCCGAACCACCTTCTTGCGATACCCAATGACCCTGTATACCAGAAAACAAACAGCATCCGACACCAGGTAGAACAAACGAAAAGGAAGTATGGAAATTACCCAAAGCAATGGATATAACAGCAAATAGACCAGTAATTGCATTCAGAATAGTTTTGGGCAAATTTATATATTTGATCATAAACCAATCAGGAAAAATGAATATAAGTATGCTCCTGGTCATTGCGGCCAATGTTATCGCCTCTATAAAAGGGTTCAATGACTTTAGTTTTTTTGAACGTTATAAATTCAATATCGGGGCCATACAGCGTGGAGAGTACATCAGAACCATCACCTCAGGGTTTTTGCATGTTGATTTCACCCACCTTTTATTCAACATGATCACCCTGTATTTTTTTGCCCCTATTGTGATCGGGTATTTTGGCTCTGAGAAATTCTTACTCATTTATATGCTTTCCCTGATAGCCGGGAGTTTGCTCGCCATGATATTTCATAAGGACGAATACCACTACAGTGCTGTAGGAGCCAGTGGTGCAGTTACAGGGATCCTCTACGCGGCCATTCTCCTGAGACCGGATATGAAATTGTTTCTGTTCTTTATTCCGATTCCTATCCCGGCGTACATCTTCGGGATCGGGTATTTGCTCTATTCGATCTACGGAATGAAGAATCGCCTGGGGAATATCGGCCATACGGCGCATTTTGGAGGCGCCATAGGAGGTTACCTCACCACCCTTTTATTCATGCCCTCCCTTCTGGTCGAAGAAACCCTCATGGTGGTTTTGCTGGCCATTCCCATTGTGATCCTGTTTATCATGGAAAAGACCGGGAAGATCTAATTCTGGCATATGAATTGCTTAGGAAGGTGAAAACACCTTTATTATGAAAAGAATTCTTATCGCTTTCGCATTGGGCTTTTTCAGCCTCATCACACTACAGGCCCAGGGATCTGATGTTTCGACCATTACCGTAACCGGAGAAGGGATCGTGCGCGTGGTTCCGGATCGTGCCGATCTATATTTCGGGATCAGAACAGAAGGGCAGGAGGTAGCCCTGGTTAAAAAGGAGAACGACAGCCTCGTGATGCAACTCCTGGATATGCTCTACAGCATGGGGATCGATAAAAAAGATGTACAAACCAAAAGGCTCAACCTGCATAAAAATTACGATCACAGGAAGAAGGAAGAAACCTATTACGCTAACCAAAGTCTTATGGTGCGTATTCATCAACTAACCCAATACGAAGAAATTACCGCAGCCTTACTGGCTTCCGGGGTGAACCAGATCGAAAGGGTTGTTTTCGGACACTCCGATCGCGAAACCTTCGAAGATCAGGCGCGTAGCAAAGCAGTTTCTAACGCCATGAAAAAGGTTAAAGGTTACGCAGCGGCCATGGGGCGTAAAACGGGAGACTTCATGAAGCTCGAAGAGCTCGGTGCTCATGATCCGGCGCCGGTTTACCGTATGGCCATGGACGAGAGCAGTGGTGGGGCAGGAGAAGCCTTTGCCATGGGCGAAATAGAGGTCATCGCTAAGGTCCGGTTGGTTCAGGACCTGAAATAGTGAAAAAAAAAGGCGTTCCCGGAAAGGAACGCCTTTGGTATTTGCAGGCTGAAATTACTTATGGCAGCAATTCGGCGATCTTAGCCTCAAGAGCTTCACCTCTTAATCCTTTAGCAATGATCATCCCGTTCTCATCCAGAACGAAAGTCGCGGGAATACTGGTTACATTGTACATACGTGCAATAGGATCGTTCCCTGCCTGAAGATGTGAGATCTGGTACCATGGAAGTCCGTCTTCCTCAATGGCCTTCAACCAGTCTTCTTTGGTGCGGTCCAGAGACACTCCGATCATATTAAGCCCTTTGTCGTGGTAGGCTTCGTAAAGCTTTACCATGTTGGGATTCTCCTTGCGGCAAGGCTGACACCAGGCGGCCCAGAAATCTATGATGGTCACCTTTCCAAGGACGTCTTTCAAAGCAAGTTCCTTACCTTCAGGAGTAGGTGCAGAAAATTCAGGAGCCTTGGCGCCGATCTTTACCTTATTCACGGTTTCCAGAGTTTCATTAATGAACACTCCAAAATCTGAAGATTTCACCTCTTCATCAAACGCATTGAACAATACATCAATGGTATCCATTGGTTGCGATTTTGAACGCAACATATTGGCTAGCAATACAGCAGAGAATAAAGAAGAAGGATTCTCCTTTACAAAGTTGTAGTTCATCTCCTGAGCATCTTCGCGAAGCTCGTTATAGGTCTCGCGCATCACGTTAATGCTTACCGTATCTCTTTTGTTCGTAGCCTCGCGCATTTGTTCCTGGATAGACATAAAACGCTTTTCCAGGTTGCTTCTGTTTTCGGTAAATGTCACTGCATCCTGGTTGGTCGGGGTTCCGGTTACAAGCGATTTAGCTACAGAATCTTTGTATATGGTAATATCGATATCACCGGCCTCAATAAAGAACGGGAACCCTCCTCTGATGTTCTCCACGATCATGGCGTGAAGGCCTGGCTTGGCAGCAACACCTTCGTAGTGGGCTTTTTCACCAATAACCATGAGGGTATCTAGCATTTCGGCTTGTGAACCGGCATTTACTTTCTGGATATAGATGCTGGTGCTGTCTGCTACACCGGCAGCAGTAATGTCTATTTTATAGGCGTTTTCAGGGGTTTCTGCACAGCTCCCGAAAAGGGCGGCGAAACCGAGAATTGTAAGGATCTTTTTCATGAGATCTTAAATTTGATTTATGGGTTTCTGCAAATTTAACATATCGCGCTCCACAGCAAAGCGAATTAACAAAAAAAGCCCCGATCCTGGGACCGGGACTTTTGGTATCGTGTGCAATATGTATTAGAATTGATAGCGCACCCCTAGTGCGATATCAAAATCAAGGTCATCGTTGAAATCTCCGAAACCTAGTTCCGGACGGAAATCTAAGGACAATAATAAGGGGATGTCAAAGTTGTATTCGATCCCGATATCACCGGCTACGAAAATAAACGTTCCACTATCGTCAAGATCAGGGTCAAGATCAAAGCCGTTATCGTAGTCATAACTTCCCAGACCACCACCGGCTCCAACATACCAGTTAAAATTCCCATCAAGTGGCATTACCCACTGGTAGAGTCCGGTGAGTTTAAAGGCATCCCAGTTGTTGCTGTCTCTCCATCCAAGATCGACTTCCAGTCGGTTAGCGTCACCAAGTGCACGCTGGTACGAGATCTCTGCACCAAAACCATCGCTGTCGCCCAGTCTTAATCCAAGGGCATTTGGAGAAATACGTTGTGCCTGAGCGAAGGAGATCATTCCTCCAAAAAGCACCAAAAAGAAAAGTAACTTTTTCATTATAATTGATTTTGTGTTTTCCTATTTTAACGACGAATTTACATTGAAATTACTCAGGTCACCAAATAGATGAAAGAAATTCTGCACCAAAAAGCAATAAAAGATACGTTTTCAGGAGAATTTTATACCGATGACCTCCACCGAATGCTCTATGCAACAGATGCGTCCGTATACAGGGAAATCCCTCAGGCGGTAGCCTATCCAAAAACTGTCGAAGACCTGAAAACTCTGGTGGCCTATGCTCAGGAGCAAGGCACATCGCTTATTCCGCGTGCCGCAGGGACTTCCCTGGCAGGGCAGTGTGTAGGTAATGGGGTCGTGGTCGATCTGTCAAGGTATTTCGATCGCATTCTCGAATTTCTCCCTGAAGAACGCAAGATAAAGGTACAGCCAGGGATCATCAGGGACGAACTCAATGCTGAGATCGCCTCCAGCGGCTTGTTCTTTGGCCCTAATACCTCTACCTCCAACCGCTGTATGATCGGTGGTATGACGGCGAATAACTCTTCAGGATCTACATCTATAAAATACGGCGTTACCCGCGATAAGGTGCTCGAAGTAGATATGGTTCTGAGTGATGGGAGTGAAGTGACTTTTGGTGCGTTGTCTCCAACGGCCTATGCAGCCAAACTGGCTCAGGATGATAAGGAGGGTGAGATCTACAGGTTCTTTGACCGCGAATTACGGGACCCTGAGGTTCGCAAGCGGATAGCAGAAGGATATCCAAAGGCAGACATTCATCGCAGAAATACCGGGTATGCCATTGATATGATCTGTGGCATGAAGCCATTTGATCCCAACGGAGAAACATTTAACCTCGCAAAATTGATCTCCGGAAGTGAAGGCACCCTTGGCCTGATCACCAGTATTACCCTTCAGCTGGACCTGCAACCACCTAAACAGCGAACCATGATCGCTGCTCATTTTAACAGCATTCACGATACGTGTAAGGCCGTAAAACCACTTATGGAGCACGACCTTTATGCCTGTGAAATGATGGATAAGGTGATCCTGGACTGTACGAAGAACAATAAATCCCAGGCACCCAATCGCTTTTTTATTAAAGACGACCCCAAGGCTATCTTGTTATTGGAGCTCTGCAGCGATAACGAGAGCGACCTGGAAGCTCAGAAGGTGAGGTTGCTCGATACACTTTATCATGCAACCAACGCTTATGCCTGCCCTGAACTTAAGGGAGCAGAAATAAACAAGGCCTTAGAGCTCAGAAAGGCCGGTCTCGGACTACTGGGCAATATCGTAGGTGATAAAAAAGCGGTGGCCTGTATTGAAGACACTGCGGTTAGCATAGACGATCTCAGTGATTATATTGACGAATTTGAGGCCTTAATGGCATCTTATGGGCAGGAGGCTGTATACTACGCTCATGCCGGAGCAGGAGAACTTCATTTGCGTCCCATTCTCAATTTAAAGAAGCGGGAAGGGGTGAAACAATTCCGCGCCATCACCACAGAAGTAGCACATTTGGTAAAGAAATACAGAGGCGCTATGTCGGGGGAACACGGCGAGGGAAGGGTTCGCTCGGAGTTTATCACCATGTTTATTGGAACGGATAACTACCAATTACTTCGTGGCGTTAAGAGGGCGTTTGATCCTTTGAACCTGTTCAATCCCGGTAAGATCGTAGATCCCGTCGCCATGGATACCCACCTGCGGTATGAAACCGACAGGAAAGAGCCCGTTATAGATACCTTTATGGATTTCTCAGACTCACAGGGACTCCTTAAGGCGGTAGAAAAGTGCAACGGAAGTGGCGATTGTCGCAAGACAGAACGAAGCAACGGAGCCATGTGCCCCAGCTATCACGCTACCCGTGAAGAGAAGAACACTACCCGAGCCAGGGCCAATGCGCTGAGAGAAGTGCTCAGTGATAAAGAAAAGACCGATCGCTTTAACAGCAAGGATTTAAAAGAGGTGCTTGATCTCTGCCTGAGCTGTAAGGCCTGCGCCAGCGAATGTCCTTCAAACATAGACATGGCCGCATATAAGGCCGAGTTTTTACATCAATACCAAAAAGCCAATGGCCGCAACCTCCGGGATAAACTCTTTGCTTACAGTGGCGTGCTTAATAAATGGGCGGCTCATGCCCCGTTGCTGATAAACAACAAAATAACCGCCGGATTGATCACACGATTCGGAGGAATAGCCCCGCAACGACGCCTGCCGGAGATCAAAAAATGTAACCTGGAGCGCTATCGGTTAAACGAGTTAAAGGGCAGGGAGACCGTCCAAAAACTCATTCTTTACATTGATGAGTTCAGTGAATATCTGGATTCCAATGTTGCTAAAGACGCGATTTCTTTGCTTATAGCTTTGGGATACGAGCCGGTACTCTTGTTCGGGGATAGCGGCAGAACCTTCATCTCTAAAGGCTTTCTTCCTGAAGCAAAAAAATGCATCGACAATCTTCTGGATACTCTGGAAAAGCTAGGGGAACCGGAACTTCCGGTCGTTGGTATAGAGCCTTCGGCTATTCTCGGATTCAGAGACGATTTCTTGCGAATGGCCTCCGATAAGAATCTGGTACAGAGCATTGCCAAAAGGGCTTTTACCCTAGAGGAGTTCTTTGCCGGAGAGTCAAGAAAGGGAGCGATCAAGGCCGAAATGTTCACTACAGAAAAACGTACCGTAAAATACCATGCACATTGCCATCAAAAGGCACTGTCTGATATTCGTTCGACCTTTGATATGCTAAACATCCCTCAAAACTACACCGTAAGTATGATCAATTCCGGCTGTTGCGGGATGGCAGGATCGTTTGGATATGAGAAGGAGCATTACGAGGTGAGCATGAAAATAGGAGAACAACGGTTATTTCCGGCCATACGCAAAAGCGGACCGGAGGTGATCATTGCAGCGAACGGGAACAGTTGCCGCCATCAGATCTACGATGGAACAAAAAGAACTGCAAAACACCCTGTAAGCGTTCTTAGGGAGGCACTCAAAGTGTAGAGGGGTAACGCCTTGCAAATGAAATCCTAGAGACGGGGAGTAATGGTGATCGCAGCCAAAAGGTCTTTGTAATCCATCTCCTTGAGATTTTGATCTGCAAAGAACGGACTGAGCTTATCATTTTTGAATCGGTACAATTCCCATTGTTTTCTCGAATACTCCAGGGCGGTGAGATTTTCTATCCAATCTCCCGAGTTCAGGTATAAACAGGTGCCTTTATCGTTAACCTTACGTATCATCTGGGGTTGATGTATGTGACCGCAAACCACGTATTTATAGCCATTGTCAATAGCAAGGTCGGCTGCAACCTGCTCGAAATCATCAATGTATTTCACGGCCTTCTTCACGCTGTTCTTGATCTTCTTGCTTAGGGAATACCGCTCTTTCCCCATAAACAGCAATGCTGCGTTCAGGAGCGTATTCACTCGAATGAGCAGCTCGTACCCCCAACCACCGAGTTTAGCGATCCACTTGGCGTGTTGGATCGAGGCGTCGAAAACATCCCCGTGAAAGATCCAGGCCTTTTTTCCGTCGAGATCGAGCACTAATTTATTCACTACATGAATATTACCGATGTGGAGATCGGTGAACTTTCTGAACATCTCATCATGGTTTCCAGTGATATAATACACCTTGGTGCCCTTGGCTGCCATATCCAGGATCTTCTTGATCACCTGTAAGTGTTCCTTCGGAAAATAGCGTTTTCTGAATTGCCATACATCAATGATATCCCCGTTAAGCACCAGGATTTCAGGTTGTACGCTGTTCAGGTAGGATAGTAATTCACCTGCATGGCATCCATAGGTCCCTAGGTGGATATCCGAAAGTACGACAAGTTCTGTTCTTCGCTTTTTCAAGATCAAATTGGTTTGAATGCAAGTAATAAAACTGCAGTTCAAAACGAATTAACTGAGGTTTAACGGTTTGTGACACTTTGGTTAACCCCGCATTAAATTGGTGTGAATAAGTTTAAATTACGATAACCAGCTTAAATTTTTGATTATTGGGTTTAACGTCTATTTTTGTTTAAAAACCAACTGAATGGCAGGAAATACCTTTGGAAATCTTTTTAAAATAAGCACTTTCGGTGAGTCTCACGGGGAGGCTCTGGGCGGTGTCGTAGATGGATGTCCGGCAGGGATCGACCTTGATCTCGACCAGATCCAATGGCATTTAGACCGAAGAAAGCCCGGGCAATCGGCTATCGTAACACAGCGTAAAGAACCGGACCGGGTTCGAATCTTATCAGGTATTTTTGAAGGTAAAACAACGGGAACTCCCATTGGTTTCGTCATCGAGAATTCCAATCAGCGCTCCGGCGATTATTCCCATATCAAAGACCAATACCGTCCGTCTCACGCCGATAAGGTGTACGACGATAAATACGGTATACGTGATTATCGCGGTGGTGGAAGAAGCTCGGCCAGGGAAACGGCCAGCAGGGTAGTGGCAGGGGCTATAGCCCGCCAGTTTCTGGACGGGGTTGAGATCAAGGCCTACGTTTCGGCTGTAGGTACCCTCGAAATGAAAACACCCTACCAGGAACTTGATCTGGAGGTTACAGAAACCAATGCTGTTCGTTGTCCGGACGCCACGATGGCCGAAAAGATGGAAGCCTATATTCGCGAGGTTCGCAAAGATGGTGATACCGTAGGTGGCGTGGTTACCTGTGTGGTACGCGGATTACCATCAGGGCTTGGAGAACCGGCCTTTGACAAATTACACGCCGAGCTGGGAAAGGCCATGCTCTCCATTAACGCTGTAAAAGGATTTGAATACGGTAGCGGTTTTAATGGTGCTGCCATGCGCGGAAGCCAGCACAACGACCTCTATAATGCCGATGGAACCACAAAAACCAATTTTTCGGGAGGTATACAAGGAGGTATTAGTAATGGGATGGATATCTATTTCAGGGTAGCTTTCAAACCCGTGGCTACCATCATGCAAAAACAAACCACCATCGATAAAGACGGAAACGCTGTCGAAATGCAGGGTAAAGGAAGACATGACCCCTGTGTAGTGCCACGTGCTGTCCCTATTGTTGAGGCCATGGCCGCATTGGTTCTGGCCGACCATATGCTTATTAAACGAAGTAATAAAAAATAACCCTAAAGTATTCAATGAAGAAACTTGCTTTGCACTGGCAGATCATTATCGGGCTCGTTCTCGGTATTGTCTGGGCAGTATTATCCGGAATATTCGAATGGAGTGAATTTACGATCAATTGGATAGCTCCTTTCGGGACTATCTTTATCAACCTTCTTAAGCTCATCGCCGTTCCTCTTGTATTATTTTCAATCATTAATGGTGTAGCCAACATCGGTGACCCTTCAAGCCTCGGTAGAATGGGAGGGAAGACCCTGTTAGCCTACCTGGCCACTACCTTACTGTCTGTAGCGGTAGGACTCACCCTAGTAAACCTGATGAAACCCGGGAAGCTTATCGATGAGCAAAGCCGTATCGATAACCGAATTAGTTACGAGCTCTGGGCCGCTTCTCAGAACCTGGAGATCAAAGACGGGGTAAATTACCTCAAGAACCCTGAATTCTCTCAACGGGCACAGGAGATCTACGAGCTTTCTAAAGCCGATCTGGCCGATGCAACCGTTAAGGAAAAAATGGAAACCGCCAACCAGGCGAAAGAAGCAGGACCGCTTCAGCCCCTGGTAGATATGGTGCCACAAAACATTTTTATTTCTCTGGGTGATAACGGACTCATGCTACAGGTGATCTTTTTCGCTTTGTTCTTTGGTATAAGTTTATTGTTCATTCCGAGGGATAAGGCGCAGCCCGTAATGTCGTTTGTAGACGGGGTCATGGAGGTATTCCTTAAAATGGTTGACCTCGTAATGCGAGCAGCACCATTTTTCGTATTCGCACTTTTAGCCGGAGTAGTAAGCAAAATGGCCGGAGACGACCTTGGTAAGATCACAGAGATCTTTAAGGGTCTTAGCTGGTATTCACTAGCGGTATTTGTTGGATTAATGCTCATGATCTTTGTGATCTATCCGATCATCATAAAACTCTTTATCAAAGGGGTCTCGTATACCGGATTCTTTAAAGCGATAAGTCCCGCTCAAACCCTTGCTTTTTCTACTTCAAGTAGCGCAGCCACCCTGCCTGTGACCATGGAATGTGTTGAGGATAATATGGGGGTAGACAAAAAGATCACCAGCTTTGTGCTCCCCATTGGAGCTACAGTAAATATGGATGGAACCTGTCTTTATCAGGCAGTGGCTGTAGTTTTTCTGGCTCAGTTACATATGATCGATCTTACCATTGGTCAGCAGCTTACCATTGTACTTACAGCAACCCTGGCGTCGATAGGATCTGCAGCAGTACCAAGTGCAGGTTTGGTTATGCTTATCATCGTGCTGCAATCGGTAGGGCTTAATCCGGCCTGGATCGCCATCATACTTCCGGTAGACCGTATCCTTGATATGTGTCGTACCGTAGTAAATGTTACGGGAGATGCCACTGTTTCTTCTCTGATCGCTCAGAGTGAGGGGATGATGAACTTCCCCGGGAATGACCTCCGTAAAAACAACTAAAAAACAACGAATTACAGCAAAATAGCGCTCTTTATAAGGGCGCTATTTTTGTATGGTCTGGTGTGGCCGCTGCTCTGAAAATACCGCTAAATAGCTTTCACATACAAAAAGTAAACGTTCACAACATAATTTTTGAAGGCTATGGGTTATGCCATTATTTTATAAGTATGATTACTTGGCAGGTAAAACAGGCTCGCCTTAGAGCTGTGATACCTGCTGTGAATAGCCCCCAAAAACCTGAATTGATTTATGTCGAACACAACAGAAAAAAATCAGCTTGCCAATATTTCAAAGCTATTTGAATATTGCCTGAACGACCGCCAGCACCTGGAGGAGTTATTGCAATTGCTCGATGAGCGCGTTGAGGAGTTTCTCACTACCGCCAGAGTGTATTTAAAGGCCAAAGACCGGTATTCACTCTCAAGAGTAAGCCACAGGTTGAGAAACAGCTTGTTGATGATCGATGCTCAGAGCCTGCTTGACTTTCTGGATATTATCGAACACGAGTGTCAGCAATTAGACACCCTGATCGTATTGGAAAGATTGCTTAAGGATTTTGAAACAGAATACAAATTGGTAAACGCTGAAATTCAGCAACAACTCAAGAGCATCTATGCCTGACAAGAAACTCATACTCATTGCCGAAGAAGATAAAATGCAGGCCACCCTTCTCGCGTTCAGATTACGTCGTAAAGGCTTTCGTGTAGAAATGGTACACCACGGAGAAGGCGCCATGCGTTACCTTAAAGAATACCATCCTAACCTGATCATTTGCGGACTCGAACTTCCGGGGTTGCACGCCTTTGATCTTTTAAAGATCGCCCGTAATCGCTTCCGTGAAAGCCTTCCTGTTGTTGTGCTTACCAATAACTCAGAAAACAGGCTTCATCCCCGTTTATTTGAAGCAGGAGCTACAGAGTGCATGACCAAACCTGTAGATCCGGCTGCATTTGTGGAAATGGTCGAACTCGAATTAAATCAGTTCACAGCTCTATAATTCAATCCTACTGTAAACAAGGGGAGCGGACTTCCACTTAAAGTTTAGCTTTAAGTGATTTAGGTTCAGACTTATAGGTCGAAACAATGCTATTTCACATTTAGACATCTAAAATCCTGACCTTCACAACATAAAGTTTTTTCTTACAGATGTACAGGGTATATTTAAATTGTATTTGAAGGTCACTGCCCTTGATCTTCAACATCTTAAACAAGTACCTGCCTGTTGGTCTTATCAAAGAGCTTAACCTGCTTACCCCAATAGTGCTATTTAGAAAATATTTTGGAAGCTTTTAACGTATGCCGTAGCTTTCATTTAAACGTAGTTTTTTCGGGTTTTCATTAAAACCGATTGGTTGTTTTCATGGCCGGCCTTACTTTGATCCTGCAGACGCTGTCTAAAGAATTTGAGTAAGGCCGGTCGCTTTTCGTATCCCTCTGAAAATAAGAGATAAATTCGTATCTTTTGGGGAGAAAAAATTATAGCTATGACAACCCTTTCTATACATTTAAGATCACTCTTATTATTCGTAGTCATGACCGCACTATCTGTGCAATCTCATGCCATGGCAGCCGATATACCTATGGTCCAGGACTCGACCCTTGTCAAGGAGTTTAAAGGTAAGGTTTTGGGAGAAACCACCGGTGAACCGCTGGTATTCGCAACCCTTACAGTAAAAGGTTCCAACATAAGCACCATAACCAACGCAGAAGGCGACTTTTCGTTAAAGGTGCCTCTGGAAATGGCAGAGAGCGATCTCGTGGTGTCCTTTTTAGGATATAAGCCGAAAACCGTAAACCTGAGCAGATTTACCAGGAACGGGAATACTATCTATCTTACCCCGGCAACCATTGCCCTGGAGGAGGTTAGTGTAAGCACGCCCAAGAGTGCGTTGGAATTGGTTAAGACCATGATCAGGAAACGTGGAGACGTCGCCATAAAAGATCCGGTTAAAATGACCGCCTTTTACAGGGAAACCATCAAAAAGCGCAGGAGAGATGCTTCACTGTCGGAAGCTGTGGTGAATATATACAAACAGCCCAATCTCAATTCCCGTAACGATATCATTACCTTGTACAAATCGCGAAAGAGCACCAATTACAACCGATTGGATACGGTATCTGTAAAGCTTCAGGGAGGTCCTTACACGCCTTTGAATCTCGATATCATGAAGTACCCTGAAAATATCTTCACGGATGATATGATAGGGGGGTATCGGTTTTCTTTTGACAATCCTACCGAGATCAATAACAGGCTGGTCTATGTAGTGAACTTCGAACAAAGCCCCAACGTTATAGATCCGCTTTATTATGGAAAACTCTACATCGACATGAATAGTTATGCGCTGGTGAGTGCAGTATTCAATCTCAACGTGGAAAATCGTGATCTGGTGAGCGCGCTTCTCGTTAAAAAAAGGCCAGCCCGAACCGAAGTGTATTTTACCAATGCCTCTTACCGGGTCGATTATCGTATTAAAGATGGTTTGTGGTATTACGGATATAGCAATGTGCAATTGGCCGTTGTAGTGAATAAGAAGGGAAAACTTTTTAATTCCAAGTATTACCTCAACAGTGAAATGGCGGTTACCGATTGGGAAGCCTATGACGACGACAAGCGCATTCGAAATCGCGAACGTCTGCGCCCTACGGTGATCCTGTCTGATGAAGCTTCCGGATTCTCAGATCCCGATTTCTGGGGACCTTATAATGTTATCGAACCCGAAAAATCCATTGAATCGGCTATTAAAAAGATCCAGCGCCAGCTTGAAAAAGGGGATAGCGCACCTTAGTGGCAGCTTTGATAATAATTTAACAGCATGTCATAGGATTATTTTCCTGCTTTGGCATTATTTTCGCTGTAAACAGAAAAAGTACACATCTACATGAAGCGTTTATTTCTGCATATCTTCTTACCGGCTATATTCCTGTTTGCCGGTCTTGTACCTGCAATGGCCCAGGGTGACCTGCCGGGTGCACCGATCAAGATCGAAGGAATAAACACCAAAAAGAACAATAACAACAATACGCTTAACTTGTTGCGAAGGAACAACATGAACACCCCTTCGCTTTCCGACCTCGAAGAAAAAAAGAACTTTATGATCGGGGAGGAGTTCATGGATCCCGGCGAGAGGTATAAGAAAAAAGTGAAAACCCCGGAAGGTGAGAACCAGATCGGAGCTACGAGCAATCAGTTCCTGGGAGATTTCAAGAGTAATGGGAAGTTTGTAAAGATCGTTTGCAGGGACCACCAGTACGTTGATGGAGACCGGGTGCGAATTTTTATGAACGATAAGGTCGTACAACCCAATGTTTTGCTGGACGCTTCATACAAAGGTATATATGTAGACCTGGTCCCGGGTTTCAATAAGATCGATTTTCAGGCGCTCAACCAGGGAAGTTCGGGTCCTAACACCGCTGCACTGGCCGTTTTTGACGACCAGGGGAATGTGATCTCTGTCAAAGAATGGAATCTGGCAACAGGGGTTAAGGCCACCATGATCATCGTCAAAGAAAAATAGGGGAGTACCGCTATTCCCTTGGGTGAAAACCTCTGCTTCAACTTTGTTTTTATCCCTGTTTTTTGGATGCATTTTTTTAAGGCGAAAGGCTTTAAATCAAAGGTTAAGTCGTTGTAAATGATTAAATTGCAAATACTAAACCTTCGTTCATTAAATAATCCAGTTATGACTACGAATAAACCGACTTCCGAAGCACCGGAAGATTTCGGCAAACGAATTCTTTCGGTTACACCCCATATCTATCCGTATTTGAAACACCGATTATATGTTGCTGAAGCCACAGGTTTAATTCCCCGTAATATGTATAAGGCCAACGGACTTCTCGATGATGCTATTGTAGATCTTTACGATGAGGCAGATGACCTGGAAGATGACATGAAGCTAAAACTTCGTTTGTTCGCCCTGGTCGATAAAAGATTGGATGACCTGTATGAGAACGAATCCTTTCATAAAAACACCATGAGTACCAGTGAAATCCTAAGTAAAGAATTGGCATCTCTGGAAGAAAATTACGTGATGGATGCTGATGACGATCTGATGATGAACGAGGATCTTGACGATATTTCCTATCACCAGCAAGATGAACATAAGCAGGTATTTCTCTATGATGATGCCGAAAAGAACCTGATCAAAAGTCTGGACCTGACCGATCCTGAAAGAGACCTTAAAAAATCGGAACGACTGAGGTTTAATAAGGTGTATACGTGGTTACCCCACAAAACCTCCAATATTCTAGACCTCTATGTCTTTGGGAAGATGTCGGTGAATGAGATCTCTCAGATCAAGGGCATAGACACCCATGAAATACATAAACTCCTGCATACCGTGCGTAAAAGCTTTAGGCAGAATATGGGATGATGGGGTAAAGTATAGTGAGTAGTGAGTAGGGAGTAGTGAGTAGTGAGTAGTGAGTAGGGAGTAGGGAGTAGTGAGTAGGGAGTAGTGAGTAGTAGTAAAGAGTGAAGAGTGAAGAATTCAGCTTAAAGCTTAAAGCGTAATGTCTAAAGCGTAAAGCCTAAAGCCTAAAGCAGGGCAGAGCGCAATAAAACAGCTGAAACCGTCAACTAAATAGCAAAAAAAAGAGGGGATGTTTGTCATCCCCTCTTTTTCAGTTAACATTTATGTTACAACCAACAATTAGTTGTTTTGCATAAGAGCAAGGAACTGATCGATATTTGGAAGAATAACGATTCTTGTTCTTCTGTTTTGTGCACGACCTTCTTTAGTATCGTTGCTTGCAACTGGCTTGTAGCTACTTCTTCCTGATGCGATAAGTTTTTCCGGAGCAATTCCGAACTCATCCTGAAGCTTGTTCACTACAGAAGCAGCTCTGAGTACACTTAGGTCCCAGTTACCTCTTAGTTGCTCTGTTCTTACCGGACGATCGTCTGTGTGACCTTCAACCATTACAGAGATGCTTGGCTCAGAATTTACAACATCTGCGATCTTCTTAAGAATGTTGTCAGCCTTGTTGCTAACTCTGAAGCTTGCAGTGTTGAATAAAAGCTCATCTGCAATAGAGATCATTACTACAGTCTCGTCAATGCTTACAGAGATGTTGCTTTCTTCGTCCATATTACTTTCACTAACGTGCTTTTTAAGCTTGTGTGAAAGTGCAATATTCATAGAATCTTTAAGGGTTTTGGCTTCGGCCAGAACAGCAGGATCAACCTCTTTAAGGGTTTCAAGCATAGCAGCCTTAGCATCATTAGAAAGTACCGCTACATCGTCTACATTAACGAGTCTTGCATTGTTCTCTTCAGTAAGTGAATTGATCTTGTCGTTGTATGCAGCAACACGACTTTCGATCTCAGCAAATTTTTCCTCGAGTTCCTCTTTTTCTACAGTAGTTTGAACAAGCTCACTTTTTATTTGTCCGTTCTCTTCCTGAAGTGCAACATATTTCTTTTTAGAAACACATGAACTCATGAGTGCGATAGCAAGAACTGCAATTGAAATTTTTTTCATAATGATTATTTAGATTTTGTTATATGTACGAGCATTTTTCCGAATTAGATCTTTTAAAATCACTTTTATTTTAACAAAAAATTACGCCACCAATTCCTGCACTTCCTAGCATTTTATAATTCAATAAGTTACAGGAAGTAATGAAGTTGAGTTTTTTTAAAAAAAAATGGACCTGAGACAGCCATTTGAGACTAATCAGGTCGATATTCCCGATAAATTAGCTAAACAAAACCGGAAAGGGGATACATGAGAATTAATATTGACCGAAAATTCCCGTCATTCATGGACGCTTGGTATCCCTCTGGCCGATTTAACCTAACTTGCTGGCCGACAATAATTTCCCTGAATTATGAATTTTAGAGTAGGCCTTGTGATTTTGCTATTATCAGTTGCCTTGTTTTGGTCTTGTGAGCGGGACGATCCGCCGGCCATCAATGAGGTCCCTTCGGCGCCGATACCACAAAGTCCTGAAAACTACAGCATACTAACAGGGAAAACAGTACTTTTTACCTGGAATGCCGCAAAAGATCCGGAAGGGCAGAAGATCTCCTATAACCTTCAACTTTCTACAAATGCCGACTTCACGGAGATCATATTCTCTGATGTATTGCACACACCCGGTCACGAGATAACTGTTCCCGATTCAGGTTTTTATTTTTGGCGGGTGAGGGCCAGAGACGATTCAAAAAAGACCAGTGCGTTCTCAGAAAGACAGAACTTTTGTATCGCATCATCAGAAATCACCAATTATCCGCCATTCCCACCAGAACGTCGGTTTCCGGAATTAGATGAAGTGGTAAATCCCGATCAGGTAGATCTGGGATGGTCTGCTTTTGATCTCGATGATACCTCCCTTAGTTACAATGTTTATGTAGGTACCGAATACGGTAGTCAGAACCTGGTGGCCCAGGACATTACTGAAGATGCTATAACCCTCAAACTGGAGGAAGCAGATGTATATTATTGGAAGGTCGAGGCCATAGACCCTTCAGGAAACCGCACGGAAAGCCCAATTTGGTGGTTTACGTCTATATGACAGCAAACACCCGCAGGCTCTCAGACCTTTATGATCCTAAAAAATACTCCAGATACTTGAGCTGAATTGCCATATTAGTAACAACTCTCCCAAACCTATGAAATTGGTGATTATTCCTATGGGCAGGAAAAAAACCGCACACAGCTAAATGTGGCGATAATGGCCTATGTACATTATTTATCGCATTTGAACAGCCACTGGATGCCCATGAGGTTAAGGATTGAAATTGGATGACATCTGGAAATGTGTCCTCATAATTCTTGTAAAACCGTTCGCAGCGAATAGTTGGTTAAATACCAAAGTATTTGGAAACACTTCATGAAAACCATTTCTGGTAATATATGAACCAATTTGGTTCAGGATCCCTATAGCTGCGTATGATGATAAAATCGCTGCGCTATATGAGATATATTCCAATTGCACTATAGATATCCGGGTAATTATTAATTACCTAATAGGGTTGCCATACATCACTTTTACATAATACCTGACGATATGGTTCAGAAGGCCCCATATCTGATATTATGCTAAAATAGCTTCGCTATGCGTGATGTATTTCATTTGCACTATAATTTATATTATGTAAAATAGGATATTTTGAATACCACATATACTACCCGGATTTATAACGTACTTTTGCCAAATGATCCAAAAACGTATTCCCTCCCAATTTGAGTTTATAGCTCTAATGGCTTCCCTTATGTCTATTGCCGCCCTGGCCATAGATGCCTTATTGCCGGCCTTAGACCTGATCGGGATCGATATCGGGATCACCAATACTGCGAACAACCAGCTTTTGATCACCATGATGTTCCTCGGCCTTGGTACGGGTCCGCTGTTATTCGGCCCGCTTTCTGACAGCCTTGGTCGTAAACCCATTGTATTCATGGGCTTCTTTGTATTTATTATAGCAAGTATCATTTGCGTAAAGGCGCCAAATCTTGAAGTTATGATCATGGGCCGTATTCTTCAAGGTGTCGGACTCTCTGCGCCAAGGACGATAAGTATTGCCATGGTTCGCGATCTCTATCGCGGCGACCATATGGCCCGTATCATGAGCTTTATCACGGTAGTATTTCTGCTCGTACCTATTGTGGCACCGGCTATGGGCCAGATGGTGATCGATAGCTATAACTGGCAGGCCATTTTTTATATACAGCTCCTATTCACCCTTTTGGTATGCCTTTGGTTTTGGAAAAGGCAGCCCGAAACCCTTGAATACGACAAGCGAACCCCGCTAAAAATGAATTTGTTTTCAAGAGGTACGCGAGAACTCTTTAAATATCCACGCACCATAGGTTTTACCCTGATATCCGGTTTTATAACCGGGTCTTTCCTGGTATACCTCAGTGCTTCTCAACACATTTTCCAGGAGCAATACGGACTCAAAGAAGAGTTTCCTTATATATTCGCAGCACTGGCCATTTCTATTGGCCTGGCCACCTTTATGAATGGGTCTTTGGTATTACGACTGGGTATGGAGCGCCTGGTAACCATTGCCCTGGGAGGCTACTTTATTTTTTCGGCCACCTACCTCCTGCTGTTCTTTGCTGCGCCCAACCCTCCTGTAGTAGTCTTACTGGTATTCTTTGCCCTGCAATTTTTCTCTGTAGGATTTCTTTTCGGAAACTTAAGAGCGCTTGCCATGGAACCCGTGGGGCATATTGCGGGGATCGCTGCAGCCATTACGGGACTCATATCTACCCTTATGGCGGTTCCCATTAGCACCTTTATCGGACGCTTTGTTTCTGGCGCAAGAGTGTATCCGCTGTTTATCGGCTTCACGGTATGTGCATTTCTCTCGATCTGTATCCTCGTTTACCTGAAAACCTATGGGTTCAGGCTAAAAAGGATGCGTTCCCGAAATTAATTAACCACTCACCTATTTTAAAAGGAGATCACGACCCTTGTTTTAACTCAAAGCTTTGCTTTCTGAAATGGTCTCTGCAGATCGTTGAAAAATACCTTTCAATTCGTTAAAAATCTTGGAGGGCCATCATAATTTATTTACCTTTCTAAATCATGATACAAGTCATCTTTCTTAGCAATAGATGGTTGTATCTTAGAGATAGTAACGGTTGGAAAAACCGTATTGTTTAACCCATAAAGTAAACACTATGCAAATAAATTTTGAGTATGATGCCGTGACCGCCAGCAGCCGATTAGAAGAAATGGTAAGCAAGAGAATCGACAAACTCGTTGATAAGTACGATTTTATAGTTCGTGCCGATGTGTTCTTTAAAACAGAAAATACATCATCTCCTGATACCGGTAAAATTTGCAATATTCGGCTAAGTGCTCCCGGCCCGCGTTTGTTTGCTCAGGCTAATACCAAAAGCTACGAAATGTCTATTGCCGAGGCATCAGACGAACTTGAGATCCAATTACGTAAGCGTAAAGAAAAAATGAAAACTCATCACTAAGGGTACAACAACCATCATAAAAAAAGGGGCCACAGCGCCCCTTTCTTTTTGCTTTTTATGGACATCATTCAAATACCTCGTCAAGCATCGATCGTAATGCTTCCCATGATCTGCGATCGGCCTCTTCATTATAGGCCAAAGGCAATCCGAACTCTTCGCCCAGGGCATCGGCCTCTTTCGAGGTAAAGGCGTGAACAGCATTTTCATAGGCTATGTATTCGTAATTTGCTCCGGCCTCGTCCATGGCCGCCTTAAAGGCTGTTACATCTTCCTGAGTCACCATAGGATCGTCGGCCCCGTTACATACAAGAACCCTGGCCTTTAGGTCTTCCCCCGGTGGTACCGGAAGGGCGATCCCACTGTGAAAAGCGGCAACCGCATCGACATCGGCACCTGCATTAGCCATGGTGAGGGCTACAGAACCTCCGAAGCAATACCCGATAACGGCGATCTTTTCCGGATCCACTTGTTCATTATTTTTGAGCACCTCCATGGCGGCATTGAATCGTGCCTTAGCTTCGGGCATGTTTTTCATCACCATCCCGGCAAATTTTCCTGCCTCCTCAGGGTGTTTGGCTTGTTTCCCTTCACCATACATATCTATCGCAAAGGCCACATACCCCATTTCGGCAAGCATATCTGCTCGTTCGCGCGTATAATCATTATGCCCCCACCATTCGTGGATCACAATAATTCCGGGAACCTTCCCCGTTATTTGTTCATTCCAGGCCATATAACCTTTCATCAGGGTAGTGTCGCTCTGATATTCGACCTCCTCCCCTCTTATATTCACTTCAACTATTTCTTCAACGGTCTCTGTTACCGCAGGTGCTTCTGTTGCTGCCTTTGGTCCCTGTTTACAGGCACTAACGGCAAGCAACAAAAAGCATACACTAATTACAGATGTAATTTTCATGAGTTTTGATTTTTAATTAAAAAAAGGTTCGCTAATTGCGAACCTTAATATAAAACTATTTTACTGAAGATCAGTTTCCTTCTTTTGCCTCTTCGATCATTTCCTCTGAAGCCACGATACCCAATTCTACCCTCCTGTTCTTAACACGGCCTTCTTCTGTAGCATTGTCGTATTTAGGTTGTGTTTCTCCATACCATTTGGTTTTAAGTCGGCTTGAAGCCACTCCGTGAGAGATCAGGTAATCGGTAACAGACTGGGCTCTCTTCTGAGAAAGGGTCATATTGTAGTCGTCTCTTCCCGAACTATCAGTATGTCCTTCTACTAGTATATTCGTATCGTCATACTCAACGAATACCTCGGCCATTTTATCTAAGGTAGCCTTTCCTTCGGATGTAAGCTCTGCCTTATTGATCTCGAATTGAACGCCACTATTTTCATCGAAGGTTACATTGATGCCCTCTCCTATCCGGGTTACCTCTGCTCCGGGTACCGACGCCTCAATGGCCTCTGCCTGCCTGTCCATCTTATTTCCTATTCGGTTACCCACAGCACCACCAATGGCGGCACCAATTATGGCTCCGATCACCGAATTGTTCTTATCACCGACATTATTCCCGATGATCCCTCCGATCACAGCTCCCGATGAAGCACCGATCGCTGTACCTTTCTGAGTACTGTTAGAATTCTGGATGGCATCGCATCCCGTGATGAGCACCAGGCCTAAACAAAGCAGGGCGATCTTTTTAATTACTTTTTTCATAACGCTATTTTACATTGATTTTTTACTGAATTCAAAGGTCATTCCAACCGAGTCTCCTCCTGCACTTTCAGTACTGCTAAGCACCATGGAATTAGGAGTTATACTTTCGATGTTAAAGGCATATCCCACCCCTCCATAAAGGTCCTTTTTCTTCTCGTCGGTAAATTTGAACGTAAAGGTCGACGGATTACCATTCGCATCGTTCTGGATCGACCATCTGATATAGCGAATTCCGGGGTTGCAATCTTCATTGTAAAGGGTATAGGTCCCGGTACTGTTGTTGGACCTGAAGAACCACTCGCTCCCATTAAAACATTTGGTATCGGCGTCGTTAAAGAGTACAGATTTAAAATAGCCCTCAGACTGATAAGAAACCTGATCCAGGTTCCATGTGCCATCGAGACCACTTCGAAGCCCCTTGTTTTCCTTTCCTAAGTTCGAACTCCCCCCACAGGAAAGAAAAAGTAACACTCCTGAAAGTGTTAAAAAGAATTTGATGTATTTTTTCATAACTATCTAATTATTAGCTACATAAAAATACTACAATAACATTTCCCTACCAAAATATAGGAAGAATGAACAGGAAAATCGGTCAATACTCCAGCAAGTCATCGAGGGTATTCACAAGCCTTTCTTTAGGAAGGAATTCTTTCTCCAGATTCTTCGCAAAAGGCACCGGGGTATCTAAGCTTCCTACTCTTTTTACCGGAGCATCGAGATATTCAAAACAGTTTTCCTGGATCAAGGCTGCCAATTCTGCACCAAACCCCATAAAAGAGGTGTCTTCATGCACCACCAGCACCTTTCCTGTGCGCTTTACCCAGGTATAGATGGTTTCGGTATCCAAAGGTTGTAAACTGCGCAGATCGATCAAAGCAACCTCTTGATATGATTCTTGTTCCAGAACTTCCATGGCCCAATGCACACCGGCACCATAGGTAATGATCACCGCTTTAGCACCTTCTTTCAGTACGGCTGCCTCCCCAAGGGGAAGCGAATAATACGCTTCAGGAACTTCCTGCCTTATCGTTCGGTATAAGGCTTTATGCTCAAAGAACAATACCGGATTAGGGTCTTCGATGGCTTCGGTCAACAGACCTTTAGCATCTGCCGGAAAGGCCGGATAGACCACCTTCAAGCCAGGTGTTTTTAGGAACCAGGCCTCATTGGTCTGTGAGTGAAACGGACCGGCACCGACACCACCTCCACAGGGCATCCTAACCACTACATCGGCATTTTGGCCCCAACGGTAGTGTACTTTGGCCAGGTAGTTAACGATCGGATTAAATCCGGAAGACACGAAATCGGCAAATTGCATCTCTACCACAGATTTGACGCCTTTGACCGATAGGCCCATGGCTGCAGAGAGCACGATCGATTCACAAATAGGAGTGTTCCTTACGCGTTCTTTCCCAAATCGGTCTGAAAATCCTTCGGTGATCTTAAATACCCCACCGTATTCGGCGATATCCTGCCCCATGATCACCATCTCCGGGTACCTTTCCATAGCCTGGTATAGGGCTTCAGATACAGCGTCAACGAACCGGAGTTCCTTAGAACTTCCTATGGCCGGCACGGCTTGTGATCGATAGGGTGCATAGACATCGCTAAGCTCGTTTGCACTGTTGGCCGTCACAGCATCTTCAGCAAAAGCCTGGGCTAAACCTTCATTGATCTCCTTTTTAATAGACGCTCTCAGGTGGTCATCAGCATCGGTGTCAAGAATACCTTCTGCTATTAAAAATTCCCTGTAATTGGTCACAGGATCCTTTTCTTCCCAGGCGCGAATAAGATCATCAGGAACGTAGGCAACCCCACTGGCTTCCTCATGTCCGCGACGCCTGAAGGTTTTAAACTCGAGTAATACAGGTCTTGGATCTTTCCTGATGCTCTGCGCTACAGCGTTCACCTTTTCATAGACCTCAAGAATATTATTTCCTTCAATAATATGAGATTCCATACCATAGCCAGCACCACGATCGGCAATATGCTCACAGCGGTACTGTTCTGATGAAGGAGTGGATAACCCATACCCATTGTTCTCCACACAAAAGATCACAGGCAGGTCCCAGACCGAAGCCAGGTTAAGGGCTTCGTGAAAATCTCCTTCACTGGTGGCCCCTTCTCCTGTAAATACGGCTACTGCCTCTTGATTATTGCGCAACTTGGCCGCCAGGGCAATACCGTCGGCAACACCCAGCTGAGGGCCCAAATGAGAGATCATCCCGACAATATTATAGTCGTTGGCACCAAAATGAAAACTGCGGTCTCGACCCTTGGTAAATCCGGACATCTTACCTTGCCATTGGGCAAATAACCGCGGTAACGGAATACCACGGGTGGTAAATACCCCGAGATTTCGGTGCATGGGCAAAATGTATTCATCTGCCTGCATGGCCATGGTCACTCCTACAGCAATAGCCTCCTGCCCGATCCCGCTAAACCATTTGGAGATCTTGCCCTGCCGTAATAAAATGAGCATCTTTTCTTCTATAAGCCTGGACCGCAACATATGGCGGTACAGATCAAGCTGTACTTGCTGTGATATATTTCTGTTTTCGTATGAGAAAACGGTTGTTCCGGAAAAACCTGACATAAGCATATTTAAGTATCACCCCAAAATAGTAAAAAAGATGAAGCTCGTATTCAGTCTAAAATATTTTTCTTACAAAAACCTTCTTTTAGGGGAATACGAAAATATGTACCTTTGCATGCATCAATGCACGTTAAAACACTGATTAACAATGGATAGGATACCAAGTGTGGATCTGGGAGAATTTCTGTCGGAGGATCCGAAATTAAAGCAAAAATTTATCGACGAGATCGGAAAGGCCTACGAAGAGATCGGATTTGTAGCCCTGAAAGGACACTTCCTTTCCGACAGTTTGATCGAAGACCTCTACGAACAAGTGCGTAATTTCTTTGCGCTGCCTGAAGATGTGAAGAAGAAATATGAAATAGAGGGTATTGGCGGTCAACGCGGGTACACCGCTTTCGGTAAAGAACATGCGAAAGGCCGTAAGGAAGGTGACCTGAAGGAATTCTGGCACTTTGGACAATATGTCGAAGACAACATGGAATTAGAAAAGGCTTATCCTCCTAATGTCCTGGTAGAGGAAATACCTGAATTCAACGCTGTGGGTAAAAAGGCGTATAAGGCGCTGGAGAACACCGCGCGCTATGTACTTCGGGCCCTTGCACTCCACCTGGGATTGGAAGAAACCTATTTTGACGGATACATCAAGAACGGAAATTCCATTTTAAGACCCATCCACTATCCACCAATCACCGAAGAGCCTAAAGATGCTGTAAGGGCTGCCGCTCACGGTGATATTAATCTTATTACCCTCCTCATGGGAGCTCAGGGTCGCGGACTCCAGGTGCAGAATCACCAGGGAGAATGGATAGACGCCATTGCAGCTCCTGATGAACTCATGATCAATGTTGGTGATATGCTGTCGAGACACACCAATAACAGGTTAAAATCGACCATCCACCGCGTGATCAATCCACCTAAAGAACTTTGGGGTAGTTCCAGATACTCCATTCCTTTCTTTATGCACCCTGTAAGCGATATGCCTTTAAACGTGCTGGATAGCTGTGTAGATAGCGATAATCCTAAACAATACGAGGATATTACCGCCGGGGAGTTCCTACATGAACGTTTGGTAGACCTCGGACTCATAAAAGAATAAGAACCCTTTAAACATACTGCCTCAATGGATCTTCAGGATCAACTCAAAAATCTTTTTCCCGACCACGAATTCCAGGAAGAAACACAGAATACCCAGGACGATGGCCTATGGCTACAGGATGAGCCGTTGCTGTGTAAATACGAAAAAAGAAAAGGGAAACCGATCACCATTATAGAAGGATATACCGGAGCCGACTCCGATTTTAAAAAACTGGCCAAAGATATCAAGACCACCTTAAGCGTTGGCGGTAGTTTTAAGAACGAACGCATTATTATTCAGGGGGATTACCGCGATAAGATCATGACGCTTCTGAAGGAAAAAGGCTTTAAGGTAAAACGGGTAGGCGGTTGATCGATCTCTGGTTAGGATACGGGGCATATTAAAGTTATTTTATTACTTTTATAGCTACCTAACTAACTAAAAATGAAGACTCCACTACACATTACCAACGGGGATGCACTAACGCAAACCCTGGAGCAGCTGGATCTCGAAGGTTACATCGTGACCTGGCGTGAAATGCTTTGTGAAGGAAAGACCACCACCGATGTGGGTAGTGAATCCTTCTGGCGACAGCGCTTTGAATTTCTTAATTCCCGCTACAAAGTCTCCAAAAAGAAATTTATCGACCTTACCCTGAAAGAGTATCGGAACCTCTGTAAACACAAAAAAGAGGATGAGATCGTACTCTGGTTCGAAGACGACCTGTTTTGCCAGGTCAACATGCTCGCCGTCCTGAGCTGGCTTTTGAAACATCGCAAGCATGCTAATATCTTCCTGGTCAAACTTACCAAAAAAGACAAGAAGGGTCGTTGGGTGCCGCTGAGCGATCTGAACGAAAAAGAACTCAGAAAGTGTTATGAAAAACGCCAACTACTTTCTGAAGACGATATAGAATACGCCGATTACATCTGGCAGTTGTACTGTGAAAGCAATCCGATGAGGCTGCAAAATGCCATTAATGAGCATAGAGAAGCCTTCCCTTTCCTTTCACCTGCCCTGGAGGCACATTACAGAAGATTTCCTTCGGTAAAGAACGGACTAAATTTTCTGGAAAACAGGATGCTGGAAATTACCGACACCCATACCCCGGCTAATAAAAGCAAACTTATAGGTGCAATGCTGGGTAACCAAGAGAATTACGGATTCACAGAACTCCAGTACGAGAGCATGAGCAAACGACTCCGTCCCATGTTCCAGGCCATAAATCCCGTTCGCCTGAGCAAACTTGGAAAAGAAGTATTGGCCGGAACCACGAATTACTACCCTGTACTTCGCAATGACAACGATTACCTGGGTGGAGCATCCAAATACGCCTATTTGTTCTACGAAGAAGAAAATCAATTACTAAAACTCTGATCACGTGCTGCAAGCCTCAGAACTCATACTAAATAGTGACGGGAGTATTTATCATCTGGCCCTGAAGCCGGAAGATATTGCTCCCAGCATTATTACTGTGGGCGATCCGGGTAGGGTTGGCATGGTTTCACGATATTTTGATCATATTGAAGTGAAGCGTGAAAAAAGAGAGTTCGTAACCCATACAGGCACCTTTAAATGCAAACGCATTACGGTGATCTCTACCGGGATCGGTACCGATAATATCGATATTGTCCTGAACGAATTGGATGCCCTGGTTAATATCGACCTTGAAAAAAGGGCCATTAAAGAACATCTCACCCCACTTAACATTATCAGAGTAGGAACTTCGGGATCCCTGCGCAGAGAGCTTGAAGTAGATAGTTTCGTGGCATCGGCCTATGGTATAGGTTTTGATAACCTTTTACACTTTTATCAGGATGGGAATATCGTAGAAAAAGCGATGTCTAAAGCCCTCTACGATCATATGAACTGGCCTAAGGAGAACAGCACTCCCTATATTGTAAAGGCCCACCCTGATCTTATTGCGCTGTTCTCCGGAACAGAGATCACCTCTGGAGTTACCACGACCAATTCCGGGTTCTATGGGCCTCAGGGGCGCCAGCTTCGCACCCCAATCAAAGACCCGGTGTTTAATGATAAATTATTTGATTTTGAGTTTGAAGGTCTTCGTATCACTAACCTGGAGATGGAAACCTCAGCTATCTACGCCCTTTCTGCCCTGATGGGACATCGCGCCATGTCTCTTAATGTTATTCTGGCCAATCGCGCCAGCGGTACGTTCACTAAAAATGGGAAAGCAGCTGTAGACAGCCTCATACAATACACCCTGAATAAGATCGCCCTGTCCCCTATTTTTTAATTTTAGGCGATTTTTTTCGCCCATATATCGCTAAACCGCTAAATCCACCTTAATTTTAACGAACGATCACAAAATACCATCTCGATGAAAACCATCAAAATCGTTGGAGTCCCCGAGCACTTTAACCTGCCATGGCATTTAGCCATTGAAGAAGGGGCCTTTGAAGACCGGGGCATCGAAGTGGTTTGGACCGATATCCCGGAGGGAACGGGACGTATGTGTAGCATGCTCAGAGCGCAAGAGGCCGACCTGGCCATTATCCTTACCGAAGGGATCACTAAAGACATTGCTGAGGGCAACCCCAGTAAGATCCTCCAGGAATACATCGCTTCTCCTCTTTATTGGGGTATTCACGTAGATGCGCATAGTCCTTACCGGGAGATGAGCGATATACGTGGTAAAACAGCAGCTATAAGCCGCTATGGCAGCGGAAGTCACCTCATGGCATTTATCCATGCAGACAACCAGGGATGGGACACAAATAACCTTTCCTTCAAAGTCGTTGACCATCTCCAGGGGGCTGTAGCTTCTCTGCAAAATGGGGGATCTGATTACTTTATGTGGGAACATTTTACGACCAAACCCCTGGTCGACCAGGGCATATTCCGAAGGCTGGGCGATTGCCCGACACCATGGCCCTGTTTTGTGATCGCCGCCAGTGATCATGCCATAAAAAAACATGGTTCAGCACTTAAACATATACTTGAAGTGATCAATACATTTACGGCTGAATTCAAGGATATCCCCAGTATAGACCGAATGCTGTCTAACCGCTACGAACAGGACCTCGGAGATATCAGGGAGTGGTTGGCACTAACCCGCTGGAGCCAGCAACAATTGCCGCCGGCCATCCTTAAGAACGTACAGGATCAGCTTATGAAATTAGGCCTCCTTAAAGAACAACTTTCCTATAGCGAAATCACTACCACTCTATAGGTTTCCTGTTCTTGTTTTTCAGCCAGGTATTGCACTGGGAGAAATGCCCGTTACCAAACCAATAGCCCCTGTTGGCGCTTAGCGGTGATGGATGTCCGCACTCAAGAATGAGATGCTTCTCCCTATTAATGAGCTTTTTCTTTTTTCTGGCATAGCCACCCCATAACATAAATACCACATGTTGCTGTGATGCCGACAAACGGGCGATCACCTGGTCGGTAAATCGCTCCCACCCTTTTCCCTGATGACTTCCTGCTTGTGATGCCCTAACCGTTAAGGTGGCATTAAGCAGTAGCACCCCTTGTTGGGCCCAATGAGTAAGGTCTCCGGATACCGGCACAGGGTTTCCAGTATCAGCATGGATCTCCTTAAAGATATTCACCAGGGATGGAGGGTGTTTTACCCCCTCATTTACAGAAAAGCAAAGACCATGGGCCTGGCCTTCCCCGTGATAGGGATCCTGCCCAAGGATCACCACCTTAACCTCTTCAGGAGCACAATATTCAAAGGCCTTATACACATAAGCTTCAGGCGGATAACAGGTGTGCTGATCGTATTCCCGCGCTACGTGATCCATAAGCGATTTAAAATAAGGCGCCGCTAACTCGTCCTTCAGTAGGGATCGCCATTCACGGGGTAGTTGGTTCATGATCATAGGGTTATTTTTTTGGGTTAGCCGATTTCTGAATTGAATTCAGAATTGCCGTATAAGTTATGTAAATTTGTGCTGCTCAAAAAGCCTCCTAAAAGCAATGCATAAAATAACAGAAAAAACATTGAACGACCTTGAACTGAACAAGGTTCTGGAACAAATAAGCGAATGCTGCGTTACCGGACCGGGCCGGGCCCTGGCACTGAAAACTGCACCATTTCGCGAGGAGGAAGCTATCATGTCTTCGCTGAAGCAAACGCATGAGTACCTGGCATCGTTCGAAAACAACAATACCATACCCAATCACTACTTTGACCCTATTCATGAAGAGCTCAAGATGCTACAGATCGAAAATAGTGTTCTTGAAATTGAAAGCTTCAGAAAGATCGCCGGCATTTCGGCCACAGTGAATGAGCATCTCAAGTTCTTTAAGAAGTTCGAAGAATACTATCCGCATTTGGCTTCGGCTTGCAACCATATGGAACTTACCACTCTTTTTGTGGATGAGACCGGAAAAGTGATCGATCGTTTTGGAGAGATCAAAGACAACGCCTCAGAAGCCCTTTATCACATCCGAAAGGCCATGGGCATGGTGCGCAACAAGATCAACCAAAGTTTTGGCAGCGCGCTTTCCAATTATGCATCTGCCGGTTATCTTGATGATATTCGCGAAAGTGTGATCGACAATAAACGCGTATTGGCTGTGACGGCCATGTACCGCAAGCGTATTAAGGGTTCTATCCTTGGCCATTCCAAAACCGGCAGTATAGTCTATATGGAACCGGAATCTACCCATCAGTACAACAGGGAACTGGACAACCTGAAATACGAAGAGACCGAGGAGATCCAGCGTATCTTAAAGGCGCTTACCAATACATTCAGGCCGTTTACGGCATTATTGGCCGATTACCAGGATTACCTTTCCATGACCGACCTTACTGCGGGAAAGGCGAAATATGCGGCTTCTATTAACGCCTTATTGCCTGAGATCACCAAAGAAAGGGTCATGCATTTCAGGGAAGCCTACCACCCCTTATTGCTTGTGGCCAACCGCAAGGAAAATAAACCCACCTATCCGCAAACCGTAACCCTGGAGCAGGAAAACAGGATCATCGTGATCTCCGGACCCAATGCCGGAGGAAAGAGTATCACCCTCAAGACCGTCGGATTACTACAGCTCATGCTGCAATGCGGTATTCTGATCCCTGTACACGAACGAAGCTCTACGTTTCTGTTTGACCGTATTCTCACCGATATTGGCGACAATCAATCTATAGAGAATCATCTGAGTACCTACAGCTACCGACTGAAGAACATGAACTACTTTTTGCGAAAATGCAATGATCGCACCTTGTTCCTGATCGATGAGTTCGGAACGGGGAGTGATCCTGAGCTTGGTGGAGCCCTTGCTGAAACCTTCCTGGAAGTATTTTACGAGCGGGAAGCCTATGGTATTATAACCACCCACTACTCCAACCTTAAAATGTTGGCCAACGAACTTCCGCACGCCATGAATGCCAATATGATGTTCGATCGCCGAACACTTGAGCCTGTATTTCAATTGGTACTCGGAGAAGCCGGTAGCTCCTTCACATTCGAGGTTGCTCAAAAGAACGGGATCCCGTACAGTCTGATCAACAGGGCTAAAAAGAAGATCGAACGCGGAAAGGTTCGATTTGACGCCACCATCGCCAAACTGCAAAAAGAACGCAGTAAAATGGCCAAGACCTCAAGTTCCCTGAAGGATGAGGAGGAAAAAACCAGAGAGGAAGCCAGGAAAATGGAACAGCTCAATACCCGTTTAAAGAGCAAGCTGGAAAGTTACCAGGAACTCTTTGACCATAACCAACGTATGATCTATCTCGGGAATAAGATCAACGAGATCGCCGAGAAGTATTTTATCAACAAGAAGAAACGACCACTCATTTCTGAATTCCTCAGGATCGTAGAAACAGAAAATTCGAAGCGGAAGAAAGAATCGGCGGCCAAAAAGCGATCAGAGCGCGAACGTAAGGAGGTTATTGCGAAAGAATTGGAGAAAAAGGTTGCCGTGATCCGGGAAAAGAAAAAAGAAGAGAAGAAAAAGAAAGCTGCAGAACAGGTTAAACCAAAACCAAGACCGGCCTTGAAAGTGGGCGACCGCGTGCGCCTGGAAGACGGGCGTGCCGTTGGAAGCATTGACACCATAGAAAAGAACAAGGCCATTGTAAATTACGGCATGTTCACGACCTCTGTGGCATTGGATAAACTGGAATTGGTCGAGGCCAAAAAACGATCCTGAGGTTAAAAATCCTTAACTTTTACCCATGGAACTGGAACAAGGAAAAAAGATCATACTCTTTGACGGGGTTTGCAATTTGTGCAACGGTGCAATAAATTTTGTAATCGACCGCGACCGAAGGGATGTATTCCGATACGCTTCTCTACAGAGTGAAACGGGATCCAGGTTACTGTCTGAGCGCAATATAAACCCCGAAGAAACCGATTCTATCGTCCTCATAGAGCCGGGAATGGCTTGGTTCGTTAAATCTGACGCGGCCATGGAAATAGCCAAAGACCTGGGATGGCCATGGAAGGCCTTATCCGTGTTCAGCTATATACTTCCGGGGGTTTTTCGCGACAGGATCTACGACCTTATTGCAGCCAACCGCTATAAATGGTTTGGCAGGAAAGAACAGTGCATGATCCCCACCCCAGACCTTCGCTCCAAGTTTCTTGACGACCTGGAATAGGCGATTTTTTTTATCCCGGCATACTTTTGAACAGCGTCTCGTCGTTATTTAGGTATAACCAAAGCTTAAACGCATACGATGAGACTACCTATTCTTTATCCGGCTTTCCTATTATTTTCTCTTTTATTTCTATCCTGTGGCAATGCCGATGACGGCCCCAACACCCAAGGCATAGATCCCTGCCTCGACCTGGGGAAAAGTGAACTCCGCGTGACCATACAGGAAGAATACACCACCCTGCCCGGTAAGGTTTCGGTTTTCTTTAAGGTTAACGATGTCTCCGGTGATCCGGTACCCGGGCTCACCGCAAGTAGCTTTAATATTTACGAGAAAGGAAGGAATGACAATTGCTTTAATCCGATCTCTGCAACCGAATCGAACGCGCGCATTTCTCCCAACGAGCAGATCTTCAGGCAGCATACCCTGCTAGTACTCGATCTCTCTAATAGTGTGCTCAGTCAAAGTCTCCAGGAGCTCAAGAGCGCCTCGGTAAGTTTTATAAGAAATGTCATGCCCGTAAATCCGAATCCCGCCTATCAAATGGGGATCTTCTGGTTTGACGGGGAAGATGTACTTCACGAGCTTCAAGGCTTTACCGAAGACCGCGATGTGCTCACAGCGGCCATCGAAAGTATTACTACCAATATTAGCCAGGACCCTTCTACAGACCTTTACGGAGCAGTGATCAAATCGACCGCTATCGCCAATGACCTGGTTATGGCTGCCGATAACGAGGAGATCATTTCTGCGGCCTCTGTGGTATTATTTACCGACGGAACCGACCAGGCTGGGCGCTACACGCGAAATCAAGCCTTGGGAACCGTGGAAAGTGCCGACGAGAACATCAGCTTTTTCAGTATAGGACTGGGATCAGAGATCGACGAGGCCGTTCTCCTGAACATTGGGAAGACCAGTAGTGTTTTTGCAAATAATAAAGAAGAACTGGAAGCCACTTTCAATGAGATCTCCGAAGCTGTTGGCGGACAAGCCCGTAGTTTTTATCTTTTCGAGTATTGCAGCCCTAAACGAGATGGTAGTGGTATCAATCAACTGGTGATACAGGCCGTAGACGGATCCCGAAGCGGAGCCGTTCAAACCAAATTCGATGCTACCGGATTTACCTCGGGTTGCCGGTAACTCACGGCTTGTCCTATAAACAAAAGATCCCCCCGTTTTTGCGGAGGGATCTTTTGTTTTTATTGGTATGCTTTGACAATGTTTACCCGAAGCTTTTTAAAGTAATCATCGGCAAGCCAGTCTCTGTAGTTTTTGGTACTTTTTGCTATACACTGGGAGTATCTGTTTATGCGGCAATCGATATCGTCTCTGAGCTCCATGGCCAGCATTCTTGCCTCGTAGGCATCCTCACTGTTTTCGACACACATGCGTGTATGTTGCTCTAAGGATCGCTCCAGGATCACCTTAGAACGTTGTCCGTTCTTCAACACCTCGTCGTAAATACTTTCCACATCAAAGGTTACCACCGGGGTATTCGCGAACTTCTCGCGAATGTGGTTAGGCATCTGGTAGAAGAAATTACGTTCGATCTCTTCATCGTCTTTAATGCTTTCCAGGTAAAAATCAGGGAATTTAAAGATGTGTTGCCAATCTACGGGATCGCTCCACAATCCGAAGCGGGCAACGTTATTCCCCAGGTCGATCACCGTAAAGTTCTTCTTATTGGCCAGAACCCTTGATCCCCTACCGATCATCTGGAAATAAAGCGTTAAAGAACGCGTAGCCCTGTTCAGGATAATGCTCTCCACTGTAGGCTCATCGAATCCGGTAGTAAGAATACTTACCGAACTCAAAATAGCATCCGGGGTATCTCTGAACCACCTCAGGATCTCCTTACGCTCGTTACTACTATGGGTATTATCCAGGTGACGAACGGGGTATCCCGCTTCCCTGAACAATTCATAAACGTACCAGGAGGTGTTGATCCCGTTATTAAATATCAGGGTCTTTTTACCCTTAGAACGCTCCTCATATGCCGTAAGCAGCTTTTCCTGCATATCGAGCTTTGAGTAAAGAGCCTCAGACGACTTAACGGTATAATCGCCATTGATACCTACCTTAAGAGAAGTTAGCCCTACGTCATAAGAATAGATCTCTGCCTTGGCGAGGAACCCCTTATCTATAAGGGCCTGAATAGGTTCTCCTGTAATGAGTTCGTTGTAATTATCCTTCATCGGAAGTTTAATATTAGAACTCAGCGGGGTGGCTGTAACCCCAATGATAAAGCTCTTTTTAAAGAACGAAAGGAGTTTACGGAACGAATTGTAATGCGCCTCATCAATAATGACCAGGCCAACATCGTCAATTTCCAGTTTCTTATCGTAAAGTCGGTTCTTGAGCGTCTCGACCATGGCTACGAAACACATGTATTCGTGCTGATCGGGCAGCTCCTTCACCTTGCTGTTTATGATCTTATTCTTGACTTTGAAGCCACGTAGCATCTTAGAGGTCTGCTTACTCAATTCGATACGATGGGTAAGCACAACCACCTTCTTTCCGGTTTCTTCAATATACCTTCTCACGATCTCCGAGAAGATCACCGTTTTACCACCACCCGTAGGTAGCTGGTAAAGCAAATGATAGTTATCAGGGCGGTTATTAATGCGATCGAAGATCTCGTCTATGGCGCCTTTTTGATAGTCATAAAGCTCTTTTTTCTCTATTTCATCTATCGCATACATAATTCCAGGGCAGCTTAAATTTCAATCCAGCAAAATTAATCGAAATAAGGGATACACTGAAATTTTAGGCGGCTAAATCTGAAAATTAACACAACCGTATGAATGTCAGGATATCAACGAGCGTTTTCACGAATCTTAACAAAATTCATATGGTTGTCCGATATATTAGGAGTAGTTTCGTAGCTTATTTAAAATCGGGCCACTGGCCCACCCTAAAAATAATTTTATGAGTCAAGTAAAAGCTAACGACACTGTAAAAGTTCATTACACCGGTAAACTCACAAACGGGCAGGTTTTTGATAGTTCCCTGGAAAGAGAGCCCCTTGAATTTACCCTCGGTAAAGGAATGCTTATCCCCGGATTCGAGAACGGGATCCTTGATATGAAAGTAAACGAAAAGAAAACTATTGAGATACCTGCAGAGCAAGCCTATGGTGATACCCGCGAGGAACTCATCCAGGAAGTACCAATGAGTGAGCTTCCGGAAGAGATAAAGCCTGAGGTAGGAATGCAACTTATTTCTAAGGCGCCTGACGGACGTGAAATTCCGCTTATGGTTTCTGAAGTAAAAGAAGAAAGTATCATGGTAGACGCCAACCACCCACTGGCTGGAAAAGACCTGATCTTTGATGTAGAGGTGATCGAGATCCTCTAATTCTTTCTCAACATACATTCAAAAGCACCGATGGCATGAACTTGCTGCCGGTGCTTTTTTTATGACGATATATCCTTCTACCTTCATGGTTTTTTAAATAAATTTTCTTAAAAAAACCTTAAAGTTATTGTATTTCAGGCGTTTAAGATTTGTTTTACTTGCTTTTCTCACAAAAAAATGTTATTAAGAGGATAATTCCTTAATAAGAGAAAATATATGAGACAACTAAAGATCGTTAAGCAGGTTACCAACCGCGAATCCAAATCCCTTGATAAATACCTACAGGACATCAGCAAGATCGATATGATCACCGCCGAAGAAGAGGTGGAGCTGGCCCAGCGTATCAAACAAGGAGATCAACTGGCTCTTGAGAAACTCACCAAGGCCAACCTGAGATTTGTGGTGTCGGTGGCCAAACAGTACCAGAATCAGGGACTAAAGCTTGCCGATCTTATTAATGAGGGAAATATAGGACTGGTAAAAGCCGCTAAAAGATTTGATGAGACCCGTGGTTTCAAGTTCATATCGTATGCGGTTTGGTGGATTCGTCAATCGATCCTTCAGGCCCTGGCCGAACAGTCGCGAATTGTGCGTTTACCGCTAAACAAGATCGGCTCGATCAATAAGATCAATAAGGCCTTTTCTTTCCTCGAACAAAAACACGAGCGTCCGCCTTCTGCAGAAGAGCTGGCACGGGAGCTTGACATGACCGTTAAAGATGTCAAGCAATCGCTAAAGAATGCCGGAAGGC
This sequence comes from Robertkochia sediminum, assembly GCF_016786255.1. Taxonomy (GTDB): domain Bacteria; phylum Bacteroidota; class Bacteroidia; order Flavobacteriales; family Flavobacteriaceae; genus Robertkochia; species Robertkochia sediminum. The sequence continues at coordinate 167,627 of NZ_JADMKT010000078.1, forward strand.
ATGTCTCTATGGACGCCCCGCTCAAGGAGGGCGAATCTTCAAGCTTATACGACGTTGTCAAATCGGCAGAATCACCTAATCCAGACAAAAAGTTGCTGCATGATTCTTTGTTCACAGAGATCACCAGGGCACTTGACACCTTGTCGACACGTGAGGCCGATGTGATCAAATTGAATTATGGCATTGGGCAGGAACAACCCATGACCCTGGAGGAGATCGGAGATATCTTTGATCTTACCAGAGAACGGGTAAGGCAGATAAGGGAAAAAGGTATTAGACGCCTTCGCCACAATTCCAGAAGTAAGATCCTGAAAATGTACCTGGGGTAACCATACCACTTTTTATTAGTGACAAACATCTATTTCTGCATTCCTTACGTATAATATTTAAAATGCGTGAAGATGAAGTGGAGATTTCCCGGTAATTTCAAAAAAATACTGGCTATCTTTTTAGGTAGCCTTTTCTTTTTATCCCTCTTATTCCTGATATCTGTATTTTCCGGATTCTGGGGTCCACTACCCGGCAAAAAAGCACTGGCATCCAAAAACCTGGATCTGGCCACCGTACTGGTAGACCACCACGGACAAACCATTGGAAAATTATTCAGGGAAGACCGCATTCCTATATCGATCGAAGACATGCCTCCTCACCTTCTTGAGGCCCTCGTGGCAACTGAAGATGCCAGGTTCTACGAGCATAGTGGTACGGATACAAAAAGTCTTTTTCGCGTTTTCATTAAGACCATTGTCCTGCAAAATGCCTCTTCAGGAGGTGGCAGTACCCTGACCCAACAATTAGCAAAGAATCTTTATGGAAGGGAAAGATCGGGGAATCTGGCCCTGGTTGCCCATAAGATCAGAGAGTCTGTGATCGCATCACGCCTGGAAGAACTTTACACTAAGGAGGAACTATTGGAGAAATACCTTAATACGGTTTCCTTTCCCGACAATACCTACGGCATAGAAAGCGCCTCAAGGCGTTTTTTCAGTAAACCTGCAGCAGCATTAACATTACCTGAAGCAGCCGCGCTCATCGGGTCTCTAAAAGCAACCCATACCTATAACCCTCGTTTATTTCCTGAACGAAATATGCAAAGGCGTAATGTGGTATTACATCAAATGCTGAAATACGGCAAGATCGATGAAGCCTCCTACCTCGAATTAAGCGAACAACCTTTGATTCTCGAACTGAATTCCAAACGAATAACCCACGATCGCGCAGCCTATTTCAGAGAACAGGTGAGAAAAGAGCTGGAAGCCTGGGTAGCGACCTTTCAAAAGGAGAATGGTGAAGAGATCGATCTATACAGGGACGGACTCATCATTAAAACTACCCTTGACCTGGATATGCAGGTCATGGCCGAAGAAAGTGTAAAACAGCACATGGAGTCCCTGCAAAAGGTATTTGAGGCAAGTTATGGCAAACGCGCTCCATGGGATAAGAATACCACCCTTGCCAAAGCCGTGATCAAAGAATCTGCCCCCTATAAGAAATGGGCCGCGCAAGGATGGCCTCATCAAGCGATCATGGATTCGCTCGAGGCCAGATCAGAGAAACAAATATTCACCTGGCAGGGCACAAAAAAACGCAACCTGAGCACTACAGACAGCTTATTGCACTACCTTAAACTGATCAATGTAGGCTGGGTAAGCCTGGATCCTCCAAGTGGCGCCGTAAGAACCTGGATCGGGGGCATCGACTACGATCATATCCAGTACGATCACGTAGTACAAAGTAAAAGGCAGGTGGGCTCTGTCTTTAAACCCATAGTCTATGCCACCGCCATCGAACAGGGAATCCCTGCATGCACCTATTATGACCTGAGAAAGATCGCCTACAAGAACCTGGGCGGTTGGACCCCTGAGAATGCCTCGGAAAAAGACGATAAAAAGTACATGAACTATTCTATGGAATACGCCTTAAGTCGCTCTGTAAATACAGTTTCAGTTAAGGTGATGGAAGATGCCGGTATACCCAATGTCATAAGTACCGCCAGGAACATGGGAATCTCCTCCCCCCTGCCGCCAGTGCCATCGCTGGCGCTTGGAACGGCCGAGCTTTCGGTACTGGAAGTAGCCCGTGCCTATACAGCCTTTGTGAATAATGGAATACCCAGTGACCCCTATTTTATAGAAGAGATCACCACCAATGATGGTAAGGTCTTATTTACCCGTGAACCGCAACAACCCAATACAGCTGCCTTTTCAAAACGAACAGCACAAACCATACGTGAAATGCTCAGGTCGGTAGTGAGAGAAGGTACCGCCAGCCGACTGGCCGGACGTTACGGAATACATGCCGAGATAGCAGGTAAAACAGGTACCACCCAAAATAATAAAGACGGATGGTTCGTTGGCTTCAACCCCGGGATCGTAAGCGTTTCCTGGGTCGGGTTAGACGATCAACGACTTGGATTTAATTCGACCGCAATTGGTCAGGGAGCGAATTCGGCACTGCCCCTATTTGCCTTGTGGTGGCAACAGCTGGAAGATCACAGACCTTCGAAAGCCTTGACTACAGCCAAATTCGAAACCCCTGAAGCAGAGGTGCTGGAAGCCTTAGACTGTAAGACAGAAAAAAGGGACGGATTCTTCAAGCGGCTATTCAAGAACCCGAACAAGACCCGCAACAAGGATTTTAAAGGCATTCCAAACCAGGGGAAATAACCTTTTACAGGATTTTAATACTCTGAAAATCCTGCTAATTTTGTATTCCAAATAGTACAACCATGATCGACAACGAAAACCTGCCCAAGGTCTTTAGTTTAATAAAAAATCTATTACTCGAACAGGGCTATTCTGAAACCCTGGCCAAGCAGGTCAACCTCGGAATAAACCTCGTGCTGGCGTTGGTTATGCTCATTGTGCTTGACCGGTTACTGCGAAAACTTATCATTACCGGATTCAAAAGGTTCTCTGATAAGACCAACACGACCTTCGATGATTTCCTCGCAACCAGTAATTTCCCGAAATACACGGCCCATATTATTCCTTTCGTCATTTTTGAAAGGATGATCCCTTCTTTATTTCACGATTTCCCCTTTTGGGAAGATCTTTTTTTGAAAGCAACAGACATCTATCTCATCCTGCTTATTGTCTGGATCATACGCAGTGTGATCAAGTCGACCAAGGAATACCTTAAAACCAAGGAGTATTTTAAGGATAAACCCCTTGACTCATACAGCCAGATCGTGATCATCTTCTTATGGGCCTTTGCCGCACTGGTGATCTTTTCGCAGGTCATGAATCAGGATATTTTTCAGTTCCTGGCCACGTTGGGAGCAGCATCGGCCATTATCCTGCTCGTATTCAAAGACACCATTCTCGGATTTGTAGCGAGCATACAGGTATCTGTAAACGATATGGTGCGTATTGGCGACTGGATCACTATTGAGAAATTCGGAGCCGACGGTGATGTGATCGAGATCAATCTCACCACGGTAAAAGTGCGCAACTTTGACCATACCATTACTACCATCCCTACCTATTCCCTTATTTCTGATTCGTTCAAAAACTGGAGAGGCATGACTCAAAGTGGTGGCCGCAGGATCAAACGCTCTGTTTTTATCGCTTCATCAAGTGTTCGCTTTCTTTCGGAAGAAGAGATCGAGCATATTTTGAGGATCCAGCTTATAGCTCCTTATGTAAAGAAAAGGCAAAGCGATATCAACCGTTTCAACACCGATCGAAGTGCAGACAAGTCACTGGCCATAAACGGGAGAAACCAAACCAACCTTGGCATCTTTCGTAAATATTGTGACCATTACCTGGAAAACCATCCGGCGGTCAATAAAGACCTCATGATCATGACAAGGATCCTGCAGCCTACTGCTCAGGGCATTCCATTGGAGATCTATGCCTTTTCGGCCGATAAAGTTTGGCAGAACTACGAACGCATACAAGCCGATATCATGGAACACCTCATTGCAGCTGTACACTACTTCAAGCTCGAGCTACACGAACAACCTACCGGCAAGGATGTAAAATGGCTAAAAAGCTGATTTTTAGCTATTTATTAAGATGTTTTAACCTGATAATCGCGTATTTTTTGGAAAAAAGCTATGCGATCAACAGCTATTATTCTGGTTTACGCCGTAAGTATCTTTCTGGTATTCTTTGTCGCCCTCACACAAATGGACGTTCGCTTCGACCTCGTGTTCTACGCCATGGTCCTGGGACAGTTTCTTGTAGGGGTTATGGTCTATATGGTACTTAAAGACAATTACAAAACCGATAAAACCTTTGACCATTGGTATGAGGATCATCCCAATGAAATAGAGTAAAATTTTTTGAACTCTTTCACATTTACATTTCTATTTCTAAGGGATTCGTTAAAACTTCTGTAAAGTAATCTTAAGGCTTACGATTTTACAACCAGGTAGTTATAAATTCATGGTGACCAATAAATACATCAATTATGAAATCGCTTGTCTACCTTTTACTTATGTTGCTTACCGCAGCCATAAGTGACGATCCTGAAAACGAAAAATTCGAGGATAAATCATCAAAATGTCTTAAAGCCCGTACTTCATGTACCGTTAAAACCGTATGCACTTACAACCTTGAACAGCGTGCAAGGGTATGCACCAAACCTGAGGGAGTATCTTAATAAGTTACTTAAAGCAATTATTGAATATACACGGTCTTTTTATTGACAAAAGCCAGGATACCCTCCTGCCCTAACTCCCTGCCATAACCGGAGTTCTTTATGCCTCCAAAAGGCAATCGAGGGTCTGACTTTACCATCTCATTGATAAACACCGCCCCTTCTTTAAAGTCATGGATCACAGGTGTGATACGCTCAGGGTACGCTGTAAAAAGACTTACCCCCAGACCAAATCCAGTATGGTTCGAAAGCGTTACCGCTTCTTCAAGACTACTAAATGTTGAAACAGTTACCAGTGGTCCAAAGGTTTCCTCCCGCATTAGCGGGTTCATCGGATCCTGAGTGCGTACTACCGTAGGCTCAAAATAAGCTCCTTTTCGAGATCCGCCGATCAGCACCTGAGCTCCGGCACCTATAGCACGTTCCAGTTGATCTTCCAATTCTTTAGCAAGATCCTCCCTGGCCATTACACCAATATAGCTCTCCTCATTTTTCGGATCTCCTGAACAGAGAAGATTAACTTCTTCGAGAAAGCGGGTGATAAAGCTATCGGCTATCTTCTCATGCAAGAGTATGCGCTTGGCTGCGATACAACTTTGTCCTGTATTCTGATACCGGGCTTGAACTGCTGTGGTCACCGCCTTGTCGAGATCGGCATCATCCAGTACGATAAAGGCATTACTCCCCCCCAGTTCCAGTAAGGATGTTTTGATCTCTCGTCCGGCTATTTCTGCCACGGCACTACCCGCCTTTTCACTACCGGTCAAACTTACTCCTCTCACAAAATCGTGACTTAGTATGTATGCTACGAGATCGCTCTTTATAGGTAATTGCTGAAATACGCTATCAGGGAATCCGCAATCGCGAAAGATCTGTTCAATAGCTGTGGCGCAACCCATCACATTAGAAGCGTGCTTCAAAAGAGCGGTATTACCACTTATCAAGGTCGGAACAAGGAAACGGAAAACCTGCCAAAAAGGATAGTTCCATGGCATAACTCCCAAAATAACCCCTAAAGGTTCGTAGCTCACATAGCTTCGGGAAGCATCGGTTTCTATCACCTTGTCTTTCAAATAAGCCTTAGCATGATCTGCGTAATGATCACAAAGCCACGCACATTTCTCTACCTCTGCCTCTGCCTGTTTCACCGGCTTCCCCATTTCCCTGCTCATGAGCAATGCAAAGGTTCGTTTGTGCTGTTTAAGGTGTACGCTTACTTTATGAAAGTATTGGCAACGTTCTGCCACAGGCAGCTTTCTCCAGGTGTTAAACTGTCGGTTTCCGCGAGTAATAGCAGCAGCAACACCTTCTTTGGACATTTCCTGATAAGTGGCAATCACTTTACCTGTGTATGGATCAATACTCTCGATCATGCTTTCTGGTTCTAATTAAATGTGCTCCTCAAGTTAAGAAATGTTTCATTGTTCATAACTGCGTTAAAAACCTTAACGCAACCTTAAATATATGCCTTAACGAATTCGCTATCTTTAAGAAAACTACTTCATTATGGCTACACGTAAAGAGCTTCTGCTCCAACTCCGACCCCAACTCCCAAATGCAGTGATCACCGAAAACATGAGCAAGGATGAACGTTTTCAAAACGCCACCCTGCGCCCGGTTTTAAAACTACAGACCGATCTTTTGATGGAAGCCTTTCGAAATTACGTAAGGAAACATAAGGGTACATATTACAATCTCAATCTTCAGCAAAAGATGAGGTATATCGAAAATGCCATTCAGAGAGATATTAAGTTCAGAAATTCGCTTAAAGGGATGATCATAGGTCAATTCACCCTGGAGGAATACCATACCTATACCAGCAATTCGTCTGCATTGAACAAGCGAATGATGAAAATGGTCATTGAACGTATTAAAGACCACTCTCAACTTCTTGAATCGGAGACTGTTGCATGATTTTTAGTACTTTTACGGTAGCCTGAAGGCAAAACATCAAGCAATGCAGAACGAATATGTTAAAAGAAGAGATCTACCGTAAATGTCAGGAACTGCTCAATTCCCGCATAGAGAAATACCGCAATGAGATCGCCATGTTAAAAGAATCTCTGGAGAACGAAGACCATCACAGTGAAGGTGGCGAAGACAGTTCTTCAGACTCCAGTGTAGATGAACACTACACACAGACCATGCGCTATCTCGATGAGGCGATCAACTTAAAGGAACAGCTAAAACACGTCGATATTTTTCAGGACCCCGCAACGGTGAAACTGGGAAGCCTCGTTCACACCAACAGAGGCATCTTTTTTCTAAGCGTTCCTCTGGGAGCTGTGAATGCAGACGGGAAAACGATCATTGCCATATCACGTGAGGCACCGGTATCTCAGCTTCTCATAGGCAAAGCAAAGCATGACACGATCAATTTCAACGGTAATCTCTATACGGTAGAAGCTATCGAATAGTTATTCCAATAGGGATACACCGTTAAGATCGGTGGTAAGCACTTCACTCATGTAATCGAACCACTCGCGAACGGCTCTGAAACTCTTATCCACTTCCCCGGAAAAGGATGCCGAGGTCACCTGCTTATCGGTAAACTTCTTAACCAGGATAAATTGCTTTTTACGAATGAGGTCTATCGCCTCATGGTCCCTGTCAAATCCTTTTGGTGCTGTTTTCAGTTCTTCTCCTTCCAAACCGTTGAACACCTCGGTAAATGCTTCTGATGCAAGAAACTTTCTCATAGGAGCATCGTCTATTTCAAATTCTTTTCTGATCCTGAAGAGATCTTCTTTAGAAGGCCCCCAAAATCCGGCAGCCAGGAAGCTGTTTCCCGGTTCAATATGCAGGTAATATCCACCCCTGTTCTTTGGTTTTGTCCGCTGGAATGAGGCAGAAAAGTGAGTTTTATAAGGTGTCTTGTTCTTGGAGAATCGAACATCCCGATAAATCCTGAATACCTTGAACGCGTCTAATTCATCATGGGCGTTCATAAGATGAAAGATATGCTCAAAAAAGGTCTTGGCTATGGCTTGTTCTCCCTTGAACTGTTTTTTATGATCTTCGAACCAGGTGCGGTCATTATTATTTTTTAAGGCTGCTAAAAAATCCAGAATTGAGGGTTTTACCCTTGGTGTCTCCATAACTTCTATTTTGATCAGATCGACTAAAGTTAGCACAATTTTAGGGTTAAGACCTTACAGATTGCGTAAATTTGAAAGGCTATATACAGGAAATGATGAGAAAAGAACTGGTAAAGAAAATCGAAGCACACAAGATCATTCCCCATCTTAAATTACGGTTAAAAGAGCGGGCAGAACTTTTTACAAAAGACCTGTTCTACACGCTTTTTGACATGGAAACCGATGTGGCTTCTTATATGAGCGAGCTTGGTGAGATCTTTTCAGAATTGGTCGAAATGGCCTGCTGGGAGCCGGACAAACCATGTGTGGAGATCTGGGATGACTACATCGAAAAACTACCCCATATTCTCGAAGTACTCCACCACGATGCCAAAGCCATTCACGACTGTGATCCCGCCGCCCGGTCGGTAGAACAGGTATACCTGTCCTACCCGGGATTTTACGCCATTGCCGTATACCGGTTGGCTCATGAATTGCATAAGATCGGATTTCCACTAGTTCCGCGACTTATGACAGAATACGCTCACCGGGTTACGGGTGTCGATATTCATCCCGGAGCCCATATTGGGCCGTCCTTTTTTATTGACCATGCCACAGGAGTGGTTATTGGAGAAACCAGTATTATTAAAAACAATGTGCGTATTTATCAGGGGGTAACCCTTGGAGCCCTGTACGTAGCGAAAAATCTCGAAGATGTCAAAAGGCACCCCACCATAGAAGAAGGCGTTACCATATATGCCAACGCCACCATTTTGGGAGGCGATACCGTGATCGGATCGCATAGCATCATTGGCGGTAATGTCTGGTTAACGGCCTCGATACCTCCAAATTCGATCGTAACACATACCCCTGAGATCAAAATAAAAACTGCAAATGAAAAGTAGATCCATTCTCGATCAGATCGGAAATACCCCCCTGGTGCGTTCCAATGCTTTAGTAACCAAACCCGGAATAGAGCTCTGGTTCAAACTGGAAGGACACAACCCCGGAGGTAGTGTAAAAGACCGCCCGGCCTACAATATGATCAAAAGTGCCCTCGATCGCGGGGATATAGATGAAAGCTCTAAACTTATTGAAGCGACCAGTGGTAACACCGGGATCGCCCTGGCCATGTGCGCAGGATTGTTTGGACTGGACCTGGAATTGGTGATGCCCGAAAACTCGACCGAAGAGCGCATTCTTACTATGAGGGCTTTCGGTGCCAAGCTCACCCTTACCCCGGCAGATATGGGAATAGAAGGCAGCAGGGATTACGCTGAAAACAAGGTTAAGAATGAAGGGTATATCATGCTCAACCAGTTCGGGAATAACGATAACTGGAAGGCTCATTACAAGACCACAGGTCCTGAGATCTGGGAAGATACATCAGGTAAGGTCACCCACTTTGTTTCTTCTATGGGTACCACGGGAACCATTATGGGTACGTCGACCTATTTAAAAGAAAAAGATCACCGCATAGAGATCGTCGGAGTTCAACCTACCGATAATTCCCGGATACCGGGGATACGTAAATGGCCCAAGGAATACCTGCCCGCTATCTTCGATAAAAGTAAGGTCGATCGCATCATAGAGGTGAGTGAAGCGGAAGCGGAAGCCATGGCCCGACGTCTGGCCAAAGAAGAGGGAGTTTTTTCCGGTATGAGCAGCGGAGGTGCCGTTACAGCGGCATTAAAACTTATAGAAACCCTTGACAAGGGCGTTATGGTGGTCATTATTTGTGATCGGGGAGATCGCTATCTGTCTTCCGACCTTTTCCGGTAAACCGATTAGAGCCACCTCTTCTTCCTGAAGTATATGAGCATGCCTACCACCAAAACACCCATTACGGTCAATACCAAAGGGTATCCCAGCGGATGTTGAAGCTCCGGCATGTATGTAAAGTTCATCCCGTATATGCCCGCTATAAAGGTCAGAGGAATAAAAATACTGGCCATAATGGTTAATACCTTCATGACCTCGTTCATTTTATTGCTCATGCTACTCATGTACATTTCCATAAGGCTCATGGTCATTTCCCTGTAAAGGTCTATACTATCTTGTATCTGATTACAATGATCCTGAATATCTCTTAAAAATGGCTTGGTTTCATCTTTAATAAGCGGATGCTCTAAATTGATGAGCTGACTGATGAGCTCTTTTACGGGGCGGATGTTCTTTCTCAATTCAAGAACCTCCTTTTTTAAGGCCTGGATCTCGTGAACAGTTTCGGGTTTCGGGTGGTTATAGACCTTTTCTTCAAGGTCTTCGACCTTGTTTCCAAGGTGTTCTATAACCAAGAAATACTCATCTACAACAGCATCGAGAAGGGCAAACAGCAAATAATCGGCACTGCGCTGCCTTATGCGGCCGTAAGCATTCCTGAGTCGAACTCTCACCCCATCAAAAACATCCTTTTCCACTTCCTGAAAAAGCAAAACCTCGCTTTCAAGAAGTACAAGAGCCACATGTTCAACGTTGATATTTCCCGATGGGTCCAGATAGATCATTTTTATGACCACAAAAAGGTAATTATCAAAATGATCGACCTTAGGACGTTGATCGGTATTTACAATATCCTCCAGGGTAAGAGGGTTCAAACCGAACGATCGTCCCATGGCTTCTACCTGTTTGGTTTCAAAAAGACCCTTAACGTTATACCAGCGCACCCCATTTGGGATCCCCTTTTCAGGAGGCATAACGAATTTTTCTTCAGTAACCTTTTCAGAATATTCACCTTCACTATAATAGGTCAGGGTAACCTGAAATTTGCCCTCTTTGCGTTTTCCCAGGTAAATAACCGATCCCGGTGCCTGCCCAATCTTAGAGTGACGCCTGAAGGGCCTCCGCAAGGTTTCTGTTATGCCGTTTATTTTTCTCAATACTTCAGTGTTTAATAATCAATTTACGTATTCTTAAGGAAAGCAGATCATCCTTTCATGAATGTCTTTCCTTAAGAACTTTACTGATATCAGACAGGGTATACCCTTTAGCCTGAAGCAAGATCAAGTAATGAAACAATAGATCGGCAGATTCGTTCAGAAACAACTCCTCGTTATCATCCTTGGCTTCGATCACGGTTTCTACCGCCTCCTCTCCCACTTTCTGGGCGATCTTATTAATGCCTTTTTCAAACAGACTGGTGACATAACTTCCTTCGGGGCGTTCGGTTCTGCGTTGGGCAATAACGGCTTCCAGTTCACTTAAAAATCCGAACTGCTCCGTGTTCGCATCACCCCAACACGTATCGGTACCGGTATGGCAAACCGGGCCAGCAGGCTTTGCTTGTACTAAAAGGGTGTCGCGATCGCAATCCAGTTCCATATGGACAACATCGAGGAAATTGCCGCTCTCTTCGCCTTTAACCCACAGTCGCCCCTTGGATCGGCTAAAGAAACATACCCTGCCATTTTTTTTAGTGGCTTCAAATGCTTCATTGTTCATATAGCCCAACATAAGGACTTTCATGGTGGCATTGTCCTGAACGATCGCAGGGATCAATCCGTCTTTACTCTTTGAAAAATCTGGTGACATACTCCTATTTATTTTAAATTCTTACGGGAATCTCTTGTTGGTCAAGGTAGGCTTTTAATTCCGGGATCGGGATCTCCCCATAATGAAAAACACTGGCTGCAAGAGCAGCATCGGCCTTACCTTGAATGAACGTATCTTTAAAGTGTTCGGCTTTTCCGGCACCACCGGAGGCAATTACGGGTATATGAAGCATGGTCGATAATTTGGCCAGGGCCTCATTGGCGAATCCGTTCTTGGTGCCATCGTGGTCCATGGAAGTAAAAAGGATCTCCCCGGCTCCGCGTTCCTGCACTTCATATGCCCATTCGAACAGATCTACCGAGGTCGGAACCTTACCTCCTACCAGGTGCACCAACCATTGGTCTTCCACCTGCTTGGCATCAATGGCCACCACCACGCATTGGGATCCAAACCGCTTGGCCAGTTCATTTATGAGTTCCGGGCGCCTTACAGCTGCAGAATTCACTGCGATCTTATCGGCACCTGCGCGCAATAATACCGCCACGTCGTCAACGCTGGATATACCCCCTCCTACCGTAAAGGGGATATTGACCTTCTCAGCGACGTGATATACGAGATCGGCCAGGGTACGACGTTTCTCCTCGGTGGCCGAAATGTCTAGAAAAACCAACTCATCGGCGCCTTCAAGGGCATAGCGCTCTGCTAATTCCACAGGGTCTCCTGCATCGGCAAGAGCTACAAAGTTAACCCCCTTAACAGTACGTCCGTCTTTGATATCCAAACAAGGAATAATTCTTTTTGTAAGCATGATCACGCTTTTAGTTCTTTTCTGATTTTCATGATACCGGTCTTCCGGTATGGTGTGCTTAACGCACTATAAAATTTTCAAGATCCTTTAGGGCAATGGTTCCCTCATAGATCGCCTTTCCAATGATGGCCCCTTCACAGCCGGACTCGCTTAATACTGTTACATCGTCCATGGTGGTTACACCTCCGGAAGCGATCAGGTTTAATGCCTTACCATTAGTAGCCTCAAGGATCTCCTGATATAATGCCGTGGCTGGTCCCTGTAGCAATCCGTCCTTAGATATATCGGTGCAGATCACATAGGTGATGCCTTTTTCGAGGTAATCTGTAATGAAGGGTATCAATGCCTTATCAGACGTATCCATCCATCCGGAAACAGCGATCTGGCGATCTCTTGCATCGGCACCCAGAATAATGCGGTCGCTACCATAGGTATCGATCCATGAAGTAAAGGTTTCAGGATCCTTTACGGCAATGCTTCCTCCGGTTACCTGTTTTGCACCGCTGTTAAAGGCGATGTTCAGGTCTTCCCCGGAACGCACCCCACCGCCAAAATCGATCTTTAGGGAAGTATGGCCGGCAATGCGCTCGAGCACTTTGTAATTAATGATCTTTTTGGCCTTAGCCCCGTCCAAATCAACAAGGTGAAGGTGCTGTATGCCGTGATCTTCAAATCTCCGGGCCATATCTAACGGATCTTCGTTGTATATTTTACTGGTGTTGTAATCCCCTTGAGACAGGCGTACACATTTGCCGTCTATCAGGTCTATTGCAGGTATGATTCTCATGTTGGTAGTTATGCGGTTATAGCTTCAAAAAATTCTCCAGTACACGTGCTCCGACTTCACCGCTTTTTTCAGGGTGAAACTGGGTCCCGTAAAAATTATCTTTCTGCAGGGCCGATGCATAAGGTATACCGTATTCGGTTCTTGCGATGGCCTGACCATTATCGGGCACGTAGAAACTGTGTACGAGGTACATAAAACTATTTTCTTCAATGCCGTCAAAAAGAGGCGAGCGAAGGTCTCTAATGGTATTCCAACCGATCTGCGGCACCTTTAAACCGGACTCAAAGCGTTCTACATTGAGATCGAAGATCCCTAGTCCGTTGGTATCTCCCTCCTCACTGTGTCTGCACATTAATTGCATCCCCAGGCAAATGCCTAACACGGGTTGCTTAAGGTCAGGGATCACCGATTCTAAACGGTGTTCTCTGAGTTTATTCATGGCGCTACCGGCTTCGCCCACTCCGGGAAAGATCACCTTATCTGAAGCCTTCAAGATCTCGGGGTTATCGGTGACCTCGGGGGTAACTCCCAGCCTGTTGAAAGCGAAAATGAGGCTTTGAATATTACCGGCTCCGTAATCTATGATACTTATATTCATTTTGGATCTACAGTTGATTATAACATGCCTTTGGTCGTAGGCAATATCATTTTTTCAGGATCTTGTTTTATCGCCATTTTAATAGCTTTTGCAAAAGCTTTGAAGATCGCTTCGATCTTGTGATGCTCATTGGTTCCTTCGGCCTTGATATTCAGATTGGCCTTGGCGCCGTCTGAGAACGATTTAAAGAAATGCAGAAACATCTCTGTTGGCATTTTTCCGATCATCTCCCTGTTGAATTCGGCATCCCACACCAGCCAGTTTCTTCCACCAAAATCAATAGCTACCTGCGACAGACAGTCGTCCATTGGCAAACAAAATCCGTAACGTTCAATACCCCGTTTATCACCCAGAGCCTGTGCAAAAGCTTCTCCCAGGGCTATGGCCGTATCTTCTATGGTGTGATGCTCATCGACCTCCAGATCACCATCTACAGTAATTTCAAGATCTACTTGTCCGTGTTTCCCAAGTTGATCGAGCATATGATTAAAAAAAGCAATTCCGGTATTGTTCTTCGTCTTTCCGGTACCGTCGAGGTCCAGGGCTATAGTAATATCAGTTTCTTTGGTAGTTCTTTTGATCAACGCCCTTCGACTTCCGCCAAGTAATAATCTGGTAATGGGCTCCCATGATGCAGATTCGAGTGCAATGGTATTGGCCAGCGCTATTTTATCGTCTTTCAGTTCTGCACTTCCCAGGTTGCGGCCGTTATCAATAAAGATCCCCTTACACCCTAGATTCTCTGCCAATTTCATATCGGTAAGACGGTCACCGATCACATAGGAGCCTTCCATGTCGTAAGTACCTTCCATATAGGCGGTTAAAGCTCCGGTATTGGGTTTTCTAAAAGGGGAGTTTTCCTCGGGAAAGGTCTTATCGATCACCACCTCTTTAAAGAAGATCCCTTCTCCTTCGAGCGTGCGCATGATAAAGTTGTGTATGGGCCAGAATGCATCATCCGGGTATGCGTCTGTACCCAAACCATCCTGGTTGGTTACCATGACCAGTTCGTAATCTCCCTTTTGACAAACTTTAGCCAGACCGCTAAGTACCCCGGGGAGAAACTCCAGCTTCTCCAGGCTATCTACCTGTTCGTCTTCAGGTTCCCTGATCAGGGTTCCGTCCCTGTCTATAAATAATATCTTTTTCATCGGTAGGTTTAATTTAGTTGATTTAAAACGGTTAACAGTACTTCATTTTCAGTAATGGTACCGATACTTACCCTAAGGGTATTATCGCATCCGGGGAGTCCGTGGCGCTTACGAACCACGATGCCTTTTGCCAGCAGTTCATCATAACGCCTTTGAGCATCGTCTACCCTGAAGAGTATGAAGTTGGCCTCGCTTTCAAAAACCTGCTCCACATAATCCAAAGCTTTGAACCCATCAATAAGCCTGAATTTTTGCTCTTTGACGGTGGCCAAAAACCGTTTAGCATCTTCCGGATCACGCAACGTTTCCAGGGCCTTCTCCTGGCTAAGGGCATTGACGTTATAAGGCGGCTTTATCTTGTTGAGAATGGAGATGATCGCTTCAGAGGCTATGGCGAATCCAACCCTTGCTCCCGCTAATCCATAAGCCTTTGACAGTGTTTGTACCACAACAAGATTTGGATGATCGTCTAACATGGACGACCAACTATCTGATGAAGTAAAATCTATATAAGCCTCATCTATGACTACGATACCGGCAAATGCTTGAAGTATTTCTTTAACCTTGTTAGACTGCATCAGGTTTCCTGTTGGGTTGTTGGGAGAACAGAAAAAGATCATTCTTGTCTGGTCATCAACCGTTTCCAGGATCTCATCGGTCCTGGGCTGCCATTGATCATCCAAAGGCACCTCGCGAACTTCGACATTATTGACCCCTGCAAGTACACCATACATTCCGTAGGTAGGCGGCAGGGTGATCACATTAGCATCTCCCGGTTCACAAAAAACTCTAAAGAGCAAGTCCAGAACCTCGTCACTTCCATTACCGATAATGAGTTGTTCCGGGCGCACCCCTTTAAGCGATGCAAGCACACTTTTCAATGCATTCTGATAAGGATCGGGATAGCGGTTAATACCATCACCATAAGGATTTTCATTCGCATCGAGAAAGATCATTTCTCCCCCGGGGGTACTGTATTCATCCCTCGCCGAACGATAGGGTTTTAATTGCGCTATACATGGCCGTACGAGCTTGCGCAGGTCAAATCGTGAGCGTATTGCCTTTTCCTCTTTCATCGTTGTGAATTCTTAAGGTCATTTAATCTTAAGGTGACAGCATTTTTGTGACCATAAAGTCCTTCTGCCTCTGCCATCTCTTCAATAACAGGACCCAACGCCATCATACCTTCTTCATTGATCTTTTGATAGGTAATACTTTTAGTAAAACTATCGAGGTTCACTCCGCTATACTGTCGTGAGTATCCGTTCGTCGGAAGGGTATGATTGGTCCCCGAGGCGTAATCACCAGCACTTTCAGGGGTATAATTTCCAAGAAAAACCGAACCGGCATTCGATACCGCTGCACTGATCTCTTGTTCGTTTTCGGCAGCAATAATAAGGTGCTCAGGACCGTATTCATTGATCACGGATATTAGCGTTCCGGTACTATCCACAACGATCATACGCGAATTAGCTATGGCTTTAGCGGCGATCTCTTTTCGCGGTAGTTCCGGTAATTGACGGTCGATCTCTTGCTTAACCGCATCACAAAAGGCTTCGGAGGTACTGAGCAGGATCACCTGGCTATCGACCCCGTGTTCTGCCTGCGATAACAGATCGGCCGCCACATAGGCCGGTTGGGCCGTTGTATCTGCAACTACCATGAGTTCTGAAGGCCCGGCCGGCATATCAATAGACACCTGGTAACGGGTTGCCCATTGTTTAGCAGCGGTGACATATTGATTTCCTGGACCAAAGATCTTATATACCGCCGGAATGGTTTCGGTTCCCAGGGTCATGGCGGCAATGGCCTGCACCCCTCCTACCTGGTAGATCTTTTCGATTCCGCAGAGGGAGGCAGTAAAGAGGATCACCGGATTGACACCACTACCATCCTTTCCGGGAGGTGTGCAAATGATCACTTCCTTACACCCGGCTACTTTGGCGGGAATAGCCAGCATAAGCACCGTAGAAAATAAGGGGGCGGTTCCCCCCGGAATATAGAGCCCGACCTTTTCGATAGGCTTCTTCTCCTGCCAGCATACCACCCCGGGCATGGTCTCAACCTGTACCCGGTCTGTTTGTTGCGCCCTGTGAAATTTTTCAATATTCGCAGCAGCCTTGCGTATCGAATCTTTTAATCCCTGAGGTACACGTTGAGTCGCTGTAGCGATCTCTTCTTCTGAAACCCTGTACCGGATCGTGTGTACTCCATCGAAAAGTTCGGTGTATTTGGCAACGGCCTGATCGCCTTTCTGGGCTACCTCTTCGAAGACCTGGGCTACCAGTGGTTCTAATTCTGAAGCAGCCTCTGTTGGCCGTTTCAACAATTCGTTCAATAACTCCGGAGTTGGATTTATGTTCTTTTTCATAAGCGTTTTTTAGAGCACCATTTTTTCAATAGGACAAACCAGAATACCTTCAGCACCCTGTGCTTTGAGCTCATCGATGATCTGCCAGAATTTATCCTTTTCAATAACGGTATGCAGGGAACTCCACCCCTCCTCTGCCAAAGGCAATACAGTTGGACTACGCATTCCCGGTAAGATCTTAATAATGGCATCTACCTTTTCATTAGGGGCATTGAGCAATACATATCGGGAATCCCTTGCCTTAAGGACCGAACGCAAACGGAACAAGAGTTTGGCAAGCAATTCACGCTGTGCTGAACCTATTTGTGGTGAAGTAGCCAAAACAGCCTCACTCTCGAGAATGGTTGATACCTCCTTCAGGTTATTTTTAAAAAGGGTACTACCACTCGATACGATATCGACGATAGCATCTGCAAGACCTATGTTCGGAGCGATCTCAACACTCCCACTGATCATGTGAAGTTCTGCATTAATACCCTCTTGTTCAAGAAAGCGATTTACCGTGTTCGGATAAGAGGTAGCAATTCTTTTGCCTTCTAAATCGCCGAGACCATTTAGTTCCTGCTCTTTTGGGATCGCCAGAGAAACGCGGCACTTAGAAAATCCCAGGCGCTCGACGATCTCAAGCTCTTCTCCTTTCTCAATAAGAAGATTCTCCCCGATGATCCCTATATCGGCTACGCCATCGCGGAGGTATTTAGGGATGTCGCCGTTGCGAAGGTACATGACCTCAAGTGGGAAGTTACGCGCTCTTACCTTAAGCTGATCATGCCCGTTATCAATGGAGATCCCGCAATCTTTGAGGATCTTTAAGGATTCTTCAAAAAGTCTGCCCGACTTCTGAATTGCGATCTTTAAAGGTGTTGTACTCATATTAAAAGTCTTTTTTTTAATGGATTTGAGCACAGGCCGGTAATAAAAAACACCCGCCTGAATACTCAAACGGGTGTTAATGATATTTTATGTACTGCACATAACCATCCTACCTCGCCTGAGCCAGTGGAAAATGATGATGATGATGTACAAATACGGTGTTCATGTTTTCTTTAAAAAGATATGAACAAATATAACGTATAAAATTTCAGAATTACAAACATTAGCATCCTGATTAACGTAAATTTTACAAATAGCACAACAAAGTCCTCTAAACGAATGATTTATGATGATTGCGCAATATTTTTTATATATTAGAGACAGCGAAATCTTACTTTTAGTTAATTATAAATTGTATATCCCCATCTAATACTTATCTATAATGGAATCTTCGGTCATCTATTTTACCTCTGCTGCTTTCTGGACCTTTATCATCCTGTCCTTTGGTATGGGCTATCTGATCGCTAATATTTTTACCCGTAATAAATACCGACAACAATTGGATAAATGCCAGTTGGAAAAAAGTATGCTCCTCAACAATGTCAAAGAGCAGGAAGAAGAGATCGTAGAACCGATCGGCGTCAAGGCCATACAAACGCGTGGTCGTAGCGGGATTCCGGTAAAAGAACCTGCCAAACGAGTCGTGAAGCCAAAAAAGAACGAAGAAAAGATCGATTTTGATCGTATAGGAGAAGGGTCTCCTGAGAACCGTGATGACCTGCAAAAGATAGACGGTATAGGCCCGTTTATCGAACAGCAATTAAATGAAACAGGCATCTACAAGTACCTTCAGATAAGCAGGTTGAACGAGAGCGATATCAAGATCATTACAGCACAATTGGATTTTTTCCCCGGACGCATAAAACGCGACAGGTGGATCGAACAGGCTGCAACTCTTTATCATGAAAAAGAACGTGTTGCCAAAGAAGCTTAAGTAAATAAAAAAAGCCCTGTAATCATACAGGGCTTTTTTTATTTGATACCAAATGATCTATTAATTATTACCGAGAATAATAGGAAGACCGTCTCCGCCCCCTCCTACTACGATAACCTTGGAATTTGGCGATTGAGACAATTTAAGTGTCGCCTCAATACCTTTATCCTGAAGGATCTTATCGGTAAGTGAAGCACTTAGAATACGGTTGGCATCTGCCTTACCCTGTGCCTCGATACGTTGCTTTTCGGCCTCTTTTTCTGCCTTTTCAAGACGGAACTCATATTCCAGTGATTCTTGCTCTTGTCTTAATTTACGCTCAATAGCCTCTTTGATGGTTGGTGGCAAGGTCACATCTCTTACCAGGATCTCATTGAGCTGGATGTATTGTTTATCCACGATCTTTTTGGTCTCTTCAAAGATCTCCTCCTGAATGGCATCACGCTTACTGGAATAGAGCTGTTCGGGAGTATAACGTCCTACAACACTTCTCGCAGCCGAACGAATAGATGGAAGTAAGATTCGTGAAACATATTCCTCACTCTTCTCCTTATGTAACTTTCCAAGCACCTCATATTTAGGTTGGAACCAAGCAGAAGCATCGATCTTGATCTCCAGACCGTTAGATGATAGTACGGTCATTTTCTCATAGGCCTCCTGCTGTCTTACTTCATAAACAAAGATCTTATTCCAGGGTGCTACCAGGTGAAATCCTTCCCCTAATGGCGGTTCATCGATCACTACCCCACCACCGAAGGTGCGGTACAATACTCCGGCTTCTCCTGACCCGATGGTCACTGCCGATTTAGAAATTAAAATAATGGCGGCAATGATCACAATAATAAGTGGTATGCCGATCTTAGGTAATCTGTCCATATTGATCTGATTTAAATTTATATTAATCCGTTGTATTTTCTTATGATCCACTCTGCCCCAAACAGAAGGCAGATCGCCAATAAGAGCCAGGGCCATTCAACCAGGCTTACGGCTTCGGCCTTTTGTTTTTGTACAGGCATATAGGTATCATCCTTCAACAAACCTGTCACTATATCCGGAAGACCATCCAGAGTTGCATATGCGCCACCGGTACGTTCTGAAAGATTATTCATCCGGTCAACATCTGCATTTACAAATTGCTTTTCCACATCGTACTCCAGTACGGTAAACTGGCCTTTAGCGCTAATACCCTGATCGGTAACGGTGACCTCAAACCGGTAATCGCCCGGAGCTAATCCGTTAAGGTTGGCTCTGTACGCTCTTGTTTCGGCCATCATCGGAATCACCTCCACAGACTGATCGTCCTGATCACTTAATCGTATTTCCAGGTTTTCTGAAGGGTCAAAAACAAAATTCTTATCGTAATACCCGGCATTTATGGTAACGGGTGAATTCGCATAATAGAACGACTTATACGTGAGATCCAGGCGATTTCTTTGAACACCGGTTAGCAGGTATTGTGCCAACGTATTCCAAAAACCATCGAATGCCACAAAACTTTCATTTTGTGCAAAATGCCACAAACGCCATTTCCAAAGTCCGCTACCGTCAAGAACGGCAACCCTGCGTCCCGAATTATCTGTAGTGAATAAGAGCGGCCTCTCGGTTTCAATACCATTAATATTTTTATAGATCAAAATATCGTAAGGGGTATTTATAATAAAATCGCCCAGTAACGAATTGATCGGGGGTGCCGATGCCAGTTCCGGGGCCTCAAACCGAAACTCTCCATAACCGGAATTCACCCTGCCTTGTACAGTCTCACTATTATAGGTGATTTCTCTGTTGAAGAGATCCTGACCTGCATTAACACTGTTCCAATCGGTAGCATCCCCTGCTATGAGCCAATAATTCTTCTTTGCCTGGTCAAGGCGTTGAAACAGGCTTGCAAAAGATTGGTCCGGATCAAAAAGTACGAACAGGTCGTAATCCCCGACTTCCATGGCTTCATCAGGACGAACAATACGTACTTGCCTCTGTCCCTGACGACCGAGGATCTTTACCAGGGCTCCGAGGTCCGGATGACTTCCCGTAGTCACTACAGCAATTCTGTTGCGATCGCCTATGACCTCTACAGCAAAATCATAACTATTATTAGTGGTATTCTTTTCGCCTTCGATCGGACTAAGGCTCACGCGATAGCGCTTAATTCCCGGACTTCCGGCTTCTAGTTCTATAGCTTCTGCACTTCCGGCGGTACCAGCCTCTAAACGAAGGTTCCTTTTGTAAACAACCTTGTTATTCCGGCGTACCTCCATCAGGGTATTAACATCTTCATTCCCCTGCAAGACCGGAAAGACCTCAAGGGGAAAACGGTTATTGGCATAGGCATACCTGTTCACATTTACCCGTTCTATACTCAGGTCATCATATCGGGTGGTATCTCCGGCAACTACAGCATATACAGGACCTTTCCACCCCGGGGTATTGTACTGATAATCGGCCCCGTAGGTATTATTCCCATCGCTAATAAGCAAAGTGGCTGTTCTGGAGCCTGCGTCTACTTTTTGTAAACTGGCAAGTGCACCTGCTATATCGGTCTGAGACTCATTAAATGCAGGAAGCGAATCCATGACCCTAAGATCTTCTCCAAGGGTATAATAGGTTACATTAAAGGCATCGCTAAGGTCTTCGTCGGCCTGTAGACGTGCTATTGCCGCTCGTATAGCCTCATCTGTGCCCAAATTCACCATGGAGGAAGAATTATCTACAACCACGTTCAAGTTGGGTTTTTCTGTAGTATAGGTGTATTTCTGAATAAGCGGATTGATGAGTAAAATAGCAAGAGCCCATAGGGCCAGCCCCCTAAGTACGAAGAGCCCCCGAAACAAAATCCCGGAGGTGTTTTTTTCCCGATACCAAAAATACGATAAGGCAAAGGCGAGAAAAAAAGTAAGTACGATTAGCAAAAGGGTCATGCCGGACATCTAAAACGAATTTCGGGTATACATTAGGAAATTTCTTCCCATTGTATACCCGAAATTACAAATTTATATTCGTTTAAAGCCGTCATATGAGCGAAAGGTATTACTCGCACAACGAAATATCCGGCAATGAACGGCCTTGCTTAGGTAAGCATTCCTCCATCTACATTGATCACCTGTCCTGTAATGTAAGTAGACATGTCTGACCCGAGGAAAACACAAGCATTGGCAATATCTTCAGGAGATCCTCCTCGCTTAAGCGGAATTGTATCTCTCCATCCTTGTACGGTCTTCTCGTCAAGTACAGCAGTCATTTCTGTCTCGATGAATCCCGGAGCGATCACATTACTTCTAATGTTGCGGGATCCAAGTTCGAGTGCAACCGATTTAGAGAAACCTATAATACCGGCTTTTGAAGCAGCATAGTTGGTTTGACCGGCATTACCCTTAACCCCTACTACAGAACTCATATTGATAATAGATCCTTTACGCTGTTTGAGCATGGTGCGCTGAACTGCCTTGGTCATATTAAAAACAGACTTCAGGTTCACTTCGATCACCTTGTCAAAGTCGGCTTCTGTCATACGCATCAGGAGGTTATCTTTAGTGATCCCGGCGTTATTAACGAGAATATCGATACTTCCAAATTCTTTAAGAACATCATCGGCAAGCGCCTGCGCTTCTTCAAAACTCGCTGCATTACTCTTGTAGGCTTTCGCCTTAATTCCTGTTTCATTAAGTTCTTTCTCCAGTTCAAGAGCAGGAGCTTCAGAAGAACTATACGTAAACGCAACATTGGCACCCTGAGCTGCAAATACCTTTGCGATACCTTTACCGATACCTCTGCTGGCACCGGTGATAATAGCCGTTTTACCTTCTAATAATTTCATTATAATTAATTGTTGGATTAGTAAGCGGTTCAAAGATAATAATTCCTATACGCTGTAAGCGCGTACAGAATTATTTTTTGCAAAAGAGTTCACTATGAACTCCAGCAAAGAAAAAAGCCCGTTTTAAAACGGGCTTTTTAATTTATATGCTAAACAGGGGTTATCCGATAACAGATGCCACCTTTTTACCAATTTCAGCAGGTGAATCTACCACGTGAATACCACATTCGCGCATGATACGCTTCTTAGCTTCAGCGGTATCATCGGCTCCACCAACGATCGCACCGGCATGCCCCATGGTTCTACCTTTAGGGGCAGTCTCTCCGGCAATAAATCCTACTACAGGCTTTTTATTACCGTTCTCTTTCACCCATCTGGCAGCATCGGCTTCCAGTTGTCCGCCGATTTCCCCGATCATAACGATACATTCGGTCTCATCGTCGTTCATCAAAAGCTCAACAGCTTCTTTGGTCGTGGTTCCGATAATAGGATCCCCACCAATACCAATAGCTGTAGTAATTCCAAGACCTTGCTTCACTACCTGGTCTGCTGCTTCGTAGGTCAGGGTTCCTGACTTAGAAACGATACCAACCGTACCTTTCTTGAATACGAAACCTGGCATAATACCTACTTTCGCTTCTTCCGGAGTGATCACTCCCGGACAGTTAGGTCCAACCAGGCGACAATCTTTTCCTTTTACATAATCGGCAGCTTTGATCATATCGGCAACCGGAATACCCTCGGTGATCGTAATGATCACTTTAATACCGGCATCGGCAGCTTCCATGATTGCATCGGCAGCAAAGGCCGGTGGCACGAAAATGATACTTACATCGGCTCCGGTAGCTTCTACAGCATCCAGAACGGTGTTAAAAACAGGCTTATCCAAATGGGTTTGCCCTCCTTTTCCAGGTGTTACTCCACCAACAACGTTGGTTCCGTACTCGATCATTTGCTCGGCATGGAAAGTTCCTTCGCTACCGGTAAAACCCTGAACAATTATCTTAGAATTTTTATTTACTAATACACTCATTGAGATAGTTATTTTAATACGCTTGACAAAAATATATTTTTGTAGGAGAAAAGAGAAAAAAACTATTGTTTATTCCTGCATTGATTTTCAGATCTCTTCCGGCTCCGGAAGTCTTGAAAATGATAGTAGGTTTTCAGGATGCTCATCTGCCAGGTGGCTCATTTCATAACCCCTGTAGAGCTTCCCGTCTTTAGTTTCCCATATCGCCATAAAATGTACCAATGGCATTTCTTCTTCCGGTGCTTCAAAAGGCTCCACGAAATATGTTAAGCGAACAGCTGCTTTGTTCTCTTCGCAGATCATGTGCGTAAACTCCGAGCGCACCTGGCGATATTCCTGTTTGAGCTGTGAGATAAGCTCAAGGATCTGGTCCTTACCGTACTTTTTAAAGCCTTTGGTACTGTTCCAGTTCAAAACAATATCGTCATGCAATACCTCTTTAATCGTATCGAGGTCTTCTTTTGTGTCCCAGCTATAAAAGCGTTCAACAATAGATTTGGTTGTTTCTGACATAAATAAGATTGGTTAACCCAGTTTTTTGATGATTGATGGAATTTGCCGGATCGCGGCAAGTTCCTTGTATTTTTTTCTGGCTTCTTCAATAGGATTTCCGAAATAGGTTTTTCCTCCGGAAACAGATTTTGTCACCCCTGTTTGTCCAAGAATAACGGCTTTGGCACCAATGGTGATTCCTGAAGTTACGCCTACCTGTCCCCAAATGGTGACCTCATTCTCGACCACCACACACCCGGCGATCCCGGTTTGTGAAGCGATAAGACATTTTTCACCGATCACAGTATCATGACCTATCTGCACCAAATTATCGATCTTTGAGCCCTTTTTGATCGTCGTATCTCCGGTAACTCCCTTGTCTATCGTACACGAAGCACCAATATCGACATGATCTTCTATAATTACCCTCCCACCGGAGAGCAGCTTATCGAAGCCTTCCGGCCTGTTCTTGTAATAAAAGGCATCGCCACCCAAAACGGTTCCCGCATGAATGGTTACATGATCACCGATCACACAATTGTCGTAAATGGTCACATTGGCGTGAATAAGACAATCCTTACCGATAGTCACGTTATTTCCGATGAAACATCCGGGTTGTATCACGGTGCCTTCACCGATCTTAGCCGTTGGTGCGACCAGGGCAGCAGCCTTTTCAAAGGGTTTAAAATAACGCGTTAGCTTGTTAAAATCGGAAAACGGATCTTCAGAGATCAAAAGCGCCTTACCTTCAGGGCATGCAACTTCCTTATTGATAAGCACGATGGTAGCCGCAGAATTCAGCGCCTTATCGTAATATTTAGGATGGTCTACAAATACGATATCACCCGGCTCAACCACGTGGATCTCGTTCATTCCGTACACGGGAAAATCCGGTGAACCAACATAGGAACACCCAATGATCGTGGCTATTTGCTCGAGGGTATGTTTTTGCGGAAATTTCATGGTTTCGCTTATTCTTTAACGCGTTCCATGTAGCTACCTTTTTCGGTCTCTACCTTGATCTTGTCACCCTCATTGATAAATAGCGGCACGTTTACGGTAGCACCGGTTTCAACGGTAGCCGGTTTCGTGGCGTTGGTCGCAGTGTTCCCTTTTACTCCCGGTTCGGTATGGGTAACTTCCAGAATAACGTGTGCAGGCATATCAACAGAAAGTGGCATGCTGTCTTCGGTATTGAAGAGAATTGTAACCACTTCACCTTCTTTCATAAGATCGGCCGCATCAAGAGCATCCTTTTGCAAGGTGATCTGGTTGTAATCGTCGGTGTTCATAAAGTGATAGGTATCACCTTCAGCATATAGAAACTGGTAAGAACGAGTTTCAACGCGAACATCGTCTATCTTATGACCTGCAGAAAAGGTGTTGTCGATCACCTTACCTGTAGTAACACTTTTAAGTTTGGTTCTAACGAAAGCCGGTCCTTTTCCGGGCTTTACATGTAAAAATTCCACGATCTTAAAAATGTCGTGGTTAAATCGTATACAAAGTCCTTTACGAATATCTGATGTTGAAGCCATTTTTTTATATGGGGATTAAGATTTACTAAAATAACCTTTCATGATCCCTCTTTGGGAATCTTTTATAAACTGCAGGATCTCATCGCGTTCAGGAGTAGCCTCCATTTCTGCTTCGATGATCTCTACAGCCTGTGAATTGTTGTAGTTTTTCTGATATAGAATGCGGTAAATATCCTGGATCTCACGGATCTTCTCGGTAGAATACCCTCTTCTTCTAAGTCCTACAGAATTGATCCCTACATAAGCGAGTGGTTCCCTGGCTGCTTTTGTAAAAGGAGGTACATCTTTACGAACCAACGATCCTCCGGTTACAAAGGCGTGATTCCCTATAGAACAGAACTGGTGTACTGCGGTCATACCTGCAAGCACCACGTAATCACCGACGGTAATATGTCCTGCAAGGGTCGAATTATTCGAGAATATGCAATTATTCCCAACAATACAATCGTGAGCAATATGACTATAGGCCATGATCAGGCAGTTACTGCCGATCACCGTCTTCATACGGTCTGTGGTTCCCTTATTAATGGTTACGCACTCTCTGATGGTGGTGTTATCCCCGATCTCTGTGGTGGTCTCTTCTTCGTTATATTTCAGGTCTTGTGGCACTCCGGAGATCACTGCTCCGGGAAAGATATTACAATTCTTTCCGATGCGCGCTCCCTCCATGATGGTCACATTACTACCGATCCATGTACCTTCACCGATCACCACATTATTGTGAATGGTGGCAAAGGGCTCGATCACTACGTTCTTGGCGATCTTTGCACCGGGATGGACGTATGCTAAGGGTTGATTCATATCTACTTAGATTGTTCTTTATTTTTTTACTTTCACGATCTGCGCCATGAGCTCTGCCTCT
Source organism: Robertkochia sediminum (assembly GCF_016786255.1). Taxonomy (GTDB): domain Bacteria; phylum Bacteroidota; class Bacteroidia; order Flavobacteriales; family Flavobacteriaceae; genus Robertkochia; species Robertkochia sediminum. The sequence goes on from NZ_JADMKT010000078.1 coordinate 194,059, forward strand.
GTCACCAATTTTCCATTGGCATAAGCATAGGCTTGCATATGGCAGATCCCCCTGCGTATAGGCGATAATAGTTCGAGCTTGAATACCAGGGTGTCTCCAGGATTCACCTGCTGCTTGAACTTCACATTATCTATCTTCATGAAATAGGTAAGGTAGTTCTCCGGATCAGGAACGGTGTTCAGCACCAGGATCCCTCCGGTCTGAGCCATGGCCTCTACCTGCAGTACACCGGGCATTACAGGAGCTCCCGGGAAGTGTCCCACGAAGAAAGGCTCGTTCATCGTAACGTTCTTCACCCCTACTACGTGACTGTCTGACAGCTCAAGGATCTTGTCTACCAACAGGAACGGTGGCCTGTGAGGCAGCATATCCATGATCTGGGTTACATCCATCAATGGTGGTTTGTGAAGATCGAACTTAGGTACTTTATTGCGTTTTTCGATCTTAATGATCTTAGAAAGTTTCTTTGCGAATTGGGTATTGACAAAGTGACCGGGCTTGTTTGCGATCACCTTACCACGTATGCGTGTACCAGCAAGCGCCAGGTCACCGATCACATCGAGTAATTTATGACGGGCAGCCTCATTAGGGTGATGCAAGGTAAGATTGTCAAGAATACCATTAGGCTTTACCGTAATAGAGTCTTTATTGAATGCAACCTTCAATTTCTCCATGGTATCCGGAGAAAGCTCCTTATCTACATAGACAATAGCATTATTAAGGTCTCCTCCTTTAATAAGACCGTGTTCCAGTAAGGCTTCGAGTTCATGTAAAAAAGAGAATGTTCTCGAATCGGCGATCTCGGTCTTAAATTCTTTCAAACTCTTAAGCGTAGCGTTCTGAGTACCCAATACCTTGGTACCAAAGTCAACCATGGTAGTTACCTGGTATTCATCACAAGGGATCACCGTGATCTCACTCCCCGATTCCTCATCGGTATAGGAGATCACATCGGTTACCACGAACTCATCTCTTATGGCTTCCTGCTCAATTGTTCCGGCCTTTTCTACAGCCTCTACGAAATACTTGGAAGAACCATCCATAATAGGTGGCTCTGAAGCATCGAGTTCGATCAGGACATTATCGAGATCCATACCCACCAGGGCGGCAAGCACGTGCTCTGAAGTCTGGATCTTAACCCCTTTTTTCTCAAGGTTGGTTCCCCTTTGTGTATTCACCACGTAGTTGGCATCGGCTTCGATCACCGGGTGTCCTTCGAGATCTACACGTTTAAAGGCAAAACCGTGATCTACGGGCGCAGGTTTAAAGGTCATGGTTACATTCTGACCGGTATGCAGCCCCACCCCATTCAGGGTCACTTCATTTGCGATAGTACGCTGTTTAACAGCCTGTTCACTCATTATCTATTCTTTTTTTCTAGTTGATTGATCCTGTTAGCCAGGTCTCCAAGATTTTTAAAATGTACGTAAGACTTATTGTAGGCGGCATACGCAAGAGCCGGTGATCCCTGAAGGACCTCTCCGTCTTTAACGTTGCGGCCAATACCACTTTGGGCTTGAACTTTTACGCCATCGCCGATCGTGATATGACCCACAATACCTACCTGCCCACCGATCATACAGTTTCTGCCCAATTTGGTAGATCCTGCTATTCCCGTTTGGGCGGCGATCACAGTATTTTCGCCGATCTCTACATTATGAGCGATCTGGATCTGATTATCCAGTTTTGCTCCTTTTCTTATGATGGTCGACCCCAGGGTCGCTCGATCTATCGTGGTACCAGCTCCGATATCCACATGGTCCTCCAGGATCACATTACCGGTTTGAGGCACTTTTTGGAGGGCACCATTCTCGTCGGGTGCATACCCAAATCCATCGGCCCCAATAATACAACCGCTGTTCACCACACAGTGTTTACCGATAACGGTCTCTGAATAGATCTTGGCTCCTGCGAAAACAACACTTCCGGCACCAATACTCACATTATCGCCGATATAAACTCCGGGATAGATCTTTACCCCGTCGCCTAACTGAACATTCTCACCTATGTAAGCAAAGGCCCCAAGGTAGATGTCTTTTCCAACCGAAGCACTATCTGCAACAAAAACCGGTTGTTCTATTCCGGTCTTATTCATTTTCACCTGATTGTAATACTCCAGCAATTTTGAGAACGACTTGTACGCATCATCCACCTTGATCAGGGTGGTCGTGATGGTCTTTTCAGGCTCAAAGTCCTTATTTACAATAGTAATACTTGCTTTGGTCGTATAGATATAATTGGTGTATTTCGGATTTGCAAGAAAGGTAAGTGAACCAGATTCACCCTCTTCGATCTTAGCTAGTTTGGAAACTTCGGTCTCGGGATCTCCTACGATCTCTCCTTCCAGGATTCCTGCTATTTGTAAGGCTGTAAATTTCATCAAGGGCAAAAGTATAAAAAAACTCCTATTTCTATTTAGGATGACAAAGGTAATATTTCGTAACGGGCTTGGAAAGTGCTTTGAGGTTGAACTGGTCTGAAGCCCTTGCCACGTCTTTGATCTTGCCGGATTTCATCAGGATATTGATGTTTTGATGATCAATACTGTAGGCCTGGTTGGTGATGACTCCATCAAATACCAGGTAAGACGCATCTTCCCTGCTCCAACCGTGCTTCTCCATCACTTCCTGAAGCAAAGCCTCCCGTTTTTCCGGTTTAACCGGCTTCTTCCTGAACCTGATGCGCAGCAACTTACGATCCAGAAGCATTTTGCATAATGCTGCAAGCACGGGGTCACTGTGATACTGCCATTCTTTCATTGCCGATTGAATATCGACATCGTCCAGACGCGAAAACTGTTCGATCACATCTTCATCAAAATCCTCCAGACTAATATTATGCTGCAAAAAGAACTTCAATGCACGGGTAGCCTCAAGGTCTTCTCCCCGGGAAACCAGATAATTTGCACGTTGCAAAACCCGTATGAGCACTTGTTCGGCGGCAAGACCGGTTTTATGCAAATATACCTGCCAATACATCAGCCTGCGTGCTACAAGAAATTTTTCTACCGAGTAGATCCCCTTCTCTTCTACCACCAACTCGTCATTAACCACGTGAAGCATGGTGATAATGCGCTCACTGTTAATATTACCTTCGGCCACACCGGTATAAAAACTATCGCGTTTAAGGTAATCGGCACGGTCCATATCAAGCTGTCCGGAGATGAGCTGATTCATGAACTTGCGGTGGTACTCCCCCTTAAAGATCTTTATAGCCAGACCGAGCTTTCCGTCGAACTCACGGTTGAGCATCTCCATAAACAGCAGGGAAATATGTTCATGGGGCACCCCACTTACTATCGAGTGTTCCATGGCGTGAGAGAACGGCCCATGGCCTATATCGTGTAAAAGAATAGCTACCTGCAAGGCCTGCTCTTCTTCCTGAGAGATCTCCACCCCTTTAAAACGCAGGGCCTGTACGGCACGGGTCATCAAATGCATACACCCTAACGCATGATGAAAGCGCGTATGATGAGCCCCGGGATACACAAGGTACGACAACCCCATTTGTGAGATCCTCCTGAGTCGCTGAAAATAGCGATGCTCAATGAGGTCAAAAATTAGTGTATTGGGAATAGTAATAAAACCGTAAATTGGATCGTTAAATATTTTTAACTTGTTCGTTGCGTTCAAATCCGGCGTTTAAAAGTTACACACAAATATACCATATAAAGAATGAATGATATCAGGATACTTTGGGTTGATGATGAGATCGATCTGCTGAAACCACACATCCTTTTTCTCGAGAAAAAGAACTATGAAGTTGACACCTGCCAAAGCGGAGTTGACGCCATAGATAAGGTAAAAACCGAGAATTACGATATCGTCTTCCTCGACGAGAACATGCCGGGTATTGGCGGACTCGAAACCCTGAGTGAGATCAAGACCATTCGTCCGAATCTTCCCGTTGTTATGATCACCAAAAGTGAGGAAGAGTATATTATGGAAGAAGCCATAGGCAGCAAGATCGCCGATTACCTTATAAAACCTGTTAATCCGAACCAGATCCTGTTAAGCCTGAAAAAAACGCTCGACCTTTCAAGATTGGTCTCAGAAAAGACCACCTCGAACTACCAGCAGGAATTTCGCAAGATTGCCATGGACCTGGTCATGGTGAACAGCTTTGAGGAGTGGATCGATCTCTATAAAAAACTCATTTACTGGGAGATCGAACTGGAAAATATTGAGGATGTGGGCATGATCGAGATCCTTGAATCTCAAAAAGTAGAAGCGAACAGCATGTTCGGTAAGTTCATAGAAAAAAACTACCCTGATTGGTTTGACAGTGAAGACCACCCCGTAATGTCGCATACCATGTTCAAAGACCTGGTAGTCCCGGAACTTAAGCAAGGGAGCCCGACGCTTATGGTGGTGATCGACAACCTTCGTTATGACCAGTGGAAAAGCATTGAATCCACCATTAATCCGCACTACAAAAAAAGAAAGGAACAGGCGTACTTCAGCATTCTTCCAACTGCCACCCAATATGCACGAAACGCTATGTTCTCCGGACTCATGCCTTCAGAAATGGAACGGCTATACCCTGAATACTGGAAGAACGACACAGATGAAGGCGGAAAGAACCTCTACGAAAAAGAATTTCTCGGAGAACAGATCAGAAGAATGGGCCTCAAGCTTCAGTGGGAATATCACAAGATCTCAAGCTTAAGATCAGGCAAACAGCTGGCACAAAACTTTTCATCTCAAAAGAACAACGACCTCACTGTTGTTGTCTATAATTTTGTAGACATGCTTTCGCATTCCAAGACCGAGATGGAAGTGGTCAAGGAACTCGCATCGAACGACAAGGCCTACAGGTCGTTAACCCAAAGCTGGTTCAGAAATTCCCCCCTTCTGGAGATCATTCAGCAGGCGCAGCGACTCGGCTTTAAACTCATTATCACTACCGATCACGGTACGATAAACGCAAAAAGTCCGTCAAAAGTGATCGGCGACCGGGAGACGAGTCTTAATCTAAGATACAAAACAGGAAGAAGCCTGTCTTATGAAGAAAAGGATGTATACGCTGTAAAAAATCCGAAAGAAGTGTACCTGCCGGCGATCAAAATGAGCAGTTCGTTCATATTTGCCAAGGGCGATCTGTTCTTCGCCTACCCCAACAATTACAATCATTATGTAAGTTATTATAAGAACACCTATCAGCACGGAGGTATCTCCCTGGAAGAAATGATCATACCTTTTTCGGTATTACAACCCAAATAAGACGATCGCTATTCTTTGGCGCGGATCTTATGATTACCGAATACAAGCCTGAAGTACTCTTCGACCACGTACACCATGGGCGTATGAATGTACTGATTAGAGCTCTTAATGTCATCGGGTAGCTCCTCGTAGAGTGCTATAAGCGGGATCGCATCGATCTCTTGCAGTAGATGCATTCCGGAATCATCCTGATACCATAGTTCATTTTGGTCATCGATATAAAAGGTGAGATAACCGGATTGATTGTATTCCTGAAGCGTTAGAAGAAAAAGTAGCTTTTTTCCATTGAAATTCTCAATGTCTAGTGGTAAGATTGGCATAAGTTGGGCTGATTAATGTACATTAATTAGATTTGGGTGTACAAGTATATCGAATTTTTTCTATTTTTGAAAAAAACTTATTAAAAAAATCATGGCAAAAGCAATTGACAGGATCTTTACCATCATAAAATCACTTGGAATGAGTGCCAGACAGTTCGACATGTCTATCGGAGCATCCAACGGTTACACCCTTAGAATGAAAAAGAATAACGCCTCTGTAGGAAGTGATATTCTGGAACGGATCGTAGAGAAGTACCCCTTTGTAAACATCAACTGGATCATTACAGGTCGCGGCAATATGTTCGGAATCGACAGTGAGGAGAAGTCCCCCAGAGACCTTTCGTTTAAAGAGATCGAAGCGATCATTGAGGCCAAGATTAAGGCCAATGAACGCGAAGATCTTGAAGCTTTGATGGAGAAGATCAAGGCAGAGATCAACAAAACTGAAAACAACAACTAAACCGGGCACTCCCCGGTTTTTTTATACCTCTTGTTGCAATTGCTCCAAACGCTGTTTGATATCTTTCAGCGCTTTTAAATATTCTTCCGGCGCTAATTGCTTGTGCCCCTCCATTAACTTTCGAAGTTCAATTTGCAGTTGTTGCTGAGATGAACTTGTGTTCGTCCTGGCCATAGAGCGTACCGTATCTTTGATCTTAACCTCCATGACCCCATAAAACTCTTTAAGGTTTAAATACCTGCGAATTCTAAGAGAAATCAACGTCATCAGGATTAAAACTACAACGATAATAGGGAAAACCATAAAAAACTCTTCCCCGTCAAAGGGTTGATCAGGCTTAAACATTTCGAAAATCTGAACACTAAAAATAGAGAAAGGCACCAGTAAAAAATATTTCCACCAATATCTACTGGTAAAGAACCAGATTGTTACAGGTAACACCACTACAAGTTTAGTGGAAAGCACCCATAACATGGTTCGAACATCAGAGAATCCAAAATCCCAAATGGTAAGATAGAAAAACGAATACTGCCCTACTCCTGTCTCTGCAAGCTCATAAAATTTTAAGAACCAAGGCATGGATGCAAGAAGTAGAAATAAAGCACCCTCTGCAATTCTTTTTAAACCTAAGTTGTTTTTAATGATCGTAAAAGCATCTGACTGAAGCATATGACTTTCCTCCAGATCTGCATTCAATTGCTTAAGGTATTCATATTCCCTGTAAACAAGATTCAACCGCTCTCTATCCAGCCTATCAGCAAGCATCAGATCCCTAACTCTTTCAATTCTTTTATTATGGATTTTGTGACCACGTAGAACATTTAAGTTATCAGCCCCTATATGATGCAGTACGGCAAAATTGCGAAGGTGATACTTCAACAGACTTCTACATCCAATTAGTAGGATAAAATAAATCATCATATAAGGTAAGGTCTCCAGGACACCTGTACCGGAAAACCAACCCAAATCTTCATAAAGGAAAGAATACAACTGAAAAAGCAATTGCCCTAACAAGAAAATCAAGCCCCATCGCCACCAGTGGTTAGAAGTGATAAACCAAATAGACAGCAACAAGACAGGGGTTACCTTTACACCAAAAACATAAAAAAAAGCGGGAAGATCATAAGATGTCTTAGGGGCAATTTCAAAAAATGGCGTAGCCCACACATCGATCTCCGGAAATAAGTGGTGTACATAGACCAAAAATCCCGAAAGCAATATGAACAATACAAAGATATGATCTATGCTTAAAGTCAGATTCTTGGTAAATCGAAATGAGGCGTTTTTTACAAAATCCATTGAAAAAAAAGTAGGATATGATCACAATAATAATAAATTTACGCCAATCAAGAAGGCTTTAAATCATCTAACAGCATAAAATATGAATACACTCAGTTATGATGAGACCCAACTGCATGTAGCATGCGATCACATTCTTGATCATGCCAATTCGAAAGTGCTACTTTTTAACGGACCAATGGGAGCAGGCAAGACTACTTTGATAAAAGCCCTCGTCAAGAAATTAGGAAGTACGGATACGGTTTCCTCCCCTACCTTTTCATTGGTCAACGAATATAAAAGTCCGAAAGGATCCCTGTATCATTTCGACCTTTACCGCCTGGAAGATGAAGATGAGGCCTGGGACATAGGTCTGGACGAATACCTTGAAAGTGGGGCCTGGTGTTTTGTTGAATGGCCTGATAAAGGAGGTAGTATTATTCCTGACAATGCAACCTTAATCGAAATAAAAGTACTTTTTAACGGAAAAAGAGAACTCAGCCTTTCTTAATTCCATAGATTTGACAACATCTTATCTTTCCAACTTGTTGTATGTTAAAAAACTAACTAATGTACGACAAAGATTTTTTATTTCCGCATCTTAATTTTGAATACGTTTGGACTACAAATTAGTTGAAAAAGTAGTACCAATGTTTTCCAATTTTTCCTACAAGATTATTCATTTATACGAGGCTGCTCCTCTTCCCGGAAATGCCACGAGATGCGTCCACTCTCTAAAGTATGACATGGATCTTCCTGTACCATGTTACCGTAAGCACTCCTTTCTCAACTTCATTAAATCACAGCAACCTTTAAATAAACCTATCGATGACACCACCCTTACACCTGTCATTTCCCTAAGTGGCCAAAGGTCACAGCACCAACGTTCGTACATAATGAATTCCTCGCGGTAAACACAATGCTTTAGCGCGAATATCAACAACGGGATGTGCCCAGGTACATTCCCGTGCAATAAACCTATGTCTAAAAAAGAAATTAATTCACATCACTAATCAACTCTAAAACAACATGAAAACGTTTAAAAGAACCCTCACTTTTGTACTCGCAACCGGAATTCTTGCATTTACTGCAGTTTCTTGCTCCAAAGCCTCTGTAGCCGATGAAGATGCACTTTACGAAACACATCAGGGAGTTGACAAAAACAAGATCGTAGTTCCTACCAACGGATAATCAAGACAACAATAACTAACACATACCTTTCTACA
>NZ_JADMKT010000078.1:202614-367828 GCF_016786255.1 Robertkochia sediminum
CAGGGAGTTGACAAAAACAAGATCGTAGTTCCTACCAACGGATAATCAAGACAACAATAACTAACATATACCTTTCTACATTTTAAAAGCACCATCATGAACACCCTTAAAAGAACCTTCGCTTTCCTTTTCGCCACTGCCATCCTCGGACTTTCTGCCACTTCTTGCTCAAAAGCTTCTGTAGCCGATGAAGACGCACTTTACAAAACACACCAGGGAGTTGACAAAAACAAGATCGTAGTTCCTACCAACGGATAATCAAGACAACAATAACTAACATATACCTTTCAACATTTTAAAAGCACCATTATGAATACCCTTAAAAGAACCTTCGCTTTTTTATTTGCCACTGTCATCCTTGCACTTTCTGCTACCTCTTGCTCAAAAGCTTCTGTAGCCGATGAAGATGCCCTTTACGAAACACATCAGGGAGTTGACAAAAACAAGATCGTAGTTCCTACCAACGGATAATCAAGACAACAATAACTAACACATACCTTTCTACATTTTAAAAGCACCATCATGAATACCCTTAAAAGAACCTTCGCCTTCCTTTTCGCCACTGCCATCCTCGGACTTTCTGCCACTTCTTGCTCCAAAGCTTCTGTAGCCGATGAAGACGCACTTTACAAAACACACCAGGGAGTTGACAAAAACAAGATCGTAGTTCCTACCAACGGTTAAATTATATTTCTACAGCAAAAAAAGCAACTATATTAAAAGCCTTCCTTTTTACAGTACATATTCCTCCAACTAAAAGAATAGCCTTTTTTTGACAACTCACAGTCAATTAAACATCAAAATAAAATATCATCTAAACACTCTTTAGTATTCAAAACTAAAAACGTAAACTCCACATTTACTTGGTTAATAAAAAAATTAAGCTATCTCACAACCTGCAGGCATATTGAAACCTTAAAAACATATCGGTATCATACTGTTTAACTTACCCCTTCAGTTTTCAAAAAATGACCCTCTCAAATCTAGGTCCTTTGGAAAGGATAATTTATCCGGAGTCACTTTAAAACACAATGACATTAAGAGAAACCTTTATTTTTATATTTTAGCACAAAGTCCCAAAAGCGAATGAGCTCAAAAAACACTACATCCAGAAAAGAAAAAAAATCACTTATTATAGGGTCGGTGGTCGCTGTATTTATTGCAATCTCACCCTATATTTTCTACCTCTACGAAAGCTTCCCAAAAGGAGTATATTCAACCGAAATACTTGGTATTAACATCCAAAGTCGATTCGAGATAGATCTGAATACCCAAGCTTGGCTATTTTTCAGTAAATTCGTCCCGCTCTACCTGTTTATTTTATGGTTCTTCACCTGTAAACACTGGTGGTATCATGTGCTATTGATACCAATAGCCATGTATGTTTTTCAAACCTTCAGTGCGATAAACGATAATATTCAATATACCGATGAATTCGAGATCTTCCTCTTGATCCCTATCATGATGATCGTGATCCCCATGGTCTACCTGATCAGGATCAAATTATTCGATCGTTTCGTATACGGTATCGATCTACGAAAGATCGACGAAGAGCTGGAAAAATATGACGCCCTGGAGCAAGAACTGGAAAGAGAGGTTCAATTCTACGATTACAAAAAGAATACTTAACTTTAGGGAGAACAATTAACCGGCCATGTCTTTTCCAAAATCGCCTTTTAGTAAACATGAGCTCATTCCGCAGGAAGAAACCCTGGAAGTTGTCAAGACCAAAGGAGAGCTGTTTATTGGGATCCCCAAAGAAAGCTCTTATCAGGAACGCAGAGTTTGTCTAACCCCTGATGCTGTAAACGCCCTTACCGCTCATGGTCACCGTGTGATCATAGAATCGAATGCAGGGGAAGGCGCTAACTACAGCGACCGAGAATACAGCGAGGCCGGAGCAGAAGTCACTTCAGACACCCAAAAGGTATTCTCCTGCCCTATCCTGCTCAAAGTAGAGCCGCCCTCCATAAGTGAACTGGAAATGATCAATCCGCAAACGATCATCATCTCCGCACTTCAAATAAAGACCCAAAGCAAGAAATATTTTGAAACCCTGGCCAAGAAACGCATTACAGCCCTGGCCTTTGAGTTCATTAAAGATGAAATGGGTAATTACCCGGCAGTTCGCGCCCTAAGTGAGATCGCCGGAACTGCATCGGTGCTTATCGCCGCAGAGTTGCTAACCAATATGAATTGCGGTAACGGACTCATGTTCGGAAACATTACCGGAGTTCCTCCTGTTAATGTCGTGATCCTTGGTGCCGGAACTGTAGGCGAGTTTGCCGCTCGTTCGGCTATAGGCCTGGGAGCCGACGTCAAAGTGTTCGACAACTCCATCACCCGGTTGAGAGGAATGCAAAACAACCTGAACCGGATCCTGTATACCTCTACCCTGCAACCCAAGAACCTTTTGAAAGCCCTAAAACGGTGCGATGTACTCATTGGAGCCGTAAGAGGCGTAGATAGAGCCCCCATTGTAGTTTCTGAAACCATGGTCGAAAACATGAAGAATGGTGCCGTACTTATCGATGTGAGTATCGATATGGGAGGATGCATCGAGACCTCTGAAGTCACAACGCACGATGCTCCAACTTTTGTCAAGCACGGAGTAACGCATTATTGCGTTCCCAACATTCCTTCCCGATACGCACGAAGCGCTTCGGTTTCTATTAGCAATATCTTCACGCCCTACCTCCTGAAGATCGGAGAAGATGGCGGACTCGAACAATCGCTAAGATTTGATAAAGGATTGAGAAATGGTTTGTATTTTTACCACGGAATTCTTACCAGTAAAGCCGTTGCCGACTGGTTTGACCTTTCGTATCGAGATATAAACCTTTTGATCTTTTAACACTACATGTCGCTTTTAAAAAAAATCGGATACTTCCTTATCGGACTTTCACTCGGGATGATCATTCTCACTTTTATCCTAAAAGGTAAGAACACTGAAATTTGCTACTTCCCCAATTGTCGCGTTCTTAAGGATATACGCTCCAAAGACCTCAGTTATAGCCCTGAGGTACAATCCCTCCTCGACGATCAGGTACTCAAAACAGAAGACATCGCATTGCTGCTTCAGGATGGAGATATTGACTTCCGTAAAAGCAACACCAAGGATACTTCCTGCAAGACCTATTACATTGAAGGTGATATTAACGAAAAAGCCACCGCAATAGAAGTAAAGAATTGCGATGGCTATGCTGAAGTTATTTCTGTAAAGACGCTTAACGATTAAGTTTTCTTCGTCGGCGCTCTTCGGTTAACAGACTTAATTCTCTGGTGGTTTGCCCGGCAACGGAAGTGTTCTCTTCTGCCCTTCTTATCAGGTAAGGCATCACATCCTTGACCGGACCGAACGGAAGGTACTTCGCTACATTGTAGCCATCATGCGCCAGGTTAAAACTAATGTGATCACTCATTCCGTAAAGCTGACCAAAGTAAATCCGACCATCATTCTTGTCGAGACCTTTTTCATGCATTAATTGCATCATGAGGTACGAGCTCTCTTCATTATGCGTCCCTAAAAAGATCGACATCTCATCAAGATGCTCCATCATGTAGCGGGTGGTCGCATTGAAATTATCGTCGGTTTCCTTTTTAGAAGCACATATCGGACTCGGATAATCATATTGCTTGGCGCGGAGATTCTCCTTTTCCATATAAGCACCACGCACCAGTTTCATTCCGATACGGAAATTATCCTTACGGGCTTTTTCGTGCAGTTGCTTCAGGTAATCCAAACGATCCCAACGATACAGCTGCAGCGTGTTATACACAACAACACGTTCCTTGTTATACTTGCGCATCATTTCTTCACAGAGCTCATCGGCTGCATCCTGCATCCAACTTTCTTCAGAATCGATAAGCAAAGAAACTTCGAGCTCACTGGCCTTTTTGCAGATCACCTCATAGCGTTTGTGAATGCGATCCCACTCCTGTTCTTCTTCCTTAGACAATTGCTCGCCGGAGCTTACCTTTTTATAAAGGTCCAGTCTCCCCACGGCGGTAGGCTTAAATACAGCAAAAGGAATCGCTTCTTTTTCTTTGACAAATTCCAGGATCTTAAGACATCTGGCCACTACCTCGTCAAACTGCTTGTCGATCTCCTTACCTTCTACCGAATAATCGAGTACTGCGCTTACTCCCACATCGTACATCTTATCGATAACAGGCATACAATCCAACTCGCTGACTCCCCCACAAAAATGATCAAAGACCGTAGCCCTGATCAAACCTTCAACAGGAAGATGCGCTTTGATGGCAAAATTAGTTACGGCGGTACCCATACGTACCAGGGGCTCGTTCGCGATCATGCGAAACAGAAAATAGGCCCTTTCAAGTTCAGAATCGCTCTTCAATTGAAAAGCGACCTGGGTGTTGTTAAAAATTTTTTCCATTACCCACTTTCAATATATCGCAAATATAGGAAGTCATTATTGTATTTTTTCAAACAAAATCTTCTTAATTTGCCCATTGTTAATAATATTTTTAACATGCAGCATACAACACCAGCATACCACCGCGCACCGGTCTATTTTACTGACGCTTACGAGCAATTGGAAGCCTATATTCAAAGCACATCACCCTCGTCTGTTTTTATACTGGTAGATGACCAAACGCATCAGTTTTGTTTGTCGCTGTTCTTATCTAAGCTCACTAAATTATACGAGACCGAGATCATCGAGATCCCTTCCGGAGAAGAGAACAAACATATAGAAACCTGTACCGGGGTGTGGCAGGCCTTATCAGAGCTGGGCTGCGACCGACGATCGCTCCTGATCAACCTGGGAGGTGGGGTGCTTACCGATATGGGTGGTTTTATTGCCGGAACCTTCATGAGAGGGATCTCCTTTATTAATATTCCCACTACCCTCCTGTCTATGGTCGATGCCTCTGTAGGAGGTAAGACCGGCGTCGATCTGGGCGTCTTGAAAAACCAGGTAGGATTGATCCTCGAACCGGAAATGGTGCTCATAGATCCCGAATACCTCAATACTCTGGATCCAAGACAATTGCGTAGCGGATTGGCAGAAATGCTTAAACACGGACTTATCCAGGATCCTGAATACTGGGAAGAGCTGAAAAACATGTCGGGTCTAACCGCCGATGACCTTGGGCGCCTTATCGCCCATTCGGTAACCATCAAAAGCGATGTCGTTGAAAAAGACCCCAAAGAAAGCGGGTGGAGAAAGATCCTGAATTTCGGACACACCCTTGGACATGCCATTGAATCCTACTTCCTGAAGCACGAAGAAAGAGAATCGCTCCTTCACGGGGAAGCCATCGCTGCCGGCATGATCATGGAAGCCTATCTGTCTCATAAGGTGTGTGGACTCCCCCTGGAGACCGCTCAGGAGATCAAAGAAACCTTTATACACTTCTTCGGTAAAGTAGAGATTTCTGATAGTGAAATGAAAGAAATACTACCTCTGCTCAAATTCGATAAGAAAAATGCCTCAGGTGCTGTAAACTTCGTTTTACTTGAGGATATAGGGAAACCCATACCCGATAAAAAAGCAGGCAATGACTTGATTTTCAATTCTTTGGAGTTCTATAATAATTAACATTTTTATTTGAAGGAATTCAAAAAATACTTATCCTTGTAAGGAATATTTTATCGTTTAGTGAAACAAGAGAAAAGCATTTGCTTTTTGGATCTGTCGTTCCGGGATGGTCCGGCATTTCATTTTCGTTTCCGGTTTACACATAAACCGTTGATATTTTTTACTGTTACCGCCTCTCACTTCCCTGCTTACACCTGTTTGCGAATCTGACCCCATACCCATACCTCAGGAATTATGGAGCGAATTATCGCATTTATTAACTACTAGCACAGTTTTGCAGGAATGAAAACCAAATACATTGATCTTATTGACCAAACCTACTACTTTCCGCAGGAAGAGTTCACCCTTGAGAATAACAACCTTAAATTTCATGGAGTAGACCTTATGGAGCTTATCGAACAGTATGGCGCTCCCCTGAAATTCACCTATCTCCCCAAAATATCAGACAATATCAAACGGGCTAAATACTGGTTTGGAGAAGCTTTTAAAAAGCGAGGATACAAAGGGAAATACCACTATTGCTATTGTACAAAAAGCTCTCATTTTAAACACGTATTACACGAAGCGCTTAAGAATGACATTCATATTGAAACCTCTTCGGCCTTTGACATAGATATCGTAAACAACCTGATACGAAAGGGCAAGCTCTCCAAAGATAATTACGTGATCTGCAACGGATTTAAACGGGATAAATACATTCAGAATATCGCCGACCTGATCAACAGTTCACATAAGAAATGCATCCCGGTGATCGATAACTACGAAGAGCTGAATCTTTTGAATGAAGCCATTAACGAGCCTTTTGATATCGGGATTCGAATAGCCTCAGAAGAAGAGCCTAAGTTCGAGTTTTACACCAGCAGGCTGGGCATCGGATATCGCAATATCGTGCCTTTTTACAATAAGGAAGTGAAGGGTAACGAAAAGGTAACCCTTAAAATGCTTCACTTTTTCATCAATACCGGGATTAGAGATACTGCCTATTACTGGAACGAACTCTTGAAATGTCTAAAGGTATACATCGACCTTAAAAAGGTTTGCCCCACACTCGATTCGCTGAATATTGGCGGAGGCTTCCCTATTAAGAACTCCCTGGCATTTGAATACGATTACGAATATATGATCGATGAGATCGTGAATCAGATACAGAACGCCTGTAATGAAGCCGGAGTTGACGTACCTGATATCTTCACCGAATTCGGAAGCTTTACTGTAGGCGAGAGTGGCGGAGCGATCTATGAAGTGCTCTATCAAAAACAACAGAACGACAGGGAAAAATGGAATATGATCAACTCTTCTTTCATCACCACCCTGCCTGATAGCTGGGCTATAAGCAAACGCTTTCTCATGCTGGCCGTAAATCGCTGGAACGAGGAGTACGAGCGGGTGTTATTAGGCGGACTCACCTGCGACAGTGACGATTATTACAATTCTGAACAAAATATGAATGCCATTTACCTCCCCAAGTACAATAAGCATAAACCCCAGTATATTGGATTTTTCAATACCGGAGCCTACCAGGAAACCATTGGTGGTTTCGGCGGATTAAAACACTGCCTGATCCCCGCGCCAAAGCACATCCTGATCGACAGGGACCCGGAGGGCAATATAGAAACCCGATTATTCTCAGAACAACAAACTGCAACCGACTTCTTAAAAATTCTAGGATACGATGAGTAAAAAAAATTATGCCGGTATTCCCGACAAATACGGTCGACTGGACGATGCCCAGGTGGTATTGATCCCTGTGCCTTATGACGGGACCTCGACCTGGCAAAAAGGCGCCGACAAAGGGCCACAGGCTTTTTTACACGCTTCAGAAAACATGGAGCTCTACGACATTGAAACCCGGACAGAACCCTACAGAAAGGGGATATACCTCGCACCCCCGGTAAGCGAGAACAGTTCTCCGGAAAAGATGGTCGAGGCCGTACACAAAACCGCAAAGAACTACATTAACCAGGATAAGTTCGTTACGCTTTTCGGCGGAGAACACTCCATCTCCATTGGCTCTATAAGAGCGTTTAATGAAGCCTTTAACGACCTAACCGTATTGCAGATCGACGCTCATGCCGACCTGAGAGAAAGCTACGAAGGAAGTCGCTGCAATCACGCATGCGCAGTGCATGAGGCCAGCAAGAACAACAAACTCATACAAGTGGGTATACGTAGTATGGATATCAGTGAACTGGAACATATGACCGAGGAGCAGGTGTATTTTGCCCACGATATGGTAAACGACGACGACTGGATGAGCGATTCCATAAGTCAGATGACCGAAAACGTATTCATTACCATCGACCTGGATGCCTTCGATCCTTCTATACTCCCTTCGACAGGGACCCCGGAGCCCGGCGGACTATTGTGGTACGAAATGACCGACTACCTGAAACAGGTATTCAAAAAGAAGAATGTGGTCGGATTCGATATCGTGGAACTTTGCCCTGATCCACAGGAAAAATCATCCGACTTCCTGGCTGCCAAGCTCTACTACAAAATGCTGGCCTATAAATTCAAGTATTCCAACACTAAAAACGACGAAGACGATGAAGACTAAAGGAGCAATATCCCAATTTATAGAAAAATACTACCTGCATTTTAATGCAGCCGCCCTGGTCGATGCAGCAAAAGCTTATGAAGACCAGCTCAATAAGGGTGCAAAAATGATGGTTACCCTCGCAGGAGCCATGAGTACCGGGGAATTGGGAAAGATCTTCGCAGAGATGATCAGGCAGGATAAGGTACAGATCATTTCCTGCACAGGAGCCAATCTCGAAGAAGACATCATGAACCTGGTAGCCCATAGTCACTATAAAAGAGTACCGAACTACAGGGACCTTACCCCAAAAGAAGAATGGGAACTCCTGGAAAAAGGACTCAACAGGGTTACCGATACCTGTATCCCGGAAGAAGAAGCCTTCCGACGACTGCAAAAACATATTCACGCCATATGGAAGGAAGCCGATGAAAAAGGCGAGCGCTATTTCCCGCATGAATACATGTATAAAATGCTGCTCTCCGGAGTACTGGAAGAATACTACGAGATCGACCTCAAGGATTCCTGGATGTACGCCGCGGCAGAAAAGAACCTTCCGATCGTGGTACCCGGTTGGGAAGACAGTACGATGGGAAATATTTTTGCCTCCTACGTCATGAAGGGCGAATTAAAGGCATCCACGGTAAAAAGTGGTATCGAATATATGACCTACCTCGCCAATTGGTATACCGCCAATAGTGAGAAAGGTGTTGGATTTTTCCAGATAGGCGGTGGTATTGCCGGAGATTTCCCGATTTGCGTTGTACCTATGCTTTATCAGGACATGGAAATGGAAGATATTCCCTTTTGGAGTTACTTCTGTCAGATCTCCGATTCGACCACCAGTTATGGATCGTACTCCGGTGCGGTGCCCAATGAGAAGATCACCTGGGGAAAACTGGATATAGACACGCCAAAGTTCATCATAGAATCAGACGCTACCATCGTTGCGCCACTGGTGTTTGCCTATTTGCTGGATATGTAATTTAATCAAAAGATTTTTTGGAGATAAAATTTATTTTGATTTACATTTAAAACAACAAACCAACACGCTATGAAAAGAGTAATTGTTGACTATAAAAAACTCACCAACGAGATCCTTACCATGCTCGTTGAAAAGTATCCCGACGGATATGGGGACGATGACATTATTCGCTTCAGAAATGCCAATAATGAAAGTATTGAAGCTGTAGAAGTGCGCACAGACGAAACCATCTACCTGGTTAAGGTAAGTACCAAACTGGCCGATACCATGGAGAATTTCGAAGAAGACGATGATGATTTCGATGCTGAAGGAAACGACGATCTTCAGCTACCTGAAGACAATGAAGACGCATAGACCTGTTAGATAACAAACAACGCCCTTGGTTCACAGGGGCGTTTTTTTATGCCAAATACCGCTCCTTTAAGATATTCTCGTGGTGTTTTTGATGTCCGCAGATCATAAAGCCCAAAGCACGCACACTCACTTTACTATCGCTAGCCTCTCCCATCCGGACCAATTCCTTTTCTGAAAAACTCCTGAACAGTGATCTTGACGCTTCTCTTACCGCCACAAATTCATCACGAAGAGAGGCAAGAGACCTTTCTCCGGCATTACATGTACGCACGAACAGATCCTGATCATAGCCCGGCAAGGGAGTCTCATCGCCCCTTCCCAATCGCAATGCGCGATACTGAAAAACCCTTTCGGCATCAATGATATGCAGGATCAGCTCGCCTATACTCCATTTTCCAGGATCGTACCTGTATGCAAGACGGTCATCGTCCAAAGCTTCTAAAAGCATTAAAAAGTGTTTCGTACGAACCTCCATTTCTTCTAATAATTCTGCCTCCCCCAATACGCTGATATAGCCGGCGTAAAACGCTCCGTATTCGGCCTCCGTAAGATCTCGTGTTTTCATCTAGTTTTTCATTAAAATCGCGGTAATCTAAGTATTTTTAACCATTCCTTTAAGGAATTTTTCCATATAATTGTAGGCAGAGGATGTCCCGTATCCCAAGGGTTACCGAAACATCGTCATGCTTGAAAAAAATCGCTAAAACCACAATTCCCGAGTGCTTAGATCCTTACGTAAGATCGTGTCTGTTCTCATTACCCTGTCCGGGGTATGCCTTTCTGGGCAAAATAGCCACAGGATCAGCGCCCAATTGCTTACTGAGACCCACTCTATACAGATACAGCAGGAGATCATTTTTCACAATACCAGTCAGGATACTTTAAATGAAATATGGCTTTATGACTGGAATCACGCCTATTCTACCAAGAACACCCCGCTGGCCCAGCGATTTGATGAAGAATTCAAAAAAGAATTTCACCTGGCGAAAACCAGGGAACGCGGCCGGACACACCTAAAAAATATCGCCGACAGGAATTACAATTTTTTGCATTGGGAGCGACAGAACTCAGGAGATCTGATTCGCGTGCAGCTACAATTTCCCGCCTATCCCGGAAAGTATTTTCTTCTCCGTCTGAACTATACGGTAGATATTCCCAGCTCTAAATTCACCGGTTATGGGTATACCTCCAACGGCAATTACAACCTGAGGTACTGGTATATTACCCCTGCTTTATACCATGAAGAATGGAAATTATACAGTAACAAGGATCTTAACGACAACAGCCAGTTTCACGAATCTATAGAAGTGAAATTCACCTATCCGGGAAATTACTCCCCGATAACCGACCTTGACATAATAGAGAAAGACCGGAGTCGATTATACCACACCGATGTGTTTTACGGTGAAAACCGGGGCGACGTGAAACTATTCCTTAAAAAGGAGAATGACTTTGAAGTATTTCAAAACCAACATTTCTCCCTCATCTCCAATATCGACGCTAAAGATCTTTCGGTGATCAGCCGCGTGAATTCGGCCAACAGGGTGATCGACTTCATCGACCAACACCTGGGAGCCTATCCCCACAAAACACTTCTCATCACCAAGGAAGATTACGCCGACAATCCGCTCTACGGACTCAATCAGCTACCTTCCTTCCTGAGGCCTTTTCCCGAAGAATTCCAGTACGAGCTAAAATTGCTAAAGACAGCGGTAAATAACTTCCTGCAAAATAGCTTGTTCATTGATCAACGAGCAGAGCGATGGATCACCGATGCACTGCAAACCTGGATGCTCATCGAATACAAGAACACCTTCTACCCCGATATGAAGCTTCTTGGGAATCTGTCTAACACCTTTTTACTCAGAGGTCTGAAATTAGCCAGAATGGACTTCAATGAGCAATACCCTTTCCTGCAGATGCTCATGGCCCGGAGAAACCAAGACCAGTCACTCCTTACCCCTACCGATTCCTTGATAAAGTTCAATGAAAAGATCGCCGGAAAATACAAGGCCGGGGTGGGCTTATCCTATCTCGATAGTTATATGGGAGGCAACCACCTTCACGAAGGAATACGCGAATTCTACAACACCTACAAAGGCACTCAAACCAACGGAAAGGCCTTAGAGCGCACCTTAAACAAGCACGCCTCAAAAGATATAAGCTGGTTTAGCGAAGAATTCGTGAATAGTGACAAACGTATCGACTTTAAGATCCGTTCATTCGAAAAAGAGGAAGACAGCGTCCGTGTATTTCTAAAGAACAAAACAGGAGCAGAAGTTCCTATTACCCTGTTCGGTCTGGACAAGGAAGAGCGTATCGTATTTAAGCAATGGATCAATGATGTGATCGACGAAAAAACGGTAACCGTGCCCGGTAAAGATGTAAACCGCCTGGTACTCAATTACGATCACGTTATACCGGAATTCAATGAAAGGGATAATTGGAAATCACTCGGCGGATTCTTTTCAACTAACAAGAAGTTGAAATTGCAGTTCTTTAAGGATGCCGAGGACCCCAATTACAACCAATTGTTCTATGTTCCCGCTTTAAGGTATAACATATACGACGGATTGAGTCCGGAGTTGCGCATTCACAACAAAACCTTCAGAGACCGCCCCTTTATCTTCGACCTCTCCCCCGGCTATGCCTTAAAAGAAAAATCACTGGTAGGTGGCGGGAACGTGGTCTACAGGCACTACATACAGCATGGCAGCCTATACGTTATTAGCGCTGCCCTTTCCGGTTCCAGCTTTCACTACGCAGAAAATCTAAGGTATTCTACCATCACGCCTTATCTCAATTTCGGCTTTCGAAACAAGGACCTGCGTTCTAATGAAAGGCAATTTCTCACTACCCGATTTGTGAACGTGATCCGCGAGAGTTCTCCTCTTATCGACACCGATCCCGATTACAGCATATTCAACACCCGTTATACCTATAGTAATAACGGCATCATAAAATTCAAGTCATGGTTCATAGACCTTCAGATCGCAGCAGAGTTTTCCAAGATCTCTTTTAATTACGAATGGCGGCGCCTTTTTCAGAATAACCGTCAGCTCAACCTAAGGTTCTTTGCAGGGAAATTTATTTACAACGAAACCGGTTCCGACTATTTTAGCTATGCGCTTGACCGCCCCACCGATTACCTATTTGACTATGGCTATTTAGGTCGTTCTGAAGAAAGCGGCTTCGCCAGTCAACAGATCATCATCGCAGAAGGCGGATTCAAATCACAGCTTCCGGATCCGTTCTCAGACGACTGGATCGCTACCATTAACGGTTCTTTTAACCTATGGCGATGGATCGAGGTTTATGGGGATGTAGGTTTGCTGCACAATACAAACACCAACACCCGCTTTGTCTATGATTCCGGGATACGCCTTAACCTGGTAACCGACTATTTCGAACTCTATTTCCCGGTGTATTCAAATAACGGATGGGAGATCGCACAGGACCGTTACGACCAGAAGATCAGGTTCCTGATCACCCTGTCTCCAAGGGTACTTAGCGGACTTTTTACGCGTAAGTGGTTCTAAAGCAAGATTTTACGCCTAAAAACCCATACACCACCACACCTGTATTGAGGACCTCTACCATTGATGAATTCTTAAAATAAGGTCATTTATTTAATTATTTGTATATTTTTTATTAAAAATATGCGCATTCATTAAGGATTTGTTATTATTATTAGAAAACCTAGATTGCTTTTAACCCGCTTTTTAGCTAATTTTGCAAGAGTCATCAAAAATAGCCTATGGAAACTAAAACTGAATCACACAAAGATATTTCGTTTGAAAACTTTAAAAGTCAGATTCTTGACGATTACCGTATTGCGGTAACCAGCCGGGAATGTAGTCTTTTAGGCCGAAGAGAGGTCCTTACCGGTAAGGCCAAATTCGGGATCTTTGGAGACGGAAAGGAAGTTCCTCAGCTGGCTATGGCCAGAGCCTTCAGGAACGGAGATTTTCGAAGTGGTTACTACCGCGACCAAACCTTTATGATGGCCATTGGGGTGTTAAAGGTCAAGCATTTCTTTGCCGGACTATATGCACATACCGATGCTGAGAAAGAACCGATGAGTGCCGGACGCCAAATGGGAGGGCATTTCCAGACCGATCTGATCAACCCTGATGGAACATGGAAAGACCTTACCGCTCAGAAGAACAGTAGTTCTGATATTTCTCCTACCGCCGGGCAAATGCCACGACTATTAGGTCTTGCACAGGCCTCAAAGATCTACCGCCATGAGAAAGATATCGATACCAAAGGGTTCTCAGTAAATGGAAATGAAGTAGCCTGGGGAACCATTGGTAATGCCAGTACCAGTGAAGGCCTGTTCTTTGAAGCATTTAATGCTGCCGGAGTTATGCAGGTGCCTATGGTGATCAGTATATGGGACGACGAATACGGGATCTCAGTACACGCTAAACATCAAACTACAAAAGAAAACATCTCAGAGATACTCAAAGGCTTCCAAAGAGATGAAAAAGGAAACGGATATGAGATCATCAGAGTAAACGGCTGGGACTACCCTGCCCTGATCGAAGCCTATGAAAAGGCAGGAAAGATCGCCAGGGAAGAACACGTTCCGGTAATGATCCACGTTCGCGAACTTACGCAGCCTCAGGGGCACTCTACTTCAGGGTCGCACGAACGCTACAAAAGCAAAGAGCGTCTGGAATGGGAAAAAGCACACGATTGTAACCTGAAAATGCGCGAGTGGATCCTGGAGAATAATATCGCCACCGAAGACCAGCTCACCGAACTGGAGAAGAACATCAAGAAAGAAGTTCGTACGGCTAAGAAAGAAGCCTGGAACGAATTTCTTGATCCGATGAAAAAGGATAAGGACCAAGTCGTTGCCCTTCTTGAGGCCCTTGCCAATTCCAGCAGTAATAAAGCTTTTATCGATAAGATCAAGAACGACCTTATCGCTAAAGACGAACCTATTAAACGTTACGTGATCTCTTCTGCGAGAAAGGCATTAAAATATGTCACCTCCGAAACCAGCGCGGAAAAAGAAGCCCTCAAACAATGGATCGAGGCTTACTTTACCAGAACGCTGCCGGAATACAGTTCACACCTATATAACGAAACGCGCAACAATGCAACCAATATTGCTGCCGAACCTGCCACATACGACGACGATGCCCCACTTGTTGACGGAAGGATCGTACTACGCGAAAATTTCGACCAACTACTGGGCAAACACGCGAACGCCCTCATTTTTGGGGAAGACACTGGTAATATCGGAGACGTGAACCAAGGACTTGAAGGCCTGCAGGAAAAATACGGTGCCCTTCGTGTTGCCGATGCCGGTATTCGCGAAGCAACCATTATTGGTCAGGGAATCGGGATGGCTATGCGAGGATTACGTCCTATTGCAGAGATCCAATACCTCGACTATATCCATTACGCATTGAACGTACTCAGCGATGACCTTTCCACCCTACTTTACCGTACGGCAGGGAAACAAAAAGCCCCATTGATCGTGCGTACCCGTGGCCACCGCCTGGAAGGTATCTGGCATGCCGGATCACCTATGGGAGGACTCATCCACTTACTAAGAGGAATGTATATTCTCACCCCTCGTAATATGACCAAGGCCGCCGGGTTCTACAACACACTTATGGAAAGCGACGAACCGGCACTTATCGTAGAATGCCTGAACGGATATCGCCTGAAAGAAAAGCTTCCTAACAACCTTGGACGCTTGAAAACCCCTATCGGGGTGGTTGAAACCGTAAAAGAAGGTACCGATATCACCATCGTATCTTACGGTTCTACCCTGCGTATCGTAGAAGAGGTGGCTAAAGAATTATTAGAAGTGGGAATCGATGCCGAGGTGATCGATGCTCAGACCTTACTACCTTTCGATATCGATCACGATACGGTTAAGAGTCTGCAAAAAACCAACCGTCTGCTTGTTGTAGATGAGGATGTACCAGGGGGAGCGTCTGCATACCTCATGAAAGAGATCCTCGAAAACCAGGGCGGATATCAGTATCTGGACAGTGCGCCAAAAACGATCACCGCCGGAGAACACCGTCCGGCCTATGCCAGTGACGGCGATTATTTCTCGAAACCAAATGCCGAAGACATTTTCGAGAAGGTCTACAGCATCATGCATGAGGCTAACCCATCAAAATACCCGTCTCTCTAAGGAGACGCCTTTAGATAAAAAAAGATCCCGGAAATCCGGGATCTTTTTTTAATACATGATCTTGAACATTAATTCTTTATACAGGTCACCGGGTGGCAACTGGTAAACACCTACTCCCTTGGATTTGGCATCGATCTCTCTGAGCACACTAATAATAGCACTCACCTTTTTCATGGGATAATTACGGGCTGCGGTACTGATATCTCTAAGCGGATACACACCACGCACCCCAATAGCCTTTGCTACCTCGTATTTATCGTTGTGGTTTGGCAGCCCCTGGTATGCCAGTACCTGCGAGAAAAAACTATGCAGAAGGGCCACTGAAAGTAAAACCGGATTATCACTGGGATTCTGAGCAAAGTAGCGTATAATGCGACCTGCCTTGAGCACATTGCGCTCGGCGATGGCACTCTTTAATTCAAAGTTATTAAAGTCTTTACTGATCCCGATATTGGTCTCGATATGTTCCGGGGTGATCATTTCAGTTTTATCAATAACCCCTTTAAGTTTATCCAGCTCATTAGAGATCCTCCCCAGGTCATTACCTAAAAATTCCACCAGCATTTCGGCTGCCTTAGGATCGATCTGATAACCACTCCCCTTTAAAACGCGTCTGATCCAATCGGGGATCTGGTTCTCGTACAACTTTTTGGTTTCCAGAATGACCCCGTTCTTCTTAACCGCCTTAAACACCTTTTTACGCTTGTCTAAGGTTTTTCCCTTATAAGCAAATACCAGAACAGTGGTGGGCTGCGGCTGCTCGGCGTAAGATTGGAAGCGATCCATCTGGCGTGATAAATGATGTGCCTCCCTAACGATCACCACCTGCCTTTCGGCCATCATAGGATAGCGCTTTGCTTGAGAAACCACCTCGTCAATATCGACATCACGACCGTAAAGCACCACCTGATTAAAGCCCTTTTCCTCTTCCTGAAGCACATTATTTTCAATGTATTTGGTGAGGCTGTCAATGTAATAGGGCTCATCTCCCATTAAGAAATAAATGGGGTGTATCTGGCCTTTTTTTATGTCGTTAACGATGGTTTTGATCTCATCCATGGTCTCGGTTATTTTCGGGGAACACAGCAACAAAGGGCAACGATCTTGTAAAATGCCGTTGAATTGATTTAATTTGCGCTATGCAGAAACTCAATTTTCCGGAATACTCCTTTCGATTCAAAAATAGTCAAAATAAACTCCGGATCTTTGATCCCATAAGGAAAAAATTCCTTGTTCTACAGCCTGAAGAATGGGTGCGACAGCATGTGATCCAATTTCTTTTTCAGGAAAAAAAATGTCCTCCCTCGCTCGTCAATGCAGAAAAGGAACTAAAGATCAACGGATTGAAAAGACGTTATGACGTGGTGGTTTACCATCCCGACGGCAGCATATTTCTCATTGTTGAATGCAAGGCCCCGGAGGTACCGATCACCCAAAATACCTTCGATCAGATCGCCCGTTACAATCTTACCCTGAAGGCCCGTTACCTGATGGTGACCAATGGCCTCAAACACTATTTCTGCAAAATGGATTACGACCAGGAAAAATATCATTTTATTCAGGATATTCCACCCTATATCCTTTAATTTGCATGACAAGCTATAACCTATAGAGCCTACAGCACAGCGCATGCAGACAGCCATTATAATTTTGAACTGGAACGGAAAGGCATTGCTGGAAAAGTTTCTTCCCAAGGTCGTTTCCTGTAGCGAAGGAGCGCATATCTATGTTGCCGACAATAATTCTGACGATGATTCTGTTACCTATGTAAAAGAGCATTATCCCATGGTAACGGTGATACGTAATGCCTGTAATGGCGGATTCGCCAAGGGATACAACGATGCACTAAAGCATGTTAAAGAAGACCTTTGGTGCCTTTTAAACAGTGATGTTGAAGTAACTCCCGGCTGGCTGGAACCTATGAAGGCCCTTTTTGCAGACCACCCCGATACCGCTATAGCACAACCCAAGATCCTCGACTACAAGCGCAAAGATCATTTTGAATACGCTGGTGCGGCCGGAGGCTTTATTGACCGCCTGGGGTATCCGTTTTGTCGCGGCAGAATATTCCAGTCGCTGGAGCAGGACCAACAGCAATACAACGACATCAGGGAGATCTTTTGGGCCACCGGAGCCTGCATGTTCATTCGAGCGAGTATTTTCAGAGAACTCGGAGGTTTCGATGAAGATTATTTTGCACACCAGGAAGAGATCGACCTTTGCTGGAGAGCCCATAACAAAAAATACAAAGTGCGCTATTGCGGGCATTCGTCTGTATACCACGTTGGCGGAGCCACCCTGGACAATATGAATCCCCGAAAGACGTATTTTAATTTCAGGAACTCCCTGTACTCCATCACCAAGAACCTGCCGAAAAGAAAGGTTTTCCCCTTGCTGTTCGCACGCCTGGTGCTGGATGGAATTGCAGGTGTACATTTCCTGCTCCAGGGAAAGGTAAAACACTTCTGGGCCATTATTCGCGCGCACCTGAGCTATTACAGAAATTTCATTAAAACCCTTCGAAAAAGGGGTGAAAGCGACAAAGACTTTAAATACTTTAATTGCACGTCCATAGTGCTAAGTTATTTCGTATATAAGAAAACAACTTTTCCGCAGGTTACCGCATGATTAAAAATGTACTTTTGACAGGGGTATTTAATAAAATATTAACGAATTCATACCCCTTGCATTTTGCATTTTCCATAATTTTGCTGTAATCTGAAATTGTTAACACATAAATTCTTAGTAAACTAATCATTATGAAAAAAATCTTATTACTCGGTGCTGCAGGAGCCCTGATCCTTTCTTCATGTGTTTCTTCAAAGAAATACGGTGAGCTGGAAGCTAAACAAAAAGAAACTCAGGACCTTCTGGATTCAGCTACTGTAAAGCTAAACAGCTGTCTTGAAGATAAAGCTACCGCCGATGCCGAGCTTGCTTCTCTCAGAAAGCAAAACGAGATGTTAAGAGCCAATAACCAGGAGCTTATCAACAACATGGGTAACCTAACTACCCTGACTACCAAAGGAGCTGAAAACCTTGAGAAGTCTCTTGAAAGTCTGAAAGAAAAAGACCTTACCATTCGCAAACTTCAGGATGCAGTTACAAGAAGAGACTCTATCAACCTTGCCCTGGTACAAAGCCTTAAAGGTGTTCTTGGAAACCTTGACGATGAGGATATCAACATCAGCGTAGAAAAAGGAGTTGTATACGTAAGCATTTCAGATAAACTACTCTTCTCTTCAGGAAGCACTACTGTAAGCAACAGAGCTAAAGAAGTACTTGGTAAAGTAGCTACCGTAGTTAAGAACAAGCCAGACTTTGAATTCATGGTAGAAGGACACACTGATGATGTGCCTGTTAAATCTACTGCTCCATTCAAAGACAACTGGGACCTCAGTGTTCTTAGAGCAACATCTGTAGTTAGAATCCTTCAGGATGAGTTCGGAGTATCTCCGGCGAGAATGACTGCTGCAGGTCGATCGCAGTACGCCCCGGTTGCGTCTAACGACAGCCGCGAAGGGAAAAGCAAGAACAGAAGAACCCGTATCGTTGTTCTTCCTAAGATCGATCAGTTCTACAGCATGATCGAAGAAGGACTTAAAGATCCAGACATCAACTAATTCACAGTGATGTTCACCTAATAAAAACGACCTCAAATGAGGTCGTTTTTTTATGGTTTATATTTTCTAATGATCTGCCGTTCCAGAAGGCTCTTTCATTTCTGAATGCCTTATAATTCCAGACTACGCTTACTGCACTTTCCACTCTTTCTGTCTTCTGCACTTCCAAACTTCCGCACTTCCACACTTACGCAATTCTGTAATTCCGCACTTCTGTAATTCCGCACTTCTGCAATTCCGCAATTCTGCACTTCTGCACTTCTGCACTTCTGCACTTCTGCACTTCTGCACTTCTGCACTTCTGCACTTCTGCACTTCTGCACTTCTGCACTTATCCCAAAATAAGATCGGGATCTCCTTTCCCCTCCCTGATCACCTCGGGTGTATCCCCGCTAAGATCGATCACAGTAGTGGGAACATTATCTCCATATCCCCCATCGATCACGACATCGACCAGCTTATCCCATTTTTCCCTGATCAATTCAGGGTCGGTGGTATACTCTATAACTTCATCTTCATCGTAGATCGAAGTCGAAACAATAGGATTACCCAATTGTTCTACCAGTAGCCTGGCAATAGCGTTATCAGGAACCCTGATCCCTACTGTTTTCTTCTTCTTAAAGATCCTGGGTAAATTGTTGTTACCCGGTAATACAAAGGTATAGGGCCCTGGAAGAGCTTTTTTAAGGATCTTGAAGGTAGGGGTGTCGATCTGCCTTACATAGTCTGAAAGATTGCTTAGATCGGCACAAATAAAGGAGAAGTTCGCCTTTTCGAGCTTTACGCCCTTGATCCGTGCAATTTGCTCCAACGCCTTGGTATTGGTAATATCACATCCCAATCCGTATACCGAATCGGTAGGATAGATCACCAGTCCGCCATCCCGCAAAATATCGACGATCTTTTTGATCGCACGCGCATCGGGATTCTCTTCATAGATTCTAATTAATTGCGCCATCAGAGTTCATAATTACATGCGTTACACCTAACGCATAGCATAAAGTTACGCAAAGTTCACGCAACAGGTTAATCCAGTATGGTCAATTTGGCAAATCGAAGCAATAGTTTCTTTATTCCACCTGTATCGAACTTGATCTCCGCTTTTCTGTCGTTGCCATGCCCTTCCAGGCTAACGATCTCTCCTTTTCCGAAACGACTGTGCTCCACTTTTTTGCCTACGGCGATCTCATCCATGACCTCCTTGTTCATCCTGGCACTTGGCGTACCCAGATTAGGCTTGAGCTTGCGTAGTTTTCTGAGCTTCTCTTCCGACGGTCGATGGGAAGAAGGCGGTTTCCCGGAAACCGGCTTGGTTGTGCGCAATTTGCTTTTGTCTACGGCACCAAAAATATCATCGTCAAGTACCGGCTTGTAGCGGTAACCCGAATTCATAGGGGGCGTTAAATGCTCCAGGAACACATCATCTATTTCCTCGATAAAGCGACTGGGCTCGGCATCGATAAGTTTCCCCCATCGGTAACGGCTTACAGTATACGTAAGGTAGGCCTGCTTCTCGGCACGGGTGAGCGCAACGTAGAACAGTCGCCGCTCTTCTTCCAATTCGCTGCGGGTATTCATACTCATAGCCGAAGGGAAGAGGTCTTCTTCCATTCCTACGATATACACATAGGGAAATTCCAATCCCTTCGCCAGGTGAATGGTCATCAAAGCTACTCGATCGTCATCTCCTGTATCCTGGTCAAGATCTGTAGCCAGGGCCACATCTTCGAGAAACTCGCTCAGGCTCCCGGTGGCATCTACCAGTTCTTTCTGACCTTCTACAAAGTCCTGAATACCGTTAAGCAGCTCTTCTACATTCTCCATACGGGCTATCCCCTCTGGCGTTCCGTCCTTTTTAAATTCCTGAAGGATCCCTGTTTGCTTAGCTACCTGCTCGGCAAGTACGAAGGCATCGGCATTTTGATTGGTCACCTGAAAACTCTTGATCATGGTTACAAAATCTTCCAGCTTACGGCGGGTACCCCCGTGTATCTTCAGATTGATCTTATCGAGATTATCCATGATCTCGAAAATAGAGCGTTTATAGTGGTTCGCAGCCACGGTTAACTTCTCTACGGTGGTTTGCCCGATACCTCTTGCAGGAAAATTGATCACCCGTTTTAAGGCTTCTTCATCTTTCGGATTGATCACCAGTCTTAGGTACGACAACACATCTTTGATCTCCTTGCGCTGGTAGAACGACAAGCCTCCGTAAATACGATACGGAATATCTTTCCGTCTCAAGGCATCTTCGATTGCCCTGGACTGTGAATTTGTTCGGTAGAGTACAGCGAAGTCACCATAGGTGAGCTGTTTTTGCATGGCATTCTCGAAAACCGATGAAGCCACGAACCTACCCTCCTCGGCGTCGGTCTCAGAGCGGTGCACCTTGATCAGGTTCCCATCGTCATTGGCGGTCCATACCACCTTATCAAGCCTGCTTTTATTTTTTTCGATCACAGAATTTGCCGCCTTTACGATATTTCCTGTAGACCGGTAATTTTGTTCCAGTCGATACATGGCCACATTATCGTAGTCTTTCTGAAAATTCAGAATGTTATTGATATTGGCCCCACGGAAGGCATAGATACTCTGCGCATCGTCTCCTACCACACAGATGTTCTGATACCTGTCACTTAATGCCTTTACGATAAGGTACTGCGAATGGTTGGTATCCTGGTACTCATCTACAAGTATATACCGGAAGCGCTGCTGGTATTTTGCCAATACTTCGGGGAATCTTGTCAAGAGCTCATTGGTCTTTAACAACAGGTCGTCAAAATCCATGGCACCTGCCTTAAAACAACGCTCACAGTATTCGTTGTAGATCTCACCCATTCGTGGTCGTTTGGCCATGGCATCGGCCTCCAGAAGATCCGGATTATTAAAATAAGCCTTCACTGTGATCAGACTGTTCTTGAACGAGGAGATCCTGTTTTGTACCTGCTTGTATTTGTAGACGTCTTTATCCAGCCCCATTTCTTTTATAATAGAACTGATAAGGCGTTGAGAATCCTGTGTATCGTATATCGTAAAGTTACTGGGATACCCCAGTTTATCGGCTTCAATTCTCAGGATCTTAGCAAAAACCGAGTGGAAGGTGCCCATCCACAGGTTTTTAGCCTCACTTCCGCCCACGATCGAAGCGATACGGGCCTTCATCTCTCTTGCCGCCTTATTGGTAAAGGTGAGTGCAAGAATATTGAACGGGTCGATACCCTGATACATCAAATAGGCAATGCGATATGTAAGTACACGGGTCTTTCCGGAACCGGCACCGGCGATCACCATTAATGCGCCATCTTTATGCAATACAGGTGCCCTTTGGGCATCATTCAATTCGGCAATATAATTCTCCAAGTCCTAACTATTTAATCATCTGAAATATACGCAATTCATCTATATCAAAAGGCGCCGCGAGCAGACACCCCTTGAAACAGGCGACAATTTAACCATTACCCTTCTATTACAATCGGGCATTCAGTGAAAATTTATAAACATCGGCATATTATCCTATATTTACCCCTAAAACCGATCGACCTATGCACCTTAACACCATCTTAACTGCCTTGCTTTGTACCTTTATAACCATGTGCGCTACTGCACAGGAGCAAACCACAGCAGGACCGGAATTTGACCCTTACGGTAAGGTCTACGCCGTTCCGGACGCCAACTTTCCGAATAACACCGAAGGGAATATGCACGCTGTTTTTGATGTTAGCAGGCAATTCAAAGACCGTCCGGGACCTAATCCGTTAATCGAAACTGCTGCCCGCTATTTCAACCTGCACCTGCAAAATGGCTACGTTTCTGCTCAACTTAAGGCAGCCCTTGTGGTACATGGGAGTGCCGTATTTGACCTGTTGAGTAATGAAGACTACCGCGAAAAGTTCGGAAAAGACAACCCAAACGCTCCTCTTGTAGAGGCACTGATCAACAAAGGTGTAATGGTGGTACTTTGCGGCCAATCGGCTACCCACCATGGTGTTGCACTGGAAAAGGCCGTACCCGGGACTAAAATGGCGCTATCGGCCATGACCGCCCTGGTTTCTTTGCAAAATGAAGGCTACAGACTCATTCGCTTTTAAATCCATGATAGTTAAGATCACCACTTCGCCCTAAGCGATCGCAAACACAAGTGATCAAAATGGCAAATTGTTTATATCTTGAACGCCGTAACAAGATCAACATTTAAAGAAAATAACCCGAACACCTGTAAAAACTGATATTTTTTAACCTATGGAAACCAGAATCATCGACCTCCTTTTTTACCTTCTCCCTGCATTGATCACCGGACTCATTGCCTATTACTTTTTTAGTATGCACACCAAGAACGAGGAAGGAAGAAGAAGGTTTTTGCTAAACAAGGAAAATCAAAAGAACGCCCTACCTCTCCGCCTTCAGGCCTATGAGCGCATGGCCTTATTCTTAGAGCGTATCAATCCCACAAAACTTTTATTAAGAGTAGCTCCGACCACTGCAGACAAGGAGCAGTACGAAAGAGTGCTGGTAACCACCATTGAGAATGAGTTCGACCACAATATCTCGCAGCAGATCTATATTTCTGACGAATGCTGGAATGTGATCAAGGCTTCGAAGAACACCACCATACAATTGATCAGAAAGGCCGCTTTAAACGCCGATACTGCCGATAAGCTTCGTGAAAATGTACTGAGCTCTTTAATGGAAAAGCAGCCTCCTTCTGCTACGGCTTTGGCATATATCAAAAAGGAAGTAGGCGACCTCTGGTAAGGATCTTATCCGGCAAGATCAATAGATTTATTAAAGGTTTTTTTGAGCATTTCTGTGCGCTCGCCTGCGTATTCCCGGCCTTGTGCCCACCATCCGGCCATCATTCTTTTATTGAAATGAAGGGAGTTTTCGGTAAGTCTCGTCGGTGTGAAATAGGTGTTCAACCTTACGTCTTTATTGATAGCTGCAAGACGTCCTTCTATGATATCATGAGACTCCAGCTGGTCCAACACAAAGGTATACAGGTTGACCATAAGGGAAAATGGATTCTTACCCAATACACGGCTGTGCTCATTATTCTCAGTTTCCAATATGATCGCATCGACCTCTGTAGCCCCGCGTTTGATCGCCTCGCGTATGGGGATCACACAACCTAAACCGCCATCGGCGTATTCGTAGCCATCTTTTTTAGCGAGCGACATAAAGGGCACATAGTTACAACTTATCCAGATCCAGTCACAAAAATCGTCATAGCCAAAATCCTTGATCGACTTGTACTCTACCCTGTTCATCGAGAGATTCGATACGGTTACAACAACATCCTTATTGCTCTTTTTAAGCGTTAGGAATTCATGCTCAGGCAAGTACTTTCGAATGTTCTTTCTCAGGTTCTTACTCTCTCCAAAGGTACGCTTGCCCTTGATAAGTTGCCACAATACATTGAGGTGGTTGATCGCCACATATTCCTTATCGCCACGCTTACGCACCACGAACGGATTGTTACTAAAAATGGTTCGCTGACTCACTGAAGTGTACATATCGTAAACCTTGGGAATATTCCCAATAGCGAGGTGAGGTATGAGCAGGCTTCCGGTAGAAGTACCCAGATAGAGGTCGTAATCACGCTTTTCATTCTCGATAAGGTATTGTGCTACCCCACCGGCAAAAGCGCCTTTACTACCTCCTCCACTAATGACCAATGCTCTCATAACGATCCTTATTGACTTGCCTGACAGATCAATGAACGAGAACAACCCCGTCCTGTCGATTCTGACAAGCGTTTCTTGTTAAAGATAAGGGAATTAGCACTCAAAACCGTGGAGACCTCATAAAAATTTATGACGGTGTTATTGGGTTGCAGCTCATCATGGAACAATGGGATCAACCGACCGATCTCCTATCTGACAAAATGTAATATATAAAAGCTGGACTCCACCTAAGGCCGGGGCTCATGCGTCGGCTCAGGAGCAACCGATGTGCTGTCAAGAAGAGAACGCAATTGCGCTGCCCTTTCCTCATCCATTTCGGGCAAAAGCGCTCGGAGCTGTATCCTGGATTCAGGCTGCACCACGAGGCGGTCGAGCATGCTCTTACAAAATCTTGAGAATTGCCAGGACGGATGCTGTGTACCCCCGATAAGATGGAGAAGCGATGTTTTTGTAAATCCGCCGGTCTGAAAAAGCATGTTCAAGGCCTGCTGCCTTACTTCAAACTGATATTTCGGACCCGTATAGGCCGTAAGTTCGTCGAACAATTCCGGAGCATCTTCCCTGTATTCTGGAGTAAATAAGGCCAGTCCTAACCATAGCACACGCAAGGCGCGGTCTTCTAAACCCTTGAGGTGAGCGGTTTTGCGAAGATAGCCTTCACGCTGTTCAGGAAAATCCAGCCATAATTTAAAAAGCGCCTCCTGCACCGTAATATAACTTCCATCATCGAGCAAGGTTTCAAATTTCGGTTTTAGGTATGAGCTAATGGTATCGGCTGCCAGGGCTACGCCCTGTCGTGTTCTTATATCGCCCTGTTCCAGAGCAAGGCTCCACAACGAATCTTTTAATGCAAGAGGCCAGGAAGCTGCGCGTTTCAGAAGGTATTGCTTTAGCGGATAATAGGAGTCTCCCTTGAGCACCTTAACGTAGTCGTTATACACTACGACAGGTGGAGCACTATCATTTACCTGATCTACATAAGTGCGTATAAAACTATTTTTTGTCAGGCTCGCCATGGCCTCTTCTTCAGGAAAAGAGGTATTTTCAAGCCATTCCGAACGGAAATCATTCAGATCGGCATCGGTATGCTCACCGAGTATCTTAAGGAAGTCATTAGTTTCTATATTCTCAAAGGCATGGGTTTCAAGGAGTACCTTCACCGCCTTTTGAAAGGCCCGGTCTCCCACCCTCTCTCTTAGTATATGCAATGCCCAGGCACCTTTTTCATAAAAGGTAAGGCTACCTGCACCGGGATCCAGAAGGGACTCCCCTTTCCCCGACCCGGAAAGGGCGGCTAATTTCTGAGCGGTATCATAAAGCTTCCAATAGTAATGGTCTTCCCCGAAGAGATGCCGCTCTGCCATAAGGGCGTAGTAAGTCGCAAATCCTTCCTGCAACCAATGGTGGGTGCCATTGATCTCTGTAACAAGATTACCAAACCAATGATGTGCAAGTTCATGAGCATTCACATTAACGTAAGGCCGGTCGAGGCTTCCGACTTGATCGTTCATATAGGCATCCGAGAATATGGTCAGACTAACATTCTCCATGCCTGCGTACAGAAAATCCCTTACGGGCACCTGCTTGTAATCGGCCCACGGATAATCTACACCGATCTCTTCTTCTAAATACTCAAAGATCACTTTGGTATGACGATAGGTAGCGCCTGCCTTCAGACTATCGGACGGATAGTAGTAAAGACTCACCGGCACACCGGAAGCCGTTTTAAATGACGTATTGCTGTACTTACCGGCAACAAAGGCCAACAAATAACTGCTAACGGGGTACTTCATCCGGTATTTCCAGAGCGTTTTGCTTCCCTTCTTCTCCACACCCTTCAATTGGCCATTAGCCAAAACTTCAAATCCTGAAGGAAAAAGAATAGCTAAGGAAAACCTAACCTTTTCATTCATGTCGTCAAAAGAAGGCACCCATGAAGATGAATACTTGCCCTGCCCCTGAGTCCACACCTGCCGGCCGCCTTCCTTTTTAAACTCAGGATCACTTACATCCGATTCGTCCAGGTTCCAGCCGGGGAAATACACTGCATTTCGGGGTTGCACCTTGTATTGAATTTCCAGATCGCGATAGGCACCCTTCTCCCAGGAGTGATAAAGTATCAGGTTATTGCCCCTGCTCTCAAATGCTAACGCCTTCCCCTGAAGGCTTGCTCCCAAAATATCAAGTTCTCTCGATGATACCACCACACTATCTGTGGCTTCCAGCACCCTGAGGTCATAGGCTACCGTCCCTTTAATGAGTCCGGAATCGGGCACCACCTCAATGGCAATTCTCCCTTCTGTAAAATCTACATTCCCGGGTTTTTGAGCCCATGACACAGAAATAGATAGGAAAACCAGTACATACAGAAATCTTTTCATAAAGGGTGTTGGTTGCAAATTGCCTGTACAATGTAATCATTTTAATTTCTTCACCGCGGCTTACGGGTCAGGCTGTATTTTGTTTTAAGCTGAATGTTATATATTCGTGTTATGGTCCGGACAAATATCCTGCAAACCCCCATTGACTACCTGAAAGGTGTTGGCCCAAGTCGCGCTGATCTTTTAAGGAAGGAACTCGGTATACACACCTACCAGGACCTGATCAACCTGTTCCCCAACCGTTACCTTGATCGCACCAGGTACTACAAGATCAACGAGCTACAGCGCAATAATGCAGAAGTACAGGTAGTGGGTAAGGTGGTGCACCTCAAAACCGTGGAACAAAAGAACCGCAAAAGACTGGTAGCTACCTTCGTTGACGAAACAGGACAAATGGAACTGGTTTGGTTCCGGGCACACAAATGGATTCGGGAAACCGTTAAGATCAATAAGCCCTATGTGATCTTTGGTAAGACCAATTGGTATAACGGATTTTCCATGGCACACCCGGAAATGGAACTGCTGGAAGAGCATCAGCGCAGTTTACAAACAGGCATGCAACCCGTTTATCCTTCAACTGAAAAGCTCACCAATAAAGGCATTACCAACCGGGTCGTGAACAAGCTCCTGCAACAATTGTTTCGCGAAACCCAGGGTAAATTCTTTGAAACCCTCTCCCCCGACCTACTGGAAGAATTAAAGCTCATGCCCAAGAGCGAGGCCCTGATCAACATTCACTTTCCGAAGAATGGCGAGTTATTGGCTAAGGCACAGTACCGACTAAAGTTCGAGGAGCTTTTCTATATCCAATTACAACTCATTGCTAAGAATCTCAGCAATAAAGCTAAGATCAAAGGACTTCCCTTTGAACAGGTAGGTTCCAATTTTAACACCTTTTTTCATCATCACCTCCCCTTTTCCTTAACGGGTGCCCAGAAGAGGGTGCTCAAGGAAATTCGCAACGACATGGGAAGCAAGGCGCAGATGAACCGCCTGCTACAGGGGGATGTAGGTTCCGGGAAAACCATCGTAGCCCTGATGAGCATGCTTTTAGCCATAGACAACAATTACCAGGCTTGCCTGGTAGCACCTACAGAGATCCTGGCGCAACAGCATTTTAACGGCCTCTCGGAGTTACTTGGAGACATGGATATTAACATAGACCTTTTAACCGGGTCTACTTCCAGGTCCAAAAGAAAAGAGATCCACGAGCAACTGGAGAACGGCTCTCTCCATATTTTGGTGGGTACCCATGCCATACTCGAAGACAAGGTCAGGTTTAACAACCTCGGCCTGGCTGTGATCGATGAACAACACCGGTTTGGCGTTGCCCAAAGGTCTAAACTGTGGCATAAGAATACCACCCCGCCACATATCCTGGTCATGACCGCCACTCCCATACCCAGAACACTTGCTATGAGTCTTTATGGCGACCTTGATATTTCGGTGATCGACGAACTCCCTCCCGGAAGAAAGCCCATAAGAACTGTTCATCGCTACGATGCAAACCGGCTAAAGGTATTTCGCTTTATCAGGGACGAGATCGCCAAAGGACGACAGGTATACGTGGTTTATCCGCTCATTGAAGAATCAGAAAAGCTGGATTACAAAGACCTTATGGATGGGTATGCCAGCATAGAAAGGGAGTTCCCGAAACCCAACTACCAGATCTCGATCGTACACGGCCGCATGAAAGCCGAAGACAAAGACTATGAAATGGACCGCTTTGTACGGGGCGAAACCCAGATCATGGTAGCCACTACCGTGATCGAAGTGGGCGTAAACGTACCCAATGCCTCGGTCATGGTCATAGAGAGCGCCGAGCGATTCGGACTCTCACAATTGCACCAGCTACGCGGACGAGTTGGACGGGGTGCCGAACAAAGCTTTTGTATACTCATGACCGGTCATAAACTTTCTAATGAGAGCAAGACGCGCCTGGAAACCATGTGTGCTACCAACGACGGATTCGAGATCGCCGAGGTCGACCTAAAGCTTCGGGGGCCGGGTGATCTTATGGGGACACAGCAAAGTGGCGTGCTCAATTTAAAGATCGCCGATATTGTAAAGGACAACGAGATCTTAAAGGCCGCCAGATACTACGCCATTCGAACCATGAAAGAAGATCCATCTCTGAGTATGGATAAAAACAAACGTGTTTTATACACCTTCGGCCAGATGGCCAAACACAAAAATATCTGGACCTATATTTCCTGACCCCCTGTAAAGCCAAGATATACAGCTATTTAAAACCGCTGAAACAAAAGCACTCCCATAAGCGACAAAACAGTTGATATTTTCTGGGTACAAAGCGCTTCCTACAGGCCCTAAATTCTTGTTGTATTCTTATCTTTGCCCAGCATCTATAATCAAAGGCATGAAAATTTCATACAACTGGTTAAAACAATTTATCAATACCGACCTCGAGACCGAAAAGGCTGGAGAACTACTCACAGACCTTGGCCTTGAAGTTGAAGGCATAGAGACCTATGAATCTGTAAAAGGCGGACTGAAAGGCGTTGTGGTGGGTCACGTTCTGGAATGTGAAAAACACCCCAATGCAGACCGACTTTCGATCACCCATGTCGATCTGGGTAACGGGGAGCCCGTTCAGATCGTGTGTGGAGCTCCTAATGTGGCTAAGGGACAAAAGGTTCCGGTTGCTACGGTAGGTACTACCCTTTACGACAAGGAGGGAAATCCATGGGAGATCAAAAAAGGAAAGATCCGCGGGGAAGTTTCTATGGGAATGATCTGTGCAGAAGATGAGCTCGGACTAGGTGAAAGTCATGACGGGATCATGGTCCTTGATGAAGCCATAGCTCCCGGTACGGCCTGTGCAGAACTCTTTAAGATCGAGAACGATCAGGTGTTCGAGATCGGTCTTACCCCGAACAGGGCCGATGCTATGAGTCATTTTGGGGTGGCACGCGACCTCAGAGCAGGACTGCTGCAGCAAGGCACGCAAATGGAGCTTATCACCCCATCGGTAAGCAGCTTCCACGTAGACAACCGTACCCTGCGTATTGATGTGGATGTTCAAGACAAAAAACTTTGTCCGCGTTATTGCGGATTAACCATATCCGGAGTAAAGGTTGCCGAATCGCCGGACTGGCTAAAGAACAGGCTTGAGGCTATCGGTATTGCCCCGAAGAACAACGTAGTTGATATTACCAATTACGTACTTCACGAACTGGGACAACCTTTACACGCCTTTGACGCTGTAAAGATCGAAGGCAATAAGATCGAGGTAAAAACCCTCGAAAAAGGAACCAAGTTCACCACCCTCGACGAGGTAGAGCGCGAGCTTAGTGAAGACGACCTAATGATCTGCGACGCCAACAAACCACTGTGTATCGCAGGAGTTTTTGGAGGACTTAGCTCAGGAGTTACCGAAACCACCACCCAGGTATTTCTGGAAAGTGCGTACTTTGACCCGGTATCTGTGCGTAAAACAGCGAAACGCCACGGATTGAATACCGATGCTTCTTTCCGTTTTGAGCGTGGTATCGATATCAATATCACGAAATACGCCCTGTTGCGCGCTGCACTGCTTATCAAGGAGGTTGCCGGTGGTGTGATCTCAAGTGATCCGGAAGACATTTACCCTGTTAAATTCGAAGACTTCCAGGTATTCCTGACCTTCGAAAAAATCCACAGCCTGATCGGACAGGAGATCCCGACAGAAACGATCAAATCGATCCTTACCTCCCTGGAAATAAAGATCAACAACGTGACCGAAACCGGGATCGGACTCACCATTCCGTCCTACAGGGTCGACGTACAACGCGAAGTTGATGTGATCGAAGAGATCCTTAGGGTATACGGATATAACAATATAGAATCAACACATAAATTCAACGTGTCTGTGGCGCCTACTTCAAGGTTTGAAGACCACAAGGTGAGTAACGTTGTAGGCGATCTGCTGGCTGCTGAAGGGTTTTATGAGATCATGGCCAATTCATTGACCACTCCAAAATACACCCAGCTTACCGAAACCCTCAACGAAGAGCACGACGTAAAGATCCTTAATCCGCTGAGCAACGAGCTTTCGGTCATGCGCCAGAGCATGCTCTTTAGTGGTCTCGAAGCGTTGAGTTACAACATTAACAGAAGGAATGCCAACCTCCGTTTCTTTGAATTCGGAAAAACCTACCATCAATATGGCGAAAAAAGAGAGGAGCACAAGCACCTTACCCTTCTGATCACCGGTGAACGCTTTGCCGAGAACTGGAATGTAACCTCTGAGCCTACAGATTTCTTCTACCTCAAAGGTACCATTGAACGCCTGTTGCAACGCCTGGGCATTCAAGGCCTGAAGTCGAAACCGTCGAAAGAAGACATCTTTAGTGAAGGTTTGAGCTATACTGCAGGAAAGATACCCGTAGTTTCTTTCGGACTTGTAAATCGAAAGGTGCTTAAGGCTATGGACATCAAGCAACCGGTACTTTTTGCCGATCTCAACTGGGATAATATCCTCATGCTCATTAGCAAAAAGCAGATCCAGTTCAGAGAGATCCCTAAATTCCCTGAGGTGCGCAGAGACCTTGCCCTTCTTCTCGATGAGAAGACCGGGTTTGATGAATTGCACAGCGCAGCCATGCAATCGGAGAAAAAATTACTTCAGGAGGTTAATCTCTTTGATGTATATCAAGGAAAAAACCTTCCGGAGGGTAAAAAGTCATACGCCTTGAGTTTTATACTCCGCGACGACCAAAAAACCCTGACCGATAAGCAGATCGACAAGGTGATGCAGAAGCTTCAGAAAACTTTCGAAAAGCAATTTGAAGCGACCCTGCGCTAACATCGATCAACAGATCACCATACCAAGGCCCGGATACCATCCCGGGCCTTTTTTATGTTAAAACCCCGGTTTCCTCTCATAATTTTAACATAAAACTCTGTACTACTGCCATTTACCCCCTTGCGGTCAAACCACTATTTCCTTATTTTTGAGACGCTATGAAACTGAAAACCAAGGAGTTCATGTTAAAGAAAACAAACATAGAAGAGAAATTGCGTGCCCAAAGAGCGCGTATTAATGGAGAACAAAATATCCTCGAACAGGTACAGCGCATCCTTGATCAGGAACAACAAAAAGAAGACCTCATAACCCGAGAACTTCACTCCGGGAAAGAGGGCGATTTCAATGACCTTGATATCCCAAAACTTGATCCGGGGCGCATTTACCATCTGGATGAGATCAAAACGATCTGCATAGACTACAGGCTACGCTTTCTTGCTACACGCTATTTTAAAGGAAAAATACCTCCGGAAGCCCTTATCGAGATCAAAGCTCTTGAAAAGGAACACCACACGGCGCTAAAGGGGTTTAAGATCCTGGCACCTTCTAAATTGTTTAAACTGGAGAATCCCGACGATCCCTTGTTATTTGCTCCCATTGGCAACGGTTATTACTACCTCATACATAAATGGGGCAACGACCTGCATCCGCTGCGCAGATTACTGGTTTTGCCTTTCAGAAATCTCCTGAATCTCATGATCACCGTATTATTGGTAAGCTGGGTATGCACCAGGCTCATGCCCATGGGGATGTTTACCCCCGAAAAGGATCCGGCTTCCTTTTGGCTTATCTATATGTTCATGTTCAAGATGATCGGTGGTATCGTGATCTATTACGGATTTGCAGCTGGCAAGAACTTCAATACCCAAATATGGAATAGCAAGTATATGTAGGTTTTGGATACCTTAACATACATCAACCACTAAAACGAACGCATCATGTCTAGTGATTCTTACAACCATCTGTTTACAGGCAACCAGGCCCAGGTCATGTTGTTATTGGAGCACCTCAAAAAACTCGATATTATCCCCGTAACCCGTAATGAATCAGAATCGGGACGTCTGGCGGGGTTCGCTCCACCTGTATTTAACCAGATCCAGGTATTTGTTAATAACGACGAGCTGGCCCAAAGCAAGGCGGTGCTTGAAAACCTGATCACCGAACTCGATAACCAGGGCATTGAAGAAGAATCCTAACCTTAAGGTAATCGCACAAATAAAAACCCCTTCCGGTTGCCGGAAGGGGTTTTTTATAAAGTATATTCCAATAGGGGTTTGTTCTTA
Organism: Robertkochia sediminum; assembly: GCF_016786255.1. Lineage (GTDB taxonomy): Bacteria > Bacteroidota > Bacteroidia > Flavobacteriales > Flavobacteriaceae > Robertkochia > Robertkochia sediminum. Next base: position 235,995 of record NZ_JADMKT010000078.1, read on the forward strand.
TGCTGTTACCGCATACATTTTATCACGCTGTTCGCGAATCGACTTATCGGTCATGTATTCGTCGAATGTAAGGTAACGATCGATCACCCCGTTTGGTGTAAGCTCCACAATACGGTTGGCCACGGTATGTGCAAATTCGTGGTCATGTGTTGTTAGCAACACTGTTCCCGGGTATTTCTTTAATGAATTGTTGAACGCAGTAATACTTTCCAGGTCAAGGTGGTTCGTAGGCTCATCGAGCATCAACACATTGGCACGGAGCATCATCATTCTACTCAGCATACAACGCACTTTCTCTCCTCCGGAAAGTACACGGCACTGCTTGAGCGCTTCTTCTCCACTAAAGAGCATCTTACCAAGAAAACCTCTAATGTGTACTTCTTCGCGCTCTTCTTCGGTCTTTGCCCACTGACGTAACCAGTCTACGAGGTTCATATCGTGATCAAAGAAATCAGAGTTATCTGCAGGCAGGTAGGCCTGGTTGGTGGTGACACCCCATTGATAGGCTCCGGCATCGGCTTGCATATTCCCGTTAACGATCTCATAGAAAGCAGAGGTCGCTCTGGAATCCCTGGAGATCACAGCCACCTTATCACCCTTTGCCAGGTTGAGGTTCACATCTTTAAAGAGGAGCTCTCCGTCTATTGAAGCCGCCAGCTTTTCTACATTCAGGATCTGGTCTCCGGCCTCTCTTTCACGCTCAAAGATAATAGCAGGATATCTTCGACTCGAAGGCTTAATATCTTCAACCTTAAGCTTCTCAAGCATTTTCTTTCTTGAGGTAGCCTGCTTACTTTTTGCCACGTTGGCAGAGAAACGCTGAATGAATTCCTGTAGCTCTTTAGCCTTCTCTTCAGCCTTTTTGTTTTGCTGTGCACGTTGTCTGGCAGCCAGCTGGCTACTTTCGTACCAGAAGGTATAGTTACCACTAAAAAGGTTTACTTTACCAAAATCGATATCTGCAATGTGCGTACATACCGCATCGAGGAAGTGACGGTCGTGAGATACTACGATCACGGTATTGTCGTAATTCGCCAGGAAGTTCTCCAACCAGTTAATGGTCTCGAAATCCAGGTCGTTGGTAGGCTCATCCATGATGAGTACATCAGGATTACCGAAGAGGGCCTGCGCCAGCAACACCCTTACCTTTAATTTATTATCGAGGTCCTTCATCTGGGTATAGTGAAGTTCTTCAGAAATTCCCAGATTCGATAAGAGGGCAGCTGCATCACTATCGGCATTCCAACCATTCATTTCTTCATAAGCCACCTGGAGCTCTCCGATGCGGTCTGCATTCTCATCAGAATAATCGGCATATAAAGCATCCATTTCCTGTTTGATCGCAAACAATGGCTTGTTACCTCTTAGTACAGTTTCCAGTACAGGAAATTCATCATAGGCATAGTGGTCCTGCTCGAGAACAGACATTCTTTTTCCGGGCTCCAAATGCACATGACCTCCCGCAGCATCCTGCTTACCTGAAAGGATCTTTAGAAATGTGGATTTTCCCGCACCGTTGGCACCGATGATCCCATAACAGTTTCCCTGGGTGAAATTTACATTCACCTCGTCGAATAGAACTCGTTTACCAAATTGAACGGAAAGATTTGATACTGATAACATTAAAATTCCTCTTTTTTAATTATGCGGCAAAAGTAAGCATTCTTAACGATTAAAACGATAGGGATAAAATTTAAAAAAGTCTTATTTAACTACACATTAACACCTAGAAATACCCTGCTTTTATAGATTTGTTATCCTGAGGGAAAAAGAATACATCTCCCTGAAAATTGGAACAGAATTTTAAGTTCATGAAGCATTTCTTACTGGTAATTTCAGTGATCCTTTTTTATAGTTGTAGTAAAACTACCGAACTTACCTATTTCGGCGGGGAGGTAGTGAATCCAAAGGACCACTATGTTTACCTGAAATTTCAGGACGAGATCATCGACTCTGCAGCGCTGGACAAGGACAATCGTTTCTTGTTCGAACTTACTGACCTCGCAGAGGGTGTCTATCGTTTTTCTCACGGTATCGAATTTCAATATATTTTACTTGAAAAAGCCGACAGCCTCATGGCCAGGCTAAATACCCTTGAGTTCGACGAGTCGATTATCTTCTCGGGCGTGGGAGCCGAAAAGAACAATTTCCTTATCGACATGTTCCTGCTTGAAGAAGATGAGGGCTATCTGAAAAGAAAGTTTTACCAGGCCAGCCCGGAAGCGTTCATTCGTAAGATAGACTCCATGCGCGACATGAAACTTGAAGAGTACAAAGAACTGATACAGGAGGCAGACCTTTCTCCTTTAGCGCAGCACATTACCAAGGCAGCTATCGATATTCCTTATTACACCACCAGAGAGCACTACGCCGCCGAACACAAATTCTGGATGGGATTAGAAGAGCACCCTAAACTCCCTGAAGGCTTTTATAGCCATCATCAGGATATTGACCTAAACGATGAGTCTCTGGCGTATTACGGGGTGTACCTCAAATATATCGACCGCCACCTGGATCACCTTACCCGCGAAACCTGTCGTAAGGTTTGCTCTACCAGCGGTAAAATGAACGCCTATCACTACAGCACCCACAAACTTAATCTCATCGACAGTCTGATCACACTTGACAAGCTCAGAGGATTTTTACTGGAAAATACCGCCATCACCTATTTTACATACGATCACGATAAAGAGAACAACAGCCGCTTCATGCAGCAGTACCTCGAAGCAACCGGTGGCGACACCTCTCCCGACCTCGATCGCTTTTACAAAGCGGTGACCAGCCTGAGAAAGGGTGAAGATTTTCCCGCCCTCGAACTTTTTGATTCCAACGGACAAAAACACCTGCTCGACGCCTCATGGTTCGATCAGAAAACCGTTTTCTACCTCTGGTCTTCAGATCAAAAGATGCATGCAAAGAAAACGTTAAAGCACATAGAAGCACTTAAAACAAAATATCCTTCCTATAAATTTATCGGTATCAACCTGGATACCGACCACGAGCAGTGGAAAACCACTTTGCAGCAAATGAACGTTGAAGACGCCACGCAGCTGCGCGCTCCTGACATGAAATATATGACCAAACACCTGGCATACCTGAGATTTAACCGAATGTTGGTGGTAGACCAGAACGGTAAGGTGATCGAAGGCTTCGGGAACATCTATAATCTGTCGCCTTTAGAATTTTCCGGCGGAACATCAAAAGTAGCCAAAGCCCGCGGGGGTATTTAAAAAGATATAAAGCTTATAAAAAAAGAAAAGCCTGCTATTCGCAGGCTTTTTCATTTATGTTAATTCACCAAATAAATTAGTTTCCTTTTTTATGATCTGCAAGGAATTGAGCAAGACCGATATCGGTAAGTGGGTGCTTCAACAACCCGGTGATAGCCGATAATGGTCCGGTCATAACATCGGCACCAATGCGGGCACATTCAATAACATGCATGGTGTGTCTTACCGAAGCTGCAAGGATCTCTGTCTGGAAACCGTAGTTGTCATAAATGGTTCTGATATCCTGGATAAGACTTAATCCGTCGGTAGAAATATCATCCAAACGACCAATAAAAGGCGATACATAGGTAGCTCCTGCTTTAGCTGCAAGCAAGGCCTGCCCTGAAGAGAATACCAGCGTACAGTTGGTTCTGATCCCTTTGTCAGAGAAATACTTGATCGCTTTGACACCATCTTTGATCATAGGTACCTTAACCACGATCTGATCGTGAAGTTCAGCGAGCTCCTCACCTTCTTTGATGATACCTTCATAATCGGTGGCGATCACCTCTGCAGAAACATCACCTTCTACCAGGTTACAAATATCAACATAGTGCTTAAGAATGTTGTTTCTTCCGGTAATGCCCTCTTTGGCCATTAACGACGGATTGGTAGTTACACCATCCAGAACTCCCAACGCTTCTGCCTCTTCGATCTGAGCAAGGTTAGCAGTATCGATAAAAAATTTCATACTTGATTGTAATACGGGTTATCATTATAAATTTCGTTGCCCGGAACCATGCCAATGATCCGCAAAGGCAGCGCAAAGTTATAATTTATAATGATTTCGAAGTAATTTATTAAATACTTTATCCGGAAGTAATTCCTTCAGTCTTACAGAAAACACCTCCATAAAGCCCCCTACCTTGTAGTGTCTTTTTCTGCGACCACTTTCGATGATGGCTGCCACTTTTTCACCAACACGCGAAGGATCTGAAGCACTATCCATCTGGGAATTGATCACATCCATAACACGGGCGTAGCTCTTTGCGTAATCAGAATCGCTATCTATTGGTGCGTGGTAACGGCCCTGGGCTATGTTGGTGTTAAAATCACCGGGAGCCAGATCACAAACATCGACCCCCATCTCGGCCAGTTCCATTTGCATGCTTTCAGAGGCGAGACTTAACGCCCCCTTAACCGCACTATAAACACCTCTGTAAGGCAATCCCATATAGCCGGCGATCGAAGTTATATTAATGATGAGTCCGCTTCCCTCCTTTCTCATATATGGCAATACGGCTTTCATCATATTTACAGGTCCGAAGAAATTGGTATCGAAAACCTTACGCATCTCTGCTTCAGGCACCTCTTCCATAGGCCCGGTGACCCCTACTCCTGCATTATTAATAAGCACATCGATACGCCCCTCGGTATCTACAATATGCTTACACACAGAAACGGCATTATCGGCATTGTTCACATCGAGCTTCAATAAAGGAAAAGGCTGTTGTCCTGTTAAACGATCGGGATTTCTACTGGTACCATAAACGGTATATCCCTTAGCAGATAGATGGGTTCCAATAGCTTCACCTATACCTGAAGATCCTCCTGTAATTAGAACAACTTTGGACATTTTAGAATGGCTCTGAAAATTAATTGCCGGGAAAGTTAAAACAAAAAAAAACGGCAAGCTACCTACATCGCACCGCTACGACCGTATACCCTTGCTGCGTTCCCGCCCTGGGGGATTCTACAGGAGCTGGTCGTGTAGGACTTGCCGGGTGCAAATATACAAACTCTTCGAGCTTACACAATAATTTTACCATGTAAATTTTATTAAATACCTTGCTTTCAAAATCAGCATTTCCCATGTTCACATATAAGGTTATCGTCTTCAGTTTGTTATCTGTTTTCGCCCTGAGTTGCGGCGGAGAGCAGCAAGATGTAAAAAAACTATTCCGACTGGAAGTTCAGGCTCCCGATAAGAAGATCAACCACGGTGAACGTGTTAAAATAGCCCTGACCAACCGGAAAGACATCACGGTTGATTCGGTTCATTACTTCCTGAATGATACCAGGGTATTCCCGGAAAACAATGAGATGCTCATGGCCCCGAAGAAACTAGGGGAACAGGTATTCAAAGCGACCATCTTTACTGAAGGAGAAACGATGGAGATCACAACCAACCCGGTTGTCCTGGCATCAAAGGCTCCTACGATCTACACCTATGAGATCATTAACACCTTTCCGCACGATATGGAAGCCTTTACACAGGGACTGGAATTTCACAACAACGAACTGTTTGAAAGCACAGGTCGGAAAGGCTTTTCGAGCCTGCGAAAGGTCGATCTGGAGACCGGAGAGATCAAACAGATTGTTCCCCTAAATTCAGCCTATTTCGGTGAAGGGATCACGATCATGAACAATAAGGTCTACCAACTTACCTGGAAAGCAGGAAAAGGCTTTACCTACGACCTTGAGACCTTTGAGCTCATGGGAGAGTTCCCTTATACCGCCAGTAAAGAAGGCTGGGGACTCACCAATAACGGGGAGGTGATCTACATGAGCGATGGTACCGATAAGATATGGATCCTGGATCCGAACACCATGAAGGAAAAAGATCACTTGCAGATCGTTACCAACAGTTCTGTTTTTAATAAGGCTAACGAACTGGAATATGTAGACGGTAAGATCTACGCCAATGTATGGCTTAAGGACAGCGCTATGATCATTGATGCCGAAACCGGAGCCATTACCGGCGTGATCGATTTCAGAGGCCTGAAAGACCAGGTAAAAAAGCACGATCAGCTGGATGTGCTTAACGGGATCGCATATCACCCGGAACGCAAGACCTTTTTTGTGACCGGTAAGAATTGGGACACCCTATTTGAAGTTAAGATCATAGAAAAGTCCTGATGAAAACCCACCAATACACTATAATGGTAAGCGCAGATGATATTGACGCCTTGCATCATGTGAACAATGTTCGCTATGTGCAATGGGTACAGGATGCTGCAGAAGCGCATTGGAAGTCACTGGCCACCGATACGATGAAGAAGCAATACCTTTGGGTGGTCCTCAGTCACCATATCGAGTACAAAGGGCAGGCCTTTCTCGGTGACAAGGTATTGGTCAAGACCTTTGTTAGCCGGTCTAAAGGTGTGACTTCTACCAGGGTGGTGGAAATGTACCACGAAGAAAAAGGGCATTTGCTGGTAAAGGCCGAAACCAACTGGTGCCTCCTCGATGCGCAGAGCAAACGACCAACGCGCATGAACGACGAGCTAATTAGTTTATTCGAATAAGGCACCTCTTAAAGATCGTAAACGCAAAACGTAACACACTACCGCTATTATGCTAAAGAACCTGTTGGCCATATGCTCTCTCCTCACCGTTGTCCTGCTGGGCTCCTGCCGCGAAGATCTGGAGTATCGGCCTTCGGCAGATACCTTGCGCTTTTCCAGAGATACGGTGTTTCTCGACACGGTTTTTAACGGACTCAGCTCATCGACCTATAACCTCAAGGTATACAATACCGGAAACGATGATATTAGCATTCCTGAAGTATTCCTGGAATTGCGCAACAACAGCAACTTCCGGTTAAATGTGAACGGAGAGCCCGGCAAGGAGTTTAGCCATGTCGAAATTCCCGCCAAAGACAGCATCTACATTTTTATTGAGAGCACCGTAGCCCTCAACGCTCCTGCCACCGGTTCCTTCCTGGCTACCGATGCTATTATTTTTACAGATGGCAACTCCAGGGAAGAAGTAGCATTGGTCACCCTGATCCAGGATGCAGTATTTCTTTACCCGGCACGGAATAACGGCGTGGTAGAAACCATCGCTATAGGGATAGACGAGGACGGCAATGAATTGCGAACAGAAGGGTTTGAACTTCAGGACGACCAACTCAACTTTACCTCACAACTCCCCTACGTGATCTACGGATATGCGGCAGTACCCTCGGGAAAGACCCTGGAGATAGAAGCAGGCACGAGAGTGCATTTTCATGAAGCCTCGGGCATCCTGGTAAAGGATGGTGGCAGCCTACAGGTAAATGGTGCCCCCAGCACTGATATGGAAATCATGGAAAACGAAGTGATCTTTGAAGGCGACCGCCTGGAGCCCGAATTCAGCGATATCCCCGGTCAATGGGGAACCATCTGGATGGCAGAAGGCAGTATCAATAACCGCATAGACCACCTAACCATTAAAAATGCTACGATCGGCATTATTACCGAAGGCAATGCCGAAGCCACTCCTTCCAAACTCAACATGACCAATTCCAGGGTACTCAACAGTGCCAACATTAATATATTTGCCAGGAACACCTCCCTGGACCTGACCAACTGTATTGCCGGAAGCGCCGGACAACCCAGTGTGTATCTCACTCGTGGCGGCCGTTACAAATTCGAGCATTGCACGATCGCCAATTATTGGAACACCGGGTTACGAAGTTTCCCGGCCTTACTCATCGATAACTTTGAGTTTACCAATAATGAGAGCATTATAGCCTATCCCCTCACCGCTGCGGTGTTTAACAATTGTATTATAACAGGAAATGCATCGGTCGAATTTCTATTAAACAGGAGCCCCGAAGCCGAATTCAATTTTAACTTCAACCATTCCTTGCTGCAATTCAATACGACCAGCAGTGAGCTTGTTAATAACCCACTTTACGATCTTGATGATCCTGCTTTATACAGCAATAACATCATCAATGGAAATCCGGGGTTTGTCAACCCTGCCGACAACGATTACAGCCTGTTAGCAGAATCGGATGCCATTGATCTGGGCGACCCGCTGTTATTACCGTCAGTGCCCACCGATATCCTGGGTGACCCGAGAGGTTCGATTCCGGATGCCGGAGCATATGAATACAAGGAGAATTGATCAGGAGCGATTTTTTGCCACGATATATTTACTGAGGTATCTCGCTGCCATATTGCGCTGATCCATGAGCATTTGGCCCGTAAAATTGTTTCTGCGATGAAATTCGATATCTAACAACAGTGCATTGATCCGGGCATCTAATTTCTTTTCAAAAGACGCCCTTTGAAATCTTGCATCAATGATGCGAAACCCTCGTTCTGCTGCCTGATCCCAAGCCACTTCATCATGATACAAATCGGCTACGGCTTCGACAAATCCGGAATCGGGAGCAACAACACTCCCTCCCCACTCCAGGGCACCGGCAATGCCTTCGGCCCCAATAGCCGTGGTCACTGAAGGCAGTCCATTCTCAAATCCGCGAATTAGCTTGCCTTTAATACCCGCTCCAAAACGCAAGGGAGCAAGGAGTATTCTTGAATTTCGCATAACCACATCTACCTCGGGTGCACGGCCATGAAAACAGATCCCTTTGGGTGTCACTCCTCTTTCCTTATAGTGCTTTGGCATATATGCCCCATAGATATGCAATTTAACACCAGGGAGTTTCTTGCTGATCTCAGGCCAGAGATCGTTCTCCAGGACCCTGACCGCATCGGCATTAGGCTCATGCAGAAAATTACCAATGAACATAACGTCAGAACGCTCGTGAAACCCGGGGAGATCATTGCGGGTATCAAGTGACTTATCCTCAGCAAATACCGGATGGTACACCAATAAACCTGAAGGCACATGAAACAATTCGGTCAATACTTCCATTTCCATTTCAGAAACCACCAATGACAAGTCGCAGCGATAGATGGCTGCCACCTCCCTTTTGGCGAGATCGTCTGCGAGCAGGTCTTCGACTTTAAAGGGCAGTCCTTTCTTAACCGTAAACTTTCGGTGTTTTCGTAAAAAGTGCAGGTCTTCGGTATCGAGTATACGAAGTGCAGAAGGGCAATGTTCGGCGACCCTCCAGGCAAATTGCTCCTCCATCATATAGCGGTCAAAAAGCACTGCATCGGGAGCAAGTGATGCGATAAAATCATTAAACCCATCGTCATTTATCCTTATATCGTGAACTGTTACTCCCATTTTCCTTAGGTCATAAGCATGTTCTGTATGTTGGGCGGGGGTGCCAAAATGAACTTCCCATTCCCGTTCACGAAAAAAACGGATAAGCTGAAGCATACGCACCCCGGCAGCCGAAGCTGTTGGTTCGGGCCAGACATAGCCGATAACGAAGATCTTTTTCATTCTTTTAAAAATACATATAAAAAAACCCCGAAGAAAACTCCGGGGTCTGTATGGTGATGCAAAAGTAATTAGCTTTTAAACAATGGTCTGTGTCCCATTAATTCGTTCACCTTAACCTTGATACTTGCAAGCTTAGCCTCATCTTCATGATTCATGAGCACTTCATTGATAAGCCCTGCAACGGTCTCCATATCACTTTCCACCAATCCTCTGGTCGTGATGGCTGCCGTTCCAATTCTGATACCACTGGTAACAAAAGGACTCTTATCGTCGAATGGCACCATATTCTTATTGACAGTGATCTCGGCTTTACCAAGTGCTTCTTCTGCGATCTTTCCGTTGAGATCCTTATTTCTCAGGTCGATAAGCATCATGTGGTTATCGGTTCCTCCTGAAATAATGTGATAGCCCATATCTACAAATGCCTTAGCCATGGCTGCAGCATTTTTCTTCACCTGAACAATATAGTGGAGGTACTCATCGGTGAGCGCTTCTCCGAAAGCGATCGCCTTAGCTCCGATAACATGCTCAAGCGGCCCACCCTGATTACCGGGGAATACAGCACTGTCAAAAAGCGAAGACATCTTTCTAAGCGATCCGTTCTTGAGTTTTAATCCGAAAGGATTATCAAAATCTTCTCCCATCATGATGAGTCCCCCACGTGGTCCTCTCAGGGTCTTATGAGTTGTTGTGGTCACCACATGACAGTGTGGGATCGGGTCGCTAAGCACCCCTTTGGCAATAAGTCCGGATGGGTGCGATATATCTGCCAGTAAAAGTGCACCAACACTATCGGCGATCTCTCTAAAACGAGCAAAATCGATATCACGGCTGTAGGCCGATGCTCCTGCAATGATCATTTGAGGCTTTTCGCGCTCTGCGATCTCTGCGATCTTATCGTAGTTTAACAACCCGGTTTCCTTTTCAACACCGTAGAATACAGGATTGTAAAGTTTTCCCGAAAAGTTCACAGGCGAACCGTGGGTAAGGTGACCTCCGTGAGAAAGGTCGAAACCGAGTATCTTATCTCCCGGTTTTAAGCAGGCAGCGAATACCGCTGTATTGGCCTGAGATCCACTGTGCGGTTGTACGTTAGCCCATGCCGCACCAAAAAGCTCTTTAGCCCTTTCGATGGCAATGGTCTCTACCTTATCAACAACTTCACACCCCCCGTAATATCTTTTTCCCGGGTACCCTTCGGCGTATTTGTTTGTTAGAACAGAACCCTGAGCTTCCATTACCTGGTCGCTTACAAAGTTCTCTGAAGCGATAAGTTCCAATCCATTTAACTGCCTTTGTTTTTCGGCCTGGATAAGTTCAAAAATTTGCTCGTCTCTTTGCATTGTAGAATTTTTCGTTAAGGAAAGGTCAAAAGTAATAAATACATTCGGTTAATAAGTAGAATTTAATACCTTTAAATGCTAATTTTTGAACACAAAACCAACAACGAAAATATGCCCATTTTAGCAAATGACCCGAACAGAAGATCGTGGATCGAAGTACAAAAGAATTCAGACTTCCCGATACAGAATATTCCATTCGGGGTATTTCTCACCCGCGATGATGTGATCACCATAGGAACCCGGATCGGTGACAAGGCCATAGATCTTGGGGCACTTCACCAACTGGGATATTTTAAAGACATCCCACTCACAGACGACATCTTTTTACAAGACACGCTCAATGATTTTATCAGCGATGGTAAGAAGACCTGGAGGCTGGTAAGAAACCGTATCGCAGAGATCTTCGACAAAAACAATCCTCAGTTAAGAGATCATGCCGAACACCGCAAGGCAGTACTTTTCGATCTTGAGGAGATCGAAATGCAACTTCCTGTTCTGATCGGAGATTACACCGATTTTTACAGCAGTAAAGAACACGCCACCAATGTGGGTAGCATGTTCCGAGACCCGGACAATGCCTTACTCCCCAATTGGCTCCACATCCCGGTAGGATATCACGGGAGAAGTTCTACGATCATACCAAGCGGCCACGCCATTCACCGTCCGGTAGGTCAAACCCTTCCGGCAGGTAGTGAAACTCCGGTTTTCGGTCCTTCCAAGCTGGTTGATTTTGAATTGGAGATGGCTTTCATTACAACGGATGCTAACCATATGGGTGAATCTATACCGGTTACAGAAGCCGAAGATTACATCTTTGGGATGGTCTTATTTAACGACTGGAGTGCCAGAGACATCCAAAAATGGGAATACGTGCCACTCGGACCATTCCTGGCCAAGAACTTCGCATCTTCCATCTCGCCATGGATCGTCACCTTAGACGCCCTGGAGCCATATCGCACCAAGGGGCCTGAGCAATCACCGCAACCTCTCCCATACCTTCAATACGAAGGGCCCGGAAGTTTTGATATCAACCTTCAGGTAGACCTGTCTCCCGAAGGAGGCGAGGCGAAGACCATTACCCGCAGTAACTTTAAGTATATGTACTGGACCATGGCCCAGCAGCTCGCTCATCATACGGTGAACGGATGTAAGGTAAATAGTGGCGACATGATGGGAAGCGGAACCATTTCCGGCCCTACCCCAGACAGCTATGGATCGATGCTGGAGCTCACCTGGAAAGGAGAAAATCCGATCACCCTGGCCGATGGCAGTGAACGAAAGTTTATTCAAGACGGAGATACGGTCACCATGAAAGGGTATTGCGACAATGGAACCACCCGAATTGGTTTCGGACAAGTTCGTACGAAACTTCTACCACCTTTTAGTAAGGAAAAGAAAAAGTAAGCAGAAGAAAAACGTGAAAAACACAACCCTCAATTGGCTACAATTGGGGGTTTTTCTTATTTTTAGCCTCAAATTCCAAATCTACGAACCCCTATGAAACGTGCTATACTACTACTTGCACTGGTTCTGACTGCATCGTGCAGCAGCGTAAAGAAAACACAGGTTGCCCTCAATTCTGGAAATTATGAGAGTGCCATCAATATCGCGATCGACAAACTGCGAGACAACAAGACCAAAAGGTCCAACCAGCCTTATATCGTCATGCTGGAACAAGCTTTTGCAAAAGCAGCAGATCGCGATCTTCAACGTATTAAATTTCTAAGAGCAGGAAGTAACAGAGCTCAATTGGAAGAGATCTATGAAACCTATCGAAACCTTATGAAGCGACAGGAAAATATACGTCCACTCCTTCCTCTTTACCTGGAAGAGGAAAGCAGACGAGCCAACTTTGCCTTTAAAGATTACACCAATGTGGTAATAAAAACGCGTAATGAGCTTTCTCAGTTCCTTTACGACAATGCGAAAGCGTTATTGTATGAAGGGGCCGATAAGTTCGCCTTTCGCAAAGCCTATGACGACCTCGACTATCTGAACAAGATCAATCCCGGGTACAAGGATACCGATGTACTCATGCGAGAAGCACACGACAGAGGTGTAGACTATGTAAGGGTGGTTATGAACAACCAAAGTGACAAGGTGATCCCGGAAAGACTGGAGAAAGACCTGCTCAATTTTAATACGTACGGCCTTAATGACCTTTGGACCGTTTACCACAACGAGCCAATGGAAGATTTTCGCTACGATTACGAAATGGAGCTGTCTTTACAACAGATCAATTATACCCCGGAACAGATAAGCGAGAAGATCATTATTCGCGAGAAGAAGGTTCAGGACGGTTTTAAATATGTGCTCGACGCTAATGGTAACGTTAAAAAGGACAGCCTTGGAAACGATATCAAAGAAAAGAAATTCGTAACCGTGACTTCTAAGTTTCAGCGTTACACCCAGTTCAAGGCAGTTAATGTGGTAGGACAAGTCGCTTTTAAAGATCTGGCCTCTACCCAGGTTATGAACACCTACCCTGTCGTTAGTGAGTTCGTATTCCGCCATCTCTATGCCCAGCATGATGGTGACCGAAGAGCACTTGAAACTGCCGATCTGGAATTATTACAGGCAAAATTAGTGCCTTTCCCAACCAATGAAGAAATGATCTTTAGCGCAGGCGAAGACATCAAGAACCGAGTGAAGAATATTGTGCAGCAGCAAAAGCTCAACAGGGTATCCATACGGTAACCCGATGAGCATATTCCCTGATAAATGCCCCGACAGTTCTTGCTGATCGGGGCATTTTTTATGTCGGGGCCCGGAGCTCATTGTAAGAAAATCGCTAAATAATTGTAAATTAGAAGGATCATAAAATCCATCCTCATGATACGCTCTATCACCTTTTTCATTGCCCTGATCCTGTTGATTTCCTGTAAGACGCCATCGCCAACAACTACGGCAAACGACCGGAACTACAATTATGATATTGACGAAAAACTAAAGGAATTGCAAATTGATCTTCCTGAACCCTCGGCTCCGGTAGCCAATTATGTCAATGCCACCCGTGCAGGGAATCTGGTATTCCTGGCAGGAAAGGGTCCGAAAAAAGCAGATGGAAGTTATATTTCCGGTAAGGTTCCTACTGAAGTAAGCACCGAACAAGCCTATGAAGCAGCAAGACTTACCGCTATTCAACTATTAGGAGCACTTAAGGCCGAGATCGGCGATCTAAACAAAGTAGTACAGGTGGTAGAGGTGTTTGGAATGGTGAACGCCACACCGGATTACACCGATCACCCAAAGGTCATTAACGGATGCTCTGACCTGTTGGTTGATGTTTTCGGCGATCGCGGAAAACACGCACGTGCGGCTGTTGGTATGGGCTCATTACCGTCTAATATTAGCTGTGAAATTCGAATGACCGTTCTGGTTCAGGATTAATTCAAGATTCCCCGTGATGATGAAAACCACAGACCCGCCGGTTCAGGTTACCGAAGTTTTTGATCAACCCCTCTCAAGGGTGTGGCAAGCGATCACCTCACATAAGCAAATGATTGAATGGTACTTTGAACAACTTCCCGATTTCATGACAGAAAAAGGGTTTACTACAACATTCGCAGTGTGCTCAGGGACACAGACCTTTACGCATATATGGGAGGTTTTGGAGGTGATCACAGAAAAACGGATCAGTTATTCATGGAAATACAAAGAATATCCCGGCGCCTCTGTACTCACCATGGAAATTAGCCCTGCAAAACAAGGCACCCAACTTACCGTTACCCATCGCACCACTTCCGACTTCCCTTATGAAGTACCCGAATTTAAGCGGGAAAGTTGCCGGGAAGGATGGAAGTACTTTATAAGCGAAAGACTTAAGGCCTACCTCAAATAACCCCTGGGCATATTGCCATACCCTGTCAAATTAACTATATTCGTTTAACAAACACTATAACAATATGTTGCGTTATTTGCTCATACTATTTCTCGTGCTCCAGACGGGAATTCACGATACTATGGCTCAACGATCATTTCCTGAAAAATGTATTGGTAATTGGGAGGGTACCTTATTTATTTACAACCAGGGACAACTGAGAGACAGTGTTGCAGTAAACCTGGAAGTTAGTCCCACCCCCGACCCCGTTACCTTTCAATGGAAAACGACCTATAGATCGGAGAATCACCCCATGGTCAAGGATTACACCATGGTGATCGATACCTCTGCAGCCAACACCTACATTATGAAGGAGGAAGAAAATGTAGAATTATTCATGTACAGCTTCGACAACAAGCTTTACAGTCTTTTCGAAACAGAAAGCACCATGCTGAGCAGTACCTACGAGATTCAAAAAGACACCTTGTTTTTTGAAGTGAATTCGGCAACCACACAGGCTACAGGGCCTGTGGTGACCAGCTTTAATATAGGATACCTGCAAAAAGTTAAGTTTGTAAGAGAGTCAAATTAATATGAGAATAGCGCTTTGTATTATAGTCATGTACCTTTTGCCCTTCGCGATCGAAGCCCAGGAACCAGCTCAGCAGCCTGTATTTGAAGTGGCAGCAGGCACGATTATCCATTACAATGAGTTTCCTTCATTACATGTTCCCGCTCGTAATATTGAGGTCTGGTTACCGCCCGGTTACAACCCGGAAAGACGCTACCCCGTGCTCTATATGCATGACGGACAAATGCTATTCGATGCCCAAAAAACATGGAATAAGCAGGAATGGGGTGTAGACGAGGTCATCAGTTCAATGATCGCCGATGAAAGCATCCCTCCGGTGATCGTAGTCGGTATCTGGAATATTTCTGAGAACAGACATTCAGAATACTTCCCTCAAAAGCCATTCGAATCTCTGGATCCCGAAGCTCAGGATTCTCTTGTAAATAAGGTGAGACGCAATGAACAGACAGACCTATTCATCAAAACGCCTTATTCTGATCAATATCTGCAATTTATTACGAAAGAGCTAAAACCATTCATCGACAAGACCTATCCCACTTTGTCACAAAGGGAACACACCTTTATTGCCGGATCCAGTATGGGCGGACTTATTTCTATGTACGCCATTTGCGAATACCCTGAAACCTTTGGCGGCGCCGCATGCCTGTCTACACATTGGCCGGGGGTGTTTCAGCTGGATAATAACCCCATCCCCCAAGCATTCCTCGATTACCTGAAAATCCAACTACCGGACCCGGAAACACATAAGCTCTATTTTGATCACGGTACGGCTACCCTGGACGCCCTCTATGGCGACATACAAGTAAAAGTCAATGCGATCATTACAGCCGGCGGATATAACGACCAAAATTTTAAGACCCTTGTTTTTCCCGGTGAAGACCATAGCGAAAATGCCTGGAATAAAAGGTTGGGACAACCTCTGATGTTCCTGCTTCGTTAAGTGATCTTCCCGGTTTAACTATCCCCTCCCTTACTCCTCTAAACACCTCACTCATGTCTTGCCAGGAACATTCCCTAAGGTTATTTGTCAAAAATTCTTATAATTTTATAAGTTAATTCTTGCAATTTCTACCTATATTTAATAGAGCTTTTTAAGCTTAAAAGCCGTCCCTCCCCCTGACCTTGGTAATTTTCAAAATCAGAAAGCCAGGTGCCTGTATCTTCAAAAACGTCAAGATCTAAAGAAAAGTCTGCAAAGGGTAGCCTCTCAGCTCCCCCACACAAACGGCATACTTTTGTGAGTTTCTCTGAGCAAAAGGAGCCTTCAGAAAATTTCCTGAGCGACAGCGCTTTAGAAGCCATTAAACTCCGACTTCGTAAAAAGCATCGCAGGGAAACCACCAAACTTCTGGTGGTTTATGGTATTTTGATCCTTATCTTTATCTGGTATGTGCTAAGCTATCAGGTATTCTCCTAAACACGAGAGGGATCAACCTGTTCAAGACTCCTCTCGCACTACTCTTCTAAAGAGACACCCACAGCAACTATCCCCGCACTTCCGTATTATTTTTTTATTATATTGGGCCTTGCTCTAAAGAACCCTGATACCTTATTGGCATGTATAGAGAAAAATGACAGGACAGGACCATCGGCTTACATCGGTTGCGAACACCCTTTCAGGAGAACCTTTCAGAGCCTGCTAAAAAAACACCACAATCATGGAACCTACGAACTTGCAAAATCACTGGGAAAACGTATATACCAAACAAGCAGACCTTTCTGTTGCCAGCTGGTACCAGAAAACTCCTGAGATCGTAATAGATTGGATCGCTTCTAAGATAGACGATCCTTCTGCTGCGATCATTGATGTTGGAGGTGGCGACAGTACCTTTGCAGACACGCTCTTAAAAAACGACTATGAGAACATCACTGTGCTTGACATCTCCTGTAAAGCACTAGAAAAGGCGCGTTTACGCCTTGGTAAGGACGCGCTTAAGCTCAAATGGATATGCGCAGATGCATCGGCCTTTGAACCTACCCGGAAATACCACCTTTGGCACGATCGGGCAGCCTTTCATTTTTTAAACAGTAAAGCACAAAAACAGGGATATAAGCGTGCCCTGACCCAAGCTGTAGCTCCCGGCGGGTGGGTTATTCTGGCTACATTTTCTAAAAATGGCCCTTTAAAGTGTTCGGGGTTGGAGATCACCCAATATTCCGAGGAGGAACTATCGGCTTTACTGGGAGATGAATTCACCCTGGAAGCCGTAAGATTCCACGATCATACGACCCCCGGTGGTGGTAAGCAAAACTTTATATACACCCTTTTCAGGAGGAAGTAAAACCCATTAAAGTTGCTCCAGAATATTTGGTGCGGTGATTGCTCCGTGAGATCCGTGCCAGAGCACTTTCCCTTTACTGAGCAGTAGTACCTGCGGACTCTCATGCCTGATGCCGTAAGCGTCTGCGATCTTATTCGAAAGGCTCCTGTACCTGATCAGGTCGAGAAAGTAGCATGATATCCCGGCGTCAAGCAGGGCTTTACTGCGTTCCATCCTGCTGAGCACTACAGAGCTTATACCACAACGGGTGCTGTGTTTGTAAATGAGCACTACCCTTTGAAAAGATTCCATTTGAATAGCCTCAAGCTGTGAAAGCTCGGTAAGTTGATGCCATGGAAAAGCATTTTCATCTTCCCCTTTTCCGTCGAATATTGATCCTAACCACTTCATTGCCATGCGCCTTGTAACTTTTTGTCTGCTTTTGTTCAAAGAATAGCGCCAAAATGTCTGCTTAACACACTCATTAGCAGTCATTTTGACTGTATATCACCTTTGGAATATTTATTGAAAATATGCTTGCGTAAGTTAATCATATTAGAAACAACACCTATGAACTTAAATAATTTCACCATTAAATCACAGGAGGCCATACAGCAGGCGCAACAGATCGCCCAGGGATATGGCCATCAGCAGATCGAGAATGAACACCTCTTCAAGGCCATTATGGAGGTCGATAAAAATGTGTTGTCCTTTATTCTCAAAAAACTCAATGTAAACACCAGCCTTCTGGGCCAGATGGTAGAAAGTACCTTAAAGGGCTTTGCCAAGGTCGAAGGCGGAGAACTCATGCTATCAAGAGATGCTGCTTCCACACTTAATGAAGCCGCTAATCTCTCAAAGAAAATGAAAGACGAGTTTGTGAGCATTGAACACCTTATTTGGGCCATTTTTAAATCAAAAAGTAAGGTCGCCCAGATGCTCAAAGACCAGGGCGTTACCGAAAAGGGACTTCAGGCCGCTATAGAAGAACTCAGAAAAGGAGACCGGGTTACCTCGGCTAGTGCCGAAGACACCTATAATTCTCTTAACAAATACGCCAAGAACCTCAATCAGCTCGCCAACGATGGTAAACTTGACCCCGTGATCGGGCGTGACGAGGAAATAAGACGAGTACTACAGATCCTCTCGAGACGTACCAAGAACAATCCGATGCTTGTCGGAGAACCTGGAGTTGGTAAAACAGCCATAGCCGAAGGTTTAGCCCACAGGATCATTCAGGGTGATGTGCCGGAGAACCTTAAGGACAAACAGATCTTTTCGCTCGATATGGGAGCCTTGATCGCCGGAGCCAAATACAAAGGTGAATTCGAAGAGCGCCTTAAGGCTGTCATCAAAGAGGTTACCACCTCAGATGGCAACATTGTATTGTTCATTGATGAGATCCACACCCTTGTGGGAGCCGGAGGCGGTCAGGGAGCCATGGATGCGGCGAACATCCTGAAACCCGCTTTGGCGAGAGGAGAGCTCCGTGCTATTGGGGCAACCACCCTTGACGAATATCAAAAGTATTTTGAAAAAGACAAGGCGCTGGAGCGACGCTTTCAAAAGGTAATGGTCAATGAGCCGGACACCGAGAGTGCTATCTCCATTTTACGGGGTATCAAAGAAAAGTATGAGACCCACCACAAGGTGCGAATTAAGGATGAAGCCATTATTGCTGCGGTAGAATTATCCCAAAGGTATATTACCAACAGGTTTCTGCCGGATAAGGCTATTGACCTTATGGACGAGGCGGCTTCAAAGCTGCGCATGGAGATCAATTCGAAGCCGGAAGAGCTCGATGTGCTCGACCGAAAGATCATGCAGCTAGAGATCGAGATCGAGGCAATTAAACGTGAAGATGACGAAACAAAATTAAAAAGCCTCAATGCCGAACTGGCCAATCTCAAGGACGAGCGTCACGAGGTTTTTGCGAAATGGTCAAGTGAAAAAGAGGTCGTAGATCAGGTTCAAAATGCCAAGGAAGATATCGAACGCTTTAAGCTGGAAGCCGAAAAGGCAGAAAGAGAAGGCGACTACGGTAAGGTTGCAGAGATACGTTACGGTAAGATCAAAGAAGCCCAGGAACAATTACAGACCC
The DNA here is from genome assembly GCF_016786255.1 of Robertkochia sediminum. Classification (GTDB taxonomy): domain Bacteria; phylum Bacteroidota; class Bacteroidia; order Flavobacteriales; family Flavobacteriaceae; genus Robertkochia; species Robertkochia sediminum. Next base: position 255,453 of record NZ_JADMKT010000078.1, read on the forward strand.
TGCAGGAAAGCCTGCAGGAACAACAGCAAAGTGGCAAAAGTCTGATCAAGGAAGAAGTGACCAATGAAGACATTGCCGAAGTAGTGGCTAAATGGACCGGTATTCCCGTAACCAAGATGCTCCAAAGCGAAAGAGAAAAACTGCTTAGCCTGGAAGACGAACTCCATAAGCGCGTGGTCGGACAAGAAGAGGCTATTCAAAGCGTATCTGATGCGATACGACGCAGCAGAGCCGGATTACAGGATATGAAAAAGCCCATTGGTTCGTTTCTATTCCTCGGGACCACCGGGGTGGGGAAAACAGAACTTGCAAAGGCCCTGGCCGAATATCTGTTTGACGATGAAACCGCCATGACCCGGATTGATATGAGTGAGTACCAGGAAAGACATTCGGTAAGCCGATTGGTGGGAGCGCCTCCGGGATATGTTGGATATGATGAGGGCGGACAGCTCACCGAGGCTGTGCGACGCAAGCCCTATTCGGTCGTATTGCTAGATGAGATCGAGAAAGCACACCCGGACACCTTCAATATCCTGCTGCAAGTACTGGATGAAGGGCGTCTTACCGATAACAAGGGAAGGCTGGCCGATTTCAAGAATACGATCATTATCATGACCAGTAATATGGGTAGCCATATCATTCAGGAGAAATTTGAGAACATTCCGGATATCTATAGTGCCATGGAGGCAGCCAAGACCGAAGTGCTGGGACTGCTTAAACAAAGTGTAAGACCGGAGTTCCTGAACAGGATCGACGATATTATTATGTTCACACCGCTTAGCGAGGCCAATATCAAGGACATTGTAGGCCTGCAGCTTAAACAAGTCATAAAAATGGTTGCAAAACAAGGCATCACCATGGATGCTACAAAAGAAGCGGTAGCGCATCTGGCATTAAAAGGATACGACCCGCAGTATGGGGCCAGGCCGGTAAAAAGGATCATTCAGAAAGAAGTGCTCAACGAGTTATCTAAAGAGATCCTCTCCGGAAAGGTCACTACAGACAGTATCATCCTCCTGGATGCCTTTAACGACGAGATCGTTTTCAGAAATCAGGACAATCTCGTAGATAAGTCTGATTTATAACGTAAGGTTTTTGTATAAACTGCGACTATTAAAACAGCGACGAGAGTTTGCTAAGATGAAGGTAGATAATTCGTTAGCGAATTATTTAGTTTTAAGTTGGTTGGTTAGTGAGCCCCTGCAGCATGCTGCAGGGGCTTTTTATTGGAATAGAAAAAAGAATTATAAAATACCATTCAGTATTATTATCTTGTAGTTGTAAAACAACTTCCATGCTCACCAAAGCCGAAAGAACTACCGTATTCATTACCAGCACCATTGCTCCCATCTTCAATAAAAAAGGCTACGCTGCCACGAGTTTAAGCGACATTACCACCGCCACAGGACTCACTAAGGGGGCCGTATACGGGAACTTCGAAAATAAGGAAACCCTATACCTGCAGTGCTTCGACCACCTGGCTCATAAGATCATTGCCAAACTCGAATCCCGTGTAGAAAATGCCGGAGATCCTCTGGAAGGGCTCATGCAATTTGCGTACTTTTACAAAGACTATTACGAGTTCACAAATACTTTTGGTGGCTGTCCTATTGTTAATTTTGGCACCGACAGTAAGTTCCTAAATGACGAAATGAGCCAAAAGGTTCAGGAAGTGATGCACCGTATAGAAGCGATCATGGCTTCACTCATAGAGTCGGGAAAGGAAGAGGGGGTAATTCGCAAGAACATCAAGGGCGATGTATACGCCAAACGGTTCTATTCCCTCATACAGGGCGCAGTATTTATGAGCAACACCACAAAAGACCCCTCCTACCTCAAAGATGCCATGAATGTTATTATCGACACAATGAATCAACGCTTTAAAAAATAACTCATGGAAAATATCAACACCTATATCGATCACACCCTCTTAGATCCGCTGGCCACAGAAGCACAGATCACCAAATTATGCGAAGAAGCAGCTATTTATCGGTTTAAGTCGGTTTGCGTACACGGCACCTATGTGGCTTTGGCCAAAGAATTACTCAGAGATACCAAGGTCCTGGTGTGTACCGTGGTAGGATTCCCCTTAGGAGCAGCGACCACTGCTGCAAAGGTCGCTGAAGCAGAAGATGCGGTAAAAGACGGTGCCGGAGAAGTCGATATGGTGATCAATCAGGGGTGGGTCAAGGACAAGGCGTACAGCAAGATCACCCAGGAAGTTCATTTTATAAAACACGCCATTGGAGGTGCCGTATTGAAGGTGATCATCGAAACGGCCAATCTGAGCAAAGAAGAGATCGTAGCCGTATCTAAAGCCGTAGTCGAAGGCGGTGGTGACTTTGTTAAGACCTCGACCGGATTTGCCAGCAGAGGAGCTTCTCTCGAAGATATTACAATTATTAAGAACACCGTAGGCAACAATGCCCTGATCAAAGCCTCAGGAGGTATCAGGAGCTATGAAGACGCCATCGCATTTATCGCCAAGGGCGCCGACAGAATTGGTACTTCTTCAGGAATTAAGATCGTTAGCCACTTTGGCAAGCAATAGGAAGACCTGAGCACTAACCTATGATCATATGAGGCGCTTTAAAGGACCTAGGAAGACCGCTTATCAGGTACCCTGAGCAACAACAACAATCCGAACACAAAGAGGATTCCCAGAAAAAAGATCGAATTACGCATACTCCCTGTTAGTTGCGCTATAAGTCCGTACAGGAACATCCCGATCACGATCCCTATCTTCTCTGCCACATCGTAAAAACTAAAGAAAGAGGTGGTATCCATGGTTTTAGGCAGGAACTTGGAATAAGTAGAGCGCGACAATGCCTGTATACCTCCCATGACCAATCCTACGGTAGCGGCTGTAATATAGAATTGTACCGGAGTGATCACAAAATAGCCGTACACACATATGGCGATCCAAACAAGGTTAATGGCAATAAGTACCGGAATATTCCCAAAACGGAACGAGAGTCGTGCCGTTCCCCAGGCGCCAAGAATGGCTACCAGCTGAATAAGCAAGATGGAAACGATAAGCCCCATGGTTCGCTCCTCTGCATTGGCCCAGGCAAGCTCCTCTTCTGCAAAATACGACGCCGCAAGCATAACCGTCTGCACCCCCATACTGTAAACAAAGAAGGCTCCGAGGTAACGCTTTAGTCGTTTGCTTTCTGCGAGGTCGTGCCACACTTTCTGCAGCTCTTTGAATCCGCTAAGCAATACCTGCTTGTTGACCTTCCCCTTGTTCTCGTTGCCCTCAGGCAGATGGTAGAAGGTATACTGTGCAAATCCGGCCCACCATAATCCCACGGTCAGAAACGAGAGCTTGGTTGGCATTCCCGCCCCTTCAAATCCGAACCACTCGTATTTAAGGATCATCAGTAAATTGATCAGCAACAGGATCACACTACCAAAATAACCCCAGGAATACCCCTTCGCACTAATGGAATCCTGTTGTTCAGGATAGGCTATATCCGGCAAATAAGAGTTGTAAAAAACAAGGCTGCCCCAAAAGCCTACCAGGCCGAAAAAGTAGGCAATAAGGCCAAAATAGATATGCTCCAGACTAAACCAGTACAACGCAGCACTTGATAATGCTCCCAGGTAACAAAAAAATTTGAGAAAGACCTTTTTATTCCCCACGTAATCGGCCACCCCGGAGAGCAGCGGACTCAATACAGCGATAAACAGAAAAGCTGCAGCGGTAACATAGGTGATCAGGGGAGCTCTGGCGATCATACCTCCAAAGACCTCTATCTTCTCGACCCCGGCCTCCCGAAATAAGGCCCCGTAGAAAAGCGGGAAGATAGCCGAGGCTATGGTAAGACTGTATACCGAATTGGCCCAATCGTAAAACGCCCAGGCATTTAGAAGTTTTTTACTTCCTTTTTGTAGTTGGTTCATAGGTTCAGGTCATAAAAAAACCGCCCTTCAGGGAGAAGAGCGGTGTCTAATATATAGATTTATTGTTAAAGCCTTATTGCTGAAAAGAGGTTACCCCGTATTTCTTGGCTTCAGCTTTTGCATTTTCAGCATTCGCTCTCAGGTTTTGGATCCTTGTCGTACTGCTTGGGTGCGTACTAAGGAATTCAGGTTGTGAACTTCCCCCGTTCTTCGCCATGCGCTCCCAGAGTCTTGCAGCCTCATCGGGATTATAACCGGCTATGGCCATTAAACGCTGCCCGATAATATCGGCTTCTGTTTCATGACTACGGCTAAATGGCAGCATAACTCCAACCTGGGAACCTACACCATAGGCCGCATTAAAGAGCAAGTTCTTATCGCGATCGTTCATGGTGGCAACGTTACCTACTACCAGGCCTACCTGCTGTAACGTTCCGGCACTCATTCGCTGGGCTCCGTGATCGGCAAGGGCGTGGGCTACCTCATGCCCCATAACGGCGGCAATTCCAGCTTCACTTTCACAAATGGGTAAGATTCCCGTATAAAAAACGATCTTCCCGCCAGGCATACACCAGGCATTCACTTGTTTGTCGTCTACCAAATTAAATTCCCAACTGTAATCTTTAAGATATTCGGGATTGCCATTTGCGGCAAAAAACGTCTCTGCCGCCTTTTTGATGCGCTGTCCTACCTTGGTGATCAATTCGGCCTCTGCCGTCCCTTTGATCACTTTATTCGCATCTAAAAACTCATCGTACTGTTTAAAAGAGGTAGGGAACAGGCTACTGTTATCATGAAAATTAAGGGTCGATTTTCCGGTAAAAGGATTGGTCTTACACCCTAGGACCAAACCCGCAAATAGCAACAGCGTTACTACATGTTTGAATTTAATACTCCTCATTTTTATTAGTTTTTGGAGCTATGCTCCTATGATATGAATTTCTGTAAAATCTTTAGGGATCAACATAGACTGACCCTCCACAGATTCAATAGATTCCAACGGAATCCTGGCGTTATCCAGATACACCGACTTCACCTTGAACGGGAGGCCGTGTAACACTAATTTAAAATGTTCATAGGAAGTAAGGTACTTTCCTTCTTTGAAGTGCTGAATTATCAGTTGATCGCCGCGACCGGTAAGACGAAACTTCCTCGAGCAATACCTTCCTTTTTTATAATCGTAGCCGTCTCCGGCATCCTCGTAGACCATAGAGGTCTCTACTCCTTCGGCGTAATACGCATGAAGTTCCAATTCTTCGATCTCCTTCTCCCCTACATATTGTTGCACCGGATACTTCGGAATTATCGCTCCTTCTTTAACAAAGATCGGAGCAGAATCAAGATCGGCCTCGACCCAGGTTTCTTTGCCTCCCTCCAAGATCTCATCATTCCAGTAGTTATACCATTTCCCGCGAGGCAGGTACATCCTTCTTCCCTTGGCATTAGGCTCCAGAACAGGACAAACCAGGATGTGGTTCCCAAAAATAAACTCATCATTGCGATAATGGGTATGCTGATCATCCTGATCGTAATACATCAACGATTTGAGCATAGGTACCCCATCGTTGATATACTCCCAGAACATGGTGTAGAGATAGGGTAATAAACGGTAGCGCAGCTCTATGAACTTTCGGGTGATATTGGTGATCTCTTCACCGAACGACCATGGTTCCTGATCGCCGTGATCGCCACTTGAATGCACCCTGCAGAAGGGATGAAACACCCCTAATTGTATCCAGCGCGCGAATAATTCTCCTGACGGCTGCTCGGCGAAGCCTCCGATATCAGAACCTGTGAACGACATGCCGCTCATACACATACGTTGCACCTGTACATTGGCGATCCACAAATGCTCCCAGGTAGCCACATTGTCGCCGGTCCAGGAGGAGGTGTATCGTTGGGTTCCGGAATATGCAGCACGGGTGATCACGAAAGGCCTTTTAGGGAAGGTATACTTGCGCAAGCCTTCATAGGTAGCCCTGGCCATTTGCATCCCGTAAATATTGTGCGCCTTGCGATGGCTGCAGGGGTGGCCGTCGTAGTTATGGCGTACATCGTCAGGGAAGGTTTTTCCGGGCACTTCCATCACAGCCGGTTCGTTCATATCGTTCCAAACCCCACGTAATCCGGTTTCGGCGATCAATTCTTTAAATAGTCCCGACCACCATTCACGTACTTCGGGATTGGTAAAATCCGGGAAATTACATTCCCCGGGCCACACCTTACCCTTCATATACGGGCCATCTGCCCGTTTACAGAAATAATCTTTATCTATAGCCTCCTGGTACACCGGGTAGTCCTTATCGATCTTGATACCCGGATCGATGATAGCCACGGTCTTGAATCCTTCTCCAAGAAGATCATCGACCATTTTCTTAGGATCCGGAAAATACTCGTTGTTCCAGGTAAAGCATCGAAAACCATCCATATAATCGATGTCCAGGTAGATGGCATCACAAGGGATCTTTTTCTTCCGGAAGGTATTGGTAATCTCCCTTACATTGCTTTCCGGGTAATAACTCCATTTACACTGATGAAAGCCCAATGTCCATAAGGGCGGCAATTCGGGAGTCCCCGTAAGATCGGTATATCCCTGAACGACTTCAGGGATGCCCGGCCCGTAAAAGAAATAATAGTTCATCTCTCCCCCATCGGCCCAGAACGAAGTGATATTTCGTCTTTCCTGGCAAAAGTCAAAATGACTTCTAAAGGTATTATCAAAGAAAATACCATAGGCTTTCTTCTTGTGAAGTCCGATATAAAAAGGTACCGCTTTATACAGTGGACTCTGGTCTTTCCCGAATGCGTATTGGTCTGTATTCCAGTTTTCCACGCGCTTTCCTCTCAGGTTAAGCTGCGATGGTTTATCGCCCAGTGCATAAAAACTTTCCGAGCCTTGAGCATGTTTGCTCATTTTGACGATATTACCACCATGGTGGTAACTCTCCTCCCAATGAAATCCAAGTTCATCTTCATTAATGGTATTCCCTTCCTTATCGAGAACAGCAACCCTTAGATCGCCCTTAGCTACATGCACTTCCAGTTTTGCCGTAATAATGGCAAAGTGCTCCTCATGCTCTTCCAACTCCAGATGATTAAATCCATAGGTGGCATCCTCAGCGATGGCATAAGAAAAATCGGGCTCATATCCTTCTTGGGTGGCATACCGAAAACGTAAAACACTATCTCTAAGGATAGTTATGGTAAGGGTTACCTCATTTTCTGTGAAGAATATGACCTTATCAACCTCTTTCTTGTGATCAATTATTTTTGAGGGATATAAATTCCCTTTATACTCTAGTTCTGTATTGGTGATCATAACTACATTTTATCAAGAGCCTAAAAATAATAGTTTAATCACTAATGGCATTTTTTTTATGGTAAAATGTGAAATGCGACCATAGCCAGGGGTGGTAAAGTTACTGTTGCAGAATGTTCTCTTCCGTTCCACGCTGTATGTTCTGTCGCAATGCGCTTCTTATTACTGCAACCACTGCCACCATATTTTTTATAATCGCTGTTAAATACTTGCTCCAGCCCACTGCCGAAAGGCAGTCCTATACGGTAATCCTCCCTGATGGCCGGTGTCATGTTCAAGACTACTACAAGAGTATCTTCCTTTTTACGGCCCTTTCTCAAGTACACCAGAACAGAATTTTCAGCATCCCCGTAATTGATCCATTCAAAACCTTCAGAACTAAATTGCTTCTCAAAAAGTGCCCTTTCACCCCGGTATAATTTATTCAGGTCACCCACGAGCTTTTGCATCCCTTCATGCATCGGATATTGCAGAAGATGCCAATCGAGACTACCTTGAAAATCCCACTCTTCACCCTGGCCAAACTCACCTCCCATAAAGAGCAACTTCCCGCCGGGGTGGGTAAACATATAACTGTAGAGCAACCGCAGATTCGCGAAACGCTGCCATTCGTCTCCGGGCATACGCCCCAGAATAGATCGCTTACCGTAAACCACTTCGTCATGACTTAAAGGCAACATGAAGTTTTCAGTAAAGGCATAGGTCATACTAAAAGTGATATCATTTTGATGATGCCTGCGGTGAATAGGATCTTTTTTAAAGTATTCGAGGGTATCGTGCATCCATCCCATCATCCATTTCATCCCAAATCCAAGACCTCCGAGATATACGGGCTTGGTGACCATCGGAAATGAAGTCGATTCTTCGGCAATGGTCTGAATACCTTCAAAGCTTCCGTATACAGCTTCGTTTAGCTCTTTCATAAACAGAATTGCATCGAGGTTCTCACGCCCCCCGAATTCATTGGGTTCCCACTCCCCCTCCTCCCTTGAATAATCAAGATAAAGCATGGAAGCAACTGCATCTACCCGCAATGCGTCGGCATGAAATTTATCGAGCCAGAAAAAGGCATTACTTATAAGAAATGAGCGCACTTCATTACGACCATAATTGAAGATCAGACTCTTCCAATCGGGATGATACCCTTTTCTTCGATCAGGGTGTTCATAGAGGTTTGACCCGTCAAAAAAACCAAGACCATGAGCGTCTTCGGGAAAGTGTGAAGGCACCCAGTCGAGGACAACCCCGATCCCGGCCTGGTGTAATTTATCGATCAGGAACATCAGGTCTTCAGGCTTACCAAAACGGGAGGTCGGTGCGAAATACCCGGTTAACTGGTATCCCCATGATGGATCATACGGATACTCCATGATCGGCATGAACTCAACGTGGGTAAATTGCATTTTCTTTACGTAAGCTACCAGCTCATCAGCTAATTCAACATAGCTCAGGGAACGCCCTCCATCTTCTATCTTTCGTCTCCATGAGGCAAGGTGAAGCTCATAGACCGAAAAAGGTTTATCGAGTGCATTGTGGTCTTTACGGGTTTCCATCCAGGAGGTATCCTTCCATGAATAGTTGTGTTTCCAGGTAAGTGAAGCGGTATGAGGTGGCGATTCACAGTAAAAGGCATAAGGATCTGCTTTTTCCGTTTTAATATCGTTATGATGCGAATGTATTTTAAACTTATATCGCGTTCCCTGCTCGATCCCGGGAATAAAACCTTCCCATATACCGGAGCCGTCCCACCTAACCTGTAGCGGATGATCACCTTCGATCCAGTAATTAAAATCTCCAATGACCGACACAGCTTTTGCACTTGGTGCCCAAACTGCAAAGTAACATCCGTTCTTACCGTCCTTTTCAATAAAATGAGCACCAAATTTTTCATATAAGCGATAGTGCTTGCCCGATCTAAAAAGGTCAATATCAAAATCGGTAAACAAACTGTGCAACTCTACCTGGTTTTTCATACAATTGGGTTATAATATAAATCTTATTTGGAATCATTAAGAATACTCATAATACCTTCTAAAGGAATAACAGCCCATAAAGGTCTTGAATTCATTTCGTATCCAAGCTCATAAACTGCCTTTTCCAGAAGGCAATATTTTAGCACATAGGTGCGCTCGCCGAGATATCCTATACTCAGGTTTTTAGAACGAACATAATCGATATAAGAATCAGAGAATACGGCTATCATATACTGATAAAGCAACTCCCCTGCCTTGAACAGGGATTCCTGGGTATAGGGGTACTCACTCTGATGTGAAAATATAGTAGCGTAGATGGCATAGTGAAACGATCGGAACATACCAGCCACATCCTTAAGCGGAGGTTGTTTTACCTTCCGGTCGCGAATGGTACTTTCGGGTTCTCCCTCAAAATCGAGAATATAAAAATCGTCGTCTTTGACCAATACCTGTCCCAGATGGTAATCGCCGTGAATACGAATGCGTTCGCCTTTAAGCCTCGTCCAGTTGAAGTCTACAAACCTTTTTCGAACCTCATTCTTGCGCTCAAGAAACTCCTGTGCCCTCTCAAGTGTGAGTCCCTCTAACTTATGCAGGTTATTTTCCACGATGTTCAGACGGTTCTGAAATTGATAGAGCATCCGGTTCTTTAGCCATACCTCATAGTCGCCATTGTAGTGCGTAGGCGTAAAAGCCATATCTTCGAATTCCGACCCCAGAAGCACATGCATCTCTGCGGTGCGAAGTCCCAATTTACGAAGCTTTTGAAAAAGATTCAGACCGGCCCAGTCAATGATCTCAGGAGGAACGTCACGAATGGCCAGCCTGTTGAACATACTGGTCTTGGGCAATTTATCAATGTCGATACCCTTGTATTCCAGGTTTAGAAAAACCTTGTGCAATTCTTCGAGCATATACTCCCAGGCATCCCCTTGGTTGGGTATCAGTTCCTGCATCAAGGCAATGGTTATGTTTACATTCTCCATGTCCTTAACGCTCATGCTTCCCCGGTAAGCGGGTGTGTTCTTGAATCCGCGTTTCTCAGATAAGAACCTACTCAGCTCATAATCCGGATTTTTTGAAGCGTAAATTCTTCGAAAGAACTTGATCACATATTTATCGTTAATGACAATGGAGGTATTACTCTGTTCAAGTCCCATAAACCTCGAACTTTCATATTCCTCCGAATCCAAATACTCACTTTTATGGTATTGCACCTTAGTGGTATCAAAGGGAACAGCACTCTGAATACGCTGAAAAACGACCCTTCGGAATCCTTCCAGATTTACTGCATCGACAATAAAACCTTTCTCACCGTTTAATGAGATCTCCAGAATACGTCCTTTTTCTGCATATTGGGGATCGGTAACAAAGGCAATAGGCAGAAAATAATGTTGAAAAAAGGCTTCATAAAAGTTCACTTCGAGAATGAGTCCGTAATACACTTCTCCACTTTGCTGGATCTTAAAGTACTCGGCCAGTTCGATATATTTGAGCTTGCTGCTTTTCCCTCCATACCAGCGTTGTGCAATGATGTATTTTTCGAGGACATCAGAAAGAAAGGCTTTGAGAAAATCTTTGTCCTCAATGAGTTCTTCCCAGTTCGATCTAAAATCGTAAGGTGCCCTGACAACTTTGGTACTTTCTGATTTCTTACTCCCCATAACAGATCTATTTAATGATTTTGAAAAGGTGGAATGGCAAGGCGGGATGCAACTCTACATAATTCCATTCTTTGTCCCATATGTAACTGCTTCCTGTGATCAGGTCAAGCATTCGTATCTGTTGACCTTCTTTAACCCTTAATGCATCCAGCGGAAGTCGAACCCAACCCTGCTTGGAGTAAAAGGCATCAAGACTTGCCACCATAAATGTTTCATTCGTACGATCATCATCAAATTTGTACCAGGCCAGCAACTGATCGTTATCTGTATCGCAAAAACGAATATTATTGGTTTGCTGCAGAGATAACTGTTCTTTACGAGCCATATTGATCTTTGTCATAATATGGGTCAATTTATTCTTTAAGTCCCAGTTCCAATGACTTACTTCATATTTCTCAGAATTTAAATACTCCTCCTTCCCCGGGACCGCTGCAGAAACTAAATGCTCATAAACAGGGCCATAAACCCCGGTGTTCGAACTTAGGGTTGCAGCGAGAAAATATCTTTGTAGAAATACGGCCTCATTCCCCCCCTGTAGCGGATAAGGGTTAATATCGGGAGTGTTAGGCCAAAAATTAGGACGGAAGTAATCCTTACGCTCGGTTTTGGTTAGCTCTTCCAAATACTGTACGAGCTCCTGTTTGCTATTACGCCAGGTAAAATAGGTATAACTTTGAGTAAAACCTTGTTTAGCAAGCTCTTCCATGACCTTGGGCCTGGTAAAGGCTTCTGAAAGGAACAGGACATCAGGGTATTTTTTCTTCACCTCAGCAATAAGCCAACCCCAAAACTTAAAGGGTTTGGTATGGGGGTTATCCACCCTGAAAATGCGAATATCAAATTCTTCTACCCAGTACATGGCTATACTGAGTAACTCTTTCCACAATCGCTTCCAATCCTTGGTTTCAAAATATATAGGTAGGATATCCTGGTACTTCTTAGGCGGATTTTCGGCGTATTGCACAGTTCCATCCGGTCGCCACTTAAACCATTCAGGATGCTCCTTGACGTACGGATGATCGGGAGCACATTGCAGGGCGAAATCCATGGCGATCTCAATACCGTACTCCCTTGCTTTAGATACAAGACTTTTAAAATCTTTTTCTGTACCCAATTCCGGATGAATGGATTTATGTCCTCCCTTAGCCGAACCGATGCCCCAGGGGGAGCCTACATCTCCGGGCTCGGCAGTGGTGGCATTGTTCTTCCCTTTTCGATTTACCTCTCCTATAGGATGAATAGGCGGAAAATACAATACATCAAACCCCATTTCCGCAATACGAGGAATCAGGCGTTCACAGTCTTCAAAAGTACCATGCTTTCCTGCTTCTGCAGATGCCGACCTTGGAAAGAACTCATACCAGGTAGAAAAACGAGCTTTAGTCCTATCGGTATAAACTCTGAATTTAGGAGAATCTGCAGCCAGGTACCTCATGGGATATTTTATGAATAATTCCTTAAGTTTTAAGGATACAGCCTCTTCAATAGCCTTTTCGTAGGAGAATTCCTCTGCGAATAGACCTTTTAGCGATCTAAGATAGTCCTGTTCACTTTTCTGGCATTTCCTTAGAACCTGATCGATATACTCGATGCCTTCCAGTAATTCGCTTTTTACCATCTGCCCATCCTCTATCTTACGCCCTATACCGTGCTGCCAGTTCAAGGCATAATCTACCCATCCCTGAATGTAAAACATGTACTCACCTTGCTTTTCTACCGAAAATGTACCAGACCAATGATCATTAATTCCTTGTTCCATCCTACACTCCCGCCAATTGCGTTCCTTTTCGTGTTTGAAACGCACCACACAGGCCACCACATCATGACCATCTGCAAATACATCTGCACTAATATCCACGTGCTCTCCGACAACGCGTTTAATATAAAAATCCCCATGATGTATCTGGGGATGCACATTTTCTATAATTACTCTTGACTGGTCTTGCATCTTCTTGTATTAATAGTGTATTAAAAATATAAAAAACCTTTGAAAATAAGTAAATTCGCCATTAAACATACAGGTATGCCCGACCAAAAAACCTCAAATACATCTTCAGACATAAAAGTTCCTTTATTTATAAAATTACCCGCCAAGATCTTAGAAAAGGTATCTCCCTCTCTGGCTGCGAAATTTGCCGCCAGGTTGTTCTGTACCCCATTTAAGTTCGGGATGCCTGAGCGGGAATATGAAATGGACCAACAAAGTCGCCAGGAACGCCTTATAGTTCCCGGTATCGGGAAAGAGATCGTGGTTTACCATTACGGGAAAGCCGCTAAAAAAGTTTTATTGGTACACGGCTGGAGCGGACGAGGCACACAACTTTCGGTGATCGCCGATCGCCTGCTGCAGGAAGGCTACAGTACGGTAAGTTTTGACGCCCCTGCTCATGGAAAAGCCACAGGAAAACAAACCGAGATGCTGGAATTTATAGCATCCTGCCTTTTCTTAACTCGCGAATTCGGCCCTTTTGAATTCGGTATCGGCCACTCCCTTGGAGCGATGACCTTGCTCCAAAGTATGAACAGGGGGGCACAATTCAAAAAGCTGGTACTTATTGGCAGCGGCAACCTGGTTTGGGACATTATGCAAGACTTCACCAAAAAATTGGGATTAAAGCCCATTACCGGAATTCAGATGAAGCGCTATTTTGATGAGATCTCCGGTATGGACACGCAAGAGCTATCGGCAGAGCTGGTAGCACCAGGGATCGATATTCCTGTAATGGTGATACACGATACAGACGACGAAGACGTCCCGGTATCGGCAGCGCATGCCATTCATGCCGCACTTCCTCATGGGGAACTCATGATCACCTCGGGCCTTGGCCATCGCAAGATCCTGGGAGATCCTGAAGTTATCGCAGCAGCCATGACATTCCTTAAAAAATAAGGATCAAGACACATAGATCGCAAACGCTGATCTTTTTTGCGTACCTTTGCGCAACTTCCTTAAAATAAGTCGATTACAACTAAAACTAACCTCCCCTGACCTAAAGCTTATCTGCTATTTACTAACCAATAAATCAAAATAGTATGAAGCGCATTTTAAGTATTCTTGTCATGGTGGCATGTACTGCTGCCCTGGCACAAGAACAAACCCCAACAGTGGTCTTCGACCAGATCATGGTGACTCCTCATCCCGAGAAGGTCATGCAATTTCACAAAGCAGTGGCTGAACACAACAAACAATTTCACACCGATGCACCACGGCAGGTGGCAGTATACCAGATCATGACCGGCCCGAACACCGGAAAATACATCTGGAATCTGGGACCTTGCACCTGGCAAGAACTGGACGAGCGTCCGATGGACACCGGTCATAATGAGCACTGGGTAAACAACGTTACTCCGACACTAACCACTGAGGCACACGGAACCTTCTGGCAGTATCATCCGGAATTCTCTAACATATCAAATAATTTCAAGCTCAATATGCTGAGCATTACCTTTTACGATGTTAAAAGAGGTATAGGGAATTTTGATAAGATCAAAGCCGTGATGGAACGATTCACCCAGCTGTATCGGGAAAAATATCCTGAAGACATGTTCGGGATATACACCAATGTCATGGGATCTACCAAAGAAGGACGGGATCTTGCTATCGTAGGGTTTTTAAATAATTACGCCGATATGGCTTCGGAAAATCCTGATGTTCCCGAAAAATACGATGCCATGTTCGGTAAAGAAAGTTACGAGAAGGACCTGCAAACCTGGATGGAAAACATGGAGGGGTCTGCTTCAGAAATGTGGCTTTTTATGCCCGAGTTAAGTTCAAGGCCCGCAGAAGTTGAAGTAGCCCAAAATTAGGGACATCACATAATTGACGATAAAGCCCGTATTTTCGGGCTTTTTCTTGTCTAATTTTCTTTTGGCATAAGAATTGTTAACTTACTAACATCCAAAAATCACAATTATGAAAAAATTATTCTCTTTACTAGCACTTTTCTCCCTGGTCCTTATCTCATGTGAAGGCGACCCGGGACCTCCGGGACCTCCCGGACAAGACGGACTTGATGGTCTTATCGGAACGGTATTCGAATACGAGGTTACCTTTAGAGAACTTAACACCGATGTTCCTGTGGAATTATTTGATTTTCCGGGCGGGGTTGAAGTTTTTGACTCCGATGTTGTATTGGCTTACGTTCTCATTGACGTGATCGAAGGAGTAGATGTTTGGGAGCCCCTTCCAAGAACACTTTACTTCAACGACGGAGGTATCTTGAGCTACGGATTTAATTACACCGCATTTGATATTCAATTCTTTCTGGATGGAAATGTTAATTACCCAACCCTGGATGTCTCTTATACCGACAACCTAATCATGAGGGTGGCTGTTGTTCCCGCAGAACTTCTTGGTGAGATCGACATTAATGACTTTAGCAAGGTAATGAGTGTTGCGAAAATGATAAATAATCAGGATATTGTCATAGAGTAATTAGTTTACTCTTGATGCCGGGTCATAAATATGGAGCGTACCGTATTTATGGCCCTTTTTTGTGCCCTGCCATTGCGCATTCTTCTGGCTCTCCACACAAGGCCTTGTGCACCCCATACTGGATTAGGCGCGTTTGGTTTCATCGCTCCGAACTTATCCTGTTTGGTGTCATTTGACTGGGTTTGGTTTTGGTCTGGTCTAATTTGCCCCGGTTTGGTTCGCATGAGTCTCGATAGTACGGTCAAAATAGTTCTAACCAGCTACCTGACCACACAAAACTCCATATTTTGATAAGGTTTTAACAATAACTGCGACCAAAACCTCATATTTTTAATAAAAAAACATGAAAAAGATCCTTATTGCATTTATCCCCGCCTTGCTGCTATCCTGCCAATCGGGAGCACAGAATAAAGAGCACAGATCAAGCTCAGGCGAAGAAGAAATTCGTTATGCGGTAGAAATGAGTGATGCCGAATGGAAGGCCAAGTTAACCGATATGGAATACCAGGTCATGCGAAAAGCGGCAACTGAAAGAGCTTTTAGCAGCGACCTTCTCGATATTAAAGATGAAGGTGTATATGTTTGTGCCGCCTGTGGCAACCCCTTGTTCAGGAGTGAGCATAAGTTCGATTCCGGTAGCGGGTGGCCAAGCTTCGACAGGGAGATCGAAGGCAATGTAGCCTACTCGGTAGACCACAAGATCGGAGTGGCAAGAACCGAAGAACACTGTGCCAGATGCGGCGGCCATTTAGGTCATGTTTTTGACGACGGACCACCACAAACCACTGGAAAACGTCATTGCATTAACGGCGTAGCACTTGATTTTATTTCCATTGAAGAATTTAATCGCGTTAATAATAATGAGTAAATATAAAATTGAAAAAAGTGAGGACGAATGGAAGTCAGCCCTCGATCCTGAAAGCTTTAAGATCTTAAGAAAGAAGGGCACAGAGATGCCTCATACCGGAAAATACAACCTCCACTTTGACGAAGGGGTCTATCGCTGCAAGGGCTGTGGTACCCAGCTTTTTACCTCAGACATGAAGTTCGAAAGTGGTTGTGGATGGCCCAGCTTTGACAAGGCCATTGAAGGTCGTATCGAGTATGTTAGAGATACAAGTCACGGTATGATCCGAACAGAGATCTGTTGCGCAACATGCGGAGGACACCTGGGGCATGTATTTAATGATGGCCCTACCGAAACCGGCTTGCGTTATTGCGTGAACTCAGCAAGCCTGGACTTTGAAGAAGAAAACTGAATCATAGCCTGATAAAAAAACCCGGAACATTCCGGGTTTTGTTTATAAATTCAGATAAGCGTATTACTGTACCATAGCGGCCGCCACCGTACGGTTGGTTCCGGGATCGATAAGCACAAAGCTTCCGGTTACCCTGTTGCGTTTGTACGGATCGGTAAATACAGGTTTATTGAACCTGATCTCGGCCTCAAAAATATCATTCATAGCTACTGTCTGTGCCCCTTCAAGTTTTTCCAGGGTGTTAATATCAAGCCTGTAGCCTATACCCTTAATGATCCCTAAAGCCTCATCCGAACACTGCCGAACGATGTATTTGGTGTTGGGACGCATAGGCTGCTCATCCATCCAGCAAAATAAAGCGCGAACTGCATTCCCCACCCGGGGGGCATTATGCTTACTTACCAGCATATTCCCTCTGGCCACATCGATATCATCTGCGATGCACACCACTACCGATTCTCCAATACCTGCCGTGCTTACACTCGTTCCCATCTTATCGATGGCACTGATCGTACTAAGCTGACCGCCCGGAAGCACCATGACCTCATCACCCACGTGAATTTCATTCCCTTCTACCCTACCAGCATATCCGCGAAAATCGCGAAACGTTCCCGATTGAGGGCGAAGTGCCGTTTGTACCGGAAAACGCAACCCAAGATCATGATCAACTGTATCCGGTTCAATATGCTCCAGAACCGATAATAACGGATCTCCGGTATACCAGGGCATGGCCTTAGTCTTATTTACCACGTTATCGCCCTCCAGGGCACTTATCGGGATAAATTGACCGGACTCGATCCCAATAGCGGTAATAAACTGTTTAATTTCAGCCGCCACCTCGTAGAACCGGTCTTCTGAATAGTCAACCAGGTCCATCTTATTGATACAGATCAAAATATGAGGAATACCTAATAAATGGGCAATGAATATATGTCGCTTGGTTTGCTCTACCATCCCGTGGCGGGCATCTACCAAGACAATGGCAGCGTTTGCCGTAGAAGCGCCGGTAACCATATTTCTGGTGTATTGAATATGTCCGGGAGTATCGGCAATAATGAATTTACGATTGGGAGTGGTGAAATACCTGTAAGCCACATCAATAGTGATCCCCTGCTCCCGCTCATCTCTTAATCCGTCGGTAAATAGTGCAAGGTCTACCCCTTCGTGTCCTTTTCGTTTTGAAGTCTTTTCCACCTGCTCGATCTGGTCTTCAAAGATCGATTTTGAATCGTACAGGAGTCGGCCGATCAGGGTCGATTTCCCATCGTCTACAGATCCTGCAGTGGTGAAACGCAATAATTTATTATTCGAGATTTCCATATGGTATGGTTTTCTTTACTAGTTTAATTTAAAATGGTCATTGCGGGCCCATGCAATGGGCGCGGCAATCTTTTGAAGCGATCTCCGCATCCAATTAAAACTTGAGTAAGCCCTGGAGAGATCGCCACGTCCCGACGAGTCGCAACTCGCGAAGACGATTTTATAATATAACGTTATTAAGTTGTCCACTAAACACTTATAACTAACAACTAAAAATACCCTTGTCTTTTTCTATCTTCCATGGCAGTCTCCGAACGCTTGTCGTCTGCGCGATTACCGCGTTCTGTCTCCTTCATTACCGAAACCTCATCAACGATCTTTTCCAGGGTATCGGCCTCAGACAAGATTCCTCCGGTGATGGTGATATCACCCAAGGTTCTGAATCGCACTTTTTTGCGTTCTATACGCTCGTTGCCATCCAGTACCAGGTATTCTGAATTAGGTATCCAGGAGCCATTTCTCCATACCACCTCGCGTTCATGCGCATAATAGAGAGAAGGTATAGCTATATTTTCTCGTTTAATGTAGTTCCATACGTCCATTTCTGTCCAGTTACTGATAGGGAAAACGCGAAAATGCTCTCCTTCAAAGTGCCTTCCGTTAAAGACATTCCACAACTCAGGACGTTGATTCTTGGGATCCCATTGGCCAAAATCATCCCTATGTGAAAAGAAACGCTCCTTGGCACGGGCCTTCTCTTCATCTCTTCTCCCACCCCCTATGGCGCAGTCGATCCTGAGCTCTTCAAGAGTGTCTAAAAGTGTGGTCGTTTGCAGGGCATTACGGGTTGCCAGTTTTCCCTGCTCCTCTACAACACGTCCCTTATCGATGGACTCCTGAACCGATCCTACCAGGAGTTTACACCCCAAACCGGATGCGAGGTCATTTCTGAAAGCAATGGTCTCAGGAAAATTATGCCCGGTATCTATATGCAATAGCGGAAAGGGAATACGTGAAGGGTAAAAGGCTTTTTTAGCCAGGTGCGTTACCACGATCGAATCCTTACCACCGCTAAACAGAATAACGGGGTTATCAAATTGTGCATAAACCTCCCTTAATACATATACCGCTTCCGATTCCAATTCATCCAAATAGTTCATATTCTTATTGATATTATTCAGGTTTATTAATTCATTTTATTACTTAATAGCTTTTGCTGTTTATGAAACTGTACCGTAAAGGAACGCTCCCATACCCATTCATGGAGGTAGTACAAGATCATTTTTGTGATCACCTCTGTCATACCGATCTTTAGACCGGTTAAAGGGTCTGATGTCACGATCCAACCTATGAGAATGGTATCTACTGTGCCTATAAGTCGCCAGGAAAGGGTTTTGAATAGTCGCCGGTGTACAACACGATCTCGTATGCGTTTACTCCATACCCGCTCGTGCATATAGTATAAGATCATCTTACTAAAGACCTCCGTAACCCCGATCTTCATGCCCGAGAGGGGATTTCCGGTGAGTAGCCAGGACAAGAAAAAAGTATCAGAAGTACCCAATACCCTCCAGCTTAAGGTCTTCAGAATGTGGCGATGTTCGAGTTTCATAGGTTAGCAGCAGTAAGGTTTGGGCATCCGGTCAGGTCGTACAGACAACCAGACCTAAGCTATTACCCTACTAAACCGATAGGGTTTTAGTATTAATAAGCAAATAACGCTATTTAACACGTTCTGTGCAAGATTTTTTTTAAACATAGCTTTAGGATAATTGGATCAGGGGAAGGCCCTCCCTTACCCCTATCAATAACCCTTACCCTTTGAAGTAAAATGCACCATATATAGAAATGTGAGGATTGTACCTATATCCGTTACCTGGTATAAGCCAAATACCTGATAAGGATATCGGCATCAGCATAACAGCGGTATCGGGCACTTAGACCCGGGGTAAATAAAAAGCCACTCTTACTCAGAGTGGCTTTTTCTATTATAAGGAAGAAGTTTACTTCACTTCTTCGAAGTCTACATCTTGTACATCCTCACCTTCCTGTCCGGAACCTCCGGCTGCACCGGCTTGATCTCCGGCACCCGGTGCTCCTTGCTGTTGTTCGGCCTGGGCTTTGTACATTTCTTCTGAAGCTTGTTTCCACGCTTCATTGATCTTATCCAGGGCAGGTTGAATCGTATCTACCTCCTTCGTCTCATAAGCCTTCTTAAGCTCTTCAAGCGCATCCTGAATAGGTTGCTTCTTATCATCGCTTAGCTTATCTCCGAATTCACCGAGTTGTTTTTCGGTCTGGAAGATCATAGAGTCGGCTTCATTAAGCTTATCTACTTTCTCTTTCGCTTTCTTATCGGCTTCTGCATTGGCTTCAGCTTCCTGCTTCATTTTCTGGATCTCTTCTTCGGTAAGTCCTGAAGAAGCTTCGATACGAATGTTCTGCTCTTTATTTGTTCCTTTATCCTTAGCACTAACGTTAATGATACCGTTGGCATCAATATCGAAGGTCACCTCGATCTGTGGCACTCCCCTTGGTGCTGGTGGGATTCCGTCAAGGTGGAATCTACCAATGGTTTTGTTGTCTGTTGCCATCGGACGCTCACCCTGAAGTACGTGGATCTCTACAGAAGGCTGGTTATCGGCAGCTGTTGAGAACACTTGCGACTTCTTGGTAGGAATGGTCGTATTCGATTCGATAAGCTTGGTCATAACTCCTCCCATGGTTTCGATACCCAATGAAAGTGGAGTTACGTCAAGAAGCAATACGTCTTTTACATCTCCGGTAAGTACACCACCCTGGATCGCAGCACCTACGGCTACTACCTCATCTGGGTTCACTCCTTTAGATGGCTTTTTACCAAAGAATTGTTCTACTGCATTTTGTACTGCAGGAATACGGGTAGAACCTCCTACAAGGATCACCTCATCGATATCGCTCTTGCTGAGACCGGCATTCTTAAGCGCCGACTCACAAGGTTTGATGGTACGTTGAACGATCTCGGCAATAAGCTGCTCGAACTTCGAACGTGTAAGGGTTCTTACCAAGTGCTTAGGACCGGTTGCCGTAGCGGTTACATAAGGTAGGTTGATCTCGGTTTGTGAAGAAGAAGAAAGCTCGATCTTCGCTTTCTCAGCAGCTTCCTTAAGACGTTGTAGCGCCATAGCATCTTTTCTAAGGTCGATATCTTCCTCAGCTTTGAATTCTTCAGCCAACCAGTTGATGATGGTCTCATCTACATCGTCACCCCCAAGGTGGGTATCTCCGTCTGTAGCAAGCACCTCAAATACACCGTCTCCCAATTCAAGGATAGAAACGTCGTGGGTACCTCCACCAAAGTCAAAAACTACGATCTTCTGATCGGTATTCTTTTTATCGAGACCATAAGCCAGGGCTGCTGCGGTAGGCTCATTGATGATACGCTGAACTTTAAGTCCTGCGATCTCTCCGGCCTCTTTGGTAGCCTGACGCTGGGCATCGTTAAAATATGCAGGAACGGTAATTACCGCTTCTGCCACATCCTGCCCGAGGTAGTCCTCAGCAGTTTTTTTCATTTTCTGAAGGATCATGGCCGAAAGCTCTTGTGGCGTATACAGACGTCCGTCAATGTCAACTCTCGGGGTGTCATTATCACCTTTAACCACCTTATAAGGCACACGCCCTGCCTCTAACTGAGATTCTGAGTACTTGTTACCCATGAATCGCTTGATCGAGTAAATGGTTTTATGCGGATTGGTCACTGCCTGACGTTTTGCAGGATCACCCACCTTGATCTCACCATCCTCTACGAAAGCTATCACAGAAGGAGTTGTGCGTTTACCTTCAGCATTAGGGATCACCACCGGTTCGTTACCTTCCATTACAGAAACGCAGGAGTTGGTAGTACCTAAATCTATTCCAATAATCTTGCTCATGTCAATCTATTTATGATGTTCTGAATTTTTTTATGTGCACCCTGTTTAAGTCAATCATTATGCCATGAAAAAAAATATGACAAGCTGTCATAAACTTTTGATCCTAGTGACGCATTTTAACGCTAACCCGCGCCAAACAACATCCGTAAAAGGGAGTCAGCATGTCAGAAATGCCATGCGTCATGCCTTAAAGTAAGCCACAAGCTCCCGGTGCAAGGTGCAATAGCCTGCTCTTTTATGACCTGTCTATGCCGATCACCGTAGAATGCTTTACTTCTCCGATCATAAATATGCTGTGGGTATTCCCGATATGCTTGAGATCGGTAAGCTTGGTCACCATAAAGTTCCGATAGTCTTCCATATTGGCGACATGCACCTTTAAGATGTAATCATAATCACCACTTACATGATAACACTCTTGTACCTCGGTAAGTCCCGCCACTTCTTCTTCGAACTCACGAACATTTTCCCTGGTATGCTGAGTAAGACGGATATTACAGAATACCACGAACGATCGATTCACTTTTTCCCGGTCTACAATAGCAGTATACCCCTTGATGATCCCCTCACGCTCTAACTTGCGCACCCTTTCATACACAGCTGTGTTCGACATGCCCAGCTGTACGGCCAGTTCCTTGGTGGTTTGCTTTGCATCGCTTTGTAACAGATGTAATAGCTGCTTATCGGTTTGATCCATTTCCATATCTGATAATTTTTCGGCTAAATTCCAAAGATATGACTCACAGGTTAAATATTTTCTGATTACACACTCCAATTTAGTTTTATCATCTATTTATGACTTACATCATTGACATTTTATCCTATTAACACGTAATTTGTTAAGCATAACCAATTAAACCACCATGTCATGAAATTCGATCCGGCCAACAACATACAAGACCTTCAGTACTTCGGAGAATTCGGAGGCGTTAACCCTTCTATATCAGATTCTTCCACATACACCTTCTTATCGGCCAAGACCATGTTCGATACCTTCGAGGGTAATACTGAAGGCTGTTACCTGTACTCCAGGCATTCTTCTCCTTCTAACCTGTACCTGGGGGAAGCACTTGCAGCCATGGAAGGCACAGAAACGGCCAATGTAACCGCTAGTGGTATGGGCGCTATTACGGCAGTGATCCTTCAACTTTGTGGGGCAGGAGACCATATCGTATCCAGCCGCACAGTATATGGGGGTACCTATGCCTTCATGAAGAATTTTTTGCCAAAACTGCAGATCTCAACCACCTTTTTGGATATCACCAAGCCGGAAGAAGTGGAAGCTGCTATAACGCCAAATACCAAAATGATCTATTGTGAGGCGGTGAGCAATCCCCTGCTGGAGGTAGCTGATCTGGAAGCACTCTCTGCTATTGCCAAAAAACACGGTATTCCGCTGGTCGTAGACAACACATTTACCCCTTTAAATATTTCACCTGCCAAATTCGGGGCCGACATTGTGATACACTCCCTTACCAAATTCATTAACGGGAGTAGTGACACGGTAGGAGGTGTTGTTTGCGGAACCCAGGAATTTTGCCTGAGCCTGAAGGATGTGAACGATGGTGCCGCCATGCTTTTGGGGAGTACCATGGATAGCCTGAGAGCGGCGTCCATTCTCAAAAACCTGAGAACCCTTCATATACGTATGAAAAAGCATAGTGAAAATGCCCATTACCTGGCAAAGCGCTTTGAACAGGACGGACTCAAAGTGGTATACCCCGGACTCCCCTCTCATCCCGGTCATGACACCATGAAAAAGCTCATCAATCCTGAGTACGGGTACGGCGGGATGCTTACCGTTGATGCCGGAGATCTGGATAAAGCCAATGCGCTTATGGAAATGATGCAGGAAAAGAACCTCGGATACCTCGCTGTGAGTCTTGGGTTCTACAAGACCCTGTTCTCTGCTCCGGGCACCTCAACTTCTTCGGAGATCCCCGAAGAAGAACAAAAGGCCATGGGACTCTCTGATGGATTGATCAGATTCTCCATCGGTCTGGATAACGATATTGAGCGCACCTACAACACCATGAAAAGTTGCATGCAGGAACTGGAGATCCTGTGATCTACGATAATTTTCTCTGATATATTTTTTTGCAAATCGCCCTAGAGGCACTTAGGATCCCTCCGGAGTTTAGGCCGGAGGGATTTTTTTGTTACGTGGTGATTAGGGAAATAGGGAGATAGGGAGATTACATATTACCGCAACACTGAATAACTGTGTAACTGTGTAACCGTATAACTGTGTAACCGTGTAACTGTGTAACCGTATAACTGTGTAACCGTATAACTGTGTAACCGGTTAACCACCTAATCCGGTTAACCACCTAATCCGGTATCAGATCACAAAACCAAAAAGAAGTATCCCAGGTGACCTCATCATCGGTAAAACAATTGTCTTTTTTATCCTGATGAGGCTTATAAGTTTTAAGCACCTTCTCACCTACACGGAAAGAAACCGGGTTCCTGAAGATGGGACCATCAAAAACGAACGTATGGAATTCGCCATTCTCGCCACAGGGATCGACCCCTTCGGGCAGTTCGTTCAGGAAATCCCTGTCGATAACCCTTCCGAGAAATGCCTCGCCCAATGCACTATCGCTAACGCTTACTGTAATGGCCTTAAATCCGGCATCGATAAATTCTTCGATCAATGTTTTGCTGTCTTCACCCCAGAGCGGGAACACCGCCCTGATGCCTCTGGAAGCCAGCTGCTCTTCCCTGTAATTCTTAAGGTCTTCGAGAAAGATATCCCCGAAAACAGAAAAGGTATAGCCGCTGTTTTTAAGTTGATCTACATGCCGGTCCATGATCTTTCCATATTGTTCCATAGAAACCACTCCCGGAAGGTTGATCGTATGTAATGGCAATCCGATCTGTTTTACCTGCTCGAACAGCAACGCTTTTGGCAGTCCGTGCATACTCACCCGGTCTACCTCATCATTCAGGGTAGTTACCAGGGTACCTACCTGAAACCTGTTATCCTGAAGCAAACGGTAAAGGGCAAGACAACTGTCTTTCCCGCTACTCCAATTCACATATGCGTTCTTCGGTGTTATCATTTTAAAAAACTCTGTAGTGCCAGATCATAACTCTGGAGTCCGAAGCCCAGAATGACCCCTTTGGCATGGGCAGAAATATACGATTGGTGCCTGAAAGCTTCGCGACCGAAGGTATTCGAAATATGAACTTCGACCACCGGCGTTGATATACCTTTTACGGCATCTCCAATACCTATAGAGGTATGCGTATACGCCCCGGCATTGAGCACGATCCCATCATGGTCAAATCCTGTCTCGTGTAATTTATCGATAAGTTCTCCTTCTATATTGCTTTGAAAATAAGACAACTCAAGTGAAGGGAACTTTTCCTTCAGACTATTTAAATACGTTTCAAAACTAGTACTTCCATATACTTCCGGCTCTCTTTTTCCCAGCAGATTAAGGTTAGGGCCGTTGATGATTATAATTTTCATAGGGATAGTGTTACCCGGGATTTAATTATCGGAATAAATGTAGTAAAAATGATACACAGCGACATATAATCCGCTACGATTCCCTCAGGTCTTGAGACACCCTGGCTTTTAACTCTGCAATACGCTCCTCCTTTTGGGGTTGCCTGTTGGCTTTGGCGAAGTCGGTGTGGTATGAATGCTTTTCCAAAAAAGCGATCTGTATTTTATTCCATCCTACTGACTCAGAAACCTTCCCATAGGCCAAAAGTTCTTTGTAAAGACTTTCACTGATCTCCCAAAAGTCATCCCGTCCCAGATAGTCCAGATCGGCATCACAAATGATCTCTTCCAATTCGTTCTCAGGGTGTTGCGGGATACGAGTGGCCGCTATGAGGCCTTCTACTACGCGGATATCATCTTCATCACACCCTACTGCTTCCATTTCACGTCTCGCGATCTCGGCACTATAGGTTTCGTGATCTTCATTAGAGATAATAAAACCGATATCGTGAAATAAGGCACCAAGGCGCAAGAGATAGGCATCATGTGTATCAATATCCCGTCTTTCGATATACTGTTCGACCACACTCAGCACATCAAGGGTATGATCTACCCCATGATAGTAAAGCTTATCAGACAATCGGGTCTCCAGAATATCTAAAGCCCGTTTACGTAATGTGGTATATGTGTTCATCCGGTAAATAATACATCCTTTAACTGAAAAAGCCATAAGATCATGATAAGCACGATAAAAATGAAGCTAAATCCCATAAACTTCATGGCTTTCTTTACACTTCTGAATTTAGTTTCCACGATCTTACTTTCAATATAGATCTGTTGTCCGAGCTGATCGTACAATTTATCGCGATCGGCAACAACTTCCTTTAATTTATCACTGTACTGCGTTACATCGCCAAAGTGGTTTACGGTATCCTTAAAAAAGAAAACGTTCTTATCGAACTTGAGCTCCATCTTCGGCACGAAACACTGCAAGGCGTAATAGATCGATACTAAAACGATCAAAAGCCACATTACCACAAGAACAGCAAAAATAGTACTGTTGTGAAAGGTCTCGTACAACATCTCCATCCTGTCAAAAAACACCCCTATCACCAGGGAATGAAAAGAAAAAATGATCCCTGCTTTCAACTCTGAGGCCCTGATAAGGCGTTCAAGCCTTTCGATCTGTTCCCAATAGTTCTCCGGTTCGACATTTCGAAGTGCTTTGAGAAAGGCTTTTTCCTCTTTGAGATCAGGTTCTTTATTTGTGGTTTTTTCCTTCAACACAATAAATATAAGCAATTATCCCGCTTTTTTCACTTTCAATCCACTCTAAGTGAGGGGTTTACTCGCTATGTCGTCAATAAAATACATCTTTAACGTCCCCTTATTCTTAACCTCGACCTCACCCCTATAGACACAAGAGAAGTCCTCTTTTACCAGCGCATAGGTAACCTCAGAAATATTGATCTTACCGGCTTCCGAACTCGATTCCATGCGACTTGCCACATTTACCGTGTCGCCCCAAATATCATAGGCAAACTTTTTAGTACCTACCACTCCGGCAACTACGGGCCCTGTGTGAATACCGATGCGAACCTCAAATCCGGGGATCCCATCTGTGGAGTCTTGTCTTACCGCATCGACGAACTTCAGAATATCGATGGCCGCAAGAATCACCTTTTGAGGGTGATCACTTACAGGGAAGGGCAATCCTCCGGCACACATATACGCATCTCCTATGGTCTTTATCTTTTCAAGTCCGTATTGCTCAATGATCTCATCGAACTTGGAAAAGAAGTGATCTACACTCTTCACCAGTTCTTCCGGGGTCATATTTTCTGAAGTTTTCGTAAATCCTTTAAAGTCGGTAAACATCACGGTAACCGATTCGAACCGCTTGGCTTTCACCTTCCCGTTTTCTTTAAGCTCCTGAGCGGTTTCTTCGGGGAGAATATTGAGGAGTAGCGAATCAGACCGTCCCTTTTCTTCCTGTATAATACGATTAGCCTTTTTGATGAATTTGTAACGATTAAAAAGTCCGAGCACCAGGATCATTAACAACCCTGAAACGGCGACCGTAGCTATGGTAACACTCTTTTGCCGTTTTTGTTGTAATTCGGTGATCTCTGTTTCCCTCTCAAGTAAGGCGATCTGACTCTCTTTTTTCTCCAGGTCAAAATTTAATTGCGCAAAACGCACCTTATCATTGGCCGCAATATCAAATATGGAATCTTTAAGTTCCAGATATCTTTTGTGATGCTTCAGCGCCTGATCATAATCGCCCTGTTTTTCGTAGGCCATATACAGTGCCTTATTCACATCACGTTGTGCCTGTAGCATTCCGGAAGCATTACTTATCATCAAGGCTTCCTGCAGGTAACCCAGTCCAAGTACCGGCTGATCGGATTTAATGTAGGAGCTGCCTAACTTATTCAGACCTTCTACCCAGTTCCTGTCAGAGCTCCATTTTTTTGCCGATGCCACCGACCTTTTGTAATAATCCCTCGCCTGGTCTGTTTGTCCCAGCCCTTCATAAGATTCTCCTGCCTTGAGCAAGGTCTCTGCATAATATATACTCCCCTCATCATAAGGTAGGAGAGCGAGGTATTGCTGTAACGACTCCTTGTAATTCGCATTGATCAAATTGTATTCAGCCAGGCCGGCCCTGTAATAGATCTCCCAGTTTTCGCTTCCTTCAAAGCCTGCATCCAGATAGGTCTTACAATCGGCGTAATACTTCATAGCCTTCTCTGGTTCCTGCATATAATTTCCGTATAGTGCGGCAAGATTGATCAATACACTTACGATGCGCGTGGTATCTTTTAAAGCCTCTCCTTTCTGAAGGGCGGGTATGAGGTAATCGATCGCTACAGGGTCTCCCTCATTGAGATACATGGCACCGAGATTAGACTCCAGGTTGGCTATCCCGGGAACATCATTAATGCGCTTATACAATTCCAGGGATTCCATCGAATACCGGGTAGCTTCATATCGGTTAGACTGATAGTCATAGTTTACTCCGAGGTATTTCAACGCTTCGGCTTCACCACGCAGATACCCTATCTCTTTGGCCAGCGTTATGGCTTCCTGCAGCACACTATCGGCTTTTTGAAAGCGCCCCTCATTGATGTAGAAGAAAGCCAGGGTATTAAGGTTGTTCACCTTAAGGGAATCGCTTGTGTCCGATACATTGCCTATTAGCTCCATTTCTCTTACCTCCTGAGCACAGAGCATACCATGGCCTGATAATACGAGAAAAAGCATCATCCATAGCCATAGAGAACAGTACAGGGAAACTTTCATAAAATTATTGTTTGACTACTTTAATGGTCTTGCTTTCCAGGGTGGTTACGATCTGCAGCATGTATACCCCCGGATAAAATCCCTGGGTATTAATTCGCTGCTGTACAGAGGTCCCGCTGTTCTCTGTGAAAGACTCATACACCATTCTGCCGGTAATATCATACATCTTCAATGATCGAATAGCACCTTCTCCGGGATGCACGACAAGTTCGTTAGCTACCGGATTGGGATAGGCCGTTATTTGCGTGATCACTGGAGAAGTGGTTACTGCCTGACCGCTTGCGGCAGCAACCAATTCGGGATCTTTTAAAGAGGCTGCAGCTTCCTGATCTGTAACATCCTTGGCAGAGCAGCGATTACTGTTTAATGTGGCATCGGTGCTCACTGAAGAAGGGTTACAGCTACCAAAGGTGCATACGAACCAGGTCATGGCTGCACCGTCAAACCGCACCTTTAACTCATGCTCTCCAGGCAAAAACTCCACAGGGAGATCTGCAGCCACATCTCCATTTGCCTCTATGTAATTGGCATCTTCCAATAGATAAAGTGAAAATTCATTGGGATTGATATATCTGAAGTTCGCGATATAGCGGTACCCATCTGTTGCGAAATCCGGATTTAATTGGACACAATCAAAATAGGTGCGGATCTTACTTCCTTGAGAAGGATTCACATAGAGTATACCTGGTACTGCTGTTTCGATCACATAGTTCTCAGGAGGAGCTATAGCAATAGTAAATGCTCCGGTATCACCAGGGGTATAGGGTATACCGGCGGCATCTGTTATATTGAATTCAACGCCATCCGGGAAAACATCACTCTCGGTTTCTCCATAGACATATCCTGTAAGTGTATACGCTATCTGCGTCGAGTCTATAGCCTCTCCCTGTTGCAAAATGAGATCGGTCGTGATGGCGGTAAGGGTAGCAGGGCTCATTTGAAGTCTGCTCAGGTCATAGGTAACATTGAAATTAGAAGCTATAGGATGCAGTAATACCCCGGGATACGTATAATGCGCATCCTGTGAGGTTGGCGTAACATCAAGTCCTGTGATCAGATTCAAAGCATAAAGCCTTTCCACTCCCCTTTCGTCTGTAGACACATCAGCCTCATCGATAATGGTAAAGGTTCGGGCGTACTCACTATCGTCATCTTCTCCACCAAAGCTGGTTTCATTTAATACGGTCCTGAAGCGATTCTCAATAGAAACATCGGCGAGACCATCAAAGAAATCCTGACCATTTAGTACGGTACGGAATCTGTTAAGTACCGTTCTGAACCGATTATTAAGGGGATCATCTGCATTGATATAATCCTCAAAATGATCCATTTCCAGATCGATAATATCCATGCCGTTCAACACTGTCCGGAAGCGATTCCTGATGGTGTTTTCAGAAACCATCCATGCATTATTATTGAGCAATCCCAGAATATCCTCACCATTGAGCACTGTTCTGAACCTGTTGACCAAGGCGAATGTGTTGTCAGGAAAATACCCTGATTCATGAGCTTGCTTGAGGTTTTGCAGAAATAACTCCTTCTGAGAAATACTGTCTGCCTCATAAATGTATTCCATTTCCAGTTCTACAAGATCGCCATAGGTATAACTTGCCGGAAGGGGTTTGATCTGAAGATCTCTCCGGTTCACCTTGAACACCGACGATTTGAAATTTACGATATAGGTTTGTAGCAGCGAAGCATCCGGAGTTTCTTCAAAATCTGCTGTTACCAGATAACTCCTCACGTCGGGAAAAGGAGGCACTGCGGGGGTCGAAAAGCCAATAGCAGGAAAGCTCAGGTCTTCAAAACTCACATCCTCCGGCAATCCATCGACCGTATACGTAAAGGCATAATCATTACCATAGGTGATCTTAAGACTATCTACGGAAATGGTAAGTGCGGTTTTATCGTCAAGAAGATCTTCCGTATTTGAAGTTACGATCTCTGTTCCCCCAGGTGTTTTTGGTTGCACCTCAACATAGATCAATCCACTCCCCGAAAATTCGGGAACGGTCACGGTGATGGCCGTTTCACTTATGCTGCTTATCTCCAGCGGAGACCCGTTGAGAAATACCCGGGCTTCAGAAGTAAAGTTCTGCCCGGTAAGGGTGAGTTCGAAAGCTTCGGCACTCACATTGATCCCGGGATCGATCACGGGTTTATCCAATACAGGTGCCCGCGCTGCGAGGCTGGCAAAGGTCGCCTCCACATCAATAAATCCTGCTCCCGACTGTTCGGGAGATCCCACAGGCCTGGCGAACTGCTGGTAGAGAGCTAAGATCGGGGCTGAAGCACCTACCTCATCGGGTGCGCTTTGATACCACACATCATAGGCAGGCTTTAATAAGGCTATAGCACCCATGACATGCGGCGCCGCTGCAGAGGTTCCGAAGAACCGTTCAAATCCCTCTACGGCGGTAACCACACCATCGGGGGCAGCAATATCGGGTGCAACAATAGATGAAGAAGGGAGATCTCCTCCAAAACTTGAGTACCCCCTCGGGGCCACATTCTCCAGGTCAAAAGCATTCACCGCCCCTACAGTGATCACATCTTTCAAAGAAGCATGACCGCTAATGGTCGGGGCACCCCCGTATTCTAAAAAGTCTAATCCCTGGTACCTAAAGGCGATCACCCTGAAAGGCACCCGGGGCGTCTGAACTCCCTCTTCACTCACGATCATAAGATTTGCCTCTCCTTGTTCACTTACCGAAAAGGTCATGATCTCCAGCGCATCCCGGCCTGTACTAAAGCTGTTATTCCCCACAAGCAGGCGTCCGAGGTCGTCTACCACATACATATCAAAGTCGCTAACGGCACCTTCCTGATTATCTGTTGAAGCAAAGTCTTCGTCCCATTGAAAGGCCAAAAGATAGACTCCCGGTTCTACAGCGAATCGCAACAAATAATCTTCGCTTCCATCGGCATTGGTGCCGAACACATGAGCCCGCTCTTCGGGATCAAGTTGAAAATTATTATCGGGCAAGGAACTTCCGGCTGTAAATACGCCTGTAAATCCTTTATCGAGAAAATTTCCGGCTGCCGAAACAAAATACGTATCGCCTTTATTCAGAAAATCCTGAATGGCCTGTCCTGCAGGTCCATCACCATCAAATTCTTCATCGACAAAGGTCATATCGTCTCCGATCATATCTACCCCAAGAGCACTGAGTCGGTTCACCGCGTAGGCAAAGACCTGATCGGTCATGGCATAGTGAAATGCCAGCTTACTACCCGGCGCCACATCGTGAACGATCTGCAACATCGCCCTCCCCTCATCGGTACCCCCAATACCGGGATGATCTTCGATCACAATAACTTCTTCCTGATAATTATTGGGATTAGTTGCACCGGGAAGATCACCACTTCCCACATCAAAAAATGCATTAGAGCCGGTTGTCGATGGGAGTTTATCATAGCTATCGGAGATCACCCCGGTAAAAAATCCGGATCCATCTACGAACCGGGCTTCTTCCTCAGTTACCGTACCGAACGAACGTCTTGCAGCAAGCGACCCTTGAAGTGAATCTCCTTCAGAGAATGCCACAGCCTGAAGATCGGTCTCTTCGAGAAGAGGCAGGTAATTGGTGCGTACAAAATTGATAAGCCCTGCATGATCATTGAGTTCCAACAAGCGCGATACCGGAAAATAGCAGTCTACCGATGAGAATTGTTCTGAGATCAAAATATTCGGGTCGATCAGAAAATCACCCGAGCTAAAATTTAACCCGAAGGTATTTCTTAACAGATCGATCACCGCTGCAAGCTGCCCGGGATTGGGAACCACCTCTACCAGTAGCCTTTCGTTCTGAAGCTGGTAGATGATCTCCGATGGCTGCTCTCCTCCATTACCTGTGGCAAGCGCAAAAGATGAAGGATCGAGTATACCGGCGGTTTTGCCATTCTCCCCGTAAACAGGAAAGATAAAATCGGTCTCTTCGACATCCTGACAAAAGGAGGCACTGGAATTGGCTTCGACAGTTATGGTCTTACCACTCGGATTAGTAATGGTCCAGGTTACTGTTTCACCCTTTCCAAATACCACACTAAACGCTTTTTTATGAATACCCGGCTTGAAGTTGGTCATACCCTGCATGGACTTGCGTCCTTTTTTAAAGGCTACCTTGCTCTGCTCAGGCTTCAACCTTATCTCACGCCTTCCTGAATTCTCATAAGTAAAATTAGCCTTATAAAGTCCGTTACCTATGTCCTGCACACAAGCCCGTGTTCCCAGATCATTCTTTCCCTGTGCAAGAACAGCATGATGAACGAGGAATATCAAGGTAAGGAAGAGTCCGTTTCTGAGGAACATC
Organism: Robertkochia sediminum; assembly: GCF_016786255.1. Taxonomy (GTDB): domain Bacteria; phylum Bacteroidota; class Bacteroidia; order Flavobacteriales; family Flavobacteriaceae; genus Robertkochia; species Robertkochia sediminum. The sequence goes on from NZ_JADMKT010000078.1 coordinate 288,259, forward strand.
AGAATCGAAGAAAAAGGTATTGGGGAAACGGTGGCCAGGCCGGGGTAATGGTATTTCATCGTTGGTTGTTTAAGTATTCTGCGAACAGCTACGCCCATGGAAACGTAGCACGTCCTAAAGATCATTCTATCACTCTTTCGGCATTCCCTAAAGAAGAAAACACCTCATAACACAGGCTATAGCAAGACTGATATAATGACACCAACGCATTAAGCAGCAGATCGTGAGCCTCATAAAGATAAACAATTAGTTGATGCCAATTACCTGAATTTAAGCCGATTAACACCCCTGAGCCCTACTTCATCCCTAAAACCCAATTTGCGCCCCGCGATATATGGCTATATTTACCCGAATTCCTATTTTTAGTCCATGACCTGGAAAGATGCCTTAAACGATTACCAGAACTACCTCCGTTTGGAACGCGGATTGTCTGATAATTCGATCAACAGCTATCTGTCTGATCTCAAAAAGTTATGGTCGTATCTCGAAGAATTCAATACCGATGTAGGTCCCGACAAGATCGGTGCCGAGACCCTTCAGGAATACCTCTATGACAAGGCACGCTCCCTTAAACCGCGCTCACAGGCCAGGCTGGTCTCCTCGCTTAAAGGATTCTTCGCATACATACAGTTCGAAAAATACCGCAACGACAACCCCACCAGTCTGTTAGAGAGTCCGCGACTCGGCAGAAAGCTTCCCGATACCCTTAGTTTTAAGGAGATCGTAAAAATGATCGACATCCTGAAAAACAAACGCCACAACCTGGAAACTGCCGGAAATCTTCAACACCCCGATTACCACATCCTGCTGCGCAATGAGGCGATACTGGAAACCCTTTACAGTTGCGGACTTCGGGTTAGTGAGCTTACCCATCTCAGGTTATCGGACCTCTTTTTTGAAGAAGGTTTCATCAGGGTACACGGTAAGGGGAACAAGCAGCGCTATGTACCGGTTACCGCACTCGCCATGAAATGCATCCTGGAATACCTGGATTCAGGACGTACCCAGCTCAATATAGCCCATGGGCATGAGGATATCGTATTCCTGAATCGCAGGGGAAAACAGCTCACGCGAGCCATGATCTTTACCCTCATAAGGCAAACGGCAGCCCAGGCCGATATAAAGAAAAAGATAAGTCCGCACACCTTTCGACATTCATTCGCCACCCATCTTCTTCGGGGAGGCGCAGACCTTCGGGCCATTCAGCAAATGCTTGGCCATGAGAGCATCACCACTACAGAAATATACATGCACCTGGATCGCACCGACCTTAAACGGAGTATTCTGGAGCATCATCCGAGAAACGACTAAACGCTTGACCCCCGAGCTAAATTTCATTAAATTCATAGGCGATATTCACCGTATATAATCCACCTCGCTTATGAAGACCGTCTTGCTTAATGATCAGTTAGAAATACCCGCCATCGGACTTGGCACCTGGAAATCGGCTCCCGGGGAGGTAGGTCAGGCAGTGATCGAAGCCATCCGTAGCGGATACCGACATATCGATTGCGCCGCGATATACGGTAATGAAAAAGAAATTGGCGAAGCCTTAAAAACGGTTTTTGATCAGGGTGATGTTACCAGGGAAGAACTTTGGATCACTTCGAAACTATGGAATAATGCCCACCAAAAAGACCGTGTGCTCCCTGCGCTGCAAACCACGTTGAAAGATCTGCAACTGGAGTATCTCGACCTATACCTGGTGCATTGGCCGGTGGCATTTAAACCTGAAGTTACCGGTGCAGAAAAAGCTGAAGATTACCTCAGGCCTGAAGAATGCCCCGTTGAAGAAACATGGAGTGCCATGGAAGAGGCAGTAGCACAGGGACTCACCAAAAGTATTGGGGTTTCTAATTTCAGCGTTAAAAAGTTAAACCATCTTTTAAAACACAGTACGATCAAACCATCGATGAACCAGGTCGAACTCCATCCCTACCTCTCCCAGAACGATCTCCTCGAATTCTGCGCGCAACACCACATTGCTATTACGGCCTACTCCCCCCTGGGATCAGGAGACCGGCCAAAGAACATGAAAAAGGAGAACGAGCCGGCATTACTGCAAAATGAGACCATCAATACCATAGCCCGGGCACACAAATGCACACCTGCACAGGTACTCATTGCCTGGCATCTGCACAGGAATTGTGTCGCGATCCCGAAGTCGACCAATAACACGCGCATTGAGCAAAACGCAGCGAGCGAACACATCTCGCTTACTGAAGATGATATGAAAGCCATAGGAGATCTTAACATTCCCTATCGCTATGTAGATGGCAGCTTTTTCGAATTGGAAGGAAACGGCTACACGAATATTTTCGACGAATAAACTTAAAACGCACAAGACCATGGGTAAGGCTTCATCAAAAAAATGGTGGAAAGAGAGCGTGGTATACCAGATATACCCCAGGAGCTTTAAAGACAGTAACGGAGATGGTGTAGGCGACCTCCGGGGGATCATCTCGAAGTTAGATTATCTAAAAAGCCTGAACATTGATGTACTATGGCTTAATCCCATATACCGCTCACCAAACGATGATAACGGTTACGACATTAGCGATTACCGTGCTATCATGGAAGAATTTGGGAACATGGCCGATTTTGATGCATTGCTCAAAGGGGTGCATGAACGGGGAATAAAGCTCATCATGGATCTCGTAGTGAACCACAGTAGCGATGAGCACGAATGGTTCAAAAGGTCGCGCAGTTCCCGTGACGATGCGTTCCGGGACTATTACCATTGGTGGCCCGCAGAAAAAGGCACACCCCCAAAGCGATGGAGCTACTTTGACCTTGAAGACAATGCCTGGCAATACGACGAAACCACCGATGCATACTACCTGCATTATTTCTCGGTAAAACAACCGGACCTCAAATGGGAAAACCCCGAATTAAGACGGGCCGTTTACGATATGATGCACTTTTGGTTTCAAAAAGGTATTGACGGCTTCCGAATGGACGTAATTCCGTTTATATCAAAAGACACCGCCTACCCGGAACTCCCGGAATCCTACAAAGGCGATTTTATTGCCTATTACGCTAACGGCCCGAGATTACACGAATTTCTCCAGGAAATGAACCGGGAAGTACTCAGCAAATACGACATTATGACCGTTGGTGAAGCTCCGGGCGTTACCCTGGAACAAGCCTTGAATTTTGTAGATGAAGACCGAAAGGAACTCGATATGTTCTTCCATTTCGACCTTTTAGCATTAGACAGGGAACCCGGAGAAGTATTTAAAATGCGGAAAGACCAATGGAAACTTACAGAATTTAAGCAGATCCATTCCAGGTGGGATGCCGTGTTCAAAGACAAAGGCTGGGGAAGTATCTTTCTATGCAATCACGACTTTCCACGAAGTGTTAGCCGATGGGGCAACGACAGCCCCAGATACTGGCATAACAGCGCCACGATGCTACAAACCTTTAGCCTGAGCATGAGAGGCACTCCCTTCTTTTATCAGGGAGAAGAAATAGGTATGACCAATATACGTTTTGATGCTATAGAAGATTACCGCGACATCAACACCCTTAATGCCTACCATAAGGCAGCACACCGATGTGACGACCTTAAGGCTTTTCTTGAGAACGAAAAAGACGCCAGTCGCGATAACGCCAGAACCCCGATGCAATGGGACACTTCAGAAAACGCGGGCTTCACTAATGGTACGCCATGGATAAAAGTGAATACAAATTTCAAGGAGGGGATAAATGTTGCAGAACAAGATAAGGACCAAAACTCTGTACTCAATTACTTCCGTAAAATGACACAAGTCAGGAAAACACATGAAGGACTTATCTACGGCAGCTACGAGCTCGTGGAAGAAGGCCATGAAGAAATCTATGCCTATACCCGAATCTGGGGGGAAGAACGCTATGTAGTATTACTCAGTTTTTCTGAAAACCAAGTGACCTTCCCACTGCATACCCTATCGCATAAAAAGGGAACACTGTTGATCAGTAATGATGAGGCTCCGCAAAACCTTCCTGATGACAAAATAACATTGCATCCGTACCAGGCAGCGATCTACAGATTTACTCCAAAATAACATGTGCCAATTGAATCGGCATCAAAGGTAACAGATACAACGCTAATGCGGCAATGACCTTACATCAATAAAGTCATGCCCATACGATAAAGGTATCTGCATATGGCGCCGGGACTCCACCTAGAGACCGGTGTAAAATGGTATGCTACAGAAAAGACCTATTGCGGATTGGCTCCAAAAACATGCGCTTCTACCGCCTTCCAAACGTAATAATGGAAAACAGATCCGGCACTTACCAGAAATAAGAATACGACAATGTTAATGGGTGCAAAAAAGTCGAGATTGTGCTTGAAAAATAGGAAGAGCACACAGCATAGCGGTACCAAGACCGACTCAAGAACTTTTGGTTTCATAGGTTAAATTATTTGGTTTACCTGGTATCCTATTTATATAAACCTGAAAGGGGCAAAAGATCAGGCCTAACATAGGATGTAAAATTTGGGCTATTAGGTAACCTCAATATTAAGACAATTCCTATAGTTTTCAAAAAAATACTTGATTACTTTCGATTTAAATACAAAAAATCCGGATGTAATTACAGAAAATACAAATATTTAATAGCTAAATAACCTACAAATTTATATTTTACCCAACGCAAATAGCACAGGCAGGAAACTGCACCGAAAACTAAAAAAAGGAACCCTATGAACCACAATGTCCCGTATATCTCCAGGAGTGAAAACCATATTAACTGGTTACCTTTTACCCTGATCTATACGGTGATCACCGCTGCAGATATCGCCGTACTCAGCATGGACCTGCCACACGTGTACAGGGAGATCACCAAGCCGCTTATCCTGATAGCGCTAATGATATTCTTTGTATGGAAGGCCTTCCCTCTTAAAAACCGCAGATCGTGGTTATTTCTGGGAGGACTATTCTTTTCGTTTTTGGGCGACGGGTTTCTAAACTACGAAGGGTACTTTTTACCGGGACTCCTCGCCTTCTTTACCGCGCATGTATGTTACATAGCTGCATTTTCCATGCGCAAAGGCTTCCGTCAAATTTGGAAAACTCCGATCCCCTATCTTACCCTAAGCTATGCGATCGGCGTCTTTCTTTGGCTCGAGCCTCACCTCGGGGCGCTCAAGCCGTATGTGGTTCTTTATATGATCATTCTTGTTGCTTTGGTTATTGCTTTGCTAAGTCGCAAAGCAATGGTAAGCCCTTCTGCTTACATTATTGGCCTGGTCGGAGGCTACCTCTTCCTCCTCTCCGATTCGCTTCTCGCCATCAATAAATTTGCAGCTCCTTTTTTCCTGGCACCACAGGCCATCATGATCACCTATGCCCTGGCTCAATTTCTATTGTTGAAAAGTTTTTTAACCTCCCGTCCATAATCCTCAACGTTAGTAAACAAGGGCCTTCCGGACATTGAACATCGGTTTTACACGATTTTTATATTTTGTTGATTAACAATATTTTACCTAAGTTTAAGAGTCCATTTTAAACACAGCTACTTATTGTATGAGGTCCATACTGTATTACATTGCCTATTTTGGTTTGTTGCTCGCTGATCTCCTGCTCATACACTTTCGGCCTGAAAGTAATTGGAGACCGGTGCTGGAACCGGCACTTATGGTTATCCTCTTTCTCTACTTCAAGTTTCATTACAGGGTCAAGAATACAGACCATCCCAGATTGGTTCAGGTAGCTTTAAGCTCGCTATTACTCGGCGGATTCTTCTTAATGAAATCAGCACCGCTTAACAGTTTCCTTGCCGGATTCTGTTTCTTTCTTATTGCGAACATCGCCTATACCCTGATGTTCTATCGTTATGCCGACATGAACTTAAAAAGGGTCATACCTTTTGTAACTGTGGCATACATCATGGCAATCGCACTTTTGTATTATTTCTACGATGCCTTCGGGTATTACTTTTTACCGGCCTTCTTTTATATTTTCGTTTTGCTCAATTGTTTGCAGGCTGCCTTCCTGCGCTACAATATGGTTAGCCCAAAAAGTTACTACCTGGTATTTTCGGGCGTTTTCCTTTTCCTGATCGCACAGGTTCTTGCAGGGGTGTATTATTTCCTGATCCCTGAAGCCTTTCTTGTACCACTAGTTGTAGCCATCTTCTTTATCTCTCAGATCCTCATTATACACGGCGTTCTAAGCAACACACCGAAAACAGAGGAAGGATCAGCATCAGCAATAGTATATGCTGAGCAAGCAGAGAAGGAGAAGGTTAAAGAAACAGCCTCATAACCACCAAGTGCGGAACATGGTATAAGTGACCATACGGACTTATCGTATTTTCTTACACCTTCCTCATACCCTTGAACAGGTGATGTAAACCCTGCATTCGATCTCTTATTTCATTTTTTTACTGTTATGGCTGTAACAATTTATTACTTTAGGTGACTAAACTACTAAAGCAACCAACCCTCAACGTGAAAAAAGACCTGGAACATGAATTTGTACAACAGCTGGAAGCCAACCAGAACATTGTACACAAAATATGCAGGATCTATACGAACGATAAGCACGGTCATAATGACCTCTTTCAGGAGATCACCATACAGCTGTGGAAGGCCTATCCCAAATTCAGGGGAGACGCTAAATTCAGCACCTGGATGTATCGTGTAGCGCTGAATACGGCAATTACCCTGTACCGCAAGAAAAAACGAAGGCCTGATAATACCGATATTGAAGCTGTAGCCTACCGCCTTCAGGCAGACGCCTATGACGATGCGCAGGAGCAACAGCTCAAACTCATTTACGAAGCCATCAAGCAGCTTAATGATATCGAAAAGGCACTTGTCTTTTTATACCTGGAAGACAAGAATTATGCCGAGATCTCAGATACCCTGGGTATTACCGAGGTAAATGCACGGGTAAAAATGAATCGGGTAAAGAATAAACTCAGAACAATATTGAACCCCTGATATGGACGAACTGGATATTTTTAAAGAACAATGGAAAAAGGAAGAGCAGCATCTTCCGCACCTGAAGTTTGAGGAGATCTACAAAATGATCCTCAAGCGATCCTCTTCTGCCGTGAAATGGATCTTTATCATCAGCATCCTTGAACTGGTATTCGGTCTTGCAGTCACCGCCTTCTGGCACCCATCCTTCGAGCAGGATCTCGAGATTCCTCCTGTTGCAGAATGGATCTCCTGGGCCGTTTTCCCTTTGGGGATCTATTTCATTTACCGATTCTTTAGCAACTACCGGCTTATCAATACCACCTCTTCGGTCAATGAATTGCTTACCAATATCATGAAGGCTCGCAGAACGGTTCGCCTTTGGATCATCATTAATCTTGTTATCGCAGGTGTTGGCGCTATGATCATGATGCTTTCTGCCCTGATCGACCAAAAAGGAGGCTGGGACGCCTTCACAGCAGAAGCAAGTCTTACCGACTACTTTATCATATTCGGACTTAGCGCAGGGCTAACCCTGTTTATCGTCACGGTCACCCTCGCGATCTACTTCCTGCTCTACGGATTGCTCATGCGAAGGCTTAACAGGAATTACAAAGAGCTTAAAAAAATGGAATTGTAAAAAAACGGCCTTTCTCATTACAGAAAGGCCGTTTTTTTAAACTTAAAAGGGGTGTTTTCTAATATGCTTTATCGTAGGCCTTTCTAACAGCCGGACGTCCGTTTTCCATCCAGGCAGGTGCAGCTTCCCCCTTAAGGTAATGATCAAAGAATTGCATCATTCGCACCGAAAGGTCTTTACGGTTACCCCATGCACTACCGCTAAGGTTGTGAGGCATACCATTATAGTTTAGCATCCAAACAGGTTGATCCAATCTTCTTAGGGCCACAAAGAATTCTATTCCCTGGTACCACGGTACGGCTCCATCGTTATCATTGTGCATCATAAGCAAAGGCGTATTTACCTTATCGGCAAAGAACAAGGGTGAATTCTCCAGGTACAGATCGCGGGCATCCCAGAGCGTTTGGCCCAAACGGCTTTGCGTACGTTCATACTGGAACATTCTGCTCATTCCACTACCCCATCGAATTCCTCCATAGGCCGAGGTCATATTACTCACCGGAGCTCCGGCCATAGCGGCGGCAAAACGATCGGTTTGTGTAATAAGGTAGGCTGTTTGATATCCTCCCCAGCTTTGTCCTTGAAGCGCAACCTTATCTCCATCGATAAAATCATATTCAGAAACCATGGCCTCTACGCCACTTACGATACAATCATAGGCACTTTGTCCCGGGTAACCGTCACGATATACAATATCCGGCACAAAGATCACATAATCGTTACTCACATAAAACGATTTATTGACCACCGACCTGCTGGGTGCAGGATGGTTAAATCCGTGAATACGATCGGACGAGCGTTCGTAGAAATAGGTCACCATGGGGTACTTTTTACCCGCTTGCATATTTTCGGGCATATACAACACCCCCTGTAGCTGGCTGCCATCATATCCTTTCCACTCCACCAGTTTGGTTTCACCCCACTTGAAGGCATCCATCTGGGCACCCGCAGCGGTTACCTTCACCGGATTAGCAAAATCGGTATTACTCACCAGAAGCTCAGGGAACATATCAAAGCGCTCTTTGGTAAAAACCACGGTGTTGGCATCTGCAGCCTTGGTCAGGAACCGAACACGGTGATCACCCATTTGGGTCACCTCAGGCTCCCTGGCCTTATTAAGGCGGGCAAAAGCAAATCCTGATCGCTTGGTCAACTCATTAAAGACCGTGAGTGTAGCTACTGCACGCGGATCAATAAAATCGGCATCCTCATCTAACTCGAGATAGCGATAAACCGTATGGTTGGTTCTTCCGTTTACGGTAACATTTAAAGGCGTTTTTTTACCGCTTGGATCCAGGCGCCAGATATCATAACGATCGTATACATATACGTACTTGTCGTCTTTACTCCATCCGGCTATGCCGTATGGCCTTGGCTCAGAAGGGGTGTCATGCAATTCATCGTAGAACACGACATCAAGATCTTTTGTCAGAGCTTTTCTGCTACCGCTGGCAAGGTCTATTCCGTAGTAGATGCTATCCATACGGTCGTAAAGGAGGGCATAATTTTGAGCGGGCCCTATATCGATACCAGGTTGCCCCTGAGCAATGAGCTTGCGGTCACCTGTTCGGGTATCTACCAGGTAAAAATCATTGATCCAGAGACCACTCCAGGAACGTGCTCTTTCATAAGGGTCTGCATCGATACCCAGGGCGTAGTTCGCATCGCCATCATCCAGGAGCCTGATATTGGTCATCGAACTATCGGCTAGCTGAAAGGCCTTTCCATCTTCCATATGGTATACCGCCCTGAAGGTGCGCTTTTCATCCTGACTTTTATTGAGCAATTGCATGGGCTGCAACTGCTTATCGGTCCATGCCCAAATATCCAATTTGGCACGCTCGCGATCCAGCAGGGTGTCTTTTGGGTGCTCCTGCTCCTTGAATGCTGTTCCGAAGAATAATTTACTACCGTCTTCTGAGAACCTCGGAGTTTCGTTCTTACTGATCTCCCAGTCTGCGGGAAGTCCTTCTATCCCGGAAACCGCTACCAGGGACTCAGGCGTTCCTGCATGCAGGGCATACGATTTGATATCGGTAGTATCAGCCGTAAAAAGATAGGCCATTTGCCCACCTTTTTCATCGAGGGTTAATCCGGTGATCTCTCCATCACGCTTTACCAGGGTATCCAGTTGTTGCGTAAGCGCATCGAACCTGGTCAGGGCCGTATGCACCCCAAGACTGTCTTTATCTTCGTGTTGCATGAAAAGCAATCCCGATTTCTTTGCCCAGCGGAAATTTTTCACATCGGCAAAGCTCAGGCTATCGCCTTTGATCGGATTCAAGGCCAGCAAAAGGGTATCGCGTTTTGCCTCTTTACTCTTTTCTGCCACAGCAGTAGTATCTGCATCACCCTGAGCAAGGCTATCGGCAGATTCGGCTTTGAGCACTACGGTCTTAAAGGCCATCCATGCACTGCCCTTTTCAGGCATTTTAGCCCCGTGATTATCGGGGTACTTGATGAGCTTTTGGCTGCTCAGGACATAAATTCCCAGAGAATCTGTCTGGCGTTTTTTCTTCGAAATCTTTTCAGTCTCTTCCTTTCTTTTGAGTTCCAGTGAAGGCTTAATAGCAAATGTAAGATAGCTGCCATCACCGCTAAATTTTGGATCTTCTGCCCTTGGAATGGTATCAGAGGTACCGCGCTTCAGGTTGGTTATCACCAGGCTGGGATCACCCATCCCCGGAGAAAGTTCATAGATTAGGTGTTGACCATCGGGGGAGAGCTCTGCTCCCGTAATAGCCTTCCATTGATCAAAGTCGGCCGGCGTGAGCGATCGCTTCTGTGCCTGCACGACCAGTCCTGCCAGGAATAACCCCAGCATAAACAAGTAATTCTTACTCATGAGTGTTGATTGCGTTAATGATATTTAGTGAAATTATGGACGATTAGACCATTTTCTGGCTTCGTTGAGCGCTTCCATCTCTGCCAGTGCCTCTTCAGGGATCACCTTGAGAAAAGACGGGTGTTGCTCTATGGCGTATTCGATCTTTTCTACGATCTCTTCTACGGTCTCATTGTCATAATCAATTTGCAGTGGTTCTTTGATGACCATAGATTGCAGAATACCTTTTTTCTTTACCCGTAAGCCTTTTTTATCGAACGATCGTCTGAATCCATCAATAACGATAGGCACTACAATAGGCTTGTACTGTTTTATGATATGAGCGGTCCCTTTTCTAATTGGCTTCCAGGGTTTTGTAGTTCCCTGTGGGAAAGTGATCACCCAACCATCGTCCAGGGCTACGCCTATATTTTTAGTATCGTTGGTATTTACCTCCCGCTTGATATCCTTTCCCTTTTCCCGCCAGGTACGCTCTACAGATATAGCTCCTGCATATGCCATGATCTTAGGAAGCAGTCCGCTCTTCATGGTTTCCTTGGCAGCGATATAATAGATATTGAGCTTGGGATGACGCAGGTACCCTACATTCTTAATACTATCTGTACGACCACTAAGACTGGCATTGAACACATGGAACATCGCCACAACATCGGCAAAATAGGTCTGGTGATTGGAAACAAAAAGCACCCCTGTTTCCGGCAGGTTTTTTATAAGCTCTGAACCTTCGATCTGAAGTTCATTAAATCCGCGGTAGCGTTGGTGGGTCATCAATCCCGCAAACTGGATCAACCATTTTTTTACAAAAAGTATATGTCCGAAAGGATTCTTCTTTATCAACGTCATTATAAATTCTGTTCTCAGTGGAAATCAAAAGTACAAAATAAGACTTTAATGCGATTTTTCAAGCATTTCTTTTACCTCACTTAAGATCATGGCCGTAGCTCCCCAAACCGTATGATCATTAAGGCGAAACGCCGGAACTTCAATATCCCGTGCATAGGAGGTGTCAAGGCGCTGATAGAACATGGCCCTGTCGTTTAAAAATTCTTCCAAGCGCACTTCTATAAGCCGTTCAACCTCGCTTTCCTGTCTTGTAAATTGTGGTTTGTGATCTGCATACCCCATATAAGGATATACCATAAAATTACTCGGAGGTATATACACTTCCGAAAGACTCCTGATCACCTTGACCTGCTGCGGGGCCACCCCCACCTCTTCATGGGTTTCCCTTAAGGCGGTAGCTTCCAGGTCTCTGTCAAAACGCTCCACCTTTCCCCCGGGAAGGCCTACCTGATTGGAATGAACCCCTTTGTAGGTCTTCCTTAAAATAAGCAACAACCTTGTTTCGCTATCGTCGCCGGGATAGAACAAATTGAGCACCGCCGCCTTACGCGGCTGGCCGGAAGGTTTATAATTGGCCTTTAGCTGCGCTTTGCGTTCCGGCGGGATCATTTTATGATGAGAATCCAGGCCGGGCAAAGGCAGATTTTTTATTTTTGGGATCAAACGGTAAAATTCTTCAAATTTCATGAGCTACGTATTCTTTCGTCCCCTTACAATATTACTATTAATTCTTTTAACCGCCTGTGGGAACAACGAAGCCAAACAGCAACAAGCCCGTGCAGCAAGAGAAAAGTTTGTTGCAGACAGCATTAAAGCAGTCAAAGCTCAAGAGGCGCTATTAAAGAAAAAGGAAGAAGAGGCTAAAAAGGAAGAATTCGTACTCACTGAAGAGAATGCTATTCCCTTTTTCTTTGAATATCAAAAACAACATCCCGAAGATAAGGTGAGGGTTTATACCGATATGGGCAACTTCGATCTTGACCTTTACGAAGAAACCCCCTACCACAGGGCGAACTTTATCTATTTAGCCGGAAAAAAATATTTTGACGGCACCTATTTCCACAGGGTGGTTAAGGACTTTATCATTCAGGGTGGTAACTCTGACCTTCGATCTACTGCAAAAAAAAGAGGCAAGATCGGCTCCTACCTGCTCCCGCCCGATACCCGTAAAGGATTCAAACACCACAGAGGAACCATCTCCATGCCCAGTAGCGACAATGTAAATAATCCACATAAACTCGCTTCTCCTTATGAATTCTTTATTGTGGTGACCGATCCGGGTTCTTATCACCTCGATGGGAATTACACCGCTTTCGGGAAAGTAATATCAGGGATGGACGTGGTAGATAAGATCAACAGTGTTCGTACAGACGACAGTGAATGGCCTGTACAGAACGTGCTTATCGATTCGGTACGTGTGATCAATTAACCCTGCGCAGCATTCTTATAAAGACTCGGAAGGGATAATTTAAAACGTACAGCAAGAAACCTTATCAGGATAACCACTACGATCGGAATCGCAAAGACCAGCTGGTCATTTATAGGGAACAGGTCCAGTATAAAATAACAGATACCTCCGACTACACAGGCAGTGGCATAGATCTCTTTGTGGAAGATAATAGGGATCTCATTGCAAAGAATATCCCGGATAACCCCTCCGAAGCAGGCCGAGATCGTACCAATGGTTATACACATAATGGGAATGAGTCCGGCATTAACGCCTTTTTCAAGTCCTACTACAGTATACAAGCCGATACCGAAAGTGTCGAATAAGAACAATGACGTACGGAGGTACCGAAGGTGTTTCCGCAAGATAACCGCCAGAAATACCGACCCCATGATCACATACATATAAGAGGGGTTCACCAACCATGCAACGGGCTCAACGCCCAGTATCACGTCTCTTAAGGTACCACCTCCCAAAGCCGTGACAAAGGCAATGATGAATATGCCGAAAGGATCCAGGCGCTTCTCCATAGCCGTAAGGACTCCAGAAATGGAAAAAGCAACGATCCCGAGCATCTCTATAGCGTAATACAACATCCGGTCATGATTTAAAAAGAATATCCTGTAATATAGGTTTTAATCCGCTGAAAAAGAACTCCACAGCGATCACCATTACGATAAGGCCCATAAGCCGCATCATAACATTGACCCCTGTTTGTCCGAGCAACTTAATGATCGTATTTGAACTGTATAGAATAAGATAGGTAACCACCATGACCAGTACCACACTCGCTATAAGGGCAACTTTAAGCGGAATGGTATTGGCATCTTCCATCAATATGATCGCATTGGTTAGCGCTCCCGGGCCACAGATCATAGGAATGGCCAGCGGAGTTATGGAAATATCGTCTACATACGTATGCACTTCAGAGTCTTTCACCTTGACCTTACCCAGGCGGGCCTGCAGCATATCCATCCCCATCAGGAAAAAGATCACCCCACCGACCATTCGAAAGCTATTTACCGAGATCCCAAAGAAATTGAACAATAGTTGCCCGGTAAACGCAAAGATCACAATGGTGATAAAGGCTACAATACTGGCTTTCCTGGCTGTTCTGGTACGATGTCCGGCATCGAGATCGGCGGTCATCGTTAAAAAAACAGGCATGGTACCCAGCGGATTGATCAGGGTAAAGAACGAGGTAAAAGCGAGTAAGGCGAAACTCAACATGTCATTCATATGCAATCGTTTTAATAAAGCGCAATCTTAAGGAGAACTGTTCCGGGAACAAATACCCGCGGCATATGGTTTACGATCTTATTCATATGGGCAATAATTACTTACAGTTCAACTCAAATTCGGCACAAAATAAAGGATTTTATTACAGCGGAGCGGATTAATCGACAGGGGTAGTTATTTCGGGACAACCCTCATAGAAGAGGATCTCAACCACGCCGTCTACAGCTCATCCTCCTATTCTGACAATTGGGTAAAAGAGAATTCGCCATACAGGTAAAGACTTTGATATTTGATCCTGTAAAACCAAAACAAGTAAACTTATGAACAAATTAATTTTAGCAACGGCACTCTTTATGACATCCTTAGCACTTCAGGCTCAGGACGCAGTAACCACAGCAGATAACGGACTTCAGATCGAGGTACTAACAGAAAATGTAATGAATGATAAGGGTAAACTTCTGATCGCGCTTTATACGAAGGATGGATTTTACAGCAGGGATCCTTTTATGAAAACAGCGGTAGTTATCGAGAACGGAAGCGCAACCTTTGTATTTAAAGACGTTCCTCCCGGGACTTACGCCATCATGGCCCTTCACGATGAAAATGAGAACTATCGTATGGACATGCAAAGCAACGGGATGCCAAAAGAGGCCTGGGCTACATCCGGAAATGACCTCAGTATGGGACCACCGGATTTTGAGACCTCCAAATTTGAATTACAAAAAGAAAACCTGACCATCAACCTCCGATTCTAATGCCTTACCGCTAAACGGTATGGTCTATAGGTCCTCCGGCATCTTCGGGAGGGCCTTTTTTAGTTTAAAATACTGATTATCAAGACTCTTTATTAATAAGAGTAAAACCATAAGAATTGATGATAGTTTCGTAAATTTGAAAAGCCAATAAAAGCGTATCCACAATGACCATAACCCAATTACAGTACGTCCTTGCCGTTGCTGAACATAAGAACTTTACCCTGGCTGCCGAAAAAAGTTTTGTTACCCAACCTACGCTAAGCATGCAGATCCAGAAACTCGAAGATGAGCTGGATATCCTGATCTTCGATCGAAGCAAAAAGCCCATACAGCTTACTCAGGTAGGCGAAAAGATCGTAGACCAGGCCCGCAACATTGTTAATGAGTCGCACAGGATCAAAGATATCGTAGACCAGGAAAAGGGATTCATAGGTGGAGAATACCGTTTGGGTATCATTCCTACCATCATGCCTACCCTGCTCCCCCTGTTCCTTAAGAACTTTGTAAAGAAGTACCCTAAAATAAACCTTAAGGTCGAAGAGCGCAACACAGAGACCATTATTGAGATGCTCGAAGACGGATATCTTGACGCAGCCATTGCTGCAACCCCTTTAGAGCACCCGCACATTAGAGAGCGTGCCTTGTATTACGAACCCTTTGTAGCCTACATTCCAGATAGCCACAGGCTTTCCGGAAAAGCAGAGATCGATGTGGAGGACCTTGATCTCGACGACATCCTTTTACTGGAAGACGGACATTGTTTCAGGGAAGGCGTTATTAACCTTTGTTCTTCAAAGGGCGATTATACCGAACACCAATTTCAGCTGGCCAGCGGTAGTTTTGAAACCATGCTAAAACTGGCCGACGATGGTATGGGCATGACCCTATTACCGTATATGCATACCCTTGACATTCAAAAGGAGCAACAAAATAAACTTAGGTACTTCAAAGAGCCTCAACCGGCAAGAGAAGTGAGCATCATCTACCATAAAAGTGAATTAAAGATGCATATTACCGAAGCCTTAAAAGAAACGATCTCGGGAGTGGTTAGAGGCGCTATTGCCTTTCAAAATGTGAAGATCATTAGTCCGTTAAGTAAATAACAAGAACAAAACCCCATAAAAAAAGCCGCTTTGTTAAGCGGCTTTTTTTTATTTGATACAAATTAAACAAGTTGAAAGTTCCGGCTTCCCCTGAATGTATTGAACTAACCAGATCTTAAGTTCCTTTAGTTCGTGGGGTAACAGTCGATTAACAGCCTTTTCCAGCTCTTTTCGAAAGAGTTGTACATCAAAACTTACCTTTTCAAGTACCGTTTTGGTGTACTCAAACATAGCTCTAGGCATATCTTGAAGCATTTAGTTAGGTTAAAAAACAATAAATCATAAAATTTATCGGCCATGTAAAGTTAATAATAAATTCGACATATGAAATCATATTCTGAATTTTAATGATATCATTTTACGAATTTCATAATTTAAGTTCAGTTTAGTGTTTATACAATAAAGAAAACGCATTTTGACCATTTTTTATTGTGTGTTTAATTTCTATATTGAACACAAATAACACTCTTTTCTACTCACTTATGCGATATCTCCTGGTTTGTCTTGGGTTTCTGTCACTGTTTTCCTGTGGTTCGGCACCCCAAAGAAAGTTCAACAAAAACATAGGTAAGGTTCTGGATAGCGCCGCCTGGCAAAATCAATTCACCGGGATCTTTATCTACGACCCGGAGCAAAAGGACACCCTGTACCGTCATCATTCAGACAAGTACTTCACACCGGCCAGTAACACCAAAATATTTACGCTCTTTGTCGCCATGGAGCTCTTACCCGAACTATTGCCACAACTCCAATACCAGATCGATGCCGATACGATATACATCAAAGGAACAGGAGACCCCACCCTGCTTCACCCCTATTTTAAAGCGAACAAGAGCCTGGAACTTCTTCGTACTGCATCACAGGTGCGCTGGGTCTATGATCAACTGGACGCGCATGCCATGGGCCCCGGATGGTCATGGGGCGACTATGATGCGTACTACGCTCCGGAACGCAGCGAACTGCCGTTATACGGAAATGTGGTCATGGCCGCTACCCCTGCTGACAGCGCCCACTGGATATCTCCGGAAGGTTTTGAGCATCGATGGGAGCAGGAACCTCCAAAATTTTCAAGAGACCAGCACATTAATCACTTTTACCTCCATACCCGGGATCATACAGACACCCTGGAGATACCCTATATTACCGATACGACAGCCACCCGTATGCTTCTTGAAACCTACCTTGACAAAAAGGTCGACCTCGTTGAGGCGGCACCCGGCGAAACATGGGAAACCATCTATGGCATTCCAGCCGATAGCGTATACAAACGTATGATGAAGAACAGCGACAACTTTCTTGCAGAACAACTCCTTATTCAGGCCTCAGGAATGATAAGCGACACCCTGGATCCCGAAAAAGCTATCGCCTTTATCCTTGAAGGACCTTTGGCCCACCTCAAACAACAACCCAGGTGGGTAGACGGTTCCGGACTTTCAAGATATAATCTCTTTACCCCGGAGTCTATGGTGGCCACCCTTACGCAACTTTACGAATGCTACGGTACGGAGCGCTTATTCGCCTTTTTCCCGGAAGGCGGGGTATCGGGTACGCTCAAAAGGTATTTCCCTGATGCAGACAACACCCCCTATGTTCACGCCAAGACCGGAACGCTGAGCAATAATTACAACCTTAGCGGCTACCTGGAAACCCGCTCCGGCAAACTACTCGTTTTTAGTTTTATGAACAACCACTACCGGGAATCAAGTACGGCCGTAAAACAAAGAATGGCCCCGATCCTGGAATGGATACGAGACCATTATTAAAGTATAGCGTAATGGATAAAAGGCGTGTTTATCTTTACAAAGATCTTTAACTGGTGATCAGAAACGATTATCACCGTCCATCAGATCACCGAGTCCGCCAAGTACAGAGCCTTCACCTCTGCTTCTGCCTCCCTTGCGAGGTATCGAAGAGAGCACCCGCTCTGCCAGGCGACTAAACGGAAGCGACTGGATGTACACAGTGCCGGGACCTCGAAGAGTGGCATAGAAAAGTCCTTCCCCTCCGAAAACCGTATTCTTTATTCCTCCAACAAACTCAATATCGTAATCTACGTCTTTGGTGAAGCCCACGATACATCCCGTATCTACCTTAAGCACCTCCCCGGCCTGAAGTTCTTTACGGGCCAGGGTACCTCCGGCGTGAACAAAGGCCATACCGTCACCTTCAAGCTTTTGCATGATAAATCCTTCCCCACCGAACAGGCCACGCCCCAAACGCTTCGAGAATTCGATCCCCACAGAAACGCCTTTGGCGGCACAAAGAAAGGCGTCCTTTTGACAGATAAACTTTCCCTGGTACCCTGTAAGGTCAATAGGAACGATCTTTCCGGGGTAAGGCGATGCAAAACTTACTTTTCGCTTCACCGAAGCATTGTTGAGATAGGCCGTCATAAAGAGACTCTCTCCCGTAAGCAGTCGTTTCCCGGCAGAAAAGATCTTGCCAAGAACACTATTGTCCTGATTGGAGCCATCGCCAAAGATGGTGTCCATTTTTAATCCGTCCTCCATCATCATAAAACTCCCCGCCTCAGAGATCACAGCCTCCTGCGGATCGAGTTCTATTTCTACATATTGCATTTCTTCGCCATATATATGGTAATCTATTTCATGTGCGTTCATAGGTGCTGGTTTAAATTCAATATATAAGTACTCCCACGACCATAAATGTTACAGAGTCGCTTACTTTTTACGTAACGTCCATTCAAAATCGAACACAGAAACCACATCTCCCGATTCGTCCCTGCCTGTAGCGCGCATCCAACAGGTCTGCCCTTCCGAAGAACGCAAAACCTCCTCCATAACTCCTGCGAGCTTCTCACCATCTTCACAGGTAAATCGTATGGTACCCTTGGCCTTTTTGCTAAATGAGGCCTTATTATTAAGCACCAGCATGCTCACTGCTTTACCACTTGATTTTATATGCGACATGACCAAAACCCCGGTGGCCAATTCGGCTGCCATACCCTGTACGGCCCAAAACATCGAATTAAAAGGATTCTGATTTACCCAGCGATGTGTAACCCGGGTAATTGCCCTGTGATCTTCTAAAGCTTCTACCCTTACCCCGGTAAACCAGGCAGCCGGCAATTTAAAAAAGGTGAACGTATTGAGTTTGGAAGGCGTAAATGTCATGCTTCTTGTATTTAGCTGCTCTAAAATATTGATTATTACGAAGACTCTGTAAGGAGATAAATCTTAAATAAATGTTAAATTATAGTACTTTGTATTGCATAATACCTTCTTTTGGATATATATTTGTATAAGAAATTACAAGGTAAAGGAAATTATCTTCTATAGCATCAATCAATTAATCATCAAAACAGTTATGGACACCACCCTCACAAAACATCAAATGAACCTGGCTTCGATCATTCATATATCGACCTTTTCGAAGTACTTTTTTCCTTTTGGGAATTTTATTCTACCCCTGATCCTTTGGATATCGAATAAGAGTCAATCTTCTTTTGTTGACATTAACGGAAGAAATGCTCTGAACTTCCAGATCAGTGTACTTTTATACAGTCTTATCCTGGGGATCGTATGCATACCGTTCCTATTCTTTACGGCATTCGATTTCTTTCAAATGGCGAATTTACTGGAGCACAACACGCACAGTATCGATCTGCCGGTAAGAAGTTTTTACGATCTAAGCCTGAGAATGATCCCTGTAGGTATTGC
This sequence comes from Robertkochia sediminum, assembly GCF_016786255.1. Lineage (GTDB taxonomy): Bacteria > Bacteroidota > Bacteroidia > Flavobacteriales > Flavobacteriaceae > Robertkochia > Robertkochia sediminum. The sequence goes on from NZ_JADMKT010000078.1 coordinate 307,727, forward strand.
AGGCCTGTTGTTCTTTGCGCTATTAATTCTCGATGTGGCATGTAGTATCATCGCCGGGATCAGAGCATCGAAAGGCATACTGTACAATTATCCGCTAACCATAAACTTTATAAAATAAACACCAGAACATCAATCATTAATCAAAAATCATCATCATCAATCAATCATTAATCAATCAAAAAACGAACAGTTTAATTTAAAGCATTATGTAACCATGAATATAGAGAACACAAAGGCACAGATGAGGAAAGGAGTTTTGGAGTACTGTATTCTTTCGATCCTTGAGAGCGAAGACAAGTATGCTTCTGAGATCCTTGACACGCTCAAAGATGCCAAAATGCTTGTCGTAGAGGGTACCATCTACCCCTTACTCACAAGGCTAAAGAACGCAGGTCTTCTCACCTATCGCTGGGAAGAGTCAACCTCAGGACCACCTAGAAAATATTACGCATTAACCGAAGACGGCACGAATTTTCTCAAAGAGCTCGACACCACCTGGGACGAGTTAAGAAACGCCGTTAACCTAGTAACCCGATCAAAAAGCACTAACAATGAATAAGACAGTCAATATAAACCTTGCGAACACCTTCTTTCATATCGATGAAGACGCATACAGAAAGCTACAGGGCTATCTCGAGGCCATCAAGCGTTCGTTTTCCGGAACCCCCGGAGGCGACGAGATCATGGCCGACATTGAAGCGAGGATAGCCGAACTATTCACCGAACGTCAGCAATCAGACCGCCAGGTGATCACCACCCAGGAAGTCAATCAGGTCATTGAGATCATGGGACAGCCGGAAGATTATATGGTAGATGAAGAGATCTTCGCCGACGAAGAGCCTTATAAAAAGGCAACAGGAGCTACCAAAGAGCCTAAGAAACTCTTCAGGGATATAGACAACCAGTATGTTTCCGGGGTATCGGCAGGTTTGGCGCACTACCTGGGGATCGATGTACTTTGGATCCGCCTCTTATTTATTCTGACCACGGTATTTTCAGGATTCGGAATCGTAGCCTATGTGCTTTTCTGGGTTCTTGTACCGGAAGCGAAGAGTACTGCCGAAAAACTCGCCATGACCGGGGAACCCATCAATATCACCAATATCGAAAAAAAGATAAAGGAGGGAATTGATACGGTAACCGAAAAGGTAAAGAACGTAGACTACGAGCAGGTGGGAAAGTCGGTAAAGGATGGTTCCAGGGGTTTTTTCGGTACTCTGGGTAATATCGTAACCACCCTGTTCAGAGTGGTTGGTAAATTTATCGGAATCATCCTTATCCTCACTGCAGCCTCTACCCTCATCGCCTTACTGGTAGGTCTGTTCACTGCGGGCTCCTTTAATATGTTTGGAGAGCAGCACTGGACCAACCTGGTGGCCATGAACGTAGATGCTCCCCTTTGGCTCATTAGTTTACTGGTATTCTTTGCTGTCGGGATCCCGTTCTTTTTCCTCTTTTATCTCGGACTAAAGATCGTGGTGAATAACCTGAACTCATTGGGACGCGTAGCGCAATTCTCGCTACTGGCTCTTTGGATCCTGTCGCTGGCTGGTCTTATCTCCCTGGGAGTGCAGCAAACTTCACAACGTGCAGTTTCAGGCAAGACTACGAATACGGTAGCGTTGAACGTCATGCCGTCTGACACGCTTACGATCAAGGTAAACTCCAATACGAATTTTAACGGGAGGTTCCTTAACGACAACGATTTTGACATTGTTGCTATAAACGGCGTAAAACATATTTATTCTGACGATGTTGAATTCTGGATCAGAAAATCGGCAGAGGCTAATGCCTATGTAGAGATCCAACGCAGGTCTCGAGGTGCCTCCTACGACGATGCCTTTGAACGAGCAGAAAATGTACGATACAACCTGCAAGTGGAAAACAACACCGTAACAGCCGATAATTACTGGCTGAGTGATGTTAACCAGAAGTTCAGGGATCAGGAAGTGGTAGCCACCTTCTACCTCCCCTCCGGTACCCGTATCAAATTCGATTCGCCTACCAATGAATATTTCAGAACTGTGGGTGCTCAGGGCTATACCGACTATAAGCGCGGACACAGCGAACACATCTATGAGATGTCTGAAGACGAAACCGTTAAATGCATCGACTGTGAAGAAACTCCAGCTGAAGAAGAGGAAACAACCACAGCGGCAGACACGGCTGATGTTCAGCCTGAAAACCCTGTAAACACAACCGAGACAGATACGCTTAACAACGAATAACACAACAAACCATTCATCAATCAACCGGGCAACCGGATCAAATCAAAAATTATGAGCACGCTAATCAAATTCATCACCGCATTCATACTATCGTTAACCCTATGTTCCTGCCAGTTCGGATTTATAGGAACCGGAGAAAAAGGAAATGGAAACGTGGTTACCGAAGACAGAAATATTGAAGGATCATTTAACGCCATCGAAGCCTCAGAAGGCCTGGACGTAATCGTACACCAGGACAACGAACTCCGCGTAAGCGTGGAAGCCGATGAGAACCTCCAGGACCTTATCATTACCGAGATCAAGGGTAATACCCTGAAAGTACATTGCGAGAAAGCGATCGGATGGGCCTCGGCAAAAAAGGTCTTTGTAAGCATGCCCGACGTTGCAAAACTGGAAAGTAACAGTGGCGCAGAGCTGTGGAGTACCGGGGTTATCAAAGCCAGCACCCTCCACCTAAGAACGTCGAGTGGCGCCGATATTCGCGTAGAAGTTGAAAGCGATGATATCGTACTGGAATCTTCAAGTGGTTCTGATCTCGATGTTCGCGGTATGACCACTAACCTGACGGCTCACGCCAGCAGCGGGAGCGATATCGATGCTTCGGGGCTTACAGCACTTAACGCCAAGGCCGAAGCCAGTAGTGGCGCCGACATCAAGGTAAACGCAACCGATAAGATCGATGTTCGCACGAATTCGGGTGGAGATGTACACTACATCGGCAACCCTGCGATCGTACAGAAAAAAGGCAGCACGCCTGAGAAGATCTTTAAAGATTAACCATCAACCCACAACCAACCAACCCATAATAAAAGACCTCTTTCGATCGAAAGAGGTCTTTTTTTGTAATGGCTTTATCTGTAAACAGACCGGTTTAATTCACATCCCAGAAGATCGGAGTGGTGAGATCTACAGTGGGTACATTATCGGGATTTCGAAGGTATTCGGTATCCGGATAATCAAAACGCAAAATAAAGTTAGTCCCCAATTCATTATTAGTAGGCACTGTAAAGTCCTGATAACCGTAATCAAAACGCCTTGCATCGACCCATGATTCGGGATGCAGGAACATAGCCACATATTTTTCCTTAAAGATCAGGTCCAGTGTTAATCCGGATGCTCCTACTCCAACAGCAGGATCTGCAAGATAGCTGTCGCGATCGGCCACAGACACTCCCAACTTATCCATATGCGCAGCAATACCTTCGAGGTAAGCCGCATAGGCTGCATCGGAATTACCGGCCCTGAAAGCTGCTTCGGCCTCGATGAATTTCACCTCTGCATAGGTGACCATGAGTAAGGGAGAATCATCGGAAGAATAGAATCCGGTAGTGGTCAGGTAACACTCTTCCTGTACGGTCCCGTCACCTATACGTCCCTCTCCGTTAACCGTTCCGCGATAGGTTACCCCATCAGGAAGCGCATCAGTTATAAGAGGAAGTCTGGGATCAAATACTCCAAAGGTGGTACCGTTCATAGCATCGATCACCTGCTCAGACAACCATCCTCCAAGGATAAGTCCTGCATTGTTCACCGCAACTTGCCCCCAGGGGTTCCTGTTCTGGAACTCACTGATCTGGGCATCGTCTTCATTAGAAGCATAAGCCGATGCTACGGCGTTAAGAACCGCATTAGGGTCATAGCTTCCGGTACCTGACAAATGATTCAGGTAACGAGCTTTTAGCGCATATGCCGTTCTGCTCCAGGCTTCGATATCTCCTGCGTGTATAAAATCACTGGACGCCGGAACGGTTTCGCCCAAATTCTCAGCGTTAAAATCGGCAATAGCCTCATCAAGAAGATTCACGATCTCCTGGTAAAGCACCTGCTGATCGTCATATCCGGGAAAGAGCGACTGAAAATTAAGTGCTTCAGAAAATGGCATATCACCATAAACATCGATTCCCATACCGAGGTTCAAAGCCGTAAGGGTTTTGGCGATACCCGCATAATGAACAGACTCCCCTTCTTCTGCAAGGCTTTGCATATCAGAGAGGTCTGAGAGCATATTGTAAATACCTCCCCAGGTACCATCGGTATTGATTCGTTCATAGATATCTGTGGCACTGGCTTCGTTAGGCGAAGCGAGGTACTGTGTATAGAATGAGGTAGTACCTCCAAATCGGTATACGTTAATACCGGAATTATAGGTCGTATTGGCCAGCAAACCATCCAGGGGTGGCTGGGTGGCAGCATTCGGATTTTCATTGATATCCAAATAATTATCACAACCCGAAAGCACGAGTGCTGCTACAAAAATATAGATTGCTTTTTTCATCATAGTTCTCATGATTAGAATGAAAGTTTTAGGGTTGCCGCATAGGTTTTAAGACCGGGGTGAGCTGCCAGACCATTGAATCCGTTAGCATTACCGGGATTGATCGAACTCTCCGGATCCCAACCTTTGTAATCGGTCCATAAGAACAGGTTGGTACCACTAAGGGTAAGGCTTGCTCTGGAGAGGCCCATTGCATCGGTAAAGTTACCCGGCATAGCGTAAGTAAGGCTTAGATTTTGAAGTCGAACCCATGATGCATCCTGCACGAAATTCTCTGTGATCCCGCGATAGATGTTACGGTAATAACCTCCGCTTAACGCCGTAAATCCATCCGGAGCATTTGCTTGTCCTAAGAACACTTCCTTGGTATTAGGCTGCCCGTCGGCAGTAACGCCTTCAAAAACTACGATGTCATCCCTGTTGGTGGTATAATCGGCCGTACCAAAGGCTGCAAGAAAGTTATCCAGGTTGTTGAATTTTTCAAATCCCTGACGAAAATCAAAGGCAAAACCGAGGGTCCAGTTCTTATAACTAAGGGTATTTGAGATATTCATCAACCAGTCCGGTGTACTGTTACCAATAATTTTTTGTTCGCTGTTTCGAACAGGGTAGCCATCTTCCCCAATGAGAATAGGACGGTCTTTATCTACTACCAAAGGATCTTCATCGGCAGGATCTTCGTAATAACGCGCATAGGATGTTCCTAAAATAGCACCATATGCCTGCCCCAGGTAAATTGCCTGTGAAGCAGAACTCCCCGCATACCCGAAGTCACTCCCAAGGAAAATACCGTTAATATCATTAAAGATCTCAATAACCTCATTCTTGTTATTGGAGAAGTTTAATAGGAAATCCCAGGTAAAATCGGTTGTTTGAACAGGGGTAGCGTTCAAAATAAGTTCTATCCCCGAATTGCGCAGTGTTCCCACATTCGTTGTATAACGGTCGTAACCGGTAGATAAAGGTACCGGCAAACTCAGGAGAGAGTTCTGTGCATCGGTGGTATACCAGGCAATATCGACCCCTAAACGATTGTTAAAGAACTTGAGTTCAGCACCGATCTCGAAGTCCTTCGAGATCTCGGCAACGAGATTAGGATCGGCTTTATTTCCTCCACGTGTCCAACCGGTCACATCGCCAATAGGAAATCCGGAGGCGGTAGGTACGTACACATCAGAGGTGAGGTATGGATCAGGATCAGATCCCCTTTCAGCATAGGAGGTTCTGAATTTTCCAAAATCAAACCACTCCGGCATATCAAACAGGTCAGAGAATACGAAAGAACCACTCACCGAATAATAATTGAACGAACGATTATCACTGCCTAAGGTCGAGGTCCAGTCATTTCTGTCTGTAACGGTAAGATAAAGAAAGTCCTTATATCCGAAACTGGCCTCCCCGTAAAGTCCTACGATCCTTCTTCGCGACTTGAACTGATTGGACGTGATTATAGAAGCATTTTGCAAACTAAAGAAGTTATACACATCGAGTTCAGCCCCATTGGTGGTTACCCTGTCGTAATCTTGTTGAAACACATCAAGACCTCCGCGAATGGTAAAGTCTAAATCGTCGGAGAGTTTAGTATTATAACTCATGATCAGGTTGGAATTCAGGTCCATACTGTTAATTCGCGTTTCCCGAACATACCCTAATCCGTTGTTCTCAAATACATTTTCATTGGCGATTCCCGTAGGTCCGGGAGCAAAGCCGGTTCGTGCATCACTATAGTAATCGATACCAAAGCGATATTGTACATCCAGCGCCTTTACGGGCTCCCAGTTAAAGCCCATATTTCCGATCACCCTGTTCACATCGTCTACAAGGCGGTTGGTTTTGGCACCGTAGATAGGGTTATTTCCCAAACTGCCATCAAAGCGGTATCCTTTCATGGTTCCGGCCAGAGGGCCATCGGTGAACTCATAATCGTTCACATCTGTTTGAGGTGCCCAATAGATCAATCGGGTATTGAACAGGTCAACGTCAACCCGATTACCTCCGGAATTGATATAATTTGCAGAAGCATTGATACTGAAATTATCTGCTACCTGAACCTTTCCGTTGATCTTTGCAGAAATTCTTCCAAAATCTGCAAATGGCAATACCCCTTGCTGGTAAAAATGTCCCAGGGAAGAATAGAAATACGACTTTTCATTACCTCCTGAAGCATCAAAGTGAAGATTGGTATTATACCCCGTCTGATAAGCATTCCTGAAATTATTAAAGAGCTCTTCCGGGTGTTCAGGATCAATGGCTCGCGCCTCCTCTACTGTAGGTCCCCAGGTAGGCCAAAAACTGTCGCGATCGTAGTTACCGGCAAATCCCTGGGTATACTCTTGCTGCACCTTAGGATATTTGTTTACATAATCGATCCCACTACTAGCCGAAAGATTAAACTGGGTTCGACCGGTCTTACCCGATCTGGTGGTGATTATGATCGCCCCGTTTTTTGCTCTAACTCCATAGAGGGCAGTTGCAGCACCTCCTTTAAGAACAGATATACTTTCTACATCACTCAGATCCAGGTCAGAAGCACGATTCGACATACCTCTAAATCCTCCCCCACCTACGGTAAGTTGGTCATTACTGATCTGTACCCCATCTACAACGAAAAGGGGCTGGTTATCTGCATTTGGGTCAAGAGAGTTAACTCCACGAATAATAATTCGTGAGCCTTGACCGGGAGCTCCTCCTCCACGGGTGATCTGAGCTCCGGCTACCTTACCCTGCAGGGCGTTTACCACATTGGTTTCCGGAACCTGAAGAATTTGCTCGGTATCCAGTTGCTGACTGGCGTATCCCAACGCCTTTTTGTCCCGCTGAATACCTAAGGCAGTTACAACAACTTCATCCAGTGCCTGAGCATCTGGCTCCATTGTTATGTTGATCATACTTCTCCCTTCCACCAGGACTTCCCTGGTTTGCATCCCTACATAGGAAAATACCAGAATATCACTTGCAGAAGCCTGAACGGTAAATTCACCGTCAAAGTTCGTCGAGGTACCCTTGGTCGTACCTTTGATCAAAATAGATACTCCCGGGAGGGGCACCCCTTTACTATCTGTCACAGTTCCACTTACGGTCTGCGCCACAGCAAAGGAAAAGCACCACAATGAAAGCATCGTTAAGAGTAGTCTTTTCATGAAATTTATGATTTAGATTGTAAGAAAATATATATAAAATTACCAACAAAATAAACAGATAATCCAATAAACTACACATGGACTTTCATCATGAACAGGCAAGAGCCTAACCAACAGGATCTTAGCGCGATCAACTCGTTTAGTAATAAGAAGGGTGACCTTTGGTGTATTGGAAAGAAAGCGTGTATTAAACAGAAGAAAAAAGAAAAATATGTCACCAATTTCAATGAATGTGTAAAAAAGAAAAAGCCCGGAAATCCGGGCTTTACATATTCTATGTAAACAGTAATGCGATTATGCCTTACTCTCAGACTGGTCTTTTACCACGAGACGGAAACCTTCGCCATGAATGTTCAGTATCTCTACAAGATCATCTTTTTTGAGGTATTTACGGAGCTTGGCAATATACACGTCCATACTTCTGGAGGTGAAATAGTTATCGTCTCTCCAGATCTTGGTAAGGGCCAGCTCACGAGGCATGAGGTCATTCTCGTGAAGGGCCAGCAATCTGAGCAGTTCGTTCTCCTTAGGCGATAGTTTTGTTGGCTCCTCATCTTTGTAGGTGAGAAATCGCAGTTTTGAGTTCAGGTGGAAATTTCCGATCTGGAACTCGAACTGCTTGCTATCTGCTAGAGATTCTGTACTCTTGCGCTGCAATATGGCTTTGATCTTAAACAGTAGCACCTCAGAATCAAAAGGCTTGTTGAGGTAGTCGTCTGCCCCAACCTTATACCCTTTTAAAACATCTTCCTTCAGTGATTTTGCGGTAAGGAAAATAATAGGGATCTTCTCGTCTTTATCCCTGATCTCCTTAGCCAGGGTGAATCCGTCCTTATAGGGCATCATCACGTCGAGAATACAGAGGTCGAAATTATCCTTGCGGAACTTTTCAAAACCTTCCATTCCGTTTTTCGCCAGGGTAACGTCAAAGTCGTTCATGGCGAGATAATCTTTAAGTACCACCCCAAAATTAGGGTCGTCTTCTACTAATAAGATCTTTTTATTTACTGTTTCCATATGCTTATATTAAAGGTAACTTTATAAAAAAGGTACTTCCTTTATCTTTTTCACTTTCGGCGTATACTTCGCCCTGATGGTCTTCTACAATATTTTTCACGTATGCCAGCCCAAGACCGTGGCCTTTAACATTGTGAATGTTCCCGGTTGATTCCCGGTAAAATTTTTCAAAGATCCGCTTTAGCACCGCCTTACTCATTCCGGCACCTTTATCTGAGACACGTATAAGGATACTGTTCTTCACATTCTCCGTATACACATCGATCTCCGGCTTTTCAGGCGAATATTTATTGGCGTTATCCAATACATTAACCAGAATATTGGCCAGGTGAAACTCATTCCCGAGGATCTCGGTTCTTTCGGCATCCAGGTGTAAGTTAATATGTCCGCCCCTGTTTTCTACCATAAGCTCGACATGTGCAACGGCCTCATCGATGAGTTCATGCACATCGACCTTATCCTTGGTAATATCCAGCTGGTTCTTTTCCAGACGAGAGATACGCAGTACATTCTCTACCTGTGCGTGCATACGCTTGTTCTCATCTTTGATCATTTGCAAATAGCGCATGACCTTGTCCTTATCTTCAAGCGTGCGTGGGTTCTTGATCGCGTCAAGCGCCAGGTTAATGGTCGCAATGGGCGTTTTGAACTCATGCGTCATATTATTGATAAAATCGGTCTTGATCTCCGAGATCTGTTTCTGACGAATAAGCTGGTATAGGGCACTTGAATAGGCTACGATAATGATCAGGGTGAACACGACAGACATCATGGCCATACCAAGGATCGACGAGATCAGAAACCGTTTCTTTTTCGGAAAGCCTATCAGCAGGTTATAACTACTGGAACCTTCACTATCCCGGAATATCGGGGTCTTGTACGAAGAGCTCTGCAAGCCCTGGAATCCGTCGGTCTTTACCCGGGTGGGCAAGCCGCGACTGTAGATCCCGAACTCATAATCGAGTTCCACCCCGTGATTGCGCAATTCCTGTTGCAGGACCAGGTCGATGTCTCTAACATCTACCCTGGAGTGAATCGGGAGTCGTTTCCCGCGTTCGCGAAACATCTCTTCCATAGCGATCCTGTCGATCTGATCGAGATTTCCGATCTTCTCTATACGCTCTACAGGGCTGTAAACTTTACCGTCTATTCCATATTCTTCCCGAACCACCTCGGTAGTTCTTCGGGAGGTGTAATTCTTTACGATCAGCGAATCTGTGCTGTTTTCAATGAACGAAGGGGGAATCTGATAATCTTCTTCCAGGATCCCATGCCTGTAAATAAAGGTCTCATTACTCCGGTCATCGGGAATGATCACCATGAACTCCTTGAACTTACTTACCTCAGAAAGGTCCAGGCTATCATGCAGCTTCAGGTAGTAATCCAGTGTTTCCCGAAACTCCTTCTCTTCCATCTTAGAGGCTACCTCCTGAAGTACCTGGGAGATGGTATTGGAAAATTGCTCTTCCTTATCTTCCACAGCAGTTTTGATCCAGTATCCCTGAACGAAGATTATTCCGATCAACGACAGGCTCATCAGGATCACCAAAAGGACAAATAAGCGTCTACTCATTTTGCCAAAATTAAGTGTTTGGAATCACCCCCGTTAAGGATTTAACCTCACCTTAACAAAAATGTTAAAATCTTTGATGTTTTTTAATTTTTAACATAAAGTTGGTGAATATTTTTCACTATTCGCAATGTTTCCTCCAATTCTATGTTTTCTATAACAATATCGGCCAGCGGAATCTTCTTTTCATCAGGCCATTGATTATTCATACGTTCCAGCACCTGTTCACGGCTGGCACGGTCTCTTTTGGTCACCCTGGAAATGCGTATTTCCCGGGGTGCTGTTACCAGGATCACCTTATCGCACTTTTCATTACCTCCCTGCTCGAACAAAATGGCAGCTTCGTAGATCACATAGGGGGCTTTTTGTGCCTTATACCAAGTATCAAACCTCTTGTGCACTGCAGGATGAATGATCCCATTGAGCTTATCGAGCATCTCCCGGTCTTTAAATACTACAGACGCGATATAGGCACGGTCCGGTCCATCATCATGATAAGCTTCCTTTCCCAACAAAGCACATATCGCCTCCTTCACCTCCTGATCGTGATCCATGATGCTTTTTGCTTCCTGATCGGCGATGAATACCGGAACACCTAAATCGCGAAACATGCCTGCTACTGTCGATTTTCCGCTCCCTATCCCTCCTGTTAATCCTACTATCATGACCTGTTTATTAAATATTCTACCTTGTTATCCAGTAGCGTTGCAGATCTTACGAATGATGGTTTTTCTGTGATATGGGGAAGTAAAAAAGGCTGGTCTGACCGGGTTTCCTTAAAATCGCATTCGACCCTGAACCCGGAAGGCACTAAACGCTTGAGGTCTGCAATATCGGCCTTACAAAGTACTCTTATGGCCGAAGGAAAGGTCTTGATACTTACCCCTTCCGGTACATTGGTCACCGATAAGGGTACTTCAAGCATCTTCTCTGAATATCGCGATACTTCTGCATTGATCACCACCTTTTGCTCATCAAACTTTAATTTTTTCAGGGAGTCGGGAATAAAGAGGCTCACCTCTCTTACAAAGTCTTCTTTTACCGAACGCAATACGATCTTTTCTGTAATTACACTGTCCATGGCAGAGACCATATCTTCCGGACCTCTTACCCATATACTGTCCGGCTCTACTTCTAGCGGAGTGGCATATTCATGGTCTTCCTGAAAAGTCACGGTCAGATCCGGAACTACTTTTACCTTTTTAGCAGCATTCGAACCAAGCGACAGCCATAAGGTATCTTTTAAGACCCGTCGGATCTCCAAGCCCTCCAGTTCTCCTTTCATTTGATTCTCCAAGTCGGTACGGGTGAGGTAATACCCTTGCTTACCCGCATTAAAAGACGACACATTAAGCGCCAGCTCCTTACCAAAGAACCGGTTGTTAAGCAAACGGTATCCGTTGGCATAAACACTGGCATCTACATAATGATCAGGGTCGCCAAGCAAAAGTTTTTCCTGGGGAACATTCACGTAAGCCACCTGCATTCTCACTGTAGTGATGTATTTCCCCGAAAGGGTGATCATGAGCCATATAAGGAAAGACAACAACAAAAATCCCAAAAAAACAAGGGATTTAGGTCTGCGTAATGCCTGGGAAACCTTTTTCACGAATAGCGATTTTAATTAAAGAAAAGATTTGGAAAGACCTGTTTCGGGTCCTTTCGCAGTAAATTAACTAAAATATGAGAGTATACAAAGGCCAAACCGTATCCTGTAAATTGCACCAGCACGGCGACAACGGCCATTAGCGCTACCTTGGGCGAACCTTCTTTTCTAAGGGCATCTGCGAATACGGCAACGAAATACGCACCATAAGCGAGTAATGGCAGATACCAACCCAACAAGGCGGCAAAGAGGGATATCAACAGTCCGAGCACAAAAACCGTCGGAAACCAGTAAGTGAGCTTTCGGGTATGAGGATGCCAGGAATTTAAGATCGGCCGCGTCTTTCCAAATTTCCTCACCTGTGTATAAAAGGTATTCCAGGAGATCCTGCGCTTATGAAACACATAGGCTTCCGGGAAGAGCCGGGTCTCGTATCCGGCCTTCCAGATCCTGATCGTGAGATCGGGATCTTCTCCGGGATGTATCGTACCGAATCCGCCGGTGCGTTCAAATGCCGCTTTAGAGATCCCCATATTGAAGCTCCTGGGCTGAAACTTGTTCACAGCCTTTTTACCACCGCGAATTCCTCCGGTGGTTAGTACCGAGGTCATAGCGTAGTTGATGGCTTTTTGCAGATCGGTGAACGAGGTGTGTGCAGCGTCAGGACCCCCGTAACAATCTACATAAGCCGTTCTAAGTTCCCTGTCTGCAGCCTGCAAATACGAAGGCGGTAACAGACAATCCGAATCGAGAATGATGAAGTAATTACCTCGCGCATGCCTCATACCATAATTACGAGAGTCTCCGGGTCCCGAGTTCTCCTTTTGATAATAGGAGATGTCAAGCAGGTTGTCAAATGCAGCAACCACCTCCCGGGCATCGAGGTCAGAGCCATCTTCCACGATAACCACCTCGAACGGAATATCCCCCTCCAGGGCGGTCATGGTCTCCAAAAGTTCCCTGATCTCCTGAGGCCTGTTATATACGGGGATAATAAAAGAATACGATAGATCCATAGCAGTAAAAAAATACTATTGGCGCCTAAGGCACCAATCCTTACAAAAATAGACATTATGGCATAAAAAAAGCCACCTTTGGGAAGGTGGCTTGTGGGATATTTTTTAAAATGAGTTACGACATGAACTTGTCCATAACCTCATTACTCACTCCGGTGTTCGAGAATCCTCCATCGTGGAAAAGATTCTGCATGGTTACCTTTTTAGTAAGGTCTGAGAACAGCGAAATGGTATAGTCTGCACAATCATCGGCAGTAGCATTCCCCAGAGGCGACATCATATCTGCATACGCCAGGAATCCGTCAAATCCTTTAACCCCTTGTCCGGCCGTGGTAGGAGTCGGAGACTGAGAAATAGTGTTTACACGAACCTTTTTGTCTTTACCGAAGAAGTATCCAAAACTTCTTGCGATCGACTCGAGGTACGCCTTGTTATCGGCCATATCATTGTAATCAGGGAAGGTACGTTGAGCAGCCATATAGGTAAGGGCTACTACACTACCCCACTCGTTCATAGCATCTTTCTTATAGAGCGTTTGACACACCTTGTGGAAAGAAAGCGCTGAAACGTCCCATCCTTTTTCTGTAAAACTGTAGTTCTCGTCGGTATAGGCGCGGCCTTTTCTAACGTTTACAGACATACCGATAGAGTGCAGCACAAAATCGAGCTTTCCTCCAAGGATCTCCATAGACTTCTCTACGAGATTCTCAAGATCTTCTATATTGGTCGCATCGGCCGGGATGATCTCTGCTCCGGTCATTTCTGCCAATTCCTTGATCTTACCCATACGCATGGCAATAGGCGCATTGGTCAAAACGAACTGAGCTCCTTCTTCATGAGCCCTTACAGCTGTTTTCCACGCGATCGAATTCTCATCAAGAGCTCCGAAGATGATCCCTCTTTTCCCTTTTAATAAGTTGTAAGCCATATACTTAATTGTTAATTTCTGTTATCAGTTGTTTATTGAGGGTTCAAAAATATTGAAATTATTCTTAAAACCTTGAGTGAAGCGCACAATTCTAAGGGCTTGGGCATCGCAAAAGCCTATTCTTTTACGGCCAGTAATTCCTTGGCATGAGCCAGTGCAGAATCGGTCAGGGTCTTCCCGCCCAGCATTTCTGCCAATTCTTCAACGCGTTCCTCATCGCTCAGTTCCTTGATCCCGGTAACGGTTCGCCCATTGGCCTCTGCCTTAAACACCTTAAATTGCCGGTTACCCCGCGCTGCTACCTGAGGGAGGTGCGTAATGGTGAACACCTGCATGGAAGCGCTCATTTTTTGCATGATCGCTGCCATTTTGTTAGACACCTCTCCCGACACTCCGGTATCGATCTCATCGAACATGATCGTAGGGAGCTTCATATATCCCGCCAGCATGGATTTGATCACCAGCATGATCCTCGACAATTCTCCCCCGGAAGCCACCTTCTTAAGTTCATTAAAGCTACCTCCTTTGTTGGCAGAAAAAAGGAATTCGAGTTCATCCATACCATTAGGTCTGAATTCATCAACCGGTACGATGGCCATATCAAAACGTGCATTGGGCATTCCCAAGGGCATAAGTGCTGTCTCCAACGCTTTCTTCAGACCGGGGATCACCTCGGTTCTTTTCACCCTAATGGCTTTGGCGGCGGTATGAAGCTCCTCCCTAAGGGCTGCAACCCTTGCCTCGGCCCTTGCGATCTCCTCGTCAAGTCCTTCGGTGGCCACTACCTTCTCTTCAAGGGCATCTCTGATCTCCATTAGTGTTTCTACTTCCTGCACCCCATGCTTCTTTTGCAGGTCATAGAGTTGTTGTAACCTGGTGTTTACCTGCTCAAGCAGGGCAGGATCGTCTTCCAAATTCCCCTCCAGGCCGATCAATTCATTCCCGGCATCATCGAGCTCGAGAAAAACCGATGCTATTCTTCCGGCCAGTTCTTTGTATTCCTCCCCAAAAGAAGCCAGCTTATTTACAGCATTCTTAAGGTCGGTAAGTTGGTTAAGGATGCCATATTGCTCTGCTTCGAGCAATTGTGTACCATAGCCTAACTGCTCTTTGATGAGCTCTACATTACTCAGGCGTTCGTACGTGCCTTCAAGCTCTTCAAGAAGTCCGGGTTCTAATTTTGCTTCGATGAGCTCATTGAGCAAAAACTGGTTGTAATCATGTTCCTTGATGGCCTGCTGTTTCTGCTCCTGCAATTGCATGAGTTGCTTTTCTTCTTTTCTGAAAGCGCGCAGTTTCTTTCTGTAATCCTGAAGCATGCCACCCACTCCGGCAACGGCATCGACAAACCTGAACTGAAAATCGTTCTCTGTAAGCCTCAGGGTTTGGTGTTGGGAGTGGATATCTACCAGCTGTTCCCCAAGTGATGCAAGAACGGTCAGGGTCACTGGGGTATCATTAATAAAAGCCCTTGATTTTCCACTAGGCAGGATCTCTCTCCTGATAATTGTTTGCTCCTCATAATCGAGATCTTCTTGCGCAAAGAATTCTGCCAGTTCGTAACCACGTACGTCAAAGGCTGCTTCCAGAACACATTTTGACTCCGGGTCCCTGAGACTGTTCAGGTCGGCTCGCTTCCCCAGGATCAGGGAGAGTCCGCCTAGGAGAATGGATTTTCCGGCCCCTGTTTCACCGGTTATGGTGATAAATCCCCCATCGAAATTCACTTGAAGTGTATCGATAAGGGCATAATTCTTAATACTTAGAGATCTTAGCAAGACTTAAAATTTTATCCCCAAATATAAAGGTATTTTACCCTCGAAAAAAAGAGATTTTACTTGATCCTTGACCAGGTATCAGTGTAAAGCGGAGCTATGTTTCCCAGAGTTTCGACCAGCTTGGCCGTATCCATGGCAGGACCACCGGAAAAGATATTGGCGATCTCATCAGATTTCGCGTCAAAGAAGGTTTGCAACACGAACGAATTAGGCCTGTTCTGATTCAAACGGGCAAATAAATTCATGGAAGCTGCAACAGACCGTTTTCCCAGCATCGGATTTTCTGCCATGTTGTCCATCCCTAGGCGGTGGTAATTATACAGCGCCAAACGGTATTCTCTAAAGGTATTCGACAACAGGTTATCGGTAAGCTCCCAACGGGTTCGGTTTCCGTCGGTTTGTTGCCAACCTGCAAATCCGCTTCCCTGCGCCAATCCTACGATATTCTGCGCCTGCTTGAAGAAGGGTGTTCCCCCTTCTCTTGAAAACGTATCTGCATCGATGCCAAGGATCACGTAGATATAATAGGTAAGCACGGCGGTGAGGTTCGAATCAAAAACATTAGGATTGAAGAACAACGGCTGAAATTCGACGTAATTAAAACTGAATTGTTTATCGCGGTGATTAAAAACCGGCGATTGGTAATTGCTGTTAAACACCTCTCGATTAGACTGTATCTGGAGGGTACCGTTAAAGCTGCTGTTCTCGTAATCGGTAATGGTTAACAGCATGCTGCACTCTATTCTTTTTTCGGGCTCCACCTGCATGTTGGTCCATCGCGTGCGGTTTACGAAGTCGTTCAGGGAGCGCTCGAGGGTTCTGAAGATCTGCTGATTGGTCTGATCTACCTGATCGGAATTTACAATTACGGTGCAGTTAATTTCCTGTGCAAAGGCACAATAACCAAAGATCAGGAATAAAAGGAAGTTAATTCTCTTGAGCATTTAAGCGCAGCAGGATTTGGTTAAAGATATCGGCTGCCACTTCGGTCTTTGACTTCAGGGCAAACGGCACAGACTTTCCGCGGTTATCGATAAAAGTAATTTTATTTGTCGGTTTATCAAAACCGGCTCCTTCATCATTTAACGAATTTAACACGATAGCATCAAGGTGCTTGCGCTCGAGCTTCCCTTGTGCATTTTCCATCTCATTCTCCGTTTCCAGTGCAAAACCTACCAGGTATTGCCCCTGTTTTGCTTTACCCAGGGATGCCAATATATCTTGTGTAGGCTCCAGGGCGATCTCCATTTTGGCGGTCTTCTTTTTGATCTTTTGGTCTGCAACCTTTGAAGGACGGAAATCGGCTACTGCCGCCGCCATGACCACAATATCGGTATGGGGATAGTACTCATGAACCTTTTCGTACATATCTCTGGCCGTTACCACCCTAACCAGGGTAATTTCTGTATTGGCCACTTCAAGATGGGTCGGTCCGGAAATAAGGGTAACCTCAGCACCCATATCGGCTGCGCAGTGCGCCAGTTCAAAGCCCATTTTTCCGGAGGCGCGATTCCCGATAAACCGCACCGGATCGATGGGTTCATGCGTCGGCCCGGCCGTGATCAAGACCTTTTTACCGAATAACGGAGCCTGACGCTTAAGATGATCACAAATAAAAGCAACAATATCATCAGGTTCTGCCATACGCCCCTCACCCACTAGTCCGCTGGCTAGCTCGCCGGTGCCGGCAGGGATCACCGTATTGCCGAAGGATCTTAATTTCTCAAGTGATTTTGATGTGGAGGGATGCTTGTACATATCCAGGTCCATAGCCGGGGCTACAAAAACCGGACATTTAGCAGAAAGGTATGTGGCCAGCAAGAGATTATCGCAAACCCCATTGGACATTTTCGAAAGTGTATTGGCAGTAGCGGGAGCTACCACCATCAGGTCTGCCCATAGCCCAAGGTCTACATGACTGTTCCATACATCGTTCTCATCTTCTTCATTTACAAAAGATGACAACACCGGATGTTTAGACAATGTAGAAAGCGTTAAAGGGGTAACGAATTCTTTAGCACTCTCCGTCATTACCACTTTAACGCTTGCTCCGGCCTTGATAAGTGATCTTACCAAAATGGCCGATTTATATGCGGCTATACCACCGGATATTCCAAGTAGAACTTTTTTGCCGCTAAGTATGGACATGCCCTACTCTTTTTCTGTGTTTCTGTAATAGATCTTATCGTTAAGCCACTCCTCGATAGCCATGGCATGAGGCTTAGGAAGCTTTTCGTAGAATTTAGAAACTTCAATTTGCTCCTTATTCTCAAAGATCTCCTCGAGACTGTCGGTATAGGTTGCAAACTCTTCGAGCTTTTCGATAAGTTCCTTTTTAATTTCTGCATTGATCTGGTTTGCTCTCTTAGCAACCACAGAAATAGCCTCGTAGATATTTTCTGTAGGGGTATCCACCTCATTACGGTTATAAGTAATGGTAGAAACCGGTGCTTCAGAATTTCTAAGTTCGCTCATGATCTTCGTTATTTACTAAATTGTTCTAATTCACTCTGTATATCGGCCAGCATTTTATCGGCCTCTTCGCGATAACTACCCTCAGGATAATCCTTTATGAGGGTCTCATAGGTAGCTACAGCGTTATTATATCGCTCTTCCCTCTTACTTAAAATACTGTTCGAGGCAAGGTTATATTCTGCAAGATACTTATTAAAAAGCGCATCTTCACGGTATGCTGAACCGGGATGATCTTTTAAAAATAACTCAAAAGCCTTTATCGAACCAAAATAATCGGATATGGTGTTGTATTGTTTCGCTATTTCAAAAGCTTTCTTATCCAGCTTATTTCTAAGCTCCTGCACCATGGCATTGGCTTCTTCCTGGTGCTGGGATTGAGGATACGAATTTATAAAAGCCTGCAATCCAGTTAAAGCCTCCCGTGTTAATTCCTGATCCAGACTGTATTTCGGAGCGGTAAGAAACTTACTCTTTGCACCCAAAAAAGAAGCTTCTTCTGCTTTTTCACTCTTTGGGTATGACTTCGAAAAACGTTCGAACTGGTAGGAAGACTGATAGTACTGACCTACCTGGTAATAACTGTCTGCATAGAAATAGATCAATCGCTCTCCCTGTGGCTTACCAATATAGTTAGGAACGATCTGGTCAAAAAGCCTTAAGGCCTTTCTGTGATCACCTTCATTATACAGCTTTTCAGCCATATCGTATTTCTGCTTCATATCATCTTCCTTGAGCACTTTCTGATACTCACTACATGAAGACAATAGCACAGTGGTCAATATACCGGCAATAAGGGGTAGGTACTTTTTAATCATCGGGCAAAATTAGATAAATATCTTAAAATTAAAAAACTATTTAATCCGTACTAAAAGTAAAACAGGCAAGTTAAAGTTAAAACAGATTAATACAACTTTAACGCCCGCCTGTATTTTGGCAATTTAGCATAAAAAAAGGCTTTAACAAGGATATTGCTAAAACCTTTCCATGTATTTGTTCATGTCCCGGATCAGGTAAATGCCGTACCTACCTGAAGGTATCTGGAGATCCTGGAACGCAATTCTGAAGTTGCCACTACCAAAGGGAGGCGAACCTCAGCACTCTCGACAATATCAAGTTGTTCCAGTACCGCTTTGATCCCGGCAGGATTCCCTTCCTCAAAAATAAGATCGATAATATCCATGAGATCGTAATGGAGGGCATTGGCCTTCTCGAGATTACCCTCGAGCGCTGCATTGACCATAGCAGTGAACTTTTCGGGAAGTCCTTGTGCGATAACCGAGATCACTCCTGCCCCTCCGCTAAGCGTCATAGGCAAGGTAAGCATATCGTCTCCTGAGATCACCATAAAATCATCCGGCACACCTTTAAGCAATCTAAAAGCCTGAACAAGGTCACCCGCAGCTTCTTTAATACCGATGATGTTGCCAAATTTCTCTGCCAGACGAATTACGGTTTCCGGGAGCATATTAGACCCGGTTCTGCCCGGAACATTATAAAGGATAACCGGCAGTGGGGAGTTCAGGGCTACCTGCTCGAAATGCTTATAAATACCTTCCTGCGTAGGTTTGTTATAATAAGGAGATACCGATAATACGGCATCGAAACCATTAAGCGCTTCTTTGTTGAGCGCTTTTACAACGGCCGCGGTATTATTACCGCCTACACCCAAAACAAGAGGCAAACGGCCGGCATTAACCCGAATCACGGTATCCTTCACCAATTGCTGCTCTTCTGCGGTAAGGGTAGCCGGCTCTCCGGTAGTTCCCAATACCACGAGGTAGTCGACACCTCCGGCAACAGCATACTCCACCAAACGCTCCAGTGAGCGCACATCAACACTTAGATCGTGCCTGAACGGTGTAACCAGCGCTACACCTGTTCCTGTAAATGATTTCATCCTTACAATTTATTTAAGATCCTTAAATACTTTACCAACTCTTTCTGAAACCCCTCCAGATCATTCTCTCCAACCATTAGGGTAAGATCATTGATACCGGAATTAGCCTCACCAAGACCTACCTTAAAGGAAGCCCTTGTCAACACCGAAACCAAATGCATCACACTTTCAGCACCTGAATAATAATTCACCAACAGGTCGTAATCCCGGGTTAAAAACTCCTTTGCTTCAGGCGTCCGGACCGTACCATTAGACTTTACAGAACTTGAAGCGAACACAGGAATAAGGTAATTCACATTCTTATACACCTTTTCTACGTGCCCCAGGATGTAAACACTGTTGTTGTCTACACCCAAAGCTGATGCCAAATTCATTAACGGCTTAAAATCGGAAAGCTTATCGTAATCGATAATGATCGCCAGGGTATTAATCCCCTTTTTATCCGTATTGCCAGGAACCACGGCATTTCCGAGCTCCTTTTTAATGATTTTATTTATGGCCTTTTCCTTTAAACTCCTGAAAATCATCTATCTTTAAGATTTGGAGACAAAGGTAAAATTTTAATGGTTATCGTTCTCAAATTTACAACAGTCATGCGTATTTTTTTGAAACATTTTGTTGTATTTATAACACTTGTAGGTGTTGTAAGTTGCAAGCAAGAAAACAAACATTTGGAAAAGGTCTCCTGGGAAGAGATCGAAGTTACTGAAGTACTGGAAAAGCCAGACAGCCTGGAGCAATTTGTAGCTCCTTACAGGAAACACCTCGATTCGGTATTGGCAGAACCCCTGTGCTATGCCCCTACCACCTTATCGAAGAGCGACGGCCAATACAATACAGCCATAGGAAATCTGCTCTGCGATATCATTTACGAACAAGGCGCTCCGATCTTCGAATCGCGAACAGGGAAAAAGATCGATATGGTCCTGATCAACCACGGTGGGATACGCGCTGTGATCTCACAAGGCCCCGTAACCCGCAGAACAGCCTATGAGGTCATGCCTTTTGAAAACACCATCAACGTACTGGAGATAAGCAGCGAGAAACTAAATGAAATGGTTGACTACCTCGTACGATCAAATCGCCCGCACCCATTTAGCGGACTCACCATTTCGATCAATGAGAACGGAGAGCTTCTGGAATACAAGGTGAACGGCCGTGATCCCAAAAAAGGAGACACCTATTTTGTAGCAACCTCCAACTACCTCGCTAACATGGGCGACAATATGAAATTCTTTGGCAACCCCATACAGCGTTATGAATTGGATTATCTCATTCGCAATGCAATGATCGATTATTTTGAAAAGACCGACACCCTTCGGGCAGCGACAGACAAGCGATTCGCTATTATTAATTAAGCTGAGACCGTTATGAAAAGAAGAACATTTATAAAACAGACCCTGGCCGGTTCGGTAATTTTAGGATCGGGAGCCCTGGGATGGCAAAGTTGCAAGACCGACCCAAAACAGTACCACGTTACCATATTGCACACTAACGATGTACACAGTCATATAGACCCCTTCCCGGCCGACCACGCACAATACGCCAATATGGGAGGAGTGGCAAGACGCGCTTCCCTTATCGAACAGATACGCCGGGAGAATCCTAACAACCTCTTACTTGATGCCGGAGACATCTTCCAGGGCACACCCTACTTCAACTTCTATGGAGGAGAACTCGAATTTAAGCTCATGAGCAAACTGGGTTATGATGTAGCTACCCTGGGAAATCATGATTTCGACAACGGCATAGAAGGGTTTTATGCCCAGCTACCCCATGCAAAATTTCCTTTTGTAAACGCTAATTACGATTTTTCGAATACGGTACTCGACGGACTCGTATCTCCTTACAAGACCTTTCAAAGAGGAGCCATTAAGATCGGTGTGTTCGGATTGGGCATACAGCTCGAAGGCCTGGTAAATTCCAAACACTACAAGGAAACCAAATATTTAGACCCTGTTGAGATATCACAAGACATGACCCGCATTCTTCGTGAAGAGGAACAATGTGACCTCATCATCTGCCTGTCTCACCTCGGATATGCTTACGAGTCTGATAAGGTAAGTGATCGTACCCTGGCCGCTCAAAGCCGCAATATCGATCTGATCATAGGAGGACACACGCACACCTTTATGGAACAACCCGAGATCGTAAAAGACCTGGACGGAGAATCAGTTGTGATCAACCAGGCAGGGTGCCATGGTATTCTTGTGGGTCGGGTAGATTTCTTCTTCGAACAGGGAAAGAAAAAAACAGGCGCAGAGGTTATATACGTTTAAAGTCAAACTCATCTACAAAACGCATCAGGAAAAAGTAACCTGCCGCAGTCGCAAATGAAAAGGAGATCTCAAAGATCAAGGCCGGTGTTACGTAATAATACATTCCCATTACGATATAACGCCCCACAAAGGTAAGTGCCACGATCACCAGATAGAGAAACACCTTTTGCTCATCATTAAAGAACTTGATAAGCGTAATGATAAAATAGACGCTTAAAAGTATCGCATAGGCCATAATATACGGATAGGATTCACCCATCTGTGCTCCGAAGATATCTTTCATACTATAATTAAAGTAAATGAGCCACAAGGCGATAAACGGGATGGCTGAAAAGAGAATACGCTTCACATTAAAATCTTCCATACAACGGTAGCATATATATGAAATGATGAGATGACCGATCGAATACCCTATCAGGATAATAGGCGCTATAACAGGAGTCGTCCAGGGCTGAAGCACATCGGCAATGTAGTATCCTCCAAGGATTGCCCACACCCACCCACTTAGTTTGGAATGACGACTGGCGTAAAAACCAAAAACCAACGGAAGCAATCCGAGCCGGAGCAGATCCCTCACCGGCTCCCACTCAAAAACTGTAGCCAGCATGTAGAGCAGGCTTAACAGTAAATACCACTTCCATTGTAAGAATTTTTTCATTCGAGCATATTCATGAATTCTTCTTCGCTGATGATTGGAACATCCAGTTTTTCTGCCTTCTCACGTTTGCTTGGCCCCATTTTATCACCGGCGACCAAATACGTGGTCTTCGAAGAGATGGAAGAAGCTACTTTACCCCCATTGTCCTCAATAAGTTTTTTGAGGTCGTTCCTGCTAATTTCGGCAAACACTCCGGAAACCACAAAATTCATTCCCTTGAAACGCTCGCTCGACGGAACTCCTTCTCCTTCAGGCATCTCTAATTTAACACCATAATTGCGAAGACGTTCTACAATTTCGATATTTTTTTCATTTTTAAAGAATTCTACTACACTTTCAGCGATCTTGATCCCGATCTCATCTACAGCGACCAATTGCGCTACATCTGCTTTTGCAAGAGCATCAACCGTCCGGAAGTTTCTGGCGAGCTTCTTGGCAACGGTTTCGCCTACAAATCGAATTCCCAAAGCAAAGAGCACGCGCTCAAAGGGAATTTCCCTGGAATTCGCGATACCCATGATCAGATTCTCTGCCGATTTCTCTGCCATGCGCTCCAACGGGATCACCTGCTCTTTTGTAAGTTCATAAAGATCGGCGTAATTTTCAATGAGCCCCTCCTTGAACAGCAATTCTACAGTTTCTCCACCAAGCCCTTCTATATCCATAGCCTTTCTGGAAATAAAATGCTGGATCCTCCCGGTGATCTGGGGCGGACACCCATAAGTGTTCGGGCAGTAGTGTTGTGCTTCCCCTTCCTTTCGCACCAGGGCAGTACCACATTCAGGGCATTCAGAGATATAATTGGTAGGCAGCATTTCTTTGGATCGCTTGGAAAAATCGACTCCCGTGATCTTAGGAATGATCTCCCCACCCTTTTCAACATATACGGTATCACCCTCCCTGACATCCAGTTTCTGGATCTGGTCGGCGTTGTGGAGCGAAGCCCTTTTTACGGTAGTTCCTGCAAGAAGCACCGGCTTAAGATTGGCAACAGGAGTTATGGCACCTGTTCGCCCCACCTGGTAGGAAATATGCTCCAAAATGGTTGCAGCCTGCTCTGCCTTAAACTTGTACGCCATGGCCCATCGCGGCGATTTGGCGGTATAACCCAACTCTTCTTGCTGGTTCAGATCATTGACCTTAACAACGACCCCATCGATCTCATAGGGCAGCTCATGACGATGCTGCTCCCAATGATCTACATACGCAAGAACCTCTTTCAGATTCTTACAATGTGTTGCTGCTTCCGGAACCTTAAACCCCCATTCCCGGGCTTTCTCCAAGCCCTCATACTGGGTGGTCACACCCAGGTTATTACCGGCCAGGTTGTACAGGAAACATTCCAGCGGTCGTTTTGCCACCTCTGAACTATCCTGCAGCTTTAAACTCCCACTAGCCGTATTTCTCGGATTCATATACGGATCTTCCCCTTCGGCAATACGCTCGGCATTCATCTTAGCGAAGCCCTCTAATGGCAGAATGATCTCTCCCCGGATATCAAAACGCTCAGGATGATCGCCACCCTTAAGCGTTAATGGCACAGATCGAATGGTACGCACATTATTGGTGACATCGTCGCCCTGCATTCCATCACCACGTGTTACTGCTCGCACCAACTCCCCATTTTCATAGGTAAGACTAATCGAAGCGCCATCGTATTTAAGCTCACAGGTAAACGACACATTGGCCGCACCCAGCACACGCTCAATTCGCTTCTCCCAATCTTCGAGGTCTTCGCGGGAATACGAATTATCAAGCGAATACATTCGATGCTCATGAGCAACAGTCTCGAACTTTTTGGTAACAGCACCCCCAACGCGCACCGTTGGTGAATTGGGATCGTACATCTCAGGATGTGCTGCTTCGAGTTGTTGCAATTCACGAAGTTTCATATCGAACTCGTAATCGCTTATTTCGGGAGTATCTAATACGTAGTACAGGTAGTTGTGTTTGCTGAGTTCTTCTCTCAGCGCTTTGATCTTCTGGATCGCGTCCATATGGTTATACTCGATCTTTGGTGATGCGAATTCGGGCATCTTGAGCCTTCCAGTTTCGCATTGATGTTAACAATTCATTCTTTGATTCACTCTCTAAGAGTCGGCTTCGGAATTGCGGCTTTAAGAGGCCATGGGCAACCATATGATCCAGCAGGGCAAAAAGATGGTCATAGTACCCTCCGCAATTCAATACTCCTACAGGCTTATGATGCAGACCTAACTGAGACCAGGTGATGATCTCAAAAAGCTCCTCCAGGGTTCCGAATCCTCCGGGAAGGGTTATGAACCCATCTGCTCTTTCATTCATGATAAGCTTACGCTCATGCATATTTTCTGTTGTCACCAGCTCTGTTAGTCTGGTGTGCACCACTTCTTCTTTCTTTAAAAATTCAGGGATCACCCCCGTTACAGTTCCGCCGGCATCAAGCACACCATCGGCAACACATCCCATAAGGCCATTCTTACCACCCCCGTAAACAAGTCGGATCTCCTCACGGGCCAGGAGTTGCCCCAGGCCATATGCTTCTTCCCTAAAAGACGCTTCATTCCCGGGAGCACTTCCGCAAAACACTGCTATACTCTTCATTTTACAGCTTTTATCATTCTGAAATTACCTAACAGATCTTTCCTGAGCTCCACTTCAGTAAATCCGGTCTCCCGCAACAAGGCTTCTGTTTCCGGACCAAGATACTGATTGATCTCAAAATAAAGTCGCCCCCCTTTCAATAAATTGGCATAGGCCAGGGATGCGATCTTCCGGTAAAAGATCAACGGATCGTCATCAGACACAAAAAGTGCCGACCCCGGCTCATGATCCAAAACATGAGGTGCGATCTCTTCTTTTTCAAGGTTTCTTACATAGGGCGGATTGGACACGATCACCTCGTAAGACGGGTCATCCTCCCGGTCACGAAGATCAGCCAGCGAGGCAACCTCCAGAATATCCTTTTGCAAAAACCGTACTTCTGCCCCCTGTTCCCTTGCATTTTCACGAGCTACTTTAAGTGCTTCTGTACTCACATCTACGGCATCGATATTGACCTTTTCAAACGCTTTTGCCAGGGCAATGGCGATACACCCTGACCCGGTACCAATATCGAGTATTGCAGCTCCGGGCACAACACCATCGCCGGTGATCCAGGCTACCAACTCTTCGGTTTCCTGCCGCGGAATTAAGGTATGTTTATTTACCTGTAAATGCATCCCCCCGAACCAGGCCCTTCCCAAGATGTATTGCAGAGGCTCATGAGCCAACAATCGTTCAACCACCTGTTGCAGACACAGGAGATCTTCGCTTTCTAAGACTTCTGAACGCCTCAGGCTCATCTCAAAAGGCTTGTAACCCAGCACTTCGGTTATCATAACCTTACACAAAGAAGAAGCCTCTTCCCTGCCGTAAATAGCAGTAAGCGCTTCGGTAGTTTGACGTTGAAAGGTTTCGAGGTTCATAGGCTGGTCAGAGATCTTTTAGCAACCAAACAGGGCAGGCCGAATGCCCTGTATCGCCCATGGGTTTATCAATATAACGAAAGCCGTTCTTTACATATAGCTTTTGAGCCTGCTTCATATACGGCATGGTTTCTATGTACATCTGTTCAAATCCGAACTTACGTGCATAATCCATACACGCCAGGATCATTTGCCTGCCATACCCCTTTCCTCTTACTTCGGAACGGAAGTACATTTTTTGAAGCTCACAAACCGGTCCGTCATAATTCTCGAGTTGTGCCACTCCAACACCGCCCAAAACAACACCGTCTTGCTCGAGCACCAGGTAAACGGCCCTATCGGTGTTGTAGGTCTCGTACATTTCGTCCACTGCAGGGTCGGCATAGGCCGTACCTACCTTTGGCACTCCAAGTTCTTCGAGCACGGTGCGAAGCACGGTTGCCACTTGTTTATTATCTTCCGGCTGTATTTCTCTTATCACTATGCTACTCATAGCAGATTTAAAATAGTAATTTTGCGAGGGTGAAGATACATGAATTCTACATAAACCGATGCCTTGAACTCGCTAAAAACGGACTGGGGAACACCTATCCTAATCCGTCTGTAGGCTGCGTGATCGTCCATAAAGACAAGATCATTGGCGAGGGATATACCAGTGCGGCAGGAGGCCCGCATGCCGAGGTCAATGCCATCAATGCAGTAGCCAACAAGGAGTTACTCAGGTCATCGACCATTTACGTTACCCTGGAGCCATGCTCTCATTACGGTAAGACACCACCATGTGCCAACCTCATAGCAGACATGGGAATCCCAAAAGCGGTGATCGGCGCTACAGACAGCAATAAGGCGGTTAGCGGAAAAGGCATACAAAAACTCGAGGACAGTGGTTGTGAAGTCATAACCGGAGTGCTGGAAGAAGCGTGCAGGGCATCGAACAAACGCTTTTTTTGCTTTCATGAAAAAAAACGCCCTTACATTATTCTTAAATGGGCAGAAAGCCAGGACGGATTCATCGCTCCGGACCCGGAACAAAGAAGCTCCCTGCATCCCGAACCGGTATGGCTAAGCGGTAAAGCCTCCCGACAATTGGTGCATAAATGGCGGAGTGAAGAACAGGCGATATTAGTCGGAACCACGACGGTACTTGCAGACAATCCCAGCCTGACCACCAGAGACTGGTTTGGAGCCCATGCACTACGCGTATTTATAGACAAACACGGAAAGGTACCTCAGAAAAGCCACCTTCTCGATGGCAGCACGCCTACCCTCGTGTTCACCGAGAACGAAGCTCATTACAACAACAGCAATACCAACCAGCTGGAAGTTTGTATTTTAAACAAGGAACTGCCTTACGAGCAGCAACTCATAAAAGCCCTTTATGCAAGAAACATTCAAAGTATGATCATAGAGGGAGGAGCCACTACCTTAAAGGGATTTATCGAGAGCGGACTCTGGGATGAAGCCAGGATCTTCAAATCCCCTGTCAGCCTGGATCATGGCATTACAGCTCCGGATATTAACGGCCGAAAAAGGGTCGTATCACAAATAGGCAGCGATACCCTCACCGTGATCACCCATTCAGAAGAATAGCATTTAAAACGCACATGAACGAGAAGATAAAAAACATCATTTTTGACTTTGGCGATATATTCATCAACCTCGACAAAGAAGCGCCGCTAAAAGGGATCTTCGAACTGGACCCTCATTTTAGCCTGGACCCTGAGACCGACAAAGCCAATAAGAATTACGAAACAGGCCAGATCGATACCGACGCCTTTGTAGCACATTACCTGGATAAGATACCGGGCGCTCATGAAAAAGACCTGATCAGGGTATGGAATTCGATCATCCTGGACCTTCCTGACTTCCGCGTTGACTTCCTTGAATCCCTGTCAGCCAGCGGTAAATACCGCCTATTCCTGCTAAGCAATACAAATGCCCTTCATATGGAACAGGTATTGATCAACACAGGGATGCCACTCTTTGAACGCTTCAAAGGGCAATTTGAACAGTTCTACCTTTCTCATGAAATAGGCATGCGAAAACCCGATGCCGAGATCTACAATTTTGTTATTGAAGAGAACAAGCTGGAAGTATCAGAAACCCTGTTTGTAGACGACCTTCCGGAAAATACCGATTCGGCAGCGAGCATTGGACTGCACACCTGGAACCTCCAACCCGGAAAAGAAGACGTTACCCAATTATTTTCTAAAGACCTTCCCCTGTGATCTATCTCGTTCTAAGTATTCTGGTATCGAGTTCACTTTTCGTGATCTTCAAACTCTTTAACAGGTTTCAGGTAAACACCTTTAACGCCATTGTGATCAATTATCTGGTCGCCTGTGTCACCGGGTTACTTATGTACGACGCACCCTGGAACCTAAAGGATATCACCAACAGCCCCTGGTTTCCGGGAACGATCTTTTTAGGTCTCATGTTCATTGTGATCTTTATGGTCATGGCCCGAACCGCACAACAGATCGGACTAAGTGTTGCCTCGGTCGCCGGAAAGATGTCGCTAATTATTCCGGTGATGTTCGGTATCATAGCGTATAAGGAATCGCTAAACCCTGTGAAGATCGCAGGGATACTTTTAGCGCTGGCTGCAGTATACCTGGTATCGGCAAAAAAAGAAGAAACCCGCCTGAGCAGAAGAGACCTGCTCCTGCCCCTCCTGCTATTTGCTGGTTCGGGCATTATCGACACCACGCTTAAGTACCTGGAATCGAAGTACGTTGCCCCAAGGGAGTTCCCGCTGTATTCCTCGAGCATTTTTGCTATTGCTGCGATCGCAGGAACCGTTATACTTCTTTTCCGAACCCTATTGCACCGACAGCCCTTCAGACCGAAAGATATCCTTGGAGGCTTTGCCCTGGGAATTCCCAATTACTTTTCGATATACTTTATCTTAAAAGCCCTGGGACAGGACACTATGGAAAGTTCTGTAGTATTCTCTATTAATAATGTTGCGATCGTTATGCTCACAACGCTTTTAGGTATTGCTTTGTTCGGAGAACGACTCCGACCAAGAAACTGGCTGGGAGTAGCCCTTGCTATCGTTAGCATCATCCTTATTTCATTACCCAAAACCTGACAAGACCATGACCAACGACACCTATAAAACCCTCGAAAGCCCGGGAAGTGAAGTCCTGTTTAAAGAGAAAGGCAGCAAGTTCTTCGGATATGCCTTTCCGGTAACCTCAGAAGATGAGGTCAGGGAATGCCTGGACACCATAAAAGCGCAACACCACAGCGCAAGGCACTGGTGTTATGCCTGGCAACTGGGCACCGAAAAACAGCGGCATCGCGCCAATGACGACGGAGAACCTTCAAATTCGGCAGGAATGCCTATCTACGGACAAATACAAAGTTTTGAGCTTACGAATGTCCTGGTGATCGTTGTGCGCTATTTCGGAGGCACGAAATTGGGTGTAGGCGGACTCATACAGGCCTACAAAACAGCGGCACAAATGGCACTGGAAGCATCTGCCGTTGAAGAAAGAACCATTGACACCGAATTTCTTCTGGAATTCCAGTACAAGGATATGAGCCACGTCATGCGGGTGATCAAAGAGAGAAATCTTAACCTGTTAAACCAGGAAATGGGCATGGACTGCCGCATCACCGTAAGCACGCGAAAAAGTGAGGCTCACCTCGTGATACCGGCTTTTGAACCCTATTACGAAGTAAAGGTAACCCCCGCAGACCAGGACTAATACCTTTTACGCCAACCCCCACGTCTTACGATCCGTAACCGGCAAATGTGCAAAGTGGCTGCGGTATATCCCCCTTACGAAAAACACCCTTAAAAACGCAACATACGTATCGTTAATATGGGATGATATTAAGGGTTAAGCCCCATAGCTGTTAACTCATACCCCAAACGTTAGCGAAAATCAGGTGTAGTAATTATTCTACGATTCATACCCTTGAAACTGTCAGTAAATTTTTCTTCTATAATTTTTCAAGGATATATTCGGGGCATTTCATAGGCTTTCCTGTCTCCATATTTACGAAAGCTAAAACCGTATTTGCCTCGACCAAAACCACCCCATTTTCACCCAGGATCGTATAATCAAATTCGATCTTGACACCGGGTGCTTTTTTAAGGTTAACAACTACGGTTAAAAGGTCGTCGTAACGGGCCGGATTTTTGTAATTGATATTCAATGAGATAACCGGTAACATCACTCCGTTATCCTCCATCCATTTATAAGAAACTCCGAGGTTCCGAAGCCACTCAACCCGCGCTACCTCCAGATAATTCGCGTAGTTCGCGTGATACACCACTCCCATCTTATCGGTTTCACCATAGCGAACACGAATGTTAATTTCCATTGTTTTCTTCATTATCCCTGTTAATTTTTGTAGTTTAAGTAACTGTGAATAAAACGTTAAACGATATGAGAAAAAAATATCGTAAAATCAACGCCATTTTCATTTTTTTTTTAAAATAATTGTTCACATATTTGTTTGACCTTAACGGGGTAGTTAATGAGTATTTTTTGGCACGCTATCTCTCCTAACTAACTAAACAAAATTAATTCTGGTAATGAACTTAACTGCGGAATCAGTATGGAAGAATTGTCTTACGTTCATAAAAGATAATATTCAACCTCAGGCCTACAAAACATGGTTTGAACCCATTAAATCCGTAAAATTAACAGATAATGCCCTAAGTATTCAAGTACCGAGTAAATTCTTTTACGAATGGCTGGAAGAACACTACGTTAAACTGTTAAAAGTTGCCCTTACCAAAGAACTGGGAGAAAACGCCAAATTGGTCTATGTGATCAAGATGGAAAACACTTACGGAAACAAAAAGCCGTATACCGAAAGTATCCCCAGTTCCAATCGCGCAAATATGACTCCCCAGGAACTTGATGTTCCTGTAAAGAACAAAAATCCCGAACTCAAGAATCCATTCGTGATTCCCGGGATCAGAAACATCAAGATCGAGTCACAGCTTAATCCGAACTACAGTTTTGATAATTTCCTGGAAGGCGACTCCAACCGTCTGGCACGCTCGGCAGGTTTAGCCGTAGCCAGCAAACCGGGAGGAACCTCCTTTAATCCGCTTCTCATTTTTGGTGGTGTAGGTTTAGGGAAAACACACCTCGCCCACGCTATCGGAGTGGAGATCAAAGACAAGTATCCGGAAAAAACAGTACTCTATATTTCAGCTGAGAAGTTCACTCAGCAATACATCGAATCGGTAAAGAAGAATACGCGTAACGACTTTATTCACTTTTACCAACTTATCGATGTTCTTATCATCGACGACGTTCAGTTCTTCTCTGGGAAATCAGGGACACAGGATGTATTTTTCCACATCTTCAACCACCTGCATCAAAATGGGAAGCAGGTGATCCTCACCTCAGACAAGGCTCCTGTAGACATGCAGGATATTGAGCAACGTCTTCTGTCAAGGTTCAAGTGGGGCTTATCTGCAGAATTACAGAGCCCGGACTTTGAAACACGTATCTCCATCGTGAAGAACAGATTGTACCGCGACGGTGTAGAAATGCCCGACGAGATCATTAATTGCGTTGCTCAGAACATCAAGACCAACGTAAGAGAACTCGAGGGTGCAATTATCTCTTTGATCGCCCAGTCGTCTTTCAATAAGAAAGAGGTTACTCTGGAGCTCGCCCAACAGGTGGTTGAGAAATTCGTAAAGAACACCAAAAGAGAGGTATCTATCGATTACATACAAAAGGTGATCTCCGAATACTTCCAGATGGATGTTGAAACCCTGCAGTCGAAGACCAGAAAACGCCATATTGTTCAGGCCAGACAGCTCGCCATGTTCTTTGCTAAAAAGTACACCAAAGCATCTTTGGCCAGCATCGGCTCTCAGATCGGAAAAAGGGACCACGCCACCGTGCTTCACGCCTGTAAGACCGTTGACAACCTCGCCGATACCGATAAGCAATTCAGAAAGTATATCGAAGACCTGAATAAAAAGTTCGCCCAGTAATGGCAAAGATCAACGTTCTTATGGTTTGCCTTGGCAATATATGCCGCTCTCCCCTGGCAGAAGGTATCCTTAAGCACAAAGCCCCATCTGGCGAAGTATTCGTTGATTCTGCAGGAACCTCTAATTACCATATCGGAGAATTACCGGACCAACGCTCAGTTGCGACGGCCAGAAAATACGGGATCGACATCACCGATCAACGGGGACGTCAATTCAAAACCTCCGACTTTGACGCTTTTGATCTGATCTACGCCATGGACCAAAGCAATTACCAGCACCTGGTAGCCATGGCCCCTGACGAGGCCTCGCGACAAAAGGTTCATCTTATCCTTGACGAAGTTTATCCCGGCGAGCGCATGGATGTTCCCGATCCTTACTATGGCGGAGATATGGGGTTTGACAATGTCTTTAAAATGCTGGACCAGGCCTGCGACCGTATCCTTGAAAAGATCCTGTAAAAACACTCCTATAATTTTGTAACTTGGGCCATAAATGGTCTTATGAACACTGCATCTCAACAGAAGGGAAAATTATACCTGATCCCCTCAACTCTCGGAGACAACGATCCGCTGGAAGTTCTTCCTGTCACGGTTAAAGCGGTTATTGAGAACACCACCTATTTCATTGTAGAAAATCAGAAAACCGCCCGAAGGTTCATCAAAAGGATCGCCCCCGAGAAATCACAGCCTTCTCTTCAACTTTTCACACTCAACAAACGAACAGAGGCATCAGAGTATGCCGATTTTATTGCACCCTGTCTAAAAGGCCATGATGTGGGCATACTCTCTGAGGCCGGATGCCCGGGAATTGCAGATCCCGGCGCCGATATTGTCGCCCTGGCCCATCGCAATGCGATCGAGGTATTACCACTGGTAGGGCCTTCGTCTATATTACTGGCCATGATGGCAAGCGGTATGAACGGGCAGAGCTTTGCTTTTAATGGCTATCTGCCTATTGACAAAGGGGAACGCAAACAAGCCTTAAAACGCTACGAAAGAATATCCAGAGAGCAACAACAATCACAGTTATTCATAGAAACCCCATACCGCAACGACAAATTATTGCAGGACCTCATTCAACAGCTGCATCCGGAAACCAGGCTTTGCGTAGCAGCAGACCTTACCCTGCCCACTGCGTATATCAAGACCTTACCGGTCATTGCCTGGAAAAAGGAACATCCGGACCTCCATAAACGACCGGCTATATTTATTCTCCACGCCACATAAAAAAAGCCCCGGCCTGAAAAGCCGGGGCTATTATTTTTTTATATGTTCACTACCATGGGTCAGATCCTTGCCCGACGCATGGGTTTTATGTGCGATACATCATACCCGGCAAACTTCTTCATGTAATACCTGATAGATGTTCCGAAGGCATCTTCAAAGCCTTGCTCTCCATAAGATCTCAGGAATCGCTTCACATTAAGCGCCCCACCCAGGTGAGCAGCAGCAAGAATACCGGATTCGGTGATCTTCACCCCGCCGATGGTTTGCCCGGCATATCGGTCTATGTACTCTCTGAGGATCCATTTATTACGTTGCAGGATAGCTTCGAACGCACGCTCCTGCATTTCGGGGTCGTGTAGAAAAGCTTCTTTATTCTTAACACCCACAGCCTTCATGGCCGAGGCACCAAACTGATACTTTCCCATATACCCATATGAATTCACCACAAAGTAATTACCGCGCGACTCGCTGTGAGCCAGAGCCTCTTTAAATCCGTTAAAGGATCTGCCGAGAAAAGGAGGAGCTACCTCTGTATTTTCATCGGGGGTCATTGCAACTTCGTAATTAAGGGGTTGTGTTGCACTATGTACTAAAAGAACTTCTTCGGCTTTGTTTATTTGAGTAAAACCGAAACTCAGTAAAATAATTAAAACAGCTATTAAACAAGGTAATTTAAATGCCTGTTTCTCCATAAGAACATTTTTCTTAAGCGATTGATCCTGACGGATTTTTGCTTAAAATTTGGTCGACAAAGATAGGCTTTTATTTAATATCTCCCAGCCCTTATAGATAAAGCGTACGAAACTCCCTTCCTAGCGCTTAACTCCCTGACTATCAATCCACTGCCTGTATTTCGCAGCATTTCTGTTGTGCTCTGCCAAGGTCTTTGCAAATTTGTGATAGCCGAAATTCTGCGTATCGGCGACAAAATAGAGGTAATTATGTCTTTCTGCCTGAAGCACAGCATCTATAGAAGAAATGTCGGGCATGGCAATTGGCCCGGGAGGAATTCCCGCATTGCGATAGGTGTTGTATGGCGAATCGATCTTAAGGTCTTTTAAAAGCACTCTTTTAACGACCATGTCGAAGTTTCCCGATTCCTTTTTCATGGCATAGATCACCGTTGGATCTGCTTGTAAAGGCATGCGCTTTCTAACCCGGTTCAGGTACACTCCGGCCACTCTTGGTCTTTCATCGACCTTAGCCGTTTCTTTTTGAACTATGGCAGCAAGGGCAGTTACCTCTCCCGGAGTTAGATTAAGCTTATCGGCTTTTGCCAGGCGATCTTCATTCCAAAACCGGTTGTACTCTTTTAGCATGCGGTCCCTGAACGATTCAGCACCGGTATTCCAGAAGAACTCATAGGTATTTGGTATATACATACCCAAGGCGGTATCTTCATTAAAACCATTTTCCTTTAAAAATGCTGCATCCCGAAACGCCTGAATAAGCTCCAGGCTGTCGGCTTCAATTTGCACCGCTATACGTCCCGCGAGATCTTCCAGACGTTCCTGGTTGTTGAAGGAGATATCTAAGGGCAGGTTGCGACTGCGAATCGAGTTAACGATATCATTATTGTTCATCCCCTTCTTTATGAGAAAACGCCCAGGTTTGATATTAGACACATAGCCTTTTTTACCGGCTATATCGGCAAAACTCTCAGGATCTTTCAAAAGGGGTGAGATCTGCTGGAGAACATCTTTAAACGTATCATCAGAAGCCACATAGACATAGGCCTCTTTATTATCAAAAGCCGTGTTCGGAGCGAAAATAGCATCGTAAACCATATACACGAACACACCTCCTGCCAATACCCCCAGAAGGGCTATGGCCAATAAAATCTTTTTAATGTACATCTCTTAATTTTTGAAACATCAATTCATCTTTAAACTCCCCGTCGCGCAATACCCAGTCTTTTTTAATTCCTGATTGCACAAACCCCAGGCTGGTGAAAAGATGAATACTTGGTTTATTATCCTGGTTGATATTTGCGTAGAGCTGATGCATATCCAAAACACCAAAAGCATAATCCATCAACAGTTTAAGCGACTCTCTGCCGAGCCCTTTATTGCGATCGTCCCTATTCAGGATAACGATACCTACCCCTGCCCTCTTATGCCTTGGGTTAAAGTCGAAAAGATCGATAAATCCGACCACATGATGACTCATATCGCAAATGGCCAATCGCAACTGTTTTACCTCGTAAATATCTTTATGACTATTGGCAAGATATTCTTTAAGCACGAACCTGGAATATGGTGCCAGGGTCTCACTCACCTCCCAAACTGCAGTATCGTTCTCCAGGGTGTAGAGAAATTGCAGGTCTTCGGGCTCCAGAGCCCTGAGGTAACAATGGGATCCTTTTAAACTGATCATGAATCTATATTTATGGTGCCCTCGAACACGTTAACCGCAGGGCCCTGCAGCGTTATCTTGTGATACCCCTCCTCATTTCTGATAAAGGAGACCTTTAGCTCCCCTCCTTCGGTTCGCAACTTCACCGTAGATCTATCGGTTTCACCACGGTCGTACATGGCAAGCGCCACCGCAGTAACACCCGTTCCACAGGAAAGGGTTTCACCCTCTACCCCGCGTTCGTAGGTTCTTACCGCATAATGAGCGTCGCCCAGTTTTTCGACAAAATTGATATTACTGCCTTTTGCTCCGTATTTACCATAGCGGAGCCTTGCCCCCTCTTTATGCACATCAAGTTGCTCCAGCTGCTCACAAAGTTGCACGTGATGCGGTGACCCCGTATCTAAAAAACTATAGCCTTCAAAATTCTCCACTGTTCGCACATCGGTCATTTCGAGACTTACCTCTTCTCCACTAATGGAAGCCAGGTGTAATCCATCTACAGCCATAAACCGGGCCTCTTTCCCGACAATACCCAAATGATGGGCAAATGCCACGAGGCAACGTCCCCCGTTACCACACATGGTGCTTTGATTTCCATCGGCATTGTAATAGACCATACGGAAATCGGTGGTCTCATCATGCTCCAGAAGGATCAATCCGTCTGCTCCAATACCAAATTTCCTGTCGCAAAGATGCCTGACCAACGCCGTGTCATTTTTCGGAAAGAACAAGGCACGGTTATCGATCATGACAAAATCGTTTCCTGTACCCTGATATTTATAAAAATGCAGTTTCATGACGGTGAGGTTAGGCTGCAAATATACAATAATGTCGTGCGGAATTCCATTGTTAAAAATGGGTTAAATGCGTCACCCAAATACAATATTCAATTAATTTTATTGGTTAGTCGAACACAATCAAACAATTGTACCATGAAGAAAATTTCTAGTTTACTCTTGTTAGCGTTATTGAGTGGGGCCATTACCTTAGGAGCCTACAAAGTGTTCTTTGAGCCTCAACCAGTAGTCGTAAACGACAGGGAAGAAAACTCCCCTTTTGTAGCAACATCCCTACCTTCGATCCCCTTGGGCGAAGACGAGGTTAATTTCACTACAGCTGCCGAAAAAACCGTAAATGCCGTAGTTCACGTTAAGAACGTAACCCTGAGCCGTGGGCCATCCAGCCTTCTGGAGTTCTATTACGGTCATGGAGGAACACCAAGAGCCCAGGTGGGAACCGGTTCGGGTGTGATCATTTCTCCCGATGGTTATATCGTAACCAACAATCACGTGATCGCCAATGCTTCTAAATTGGAGATCACCCTGAACGACAACCGTTCATTTGAAGCCGAGTTAATAGGGGCCGATCCCGAAACGGATATTGCCCTTCTTAAAATAGACTCCGATAAAGAGTTACCCTACCTCCCTTTTGGAGATTCCAACCAGATACGCCTTGGCGAGTGGGTACTTGCCGTGGGTAATCCGTTTAACCTCACCTCTACCGTAACCGCCGGAATTATCAGTGCGAAGGGACGCGATCTGAACGACAGGGATCGCAGGTTCCAATCGTTCATACAGACCGATGCAGCCGTAAACCCCGGTAATAGCGGGGGCGCCCTGGTAAACACCAGAGGTGAACTGGTAGGTATTAATACCGCCATCTCCTCGCAAACGGGTTCTTACGTTGGTTATTCTTTTGCCGTGCCCAGTAATATTGCCAGAAAGGTCGTGGAAGACATCATGGAATACGGGAATGTTCAGATCGGGAACATCGGGATCATGGGTAGCGACCTGAAGAACATCAATACAGAACAATTCGGTATCGATGAAACCGAAGGGATCTATATCGCAGAGATCATTGAAGATTCCGGAGCCGATCGCGCAGGACTGAAAAGCGGAGACATCATCAAATCGATCGATGGTATCAAGATCACCAAATTCGCCGACCTTTCGGGATACCTCAGAAGTAAGCGTCCTGACGATAAGGTATCGCTAATGATCTTAAGAGACAATAAAGAGGTTACGGTACCGGTAACCCTCTTAAAAGAAAACACCTACCAGATCGACTTTTTAGACCTGAAGGTGAAAGAGCTTAGTAACAATGACAAAAAGACCTTTGGACGTAAAAAGGGTGTCAAGATCATTGATGCCGGAGAATACATTCGGGAAGAGCGATTTGAAGGCAAACTTCTTGTTGGCATTAACGATATGGAGATCGGCAGTATAGACGATCTTAAAAAAGCCCTGTCTAACCTCGAACAATACCGAGGCTTAAGCATCGTGATCATGGACGAGGACGGGGAGAAAGAGCGACTCATATTTAGAAATTGATCCTTATAAGT
This sequence comes from Robertkochia sediminum, assembly GCF_016786255.1. Classification (GTDB taxonomy): domain Bacteria; phylum Bacteroidota; class Bacteroidia; order Flavobacteriales; family Flavobacteriaceae; genus Robertkochia; species Robertkochia sediminum. The sequence goes on from NZ_JADMKT010000078.1 coordinate 345,945, forward strand.
ACATCGAAAAACCACATATAGAAAGAGCCTTTAAATAAGGCTCTTTTTTTTGGGAATTTAATTTTACGAAAACGTTTGAAATATCTACTTTTGCCGCAAAATCTTATACGCTTTAAACAACACTAACATTATGAGGTTAACTACTACCTACGACAAAGAGCTAGCTTACCAGGCCGACCGCCGAAAGGCTGCCGTAGAATTCATCAAAGTCGTTAGCGACCTTTGGTATGAGAATTCCATAGAGCTTGTACTCTTCAGGAATCAACTCATCGACAAGAGCATTAGCGAGGTGATGAATCTGCACAAATACGCTGCTGAGTTCGTAGAAAAGCCCATCTCCATCTTTGATACTGTAGAGATCGCTTACGCTATCAGAGACATGAACCTTCCTGCCGCTAAGATCGATATCGGGAAACTTACCTATGAGTATCACCTGGAAGACAATCACAAAGAAGACGCCAGCGAGTTTGTTCACCACAAACTAAGGGATGCCAGAAATTGTGATGATATCGCTCCCAAAGATGTAGTACTCTATGGATTCGGCCGTATCGGGAGACTTCTTGCCCGCGAACTTATGCTCAAGACCGGAAGCGGAACACAGTTGCGACTGAGAGCCATTGTAACCCGTGGAGCGGTAACCCGCGAGGTCCTTGAGAAAAGAGCTTCTTTGCTTCAAAATGACTCTGTGCATGGAGAATTTCCAGGAACTGTCGGGATCAATGAAGAAAAGCAGGCGCTTATTATTAACGACACCACCGTATATATTATTAGCGCTAATGATCCCGAAAGCATCGATTACACCAACTACGGGATCAAAGATGCCTTAGTGATCGATAACACCGGAGCCTTCCGCGACCAGGAGGCGCTAAGCCGACACCTTAAAGCCAAGGGAACAGAAAAAGTGCTCCTTACCGCACCGGGTAAGGGTGTTCCTAATATTGTTCACGGAGTTAACCACCGTGAATACGATGCAGACGAATTAAATATATTCTCTGCGGCTTCCTGTACCACCAACGCCATTACACCAATTCTCAAAGTTGTCGAAGATACCCTGGGTATTGAAAAAGGACACCTTGAGACCATTCACGCTTACACCAACGACCAGAACCTTGTTGATAATATGCACAGCAAATACCGACGCGGTCGCGCTGCTGCCCTCAACATGGTGATCACAGAAACCGGAGCCGGAAAGGCCGTTTCAAAAGCCCTGCCTGCCCTTGAGGGGAAACTCACCTCGAACGCCATTCGCGTTCCCGTTCCTAACGGATCACTGGCCGTACTCAATTTACAGGTGAAGAAAGCCACCGACAAAGAAGAGATCAACAATATCGTAAAGCGATATGCCCTGCAGGGAGAGCTGGTAGAGCAGATCAAGTATTCCTTGAACAATGAATTGGTTTCTTCTGATATCGTGGGTACCTCTGCCCCATCGATCTACGACAGTAAGGCCACTTTGGTGTCTGAAGACGGTGAAAACATTGTGTTATACATATGGTATGACAATGAATATGGATACAGTCAACAGGTGATCCGACTCGCAAAATACATCGCGAAAGTAAGAAGATTCACATATTACTAGTATTCAAATCGTTGAAATTTTTTTTTTGGGTAAAAACAATATGCAAAAGGTATGTTCGTTACCAAGTAAATAACATAAATTTGCATCCCAAATATTAATTTTTCAGGACATGATGAAGACCAAAAAGAACTTGTTGACCGCCTTTGCTCTAACCTTGGTTGTAAGTTTTTCGGTATGGGCCCAGGAAAAGGAAGAACCTTCTTTGAATGACGGCAGTATCGATCAACAATTTGAATACATAATGACCGAGGCTAACAACTACCGTAATTACAAGGTGGTTAAAACGGCCTGGCTGAATACCTTGAAAAAGAACACCCTTGACTCCATAGCCAGACTGGAGAAAGAATTAAGTTCAAGCATCGAGCTTACTTCTACCCAAAAGGCAGAGATCGACGGACTAAAAGAGGAATTGGCAGGTACCAATGAGCAATTGACCAATGTAACCGAGGAGAAGGACAGTATCTCTTTCTTTGGTGCATGGATCGCCAAGCCGGTTTACAAATCGATCATGTGGGGTATCGTTGGTGTACTCACCCTGGTACTGTTGTTCTTTATTTACAGGTTCAAGAACGCCAATGCTGTAACCCAGCAGGCCAAGAAATCGCTTGCAGAGCTTGAAATGGAATATGAAGAGCACCGCAGAAAAGCACTTGAAAGAGAGCAAAAAGCCAGAAGACAGTTACAAGACGAGATCAACAAGCAGAAAATGCAGAAGTAATCTCAACGAGAACATATGCTAAAATCATAGAAAAGCTTCCCCTTGAGGGAAGCTTTTTATTTGTAGCACCTCCTCGTTCAAAAGGTGAATATTTCGCATCTTTGCAAAAATCTTCGAAACACATGCGCATTGATATCATTACCGTACTACCCGAACTCATGAAGAGTCCGTTCGAGGCTTCGATCTTGCGACGTGCCATTGATAAAGGACTGGTAGAGGTACACTTTCACAATTTACGGGATTACGCCACCAACAATTACAAAACGGTAGACGACTACCAATTTGGAGGCGGGGCCGGAATGGTTATGATGATCGAACCCATCGATAAGTGCATAAGCGCATTACAGGCAGAGCGCACCTATGATGAAGTGATCTATATGACGCCAGACGGTACCACCCTCAACCAGGGCATCGCCAACACCTTGTCGTTACAAGAGAATATGATCATACTTTGCGGACACTATAAAGGGGTAGACCAAAGGGTACGAGATAAATTCGTTACCCGCGAGATCTCCATAGGCGACTATGTGTTATCGGGAGGCGAATTGGGCGCTGCTGTACTTTGCGACGCAGTGATCCGTTTAATTCCGGGAGTGCTGAATGACGAGACCTCTGCCCTTACCGATTCTTTCCAGGATAATTTATTGGCTCCCCCCGTATATACAAGGCCGGCCAATTATAAAGGCTTGGAGGTTCCCGAAGTATTACTTAGCGGAAATTTTGCACGGATCGAAGCATGGCGTGAAGAACAAGCCCTAAAACGCACTCAGGAAAGAAGACCCGACCTTTTAGAAGAGTAATTTTTTTTGGGCTAAGATTGTATATTAGAATTAAATAACTAATTTTGCATCCAATTTCAGATCAACCTCTGGCGATAATCGTGAATGTTGGTATGATATAATCCTAAATTTAGCATAATGGAAGCTTTAATTAAATTTGTTCAGGACGAATTTGTAGAAAGAAAAGAATTTCCTGAATTCTCTGCAGGAGACACTATTACTGTGTATTACGAGATTAAAGAGGGTGAAAAGACCCGTACCCAGTTCTTTAGAGGAGTAGTTATTCAAAGAAGAGGTACCGGTGCTTCAGAAACCTTTACTATCAGAAAGATGTCTGGTACTGTTGGGGTAGAAAGAATTTTCCCTGTTAACATGCCTGCACTTCAAAAGATCGAGATCAACAAAAGAGGTAAAGTGCGTAGAGCACGTATCTTCTACTTTAGAGGACTTACCGGGAAGAAAGCGAGAATCAAAGAGGCTCGTTCTTAATTCCTTACCTTTTAAGCATACAGAAATCCCGCCTCGTGCGGGATTTTTTTTGTTCATAACTCAAAGCTCCGGAACACCCAACCCTGTTGATAAATACACTACACAAACTATTGCTTTTCAGCGACTTATGTCGTATCTTTAAAAGACTAAAACGTTCTTAAATACATTAAAGAAATTGCAATTCGATTATGTCTGAAAACATTATAGCTGCCAACCAAAAAGAGTAGTATGTTTTCAGAAAGTTTGAATCTTTCATCGAATTGAAAGGTCAGTGCCAAAAGCCTGATTTAACATCAGGAAAAAGGAGATCTGAATTGTAATATCAGAGCTATTCCACATATCATTTACAGGTATCAAGAATAACTCAACATCGGAAAACGGATCAATACATGTAGTTGAAGTAATTATTTAGAGTTTTTAAGTATTGAACCCTTTCCAAAGAAAGCCATATCATCTCAATTATGTCATGATATGGCTTTTGTTTTTTACGCACATCGTACCAACTACGCAGGATACATGGAGAAAACAGGTTTAAAATTGTATATTAGCGCAGTTTAATAAAAAAAGTACGTAAGATACATGTCTGATAAACCAACAATTTATTACACCAAGACTGATGAGGCCCCGGCCCTGGCCACTTATTCATGGTTGCCTGTGGTTAAGGCTTTTACCTCTTCATCTGCAATCGATATAGAAACTGCCGACATCTCTCTAGCCGGTAGAATTTTAGCTGTTTTTCCAGATAAACTGGACACACCATACCCTGACGCATTAAGCCAGTTGGGTGCTTTGGCCAAAACTCCGGAAGCGAATATTATTAAACTTCCGAATATTAGTGCCTCCATTCCTCAGCTGGAAGATGCTATTGAAGAGCTTCAGGCTAAAGGATTTAACATCCCGGATTATCCTCACAATCCTCAAACAGAAGAGGAGAAAGACATTAAGTCCCGATTTGACAGTGTTAAAGGTAGTGCCGTAAATCCTGTGCTTCGCGAAGGGAACTCAGACCGTCGTGCGCCAAAGGCTGTTAAGAACTACGCCAAAAAGAATCCACATTCCATGGGGGCATGGAGCAGCGATTCTAAATCGCATGTAGCTACCATGAGCGAAGGTGATTTTAGACATAATGAAAGATCGGCTACCCTTTACAAAACTCAGGAACTTTCTATCGAGCTGGTAAAAGCTAACGGTGAAGCTACTGTATTAAAAGATCATTTACGTGTTCTCGAGGGCGAAGTGATCGATGCCAGTGTTATGAGCAAAAAGGCGCTGGTGGCATTTCTTGAAAGGGAGATCGCCGATGCCAAAGAACAAGGCGTACTGTTCTCACTGCACATGAAGGCTACCATGATGAAGGTATCAGACCCTATCATCTTTGGTCATGCTGTACGCATCTTCTTTAAAGAGCTATTTGAAGAATTCGCGACTACTTTTAAAGAGATCGGAGTAAACGAAAACAACGGATTGGGAGATCTTACCGATAAGCTTAACACCCTTCCGGAAGATAAGAAGAACGAGATCCAAAACAAGCTCAAAGAGCTTATGGATGTACGTCCGGACCTTGCCATGGTGAATTCAGACAAGGGAATCACCAACCTTCATGTTCCCAGCGACGTGATCATCGATGCATCCATGCCTGCCATGATCAGAAACTCCGGACAAATGTGGAATGCCGAAGGCAATCCTCAGGATACCAAAGCCGTAATTCCCGACAGCAGCTATTCTGGTGTTTACCAGGCTACCATTGACTTCTGTAAAGAAAATGGAGCATTTGACCCTACTACCATGGGAACTGTTCCGAACATCGGACTAATGGCTCAAAAAGCAGAAGAATACGGTTCACACGACAAGACCTTTGAAATTTCTGAGAACGGTACGGTTCAGGTTAAAGACGAGGCAGGAAACATAGTTCTGGAGCACAAGGTTGAAGCGGGTGACATCTGGAGAATGTGCCAGGTAAAAGACCTTCCTGTTCAGGACTGGGTAAAACTTGCCGTTACCAGAGCCCGCGCCACAGAAACTCCGGCGGTATTCTGGCTCGATAAAGACAGAGCACACGATGCCGAACTCATCAAAAAAGTAGAGCGTTACCTGAACGATCACGATACTGAGGGACTGGAGATCCATATCATGTCTCCTAAGGAGGCTACCCTGTTTACCCTAAAGCGTATTAAAGAAGGTAAAGACACCATCTCTGTTACCGGTAACGTGTTAAGAGATTACCTTACCGACCTCTTCCCTATCCTCGAGGTGGGAACCAGTGCGAAGATGCTCTCTATCGTTCCTTTAATGAATGGTGGCGGACTCTTCGAAACCGGTGCAGGAGGTTCTGCTCCAAAACACGTACAGCAATTCGTGGAAGAAGGCCACCTGAGATGGGATTCTCTTGGAGAATTCCTGGCCCTGGCCGTTTCATTAGAACATTTCGGTAACAAGAACAATAACCCTAAGGCCCTGGTATTGGCAGAGGCTTTAGATAAGGCTACTGAGCGATTCCTTGACGAGGATAGATCTCCTAAGCGCAAGGTAGGGCAGCTTGATACCCGTGGAAGTCATTTCTATATGTGCTTGTATTGGGCCCAGGAACTAGCCGGTCAATCGGCAAATACCGAGTTACAAGCAGAGTTTAAACCCATTGCAGAAGCCCTTACCGCAAAAGAAGCGGTGATCGTTGAGGAGATCAACAAGACCCAAGGGAATACGATCGATATTGGCGGATACTACCTTCCTTCTGAAGATAAGGCCGGAAAAGCCATGCGACCAAGTGCCACTTTTAATGAGATCTTGTCGCGACTAAATTAGAAGTAAAATACACGTAGAAAGATCAAAGGCCCGTTGTCTATAACGGGCCTTTTTCTTTACCATTTAGTACAAAAAGTCGTTAATTCTGTTTAACTTTATCGCTAAAAAGTTATGCAAAATAAATGCCGGCTTGTCTGCATTTCAATACTACTGCTCAGTATGCTCTCTGTTGCCAGGGCGCAAACCATGCATACCATCAGTGGGGAGATCAACGAACTAAGCACCAAGGAATCTGTGATCGGAGCCAGCATCTTTGCCGTAGGAACCCGACTAGGTACAGCCACCAACGAATATGGGTTCTATTCCCTTACCTTACCCGAAGGCCGGTATGAACTGGTGGTCTCTGCGCTGGGTTATAAGACCATCACCAGGAAGATCGACCTTAAAGAAAATCTGCGACTTGACTTTTTACTGGAAGAAGACGCCCAACTTCTTGAAGAGGTGGTGGTTACCGAAAACAGTGAGCGCATAGATATCAAACGACCTCAGATGAGCGTGAATTCACTGCGTTCCACCACCATAAAGAACATCCCTGTAGTGCTTGGAGAGCCCGATGTGCTGCGGTCTCTCGTACTCCTGCCCGGTGTTTCCAACGGCGGTGAAGGAGCCTCCGGCTTTAATGTACGAGGTGGTGCTGCCGATCAGAATCTTATTCTTCTCGATGAGGCGATCATCTTTAATTCTTCTCACCTTTTTGGCTTCTTCTCTGTATTTAACCCCGACGCTATTAAAGATCTCAAGTTGTTTAAAGGTGGTATTCCCGCGCGATATGGCGGAAGGGTATCCTCGGTATTAGATATCTACCAGAAAGAAGGAAATAAGAACGATATCAAGGTTACCGGAGGTATAGGAGCAGTAGCCTCAAGACTTCTGGTCGAAGGCCCTATTAATAAGGAGCGTTCATCCTTTCTTTTTGGAGGAAGAAGCTCTTACGCCCAACTTTTCCTTCCTCTCCTTGACATTGACAATTCGGCGAGCTTTTACGACCTGAATACCAAATTCAGCTTTAAACTCAACCAGAATAACAACATCTATTTTTCAGGATACTTTGGTCGTGATAAGTTCCGTATCTCCGAAAGCTTCGTCAATTATTATGGCAATGCGGTATTCAATTTCAGGTGGAATCACATTTTCTCAGAAAAACTATTCTCTAACCTCTCCATGATCTATTCAGACTACGATTACGGACTGGAGCTCGATTTTGTCGGATTCGAGTGGGATTCGGGAATACAGAACCTGAACTTCAAGTATGACCTGAAGTATTACCTGAACAACGACATACAGGTAAACTTTGGAACCAACAACATCTATTATACCTTTAACCCGGGAAGGATCTCTCCGAACCGCGAGGATTCCGGGATCACCGAAGATCAGCTCACCAGAAAGTACGCAAATGAGTTTGCCTTATATGCCGACATAGAGCAAAGGATCACAGAACAACTAAGCGTGCAATACGGTATCCGTTTCAGTCACTTTACTCGTTTGGGACAGGATGACCTGGCCATTTATGAAAACGATCACGCCGTAAAGTTCAACCCTGAACTTGGTATTTACGAGGAGGCCGAACCTATCGAGATCATTAACCCCGGAAGGGGAAAGAGTCTGGCCACCTTTGCCAATCTCGAACCACGAGTATCTCTTACCTATTACTGGAATGATCAAAATGCGATCAAAGCCAGTTATATGCGGGTCACTCAATACCTGCACCTACTTTCAAATACCAGCTCTCCTACTCCTTTGGATGTATGGACGCCGAGCGGGCCATTCATTGAACCCCAGATCGCAGATCAGATCGCTGCGGGGTATTTCAGAGAATTTTCAGAGAAAGGCTATAGTCTTGAGGCCGAGGTTTTCTATAAAAAGATTCAAAATCGGATCGATTATATTGACGGGGCCGACCTGATCGCCAAAGAATATATAGAATGTATTATCCTCAACGGGGAGGCCAGGGCTTACGGAGCCGAATTACTGCTGCGAAAGAACACCGGTAACCTTCAGGGATGGCTGGCCTATACCCTAAGCCGCTCGGAACAGCGAACCCCGGGAAGAGGCCCTGTAGAATTCGACGGTCAATCGGTAGATGAACCGGGCATCAATAACGGAGCCTGGTACAACACCCCATGGGACAAAACCCATGATATTTCATTATACACCAGTTATAAGTTGAATTCGAAATGGAAATTCAATGCCAACTTTATTTACCAGACGGGCCAGCCTACGAACTACCCTACAGGTCAATTTGAGTTTGAAGGTATCAGTGTTCCGTATTACGGGTTGCGCAATGAAGCACGGCTGCCCGATTATCACAGACTGGATCTGGCAGTGACCCTCACTCCCGAAAAGAACAGAAACAGAAAATGGCAGGGCGAATGGGTATTTAGCGTCTATAATGCCTACAACCGAAGGAACGCCGCTTCGATCAATTTTCGCCGCAACAGCGATAGCGGAGTTAATGAAGCCGTGCGTACAGCCATCTTTGGTATCGTTCCTTCAGTAACCTATAATTTCAACTTCTAGATCATGAAAAGATTTCTATATACGACCCTCAGCACGTTATTCTTACTGTTCTCTTCATGTGAAGATGTGGTAGATATCCCTTTGGAAGATCCGGAACCGCGGTTGGTGGTCAATGCGTTGATCAGGGTCAATTCACAGGAACCCATCAATACCGTGACCGTGGGCTTACTGCTCTCCAGTAATTTTTTCGCAGACAATCCGCCTGTAAACGATGCCTCGGTAACCCTCGAAGACCTGGAAACAGGAACGCAGTATGCATTGGACCTTCAACCGGACAACACCGGCACATACACCGCAGACATTTCTACCGAAGTATTAACTTCAGGAGTCATGGAACTACAGATCTTATATAAGGGTGAACTATATACGGCTACCAGTGAGTTCGTTCCCTCTACCCCTATTATAGTGCTGGAACAGGGAGACAGTTCGTTGTTCGACGAAGAGAGTATCGAGATCATCATTGGCTACAACGATCCTGCCGACCAAGTCAACTACTATCTGCTGGATTATGATCAGGGGGAATTCTTTACCTCAGAAGACACCTTTTACCAGGGACAATTCATTGAATTCTCCTTTTTTCACGGTAAAGCTTCACCCGGAGATGTACTGGAGGTCTCTATACTTGGAGCAGACCAGCGATTCACGAATTATATGAATCAAATTCTTGAATTGAGCGGTGCCCAGGGATTTACCCCCTTTCAAACTCCGGTTTCTGCAGCGCGCGGAAATATTATCGGGCCCAACGACCACAACAGGAACTTTGCCCTGGGATATTTCGCCATTGCCGAAGCCTACTCCCAAACCTTATTGATCGAATAACACAACGCGTTTGAAAGGCCTTCTAACTCATTTTAAAAAGACTTAATGAGTTCATCATCATTAAGAACATTGTAGCGCAATACATCCAATAAGGTGGGTTTTTAGTACCTTTAACGGCGAAACCCGTCCAAATGAAAAAGACTAACAGAGAACTCATGTTCAAGAGCTTTAAGTATTTTGCCTATACGGTACTCCTCATGTTTACAGCTCCCGTGGTGATCTACCAGGCATTTAAGAACCAAACCCACCCGTTTTACTGGCCTGTACTTATTGTTGGGATCATACTGTGTATTGCAGCCATAGGTATGGGATTTTTCAGCCTTAGACTTATTATGAGATCCTTGTTTGGTAAAAAAGAGTAACCCTGCCGGTAAGCGTGCTATTCATCACATAAATGATGATCCTGAAAGTAGTTACCGGCCATGTGATACAATTTTTGCTGAGCATGGTCAAGATTCCATCTTAAAGATCGTTCCATATCATTAATTACCACCACCTCGCTGATCCCGATAACCACAGCTCTTTCTTTGTCAAGTGTATTTTCCCCACAGAATGCCACTAAGAGTGTTTTGAGGCCCGTAAACGCGAGCCGCCCCATGAGGGCCATAAAGTACATTAATCACATCGTGTACGGCATACACCTCCAGATCAGGCCATTTCCGGCCAGGCGCAAGAATATGCAGTGATCTCCCGCCCCAATGGATCGGTTACCCGTGCATATACCCTTTCTGCATCGGGAATTACAGCACCAACAGCCAACAGAAATCCATCGCCCCCGTCAGACAACGTATAGGTATCGATATGCGCCTCAGGGAACGTTTCAGACAACGACTTGCACAATGTCTCTTTAGCATCCTGCTGGGTCAGAGCTCCTTTAAACTTATCTGATGCTACAAGTATTTTCACTGGCATATACTATACGATTAAAGACAATGTAAATTGAAAGGATGCGTCCGTGCCAGTATGCACTTTGATCCGGCTCAAAAAAAAAAAAAAAGAGCCTCTAAAGAGACTCTTTTACCCGAACATTTACATATCTATGAACAGCTCAGGAAAATTCATGACATGCCTTATGATCATTGAGATAGGATTCTTTTAACGCTTTCCGGTTAAGTTTTCCGGTATCGTTCTTAGGCAGCGTTTGGCAGTGCACCACTTTAGCGGGGATCTTAAATTTAGCAAGTTTATCGCTACAGTAAGACCGCACCTCTTCAGTACTTAGGGCTTTGTCGCTCACGACAAAGGCTACTCCACTTTCGCCCCATTTCTCATCGGGAACACCAATAACCACCACCTCTTTTATTTCGCTATGGGTAAGTAAGACCCGTTCAACTTCTACGGGGTAAACATTTTCCCCACCGCTTATGTACATATTCTTTTTACGGTCTACGATATAGATAAAGCCTTCTTTGTCGCGAATAGCAACATCACCGGTTCGCATCCACGCCCCGAACCTGGCTTTTTCTGTTGCTTCAGGGTTATTCCAGTACCCGGGACTCACCATCGGGCCGCCAATGAGCAGCTCTCCGCGTTCGCCCTGAGGCACATCTTTCCCCTGGTCATCTACTACGCGGATGTCAACGTAAAAGTTGGGTTTCCCTATAGAGCCTTCCTTTCGGTTAGCATCATCCTGGTGAAGTGATGTCAGGTTAGGTCCTGCTTCGGTAAGTCCGTACCCCTGCCTAACCGGTATCCCCTTTCGGTGAAAGGTTTCTATAAGTGGTACAGGCATACTTTCTCCACCAACGATAAGATACTTTAGTGATGACAGATCCCTCGAATTAAAGTCCTCCTGATCTACCATCATTTTAAGCATGGTGGGTACCGCCATGAACAGATCTAGTCGTTCTTCTTCGATACAATCCATCACGGCAGAAGGATCGAACTTATTAAAAAGCAAAAGGGTACCACCGTGGTGCAATACCGGGGTGAGGAAGACATTCCATCCTCCGGTATGAAAAAGAGGCATACAATTAAGGGTCGTTGTATTATTAGCAAGGCTAAGACTCAAGGCGGTATTGATACTATTCCAGAACATCATCTTATGCGTATACACAGCACCTTTTGGAAAGCCTGTGGTTCCACTTGTGTAGAGTATGAACACGGGATCATCATTATCGAGCTTTTCCTGCACCGGAGCAGATCGCTGGTCAAAACATTTCGCTAAATCATCAATAGGAATACGTTCTCCGGTAAATTGCAATTTCTCTTTTTCGACCACGGTATCCCTGTAAAATAAAAGCTTACACCCTGAATCATCCAGCATATAGTCCAGCTCCTCCGGCGCAAGCCTGAAATTAAGCGGCACCAGAACAAATCCTGTTTTAAGGGCTGCTGCGAAGAGCATGACCTGGTAGATGCTGTTATCACAAATGATACCCAGGCGGTCTCCCCGATCAATAGTGTAGGTATCCTTCAACCAGGTAGCAAGCGTATTGGCCGCCTCATTGAGTTGCCTGTAGGTAAAGGCCTCTCCGGTTTCTCCGATCTTTATAGCTGTTTTTTCAGGGCTGTATTCGGCCCATTTTGAGAACCAGTCGTAGGTATTGATCATAGTGTCATTTTAAATTAGAGAACAAAGGCATTTGCAGCGAAGGCCAAGCCACCTCCTGAGCCGATAAAAAAGAGGGTGTCGCCTTCTTTGATCTTTCCGTTTTCCCAGGCTTCATGAAAAGCGATTGGAATACAGGCCGATCCCGTATATCCGTATTCGTGCATCACGGTTTGCGCCTTATCTTCCGGCACTCCTAATATATCTAAAGTAGCGCGAATAGCATTGATATTGATCTGAGTGATCAGGAACTGATCTACCTCTTCCATACCAATATTCATCTCGCTCGCAAGATCTTTCGCAAGGTTACTCCACATGGTAGGGTTGAGTTCCGGCGGAAATTTCTTTACGAATTTTAATTGATGGTCGTTATTCTGGATCCTGTTACAGTTAACCGGTTGCTGGGTACCTCCGGAATAGATTCCCATCCAATCGGCATACTCTCCTCGGGTTTGCAATTTTCCGGTTTGAAATCCGGTTTTCATATCGTCTGTTGCCGTGAGCAATACAGCTCCGGCCCCATCGGCAAAAAGTGTAACGGTTTTCTTATCGGTCTTATTCAGGTACTTACTCATGGCATAAGCCCCGATAACCAGTGCGTTCTTTACACTGCCGCTACGTATAAAATGTGAAGCTGTTTCCATGGCAGTCACAAAACCGGCACAAGCCGAATTCAGGTCAAAGGTTCCTGCCTTGGTAGCCTTCAGGCGATCCTGTAAAATGGCCGCTGTAGAAGGAGAAACATATTCAGGGGTATCTGTCGCGATAATGATCAGGTCCAGACTGTCGGCCGACATTCCTGCCCTGTCTAAACATTGCCTTGCTGCATTTTCACACAGATCGGCAGTTGACTCGTGCTCTGTACACCACCTTCGGTTGTATATTTCTACATTTTGTCTGAGCCAGGTATCTACATCTTCACCCAGCACTTCATTAAAGTAAGAATTGGGAATGATCTGATCAGGAACATACATCCCTGAAGAGATGATCTTTGCATTTTTCATTCGCACATTTGCTTTTTTTTAAAACCGGGCAGGCATGGTACATGCCCATCGCCCTGCCCGGCTCTTAAATATTCTGTTATCTTCTGTTTACGGGACTAAAAGTTAAATTTGGTTTCCAAAAGGTAGAGTCCGCGTGTTGGAGGAGCTGCTGTAAATTCTCTCAGGTCCTGGTTCAACAAATTGGTTACAGCTAAGCCTAGGCTAAACTTCTCGCTAAAGCGATACCCAAGGTTGAAGTCTACTGAAGCAAATCCTCCTAATGGTCCGTAGTTGAATGAATCGGTACCCGGAGCTCCCTCTACGATAGGCGTACCTCTGTAGGTCTCCCCTGGAATAGTTTCAGAAGCGATCTGGAAACTTGAGAAATAATTGTACTTCTCTACCCAACGGGTAAATACACTTCCGTATAAACGATCACCCGAATAGTTCACTGCGATACTTCCCTTGTTGTTAGGAGCATTCACGAGGAAATCAAAATTATTTACCTCGCCATCGCGATTGAAGTCATTTTCAGGATTGTCTTCGTCATAAGAATAATCAAAGAATGAATAGTTTGCCGTTACATTTAAAGAAGGGTTGATCATATAGGTAACGCTAAGATCTGTACCATAGGTATTCACTTCCCCGAAGTTAATGTACGTTGCTACCAGTCCGTAAGGAATGGCCTGTACTTCTTCGATCGGAGTGTCTCCTCTGAACGTTGGGGCAAGAAAGGCAGTAACCGGACTTAAGAAGTCCTTGTTGTTATTGTAGAATGCGTTCACATCGATATAAAGTTTCTTACCAATGGTTCCGCGGTATCCGATCTCATAGGTGTTAAGTTTCTCAACGGTCTGAGGATCAATAACGGTTCCATCTGCAAGGGTAAATCCTTCTGCATTACCAAGAATAAGACCTCCGAAAAGGTTACCGTACATGTTCAGGATCGTTGGCGCAGCAATACCCTGACCATAAGTAAGACGAAGCGTACCTTTGGCGAACTCCTTAATAATACCTGCTTTAGGGATAAAGTTCGTACCGTAAACTTCGTGATTATCGATCCTTGCGGCTCCAAGCGCCTTAAATCCAAGACCCATATCCCAAAGTAAGTGACCGTATCCACCGATCTGACCTACTTCGATAAAATCGTCTTCGTTCTCATCTAACAGGTAAGACCCTAAACTGTTTGCTCTATCCAGCTGCCACTGTACTCCGGCAACCACTTCCAGTTTGTCATTAAACACGCTATTGGTATACTGAGCCTCTGCATTCCAGCGATTGGAATCATCGCGAAAACGCGCTCCTGTGGCGAAAGAAGCCTCTCCACCGGCGATGTCTTCAGGAACACCTGCATCGATAGCGGCATAATAAGCCTTGGTTCTGTCATCAATGCTATAGGTATCATCGGTTTTTGAGGTCGTATGATATACTTGGGCAAAGAAGTTCTTAGTCTTAAAACGAAGTTGGAATACGTTGATCTTCCAGTCTACGATCTGGTTTCTACCAACGTTGGTTGGAGAAAGATATGTACTGTTACTATGCTCATAGGTAGCGATAAGGTCTGTACCCGGTGATGGTGTATAGATCGCAGTGGCACCGGCCTTAATGAACTCTACATCAGGATCGAGCTGAAACTCGTTATATCCCTCTTTCACTCCGTCGAGTCCGGCAAAGTTCGGATCTGAAGGCAGACGTCCGGCAGCATCCTTACGATCGATATATACAGAGTCTACATACTCGAACTCCTCAGCACGGGTATATTCTCCGGTAACCTTATAGGCAAATTTCTCACTCACCTTATCGGCCCAGCGCATTCTAAGTGAATTAAAGGCATTTCCATCGCCATTCACTCCAATATTACCTACTACAGTACCTCCCTGATAAACGCGTGGATCTTTGGTTCTGATATTGATGAGACCATTGTGTGCATTCGGTCCGTACAAGGTAGCGTTAGGTCCGAGAATTACCTCGGCCTGCTCGGTATCTTCCTTGATAACGGTTGATAGCGGACCAAGAGGGAGGCCTGTAGCAACAAGTGATGAAATACGGTTATCGATCACCTGAAGGTTCTTTGAGTTAAAGTTAGAGTTGAATCCGCGAATGTTAAACGCAGGAGCGGCAATACCGGCGCGGAAATAATCAACACCTTTTTTACGCGCTACTAACTCCGCAGGATTTCCAGGGAATTCTTCGATCTCACGCGGACTAATAGAAACGATCGTCGAAGGTGAGTTCGTTAGTTTTTCTGCTTTTTTGGAACCGGAATAAACAACCACTTCATCCAGAGCTACTCCGGGACTCAGGCTAAAGTCTACTCCTGTCTTGTCTTCATTTACCAGGATCTCTCTCGAAGATTTAGAGAATCCTACATAGGTAACCTCGAGGATCACTTTTCCGGAAGAAACAGTAACCTCATAAACCCCATCTGCATTGGCAGAGGTTCCTACCCCCTGATTGGCCACAAATACAGCAGCACCGGGAAGGGGTGTTCCAGAATTGTCAGTTACCGTACCCTTAATGGTGTACTGTTGGGCAAACACCCCGGTACTAAAGACCAGAGCGAAGAGCACCAAAAAGAAATTCACAATTTTCATAATGTTCAAGTTTAGGTGATTTAAAAAAGTTAGTTGGTTTTGTTATTGATCTATTTTAAAGTGAAGCGAACTCCATAAGGAGCAACGCTAATTTTTCAGGCTGATCCCAGGTTAAAAAATGCCCTCCGTTATCTACGGTCATGAACCTGCTCTCATCATGAGGAAAGTTGCATTTAGCCTTTAGATCTTCAAGGGTCATATCAGGGTGCAAGATCTTATTCGGGATCAGGTAATCCTGTTTACCGTAAACTACCCATACGGGCACTTCAATACTTTCAAACTTATCGGCAACCGGCTCGCTGAGCATGGCTTCCACATTTCGGCTTACGGTCTCCAGATAAGTTCGGTAAGCATCCGGATCTGATTTTATAGCCATACGCTCCTTCAGCATAAACATCGCATCTTCAGGGAGTTTCCCCGCTGCGAAATTGATGTCGAAATTCTTGCGTATTTGTTCGTCGGGTAGCATGGACATCATTTCTGGCGTCATATATTGCATGAACCAGCTTTTCTCTTCTGCTGTAAAAGTCTCGATCCCGGCGGGAGCGATCAGGAAAAGTCCGTGAAGCCAGGCTTGAGATCGGGGGTCCATGGCGATGGTCATCGCTATTTGTCCACCCATAGAATGTCCGGCCAATACCACATCCTTATATCCGCGCTGCCGAACAAACTCAATGATCAGTGCAGCATAATTTTCCATACCGGGGTCAAAACTACCCTGTTCACTATTTCCGTATCCGGGAAGGTCAATGACCACAGTCTTATGTTGCTCACTAATGAGCTCCTCCATTTTTTTAAATCCACCGGAATTACTTCCTAGTCCGTGGATCATGAGCACAACCTTATCGCCTTCTCCTGACTCTCTGTAAAACATAGACACATCAGAAGATTCGGGAGCATATGCGCCGGACGCAATCGTTTGCGAAGAAATAAAATGAACAGGCATGAGCATGATGAATAATATGAAGTACTTCATTTGTTTTGTTTACTAATTAAGTTGATCTGTGTGGTTAATTGCTTCCCAGGGTTTGAGGTTTACTTACCACCTTTTTTCCCGCGGCAATACGGTCATAAAAAAAGATGACCGAAGCAACTGCAAAAGAACACATCAAGGACAAGGCCGAAGCTATAGCCGGATTCTTAGGACTTACATCTTGCATATAGGGAGTAAGCTCCAGATAGTATACCGAATAATACACCAGTAAGGCGGTAAGTGTTCCCACTGTCGGGATGATCTTATTTTTGGTTTTAGTGAAGATCCCAAAGAACACCGGAACAAAGGCAGCACTAAAAAAAGCATATACCCCGTTTTGGGCGAAAATAGCAACACTCAGGTTGGGCGATACCAGCTGTTGGTACGACAAGAAAACTACCACAACAGCGATACAAACCGTGATCACCCTGTTTATCTTCATAGCCGAACTGTGCTCAGAATCTTTCCCTGTAAGTGGCAGGAACAGATCGTTAGTTAATGACGTAGGCAGGGATTGTATAAGTCCTTCAAGGGTAGACAGTCCTGCGGCAATGAGCCCGATGATAAGCAATAAACTAATGTATCCGGGAAATCTGGCAATTACAAAAGCCGGAATGATCCCATCCATCTGAAGAAGCTCTCCTTCAAACATCAGGTCAGGGAAATAAGCCCTGGCGTAAAATCCAACAAATACAACAGAAAAGAATAGTATTAAAAGGAGGATAGAATACAACAGGAACCGATTTACCTCGCTGTCTTTTTTAAGCATTAGTGATTTGGTCAATATATGGGGCTGACAAACGATTGCGATCCCGATCACCGCGTTGCAAACCACTACTTCGAAGAAATCGCGAAACAACGGACTAGTCTTATTGAAGGGTTCTACCAATTGCGGATCTATTCCTTTTAACTGAGAAAAAAGATCCTCACCACCACCTGAAAAAATAGTATGAGCCCCCGAATACAGCAAGATCCCGGCAACGATCACCATAACGACCGCCTGTGCAGAATTCGTGTATACAAGAGAATTTGCCCCACCAAACATAATATAGGTGAACACCACAATAACAAGACCGATAAGAACATAGAGCTCTTGAACATCTATCGCTTTTGAGATCACTTTGGTGATCCCCACACATATAAGTACGATGAAGGCAATGAGCAAAATGCTCAAAGCACCAAATAACTTTTGAAGAAATGAAGAGTCAAATCGTTTACCTACCCAGTCGGCAATACTGAGTGATCCAACATTTACACCATATTTCCTGAATCGCTTCATTAAAAAGACCAGAGCTATAAAGATCGCAAGAGGCATAACCACCCCAAAAGCGAGATAAGCCCCCATACCATATAATGAAATAAAACCCGGATTAATAATAAAGGTAGCCGCACTGGTAAGCGATGATGCCAGAGCAAGAGCAACCATTAAAGGACTGAAACTCAGACTCCCAACAGCATAAGATTTTAAATTGTCTGCAGTTGTCCTTGACTTTAAGACCATTCCGATCATTAAAAGCACGAACACTGCCAAAGCCACCATAGTAAGTCCGGGAGAAAGCTGATTCATAGTATAAATTCTGCAATTTTATAATAAACTCGTTATAGCATTCTTAATAGGGATGCCATCTTTTTCATAATTTGATGGCTAATATTAATTATTATTACACCAGCTGCAAGAAAATATA
The DNA here is from genome assembly GCF_016786255.1 of Robertkochia sediminum. Taxonomy (GTDB): domain Bacteria; phylum Bacteroidota; class Bacteroidia; order Flavobacteriales; family Flavobacteriaceae; genus Robertkochia; species Robertkochia sediminum. The sequence continues at coordinate 364,434 of NZ_JADMKT010000078.1, forward strand.
TCTAAAATAATAGGGGTGGACTTTTTTTTAATGATTGCTACTTAATTTCAAAAAATGCTAACAAATTAACAGGAAAACCTCATTATTCATGCATATATTTTTACTGAAGAAGAAAAATCAAACGTTTGAACAGCAGCAAAACACAAAAGTCCACAATAGTAAAAACCAATGCTAACTTCTATCCTACAGCACTTTACAATATTTTCTGCATTATTTATCAGATAAGTCAATATTTGTTATATTTATTTGCTCATGATTTCACGGTTCTTTTATAAATAGATTTGAAAAAAAATCTTACATATGTCTCAATTCAACAACAAAGTCATTATTATAACCGGTGGAGCAAACGGTATCGGAAAGTCCACTGCAGAGCTGTTCTTAAGCCGAGGAGGTACTGTGATCTGCTGGGATATAAACGAAGCACAAGGTGCTGCGCTTCTCGAAGAACACAAGGGAGCCGATCTGGAATTCCAAAAAGTCAACGTTACCGATCGCAATTCTGTTTCTGAAGCAGTAGATAAAGTGATCGCTAAGCACGGTAAGATCGATGTTCTGATCAATAATGCCGGGATCACCAAGGATGCGACCCTGAAGAAAATGACCCCGGAACAATGGCAACAGGTTATTGATGTTAACCTTACCGGAGTATTTAACTGCACCCAATTGGTATCGGCTCATATGGTCGAGGCAGGCTCAGGAGCGATCCTGAATGCTGCATCTGTGGTTGGCCTCTACGGAAACTTCGGTCAAACTAATTATGTAGCCACAAAGTCAGGGGTTATCGGGATGACCAAAGTTTGGGCACGTGAGTTAGGACGAAAGGGCATCAGAGTAAATGCTGTAGCGCCAGGATTTATTGCTACCGAAATGGTTACTACCATTCCTGAAAAAGTGATACAGGACCTGGAAGGTAAAACGCCGCTGGGATGCCTGGGACATCCTGAAGACATAGCCATGGCCTACGCATTCCTGGCTTCTGATGATGCTAAATTTATTACAGGAACAACCTTAAGCGTAGATGGTGGATTAGTAATGTAATGAAATTAAAGAAGTTCATAGCATATACCGACACGCTTTTACCCCATGAAGTAAGCTTACTGAATGGTAGAAAGCAGTTTCGTGATAAAGACCGTCTTGATATTTTCGAGACGGTCTATCACAATATCCACTCCGGTGGATTTCAACGGGATTACAGCACTACGATAAATAAAAGGAAGTACTCCCACCTTATGCATTGGATGCAAACCAATCTGGAGGAAACAGACACCGACCTGTTCTACCAAAGACTTAATGATTTGGATACCCGGATAAAATCGGACGTGATCGACACCGATGAAGAAAAAGAACTTCTCAAACTCATTACCGATTACCAACCCCATCACTTTCACTTTATTCGCTTTTATGAAGTTGTAAAAAGCTACCTTACTTTTTTGCTGGTTCGCGTTCGTATGAATGATTATCAGATGATCAACAATTTTATCCATATGTACCAGGATGAGTACACCCGCAGCAAAGAGCTTCACAACAGGATCACCCAGGCCACTTCTGACATTGTAGAAGATTATTACAAGAATACACTTACCGATAAATCGTCCAGATGGTTGCCATGGTTGCAAAAGAACATGGAAGACAAGAGCCTGGATGGCCTTAACCGTTACCAATCGCTTGTATTACTTACCTATCTGGCCATCATGGACCAGCGGTTCATACAAAATACCTTACAGTATTATGGCGATATAGAAGAAGATATTGTAAACGGCGCTTATTACTCCCGGAAATTGCTCATTAATTACTACGGGAATAAGCAGCTCCTACTTATGAAACTTCATAAACACGATCTGGCGCTACACTTTGGAGAGCTTTCCATCAAACAGGACGGACCGGATTATATCATGTATCTGAATAACTACAGCTATAACCTTATGAAGTTGGGGCGACCAGAGAAGGCTTTGAAATTGCTGCAAGAAGCACTCCCCTACGCACGAAACACCTCGAATCGCTATAACCGCACCCTGTTCATTTCGTCTCTTATAAGATGTTATAACCATAATAAGGAATACGAAAAAGCATATAGCTACGCTGCCAATCAGCTTGACCTTTACGAAAAAGATATTCTGGAATACAACTGGACCAAGTTCTTCCGGAATTATATAGAGTCTCTTATCTATGCCGGGAAATATGCCACGGTTAAAAAACTGATCAAGAAATACAAGATCCTGGAAAAGGAACACCTCATGCTCTCGCAATTCTCAGGTTATCCTTATTTCAAATGGTTTTACAAACTCACCTTGTACAAGGAAGGGCAGCTTACCGAGAAGAAATTTAAAGACCAGATCGATCGGGAAATGGAGTCACTTAAAAGCTCCCATCGCACACCACCTTCAGAAAGCATCCTGAAATTATTTGAAACCGCCATTTACGAGCTGGTTTAACAAGCCAATTCTATATCCTCAGGTCGAAGGATAAGGAGTCTGCCTCCATGAAACCTTTGTTTCAAGGTAATTTTAAGTAACTTAAGGACATCGTTCACCATAAACCATTTGTCTTATGAAAATACTCGCCTTTGCAGGAAGTAATTCTTCTACTTCCATCAATTTTCAATTGGTAAAATATACCGTTTCCCTTCTAAAGGACCACGATATTCAATTGTACGACATGGCCGGAATGCCATTCCCTATGTATAGTGCCGACACCGAAAAGGAGGCCGGATTTAAAAATTCACTCCGTGAATTCCGCGAAGAGATCAGAAAAGCCGACCGCATAGTCTTATCCGTAAACGAGCACAATGGTGGGCCGTCGGCCTATTTTAAGAATTTCCTGGATTGGCTCTCGCGCCTGGACCGTGAGTTTATGGCCGGAAAGTCTGTATACTTAATGAGTACCTCCCCGGGGCGTGGTGGTGCCGAAAGTTCCCGTAATTATGTAGAGATCGCTCTTAAGCACGCGGGTGGAAACGTAGCAGAAACCTTTTCCCTGCCATCTTTTAACCATACGTTCGACAAGGAGCAGCAGGTAATTTCAGACGAAGCTTTAAACAAAGAACACAGCGAGAAACTGGAAAGTTTTATGAAGGGGGAGTAATCGGGACCTTGGGGCTATAACCAAGCCGTCAGCGCTCGCAATACCGAAACCTTCCCCTGGATCAGGGGGAGGAGATCGTTTTTTAGTAATAAGATGTTGATGTTTGAACAAACCACACCGTCAGTGCCATGCACTGACACCCCTCCTTGGGAAGGAGAGGGTAGCTCTGTTTTTATAGTGAGCCTTTGGGTCAATTTTAAATACCCCTTCCGTCAGCGTCGGAAGCGCTGACACCTTCCCCTGGCAGGGGAAGAGGATCGTTCGATAATTACACAGACGTTGAATTTGAGGAGAACCACCCCGCCTACACCAGG
>NZ_JADMKT010000079.1 GCF_016786255.1 Robertkochia sediminum
ACTGACTCCGCCTGATATAGGTTGCCTTTTTTCACAACCTTTTTAAACGATGAAAAAAGTAGCAACTAAGAGGACTTTTGATCTGGATCTGAAATTGGATCTGGTCAAGCAAATTGAATCTGGAAAAGTAGGCGTAAGTCAAGTGTCCAGGATTTATCAGGTAAGCCCTGCGGCCATTTATAAATGGTTACGGAAATATTCCGATCTTTATAAAAATCAAACCCGAGTCGTGGTGGAAAAGAAGAGTATTTCTCAAAAGAACAAAGAGCTTCAGCAGCGCATAGCGGAGTTGGAGCGTGCTTTAGGGCAAAAACAAATGCGGATCGACTACCTGGAGCAGGTGGTTGATGTGGCCTCTTCTGAACTAGGAGTGGATATTGAAAAAAAGTCCAAACGACGGTCATAGCGCGTTTTCGTGAGGACAAATCGTCGCATAGCTACAAGATGAACGATCTGTATGCTATGATAGGGATCACCAAACAGGCATTTTATAAGCGGTTAGCCCGTTCAAAAGCTCAGGAGGCTACCAAACGGTATGTCATAGCAATGGCTTCGGAGCTTCGAAAGGATCACACTAAAATGGGCTGTAGAAAGCTCTACGATGAGATCCGCCCCAAGGGAATGGGTAGAGATCGTGTGGAAGCATTGTTGCTTAATGAAGGCTTCAGGGTGCCCAGAAAACGCAGTTATCGCCGTACGACCTATGCTGGAGGATATCGATATGAAAATCTGTTATCGGGAAAGATGCTGAACGACAGACATCAGCTCTGGGTAAGCGATATCACTTATATCCCGGTAGGATATAAACAGTTTTACTATCTGACATTGATCCAGGATGTGTATTCAAAAGTGATCAAAGGCTGGTCCTTGTCCAAGACCATGGAGACGGAAGAAACGGTGCTTCCCAGCTTGAAAGATGCTTTAAAAGGTTTAAGTGAAAACGAGCGAAAGCAACTTGTTTTTCATTCTGATCGAGGCTCACAGTATGGAAGTAAGGAAATGAGAAGGCTATATGACATCTTTAAGATTAATCCGAGTATGGGAGGAAAAGCCTGGGAGAATGCTCATGCAGAATCTTTAAATGGTGTCTTAAAGAACGAGTACATCAACTTTGATAACATCAATATCAGTTTAACCCAGGCACGTTCATTAATGGATAAATGGATCTATCTTTACAATTATGAGCGCCCCCATGGTTCATTAAAAAACATGAAACCTATGGAATTTGAAAAACACCTTAAAAGCTTATCTGTAAAGCAAAGGGAAACATTAGAGATAAAATATTAACCCGAAATAGGGCAACCTTATTCAGGCATGCTCATACTCATTACTTGTTACTAGTTACTAGTTACCAGATACCTGTTACTTACACAATTTTCATCAAACACAAAGACCTTTCTCCGGTATGAACGGAATCAAAACAAACGATATCGCCTTTACGGTTCATCCTGGGGTGCAGGTCACAGGCCCAATGGGAATAAGGCACCGACTGAAATCTCTTGGGTGAATTCAGCGCGGCCAGTTTCGTGACGGTTCCCTTCTTCATATCCACCTTATAAAGGTTGGCAACCCTGAATTTATCGGGATAGGTATCTGTAATGAATTCATGGTCTGAGATAAAACTTTGATGCCCATCAGAATTCAGATCGGGGTAACCAACACGCCGGTAATTCTTAAAGGAAGGATCTTCAAACAAAACATGACTGTCAATATTCCCCAAACGGCAATATGCCACGATCTGATTCTTGTTATTCCATACATAGTGAGAAACCATTCCATTGGTAGGGGCTACATGGCATTCATCGGTTTTAAGGTTGAGTACGATCAAACTGGACCACCTTTTAGCGGTGTATTCGGGATCTACAGATCTGAACAAGAATGCCAGATAGGTCCCATTCGGAGAGAAAAGGGAATGCGTCACAAAAAAGGATTGCTCCCTGACACTTTCCGGCACGTGAGGTAGCTCGCTTAACGCTTTAATTGATCGATGCATACACACGGCTCCACTTTGAAGGTTCATGGTAAAGATGCCCGTCTTTTCAGGAGCATTTTCGTCAACATAAGCATAATGGTCCCGATACCGATAACCGTAACCCGGCATTAAGGCTTCGAGTCGGTCATAACTGAAAAAGGAAGCCAATGGGCCATCCGACATTACCGAATCTATGGGAAATGGAAAGCTTTTTTGTTCTAAAGAACGCGGACAATACATCCTGGAGACCACCCGCCCATCTTCCGCATCATTAAAAATGATCTTCTGATCTGAAGTCCACTGCGACCTGCATCCTTTATGATAATTCCATGCATAACTTTCGCCTATAACGTTAAATTCAGAAAAATCATTATCGCCATCAAAGAACCCTACCTGCAACGGGTCGTCGATCTCCGGCATACGCAGGGGGATCGTAAGTTTATTTGCTAAAAGCAACCGATCGTCTGGCGAAAAAGGAGACACATCATGGAAGCCGAAAAAGAATCCGGGTTTAACAGCTATTGAAGACCTTGACCAGTTACGCTTTCTGGGAAAAAGATCGAATAAGGATTGATATTGATTGCGGATAAAGATCTTTAGCCTTGGATCACTCTTTACAGCATCATAAACTACCTGTTCTAAAACATTCATGACACTAAAATTGGTTCTCGTTTTACGATCGAATTCCCTCCGTAATATTGAAATAATCGGTCTGACACTACTTCCCAGTCAAAAGATTCGATAAAATGTTTGCTAATACACATATCATCATAGCGTTTTACGAGCTCCAGTACCGCATGGCATAAGGCTTCAACATCAGGAGACGTTACGGATATACCTACCTGTTGATCCTTTACAAAACTGGCTATACCACAATCTGAAGCATAGATAATGGGCAACCCTTGAGACAAGGCTTCCAGGTAAGCGATCCCAAACAATTCGGCCTTGGATGGCAGTATAAAAGCATCGGCATTCCGATAGATATCAAGAAGCAGGTCCTTATCGTTTATTTGATCGAGGTAAGCTATGCACCTGTCCCCTTCGATCTTTCGCAAAAATCTTTTGTAATAGCTTTCATAGCCCACATTCATGCCACCAACGATCGTTAGATGCACATTAAGCAATCCTTTAGCCCTTAAGGTTTTGACCGCATCGATCACCAGGTTGATATTCTTTATGGGGACGATGCGCCCCACTAAGAGTAGACGGAAAGTAGCCCTTTTATTCAGGGTGCGTTTAGGCGTAATGCGGTGAATCCAATAATCATCCAGTCCGTTAGGAAGAATAATGCTCTTATCCCTTATTTGTTGGGCGATACGTTCCGGCAACATCGCAAACAAAGCATTCCTGCTTTGATGAGAAATAAAGATGACCTTCGTTGCCCGAAGTAGCACTTTGTGAATAAATGCCCTGCGCTGGATCATAAAACGATACTGTAAAGCGAAGTCGGTATGCCTCACAGAGACCACATAATCTACCCCGTATTTCTCATTGACCATATAGGCTAAAGCACCATCGCAAAACAAATTGTGTGCATGAATAAAATCTGTATTTTCCATGAGCTTCAGCCCTTCCAATTCCTTGAAACAACGTTGAAGCTTCTTCCGGTAATGGTATTTATGAAACCGGGAAATGATCTTTCTAAAATACAACGCCCCGCGCTGTAACAGCACCTCATTGCCGGGCTCCCGGTTATATTTTATGGGGATAAACACCGATTGATCGCATCGCTTATCCAATTTTTTGTAAAGCACACCATACAGCTTATTATCTATATAGTAGGAGTTCAGGTGAAGGATCTTCATATCATCCAATTATTATTTAGTTAGCGTTCAGGCCTGCAAAGCGATCAGGACAAGCTATGGAAACGCTGTTAACATGAAGAGTGTCAAAGCGTATGATCGCAAAAGGCCATGATGATTCAATTGCCAAAATTCAATAAAAGGGGGTTTAAAGCCTGTATGTAAAACGCCGGGGTTACGGCGTGGGGGAATAAAGGTGTTCATCAGCCCGGGGCGCACACCAAGAAACGAAACTCCCATCGATCATGAACATTGCCTTTTCGCCTTGGTTACATCAAAAATCCGCTTTCCGGAGATGATCTCATACACAACACCGGCCCATTTCTGTTTTGCTCCTGATCTATAAATAAATGGCTTATTTATATGATTTCTCTTATATAATAAGCTATTATTTATCTACTAATCAAGAAATTAAATCCTTACACGTACAGGAATATGCCAGTGTTTGTATGAATTTATAGCAAATAACGAATATTAATTAGTATGAGTAGCAGGTTATAGACCAAATCAACACCTAATTCGCTGATTTGCAATTTAGTAGTTTGACGCGGTGTTGTAACAAAAAAACCACCCTCCCGTTGCCGGAAGGATGGTTTCTATATATTAAGTTATAGTCTGTCTTACAGGTGGATCACCTCATCGTAAGCAGCAGCAACGGCTTCCATTACCGCCTCACTCATGGTTGGGTGAGGGTGAACCGCTTTCAGGATCTCATGTCCGGTAGTTTCCAGTTTTCTGGCCACTACGGCCTCAGCGATCATGTCGGTAACACCGGCACCGATCATATGACATCCGAGCCACTCACCGTATTTAGCGTCAAAGATCACTTTCACGAATCCATCAGCATTACCACCGGCTTTCGCCTTACCACTGGCAGAGAACGGGAACTTACCGATCTTAAGCTCATATCCGGCTTCTCTTGCCGCTTTCTCGGTATACCCTACAGAAGCGATCTCAGGCAAGGCATAGGTACATCCGGGGATGTTGTTATAGTCGATAGGCTCTACGTGCATACCTGCGATCTTCTCCACACAAAGGATCCCTTCGGCAGAAGCAACGTGCGCCAGCGCCTGACCAGGAGTTACATCACCGATAGCGTAGTATCCCGGGATGTTTGTCTGATAGTAATCGTTTACCAGGATCTTATCTCTGTCGGTAGCAATACCCACATCTTCGAGTCCGATACCTTCGATATTGGTCTTAATACCTACAGCACTAAGAACGATATCGGCTTCCAGTTCCTTTTCACCTTTAGGAGTTTTAACGGTAGCTTTTACTCCTGCTCCGGAGGTATCTACCTTAGTCACCTCAGAAGAGGTCATTACTTTGATCCCTGATTTCTTGAAGGAACGCTCCATTTGCTTAGAGATCTCCTCATCTTCAACAGGCACCACATTAGGCATGAATTCTACTACGGTTACTTCAGTCCCCATAGAGTTATAGAAGTAAGCGAACTCCATTCCGATGGCTCCACTACCTACTACGATCATTTTCTTTGGTTGCTCCGGAAGGGTCATCGCCTCTCGGTATCCGATCACCTTCTTACCATCTTGTGGAAGGCTTGGAAGTACGCGTGAACGTGCTCCGGTAGCGATCACGATATGATCGGCGCTGTACTCGGTAGTCTTTCCGTCTGCACCTTTTACGTCGATCTTCTTACCAGGCTTCAGTTTCCCGAATCCTTCAAGAACGTCGATCTTATTCTTTTTCATAAGGAATTTCACCCCGTTGCTCATGCCTTCAGCAACACCACGGCTACGCTTAACTACCTTACCGAAATCCTTATCATATTCCTTAACGCTAAGCCCGTAATCGTCGGCATGCTTAAGGTATTCAAATACCTGGGCCGATTTTAGCAGTGCTTTAGTGGGAATACATCCCCAGTTTAAACAAACGCCTCCGAGGCTTTCTTTCTCTACCACAGCGGTCTTGAATCCCAGTTGTGACGCCCTGATGGCAGTTACATATCCTCCGGGTCCACTTCCTAAAACGATTACGTCATATTTACTCATATCGCGAAATTTAATATCGGTTTTTTTGCGGGTACGAATTTAGTGATTATTTGGGGAAGATACTAAGGGAGGGGATTATGAATTGTGGATTGTGGATTGTGAATTGTGATTTATGAATTGTGAATTGTGAATTGTGGATTGTGGATTGTGGATTGTGGATTGTGAATTGTGGATTGTGAATTATGAATTGTGAATTGTGAATTGTGAATGGTTAATGCTGAATTGGGGATTGCATTTTCAGGGTGAAAGACTGAAGATGATGAAAGGGGATCATTCTCTGGCTAAAAATTCTTTTGATGTTAAAACAGGGATCATTGAACCTTTAAAATCCTTTTTATTTCGGGTTATGATCACTTCAATATCATTTTCTATGGCTGAATAGTATTGCAGGCCATCTTCGAAATCTTTAAAATTAGCATCACTTAAGGCCAGTTCAATTATTTTGTCATTAAGATCTAAGATCTCCACAAGAACTTTGAATTTCCTTAAGATCTGGCGTGATGACTTAACTGAAGTTAGTTTGGTCAGAATGTAATTCGTATTCGCAAAGGTCAAAGAAGAAATGGTGAGGGTTATCCTGTTTTCATCTGCCAGCGTAAATAAGGTTGCAGCATCTTTATAGTAAGGCTCTCTTTTTGCTAATAAGTCGATAATAATATTAGTATCGATCAGGATACGACTCATTTATATTTTTCTATTAGGTAATCAGTATACGCTTCATTCTCGTCAAAATCTTTATCCATGGTAATAACTCCACTCAAACTTTTAACCAAGGGCGATATCTCATCTTTGGGCGAAGATGGTTTGGTGAGCGATGCTAAATATGATTCGATCAGCTTAGAAAGACTTATGTTATTCGCTTTAGCATAAGACTTAGCCTTTTCTATTATTGATCTATCCAGACTTAATGTGAGTTTCTTATCCATATGTATTTTATACGTGTAAATATAAAATAATTATACGTAAAATAAAAGGGAGAGTTCTGGTATACTTCCTTTAAACTTTTTTCTTATTAATTATTATTCAACATCCCTATACCCCACAATATCGCGGCAGCATTCACATTTGGTGCATTCACATACGTCACACGGACAATCATATTTGCTGCAATCGCCACAGTTACACTTGGTGCAATCACAATCGGTACACATACACTGACTCATAATAACGGATTTTAAACAAAGCAGAACGCATGGCAGGGAAGATTAATAAAGATACGGATCTTGGAAAGATTAAGCAACGGAGGATGAATCAATTATAGATTATAAATGATAGATTATAGATGATAGATTATAAATGAGCTGGGAATGATGAATGATGAATGATGAATGATGAATGATGAATGATGAATGATGAATGATGAATGATGAATGATGAATGGTGAATGATGAATCGTAAAATCGTAAAATCGTAAAGTCGTAAAGTCGCGATATTGGGAAAAGCTAACCCACTTACAGGTCAAATTGCCTACCCGTTTACCGGGCTACCGGCCTACCTAATCCCCACAAAAACCTAGGGCACAAAGTCTTAGATGAAATTTTTCCTACAGAAATTCTTGTTTAATGTAGAATATATACTATTTTTAGTAGCTCGTTTAACCAATAATCCATCATATGGCAAACTTCAACAACTACAAAGAACTCCCCCTTTGGACTTCAAGTCTTGACCTGATGCAATCGGTTTACAGACTATTAGCCATACTCCCCTCCCCCGAAGAATTCCACCTGGCAGATCTCATCAAAAAAACGGTGGTAGAAGTCCCGGCACACATTGCCAAAGGCGCTAAAAAAGCTAAAAACGAAGCCGAATTCGCCGAATACCTCGATCAGGCCAATTCCTACCTCTTCGCGCTCAAAGCCCAACTCAACATCCTTTCTGACCTCGGACTCGAAACTCCTAAGAACATTATCAAAAACCAGATCAAACCACTGCGGCTCGAGCTGCTCCTCACCAAGCGTATGTTGGAGAAGACGAGGTTTAATGATATCAGTTAAGGTAATAGGTGACATGTAATATGTAACAAGGATGATTCATACAGAACTTAGGGTCTGGAATAGAAGTGTTGACCTGGTAGAGGTGATCTATCAGGTTAGCAATTCTTTTCCTAAATCAGAAGAATATGGATTAACCGCTCAGATGAGAAGGTGTGCAATATCAATTCCTTCAAACATTGCGGAAGGTGCAGGTCGAAACAGTACCAAAGAATTTATCAGGTTTTTAAATATCTCAAATGGATCTTTAAACGAACTGGAGACACAATTGGTAATTGCAAAAAGACTAAAACTTATCGATAGCGATACGATCCTAAAAGATCATATCAATCCTATAAGAGGTATGCTTTTTAGGCTAAAAGCGACACTGCAACAAAAGAGTTCCAACTCTTAATTTATCCATTATCACCTATCACCTATTACTCATTACATGTTACCTTAAAAACAAAACCGCCCCCAAAATGGGAGCGACTTAATATTATTTACAGGTTTCTAAAGAAATCCTAGATATGCAACGCTCTATCATCCGTGGCTGCCAATGCTGCTTCCTTCACGGCTTCGGCATAGGTAGGGTGGGCGTGACTCATTCTTGAGATATCCTCGGCACTTGCGCGGAACTCCATAGCGGTTACCGCTTCAGCGATCAGGTCGGCCGTACGGGCACCGATCATGTGCACTCCTAGTACCTCATCGGTCTCGGCATCGGCGAGGATCTTAACGAATCCGTCGGTATCCATAGAGGCTCTTGAACGTCCAAGGGCACGCATCGGGAATTGTCCGCTCTTGTACTTCACTCCTGCTTCCTTCAGCTCTTCTTCAGTCTTCCCAACAGAAGCAACCTCCGGCCAGGTATATACCACTCCGGGAATCAGGTTATAATCGATATGCGGCTTTTGACCGGCCATGATCTCAGCAACCATAGTACCTTCCTCTTCCGCCTTATGGGCCAGCATGGCACCTTTAACCACGTCTCCGATAGCATAGATATTTTCTACGTTGGTCTGTAGGTGGTCATTCGTCTCTACTTGTCCGCGATCATTCACCTTCACTCCTGCAGCCTCGAGGTTGAGTCCGTCGGTATACGGACGACGCCCAACAGAAACGAGAACATAGTCTCCTTCGAGCACTACTTCTTTCCCTTTCTTATCATCGGCTTTCACGGTAACGGTATTTCCGTTGCGGGTTACTTCTTTCACCTTGTGAGAGGTATAGAACTTCATTCCGGCCTTCTTGAATACTTTGGTAAGCTCTTTAGAAAGGGCAGCATCCATGGTTGGAATAATGCGGTCCATATATTCAACGACAGACACCTTAGCACCCAGGCGACTGTATACCTGCCCGAGTTCGAGTCCGATAACCCCACCGCCGATCACGATCATATGCTCAGGGATCTCTTTCAGGGAAAGGGCTTCGGTAGACGTAATCACACGCTCCTTATCCAGTTCGATGAATGGAAGAGTCGACGGCTTGGAACCGGTTGCGATAATGGTTTTCTTCGCTTCGATCTGTTCTTTTTCTCCGTCCTCCTTGGTGATATCGATATGAGTAGCATCGGCGAAGGATCCGAGTCCGTGATACACATCAATCTTATTCTTATCCATGAGGAAGTTGATCCCTTTAGTGGTTTGTTCTACCACCCCATTCTTACGGGCGATCATCTTTTCAAGATTCACCTTCACCTCTCCGGGAATTTCGATCCCGTGCTCTTCGAAGTGTTTGATGGCATCTTCGTAATGGTGCGAAGAGTCTAATAAAGCTTTAGAAGGTATACACCCTACATTGAGGCAGGTACCTCCAAGGGTGTTGTATTTTTCGATAATGGCAGTCTTCATGCCCAGCTGTGCACAGCGAATGGCTGCAACATATCCACCGGGTCCGGAGCCTATAACGGCTACATCGTAGGTTTTCATATCAGGTATTTGAATCGATTTTCATTAGTTGATCTCAAAAGTACGAAAAGTTGGGGATTGGGGAAATGGGGAGTAAGGGATTATCAATTATAGATGATAGATTATCAATGGTGAATTATGAATTATGAATTGTGAATTATGAATTATGAATTGTGAATTGCGAATTGTGAATGGGTGAAGCATGCTGAAGGCAATAAGCTATATGCTGAAGGCTGCAGGTTAATAATTGTTAGTGGTGGATGGTGGATGATAAAATCAGCTTTTCTTTTTATCAGGGTCTTGCCAAGTGTTAAAAACAGAATAGACCACTATCCTATTCTCTAATATTTCGTAAATAATGATGAAGGGAAATCGCTTTATAACTGCTTCTCTATAGGGTTTTCGTCTTGAAGGAAAGTGTTCGGGATTTGCCGTGATCCTGGAAAAGTAAGAGTCTAAATCATCCAGAAATTCTTCTCCTAAGCCTTCTCGTTTATTTTCATAATACACGAAGGCCTCAACCACTTCCCGATTCGCCTCTTCTTTGATCTCGAGAAGATAACCCATTACTTTTTAGCATTACGGGCATTCTTCCTGACCTGGTCCCAGGTTAAAGATTCACTCTCGCCGGCCATATGAGAGGCCCTGCGCTCATCCATCATCTGATAATGAACTTCACCTAAAGCGACATCTTTCTCATCCGTCTGATAACTTTCTGCCAAGGCTTTGATCATCCTTAACAGTCTAATATCTGCTGAATTCACATAATCGATAACAATATCTCTTAGATCCATGGTGGCCATTTCAAACATTTACGGGTTCAAGTAAATATACAATTTAAACAGCATACTTGTATATGATGCTAAGAATCGAATGATACAATAAAGGCAACTATTTTATATCCCTCTCTTTTCCCGGTAGCCCATTTACCCTTTACCTTTTTACCTTCTCCCTACTACCCTCCCCACAATACTAACAAACGTGATCGCTTTAAGCATCCTGAAAAACGAAGGCCGTGTTTGAGGGAATATGGATGACGCTAATACGGCAGACACTGCCTGTGAAATAAGTGTAGCCCAGGCAGCCCCCAAAATACCCATGGTAGGGATCAACACCAGGTTAAGGCCCACATTAACCAGCATGCCCAAGGATACGAACACCAGGTGATAGCGTTGTAAGTTTTCATTGATCAGCCACTTACCATTGGCTACCCCCAAAAAGACAAAGAGCCCCGACCAGATATGAATATCGAGCACAGCAGCCGAGGGCAAGAAAGCCTCCCCGTACAAGAATACGATCCCCCATTCACTAAGGGATACTACCGGTAATACCACGGCAAGCCCCATGATCACCATCAGGTCATAGAGACGCTGTAAACGGGAATGGTAGAGGGACTCACTTTTCTCCCGGGCATTGACCAATGCCGGAAACAAGGAAGCACAAACGATCATGGGAATAAAATACCAGGCTTCACTCAAACGTGCCGCAGCGGCATATTGCCCTACCGATGCATTATCCATAAGCTCTTTGATCATCACCTGGTCGACCTTCATATAAATGGAGATCATGATCCCACTAAGGATCACCGGCCATGATTCCTTTACCAGCTCAAGACCGAGGGTACGCGATAATCGCCATTGGGAAACAGCGTAACCGGTTTTATGATAAGCCACGATAAGTCCGATGGTTACCAATACCACCTCAAAGGCAATGGCATAGACAAACCAAAGGAGGGGCGCCTCATAATAAATAAGTAAAAGCTTGATCCCTGAAGAGATCAACAGGGCGACCAGGCTTGATACAGCCACGTATTTGCTTTGTACCCGGCTGACAAAAAAGGAGTTGATCACCCCAAAACTATGCAGAAAGGATACCAGCCCCAGAATAATGATGATCTTATTGGTGATGGCTTCGTTATCGTTCAGGAGGATGGCCACCAGCAAGATGCTCATGATGATCACAGAGCCCAGGGTCTGCAATCCAAAGGCAGTACCGAGCAGGAGGTCGTTCTTATCCTTAGATTTAACCAGCTCCCTTACCAGGATATCCTTAAGGCCAAAAGACGAAAAAGCCACGAAGAGGGCGACAAAACTCTGGGCATAGCTCAGGATCCCAAAATCTTCAGGCCCCAGGTAGCGAGTCACCCAGATCCCCACGAGTAAGGCTACCAGCAGGCGCACGACCTTTTCCCCTGCCAGCCAGGAGGTATTGCTCAGATACCGTATAAATCCGGATTTATTACTTAAAAAGTTCAAATGTCTCAAAGAGGTCTTCATTAGCGTTCATTACAATAGATCGGAGCCGTTAATTGCGATGTAATTCAAAGATCTTCCGTGTTCTGGCTTCAACTACTCTGACCAAATGACCGGGTAATAATTTCTTATAAGCCGGCACCCAACCAAATATGTTTTCGAACAAATTCACATCGTATCTCGAATCAGGCATGGGATTTATGGGATGTGTTAAGGGAAAATCAAGCGCAATTGTCGATATTACTTTTCTATTTTTTCCATCTTTGGTATGAGTGGCATCATTGTCGTAACCCACGTAGTCTATCAGGTTGTATTTCGGCACCACAGAGAGTGCGTTATTCATATACACTTGAAGTGACCAGATATAATCCCAGGCATCCAGCTCATCATTATAAGAAACCGCTGCCTGATTGATCCAGTTAGCCACCAAGGCTTTCTCATTAACGTTCACACGTTTAAGGTATTCTGATTCTTCAAGAAAATAGGGCATTTTGGAGAGATGCATTTTCCATCGGTCTGCCCAGGTAGCCCATCCCCATGTATAGGCAAATTTGGAAAACGTATACGACCTTGGGTCATCTGGTTCCTGGTCCTCACCCAAGTTCGTGCCTCCGATATTCCAAATACGAAGGTCCTTACGGTACTTTGCTAATAATTCTTCAACGAACGGATAAAAACTATCATTGGGCACCGTATCGTCTTCCAGGATAATACCGCTTTCTTCATGCTCAAAAAACCACGTAATAGCCGTTTGCGGCCCATACTTACATCCCAGGTTCTGCTCACTGAAATTGGTATAGACCTCACACTCCCAGTCGATCGCCCCCAGCACATATTCGCGTACCCGTTCTACCTGCCCGATCTCATCTTCATCTCTGCCACCATCAGAAAACAGGTAAAGCTTCTTAGGCCGATAACGGGATACACTTGCTAAAACTTCACGTAATCCTTGTAACCGTTTATAGGTAATTAGTAGTACAGGAGACTTCATGAGAACACAGATTAATCATTACATATGCTTTTCAAGGTATTACAAAACCTAAGAGTCGCACAGAAATAACGACTAAACACCAGATTTTTAGGTGGTGATTTGTAAATGATTAATTATGGATGGTAGATTATGAATGATGTGGGATGTGGGATGTGGGATAACGAATGATAAATAAATTCAGGAGCTTAGATTTTATGTTTTACTAAACTCCCTTTAACCTATCACCTGTTACCTATTACTTGTTACCCTTTACCCCTTTACCCCTTTACCCCTTTACCTATTACTTATTACCTGTTACCTGTTACCCATTACCTGTTACCCATTACCTGTTACCCATTACCCATTACCTGTTACCCATTACCTGTTACCCATTACCTGTTACCTTAATATCATCACCGTTTACCCCCATAAACAGGGTAACAAACTCATTTTTAACTATTTTTAAGGAAATCCCCCAAGGGTTATCTAAAAGAAACGATCTAAAATGAAGGCGATGAAATGGTATGTAAAGATCATGTTGGTAGTGCTTCTGATTGGAGCAACAGCGTGTAGTAAGGAAACTGAAGAGATAACAACAGAACAGGAAACCCCGATCACAAGAGACCTTCCTGCCCCGGTGAGTGAAGAGCAACCTGATGATGATGGCGATGGCGTTCCTAACGATATTGATCAATGCGCAAATACTCCTGCCGGGGAAACTCCCGATGATAACGGATGCGCACCCAGCCAGAAAGATAGTGATGCCGATGGGGTAACCGATGATATTGACCAATGTCCGGAAACCGCCCAGGGAGAAACCTCCGATGAGAACGGTTGCGCTTCTGCTCAGAAAGACAGTGATGCTGACGGCATTAATGACGCCATAGACGTTTGCCCGGAGACTCCCGAGGGGCGCACCGTGAACGACCAGGGGTGCCATACCCCCGATATCGGAGAGTTCTACGAGGGTGGTTATGTGTTCTATATTTTCGTAGAAGGTGATGACCGATATGTGGAAGGAGAAGTCCACGGACTCATAGCGGCACCCGAAGATTTTGAAGACTGGCTACCGTGGCTCCCAGAGGGCGCCGAATACTACCAGGTATTTGACGATGCCTCTGGAACGGCTAACGGACGAGAGAATACCGAAAAGATCGTAGAAACCTATGGGGAAGGGGTCTATGCCGCCAGGGCCTGTTATGACCTAGACCTAAATGGTTATGACGATTGGTACCTGCCCTCCGGACCGGAAGGAGCGGTGCTCTGTGCCAACCTCACCCATGGAGACAATCCTGATATCGCTGCAGAGTACCCCAGGAGTAATCAATACTGGGCCTCTAATGAGGTCGCAGCGTTTAAAATGATGCAACAGGTAATCTACGGTGTTGAATGGGCCAGATACAACGAAAAGCTCGAACAACTCTATATTCAAGGTAAGGTAGACTCCGGTGTCCAGGCACGGGTGATCTCCTTTGATATCTGCCAGGCAGACGACCTCTATTCCAAACAAGCTACCCAACCCGTGGTGGCGATAAGGGAGTTTTGAGTTATTAGTTTTGAGTTTTCGGTTTTCGGTTCTCAGTTAATAGTTGTACACCTTCGCTATAGCTTGGGTGCATGAAATTAGTTGTTAGTTGTATTTTAAAGGCGTGAAATCGAGGAACTGTAAAATCGCTGAATCGCAAAGGTGCGAACTATCTAATAGGTTATAATAATCAACTAATCAGTATCCATTTACAACTTACTACAGAAGTAGATTAAATACAGCTAATTAGTTGATTTTCTGCTTTTAACATCAATGTGTATTTTATAACTTTCCTATCCTCCCCCTCCTAAATTAACAACCAAAACCAATTCACATGAGAACGCTTAAGTGGCTTTTCGTCTTGTGCAGTATGCTTTTGATCACTGCCTGTGGGGGCGATAAGGATATCAATGAAAATGCCGGTGATCCCAGAGATACCCCGGGGCAGAATGACAACTCAAACACCGATACCGATAACGACGGAGTATACGATAGCGACGATCAGTGTCCGGATACCCCCAATGGCGAATCGGTTGATGCTTCAGGATGTAGTGATTCGCAAAAAGACAGCGATGGTGACGGCGTAAATGATAACGACGACCAGTGCCCGGATACCTCGGCCGATGCCACGGTCGACGAAAATGGTTGTGCCGAAGACCAAAAGGATAGTGATGGTGATGGGGTGACCGACGATATAGACCAATGTGCCGACACCCCTGCGGGAGAAGAGGTCGATGAATACGGCTGTTCCGGCAGCCAGACCGATGGCGATGGCGATGGGGTCGCAAATGAAGATGATGCATGCCCCAATACTCCGGAAGGGGAATCCGTTGATGAGAATGGTTGTTCTGACAGCCAGAAAGATACAGATGGCGACGGTGTCAATGATGACGAAGATGAATGCCCGGATACTCCTGAAGGGGAATCGGCAGATGAACAGGGGTGTTCAAATTCCCAAAAAGACAGCGACGGTGATGGTGTGACTGATGATGCAGATGCATGTCCTGACACCCCAGAGGGAGAAGAAGTAAACGAAGAAGGATGTTCTGAGACTCAAAAAGACTCCGACGGCGACGGAGTAAACGATGACCAGGACGAGTGCCCGGATACCCCTGAGGGCGAAGAAGTAGATGAACAAGGGTGTTCAGATTCCCAGAAAGACAGCGACGGTGATGGTGTAAATGACGATGCCGACACCTGTCCCGATACTCCGGAAGGCGAACAGGTAGATGAAAATGGATGTTCTGCGGCTCAATCCGACACTACCCCACCCCAGGTAACCAGCATCACTATTACCGAGATCGCAGAAACCTATTTCAAGGTCGACTGGCGTATTAATGAAGGGAGCAAAGGGTATATACGTTTTGGGACTTCTTCCGGAAGCTATCAGGATTCCACAGCCATTGAGCACCGCTATCTGGACAGACACCGACAAACCGTGGGAGGAGAAAACCCGGCACCCCTCACCCCCGGAACTACCTACTACTGGCAGATCTACACAGAAGATGAACAGGGAAACTCAGGGTATTGGGAAGAGCAAACTACGACGACCAGTCAAGAACAACAAAAAACCTTTATTCCCGATGATGCCTTTGAACAATACCTTATTGACAACGGGTATGATGATGTCCTTGATGATTATGTGATCACCGAACGGATCAAACCATTAACTGAGTTAGATATGGGAAATCAGGGGCCTTCTAATTACAGAATAATAGATTGGACCGGAATTCAAGATTTCCATAATCTAGAAACCATATTTATAGAGACTCCAAATATTGCATTAGACAAAATGGAAACTGCCCCTGCTCTAAGGCAATTAATAATATGGGGGACTGACATTGTTTCATTAACAATCAGGAACTTCCCGCAGTTAGAGGAATTTGCCTTTCTCTCTTTTTCTGATTATGCTAACCGTACAAACACCATTGATATCTCAGACAATCCTAAAATGAAAACAATCAAAATAGCTCATATGTCTTACATTGAAGATAGGAGTATTAGAATAGAGAATAACCCGGCATTGGAAACTGCGGAGGTGATAGGAACTTCGACCGATAATTTCGATGTCATTAATAATTCTGAGTTGCATGAATTAATAATTGGGGGACCGCAGTTTTATGAACCGTGTCAAACCAATAAACTTTCTCTTCAAAACAACAGCAATCTTAGGGAATTAAATATAAGACACCTATTCACTGAAGAGATGGATATTGTAAATAGTACGAATATTAGTGTATTATACGGCGGTGGAGATTCGGCAGATTCCGGTATCAACAGGATTGACTTCACACAAGTACCCAACATAGAAGAATTATACCTGGAGGATATCATTTCATTAGATATTTCACAAATTAAGGCCCTTAAAATTCTTGAAATATTTGACGAATACGAGGATCGATTAACAAAATTGGATGTATCAAATAACTATGATCTAACAATTCTTAAGATCAATAGACATAACCTAAACTGCATTAAAGTAAACCAAGCCCAACTGGACAATATCCCAACAACCTGGGAGGTAAGTCCGCCTGTACCGTATACCCTGGACTGTGAATAAGACTAACGATACCCTATCACCCTCTGGAGCTTTGGCAAAGGAGGGCTTTACCATTTCACCTCTTCACCTATTACTTATTACCTGTTACTTATTACCTCAAAAAAAAAGCCTCCAAAACAGGAAGCTTTTAAAGTAAATCATATCTTTTATTAGAGGAACGGAAAGCCCTTTTATAATCTTACATCCGCCCTATCTCCCAAAACACCCTTCACATCATACACCAGGGTGTTCGAATTCTTGATGGCATCGATATCCATTTCTAAAAATTCCTTATGGGCTACGGTGAGCACGATAGCATCAAAATGCTCCTCGGGGATCTCTGAGACAATATCCAGGCCATATTCTGCCTGTACCTCCTGAATACTTGCCCAGGGGTCGTATACGGTGATCTCAGTCTGGTATTCTTCAAGGGTGTGGATCACATCGATCACTCGGGTATTACGCACGTCCGGACAGTTCTCCTTAAAGGTAATTCCCAGAACGAGGATCTTGGCGCCCTTTACCTTAATATCTCTTAGGATCATATGGCGCACCACTTCCTGCCCTACGTAAGACCCCATGGAGTCATTAAGACGTCGTCCTGCAAGGATGATCTGCGGGTGGTACCCCACCTCCTGGGCCTTGGCTGCAAGGTAGAACGGATCCACCCCGATGCAATGTCCACCAACCAGTCCGGGTTTAAAGGGCAAAAAGTTCCACTTGGTACCTGCCGCTTCCAGTACCGCATGGGTATCGACATTCAGCAAATTAAAGATCTTGGCCAGTTCATTAACGAAAGCGATGTTGATATCCCGCTGACTATTTTCGATCACCTTAGAGGCTTCCGCCACCTTGATCGACGGAGCAAGGTGGGTACCTGCTTTGATCACACTTTTATACAGGTCGTCAACGATCTTGCCTACTTCCGGTGTTGACCCTGAGGTCACTTTTAAGATCTTTTCTACGGTGCGTTCCTTATCCCCCGGATTTATGCGCTCTGGAGAATACCCTGCATAGAAATCCTCATTGAATTTGAGTCCGCTAACGGCTTCCAGGACGGGCACACATTCCTCCTCGGTCACCCCCGGGTTCACAGTACTCTCATAGATGGCGATATTCCCTTTTTTAAGTACCTTCCCTACGGCCTCACTGGCTTTGATGAGTGGAGTAAGTACGGGCTGATTGTGTTTGTCTACCGGCGTGGGAACAGTGACGATATAAATAGTACAATGTTGGATATCACTGAGGTTTGAAGAGCAATAAAGCCCCGGCTTTTCCGGATCAGAAAGATCCTTAAGCAATACCGCTTGCAGAAGGTGATCATCTACCTCCAGCGTATGATCATGCCCGCCATTGAGCTCATCGACCCGCTGCTGATTGATATCGAATCCTACGGTAGGGTATTTGGTCGCAAACAGACGCGCCAGTGGTAAACCAACATAGCCAAGACCAATGATCGCAATCTTAATGTCTTTACTCAGGGGAACAGTATTAGGCATAGGTAACAATTATTTACTTAAAAGTATTAAATACCGAATATATGCACGTTCTTTTTATGGGATAATGGACAAAAAGAAATTCTCCACCGATTAGAAGCTTTTTCTGTCAGGGAAATATTTAAAATAGGACAGCATGAGATAACTCCATCATGATTCTATTAGTCAATAGTTTTCATTTACCCTATTACTTATTACCTATTACTTGTTACCTCAATAAAAAAAGCCTCCACAAGGGAAGCTTCTAAAGTAAGTTGTATGTTTTATTTAAGCAACGGTAAGTCTAATTCACAATTCATAATTCACCATTCACAATTTTTATGACGCTCGTTTCACCTTCGGAATCCAGATCAGCGGCGGTTGCTTACGGTTATTGGTCTTTAAGATCGACTTCAGGCGTTTACGCACCAACATACGCTTCTTAAGGTTT
The DNA here is from genome assembly GCF_016786255.1 of Robertkochia sediminum. Taxonomy (GTDB): domain Bacteria; phylum Bacteroidota; class Bacteroidia; order Flavobacteriales; family Flavobacteriaceae; genus Robertkochia; species Robertkochia sediminum. The sequence goes on from NZ_JADMKT010000079.1 coordinate 18,879, forward strand.
TTAAATCCTCTCGACAAGCGATAGGTAGTAAATAAGAGGACAAGTACCGATACAATAAAGATACCTCCAAGTACCAGGTAATTATCAAAGTTGGCCCCCAGGAACATCATCACTGCCACAAAGAAGCTGGAGAACAGTGCTATGATAAAACTGGCACGACGATGACTCAGATGCAGGTGATCGATAAGGAGGTGATGGATATGGTTACGATCCGGATCAAAAGGCGAACGCCCTTTCATGAGTCGTAATACGAAAACCCTTCCTGTATCGAACAACGGAATAATAAGGATACTCATGGCGATGATGGGAAGGATCTCGGGATTAAATGGTAATTGCAGGTCGTTATTCGTGCGTAGCGCCAACAATTTGATCGTAAAGGCCGCGATCACTAATCCAACGATCATAGATCCCGTATCGCCCATAAAGATCTTACGGGTATTTGAAAGGTTAAAGATCAGGAAGGCTGCCAGGGCACCTGCAAGCGACAAACTCATAAGCGTAAAGAAAGGCTGTCCCGAAATATGAAAGAGCACGGCAAACACGGAAAGGATCACAAAGCCGAGCATTCCGGCGAGTCCGTCGATCCCATCGATCAGATTATAGGCATTGATGATCGCGATCATGATGAATCCGCTCAAAAAATAATGCACAAAGACCGGTAAGGTCTCGATCCCCATAAATCCGTGAAGATCGGTGATCTCAAAGGTGGAATGTGCCAATAAAAAACCTACAGAAAGCACCTGTCCAATGAGTTTGGTCTTTGGAGACACTGCAAGGAGATCATCCTTCAGGCCGATCATAAAAAGCATGGTCAGGGCCGGAACAAAGTGAAAAGCCACATCACTAGCATCGAACTCATGAACAAAGAACAGGGAAAAACTAAGCACCAGGAAAAAGGCAATACCTCCCAATGTTGGAGTTACCTCTTTATGGGAAGAACGATCATTAGGATCGTCAAACAACTTTTTATACTGCACAATCCCGATGATCTTAGGTATAAGCAGGTAGGCCAGAAAAAAGCCTCCGATAAAGCTTAGACAAAGGTAGAGATATAACATAGCAGGTCGTTAGTTTCGAGGGTAAATGTAGTTAAATTATTGTGAAAATCATTTACGGGAATCCGTAAGTTAATGTTTTTTAATCAGACACTTATATAAGTATTAAAACTATAATGGTCGTTAAGAAGGAGATTTAATAATAAAAATAAAACTCATAAGAATATTGCCAATCTAAAACTCCGAATTAATCTGCTTTCTCCGTTCTTCCTCGATCAGTTGTTGGAACTTCTTGCTTTCATAAAGTACGGAATGTAAAATGTTGTAATCCTCACCGTATAGCTTTTGCTGGATGATCACATCCTCATTACTCCAAACATTATACAAAACCACGTCACCCTGGCTTAAGGCGTGACCAATAAATCCGGGATTGTCCTTCCAGTTGGTTACCTTCCATTCTTCTTCACTTTTCTCTGGTCTACCATATTTATCAGTGAGAATAGATTGAATGCGTTCATAATCTTCAACATACTCATTCTGATTTGTATGATCATTATTAAAGATATAGGACGCCTTACAAAGGGTATCCTTTATAAAAAAATAACCAACCATTGCCTCCATATAAGCCACAGTAGTTTTATAAAGCACCAATTGTTCCGTATTCATATCTGGCTCTCCTCCTTCTGCTTGAATAACTTCAGCTCTGCTCATACCCCATGTGGTATTTCGAAAGTCCTGTGCATTTACCAAAGTACTGCATAGTATAGTCATTGTTAAAACGAATATCTTCATGTCAACTGTAATTTATTATTCCTTCATTGTATCAATTTCATAGCCCTGTCTAAAAATGAGATCGAAAGTATTGACGAACATAAATCAAAGAGTACACCATTACTTCTTGTACAAATTATCACTAAAACAGGGTTGCATATTGCTCGGCGATCTTTACCCAGCGATATTGGCTATTTGCGATAGAGCCCATGTGAACTCCGACATCCCGGATATCGGCTATTGATATGGTATCTACCAATTCTTTGAGTTCTGCCGCATCTTTAAAGTATATTGCCTTATTTGAAGTGCTCTCCCGATTATAAGCTACATCAAATGCAATAATGGGCAATTCCAGGTACATGGCTTCAACAAGGCTCGGATTGGTACCACCGGCACTATGTCCGTGAATATAGGCATGGGCGTTCGAGCGAAGTACATCAAGCTTTTCCTGGTCGTAAATGGGATCTAAAAGCGTAATATTGGAAACAGTACCATAGGTAACTTTCAAATTCTTACCGTATTCACTATTATTCCAGTTTCCTACAATAACCAAAGGTTTATCTTCAAGCCCCTTAAATGCTTCTAAAACAATATGTATATTGTTTTCCGGTTCTATGCGGCAAACTTTAAAGAAATAAGGGGCCTGAAGAAAAGGGTATTCTTTCAAAGCCATAGCATTGACCTCCTGTCTTTTTACGTGATCTCCTCCATAGGCGATGAGCGCACTTTTCTTGCCGTATTGTTCCCATACATGGTCCTGGATCACCTTATTATCGGCAATGACCACATCAGAATATTTTACAGCCAGGCGTTCCGAAAATTTCAGGAACTTGCGTGCAAGGTTACCCCATTTGGCTCTTTTCCATTCCAAACCGTCAATATTGGTGACGATTCGTTTGCCTGAAATCATTTTGACCAGGGGTAATACTATACAACCGGAAACCCCCAATACCAACAGCGTGTCCGCAGTTCTGAAAGATCTTAAAAAGGCTATGATATCGTAGGGAATGCTTTGAATACCATTCGCTTTTAGTGGGATATAACTTAAGGCTGCATTATTATAAACATCTAACTGTTCTTGATAATCTACAGAGCTACAAAACACTCTTAAGCTAAACCGGTCGGAAAGATTTCGGGTGAGATGCTCTGTAAGGGTTTCAAAACCGCCATATTTGGCAGGGATTCCCTGGATACCGATAATTGCTATCCTTTTTTCACTCATCAGAGTCCACAATTAGTTTATATGCCTTTAGAGTTTCTCTTGCCGTATCCTTCCAACTATAATTGTTCAGGATCTTATTCCTTAATTCATGGTCGAAATCCTCCATAAATGCCTTTTGAATTGCACTTACCATTCCATCAATGTGATCAGGTTCGCAATAATAAGCGTAGTCTTCAAAGTAATCCCTTGTATCACCTTTTTCAGTTACAACAAGATTATTTTTCATAACACCTGCCTCAAGACTGGATAATCCAGGTGTTTCCATCCATGAAGGCAGAACATGTACTTTTGAAAGTTTATAAAATTGCGGAAGATCTTCATGCGGTATCACTCCTAAAAATGTGCAATTATCACCAGCTTCCTCCTTACACTGCTCGAAATATTTCTTAAAATTGGCTCCGGGCTTTCCTATAAATACGAAATGATAAGGAAGGTTTTTAGATGCTCGAACAAGATTTAGCTGATTTTTCCTTCCCTCAATCCTGGATACACAAAGCACACAGTCCCTGTAAATTTCATTCTTCTCGTCTATCTCTACAGTTTCATAATTGAAAGTGTCCAAATCTACCGCATTGGGTATATCTACAAATTGATATGATTTCAAATTGAAGTCCTTGGCAACACGATTCATTTCTGATACGGAATTCGGTAAGAATACATCGGTATTCGCAATTATTTTTCGTTGTAATCTCTTATGACCATTTAGTAAATAGACCAAGGTTCCTTTACTGACTTCCCTATTAAGTACAACTCTTGCGATCACCTTAAAATATTCAATAGTAGTGATTGGGAAAAACCTATTTAAAACCTGTAAAATTCCTCCTCGCGCCTTTTTTTCATATTCCGTATAAGGACCGTAAATAGTTGAGAGTGCTACTTTTTTTGATTGCTTTTTGGCATTTTGGACTTGTAAATAAATATCCTGAGGTCTCATGAGATTAAACACATGAACAATATCATACCCATTCAGGTCAGGAGTTAGCTCCATGGTAATATCAACCTGAACGCCTAATTTCTCCAGATACTCTTTTGTTTTTAAAAGCTGAGTGGTATCTCCTCCTGGAGCTGAAAATAAAGTCTTTCTAGATTGAAACAGGACTTTCATAAAGTGAGTTTAAAAAATTAAGGATTCGAAGGCATGCTTTTCCATCACCGTATGGATTCTGTAATTTACTCATAGAATCAAAATAATCCTGATCATCTAGCAGTCTTAATGTTTCTCGGACAATTAAGTTGATCTCAGTACCCACAAGTTTAACGGTGCCTGCATCAACAGCTTCAGGACGCTCGGTGGTGTCCCTCATTACTAAAACAGGTTTGCCCAAACTAGGCGCCTCTTCCTGCACACCTCCACTATCTGTAATGATCACTTTTGCCCTATTCATTAACCAAATAAAATCGGGGTATTCCATCGGATCGATCAATAAAATATTGCTTTGATCTTTTAAAATTCTATTTACCGGTCCCTGGACCTTTGGATTTAAATGCACCGGGTAAACAATTTGCACATCAGGCTTTTCGATAGCTATTTGCTTCAGAGCCTGACAGATTCTTTCAAATCCTTCTCCATGATTTTCTCTTCGATGCCCGGTGACAAGAATTACATCTCCAGAACCAATTTGATCCGAAAGTTGTTCAATATATGCGGATGGTTTTGCAGTTACCTTTTTAACGCTTTCCAACAAAGCATCAATAACCGTATTGCCGGTAACTACTATTTGATCTCTTGATATACCTTCTTCTAACAAATTTTCTTTGGAAGTTTCGGTAGGGGCAAAATGCCACTTGGTAATTCTGCCGGTTATCTGTCTGTTTGCCTCTTCTGGGAACGGAGAAGATAGATTTCTAGTCCTTAAACCAGCTTCTATATGACAAATTTGAGCACCAGCATAAAAGGCTGCTATACTACCAGCCATCGTTGTGGTTGTATCACCATGTACGAAAACATAGCTCGGTGCAAATTCCTCCAATACGGGCTTGAGACCGGAAATAATGTCCGCAGTTAGAAAATATAAATTCTGGCCAGGCTTCATCAGATCAAGATCAAAATCGGGTTGTATATCAAAAAAAGTCAACGCCTGATCTAACATCTCACGATGCTGTGCTGTAACGCAAAGTTTGGTAATATATTGACTGTTTTTCTTAAACTCTTTAATTAGAGGTGCCATCTTAATGGCCTCGGGCCTTGTACCTAGAATAAATAGTACGCGTATTTTTTCCATTTACTTGATAAGTTGTGTTTTTATAAGTCTTATTGTGCTATTAAAAATAAATCGAATTTTACGGAGGCTATTTTAAAGTGATACGCTCACTTTGTGCCATCATAGGCAGATAGAAATTCGAATAATTGTAACCATGGTGCTATGATCTCAATGGCCTCCTCCGCACTCAGTACCCTGTCTTCACGATCCAGGTAAAGGCTCATGATATCTAGTAAGTAATATTGATAAAGTCGATCAGGATCGGCAATATACTTTTTAAATGTAATGCGCTGCTTAACATAGCCTTTAAAAACCTTTTCCGGAGACCACTTCTTTACCAGCATGGCCGTTTGGGTATAAAAATGAAAAGCATCCAAATAGGCAGGGTAAGCAGTTTCTGCGTACTCCCAGTCAAAAACGAACAATTTCCCTTTTTCCACAAACATATTCCAGGGCGTGAAGTCGCGATGGTAAACCGACACCGGAAGTTTAGTGGATTCCAGTTCCTTTAAAACCGCCCGCAACCTTTCCTTTAAAATATCGAAATCCTTCAATTGAAAACCGGAGATCAAGTCCTGAAATTTCAGCAAGGAATTGTACAATCCTGACTCCTTACATTCAAAGACCTGGCCGGTCTTTTCCTTAACCGTTGATAAAAAATCCCAATGTAACGGTTTAAGGGTATGATGGGTGAATGATGACTTTGTTTTCCGAGTTGATTGGATGAACAACTGCTCTTCATTTGATAGAGTACCCAGGTACAAACATTGCGGAACATTATGGATTCCTGCCGAATGCAGTTTATTAAGGATTCGGGTTTCCAGATCAAAATTCGCTTTAATTCCCGGAACGGAAGATCGTTTTGCATATCCTAGGATGGAATTCTCCTTAAATATTTGAATCACCTGTTTTTGATGTACAGAAGGCGTTCCGTTAAAAAAAGCGTATTCTAATACCTCAGCATCAAAAACCTGGTGACAGATATCCTGGAAATCCTGAGGTATCGTGTACTCTTGTTTTTCAATATGAAATCGCTCCAAAACCACGTGTAGACCTTTGACATATGGCAGGTATTTTTTGAGGAGTTGACCTTTAAAACTACTTGGCTGGTACAATTGCAGGCCAGTAGCACACCCCTTTTCCGGCATAAACCATTCCTTACCTTCTGCATTTATGAGTTTTAGATATTTCAATGTCCAAAAAAGTTAATTCCTGAGATTTGCAGCTACGGCTCTAGAGATCAAGGCGGCTATCTCTTTACCTTTGTGGTCCCATGAATAATTCAGTCCTGCCTGGTAAGCATTCTCTCCAATTCCACACCTTAATTCCTCATCCAGTAGCTTGATCATGGAACTTGAAAAGTTTTTCACCAATTCATCTCGAGAGGACATGGAGAGAACAATCCCCTCTCCATTCTCAAAGTATCGGGTATACCCACCGGTATCTACACAAATCAGAGGTTTTTTAAAGGCCATGGAGTCAAAAGAAACGGTAACTGCACCTTCCTTCAGCGCAGGATTAAGGATAACATCACTCTCCGCGAGTTTCTGCTTATAAGCTTCCATAGCAACCTGACCAGTGAGTGTAACATGATCCTGAAGTCCATGCTTTGCGATTAAAGCTTCCAACCGCTGTTGGTCGGATCCCTTACCAAGAATTTCCAAATGAACATCAGAAGAATAGGCTACCACTTCCTTAAATGCCTCTATGATCAAATCAAAACCTCTCCAAGGGTCGAGCCTGCCAACCGCCAAATATTTCACCTTTTTATCAAAAGTTACTTTCCCGGATAGTGTGCATGCATCCTGAAGTTCAACTGCAACGTCTGTACAGACTTCAGCCTTACCTTGGTGCTTTGAAGGAATACTTTCTTTCGTGCGTCTTGTTTTACATAGAATAAGATCGGCGTGATGGCACCGATTCTTATATCCCAAGTTGTATTTTAAAGATTTCGCGAGACCTCTTCTGATCCTTTCTATTACTCTCCATTTACGGTCGTATTGGGAAGAAAAGTCCTTAGGTATCTGATCCCCCACCCCGGTCGGGCCCCAAATGAAAAATTGCTTTCTACCATAGGAACTTACCGGCCAAAGGGCATTCCCATAGGTAAGAAGATGATAGATCTCAATATCATTCTCTTTCATTGTTTTCTTAACCAGGGAATTCGTCAATTTTTGCCAAAGTACATAATAAGTGCGGACCCCTCTCAAACCTTTTTTCCAAAAACGTAGTGATTTTGGGAGATCATAATAAATAAATTGCGGCGGATTTTCTAAAGGATTCTCAAACAACCAGGTTTCAATAGTATCCTGATTACTTTTTCTGGTCAGCACCCAAAGATCAAAATACCTTGACATTTGCAACACCCAATTCCATCCCACTCCAATCTCGGATCCTAAGCCGGGTTCACAGGCATAGGCTGATATGAAAATCTTTGTTCGATTATTTTTCATCGGGTTGATAGCCTTTTAATATTTTTATGATGCTGACTTTCGAAAATTTCCTTTAATATTTCAGTCACTGCTTCATTGGCAGTTCCTTCATTAATCGTTAAAAAATATTCAGGTTTTTTCGAAAGAAAGTTCAATTTTGAGTTGATCGAATTAATCCCGGCATTGTCAAGCTCCCTTTTTCTAGCTAAAATGGTATCAGCATTGGCAGTTAACAAAATATTATAATCTAATTTTGGGATAAACAACTTACCAAATCTGTATAGAAATTTTGTTGGAAGATGAATACGACTCCGTCTACTGTCAGCAATAATGTCTGTATAATAACGATCAAAAATAACAATGCTACGATTACTTAAATACGGTCTGATTGTTTTAAAATATCCCAATATGTAATCCAAACTGTAGTATACAAGGCGGAGAAAAGAGTTTAGCCTTCCGGTCCTTTTACCCCTGTGAGGATTATGGTAATTTTTATCTACATCAGAAGTGATTTTTACCTTATGTGCCGCTTCTCCAATATTGGGTAATACCTTTGGACGAAAATGAAAATACCCCATACTAGAATAAACTCTAGATAACTCTTTACTAATTATGTCTATGATTGTTGTCTTTCCGGCTCCATCAGGGCCTGTAAACCCTATACTAAAGCCCCTATAAAAAATACTGTTATATATATAAAAAGATAAAAATTTAACGGTAAGCACTACCTGCTCTAAAGGTTTTTTTCTAAAGGAATTAATAACTATTCCTTTTCGGAATTTATTCAAGGAAAGCTCCTCTATACATGCAATATTTTCAAATCCAGTATTCTCTTTAATTAATTTAGGTAAAAGCACATTATCCTGCATATCAATTTTTAAATTTTCATACTTAATAGGATATGTTCTATTTAAGAATTTCAATTGTAAATATTTATCCAAGAATTCGAATTCTTTAGAAACATGATATATCTTACCATTAAATTGTCTTGAATTTAAAACAGATCTTTCGTTCAATAGTTTAAAACCATATATGGATGTATTAAAAAAGAAATCAAACTGAATTAAATCCACTTTATTACTAGAGGCATACCCTAGAACATATGTATAAATTTTCTCGCTCTTGTATAAGGTGACAATGTTAAAATCAAACTCAATAATTAAATTAATGATTTCAGATTCAAGATTAAGGAAATCCTTACGCTCTATTAAAATATCAATATCTCTACTCGTATTATTCTCAGGAAGCCCATCATAATTTCTTAGGACGGCATATTTCGAATTATTATTTAGAAACTCAAAAATACGAGACAATAGTTTTATCGAATTAATCATACTACTTTATGAATCCTGAATTGTTTTTAATTTTATCTAACAAGTATATGGGATCCGAAACAGAAACATGAAAAAGTGACTTGAGAAAACGAAAGTACTCCCTCTTTTTAAGAGCGTAAAAACTGTTTCTCACTAAATCCGCACTTAAAGCCTTTTTTTGCAGAACTTTTATTTCCTTTTCCTCAATATTCTTGTAAAATTCAATAAAAGTTAATTCAGTTTGTCCGGATCGCCTTCGCCTTAAGTTTGTCTTTATATGTCTCATGCGCAGCAGCATTCCAAAAGAATTTGCCGATAATGCCATTTCATGTTTTCTGTACTTACACAGAACTTGGGGAACAACAAGAATAGCCTTTCCTTCCTCATATAAATCGCTCATCCTAGTCCATAAGTCCAAGTCTTCGCATAGATCCTGATATCGAGGTTTTCCCTCTGGATAACCTTCTATACTTCTACCTCCAACAGAAAGAAGAGCTTCTCGATCGATAATTGCAGTTGGCTGCATGAATATTAACTTCTCTTTCCCAGCTTTTTTATAGAATTCCTCTTTTGTTTTGGCTCCAATGTAAATGCCTCCGGAAATTTCTGCTCCTTTTGAATCAATGAACTCATGATAACACCCAACAGCAATTATATCTTTATCTTCCGATATTTTGTTATATAACTTTTCTACTAAAGTAGGGTAAGGACAGTCATCTGCATCAATGAATAGGATATACTTTGTGTTAACTTTTTGTTCAATATATGCTCTGCCCGCAGCCAGACCCCTATTAATTTTAAAATTTACTAATTCATAATTAAAATTCTTTTCAGACAAAAAGTTGCGAATAACCTCTACAGAATTATCTGTGGAGCAATCATTTATAATTAACAAGTTAAACTTCTTATAAGTTTGATTAATCAAACAACTTAATGTCTCTTTTATATAGTTTTCACAATTATACGCGCAAATAGCTATGGTTAATTCGTTTTCCATTATGCATAAAATATTTTGAAGTAGTTAATAACATAAGTATGCCCCATACGTAAGCAAAGTTTCCAATTGTAGCACTCAATAGCACTAAAAATATAAGTTGTTCAATAGTCAAAATACCAGGTGCACAAAATGATATAAAAAAACCAACGAAAAGTAAAAATACTAATAGTCCATAATCATTAATTCCTCCTATCAGCTGATCTTCACCCAAATACTCCGAATTTATAGAGCTGTCAATCCCCTTACCTAACCAAGTGTCCATGTCATCTATATCCAAATCATTAATTGAATTTACCAAAGGAACAACCCTTGCTGCAGCACTATGGTCTGCCTCAATTACTGCCTGCCTATCTAAGGTAAGCGCGGCTTCAAAAGTATTTTTCAATCTTATTACAGGCTCATACTTTATACTTGGTGCTAATAAATAAATAGCTCCGACCATTATGAAGAAAAAAACTATATATTTTCTTTTTACAAAATAGATTAACAGAATTGCTAACCCTACAAAAGCAGTACCACTCCCCATACTTAACATAGACCAAAGGAAGGCAATTATGATCCATTTATTTTCCTTAAAGAACCGGCTTAAATTAAGTTGATTTTTACCCCATTTAACTTCAAACATACGCAACAAAACCAACATTACAACCGTTAGAATACGAGCAGTATGTGATGGTTCTAATGAAAGTGAATTACTACCTATACCTCTATCAATAAATTCAACAAAGTTAAATAATGGCACGTAGCGAAATCCAGTCAAGATTAATATTTGCTGAATAATCAAAACCATCGTGAACCATATGATTAGCCTTTTTAAAAACCTGATAAATACTTCTAAGTGTAAACTATGATGATAATAAACTAAGTCATAATACATAACAAACATAAAAACAAAAGAAAGTTTGTAAATAACTGTTGACAAGCGAAAGCTTTCACTATTGTAACCTATCGATATTAAAATAGCAAAAGCACAAAGTAAACCCCATTTGAATGCCTTACTAAAGCCTTTAAAATTATGCAACCAAATTAATGGAGTTAATAGCATACCTGCCACCTTAATAAAACTGACTCCATTACCTTCAATTGGAATGTATTGAATGCACATCAATACTAAAATGCTTAGAATTGTTCTTTCCAAAAGCCTCTTTGAGCTTTTCATTTATTATTTTTCTGCTTAATCAGTTGCAAAATCTTTTAACAGATCTTTGGTGAATAATTGTAATTATTTAATCATTTCAAGAATGGTAATGTTACAATTCCAGTAAACCTTTTCGCGAAATAGACTTTTAAAATATTTTCTAAAAAAAACACAATTGAAGTCGCTATAGCAGCACCTAAGGCTCCGTAATTGGAAATAAGAAAGTAATTAATCGACAAATTCAGCAAAATTGAACTAAAAGAAAGTTTAGCCTGAATTTTTTCATAACCGCACATTACAAGCATTAGTCCCGAAGTATTACCTAATACCTGGAACATTTGCCCTAATGCTAAAGTAACTAGAATCCAATATGCGGATCTAAAACCATCTCCCCAAAATTCTAAAATACCTTCACCCATTAAGATGAAAATTAATAGAGGACCTACAGAGGTTATTACAAGACCAATACTTATTTTTTTAATTAAACTATTCAATTCTGAATACTTCTCCTCATAATAAAATGCAGCAAATCTAGGGGCTAATGTAGTATTTACTATTTGCAACAATATTGTAGATACTAAAGCAACCCTCACACAAACTGAGTATAAACCAACTTGCGTCGAGGTGCTTAAAATACCTACCATTAAAGCATCTATATTTGCTCCAACAAACCCAGTTGCAGATACTAAAAGAAATGGAAAAGACGATTTAAAAAGAGATTTAAATTTAATACGACTTGAATTGAACCTAAAAGGAAAAACCTTTTTCCATACGAACCATGAGCTCAACATCGCTATAAGTCTACTGAAAAGGTAAAAAATACTAACATTTACAATCGTAAGATCTAATTGAAAAAATACAAAGCAACTTATAATACATAAGACCAAGAAGGTTGTAATAAGTTCATTGAAAAATGATGATTGCCATATCTTATCAAAACCATTAAGAGCTGATGAATAGATTCTGTTTACAACTTGAAACACCACTGACAAAGAAGCAATACACAATGGTATTTGCATTTTGTTTTCATCAAATAGTCCTGTAGCGATATACTCTGAACCTATTAAAAGGCATAAAGCACAAATCAATGAACCAATAAATAAATAGAGTAATGATGAATGCAAAATATTATATATTTTTTGCCATTGTTTTTTACCTTTTGCTATTGCAACTTCTTTGATTAAATATTGAGAAGACCCAAATAGAACAATTATAATTGCTAAAGATATAATTCGCTCAACTAGGTTTATTACTCCCAAACCACTAGGACCTAAATACCTACCAAGCATGATACTTACTACAAAGCTAAAAATCAGCAATAGTACCCTTACAACAAGCAGCTTGTATGACTTCCCTAGAAAATCTAAGGTATTTGGATCTATTAATTTATGAAGTGTGGTTCGCACTACGGACTAGATTAAGAGCATTTATAATGATTTAAAGAAACTAATCTTCGTCTACAGTCGAAGGTTTATTACCTTTTAAAAATTCACTTAGTCTTCTATCCTTTTCAGAAAGTATGAGCTCCTCCTCTATCAATTTCCAATCTATATTCAAGTGTCTATCATTCCAAATTATCCCATCATCATAATCCGGCGCATATTCATTATCCACCTTGTAGCTAAATACCGCTTCCTCACTGAGTACAACAAATCCATGCGCAAAGCCTTTAGGAATCAAAAACTGCTTTTTATTCTCCCCTGACAGGATCACCGAAACATGCTCACCATAGGTAGGAGAATCCTTTCTAAGATCAACTGCTACATCCAAAACCTCACCTTGAATAACCCGAACTAGTTTGGTCTGGGCAAAGGGTGGTTTCTGGTAATGCAGCCCCCTTAATACTCCATAGGATGAGCGGGATTCATTGTCTTGTATAAAATGAATATCCGGGAAATGCTCCTTAAACCAGGATTCTTTAAAACTCTCCATAAAGTATCCGCGGTCATCTCCGAACACCTTGGGCTCTATAATATACAAGTCTTTGATCTTAGTTTCTGTCAGTTTCATTTTTTGATCCTTTTCATTAGATATTGTCCATAGCCGGTTTTAAGCAAAGGCTCTGCCAATTGCTTCACACGTTCTGCATCAATAAACTTCTGTTCATAGGCGATCTCCTCCAGGCAGGCTACCTTGAGGCCCTGCCGCTTTTCAATGGCATGGATAAAACTTCCGGCCTCCAGCAAAGATTCATGGGTGCCGGTGTCCAACCAGGCATACCCTCGTCCCATAAGCTCCACCTTCAACTGGTTTCTATCGAGGTATTCCTGGTTCACTGAAGTGATCTCCAACTCTCCCCTATGGCTGGGTTTTACATTCTTGGCAATCTCCACCACTTCATTGGTATAGAAATACAAACCTACTACCGCGTAATTTGACTTTGGTTGTTCCGGTTTCTCTTCAATTGAGATCACATTACCCTCCTTATCAAATTCCGCCACGCCATAGCGCTCAGGATCATTGACATAATATCCAAACACCGTAGACTGTCCTTCAACCTCCACGTTCTTCCTGGCCTGCTTCAACAATTCTGTCAGCCCGTGTCCGTAAAATATATTATCTCCCAGGACCAGGGCTACATCCGAATCACCTATAAATTCTTCTCCTATAATAAATGCCTGGGCAAGTCCGTCGGGAGAAGGTTGCTCCTTGTAATGCAGTTCCATTCCCAACTCCGACCCGTCTCCCAATAGGTTCTGAAAACTTGGAAGGTCCTCAGGAGTTGAGATTATCAGAACCTCACGGATGCCTGCCAGCATCAATACCGACAAAGGGTAATAGATCATGGGTTTGTCGTATACCGCAAGTAGCTGTTTGGAAACGCCACGGGTAATGGGATATAATCGGGTGCCGGAACCTCCAGCGAGAATGATGCCCTTCATATTGATTATAGATTGTAAATGAATAAATTATAGATTCAAGTGCGTACTTCCGAACGTGATCAACTAAGCATTTTGGTATTGCTTATCATAGTATTCTTGGTAGGTTCCTGTGGTGACATTATGGAGCCATTCCTTGTTATCAAAATACCAGTCGATGGTCTTTGCAAGGCCTTCCTCAAAGGTCACAGAAGGCTTCCATCCAAGTTCTCTATTGATCTTGGAGGCATCTATGGCATAGCGCAGGTCATGACCCGGGCGGTCTTTTACATAGGTGATCAGCTTTTCCGAAGCCCCTTCTTCCCTGCCTAATTTGGCATCCATCAATTTGCAAAGCAACTTGACCAGGTCGATATTCTTCCATTCGTTAAATCCGCCGATATTGTAGGTCTCCCTGTTTTCACCCTTATGGAAAACCAGGTCGATAGCGCGGGCGTGATCGATCACATAGAGCCAGTCGCGGGTGTAGTTCCCGTCTCCATAAACCGGAAGCGGTTTTTCGTTAATGATGTTATTGATGAATAACGGGATCAGTTTTTCCGGGAAATGATTGGGCCCGTAGTTGTTCGAACAATTGGAGATCACGATGGGCATTCCATAGGTCTCCGCATAAGCCCTTACAAAATGGTCAGAGCTGGCCTTGGACGCCGAATATGGCGAGTTTGGGTCATACGACGTTTCCTCGGTAAACAATCCGGTCTCCCCGAGAGTACCATACACCTCGTCGGTACTTACATGGTAAAAGCGTTTGCCCTCCCAGTTGTCCTGCCATAGCTCTTTAAAAGCGTTAAGCAGGCTCATGGTGCCCAAAATATTGGTCTTAGCAAAGGCCAACGGATCGGTGATCGAACGATCGACATGCGACTCTGCAGCAAGATGGATCACCCCATCGAAACGATGTTCACAAAACAGGTTTTTGATAAAATCAATATCAGTAATATCCCCGTGCACAAAGGTGTAATTCGGTTTCTCCTGAATATCTTTTAGATTCTCCAGGTTTCCCGCATAGGTAAGGGCGTCCAAATTAAAAATACGGTATTCAGGGTAGGTATTTACAAATAGGCGTACTACATGGCTTCCAATAAAACCTGCTCCGCCGGTTATTAAAATATTCTTGCTATCCATAATTTGAATTTAAGGATGATAATTGTTGAAGAAATAAGTTTTTAGTCCTGACCGATCTTTAGTTGTACTAACATGGTTCGCAGGCTCTCCTTCCAGTCAGGGATGATTACACCGTAATCATTTTCGAGATCTTCCGTCGCCATAACGGAATAAGAAGGTCTGGGTGCCGGGGTGGGATATTCACTGGAAGGAACAGGTTGTACATCCACGTTCATTTCTTCCAGTTCAAAAATAGCCTTGGCAAAACCATACCAGCTTGTTATTCCTTTATTCGCATAGTGATACAAACGCACCCCTTCATGATTGAGTTTAGGCAGAATATCTAATATGACTTTTGCCAGGTCGGCTGCATTGGTTGGACTGCCGATCTGGTCATCCACTACCTTTAGCGCTTTACCGCTCCCACCAACTCGGAGCATGGTCTTTACAAAATTATGCCCATATACCGAATACAACCAGGACGTACGAATAATTACCGAATGGTCCGGAGCCGCGTTGATCATGGCCATTTCCCCATGACGCTTTGTGATCCCGTACATACTCTTCGGATAACAAAGAGCGTCAGTATGATAGGGTTCCTTCCCCTCCCCATCAAAAACATAATCGGTAGAGATATTCACCAGTTTTATGCCCCTTTTAGCAGCTTCCTCAGCAAGGGTTTTTACCGCCCCATGATTAATGGCCGTAGCCATATCAACCTCAGTTTCCGCCCTATCCACAGCGGTGTAGGCCGCAGCATTGATGATCACATCAGGTTGATGTTTTTCAAGGAAAGAAGTTATGGCATTAGAATTGGTTATATCCAGTACTTCGCGATCCGTAAAGAACCAAACATAAGGATAGCTTTTAGAAAGCACCCTTAATTCGCTACCCAGTTGTCCATTTCCACCGGTAACCAATACTTTTAATTTCAATTCTGACATCAGGTATGATAGTTGTAGGTAATTCTAGAATTTCTACGGCTCCGCCGCACTAACTCCCAATTCAGTTCTCGGTTATAGGTTTTCAGTTCGCAGTTAAATGCGTCATGATACCGGTGCGAGTTCACTGGCTTGGGGCAAGTGTGGCGGCGTAAACACCGCGTATTGATTATAGATTGTGAATTATAGATTATAAATTGTTAGTTCCAGAATCTAACTTCACGATTTCATGGTGATAAGAGCAGGTAAACTAAAGCTCGTTTAGTGTAGATCTAAAATCCTTAAACGCCTGTAAATACATGTTTTTAAGAGATCCCGGATCCCTGCACCAATCAGCCGACAAATATAGCAGAATATCTAGGTTTAGCCTTGTCTAAAAGAGGTAAGTTTTCCACGAAATAGATGATAACCGTTAATATGTAATGTCATTACGGAATTCCGTAAATGTGTAGGGAAATTGCGAAAACGTTGGAGGAGATTAAGCCACGTATAAATTTGACTTAGGTGGGCTTTAAGCTTTACGCTATACGCTGTAGGCTGTAGGCTGTAGGCTAGATATAGTTTAGGTTATTTTCTATAACTTTGTACCACAATACAAGAAGATGAGAAATTTCAGGAAATATGAAGTTTGGAAAAGGAGTCATGCATTGACGCTAAAAATATACCAACTCACTTCACTCCTGCCCAATTCCGAGAAATATCAACTTATATCCCAAATGCAACGTGCTGCCTATTCGATCCCTTCTAATTTTAGTGAAGGTTGTGGAAGGGCAAGCGACAAAGATTTTAATCGTTTCATCCATATAGCTCTGGGATCAGCGCACGAATTAGAATACTTCCTAATATTAACTACGGATCTAAAGTTCCTTGAATCCGCCCAGACTAATATCCTCTTAGATGAAGTTAACCACATCAAGAGTCAGCTATACAACCTAAGTAAAAAGCTTTAAAAACAAATAAAATAGGTGGAACACTATACTTTATTGCATATAGCGTACCGCCTAAAGCTTATTGCCTTTGATCTTTTTAAAACACTCTCTTCACCTTCACCCCAAACGCTGCATTCCTGTTCTCCTGGCTATAATCTCCGGCGGCGAATAGGGTGAATGGTAATACGTTGTTGTTGATGTATACTTCGAGTAATCCCGAAAGCACTACTTTAGGACCTGTATAAGGCACGTCTTTGAGTCCGTAGTTACGGCGGTAGCTGAGTTTACCTTTGTAAGGCACCGTGCCTACCATACCTTCGAGTCCGAAGTGGTGCACCAGGAAGCGGTTGGAGATGATCCCGTTCTCACCTTCAATAAAGAAAGGCACCCCGATCACACGGTTGTGGTAGGTCCATCCGGATTGGTATACGCCGTGATTGAAGTAGTTTTCATTCTCCCCCTTCCAGTCGCTTTGGTTGCGGGTGTAATAGAACTCATAGAGGAAGTTATCCCACATGGGCTCTTCCCGCTTGTTCTGCACATAGAACCCCCATTTCCCATCTGGGAAGTTGGCCATGCGCATCCCCGGGCCGAGTTCTGCCAGGTGATCCCAGAACAACTCAATATCAAAGGTCTTGTTGATACGGCGATATTTAAAACGGTAGGTAGCCATCTGATTCCAGTCGCCACCTACACCATTTACGGTACTCTTGCTCTTCTCGCGATCCATTGCCCCAAAGAAAATGGAAGCGTAATCGGTGATCCCGTCAACAAACACGCCCTTTACCGGCCAGGCTCCATCCCATAGAGCTACATGCTGGAATCCGGCCTGCACCTGGTTGCGTTCGTCGTGGTTGTAAATGAAGTTCACACTTTTGGTATGCACGCGGGCATTACCAATAGTGCGGTCGTCGTCGAGCACGTACTCCGCCCAATCGGCTTCCAGCTGCCATTTCTCTTTATTATCCAATAATAAAGGTCTTGGGGTATAGATACGCACCCCGGGCAGTGGTCTTGCATTGTTCGAGAATAAAAAGGAAGGATCGGAAGCTGAGAGTCCGTTGTATTTTAATTCAGGTTGTTCCTTTCCGGCAACCACCCCAAACCAGTAGTTTTCCCATTTCACATAATAGTGATCGGCACGAAGGTCAGGACTACCACCATTATTCAGGAGTACTCCGGCTCCGGCCTCGATAAAACCCCAACGTGCCAGGTCCTTTCGGGCAGCTGCCGTACCGAGCATATAAAAGTTACTCTCCTTTTCTACACGCCCAAAGGTATTGGAATAGGCCCAGAAAGGAAGTTCTTCATCGGTTCCGAAAACGCCGAGGCCTTCAAGGCTTCCCGACCAAAGGGTTTCTTGTGCATGTAGTAATGATCCGGCGAAGAGGCATACCGCCAGGATTCCGTAGAATTTTTTCATAGGTTAAGCAGGTCGCTGTTAATATCAATTTAAATGGTTACATTCACCGCAGTAAACGTCGAAATATGGGGTATATTTCACGCGTGAAGATATAATTTTAAGAAGAATTTACCTATGCTCTCTTTCTTTTCCTCTAAAATTTTATTTAAAGAACTCACGAACAATGCAGTAGACATCCATTGTCACCTGCTACCGGGGCTGGATGACGGCGCAAAAGACCTTGGTACTGCGCTTGACATGCTTAAAAACTACCGGCAACTGGGCTATC
This sequence comes from Robertkochia sediminum, assembly GCF_016786255.1. Lineage (GTDB taxonomy): Bacteria > Bacteroidota > Bacteroidia > Flavobacteriales > Flavobacteriaceae > Robertkochia > Robertkochia sediminum. The sequence goes on from NZ_JADMKT010000079.1 coordinate 37,492, forward strand.
GCAAGGTGATCTGCACCCCGCACATTATGGAAGACTACTACAAGGTAGACGCCGAAAAGATCGCCACCACCCTGACCCAACTAAGAACTGCTGCTAAAAATGCGAATATCAATATCATCCTCGAAGCCGCAGCCGAGCATATGACCGACGGACAGTTTGAACGATTACTGCAGGAGAAGGCCCTACTTCCCCTATTTAATAATTTAGTCCTCATCGAAACCGGATTCCTGGCAGCCCCGCTTAACCTTCCAGACCTCATTTTTGAAATGACCAATGTAGGGTATACCCCGGTGATCGCCCATCCGGAGCGTTATGGATACCTTAAAAAACCGAAACATTTTCAACGCCTGAGAGATCAGGGGTGTTTATTGCAAGTCAATGCGCTTTCCCTTACCGGGTACTACGGGAAATCGATTCAGCAAAAAGCGGAGATGCTTCTTGAGAATGATCTTGTTGATGTTATTGGGACGGATGCACATCATGCACGTCACCTTCAACGATTGCTGGAGTTTAAGGTGAGTAAGAAAATGGCTGGGCAGTTGGAAGTTATCTTTGAGAGGACTAATCAATTGTTTGGATAGGGGCTAATAGGTAAATAGGCGAATAAGCTAACAAGTCCCTAATTTGAAGTTTCCAATCTAGCTATTAAAGCTGAGAGTTGCCTGGCGATTGATTCTGCCTCTTTTCTTAACCCTTCATAATTATTGTTATTCAAATAGCCCAGATCATTGCTTATTATTAAATGACTTATCGTTTCCCACAGAGAACTATAGGCCATGTTTATAAATCGAGCTTTTTCTTTATCTGTCTTTCTTGAAAAGCCTTCAGAAATATTCGCACATATACTTACCGATGACCTCCTAACCTGCGAAACCAAGCCATACTTTTCTTTGTCAGGAAAAGAATCTGAAACCTCATAGACCAATTTTATCAACTTCCTGGAATGCTGCCATACATCCAATCGTTCAAAATAAAAACTATACATGCAAACACTTTTTACAAATATAGATTATTTTCTATAAATATGATCAAGTGATAAGCCATAAACCTATTTGCCTATTAGCTTATTCGCTTATTTTTTAACCAAAAAAAGCCTCCCAAAAATGGAAGGCTTTTCAAAATATCTGAATATTTAATTAGCATCTCGTCTTATATGCCGAAAGCTTCTTTCTTACCTTGGTAAAGAACGTCTCCTTCTCCCCACCATAGTTATATCCATATTTATTACCATAACCAAAGTTGGCCATGCTTACATCGTTAAGAACGATGGCTACGTTGTTAAGCTTTTTGCGTTTTACGGCATCGGCGATAAATTCTGTAAAGCGCTCTTCGGTATATCCTGAACGGGTGAGGTAAAGGGTAACGTCGGCATATTTATTGATGAGGAGGGTATCGGTCACCAGGAGTAATGGCGCCGTATCGATCACTAAATAATCGTAACGGGCTTTCACCTCATTAAAGAAAGCTTCCACTCCTTTACTCATCAGCAGCTCTGCCGGGTTTGGCGGAATGGCTCCCGAAGACACCAGGTCAAGGTTATTATGCACCCCGGAGTTGTGAATAATGCTATCCACATTCACCTTATCGTCATACAGGTAGTTTGAAAGTCCCGCGCGATGTTTATTATGCTCCAGGTAAGCCGCTAATTGTGGATTTCTAAGATCCGCCCCAACAAGCAACACTTTACGGTCGGTACCCGCGAGGGAAATAGCGAGGTTCGCTGCCGTTAGCGACTTCCCTTCTCCCTTGGTGGTCGATGTCACCAAAATGGTCTTGGCGCCTTCCTCTTTACGATCCACGAACATATACTGTAAGTTGGTACGCATGATCCTAAAGGCTTCAGCCATCACCGAACGGTCGTCAAGGGCGATCAGTTTTTCTTCCTTATCTCCAATACGAGGCAACTCACCAACAATAGGCAGTTCCGGAAGACGGCGTTCGATATCCTTACGGCTAAGGATCTTATTATTCAATACTTCTCCAACGTAAATGAATAAGAAAGGGATGAGCAACCCTAAAAGGAATGCACCTCCTAATACGATATTCTTCTTTGGAGCCACTGGCAGATTAGAACTGCTTGCAAAGTCAACGATCTTCGCCTTGGGCGCTGTTACCGCCATAGAGATCGAAGCCTCTTCTCTTTTTTGCAAGAGGAATAAATAAAGGGCCTCCTTGATATTCTGCTGTCTTTCGATCCCGCGGAATTCCTTCTCTTTGGTAGGCACCTTAGCGATCTGCCTGTCCATCACCACCTCTCTTCGGCTCAGATCTTTAAAAGCGATCTCCAACGCTGTTCTCTGGGTTTCCAGACTTTTCAGCACCGTTTCACGAAGCCCGTCGATCTGACTATCAAGATTACGAACTACCGGGTTCTTTTCCGTAGAGTTCTTCAGCATATGCGAACGCTCGATCACCAGGGTATTGTATGTACCTACCAGGGTTGCGAGACCTTCACTTTCTGTTCCCAGATTGGTGGGTAACAGTTTACTATTGTCATTCTGACCGAGATACTCGATCATGGTTTTGGTGAGTTCCAACTGGGTAGCCAGGTCCAGCTGACGCTTACTGAACTCGTTTGCATTCTCCAGGAACAACTGAGCCTCAGAGGTAATATCGGTTAGTTTGTTTGCTGTTTTAAAGGTGACCTTATCGGTTTCCACCGAATCCAGCTCCCCACTAATGATCTCCAAACGCTCATCGATAAATTCAGCCGTATTTTTAGAGATCAGGTTGTTGTCGTTGATCGCATCCTTGTTATACTGATGTACCAGCTCATTGAGAATATCCTGGGCCTTGCTCTTGAGCGGATGCTCCAAGGCCAGGTTGATCACGGTAGCATTCTTATTGGAAAGATTCACCTGGATGGCACTCTTCAATCCTCCGGCAACACCTTCTACCCTATGAAAATACACTTCAACAGGTGTATTGGAAGTCATTTGCTGTACATCGGTTCGCGTATTGGGCAGCACCATGATCTCTGCAAAAGGCAGGGTGATCGTCTCCCCTAATTTATAGACCTGAGATTTTCCAAGATGTTGAATTCTTACCTGGTCTTCGCCGGTTAATTGAAATTCCAGGGATTCTTCCGGCATTCCTGCAAAGGGAACATAATTAAGAACCTTCACCACAAACGGACTGGCGGTATACACTTCATTCTGCTTCACCTCTCCCGCAACAAAGTAACTCACATTGATGCCCAACTCCTTAACGACTTTCTCCAGCAATCGTTTAGAACGAAGGATCTCGATCTCGTTCTCTACGCTATTGGAATTGAAAGACCCCAAAACTCCAAGATCCTGCAAGGCACTAAGTTCTGACGCTCCTCCACCATTCTTATCATCCTTAATGATGATGCTCGCCTGTGTTTTATATACATTGGTCGCATAGCGCAGGTAGATAAAAGCACCTGCCAAACAAACCACAGCACCCAAAACAAACCACCTCCAATGACGGAGGTATTTTTCCAACAACTCTCTTAAATGCAGCTCCTCTTCGTGCTGCTCTTCAATAAATACGTTCTCGTTCATGGGACTAATTGGTTATAACAACAATTACAGAAAGGATTATAGAAGCCACTGATACAAATAGCGGTATATTCCTATTATATGCAGCTGCCTGGGTTTGTGCCTTATTAGGCTCTATATAGATCACATCATTCTGCTGGAGGTAGTAAAAAGGAGAATCAATGAGATCGGCCTTGGTAAGGTCTACTGATCCGTAGGATTTAATTCCGTTTTGCTCACGGATCACCATCACATTATCACGACGGCCGTAGATCGTCATATCTCCCGCCATGGCCAAAGCTTCCGGTAACGTAATGCGCTCGTCCTGTATATTGTAGGTCCCCGGACGAGTTACCTCGCCGATCACAGACACCTTATAATTCACAATACGGATATTAATGATAGGATCTACTACATACTCACCAATCCTGTTTTCCAGGTCCTTGATCAATTCCTGCCGGGTCATTCCTGCCACCTTGAGTTCTCCAAGTACAGGGAATTGAATATTTCCATCACTATCTACCAAGTATGCCTGAAGCTGATTCTGCATACCCCCTCCCATGCCGGTAATACCCTGAGAATTCACCAAAGGTAAATTAAACGGCTGAACAGCTTTCAGGTCATAGGAAGAAACCGTGATCTGCAGCATGTCGTTGGCCTGGATCTGCGGGGTGTAGTTCACCTGCTTTGCAGCAGCCATAGCCTGATCAATATTCTGGAAATAAGCTACTTTCTTGCGGGAAACGCAGGAAGAAAGCATAAGGATAACGGCCATAGCTATGAAGGCCAGAGAAGATCCGGAGCGATGCATCATTGGTAAAATTTTGCTGCAAATATAATTAATGAGGGGGAGATTGTTTTAGGGTTGACCGTAATTAAATGGGGAGGTGGGGAAACAGGGAAAGCGGGAATGACACTTTATGCTGATTTACAGCAATTTAGATCTCATACCAAGGAGTGTTAAATTATGAAACTGAGTTATTAGTTGTTCGTTTTTAGTTAGGCTGTAAGCTGTATGCTATACACTGTAGGCTGTAGGCTGTAGGCTGTAGGCTGTAGGCTTTAAGCTATAAGCTATAAGCTATAAGCTGTAGGTACTGAATACAGGAATAGATTCAATAGCTTGAGTTATTAGTTGTTCACCTACGCCAAGGCTTCGGTGAATGAATTGAGTTGACTGTTGGTTAGCGGTTCACGGTGTTCGATAAATTGGCAGTATTGCTGAATTGCTAAGGTGCTAAACCAAAAAAAAGCCTTTCAGACATATGACATCCGGAAGGCCTTTTATCTATTATAAAATATATGTGCTACAACCCCCATAGGGAGTGCTCAAATCGCATTAAAGCTTTACCTCTTTAAATTGATCGATATTCTTCAAAAACCACTCGTAAGTAGATGCTACACCCTCATCTAATGCAATTGAAGCTTTCCAGCCCTGGGCGCTCATTTTGGATACATCCATCAACTTTCTGGGGGTACCATCCGGCTTTTCAGCATCCCAAATGATCTCTCCCTGGTGACCGGTTACTTTTTGGATCATCTCTGCAAGTGCCTTGATGGTCAGGTCGGTTCCCGTTCCCACATTGTACAAATGCTCTTCCAAAGTATGCTCCAAAGCGAAAACCACCGCCTGAGCCATATCTTCTACATGCAAGAATTCGCGCATCGGGCTACCTGACCCCCAAAGGGTTACAGGAGCATTCCCATTTTCCTTGGCCTCGTGAAACTTGCGGATCATCGCCGGAAGCACGTGAGATGTCTTCAGATCGAAATTATCGTAAGGGCCATAAAGGTTGGTAGGCATCAAACTCACATAATCCAAGCCAAACTGCTTGCGAATACTCTCACAAGCCTTAACTCCTGAGATCTTAGCAATAGCATACCATTCGTTGGTAGGCTCCAAAGGGCCGGTAAGTAAACAATCCTCAGTTAAGGGTTGTTTTGCCAGTTTTGGGTAGATACAACTACTCCCCAGAAAAACAAACTTCTCTACCCCGGCCTTTTTGGCCTCATCGATGAGGTTGTTCTGGATCTGCATGTTCTCCATTAAGAACTGATACGGATAATCCCTGTTGGCAAGGATACCTCCTACCCTTGCGGCTGCGTCGATAACAGCATCAGGTTTTTCTTCTGCGAAGAAGGATCTCACGGAATGTTGATCTCTAAGATCTAATTCACTACTAGACTTGTGAATTATATTCTCGTATCCTTTTGCCTTTAGTGCACGGATTATCGCGGATCCGACCATTCCGTTACCGCCGGCTACGTATATTTTTGAGTCTTTGTTTATTTCTACTTTTTTGATTTCCATTTTAGTTGATTTTTGGATTTCATGGATTGATCATGAATTTCGCGGATTCTCTAGTGATTTCGCGGATATAAGCGGATTACGCAGAGGTCTTCTAATTTACTGAATTGATAAATCTCTTCCATTTGAGGGAAGACTCCCCAAAATTAATCAATAATCCTACCTCGTGGTTGGTGGCCTTAAGGTAGTTGACTAACTGGTCAGAACCGGATTTATGGAGAAAATTAGAACTTTTGAGCTCAACAATGATCTTATCATAACATAAAAGATCAGCGACGAAATACTTACGGAGTTTTTTGCCTTTATACATGATCGGTAACCGAACCTGGGCTTCAAACGGGATGTTCTGTTCTTCGAGCTCCATCTCCAGGGCTTCCTGGTAGGCGCCCTCTGTAAAACCACTCCCAATTTCCTTATGAACGGTCATGCACGCCCCGATTATTTTATAGGTCTCCTTTTCGTACTTTAAACTCATCCCTATCCGTGTAATCCTCCTTTATCCGTGCAATCCTTTTTAAATCCGTGTAATCCGTGATTTACTCGTAGTAATTAAAGGTTTGATACCCTCCGTCTTTAAGGAATTGCTGCTTTTGCATGAGCTTAACGTCACTCTGCATCATATCTTTCACTAACGCAGGAAGGTCATACTCCGGTACCCATCCTAGTTTTTCTTTTGCTTTAGTGGCATCACCGATCAAAAGATCTACCTCTGTAGGACGGAAGTAACGTGGATCTACGTTCAATACCTCTTTACCAACAGGCAATTGGAAACGCTCGTCGTTGCATTTTACCACATAGGCTTTTTCATCAACACCTTCTCCTTTAAACTCTAACTCGATTCCTACCTCGTTAAAAGCCATTCGCACGAAGTCACGCACAGGGGTGGTCTTTCCGGTAGCGATCACCCAGTCTTCCGCTTCGTCGTGCTGAAGGATCATCCACATCATACGAACGTAGTCCTTGGCATGCCCCCAGTCTCTTTGTGCGTCCAGGTTTCCTAGATAGAACTTATCCTGAAGCCCCAAGGCAATTCTTGAAACCGCACGGGTGATCTTTCTGGTTACGAAAGTCTCCCCTCTGATCGGTGATTCGTGATTAAAGAGGATTCCGTTACACGCATAGATCCCGTAAGCCTCACGATAGTTTACCGTGATCCAGTAGGCATACATCTTAGCAACCGCATATGGTGATCTTGGGTAGAAAGGCGTGGTCTCGGTCTGAGGCACTTCCTGTACTTTACCATAGAGCTCTGAAGTAGAAGCCTGGTAAATACGTGTTTTCTTTTCTAAACCTAAAAGACGAACAGCATCAAGGATCCTAAGGGTACCGATACCATCAGCATTGGCGGTATATTCAGGGGTTTCAAAAGAAACCGCTACGTGACTCATGGCTGCCAGGTTATAGATCTCATCCGGCTGGATCTCCTGGATCAAACGAATAAGGTTGGTCGAATCGGTCATATCCCCGTAATGAAGGAAGAACTTGGCATCTTCCTCATGAGGATCCTGGTACAGGTGATCGATACGATCGGTATTAAAAAGGGAAGAACGACGCTTGAGTCCGTGTACTTCATACCCTTTTTTCAACAAAAATTCCGATAAATAGGCGCCATCTTGTCCGGTTACCCCGGTGATCAATGCTACTTTGCTCATGGTACTTTAGGTTTATTTTTTATTCGTTAGCCCTTAAAAAGCGCTACAAAGTTAATTTATTTTTAAAGATCGCTGCTCCCATTCTACTCCCGGAAGCAGACAAAACTCTATTTAAATTCCTGATATAATTCTTTTACTCGTTGCCCCTCTCCTTTAGGAAGCACGAGAATGGTGTCTTCGGTTTCAATGATGTTCATATCTTCAAGCCCCACCCCGAGTACCCGCTTCTTGCTAAAAGCATGGGTATTTTTTACTCCCGGCCCTGAAACGCTGGAAACACCGCTGGATTGCACCTGATCTTCCAGGTACCCGATAAGGGCATCATAACTCCCCAAGTCGGTCCACTCAAATTGCGCCGGTACAGTTCTGATCTTATCACTGCGCTCAAATACTGCATAATCCACACTGTCCGATGGAATAGCCCCCATGGTCTCTTCCGTGATGCCTTTCTCATGAGCCTCCACACATTTTTGATAGATCTGCGGACTCAACTTTGCGATCTCCTCCAGAAAAACGCCGGCCTTAAAACAGAACATCCCACTGTTCCAGTAAAAGTTCCCTGCCTCCAAAAATCGTTTTGCAGTGGCTTCATCAGGCTTTTCACGAAAACTCTTTACTTCCTCACCTGCAAATTCGATATATCCAAATCCGGTCTCCGGATACACAGGTTTTATTCCAAAGGTCACCAAAAACCCGTTTTCAGCCAGTTCAATAGCCCTGTTTACACTCTCACCATAACCGTCTTCTCCGATCATATGATCGCTCGGGGTAACAAAAAGAATATCCTCCTTATCTACGGCTAATGCTGCCAAACAGATCGCAGGAGCGGTATTTCGTGCCACGGGCTCCAATATCACGTGACCGAATTGCTCACCGAGCTCCTCCATCTGCGCATTCGCCTGGGTGATATGCCCTTCATTGGTGATGATCATTGTTGATCGCACCAATCGGCTGTTTCTCAATACCGTATGCTGAAATAGCGACTTATCGTTAAAGAGTTGCAAAAACTGCTTTGGCTTTTCCGGGGTGCTTAGCGGCCAGAGCCGGGTCCCGAATCCACCGGAGAGAATGGCGTTAATTACATTTCCTGAAGTCGTATCTGAATGTGAAGGCATTATCGGTTTATTTGTCATAAAACTAACCATTGACACCCGTTTTTATGGTCAAAAACAGATATGCAACAATTAAATTCTTCTACCGGCATGTTCTACATGTAAAAAAGGCATAAAGCCTATTGAATTTGTTCCCAGACCTTTACGCAAGGCCGCTGTTAGAACACTAAATCCCAGGCTACCGGATAGCATGATTTGAGGGCGCAAATATAATTAATGAGGGGGAGTTTATTTAAGGGATAACCGTAATAAAATGGGGGGTTAGGGAAGTGGGGGAAGAGGGAGTGGGGCTCGGTGTTGATTTACAGTGCTTTACGTGTACAGCCATGGTGTGTTAAAAATATCATTGTCGGGGATTGTGGATTGTGGATTGTGGATTGTGGATTGTGGATTGTTATTATGTAGTAAATAATCTATAAATTTACACTCAAATAATTACTTATGAATCTGATAAAAGACAAAAGTTTCAGTTTTGCCCTAGACATCATTAAGTGCTATAAGAGCCTCTTGACTGAGAAAAAAGAATATGTAATGAGCAAGCAACTATTAAGATCTGGGACAGCAATAGGAGCCCTTTACAGAGAAGCTGAACATGCAGAATCTAAAGCAGACTTCATACATAAAATGGCAATGGCTCAGAAAGAAAGTAATGAAACCCTTTATTGGATAGATCTCTTAAAAGCATCTGAATATATAGACAAGGATGTGTATTGCGCACTAAAAACAAAAAATGATTCGATAAATAAGATAATTTCAAGCATCATCTTAACCACCAAGTCCAGAAAAGGCTAACCATGAAATCCATAATTCATAATCCACAATTCATAATTGATCTGGTTATTCGGAATTCAGTAGATCGTTCGATTCTATTGAAGTTCAGACGGATGTAAGACCACCATACAATTAAGCTTCGGCAACCTGATCTTGACCTTATTGCTACCGGTTTCTTCTACGATGGCTTCCTGTCCTTTAAAAGTTCCGGAATTTACTTTGACTTCCTGCCCGGGAGTGAGTTCCACAAGCCTCGCTTCATCATAGACCTTGCCGTCCAGCCATTCTTTTAAAGCCAGTACTTCCTGCTCCTGGACCACGGCAGGTTTACCTAGCCAAAACAAAAAGCGCACTACCCCATCGGCTTCAAAGGCCAGATCGCGTTTATTCTCTTCCATCTTCACGAAAACATAGCCATTGAACAGCGGACGCTTGACCTTCTTCTTTCGGTCGCTCCATTGCCGTACTTCAGTAACTATCGGACAATACACCTCGATACCGAGCTCCTCCAATCGCTTGGCGACCTTTTTTTCCCATTTCGGGCGGGTGCAGATGACCATCCATTGCATTGATTGTCGGGTTTTTGGTTAGGGGGCAAAGATAATTAATTTAGAGGTACGTAGGTACGGAGGTACGGAGGTACGGAGGTACGGAGGTACGGAGGTACGGAGGTACGGAGGTACGGAGGTACGGAGGTACGGAGGTACGGAGGTACGGAGGTACGGAGGTACGGAGGTACGGAGGTTTAAGATTTTTTACTTTTTGAATTCCGCAAAATACTTTTCTGGAGATTTGTCAACATCACACGAATTATTTTAAGCTCATTTTCTACCAAAGATTCAGTATCACATTTATAAAGTTCTTTCATAATGATCAACTGGGTTTCCAATTCACTTAATGACCCCTTAGCAATATCCAGAAATCGAACATACTCTCCTGGTGTACTTCTCCCAGCGCCTTCTGCTATGTTAGAGGGGATTGAAATAGCTGATCTATTGGTCTGAGAAACTAAACCATATTTCTCAGAATCGGGAAGTTTCCTGGTTAATCGGTAAACATAGAGCACGAGGTCCATGCTCTTTTGCCATACTTTTAAATCTCTATGAGTCATGATTGATGTATTTAACGACTCATAAATATATAGAATATTTTCTATATCGTGATTAATCTAAGATCAACTTCGTAATTTCGTAACTACGTACCCTCGTAACTAATAAACGTCTTCTACCTTTTTAACATCCTCCGTTAAGTTCCCCAAAATACGTTTAGCACGGAAATAACGGTTACGATTAAACTCATCGTAGTTGGATGCTTCAGGATCCATGCTGGAAATATGCACATCTCCGGAAGAGTGAATGAACTCATTATTGCCGATCCACATACCTACGTGGGTGACTTTCTCTGATCCATCTTCCCTGTAGCGACCGAAGAACAAAAGATCTCCGGGTTGGAGTTTAGAGAAATCCCCTTCTTCGTCTACCAGCATCCCGCTATGTACCTGCTGAGACGCATCCCGCGGCAGGATGAGTCCGTTGAGGAAGTAAACAGTCTTGGTAAATCCGCTGCAATCCACCCCCTTGAATGAAGTCCCTCCCCACAAATACGGGAGACCCATCATCTCCTTCGCCATAGCAACCAGGCTCTCACCATCGGTTTCCAATAGTTCGATCCACAAGTCGTATGGAAAGGCGTCGTCTTTGGACACATAACCTTGCCTTCCGTCGGGATATTCGATCTTTAAAAAGTCACCTTCCTCTCCTATATAGGCAAAGATATCTCCGGCCACGAGGTCTGAAACGATCCCTGCCTTTTCAGAAGGCTCGGTTCTCGCATGGCCATAGGGCATGCTAAACACCAGCTTCTGCTTTTCCTGCCATCCTTTGAGTTCTTCAGCATTCATCAGGGTAATGGCCCCATCATCGGCCCAGGCGATGTATCCGTCCGGCGTTTGTACCAAATGCCAGTTCCCTTCTGCTGCTGCCAATACCTTGACCACGGTTCCCATGGTAGCCTGTGAGGCTAGCTCCTCCGACTGCCCTTTGTTTGAGCGTAAATTGGCAACGGAAAGGCGTACCACCGCCAGGGTATCGGCTCCAAGTCCGCTCTCCGGCAGTTGCTGTACGCTGTCTATGTACTTCAACCTTAAACCACTCAAACTATCCTTTAAGGCCGCATATGCCTCCTTTTGATCACTTTGGCCCTTAAGCACCCATTGTGCTCCCTGCTTTTCCAGGTCCAGGTGAAAACGGGCCACCCGCTTATCGGGAGCATAGGTCTTTTGCATGTTTTCCAGTAATTGATCGACTTCTGCATTAGAAGCGCTTTCGGGCTGACAAGACGTGAAGAATATCGTTAATGAAAGTACAAGAACAAGTGAAGGTACGGAGGTACGGAGGTACGAGGGTACGGAGAATGTATGAGACCCAAAGATGAGGGTGCGTTTAGAGCGATTTAATCTTATCATATCAGGATTAAGCTTTTTCGTAATAACTATTCAGGTGTTCGGCGAGCTGCAAGATATCATTTTCCTCGTGAAAAGCCGAGATCACGATCTTACACATCAGAGGTGAATCGGCATTGGGGTAATGGAAATTGGTGACCACCATACTTCTTTCTTCCAGAAAATCTGATAGGTGATCATCGGTCACCGTAAAGCAGGGATAGCCTTCACTCCAGGCAAAGCGATGCAGGGTATTGCAATGGGTGGTAAACAGTTTGATATTGCGATGCAGCTTTTTGCGCTGCGCTTTCAGTAAGGCTTCAGCGCCTATAAGCGTTTGCAGTCCAGCCATAGTTCCGGGGCCACTGCCTCCAAACCAAGGGTCGCCTCCTATGGCTTTCAGCACACTCTTTTCTCCCAGGAGGAATCCGCCGGTGATCGCAAATCCTTTACCCATAGATCCGCACACCAATAATCCTTCAGGATCCATAGCTTTCAGGATGTTAAAACTCCCCCCGCCTTGTTCTCCGGTGATCCCTATGGCATGGGAATCATCGGCCACCAGGATCAGGTCCTGCAATGGCAGGGTCTTTAACCATTCGAAATCCAAAGGAGCTCCTCCAGTAAAATCAACAGTATCAAAGATGAGTACCGGCGGTAGGGACGGATGTGAATCCAGGTAGGCTAAAATATCGCGTCTTAGGGCTTCCAGCGAAGCGTAATTGCGGTCACCGGGAAATAACAAGGCCGCATGGGTATGGGGTGCAAAGAAGAGTTTATGTCCGCTACAGGCTAGGTATTTGCGCACCAGCTGACAGGCAGCAAAGCCTGATGAAACATAAAGTGCATCTTCCGCCCCGGTAAGGTTCGCCAACCAGCGCTCGCCTTCATGAAAAGGCCGCAGTTGCACATTGGCATTTCGGGATGCCGCATAGGTGGTTCCTGCAGTAGCCAGGTACTCCCGAAAGCGGTCTAAGAATTCAGGGTGGGTTTGCAATCCAAGGTAGGCCGTACCCCCAAAATAGGTATACTCCCCATTTTCTGTGCACAGGGTTCGTCCCGGAAAGTGATCTATGGTGATAGCCATGGTCTATAAAAGGGTTACTCCGCTTCCGGCTAGTTCGGGAAAAACTACAGATGCATCGGGGTTGATATGTACGCCCTTGGCTATATCCTTCTTGAGCAATAAGGCACCGTCCATATCCACATAATCCAGTTGGGGTAATAGCTGCGCAATGGCCGAGATCCCCACGGTAGATTCGGTCATACAACCTACCATCACCTTCATGCCTAAGGCCTTCGCTTTTTTTATCATTCGCCTCGCCGGGGTGAGTCCGCCACACTTGGTGAGCTTAATATTGATCCCGTGAAAATGGCCGGCACATTTTTCTACGTCGCTCTCTACGATACAACTCTCATCGGCGATCACGGGAAGCACACTGTGCTCCATCAACTTCTTATAGCCTTCCAGGTCGTCGGCCTTTAAAGGTTGTTCGAGAAATTCCACACCCAGCGCTTTTAACTGAGGCGCATATGCAATAGCCTGGTCGGCCGTCCACGCACAATTGGCATCGATACGAAAAATTGCATCGGTATGTTTTCTCAGCTCGCGAACGATCTCTACATCCTTATCGGTTCCCAGCTTGATCTTGTAGAGCGGCCAAGGTTTACTTTTCATCTTCGCCACCATCTTTTCAACGGTATCGATCCCAATGGTGTAATTGGTCTTTGGATAGGCGTCATTCGTTGTCCCCCATAGCTCATACAGGGGTTTCCCCTGTAGTTTACCCCACAGATCATTGGCGGCCAGGTCAAGGGCACAGATCGCAAAATTAGAGAGTCCGCTATCGGTCAAAAAAGCGTGAAAAGCTTCAGGAGTGGTGAGTTCCATCCCTTCGATCTGCGGACGAATACCTTCGATCTCGGCTATCATGCTTTCTACCGTGATGTTGTAATACGGATTGGAAGTAGATTCCCCATATCCCGTTATGCCGCCCTGTGAAAGGCTTACGATCAGGGAGTCCTGAAAGTCATGAGATTCCCTGGAAATGCTGAAGGTGAATTCGAGCTCCAGCACGTGTTTGGTTAAGGTTAGGTGCATAGGTTGGTTTTATAAGGGTGAAAATAATGATAAATTATAGATTATAGGTTATTGATTTTTTGGATTTCTAAGAGTTATTAGTTGTTAGTTTTCTGTGGTTAGTTGTGAGTTCGGTTTTCTGTTTTCAGTTCTCAGTTTACTGTTTCTCATGATGGCGTACCCTTCGCTTACCTACCTACCTTTTCCCTCCCCTCTCGATACAATTGCTTCGCAATCACTCGAGGTGACAAATCCCGCCTACCTGTATACCCGATTACCTACCTTTTCCCACCCCTCTCGATACAATTGCTTCGCAATCACTCGAGGTGACAAATCCCGCCTACCTGTATACCCGATTACCTACCTACCTTTTCCCACCCCTCTCGATACAATTGCTTCGCAATCACTCGAGGTGACAAATCCTGCCTACCTGTATACCCAATTACCTACCTTTTCCCACCCCTCTCGATACAATTGCTTCGCAATCACTCGAGGTGACAAATCCTACCTACCTGTATACCCGATTACCTACCTTTTCCCACCCCTCTCGATACAATTGCTTCGCAATCACTCGAGGTGACAAATCCCGCCTACCTGTATACCCGATTACCTACCTTTTCCCATCCCTCTCGATACAATTGCTTCGCAATCACTCGAGGTGACAAATCCCGCCTACCTGTATACCCGATTACCTACCTTTTCCCACCCCTCTCGATACAATTGCTTCGCAATCACTCGAGGTGACAAATCCCGCCTACCTACCTACCTACCTACCTACCTACCTACCTACCTACCTACCTATCTCCCCATTTCCCCATTTCCCATTTCCCATTTCCCATTTCCCTCCTTCCCTTAATTTATAATTCACCATTCATAATTTATAATTACAAAAAACTATATTTGCGCCCGTTCTAAAACGTTTTCGCAAATGGAATGTATCAGTGTTTTCGACATGCTGAAGATCGGGATCGGCCCCAGTAGTTCTCATACCCTCGGGCCATGGCGCGCTGCCGAAAGATGGATCGCCGAACTGAAGGAAGAAAAGGTATTTGCAGATCTTATCGATGTTAAGGTGCATGTGTACGGATCCTTGTCCCTTACCGGAAAAGGGCACGCTACCGATCTGGCTATTCTCCTCGGACTCTCCGGGTGTGACCCGGAATTCTTTCCCGTGGAAGATATCGCTCCCCTGATCGATAAGGTGAAAACCACCCATCAGCTAACCCTGAACGGAGAGCTCATTCTCCCCTTTCAATTCAGCGAAAACATCGTATTCCACAGAACCTTTCTGCCTTTTCATGCCAACGGACTCACCTTTGAAGGGACGCTGGCCGATGGTCGTGTGGTCAGTGAAACCTACTATTCTATAGGAGGCGGATTCGTTGTAAAAGAAGAACGGGAACACGCCAAGGAGAACAAGGAGATCTTCAGAACCTTCCCCTTCCCGATCCAGAAGGGTGATGAGCTTTTGGCCTGCTGTCAGAAAACCGGAAAGAGCATTTCAGAGATCGTACTGGAAAACGAGCAGTCACTGCGCAGCGATGAGGAGATCGATAAGGAATTGGAACGCATCTGGAACACCATGCTGGAATCCATGTATACCGGGTGTCATACCCAGGGGATCCTTCCCGGCGGACTCAATGTGCGCCGACGTGCCTTTGAAATGCACCAACGCCTCAAAGGTGACGTGATCTATAGCAATCCGCATGACTGGATCGCTGCTATCAGAAAAACCGAAGTGAAGTTCCGCCAGATCCTCAAATGGGTATCCTGCTTTGCGTTAAGTGTGAATGAGGTGAACGCCTCCCTGGGACGCGTCGTTACCGCACCTACCAACGGAAGCGCCGGAGTGATCCCGGCCGTACTCATGTACTACCTCGTTATTGAGAACCACGAGGCCGGAAGGGAAGAGATCAAGAAATTCCTCCTGGTGGCCAGTGAGATCGGAAGTATCTTCAAGAAAGGAGCTACCATCTCTGCGGCTATGGGCGGATGCCAGGCAGAGATCGGCGTTTCATCGGCTATGGCAGCCGGTGCCCTTTGTGAGCTGCTAGGCGGCACCCCGGAACAAGCACTTATGGCTGCCGAGATCGCCATGGAGCACCACCTCGGACTCACCTGCGACCCGATCGGCGGACTCGTACAGATCCCTTGTATCGAACGAAATTCCATGGGAGCCATCAAGGCTATCAATGCCGCAGAACTTGCATTAGAATCAGATCCTAAAGATGCTAAGGTACCACTGGATAAAGTAGTGAATACCATGTGGGAAACTGCTAAGGATATGAATTCGAAGTATAAAGAGACTTCGGAAGGCGGATTGGCTGTGGGGGTTTATTTATCAGATTGCTAATCTGATAAATAATTGTGAATTGTAAATGGTGAATTATGAATGAATAGGCTTATCTCCTTTTAGCTTTTGAGGTAATGATGATGCTTGAGATCAATTTATTTAATTCAATATTCCTACTGGATAGCTCTGTGTGGAGTTCATTATCAATATAATTTGAGGAAGCTAACAGATCGATCCAATACAAGGTCTCGCTACTTTCCTTTTGTGCTATCGCCATCTTATGTATAAAGTCTGCTCTGGACTCCGCATGTTCTGCTTCGCGATAAATAGCACCAATTGCAGTCCCCGATCTAAGCAACTGCTTACTCATTACATATTCATTCCTTTCTGAAGTTAAATATTTATAGCAACTGATGATCTTCAACGCGAATGAAAAACTTTTTTCTTTAATGGGATTCATGATGATGTAATTGAAGTTTAAATGTATGGAATATTTTCTATATAAACTTCTAACACCCCATTCACAATTCATCATTCACAATTCATCATTCACAATTCATCATTCACAATTTTTACGTCTTGTATCGACAACAAAGAAAATTTTCCAGGAACCATTATGTTTCATGAGCTGAAACGAATTCACCCCGCAATGGGAAACCTCGCCGTTTACCCAAAAGGTGTAAGGCGTCCAGGCATTGGCCATAGCGCCATCTATGCGGATATCATACCCCTTGATCTCCTCTTTGAACTCCAGGTCGGTTGGCATGGTAGCCATACGCTCTAAAAAGGTGTCATAGGTGCTTTTGACCAAAACGTCCTGCCCTTCCTTATTCTTTGTAATGGTCTGCATGGGGGTTTCAGGCAATGCCATGGTTCGTAAGGCCGCGGTGTCCTTTTGGTGAAAGGCGTCAAAGAAATCAATAATCACTTGTTTTACGGCAGCTTCTTCGGATGTTTGGGCGTTGGCGTTCATAGCGGAAAGAAGTACTAGCGTTAAAAGAATTGCTTTTTTCATGTTTGCGGTTACGGGTTATGAGTTGTGAGTTGTGAGTTACGGGTAATAAAAAACTAATTTATCATTTATAATCTATAATTCAATATTCCCTTTACCCTTTCACCTTTTTACGCTCCGAAGCTCTAGCGCTGGAGGGCTTTACCTTCTTTCATGAGATTGCCGCGTCGCTACACTCCTCGCAAAGACAGGGAGCCACTTATTCTTTCCTCATACCCCCTTACCTGTTACCTTTTACTTATTCCCTGTTACCGCTTTCCCCTTCCACCTTTTTCCCTCCTTGTTATGCATTTAACGGGGAAAGCTTTACTTTTACATTCCTAAAAATTCAACGCATGTCTGTTGCTAAAAAAGAATACAAAAGAGTGACCGTAAAATCGGTTCAGGAAATGAAGGAAAACGGAGAGAAGATCTCCATGCTCACCGCCTATGATTACACCATGGCCCGCATTGTTGACGGTGCCGGGGTCGATGTGATCCTCGTCGGGGATTCGGCCAGTAATGTGATGGCCGGACACGAAACGACCCTGCCTATTACCCTGGACCAGATGATCTATCACGCCTCTTCTGTGGTTCGCGGAATCGACCGCGCCCTGGTGGTGGTAGACCTTCCTTTTGGTAGCTACCAGAGTGACCCCAAGGAAGCGTTGCGCTCTGCGATCCGTATCATGAAAGAAAGCGGCGGCCATGCGGTAAAGCTTGAAGGCGGAAAGGAGATCAAAGACTCCATCAAACGTATTCTCAATGCGGGTATTCCTGTGATGGGACACCTCGGACTCACCCCGCAGGCCATTTACAAGTTCGGAACCTATACCGTTCGCGCCAAAGAAGAAGCCGAGGCTGAAAAACTAAAAGCCGATGCCAAGATGCTCGAGAAATGCGGATGTTTTGCCATTGTTCTCGAAAAGATCCCTGCCCACCTGGCGAAAGAAGTTGCCGAAAGCGTGAGCATTCCCGTGATCGGGATCGGTGCCGGAAGCGGGGTCGACGGACAAGTACTCGTGCTGCATGATCTACTAGGAATGACCCATGAATTCAATCCGCGGTTCCTGCGCAGGTATATGCACCTCTATGAAGATATGACCAAAGCCATCGGACAATATGTTGACGATGTGAAATCGGTTGATTTCCCTAATGCCGAGGAATCGTATTAAATCAGCATTTTGAAAAAGGAGGTTTCTACCAAGGATAATCTGGATGTGCTCTATGAGGACAACCATATTATTGTGGTGAACAAGCGTCCCGGAGATATCGTTCAGGGGGATAAGACCGGCGATAAGCCCCTCTCTGAGGTGGTCAAGGAATACATCAAGGAGAAATACAACAAACCCGGGAACGTCTATTTGGGAGTCGTACATCGCCTGGACCGCCCTACAAGCGGAGTGGTACTCTTTGCGAAAACCTCCAAGGCCCTGCCTCGCCTCAATAAACTCTTTAAGGAAAAGGAAACCCAAAAAACCTATTGGGCCGTGGTACAAGAAGCTCCTCCCAAGGAAGCCGACCGCCTCGTGCACTGGATGAAGCGGAATCCCAAGCAGAATAAGTCGTACGCCCATATCAAGGAGGTGCCCGATAGTAAGAAGGCTATCCTCAACTATAAGCTCATTAAGAAGCTGGATCGCTATTACCTTCTGGAGATCGACCTGGAAACGGGACGCCATCACCAGATCCGCTCCCAACTATCATCTATAGGATGTGTTATCAAAGGCGACCTGAAATACGGCGCCTCCCGAAGCAATAAGGACGGAAGCATTCACCTCCACGCCCGCAAGCTGGAATTCGTTCATCCAGTGAAAAAGAGCCCGATAAGTATTGTGGCCCCTGTACCGGAAAATGATTCCATATGGAAGGCATGTGATCAATTGTAAATTTTGGATTATAGATTATAGATTGGGGTTTTCGGTTCTCAGTTTTCAGGTTTCAGTTGTTAGTGTTTAGTTGTGGAAATGCGGAATTGCTGAATTGCGAAAAGGCAGTAGGCTATATGCTGTAAGCGATACGCAGGTGGTGATTCAACCATAGCTATTAGTTTTAGTGTTGTGAGTTTTTAGTTAGCTTTTCGGTGTAGTCGTGATAGCGTGATGTCGTTTTTTACTCCCTACTCCCCATTAACCATTCACAATTCACCATTCACAATTCACTATTCACAATTCACCATTCATAATTCACCATTCATAATTCACCATTCATAATTCACCATTCACAATTCACAATTTTTCACCTCCCTAATCCCCTATTTCCCCATCTAAGAATTCAACCTCGAATCGAAATGAAAATCCCTGTGGTCGAGCAGCTTGACGGTGTCATAATCTTTATGCCTGCAGTTGAGGATGTAGTTATTGGCACTGTGAATAATACAACTGGGGACTTTCAGAGCTATGGTCTCTCCCTTTCTTATCCAGTCTTCCCCAATTTGAGCCAGGATGGAAGGTGCCGGATAGTCTATCCAATTTTTGGGGAGTTCATGTATGCTTATTTCTGTTATGGATTGGTCCGGGATCTCCAGAGTTAGAATATCCAGGTCCGGCACCAACATGGGCGGCGTATGTACAATGGTTTCAAGAAGTGCAATCTCCTTAGATTCGCCGGTATAGATCACTGCAGATCCCTTTTTGTTCCAACGACCACCGTGAATGGCAGCCCCTGTTCCTGACAGATCTGCGGCATGCTTCTTTCCTGTGATTCTGTAAACGATCATCTAGCTGTATACCCCGTGTTCAATTCGACCCAGAATATCTCTGACCTTAGACACACCCTCAGGGATCTCAATGAGTTCACTGGGCTGCATACCTCCTAATGCGGTATTGGGAAGATTAAGCCATTTGAAGAAGTTCTCCTTACTGCCGAAGATCTCAGTTCCTGTCAGAAAGAGTTCGGATATCTCAAAGAGTTTGATCGATACATTTCTTTCCAGTTTTTTATTCGCCTTAGTCCATCGGTATATGGAGGGTTCAGAAACATTAAGCATATGGGCTGTAGCCCCCAATGAGAGATCAAAGTATTCACGGAAGTTCTTGATGATATTGGCATTGAGGCCCTTGGTCGCGATCTCAATATAATCATAAGGACTTTCCACCCTGCTTCTGATGTACTTTTTTCCCAATACATCCCGCAGTGCATCAAGTTGTTTTGTCGTTATATCGATATCACCTGTCATTTGATAAAATATTTTATTAATTGATGTAATATAATGAATTTCCTTTGAATTGTCAATAAGACACATCAGATAAACAGGCACAAGCAACTTCACCGCTCTTTACCTTTTACACCTTTACACTTTTTCATGAGATTGCCGCGTCGTAGCTTCGCTCCTCCTCGCAAAGACAATAAGCTACTTATTCTCTTCACGTACCTACTAACTACCTCTCGATACGATTGCTTCGCAATCACTCGAGGTGACTAACCCTACCTACCTACCTACCCCCCCTTTACCCCTTCACCCCTTCACACTTTTTCATGAGATTGCCGCGTCGTAGCTTCGCTCATCCTCGTAAAGACAATAAGCTACTTATTCTCTTCACGTACCTACTAACTACCTCTCGATACGATTGCTTCGCAATCACTCGAGGTGACATACCCTACCTACCTACCTACCTACCCCCCCTTTTACCCCTTCACCCCTTTTACCCCTTCACCCCTTTTACCCCTTTACCCCTTTACCCCTTTACCCCTTCACCCTTTTATCAGGTCACTTCGGTCGTTATATTCCCTCGTGATGACATTCGTGAAAAACCTTATCTTTATCATTCTCCAACATCTTCTGAATTCATAATCTGCGATGCGCAAAAATTCTTCCGATTATGAAAACTACCTTCTATTTCCTTTTCAGTATCCTCCTTTTCTCCTGTGGGAGTGCAGGGATCAACAATTTCTACAACACCCATAAATACGATCCGGGAGTTACCGCCATTGAAGTGCCTCAGTTCGTCCTATCCATGCTCAAGAACTCCTCTCCGGAAATGAATGACCTTTTGAAAAACGTAGACGACATTCGGTTTATGAATCTTCCCGCCGGAGACCGAATGTATTCCGCCATGCTCGAAACCGACATCAACCGAATTACCGCTAACCGATATACCGATGTGTACCGCCGCACCGATGAAGAAAAGAACACCAGCCTCTTCTCCATCCGAGAAAAAGGAGACCGCGTCAAGGAACTCATTTGGTTCGATCAGGGCACTAACAATAATATGCTGCTCTACTTTAAGGGAGATTTTGACCCTGCAGTCGTTTCTAAACTATCTGATAGCGGTGATCTTGATAAGATCAAGGAGGTGATCAGTAAGCAGGATTAGAAGGGAGTTGTGAGTTATGAGTTTTAAGTTAGGAATCGCTTACAGCCTAAAGCCTAAAGCTTACTGCCAACAGCGCTATCCGCCTTTTTGCCCTTTTGCAATTCAGCAGTTTTGCATTTGATTAAAGTCATAAGTAATGAGGCAGGAGTTTTCATACTTCGCTAAAGCCAAGTAGGATAAAATGAGTTTTGAGATACTAGTGATCACAGGGGGATCCATTGACAACTTGTTTTGTACGGCATTATACCGTACATTTGTATAAGTCCAATTAATTATTTTATGGAAGCGTCTAAAACAAAGGATGAGCGAATTGAGATTCGCGTATCCCATCAGGAGAAAAGAATTTTTCGCAAAGCACAAAAGCTTAGTGGCGACAAATCCTTTAGTAGTTTTATTGTTCGTATCGTAAAAGATCATGCCGAAGAAATAATTGCGAAAAATGACCGAATTCTCGCGAGCGAAAGAGATCGGAATATGTTTTTTGATGCCGTTTTTGAAGCATCTAAGCCTAATCAAAATTTGATCAAGGCTGCTGAGAAGTATAAAACCAAAATGGATCTATAGTGACCATAAAGCTGCTGGAAAAAAAACACATCAGACAAAATTTCAATTGCGAAGAGCCGTCTTTAACTGATTACATAAAAAGACAGGCCGGTCAGGATATGAAAAAACGTCTTGCGACCTGTTTTGTTGCTTTAGATGAAAAACAAAATGTAATAGGCTACTATACGCTTACCAGCGAAAGTTTAGGCAGAGAAGAGATCCCCGGAAGATACGTCAAACGAGTTCCCAAAAATTATAATGCACCGGTTATTCTGTTAGGCAGACTAGCCAGAGATATTTCTCAGAAAGGCAAGGGACTAGGTGAAATATTGCTCATTGATGCCTTATTCAGAAGCTACAATTTATCTGCGAAGAGTATCGGAGCTATGGCTGTAGTAGTAGACCCCATTAATCAAAATGCGGTTGATTTCTACAAGAAATACGGTTTCCAGGAATTACCGGATAGCGAAAAAATGTTTCTGCCCATGAACACCATCAAACAATTAATTTAAATAGCCAGACCGAACGATACTCCATATACCTATCTCCAGTGCAAGGGTGAAGGCTTTGGGCACTTAGCTGCAAGCACCATTCACCATTCACCATTCACAATCCACCTTTCACAATCCATAATCCACCATCCACGGTTTTCGCTTCTCGCTTCTCAGTTTTCGAATTGATGCGGAATCGCGGAATCGTAAAATTGTAAAATCGCGGAATCGCGGAATTGCAAAATCCTGCAGTCGTGTCCACCTCCGCCTAGCTGCTTACCTGCTTACCCGGCTACCCTAATTCACAATCCACCATTCACAATTCACCATTCACAATTCACCATTCACAATCCATCATTCACCATCCACAATCCACCATCCACAATCAACCATTCACAATTCATCATTCACAATTCATCATTCACAATTCACCATTCACAATCCATCATTCACAATCCATCATTCACCATCCACAATCCACCATTCACAATTCATCATTCATCATTCACCATCCACAATCCACCATCCACAATCAACCATTCACAATTCATCATTCACAATTCACCATTCATCCCCCCTTCCGTCTCCGGCTGATAAAACTCTCGGCTACCACCGCCAAAATGATCACCGCTCCGCCGAGAATGGTATTCCCCCCGGGGATCTCCCCTAAAAACAACATCCCGAGCAGGATGCCATATACCGGTTGTACACTGCTCATGATACTCGCCGCCGTCACCGAAAAATACCGGAAGGTCATCAGCAATAAGGTATGTCCGATAGACGTGGTGATCACCGCCAACGCCAGGATCGGATAGAAATTCTCTGTGAACGTGGTTACCGAAGCCTTCCCTGCCACCGGGAACAACGCTATCGCCATGACGGCTAACTGCCAGGTCATCAGCACCGATCCGTTGTACTTCTTCACCTGGGGCTTTAGGATGATATTCCGCAGGGCATAGAACAAAGCCGAACACAACCCAAAGAGGATCGCAATGAAAAACTTGTTTTCCAGATCAAATTCCGGCACCAGAAGCCAGATACCTCCTAATACCATAGCCCCGAGAAGCAGGTGTATTTTTTTAAAAGGGGTCTTTAAGATGAGGGGTTCCAGCATGCTCGTTAGCACCGGATACGTATAAATGGAAAGCATCCCAATGGCTACCGACGAATACTGCAGCGCATAAAAATACGTCACCCAGTGGATCCCGAAAAAGAGTCCGCCAAGCACCACTATCCAACGGTCCTTCTTATTATCGATCTTAAAACTATACCCCTTAAACCAGGAAAAACCTCCGATCACCAAAGTTGCCAATAGCGCCCGATACCAGATGGTAAGCTCGGGATCGAGCTGTATATACCTGCCCAAAACTCCGCTACTGCTTATGCACAGCACTGCAAAGTTGAGCTGCAGGTAGGGCCACAGTCCTTTGTTCTCGGTTTCCTGCATACTAACGGATGAGTTGTGCGGCTTTTTCCCTGATGATATCACCTACCGGACGATTCTCGATCTTACTCTCCAGCCAGGAGATGATGTCCAGATACAGGAAGGCGCGCTTCTCATACGGGTGATCTTCAAATCCCTTCAGACGCTTGTGGAGCTTACGGAACTCGTCCTTAAGCTCGTGCGGATAAATATCCCCAAGGTTTCTCAGAAAGCGTATCATCTCCTTCTGCACCTCATGAAGCTCGTTCATCTTCAGCAGGAACTTATACGTGCTACGCAATTGCACCTCGAGGTGGTAATCTAAACCGGCATCGTAATGCGCCACCAGGTTAAGTACCCGGGCAAAACACATGAGGTCCTCCCGCATCTTGAGGTTCTTGTTCTCGATGATCTTTTTCAGGTAGGCAATACAGCTCTTATTGTCGCCCACTCCGAAATACATACAAGCGAGCTTATAGTAGAATACCATTACGTGGTGCGCATCGATCTTACTTCCCCATTTTTTAATTCCGTCCAAAATGGCAGGCTCCAAAGCGATCCCCTCGCTAAAGCTCCCCTCCAGAAAGTGCATATTGAGCTTATTGCTGTTCACATAAAGGAATGCCAATACCTGCAGGTTATCGTTTACCGGAAACTTTTTGTCTGCAATAGCTTCCTGCATACGCTCCAGGCTCTCTTTAAAACCTGTTCGCGATTTCACCAAATACATGGTCTCCAGCAAATAGTTATTCCCCTTGAGGTAAAATACCGGATTGAGGTAGATCATGGACGGATTCTCATAGAACAGGTCCACCCATTTTTTGGCGTATTTAAAACAGGCCAGAAAGTCCTGTGTCAGGAAGCTATACCACAGATACGCCTTACACACCCATAGTTTCTCCCTGAAATCGAGGGTTGCCGGATCGTATTCAGGCAGGTGAGATTCAAAATACTCGGTGATCACCTTATATTCTTCATCGTTCTTTACATATCCCAGCTTCAGCATGATCCCGTACAACTGAAGTGACAGGTTCGAAAGCTTACTGGTAAGTACGTTTTGCTGACTCAACTCCTTGGCCTGTATGGCCAGCTCATCGGCACGACCGCTGATACTTCGGGTAATGTATTGGGTTTCGATGATCTTCTCCAGCTCTACGATCTCATAGGCGATCACCTTTTCCTGGTTATCGATGGCCACCGACTTCGCCTTATCGAGGATCTTCAAACTCTGTTTATACAATCCTTTATGGTAAAGAATGGTGGCAAAATCCAACTGCTCGCGAATCTGGATACGGATGTTCTGGTTCACAGGGTTCATACGCAGACTTATCAGGATCTGCTTGTATAAATGCGCTTTGAGATTGGATAGCTGCTGCTTTTTTACGATCCCACTTTTAAGCACTTCTTTCTCATCATAGACCGTCATCTTATCCAAAAGATTGAACAAGGCCAGGAATTTGGCGTCAGCATTTACTCCAAGCCGATTCACAAAGAGTTTGAACTGCCTTTTTTCTGACTTGGAAAGGGATTTAACCAACACAAAAAGATTATCACTGGAAGCGCTTGTCATTGTAATACTTTTTAAGCTAACTAATTGATTTTCAGTTATTTATATAGGTTAAAACCCATTTAAACATTGTAATCTCTGCTGTAGGCCGATTCCTGTTACTTTTTAAACGGCCTACTTTCGGATTTCATTGATGAAATTAACTTAAAAAAACAAAATGCATAACGAAAAAGTCCAAATCTTCGACACCACACTTCGGGATGGAGAACAAGTCCCTGGCTGTAAACTCGATACCGCCCAAAAACTTGTTATTGCCAGTCGTCTCGATGAGCTCGGTGTTGATGTTATAGAAGCCGGATTCCCAATTTCCAGTCCGGGCGATTTCAGATCGGTACAGGAGATCGGAAAGATCGTTAAGAATGCAACTGTTTGCGGATTGACACGCGCGGTAAAGAAAGATATCGAAGTGGCTGCCGAGGCCCTAAAGGGTGCAAAACGACCACGTATACATACCGGGATCGGAACATCTGATTCACACATCAAATACAAGTTCAACGCTACTAAGGAAGAGATCATCGAGCGTGCCGTAGCTGCGGTTTCTTACGCTAAGTCTTTTGTTGAAGATGTGGAATTCTATGCGGAAGATGCCGGAAGAACCGATAATGAGTTCCTCGCACGCGTTTGTGAGGCGGCGATCAAAGCCGGTGCTACCGTACTGAATATTCCTGACACGACAGGTTACTGTCTGCCCGAGGAGTATGGGAACAAGATGAAATACCTGAAAGAGAACGTTACTGGCATCCACAAAGCTATTTTGAGCTGCCACTGCCATAACGACCTGGGAATGGCTACCGCCAATTCTATCGCCGGGGTTATGAACGGTGCCCGCCAGATCGAGTGTACCATTAACGGGATCGGAGAGCGTGCCGGAAACACTTCACTCGAAGAAGTGGTAATGATCATGAGGCAACATCCCGACCTGAACCTGCAAACCG
Source organism: Robertkochia sediminum (assembly GCF_016786255.1). GTDB lineage: Bacteria > Bacteroidota > Bacteroidia > Flavobacteriales > Flavobacteriaceae > Robertkochia > Robertkochia sediminum. The sequence goes on from NZ_JADMKT010000079.1 coordinate 63,917, forward strand.
ATATCAATACCCGCCTGCTTTACGATACCAGCCTTATGGTATCTGAAAAGATGGGCATGCCGGTACAGCCTAACAAGGCGATCGTGGGTAGCAATGCCTTTGCTCACAGCTCGGGGATCCACCAGGATGGGGTGATCAAGAACAGGGAGACCTACGAGATCATCGATCCGGAAGAGGTGGGTGTCAACGCTTCGGCCATCGTACTTACCGCCCGTAGCGGAAGAGCCGCCCTGGCCTATCGCGCCAAACTGGTGGGCTACGAACTCACCAAAGTGCAGTTGGATACCGTTTACGAGAAGTTCCTCGCAGTTGCCGACACCAAGAAAGAAGTTATTGACGACGATATTCACCATATCGCAGAACAATGTAATATTCGTATACAGGCCAGTGCCTGATCTGATCTATGAAAAAGACCTTATTTGACAAAGTCTGGGATGCCCATGTGGTTGAACGTATTGAAAACGGCCCCCAGATACTCTATATCGATAAACACCTTATTCACGAGGTAACGAGTCCGCAGGCCTTTGCCGAGCTCGAAAGCCGCAATATTCCCCTGTTCCGTAAAGAACAGGTGGTAGCAACGGCCGATCATAATGTACCTACAGAGAACCAGCACCTGCCTATTAAGGACGCTCTTTCTCGTAAGCAGGTTGATATGCTCACGGCTAACTGCGAGAAGCACGACGTAACCCTTTACGGACTCGGACATAAATACCAGGGTATTGTTCACGTTATGGCACCGGAGCTGGGGATCACCCAACCCGGAATGACCATGGTTTGTGGCGACAGTCATACCTCTACCCACGGTGCCTTTGGAACCATAGCCTTCGGGATCGGAACCAGCCAGGTAGCACAGGTATTTGCCAGCCAATGTTTGCTGATCTCCCGCCCTAAGACCATGCGCATTACGGTGAATGGAAAACTTAAGGATGGGGTGCTTCCTAAAGATGTTATCCTGTATATCATCGCCCAACTGGGAACCAATTCCGGAACGGGATATTTCGTGGAATACGCCGGAGACGTTTTCGAGAACATGAGCATGGAAGGCCGTATGACCGTGTGTAATATGAGTATCGAAATGGGTGCCCGCGGCGGAATGATCGCTCCGGATGAAACCACTTTTGAATACGTTAAAGGCCGTGAGTTCGCTCCTGAAGGGGAAGAATTCGAGAAGAAGGTAGCTTACTGGAAGACGCTCAAAACCGATGAAGGAGCTTCTTTTGATAAGGAATACCACTTTAATGCTGAAGAAATTGCTCCAATGGTGACCTATGGTACCAATCCGGGCATGGGAATTCGTATCTTTGATACCATTCCCTTCGATGAGAGTCCGTCCTTCGCCAAATCGCTCGATTATATGGGCCTTAAAAGCGGCGAGCAACTCCTCGGAAAAACCATCAACTATGTATTTATAGGAAGCTGTACGAATTCGCGTATTGAAGACTTCCGTATCGCGGCGGCGTACATTAAAGGCAAGAAAAAAGCCGATAATGTGAATGCCCTGATCGTACCCGGTTCCCAGCAGGTGGCCAAGGCTATTGTTTCTGAAGGCCTGCAGGAGATCTTTGAGGCCGCCGGTTTTGAGATCCGCCAAAGCGGATGCTCGGCCTGTTTGGGGATGAACGACGACAAGATCCCTGCGGGGGAATACTGTGTATCGACATCGAACAGGAACTTTGAAGGCCGCCAGGGCCCCGGAGCCCGAACCATCCTTGCGAGTCCGCTGGTAGCTGCAGCTACTGCCGTTCACGGAAAGATCACCGATGTAACACCCCAGGAGGCAGAAAAAGAAGAAGCATCCTTAATGTAAGTGAAAAGACACGATGGAAAAATTTAAAAAACTCAACTCCAGGGCTATCCCCCTACCCATAGAAAATATAGATACCGACCAGATCATTCCGGCGCGTTTCCTGAAAGCCACCAATAAAGAGGGCTTTGGCGAGAACCTGTTTCGCGACTGGAGGTATGCCTACGACGACACACCCAATCCGGACTTTATCCTTAACGACGAACGTTATGGCGGTAAGATCCTGATCGCAGGGAATAATTTTGGCTGCGGAAGCTCTCGTGAGCACGCCGCATGGGCCATTGCCGACTACGGATTAAAAGTAGTGGTTTCAAGCTACTTTGCCGATATCTTTAAAGGGAATGCCCTGAACAACGGATTACTACCCGTACAGATCAGTGAGGAGTTCTTAAAGACGCTTCTCGATGCCTGTCAAAAAGACCCCGAAACCACCATAGAAGTCAACCTTGAAGAACAGACCATAGGTCTTGAAGGCACCGACCATGTGGAGGGGTTCGATATTGATCCGTATAAGAAGATGTGCCTGATCAACGGGTATGATGATATCGATTATTTACTGACGAAAAAGGAGGCCATTGCGGCCTATGAACAACAACGCACGTTTTAAAAGAGAACGCTATGAATTTTAAGATTGCCGTATTACCGGGCGACGGAATTGGCCCGGAGGTCACTGAGCAGGCGATAAAATGCCTTAAGGTTGTAGGCGACACCTTTGAACACAACTTTACCTTTGAAGAGGCTCCCGTGGGAGCTGTCGCTATAGACAAAACCGGAGATCCCCTGCCGGAGGCCACACTCGAGTTATGCAAAAACAGTGATGCCGTACTCTTTGGCGCCATTGGCGACCCTAAGTACGATAACGACCCTTCGGCCAGGGTACGTCCGGAACAAGGGCTGCTAAAGCTCAGAAAAGAACTGGGCCTCTTTACCAATATCCGCCCTATCAAGGCGTACACCTCCCTGATCGACCGTTCGCCCCTGCGTCCGGATCGCATCAAAAATACCGATATGACCATCTACCGTGAGCTTACGGGAGGGATCTATTTCGGGGAGAAAAAGCTGAATGAAGAAGGTACGCTGGCCTCTGACCTCTGTGAGTATTCAGAGAAAGAGATCGAACGTATCGCTCACCAGGCCTTCAAAGCGGCCAGAACCCGCAAAAACAAGGTAACCCTGGTCGATAAGGCCAATGTGCTGGAAACCTCACGCCTGTGGCGTAAGGTGGTGACCAAGGTCGGGGAAAGCTATCCGGAAGTGGAACTCGACTTCCTTTTCGTGGATAATGCCGCTATGCAAATGATCTTGAATCCTTCGCAATTCGATGTGATCCTTACCGAGAATATGTTCGGAGATATCATTTCTGATGAAGGAAGTGTGATCGGTGGTTCCATCGGACTCCTAGCTTCGGCCTCTGTTGGCGATAAGCACGGACTCTTTGAGCCTGTTCACGGGTCATTCCCTCAAGGAAAGGGTCAGAACATTGCCAATCCGGTTGCCTCGATCCTGTCGGCTGTGATGCTATTGGAATACCTCGGACTCAATGAGGAGGCGCACGCCCTGGACTGCGCGGTTACTATTGCCATTGAAAGAGAGATCGTAACAGAAGACCTCAAGCCCGGTTCCAGGTTCGGAACCAAGGAGGTGGGAGATCATATCGCCTCCCTGCTGGCCGATGAAGGTGACAAGATCTGCTTTGATCCTGAGAATATAGAATATGGTAAATCAACTATCATTTAAACAAGGGGTCAACCCTTTACTTTGATCATCTTAGTTGAAGATTATCCATTTTTTTAGTGTTTGTTTTGCCCCCGGTTCTGCCGGGGGTTTTGTTTTTAAGGTTACGAGGTTATAAGGTTACAAGAGATTCGTCTTCGCGAGGTTTACGAAGCAAACTGTGGCGATCTCATAAAAAGGGTAAAGAAGTAAAGAGGTAAAGGCGTAAAGTCCTCCTTCGCTAAAGCTTCGGTGGATGAAAGGTAATAGGTGTGTCAGTTCGAGTGCCGGAGCGG
>NZ_JADMKT010000080.1:0-4105 GCF_016786255.1 Robertkochia sediminum
GATGTAGCCACTGCGAAGGCTTGCTTCAGCAGTTTATTAGCTACAGCAATCAGGGCCAGTTTTTTACTTTTTCCTTTGTCGACTATCCGGTCATAGAGTTCCTTACAGGCTTTATTGTGTTTACAGGCCGAGAAGGCGCATAAGAACACCAGGTTGCGGAGTTTCTGGTTTCCTCTTTTACTGATCCTGCTTTTGCCGCGAACACTTTTGCCTGACACCCTAATGGTAGGGGTGATCCCCACATAACTGCATAGCTGTGAAGCGTTTTCAAACTTGGTAAAACCATCGGTGATGATGATAAGAAACAAGGCTGTTTTAGTCCCCATTCCGGGAATGCTTTTCAGGTTTGTTAATTGCTGTTGCTGCTCCTTCTTGACCAACTCCAGCAAACGTGACTCCAACATCTCGATTTCCTTGTTTAAATGCTTTAGCGTGCGGTTCAGAGAGTGGTAAACTACTTTTGAAGGTCTTCCCAAAGCTTCTTCGCCATGAAGCTTGTTTTTTATGGCTGTTCGTTTTTTCAGGTAACTATCCAATAAGCGAAAGAGCTGCAGGCACTCTGCCTGTGTTTCATTAAGTGCATTGTAAAGAGGTACTTGATTCTTTTGGGCATATTCACAAATAGCCCTGGCATCGCTCTTATCTGTTTTTACTTTAGACAACTTCATCTGAATAAAACGCTTCACCTGAAGAGGATTTACCACTGATACAGCAACGTTCTTTCGGTAAAGAAACTGAGCGAGTCGATAATGATAATACCCTGTAGCTTCCATCACCACCAGCCCATCCTTATCCAGGGTTTTTAAAAAGGATTTAAAGCCGGAAGGGTCATTAGAAAATTTTTGATGAACCCCTTGTTCATCCATTACATCGAATACATCTTTACTGATGTCTACTCCGTAGATTTTAGTATTTTTAGTCATAAGAACTGAATGAGGAAAGAACAGGCTACTGGAGTTTCAACAACTTAGAATCGAGATCTGGACGTCTCATAGAACTGAACGAAATAGCAGTAGAAAAGAGTGGGGATCATCAATGTTGACGAATTGAAAACATTCACTGGCTATATTGACCTTAATCCACTCTTTTGTTCTTTCTGATTGATCTTTAAAAATTATACAAATCAAACTTAAGTCGGCTATATCTCATGGCTGGTGTAGTACTTCTAAAAAAGAAATAATATTCATGAACTCAACCAGGCTATTCGTTTCCATCGGACGCATTAATCAACCCGCCCGCCACGAGCCATAGCCCGACCGTTACCACACATATTGAAAAACCAAAATGTTCTGGAAAAAGAAAATTAAATTACCGATTACTCTTGAAGACAAAATTTGGATTGATCAAGATCTAAATTGGTTGCGTCGAGAATTAGGCGAAAAGCATTTCATGGAGATTAAGACTGTAACTCCTACTAAAGGATTCTTTGAAAGAGATTTTGATGGTACTGAGAGCGATGCAGAGTTTATTCTAAAGCGCACAATGGAATTAATGTGTATTTCTAATGTCGACATCCAATTGGATTTTTTCAACGACTCCCCTATTGAAATGAGTGATGGTACACTATTGACTACACCTGCAGATATCAATGGAAGTTGGAAAAGCGCTGCTGGAACGTTTGAAATGAAAAATGACCAAACAACCATTTCAATAGAGAATCAGCAATTAAAAAATCCCATTTCATTAATAGCAACAATATCTCACGAACTTTCCCACCAGATCTTATTAGGGGAAAACAGAATTGAAGAGAATGATGAAATATTAACCGATATAATGGCAATAGTTTATGGGTTCGGTATCTTCATTGGTAATTCTCGTTTTCAATTCATCTCAAATGGGTTTAGCTGGAGTTCCAGTAATCAAGGATACTTGCCTGAACAAATAATTGCCTACACTATGGCATGGCTGTCATTTGAAAGAGGAGAAAAAACAGATTACAACCAATTTCTAAATAAATCAATGAAAAAATACTTTGATCAAAGTCTTAAATGGTTAGTCGAAAATGAAAAATAAATACGTGTGGTAACATCGGCTATACCCAAGCGCTGCTTTTCTGTAAGAATTAGACTATTTTCTGTATCTTGATCTCCACAACCAAAACAAAGAAAATCGGCCTTGCATAAAGGTTGCTGGCCTCCGCCAGCGCCAAAGGCCAAAAGGTCGGCCAGCTAACCCAACCGCGCCTGTGCATAGCCTTACCGTTATGCTTAAGCGGGAAAATCTAAACAAAAGATACTTACTACTCAAAATTAAATATGGAGATCGCAGATTCTTTTGAAGAAATTTTAAAACACTCCCATTTTAGGAATTGGTCACCTGATTGGGACGTATTGATAAAAATATATGAAGCTTTTCCAGAATCATATTCAGTATTGTCTCCCTTTGCATATTCATACATGGAAGAGTTAATTAGATCAACTACAAGTGAGTATGGAATCGAGTTAAAGGATGAAAATGGTATAAATAAGAATCGCAAAGTTGGTATTAGATTAATAGAATTAGCCATTCAAGAAAACGAACCAAACAATATAGAATATGTAGCTATTTTAGAAGAAATAAAAAAATATTATCATCGATCTAAAGCAACTGACGAAGGGAATAATCGCCATAGTGTAGCTCACGGATATATGCATCCACGATTCTGGAATAAAGATTCTTTCGAAAAGCTTATTCAAGATATTGCAAGACTCTCAAAGTTTTCGGGTTTTTAGGTTTAAGATAATAGTTCGAAAAAAGCAAAAAATAAAAAACGCCTAAGCATAACACTGGCTATACCCAAGCGCTACATTTCTGTAAGAATTAGACTATTTTCTTTATATTGATCTGCATTAAAAACCAAAGCTATCGTACTTGCTGTCCTGGCCCCGGCCAGAGGTAAAGGCCAACGCCACGGGCCAGGCCAGCTACCCACGCCTGTGCATAGGTACTGTGTTATAAAACAAGTATATTTACCAAAAAATATAGGAAGTGTTAACTCCGGTTAATCACTATCCTGCGCAGCAAGTTCTTTTGAGCTTGCTGTTTTTGTTTTATGATGGTTTTGATCATAATAGGCTTCACTTTTCCAAAGGGCGTACATCAGCAGCAGCAGTTTTCGCTGGGTGGCCACCAGACCAATGATGGGCTTGGATTTAGTGGCTTTAAGACGCTGGTAAAAGGGTTTTAATGTCGGATTGCATCGCACTGCCGTCATGGAGGGCATGTGAAGTACGGCCCGGATATGGCGGTTGCCTTTCTTGCTGATCTTCGATTTGCCTTTCATGGTTCCCGACTCGCGTAAGACCACATCATAGCCTACATAGCTGGTAAGTTGTTTGGCACTGGTGATGTCCTTAAAGCCTAAGGTCTCTGCGATGACCGTAGCAGCAGCCACGAAGGAGATCCCTGGAATACTCATCAGGTAATCCATCTTTTGCATTAACTCGGGATCTGTTTCCATAAGCTGTTGCATTTCCTGTTCTACCTGGGTGATCTGCTTGTTTAATAAAACCAGACGTTGTTTAAGCCGTTTTAAGGTTCTTGCATGATAAGAACCCGCATTGGTCAGGGCGTGTTCTATATTCTTCTCATGACTGCGTTCGCGGATCAATAAACTACGTTCCCTGCTCAGGCTTTTTAGATCTCTTAATAAGGGCGAGGGAGGTGACCACAGCGTTAACCGACGTTCCACCCCCAAGCTGGCCAATACCCGGCTGTCTAACATATCGGTCTTGGAACGTTGTTCCAGGCTTTGGGCATAGCGCTTTACGCGACCGCCCTGCATGATGCTCACATCGATCCCGGAACTGTATAAAAAGATCGCCAAGGCTTCGTGATACACCCCGGTGGCTTCCATCACTACGATCGGAGCCACATGGGCCTGTGGCAGTTTACTGATCCAGTGGAGTACACGACCAAAACCTTGTTTAGTGTTGGGTTGATCTTGCGGGTGTTCAAAATACTTTTCTAAATTGATATCCAGCACACAAGAACACATGGAAAGCATGTCTTTAGAAACATCAATACCGATAGATAGTCGCAAGGGTTCAAGGGATTTACTCATGGTATTTTAAAATTTAAGATCGTACTTCCTCAGGCACTTTTGCTCGCTTTAGATCCGGTCTCC
>NZ_JADMKT010000080.1:4155-8745 GCF_016786255.1 Robertkochia sediminum
GACCACAGCGTCAACCTGCGTTCCACACCCAAGCTAGCCAATACCCGGCTGTCTAACATATCGGTCTTGGAACGTTGTTCCAGGCTTTGGGCATACCGCTTTACGCGACCGCCCTGCATGATGCTCACATCGATCCCGGAACTGTATAAAAAGTTAGTCAGGGCTTCGTGATACACCCCGGTAGCTTCCATCACTACGATCGGAGCCACATGGGCCTGTGGCAGTTTACTGATCCAGTGAAGCACACGACGAAAACCTTGTGGGTTATTGGGTTGATCTTCCGGGTGCTCAAAATGCTTTTCTAAATTGATATCCAGCACACAAGAGCACATGGAAAGCATGTCTTTAGAAACATCAATACCGATCGATAGTCGCAAGGGTTCAAGGGATTTACTCATGGTATTTTAAAATTTAAGATCGTACTTCCTCAGGCACTTTTGCTCGCTTTAGATCCGGTCTCCTTCAGGGACCCTGGTACTGTTCAAGTTCAAAGAAAGTAAAAAGAAGGGTGCTAACTCTATGACGGGATATCATGAACATGTATCTAGCCCTACCACGCTATCCCTTCTTTTTGATCTGATTATTGTGGTTCTAAATATAGTATCTTACATTTAAGAAAATTCTTAACCGTTAAACACTTAGGGCAAACATACGAGCCCTGCCGTTGAGCACCAGAGCTCTAGAACAAAAAACACTCATCAGTTTAAATCGAATGAAATTTAAATTAACCATACTTTTTTGTCTTTTCACATTCATTGTTAAATCGCAAGAATTACAGTCAACAACACTTCTACCACCTGAATCTAAAGAGATTTCGGATTTGACATTTTTAGAACCTGAATTAAAAGACAAACAAGTTGTAATGCTAGGAGAGCAAACTCATATGTATGGTAACATATTTGAAATGAAAGCTCGAATTGTTGAATACCTACATCAGGAATTAGGCTTCACGACTATTGCAATGGAATCTTCCATGTACGACATATGGAAAATGAACAAAAATGGATTTGACCCAAAAGTATTCAACAATGCTATTTGGGGTGTGTGGTCAAGCAGTTTGGAGTTTCAAAGGCTTGTCAACTATATAGATGACAACAATTTAAAAGTAATAGGTTTTGACTCACAAATAAATAACGTCGCACAATTTATAGAAGATTTCTTTGACTATTTAGAAACCACAAAAATAGCATTAAAACTCGATGAAGACGATTTTGGAATTATTATCGAAGGCGTTTTGGACAATGTAACTATTGAGGAAGAAGATATTAAATATAAAAACTATGAAAAAGAGCTAAAAAGAATAATTGAGCAATTAAATAAATTAGAACAAAACGACATCAATTATCATTGGAAACAATTTACCAAGAGTCTTTTAGCTTGTTCTCAAGATGCACATAACAACACAGAAGAAATACTAACAAACGACTTTGGAAATAAAAACAATAATATTAGGGACAAACAAATGGCTGATAATCTATTGAGTTACATCAAAAGAAATCCAAATGAAAAAATCATTTGTTGGGCAGATAACATTCATATTATCAATGATAATTCAAGCATAAAAAAGCCAATTGCGAATGAGTTTGTTTCAATGGGATCTTACATACACAAAGAATTAAAAGATAAATCTTATAGCCTGGCAACCATACACGCTAATGATTCGCTTATAGATTTGGGCACTAAAAAATGGCATAAAACACCCATCAAAAAAAACTCGTTTGAGTATGAGTTAAGCAACTTAAAACTTCCTTATCTATTTGTCTCTTCCGATCAAGACGGTATGGGGTTTACAAAAGCGACCCGGTTATTGAATTTTATTGACTTTACCGAAGCAAGATTAGACCAACTTCACGATGGTTACCTCTTTATTCAAAAAGCAACACTACCAAAATTAGAGACTAAAACAGATTCTATTGAGACTTCTGCTAAACAGCTGACTTTAACCAAGAAAATTGAACAAATACAAGAAGGTCAAAGTATTGTACTGAAAGGTCAAATTTTGAATAAAAAAACCAATCAGCCAGTGCCATTTGCGAACCTCATTCTCAAAAAAGAAGAAATTTTTCGCGTAGCAGATGAAAATGGGAATTTTGAACTTCCTGTCAGGAAACAGATGATGCAAACTACACTCGTAACGATTTCATCACTTGGTTTCGAAACACTAGAAATTCTACTTGATGGCCTTAATGAAAAAGTATACTTAAAACCAAAATTCGTAGAATTAGATGAAGTAGTGATTACAGGATATTTATCACCCTTGTCAGTACTAAAGAATGCAATTACCAAAAAAGAAGAAAATCATCCTGTAGAACCTTTTAATTTCTTTAGGTACGGAAAAGTACTTATTAATAGTAATGACAAAAATCAATTAGATTTAGAATTGATTACCAAAGATGAAGATGAAGGTTATCAATCACCTTATATCATAACCCAAAGAGTTGAACAAATTAAGTGGAATGTCAATAAAAACCCTAAAAAATATAAATATTCGTCCCAATTCTTCGCTTACCGGCAAAATGCTATTCGGTACGCAAACATATTACACAAAAGAAAGTACAAGAAATTTAAGCTAAACTTCGTCAAGTCAAACAATAAAAATAATGATGAAACCTATATAATTGCATTTGAAACAGAGCGAAATAAATGGAACTACACCAATAGAAGTTATCCAACAAAGTATTCGGGTAAGGTATATATAAATAAAGACAATTTTGCTATTGTAAAGGTCATTGAGAATTGGGAAACTACACTAAAAAAACAAGAAATAAAGAAGCATTTCAAAGGCTATGAAAACTATACAGACATAGTTGAAACGACAATTAAGGAGGAAAATATTTGTGTCTATTCTCAAATTAATAATAATGACAAATATTACGCGACTCAATATTTTAGGAGAAGATATAGTGAATCAATAAATAATGAAAACATACGTAATCGTAGAATTATCGAATTAGATTCTCATTTGTATGATTTTGAATTAAAGGATGTCGAGGACATTGAATATGAATGGAGAGAAAAGGACCAGACAGTTTTAAACCGTGTAAAATATGATGAAACTTTTTGGAGTTCATTTTACGAGAGGGAAATTGACAAAGAATCCGAATAAAACTCTTGGCAACAACCGTACATAAACTATAAGTAATAATTCCACAAGCTCGTTTACAGGCCCTTCATCCAGGCCGGGTAAACGAGCTATTTTTATCACGATACTTTATTCAGCAGTTCCCAAACATGCCAAACATAAAAGGGTAAAAAATTAATTGGGAAAGAAGGGTTATTTGATAGCGGAGCTGCTTTGATCCAGTTGCTTTAATTTCTCTTTGAGTAGTCCTACGTCTTCTCCCAACTTCCGGTCGATGATCTTGGCGTAGTGCTGGGTGGTTTTGATGGATCGGTGACCTAGCATCTTACTTACCGATTCTATAGGCACACCATTGGCCAGGGTTACCGTGGTGGCAAACGTATGGCGGGCCATATGGAAGGTAAGGTCTTTGGTGATGCCGCAGAGCACAGCGATCTCCTTTAGGAAACTGTTGGTCTTCTGATTGCTGGAGTGTGGTAGTAGCGCGTTGTTGGGAAGTTCCTGTTCCCTGTATTTCTCAATGATTTCTTGAGCCATTTCCAGTAAGGGGATGTTACTGATCGTTCCCGTTTTGGTTCGCTTCACCCTTAGCCATTGATCACCGTCAATACCCAGAACAATATCGTCAGAGGTAAGTTTGCAGACATCGCTATAGGAAAGTCCGGTGTAGCAGGAGAAAATAAACAGATCCCTAACCTGTTCCAGGCGCTTGTATCTGAATTCCTTTTGGATGATACTCACTAGTTCTTTACGGGTTAAGAACTCCCTTTCCTTTTGTTGAAGCCTCACCTTAAAGTTGTAAAAGGGATCCTGGTCGATCCAACCGTTGGCATAGCATATCCTTACGATCTTCTTGAAATACGCCAGGTATTTCATGGCCGAGTTATGTGCAAGATCCTTTTCAGTTTTTAAGAAGTAGATAAAGGCATTGATGAAAGTCAATTCGACACGCTTTACACTCATGTCTTCCAGGTTGTATTCCGCTTTGATGAATTCGGTAAGATGGCTTTTCGTGGTCTTGTAGCGCTGAAGGGTGCGAAAGGAAAAGTCTTTGCCCACCAATTGCTCCATCTTTTGATTGTGGGTTTCGAATACCTCAAGAATGTTATGTCGGCTTTCCTCCAGGCCTACAAGCCTGTTTCTGATCCTGATCGCGCTAATCTCTTCTTCCTGGTCCAGTAGTTCCTGATAGGCCCGGAAAACGTGTTTTCTGAGGATGTCCAAATGATGGTTGACGCGCTTTGCCTCTGCTGAATGTCCCATCACCTTATTGGCTTTTGCATTCCACTTACCGAGCGGAACACTTAAGAAGGTGCTCGCTTCGGCGCGTTTTCCACTATACGTAATGCGTAAATAGACCGTAGCCTTAGTAGCATTTTTATTCCTGCTTTTTCTGATGTAGAACAATATGGATAGAAGATCCTGCATTTTGTGCGCCCGAATTACACTTAAATATAGCTGAAAACTACGTTATAAAAAAGTGGGAGTGCCTAGGTTTTACAGGGGTT
>NZ_JADMKT010000080.1:8795-319310 GCF_016786255.1 Robertkochia sediminum
CCTTCTTTTTGATCTGATTATTGTGGTTCTAAATATAGTATCTTACTTTTAAGAAAATTCTTAACCGATAAACACTTAGGGCAAACATACGAGCCCTGCCGTTGTGTGCCATAAAACTGAAAACAAATGAAGAGAATAATAAAGCTTTTCCTTTATGCTCTAATTTCTATAGTTATTGTAGGATTAATTTATTCATTAATTCCAAGAGTGTTTAATGGTGGTAATACCTATGGGAATGGACTTCCCAAATCAGACTATTTAAAAGATAAGATAGAAAATGAGATAAATAGGTACATACAAGATTCTTCAAGTAGAATAGAGACTGTTGTTTGTTTAAAAGAAGGAGAAATTGTATATGAATTTGGAGACACTAAAAAACTCATTAATACTCGTTCAATAAGGAAAAGCATAATGAATTTATTGTACGGAATTGCCGTAGATAAAGGCGTTCTAAACATTAATGAGACTTTAGAAAGTTTGGGAATTGACGAAAGCCAAACACCTTTAACTGAACAAGAAAAAACAGCAACCATTAGAGATTTATTGATGGCTCGATCTGGGGTATACCTACCTGCTGAAGGTGAAGTGGCTACAACAAGAGATAACAGGCCCAATAGAGACCAATATAAACCAGGTGAATACTTTCTTTATAATAATTTTGACTTTAATGTATTAGGAGCAATACTTGAGAAAAAAACAAATATGTCTATTGGAGAATTTATGGAAGAGTATTTAGCAAAGCCTTTGCAATTACAGGATTTTTCAAGCTCTAACATAGTTTATGACAACCCTTGGCCAATTCCAAACAAATCAATGTCTGATTACCCTATCTATTGGATATTTATGAGTACAAGAGATTTAGCTAAAGTCGGGTTGCTCGTCTCTCAAAAAGGGAACTGGAATGGAGAACAAATTGTCCCAGCAGAGTGGATTAATGAAAGTACTCAACCTTATACTAAGTATGAAGACTATGATATTAATCAAAATCCAATAGATGCATACGGATATCTTTGGAAAATTGACACCGACAACAACAATATTTGGGCCGATGGATATGGTGGCCAATATTTAATAATTGATACAGAAAATAATCTTGTAACTACACAATTAAATCCCAATGGTAATTCCTTACTTAGTTCTGGTTTATACTTAATGGACGAAAATCGAGACAATGCCTCAAGAATTGAAATAATGAACATCCATAATATGATTCTTGAGAACTGAAACAATAGAATATACGGCACACAACAATGTATATGCGATAATACTCCCTAAACGGTCGTACTACGCATATACTAACCGTTGTACCCCATATTATGAAAAACCTCATTATAACTTTATTCTTATTGATCAACTTTTGCAGTTTCAGCCAGACAAAAGATGTGGAAGATTATTTTAAGCTAGGTAATGAGGCTTTTCAAGAAAATGATTTCGAAACAGCAAAAGAGAATTATATAAAAGTAATCCAGATAGATGAGAAACATGAAGATGCTTATTTCAATCTAGCTATTACAGAGCTTAATCTAAAAGAATCTGAATTAGCTTGTGAGCACCTAAATAAGTCATATCAGCTTGGCGTTTTCGATGCCTTTAATTTGATCATTGAATATTGCGGTAAATTAAGTTATTCTGAAAGAATGTGGATTCGTGATTTGGAGGAATTACCCCAGTTTAAAAAAGAGGAAAAAGTTTTCCCCTTATTTTTCACGGAGCCAACAAACTTTGATTACATCACGAATATCAAAATTAATCCAAAATTCAGCCAACACTTATTATCTATAATAAAGAAGGATAAAGAGTTAAGAAGATTAAAGGGTAGAATAAACATTCTATTTCATTTCGACATGAACGGCCAGTTTGCTATTCAATCCATTAATGGTAGAATAAAGGAATATCAAAAAGAGAAACTGGAATACATTTTAAATAATACAGTACAGTTAATACCAGGTAAGTTTGATAGTAAAAACGCAGGAATAAAAGAAGGAATGAATTTACCTCTAATATTTTAATACGGGGTACAACATCGTGTATAAACCATAAATGAAACTTCCTCTAGCTCGTTTAAAGGCCCTCAAACCAGGCCGGGTAAACGAGCTATTTTTGTCACATTACTTTATTAGGCAGTTCCCAAACAAGCCAAACATAAAAGCACCTTAAAAGCACTGCTCTCAACCAAGGCATATAAACCATTACGATGTCATTCTAAACTCCTTGCTTCATTAACCTTTCAGGCTCTTTTATGTGTCCCAATAGCGGGACAGCTAAAAGAGCCATTTGCAAACGCTTAAAACAGATGTTTTTTTGATAGAAAAATGAGGGTGTCTCCTTTTTCTATTAATCCTGTTTAGATGATGTGATGCTTACGTTGTTGGTTCGTTTTAAAAGCTGCTCAAAGAATTCATCTTCCAGGTGGTTGTCCAAAATTTCCGAATGACCCAATAGCCATTGGTCGATCACATCCTTGTCGAAGTATTTCTGGCGTATGTGAGGGTTGTTTCCACAGGGAATGAGCTTGCGGTGGGTGAGTTTGTAGATCTTGCTTTTGGAGAGGCCTGTGTATGCCGAAAGTTCTTCAACGGTCATGATCTTTTTCTGTTGCGCCATTAACCCTTTAATCTCCCTCAGTAGTTTTATGATTCGTTCTCCTTCTTCCATAACAGAAAAATATTCAGGGTAAATGAAAGTAAAAGACAACTCCGGAAATTTTAAGAAATGGGAGGATGATGTTTGAGGATTCTTCAGGAGATAAAGATTTTCACTGAAAAAATGTTAAAGTTTAAGGGACCCTCTGATGTTTTTGAAAGGCTAAAAAATGTTGTACCTATGTTGTACCCATGGAAAATACAAAAGGCGTCACATCTCTGTAACGCCTTTGTTTATGCTAGCTCCCCCTCTTGGGCTCGAACCAAGGACCCTCTGATTAACAGTCAGATGCTCTAACCAACTGAGCTAAGGAGGAGTGTTATTTTCATAACTTTCGTTACATTTTCCCTCTCTCGAGGCCCGCTGTAACTGGGGTTATCCCTTTTTTGCGGTTGCAAATATATGTGTTTTTTTAATTAAGCCAAACAAAAAATTAATTTTTTATAATTTTTAAAAGTGGCCCTGGACACATGCTTGCAGGTGGCGACAAAAATAAGCCAAATAATATAAAATGCACCGCCTCTAAAGGTTAAAATTTTTTCGTTTTCCCACTTCAGTATGCCGAAGGTGCTTTGCCTTTTTTAAGTTGTTGATCATGAGTCTCCTTCTTTTTCCAGGAGCTCCTGCTGCCGCTTCTCTTCTTCCATCTTACGCTGTTTTTTCTTCTTCCCAATAGGTATGCTGGCGCCAACACGGAGCGATCTGTTTTTAATACCACTTCCTTTTAGTGTATTGGTGAGTCCGTGGTAATAAAACAGGTTAACGGCTACACCTTCGCTCTTTAAGAATTTATAGGAAACCCCAGCTATAGGGCCAGTTTCAATTCGGTTGAAGTCGTCGGTCAGGTCGTTTCTTATGCTGATCTCCCTGTCTTCAATGATCTGTGTGATCTGGTCGAAGGCCTTGGTCAGGATACCTCCACTCCATCCGGCTTCGAGGTAAAAATGGTCAATGAACCGGTAGCGATACATCACGTTTAAACTGATGTATTTATTGGTTCGCGCCACTGTTGCATCCGTAAGGACAGCATCCAGGTTGGTGTCGTTTAGTTGGTAGGTAGGGATGTTGTCTGTACCGTGATCGTTAAAGGCCAGCAACTCTATATGTAAAGAGTGTATCTCTTTGGGTTTATAATAAAAGTAGGATCCCAGTTGGAGTCCGCTCTTGGTTTTTACCCCATCGAGGTTGGTCAAATTAGCGAAATTGATCCCTGCCGAGAGTCCGAATTCCAGATTTTCACTGTTGAGGTCGTCACCAAAGATGAGTCCCATTAACAATTGGGATTGGGCGGGAATAGATAAGAATAGCGCCGATATTACAATGAGGTACTTAAGACTTTTTCTCATAAGCGTATGTGTCATTCAAATTGATAAAGTAGCTGTTCTCCAGGGGACTCTGATAATCGAAGCTTTAAAATAGAGATAACTATTAAGGATAGGTCCTTATTTGAGATAACCTGTAAGAAGATGTCGGTCAACGGGGTAGAGAAGGAGGTGAGATAATGGTATATAAAAACCCGCAGGAACTTGTTAATGAGTTGCTGCGGGCTTTAGTATTTCAGGTGAATACACCTGTATGGTATCTGGGGCTAGTCGAAGATCGCCCTGTAAATATCGTTTCCGTTAGCGTAAAGTAAGAGTCCGATAAGAATGAAGAACCCTACCATTTGAGCGTATTCCATAAACTTATCACTTGGCTTTCTACCGCTGATCATCTCATAGAGCAGGAACATCACATGCCCTCCGTCAAGTGCCGGGATAGGTAGGATGTTCATAAAGGCCAGGATGATGGAGATCAAAGCTGTACTCATCCAGAAGCCTTGCCAGTTCCAGGTCTCCGGGAATAGCTGGGCAATGGTGCCGAATCCGCCGATCTCTGTAGCCCCCTTCTTGGTGAACAAGAATTTCAGGGAAGCAACATAGTCGTG
This sequence comes from Robertkochia sediminum, assembly GCF_016786255.1. Classification (GTDB taxonomy): domain Bacteria; phylum Bacteroidota; class Bacteroidia; order Flavobacteriales; family Flavobacteriaceae; genus Robertkochia; species Robertkochia sediminum. Next base: position 13,366 of record NZ_JADMKT010000080.1, read on the forward strand.
AAGGGTCCAGTAGCCGTATTCGATCCCGGCAGGGATGGCTTCGGCTAAACTGTAGTTGCGTTGTGACAATCCATCTGCATTAAAGGTATTCGCCACGTATACCCCGATCTGTCTGTCGGGTGTAGCTGCCAGCTGTACGGTATCGAGAACTCCACTGCGCTCGTATACGAGGTCCAGCGGCCCTTCACTATTGCGTACGATCGAAGTGAATTGATGCCACCATGTAGCGTCTTCGCCATTGATGGAGATCACCTTGTCTCCCGCTTGCAATCCTGCCATTGCGGCCGGCATTTGGAGGGGGACACTGTCCAGTGTTGAAGGAGTCCTCGGGTTTATCGGATTGGTAGCTCCTGCTTTGTACAGGTATGTTCCCAAAGAATCGGGAAGTGCGATGGTCTCAGAAGTACCATCGAGGTGCTTCACTTCAACCTCCTCAATGCCTCTGATGAGTAGCATGCGGTTGAGGTCCATGAGGTTGGTTGGGGTTTCCCCGTCTACCGTCAAAATGTTATCTCCTTCTCTGAATCCGTATTGCTGTAGTTCTTCTGCTATAGTAAATCCGTTAGGGAAGGCTTCAGAACGCACTTCCGGAGTTCCCCAGGTGAACAGGATCATGATGTAGATGAAGAATCCGAGCAGGAGGTTTACCGTAACCCCACCGATCATAATAATAAGACGTTGCCATGCCGGCTTGGAACGGAACTCCCACGGTTGTGCCGGCTGAGCCATCTGCTCCTTGTCCATGCTCTCATCGATCATCCCTGAGATCTTTACGTATCCTCCCAGGGGTAACCATCCGATCCCGTAAACGGTCTCGCCGATCTTTTTCTTGAACAGGGCGTATTTTACGTCAAAGAACAGGAAGAACTTCTCTACCCGGGTCTTAAAGATCTTTGCCGGAATAAAGTGTCCTAGTTCGTGAAGTACAATGAGTATGGATAAGCTTAAAAAAAGCTGAATGGTCTTTACTATAATAGGGCTCATAGTCGTATTTAGAATTCTTAGCCCACAAATGTAACCTTTTCAGCCTTTTTGGCACAATCTTATTGTTTGGGAGCAGACTTTTTTAGGAAGGTTTTATGAATAAGCATGTGGTTAGGGAACATTCCATTAAATTTGCATTCGTAAAGCCCTGATGTACAATGTTGCGTTTCTTTAGTAAATACCGCAAATTCTTTTTGGTGATGGCCCTGCTTAGTGCGGTGATCGTCTACCTGTTCTACACCGCGCTCAAACCGAAACCGGTGCTGCCTGTATACCAGCCTAATATGGTGAATGCCGAACTGGTAGATCAAGACCTGCAATACAAAAGAAAATACCACGCTATTGCGCCTTTTACCCTGGTGAATCAGAATGGCGATACCATTACCCAGGACGATTATAACGGTAAGATCTACGTAGCCGATTTCTTCTTTACCACCTGCCCGACCATTTGCCCGATCATGACCGATCATATGGTGCAGATCCAGGAGCGCATCATGGACGACCCCGATGTGTTGCTGCTTTCTCATACGGTAACTCCGGAGATCGATTCGGTACCCCAGCTTAAAGAATACGCCTTAAAAAAAGGGGTGAACGACGCGAAATGGAACCTGGTTACCGGACCCAAAAAGCATATCTATGAATTGGCGCGCAAATCCTATCTGGCAGCCAAGAATGCCGGCGATGGCGGACCCTTTGATATGATCCATACCGAGAATTTTGTGCTGGTAGATAAGGAAAAGCGCATTCGCGGATTTTACGATGGGACCAAGGCTGAGGATATCGAAAAACTCATGGAAGATCTTGAAGTACTAAAATCAGAATACGAACAGGATTAACCGGTCGTTTTTATTTTTGCTTACCCGCTTACGCCTCTCGATACAATTGCTTCGCAATCACTCGAGGTGACACCTCCCGAATTCCCCAATTCCTCATTTGCTAATTCGCCTATTCGCCCTTCCCTCTTTATTCTTTTCTCTTTTTTCTTTCTTCTTTCCTCATACCCACATACCCATTTCCCCACTTCCCCATTTCCCCATTTCCCCACTTCCCCATAACCTTGTAACCCCACGACCTTGTAACTTCATAACTTTTCCTTACTTTTGACTCTTTAAAATCAATCTAAATAAGATTTGAAGTATACCGTTGCAGATTTAAAGAGAGGTGAGCGTGCAATTATAAAGCATGTCGATACCGATGGCCTGCCCATTAAGCTATTGGAAATGGGATGCCTTCCGGGAAATGAGGTGGAGCTGATCCAGTTCGCACCCTTTAACGATCCGCTCTATCTCAATATCAACGGGTCGTTCCTGGCCATTCGCAAGGAAACGGCAGTTCAGATCGAAATCGAACCCCTGGCCCAATAAGGAGGTGTATGAGTAAACAGATCAATGTAGCACTAATAGGGAATCCGAATACCGGAAAGACCTCTGTTTTTAATGCCCTTACCGGACTTAATCAGAAAGTGGGAAATTATCCCGGTATCACCGTTGAAAAAAAGGAGGGGATCTGTAAATTGCCCCGTGGCGTTCGTGCTCATATCCTTGACCTTCCCGGAACTTACAGCCTTAATGCGACCTCCCTCGATGAAAATGTGGTCATTGAGCTTCTTCTCAATAAGAAGGATAAAGATTTTCCCGATGTGGCCATTGTGGTTACCGACGTGGAGAATCTTAAGCGCAACCTGTTGCTTTTTACCCAGATCAAAGATCTTGGAATCCCGACCATCCTGGTGATCAATATGGCCGACAGGATGCGCAGAAAGGGTATTTCTCTTGATATTCCGTTATTAGAAGAGCGTCTTAAAACGCGTATCGCGGTGGTAAGTACGCGAAAAGGAGAGGGGATCGATACCATCAAAGTACTCATTTGCGATTACCGACATATTTCTACAGAACCTTGCCTGAATGCTTCGCTTATAGATCCTGAGTATTTCAACGGATTGCGAAAGGCATTTCCCAGTCATGATCTCTATAAGTTGTGGCTGGTGATCACCCAGGATGTGAATTTCGTAAACCTGGACCGTCAGCTTATTGAAGACACCTCCTCCTTCCGAACGCATTCAAAATCGGCCCTGAAGCGCTTGCAGCAAAAGGAGACCATCATGCGGTACCAGTTCATTAACGGGGTGCTCAAGGAAGGGTATGCTGTAGATGTGAATGCTGCCCGCGGATTCAGAGCTACCCTTGACAGGATACTAACGCACAAGGTGTGGGGGTATGTGATCTTTTTTATGATCATGCTGTTGATCTTTCAGGCGATCTACGATTGGAGTAGTTACCCTATGGATTTTATCGACGAACTTTTTGCGTCTATAAGTGAATGGGTAAAAGAGACCATGCCTGCCGGGGCCTTCACGAATCTTATTGCTGAAGGGATCGTTCCCGGACTCGGAGGTATTGTGATCTTTATTCCACAGATCGCATTCCTATTCTTGTTTATAGCTATTTTGGAAGAGACTGGTTATATGAGTCGGGTCGTATTTTTGATGGATCGTGTGATGCGCCGCTTCGGACTTAGCGGAAAGAGTGTGGTGCCACTGATCTCCGGAACCGCATGTGCTATTCCCGCGGTGATGGCCACCCGGAATATTGAAAATTGGAAAGAACGTTTGATCACCATTCTGGTAACACCATTTACGACCTGTTCGGCAAGACTACCGGTATATCTCATTATTATCGCCCTGGTAATTCCCAATACGCGTTTTATGGGAATGAATATTCAGGGGCTCACGCTGATGTTGCTCTACTTGTTAGGTTTCGGAATGGCCGTATTCTCGGCATGGGTGCTCAATAAGATCCTTAAGATCAAAAGCCGTTCGTTCTTTGTGGTGGAGATGCCTAATTACAAGCTTCCCCTGTTTAAGAATGTAATGATCACCGTGATCGAAAAAACCAAAAGTTTTGTTTTTGGTGCCGGTAAGATCATCCTTGCGATCTCGATCATTCTCTGGTTCCTGGCTTCTAATGGCCCGGGCGATACCTTTGACCGTGCTGAAGAACGGGTTGCCGAACAAGTAAATGTGCAGGACCTGACGCCTGCCGAACTTTCTCAAAAAGTATCTGCCTATAAACTACAGGAATCTTACATCGGGATCATGGGTAAGGCCATAGAGCCGGTAATTTCTCCTTTGGGTTACGATTGGAAGATCGGTATTGCGGTGATCAGTTCGTTTGCCGCGAGGGAAGTTTTCGTAGGAACCCTGGCCACCATCTACAGTGTGGGTAATGATGAGGAGGAAACCATTAAGCGGCGTATGCAGGCAGAGATCAATCCGATAACGGGTGAGGCTTTGTTCAATCTGGCGTCGGGAGTGTCCCTATTGCTGTTTTACGCTTTTGCCATGCAGTGTATGAGTACGATCGCCGTGGTGAAAAAAGAGACCAACTCCTGGAAGTGGCCGATCATTCAGCTTGTTTTCATGTCGACATTTGCCTATATCGTAGCTTTTATCGCCTATCAATTGTTAAAATAGTTCAGGGGTCAGGTAATTTAGGAAAAGCGGAATGTGCTGACTTTGTTGTATTTTCGGCTTGATCAATCAATATTGTTCATGCTAAAGAAAAATCAACAGCGGGTCATCTTGATCATTTTGGTGCTGCTCATCTTTTTCCTCATCTCCTTTGCGACCAATGTACTCAATGCCATTATTGCTGAAGTGAGATCTACCTACGATCTGAGCCTTACCGCTACGGGACTCCTCCCTTTTTCTTTCTTTGTCGCCTATGGGGTCATGTCTGTTCCCGCAGGTTATCTCGCCGATAAGTTTCCTCCTAAGCATATTGTTGTTGCAGCCCTTGTTGCTATTGCCATAGCTGCCACCGGGTTTGTTGTGTTTCCGGACTACGGCCCGTTTTTAGTCGTGCTTTTTGCGATGGGGTGCAGTATGGCTGTTTTGCAGGTGGTTATTAATCCGCTCCTTCGCCTTGCCGCGGGGAGCGAGCACTTTGCATTCTATTCTCTTATAGCTCAGCTGGTCTTTGGTGGCGCCTCTTTTTTGAGTCCGCTGATGTACAAGAAAATGGTCGATCCCGAATCGAAAGATCTTTGGGAGGTCTTGCGCGATCTGGTTGCTCCGGCTGAAGGTTGGGTGGGGATGTATGTGCTTTTTGCCGTCATGGCCCTTATCCTTGCGGGGATTACGGCCGGCACTCCATTTCTGCAGGAAAATCAGAAGAATGGGCAGGACGATAAGGGCGGATTCAAAGCGCTGCTAAGGAGCCGTGCGACCTACTTTTACTTTTTCGGCATCTTTTTTTATGTGGGGATCGAACAGGGTATAGGTAATTGGATATCTCCATTTCTTCAGGAATACCATAATCTCGATCCGCAAGTGTTAGGGGCTTTAACCGTTTCCCGATTTTGGGGTATGCTTACCCTGGGATGTGTACTGGGCTTGTTCATGGTTAAAGTAATGGATAGTAAGCGGGTGCTGGCGGCCTTTACCTTCATGGCGATCGTATGTTTATTCGCTGCCTTGCTGGGCAATGCCTCCTTGGCGCTTATCGCCTTTCCGGCCTGTGGTTTCTTTATTTCTGTGATGTGGTCGGTGATCTTTTCGCTCGCCCTTAATTCGGTGAAGGAATATCACGGTACCTTCTCAGGGATCCTTTGTACCGGGATCGCCGGGGGAGCCTTTGTGCCTTTTATCGTTGGTGCCCTGGGGTCGTTGATCTCCCTGCGTTATGCGATGTTCTTTTTGTTGTTGCCCCTGGCCTATGTGCTTTACATCGCGTTTAAAGCGAAACCCCTGGTGCGTAATAAGACGTTTTAGGTAGATCGGGAAGTAGGGACATCGGGAGCCGGTAATTCCGGAAAATTCGAGAACCACGCATCCGGAGGGTACTTCCGGTCTTACGGGTTGCTTTTCTTTTTAATAGATCTTTTCACCCGAATTGGTTCGTACTTTCTTTAATTACTCTAATCATAAATTCCAAAAGTTCAAATTTCCAATTATTTTATTCATTTGCATACCCGCATACCCGCATACCCGCATACCCGCATACCCGCATACCCGCATACCCGCATACCCGCATACCCGCATACCCGCATACGCGCATACCCGCATACCCTCTTCACTGTGTCACTGCGTAACTGCATAACTTTATTCCCCATTCCCTATTCCCTGATTCCCTATTCCCTATTCCCTATTCCCACATTTCCCTATCTTTGCACTATGAACACTTTGATCCAAAACATACTCGTTATTGTTACGATCGCCATTGCAACGGTCTACCTGGTGAATAAATTCCTCCTTCCTGCCAAATACAAGATCTTCGGAAAGAAAAAGTCGGCTGGTTGCGGTCAGGGCGATTGCGGTTGCCACTAAAAATACCCTCAGCGCAGAATAGCGCCCTCCCTGCCTTTTGCGCCTTGCCTTCATTTTCGTACTTTACTTCTCGTAATAACCATATCAAATACGTTTCATGAGAATTTTATTATCGCTTTGCCTGTTATTGGCGGGCACTGCCGGCTATGCACAGGGAACACGTTTGTTACGTCAGCCTGCGATGTTCGGCGACCAGATCGTTTTTGTTTACGCCAATGACCTTTGGAAGGTCAATAAACAGGGAGGGGAGGCTGTGCGTCTTACCTCAGATGCAGGGTATGAATCCCTTCCGCATTTTTCACCCGACGGTAAACATATCGCGTTTACGGCAGAATACGGCGGGAATACCGATGTGTATGTGATCCCTTCCGAGGGAGGGAGTCCGCAACGGCTCACCTGGCATCCCGGGGGGGATTTTGTCCAGGGATGGACTCCTGACGGAAAGGTGATGTTTCGCTCTTCAAGGGAGGGCGTACCCACTCGCCTCAACCGATTTTATGCTGTGGGTATTTCCGGAGGTATGCCGGAAGCACTCGATATTCCGCGAGCAGCCTTTGGGGAATTATCTCCCGATGGTGCAATGGCCGCTTACACGCCCATAACCTTCTGGGATCCTGAATGGCGTAATTATCGCGGCGGACAAGCAATGCCGGTATGGATACTCGATATGAAGACCAAGGCGCTTACCAGGACACCGCAAAAAACCGGCGAGCGCCATTTGGATCCGGTATGGTACCAGGGGAAGGTGTTCTATATTTCTGAACGTGACCTGGCGGCCAATATCTGGTCTTACGATCCTCAAACAATGACAGAACAACAACATACCTTTCATAAGAAATTCGATGTAAAAAGCCTTGATGCGAGTCCGGATGGGATTGTTTACGAGCAGGGAGGGTACCTTCATCTTTTGGATGTTGAAGGCGGAAACACCACCCAACTCGAAGTGCATGTAAACGGAGATATGAGCTTTTCACGTCCCCGGTGGGAAGAGATCAGTGCTGCAGCTATAGGAACAGGAAATGTGTCTCCTACAGGGCAACGCGGGATCTTTGAATACCGCGGAGAGGTGGTTACCGTTCCCAGGGAACACGGGAGTATGCGTAATCTTACCAATTCTCCCGGAGTGGCCGATCGGTCTCCGGTGTGGTCTCCCGAAGGTGATGAGGTCGCATGGTTCTCTGATGCCAGCGGCGAATACCGCCTGGTTATTGCCGACCAGTACGGAGTGGTAAAAAAGCATATCGATATTCCGAAACCTACCTTTTATTTTGAGCCCGCCTGGGCCCCGGGAGGTAAGCACATTGCCTTTACCGATACCGATTACCGGGTATGGCTGGCCGACGTGACTGCCGGAACGGCAAAGACCATCGATGCCGATCGCTATGCGCATCCCAACAGAACGATGAATCCTGTATGGTCTCCGGACGGAAAATGGATCACCTACGTAAAGCAGCTGGAGAGTCATTTTAAGGCGGTTTTTGCCTATCATACAGATACTGGTAAGGTGCTTCAGCTCACCGATGGGATGGCCGATTGTATTTCGCCCGTGTGGGATGCCAATGGGAAATACCTGTATTTTCTGGGGAGTACCGATTACGGACTCAATAGCGGATGGTTGGATATGAGTTCCTACGATCCGTCGGTAAGCAGAAACCTGTATTGTCTTGTGCTTTCTGCAGAAGACGCATCACCTGTTCCCTTGCGATCGGATGATGAGACCGTAACTAAGCCTGCTGAAAAGGAGGATTCGAAGAAGAAGAAAAAGAAAAAAGACGAAGATAAGACCGAGGCAACCGTTAAGGTGGTTATTGATGCTGAAGGATTGTGGCAGCGTATTATTCCGTTAAAACCGGAAACGGCCGCTTATACCTCCCTTGAAGCCGGGGAAGACCTGCAGTTGCTATTGGCTGAAGAGATAGAAGGTGCCCGTGGCTATAAGGTGCATCACTACAAGGTCGATGAAGAAGAATTGGAAGACTTTGCAGAGGGTGTCAATTTTATGCGGGTAACGGCCGACCGCAAAAAGGTGCTTATGCGCCAGGGTGGTAAATGGGCCATCTACAATAGTAAAGGAAACACAAAGAACGATAAGGAGGCGGCCCTCGACTTTAATAAAAGCATTAAGGTAGATCCAAAAGAAGAGTATCATCAGATCTTTAAAGAAGGATGGCGCTTTATGCGTGATTTTCTCTATGTTGATAATGTGCATGGAGCTCCGTGGGATGCCGTTTACGAATGGTATGCTCCCTGGATCGATCATGTGCGTCACCGTACCGACCTGAATTATGTGGTCGATATCATGAGTGGGGAGGTGTCTATTGGGCACTCCTACGTTTCGGGCGGTGATATGCCGGATCTCGACCGTGTTCCCGTAGGATTGCTAGGTGCCGACCTGGAGGTGGCTAACGGTCACTATCGCATTGGGAAGATCTATAGTGGGGAAATGTGGAACCCGGGATTGGAAGCGCCACTTTCGGTACCAGGATTAAAGGTGAGTGAGGGTGATTATATCTTTAGTGTGAACGGGAGAACCCTCGATACCGGTGTTAATCCGTACAGCTTATTCGAACAAACTGCCGGCGAATTGGTGACCCTGGAAGTGGGTAGTAAGTCCGATGGCAGTGATAAAAGAAGCGTAACGGTAAAACCCGTGAGCAGTGAGCGCCAACTGAGGTCGGTAGCATGGGTGGAGGCCAACCGCAGAAAGGTTGATGAACTTTCGGGAGGTAAATTGGCCTATGTCTACGTGCCAAATACTTCCGGTCAGGGCTTTACCAGTTTTAATCGCTATTACTTTGCCCAGCAGGATAAAAAAGGGGTTGTTATTGATGAACGTAATAACGGTGGTGGTTCTGCTGCCGATTATATGATCGATATTATGTCACGTCAGCATTTTGGATACTTCAACAGTAAGACCGGTGACCACCGTCCGTGGACCACGCCAATGGCGGGGATCTGGGGGCCTAAGGTGATGCTTATTAACGAGCGTGCAGGTTCCGGTGGTGACCTTTTGCCCTATATGTTCCGCGAAGCGAAGTTAGGACCTCTGGTGGGAACACGTACCTGGGGCGGACTCGTAGGAACGTGGGATACCCCGCGTTTTATTGATGGTGGGCGCATGGTGGCACCACGAGGCGGATTCTATGACGTAAAAGGTGAATGGGCCGTAGAGGGCGAAGGAGTGGCTCCCGATATCGAAGTGATCCAGGAACCGTCAGCATTGCTGGAAGGCAGAGATCCGCAGTTGGAGCGTGGCGTTCAGGAAGCACTCAAATTGCTCGAAACCGAAGCATTCGAACTCTTGCCTGAGCCGAAAGCTCCCGTAAGGTGGAAGCGTCCGGAAGGATTTAAAAACGATAAATAAGATAGGATGTCGAAGCGATCGTTAAAAAAATACCTGGAAACCCTAAATGAAGAGCAGCTGCGTGAACAGATCATGGAGCTCTATACCACCTTTAAGGATGTCAAGGTCTATTACGACTTTGTTTTTAATCCGAAAGAGGATAAGCTGGTAAGGGAATGCAAGGAAAAGATCGCAAACGAATACTTTCCGGTAAAAAGACGCAAGCCCAGGGCACGGCGTTCTGTCGCCCAGAAGTATATCAAGCACTTCCTGACCCTTGGGGTGAATCCGCTGCAAGTGGCCGATGTCATGTGGTATAACCTGGAGATCGCCACCACCTTTAATGCCGAAAAGCAGGTGAAGCAGGAGGCTTTTTATAAGTCGATGGCGCGCTCGTTCGATGAGGCCCTGAAGTACACCCTGGTACACGGTTTGCTGGATCAGTTCAGGCAGCGTATTCACAAGGTCTTTGACGATATCGAAGCCCAGGAATGGCCGAGCTTGTATACCGTAGAACAAAGCATGCAATTATTAGAATGAACCTAAAAACACAAAAACATATGAAATTTAAGACCCTCACCCTCTTGTTGATCGTTTTAGTAGCGGTGCCGGTATCGGCCCAGGATACCCTTTCGGATGCCAACAGGGATGCCATACATACCGTGCTGCAGGAGCAGGAAGAAGCCTGGAACCGTGCCGATATACCCGCGTTTATGGAAGGGTATTGGAAATCTGATCAACTGGTATTCGTTGGTTCCGGGGGTGTGGTTTCGGGTTGGGAGGCGACCAGGGATCGCTACCTGAAGAATTATCCCGACGCCGCTGCCATGGGGCAGTTGCGCTTTGAGATCATTAGAATGCAACAGGTAGGTCCGGGAGTTGCCCAGGTGCTGGGGAAGTTTATCCTCGACCGAAGTGATGAAACCCTGAGCGGATATTTTACCCTGGTGTGGAAAAAATTTGACGAAGGTTGGCGCATAGTAAGTGACCATACGTCTTCTGCCAATCCTTAAAAGGAACATAACCGTATTCAATCGCCGGAATGCATAATGTATTCCGGTTTTTTTTGTCTTTTAGGATCGGTATTTCAAGGTTTAAGAGAATGATTATTTATTTTAAAGCTCTGAAAACCAATGAAATAACAATTTATTTTGTTTAACTTTGAAGGCTTTCATCTCCCGACGCTTTTCCTATTGCTATACACACCAACCAATACAAGCAGTAATGGAAAAGCGACCGACCAATAATCGAAGAACCTTTCTGAGTACGCTGGCCATGGGGGTTACCGCCTCCGGATTATCAGTTTTTGCGAATACAGCAATGGCAGCAGAGGCACTCAAGATCGAAGCCGCAGCGCTGAACGAATCAGATCAATGGTTTAAGAAGATCAAAGGAAGCCACAGGGTGGTTTACGACGGATCTACACCTCATGATGGCCTTCCGGTGGCATGGACCTATGTGTTTTACATGACCAATAATATGACCGAAACTCCTGATGAAGATATGACCGCCGTTTGCGTGTTGCGTCATAGCGCTATTCCTTTTGCTCTTAGTGATGATATGTGGAATAAGTACAAGTTTGGCGAATTTTTCGAGGTTAACGACAATCTCGCCGGTGCTCCCGCATTGCGAAATGTAGTGTATGAGCCTGAAGACGGTGATTTCCCCGTTGCCGGGATCCAGGGGATCAAACAGCTCCAGGAGCGAGGTGCCATGTTCTGCGTTTGTGATCTCGCCCTTAAGGTGTATAGTGGTTTTGTAGCCCAGGGCCTGGGGATGGATTCGGAAAAAGTATATGAAGATTGGAAAAGTTCGGTGCTGCCGGGTGTAGAGATCATGCCCTCCGGAGTATGGGCTTTAGAGCGAGCTCAAAAGGCCGGTTGTGCTTACATTTTCGCAGGAAATTAAACGTATAAGTATGAGTAGGTATATAAGTGTGATCATAGCCTTGTTTCTTACAGTGACACTGTGGTCGCAGGATCAGGCGGTAAAGGTTGTATTTGATGTTACCGGCGGTAGTGCAAAAGTTCAGGAAGCCGCCGCGCGCCATGCAGATATGATGTCGCAATACTACCCGAATTCGCAATTCGAGGTAGTGATCTATGGAGGGGCCTCAGATATGGCCCTAAAAGAAAAGTCGACCGTAAGCGATAGGATCGCTGCAATGGCAGCAAGAGATAATGTGCATGTGTACCTCTGTCAGGGGACCATGAAACGAAAAGGAATAAAAGAAGAAATGCTTCTTCCGGGAATAGAGACTGTTCCGGACGCCATTATGGAATTGGCGCTGAAACAACAACAAGGGTGGAGCTATATAAAAGAAGGTAATTAGTCGCCATTACTGGCATGAACATATCGGAAATTGTTATCCGGGACATTACAGCAGAGAAGAATACCACTAAAAACATGCATACCATGTTAACTGGGAGTTTTCATATTTGAATTAATTTTGATTTAGCGATCATCAAGTAACTCCGCTTATTGTAATTTGGGTAGCAATTTCCTTTTTTTTATCCCAGGGCAACATCAAGGGTCATCATCACCATGAATCCACCCATAAATCCGAGGGTGGCAATGTCGGTGTATTTGTCTTGCTGGGTTTCCGGAATTACTTCCTCGACCACTACAAAGATCATGGCTCCGGCAGCAAAGGCCAGGGCATAAGGAAGAATAGGGGTGAAGAAACTCACCGCCAGTGCTCCGGTAACACCGGCTACAGGCTCTACTATAGCAGAAAGCTGTCCGTACCAAAAACTCTTTTTACGACTAACCCCCTGCCGGCGTAATGGCATGGAAACGGCGATCCCTTCAGGAAAGTTCTGGATCCCGATCCCGATCGCCAGGATCACAGCCCCTGCAATAGAGGCCTCGGGAATACCGGCAGCAACACCACCGAACAATACCCCCACAGCAAGACCTTCCGGAATGTTGTGCAAGGTTATGGCCAGTACCAATAAGGTGGTTTTGTGTAGCTTGGTTTCTACCCCTTCCTTTTCGCTGGGCTTGAAATTAATATGAAGGTGGGGTAAGAACTTATCCAGCACAAAGAGGAATAACGCCCCCAAGCCAAACCCTACAACCGCAGGAATGGTCTTTTCGAAACCTTCCCCTTCACTCATTTCAATAGCAGGCGCCAATAAACTCCAGAAACTCGCAGCAACCATAACCCCTCCCGTAAATCCGAGCATTCCATCGAGAACACTGCGCTTCATGGTCTTGAAAAAGAAGACCACAGAAGCTCCCAAAGCGGTAACTACCCAGGTAAAGGTGGTGGCAATAAGGGCCCCGACTACGGGATCAAGTCCCTTAAAGAATTCAATGATGCTGTTAAACATAGTGCTGTATTTTATTTGATCGGGGGGTGTTGATCGGGTAAATACCCTAGGATCACTTTCTCCCCGGTAAGATCTTTATTCGATTGTTTAGCAAAATTACATTTTTAACTGTAAAAACAAATTTTTAGCTTTGTCTAAAAATATATTTCACCAAACTATGAAAGATGTGCTAAGGGGTTGTTTGTTAATGCTGTTTATAAATGTGTTACAGGGGCAGGAGTTGCGTGTTGAGGTGGTGGATGCCCAGGGTGCATTACCCTACGCCAATGTCTGGTTAGAAGAATTGGAAAAGGGAGCGCCTACCGGAAATGATGGTGTGGCGGTGCTCACTGGCATTCCTAAAGGGAGGCTCACTCTCGTAGTTTCTTTTACCGGATACACCACCTACAGGAAAAGAGTGCGCATAGGTGAGGGGCAAAATGTGGTTCAAGTGATGATGCAGCCCATGGAAAGCCTCGATGAGGTCGTGGTTTCAGGGACACTCAGGCCGGTGAGCAGGATGGAAACTCCTGTGCCGGTTGAAGTCTATCAGCCTACCTTCTTTAAGAAGAATCCTTCTGCCAATATTTTTGATGCCCTCCAAATGGTTAACGGCGTGCGACCGCAGGTAAATTGCAATGTGTGTAATACCGGCGATATTCATATTAACGGACTCGAAGGGCCGTACACGCTGGTATTGATTGACGGCATGCCCTTGGTGGGTGGTCTGGCGAGTGTTTACGGACTCTCAGGGATCCCGAATTCCCTGGTAGATCGTATTGAGATCGTTAAGGGGCCCGCTTCTTCTATTTACGGGAGTCAGGCCGTGGGCGGATTGATCAATGTGATCACCAAAGATGCCGAACTGGTGAACACCTTGAGCTTCGACAGTTTTTACAGCGATTGGGGAGAGTGGAACGTAGATCTCGGATTTAAGACCGGGGTTGGTAAGGTGGCCGATGTGCTCACCGGAGTTAATTATTTTAACTACGATACGCCTGTAGATAATAACGGAGATAATTTTACCGATCTCACCCTGCAACACCGGGTTTCGGTATTTCAGAAATGGAACTTTAAAAGGGCTTCCGGAAAGGCTTTCGATCTCGCCGGAAGATTTTTCTATGAAGACCGCTGGGGAGGGGAAATGCAATGGACTCCTGAATTCCGCGGGGGTACAGAGGTTTATGGAGAAAGTATCTATACCCGCCGTTTTGAGGTCATGGGAAATTACGAACTGCCCTTTGCAGAACCCGTGATGCTCAATTTCTCCTATACCGACCACGATCAGAATTCGGTCTATGGTGATACGCCTTACCTGGCTACCCAACGCAACGGATTTTCGCAGCTTACCTGGAACCGCGATCTGGGCATGCACGGAATGCTGGTAGGAACAGCGTTGCGATATACCTATTATAACGACGATACCCCTGCCACGGCCAACGATGCCGGCGACGCCCCCGATGAGGTGTTTATCCCCGGGATTTTTGTGCAGGATGAAATGACCTTGAATAAAAAAATGAAATGGCTGGTGGGAGCCCGCCTGGATTACGATAAAAGACACGGGACTATTTTTACACCCCGAACAGCGTTCAAGTGGTCGGTAACCGATAATGATATCCTGAGGTTTAATGCCGGCACCGGATTTAGGGTGGTGAATCTGTTTACCGAAGACCATGCCTCCCTCACCGGCGCCCGTGATGTGGTGATCACAGAAGATCTTCAGCCCGAGCGTTCGTGGAACGTGAATCTCAATTACCTCAAGAAGATCTACACTTCCAAAGGGCATTTTATAGGTCTCGATCTTTCTACATGGTATACACGCTTTAGTAATGTGATCCTTCCCGATTACGATACAGAACCCGATAAGATCCTTTATAGTAACCTGGATGGGTATGGGGTGTCTGCCGGAATGAGTATTAATGCCGATGTCATGCTGAGAAGTGGCTGGAAGCTCACCGCGGGTGCCAGTGTAATGGATGTGCACAATGTAGAAGATGGCGAGCGTTTTCGGCCTGTGCTTACCGAAAGGTTTACAGGGACCTGGGGACTTAGCTATAGCGTGCCTTTCTGGGATCTCGATATCGACTATACCGGAAATGTATACGGCCCTATGCGCCTGCCATTGCTAAGTGATCTCGATCCGAGATCACCGGAGTCGCCATGGTACAGCTTGCAGAATATTCAGTTTACCTACAAAGGCTTTAAAGGTATCGAGCTCTATGCCGGGGTAAAGAACCTCTTAAACTGGACTCCCGATCAGGACGTTCCCTTCCTTATAGCCCGGGCTAATGATCCCTTCGATAAAAATGTGACCTTTGATAATGCGGGGAACGCCTTGCCAACTCCCGATAATCCTTATGCCCTCACCTTTGATCCTTCGTATGTGTATGCTTCGAACCAGGGGATACGCACTTTTTTCGGACTGAGGTATGATCTTAACTAGGTTGATGACGGACAAAAGGCTGCAGATGGGTTTTATTTTTTTATCTTCAAGGCGTGAAAAAACCTACCGTAAATGCTAATTATGACCTGGTGATCGTTGGGGGCGGGGCCTCCGGACTGCTGCTGGCAGACCAGCTCATGACCGATCCGTTCTACAGCGGCCATCGTATCCTGATCATTGAAAAGGAAGAAAAGACCGTCAACGACCGTACCTGGTGTTTTTGGGAGATAGGTGAAGGCCCCTATGACGACCTGCTTTGTGCCACCTGGGACGAAGCAGAGGTGAAGAGCGTACAGGGTGATATGGCCTTTTCCATGACGCCCTATCGCTACAAGAAGCTGCGTAGCGCCTATTTCTATACAGCCATACACCAAAAGATCAAAGCGGCCACCAACGTCGAATTGCTCAGAGACGAGGTGCTTGATCTCCGGGATTTGGATAGTCATGTAGCTGTTGTACTTGGCGATAAGGAGATCACAGCCAAAAAGGTCTTTAATAGCGTTCGGGATCTTAGCGTAATTAAGGGCAATGCTACCTATCCTTTATTGCAGCAGCATTTTATAGGATGGTTCGTAAAAACCAAAGAGCCCGTATTCAATACCCGCCGGGTAACCCTGATGGATTTTTCGGTACCTCAGAAAGGGAATACCCGTTTTATGTATCTCTTACCCCAAAGCGCGAACAGAGCCCTGTTGGAGTATACGCTCTTTTCGGCAGAAGTCCTGGAGCCGAGGGAATACGAGGAAGCCATAAAACAGTATTTAAGTCAACTCGGGGTAACCGAATATGAGGTCGTGGAAAAAGAGGCCGGTAATATTCCTATGAGCTCTTATCCGTTTCATAAGGCGAATACCGGGAATATGATGTATATAGGGACTGCAGGGGGGTGGACAAAACCCAGTACCGGGTATACCTTTTATCGCGCCCTGAGAAGAGCGAGCGCGCTTGCAGCCTTTCTGAAAAGTGATCAGGACCTCCGAAAGTTCAAGGGCACCTCGCGTTTTGATCTCTATGACCGCATTTTTCTTGAAGTGCTTTATCAACACAATGAGCGGGGAGCAGAATTGTTCGGTCGCCTCTTTCAGAAGAATAAACCCGAACAGATCTTCAAATTCCTTGATGATCAAACCCGGCCGTTAGAAGAACTGCGCATCATTGCTACCATGCCGCAATGGCTGTTCCTGAAACATCTGCTTCGTATTGTGGGGAAGGTATTAAGTGGTGCGTCGCATTAACCCCATAGCGAAGGCGCGTAGGAGATCCTTGCCCGAATCAGAAATAGCCATATGATCAAGCGTATTCAATGCCTTGTTGGTGTAGCTTTCAATAGCCTCCAGGGTGATGTCCTTGGCGCCGCTGGACACCATGAGCTCCATCACCGATCTCACCTTATCTGAAGGATCTTTAGGGTAAACAGAATACAGATGCTCTAATTGACGGGCATCTTCGGGGTCAAGACGCTCGAGCGTACGCAAATAGATATAGGTTTTCTTGTTCTCCATGATATCTCCACCAACCTGCTTACCAAAACTTTCCTGGTCTCCAAATACGTCGAGGTAGTCGTCCATGATCTGGAAGGCGATACCCAGGTTGATCCCGAAATCATAAATGCCATTGGCGTCTTCTTCTGAAGCACCTGCAATGATAGCACCCATTTTAAGACTGGCTCCCAGGAGCACCGCTGTTTTATAGGTGATCATTTTCAGGTACTCGTCTATACTAACATCATCGCGATTCTCAAAGTCTACATCGTATTGTTGTCCTTCACAAACCTCAATAGCCGTTTTGCTAAAGAGCTTTGCCAACTCGCGAAAGGTAGCAGGTTCGTAGTTTTCGAATAATTGATAGGCGAGAATAAGCATGGCATCACCGGAAAGGATCCCGGTGTTGATGTCCCACTTTTCATGAACGGTTTCCTTACCCCTGCGAAGCGGAGCGTCGTCCATAATGTCGTCATGTACCAGAGAAAAATTGTGAAAGATCTCTACCGCAAGTGCAGCGTCTAAAGCATCCTTATGGTCGCCTCCAAAAAGATCGGCAGTCACCAGGGTAAGGGTGGGGCGTAAACGCTTTCCACCCAAGCCCATGATATAGTTCATGGGTTCGTATAGGTTAACAGGTTCTCTTTTGGTGGTTCGCGATTCCAGATAGGAGATAAATGCCTGGCGGTAGGCCTCGATACTTAACATGAAAACAATTTTTCAGCTAAAATACCACAAATCGTCATTCCTTACTCTATGGGTGAGATGTTAAATAAATGTAAAACGATGGAAACTTTTTAAGTTTTTAAAGTTTCCTGGATTAACTTTGCAGCCACTATGAGAGAAAATATCCTTAATAAAAGCGCAGAAATGTTCCTGAGACTCGGATTTAAGAGTGTCACCATGGACGACCTTGCCGCAGAAATGGGGATCTCCAAAAAAACCATTTATCAGCATTATAAGAATAAGACAGAACTCGTAGAGGCTTCTGTGTTTCATGTATTCGATAGTGTTTGCGGTCAGATCAATACGGTTTGCGACCCGGAGATCAGTCCGATCCGGGAGCTTTACCAGATCAAAAGGGTCGTGCGGGAGTATTTTGGAGATGAAGAGAGCATGGCGTATAACCAGTTGAAGAAATTCTATCCGAATCTTTTTGAGCAGCTCATGAAAAAGAAGTACCAGGTGTTCGTAGAAAGCGTTAGCGATAACCTCCGAAGGGGAATAACCATGGGATTGTTTCGCGAAGACATCGACATTTTCTTCACCTCCAGGATGTACTTTTCCGGAATGAGCAGTATCAAAGACAGCGATATGTTTCCCCCTGTAGAACATTCTGTACCCACATTAACAGCCCTTTTTCTGGAGTATCACCTGCGGGCTATTGTTACCGAAAGGGGACTCGAAGAACTCAATCAGTTTATAAACGAAGAAAAAATAACGCAATAATGAAGAAATACCTGGTCATCGCATTTGCGATCGCACTGTTCAAGGTTAGCGCCCAGGAAAGGCACTATAGCTTTTCGATGGATGAGGCTATAAACTTTGCATTAGATAGCAGCTTCACGGCCGTTAATTCGAGACGTGAGGTGGCCAAGGCCCTGAAAAAGAAATGGGAAACCACGGCTGCCGGTTTGCCCCAGATCGATGGAGTTGTTGATTATCAGAATCAGCTTAAACAGCCTGTGTCTCCTATTCCTGCAGAATTTTTTGGAGGAGAACCGGGAGAGTTCGTTCCTGTGGTTTTCGGGGTACGCCAGCAAATGAACGTTAGCGCTACCCTGCGTCAGCTCATTTTTGACGGGTCTTATCTTGTCGGTTTGCAGGCCGCGAGTACATTTCTGGATTACAATGAGAATGCCGACGAAAAGACACGCCTGGAAGTTCGAAAAGCTGTGATCAATGCCTATGGAGGGGTGTTGGTATCGGCAGAACGTACAGATATTTTACGCAAAGACCGTGCGACCCTGGTAGAAAATCTCAGGGAAGCAACAGCAACCTTCGAAAACGGATTGTCTGAGGAGGAAACCGTGGAGCAATTACAGATCACCCTGTCCCAGATCGAAACAGAATTAAGCAATTCAGAACGCATGCTTGGTATTGCCGAGCAAATGCTGAACCTCACTCTGGGGATCCCGGTTGATTCGCGGGTAACGCTTACCGATGACCTCAATGACCTGGCCATGAAGAATATGATGCTGGATATCCTTAACGAGGATCTTCAGATCGAGGAGAATGTAGATTTTAAGATCGCTCAAAACCTTACCCGTCAGCGTGAGCTCGAACTCAAACTGGAAAAGAGCAGGGCCCTGCCCAGCCTGAATGCCTTTGTAAATTATGGTACTACAGCCTTTGATCAGGACTTTGTGTTTCTGAACCAGGAAACGCCATGGTATCAGAGTTCGATACTCGGGGTAAGTTTGAACATTCCCATATTCAGCTCCCTTATGCGAAGTGCGCGTACCCAACAGGCCCGTATCGCCCTCGATCAATCGAGAACTACTTTTGACGAGGCTACGCAACAGATCCTCCTGGAGTATGATCAGGCGCGCAGTAATTTCAGGTATGCGGTTGAGAAATACGAAACTTCAGCAAAGAACCTGGAGCTGGCAGAGCGTATAGAATCTAAGAACCAAGTGAAATTTCGGGAAGGTATAGGAAGTAGCTTTGACCTGAGGCAGGCACAGACACAGCTGTACAGAGCCCAGGAAGCTTATATCGTTTCCATGCTTGATGTGATCAATGCTAAAACGGCACTGGAAACCATCTTGAATACCCCTGACCTCAGAATCGAAAATTAAGACAACATAAAAAAGGCGGAAAAAGAATGAAAAAATTAACCATACTCACTGCAATACTTGTCCTGTTTGCTTCCTGCGGAAGTAAGAGCAATAATATCGAAGAGGTGCTGACTTCCGGAGATATCGATCAATTGAGAGCTGCTAAAGAACAGCTTTCAACAGAGCGTGACTCCCTGAGTAGTCGTATTGCTAAGATCGAAAGAGCAATTTCAGAGGTCGATACCGTTCAGAAACTGGCCTTGGTGTCTACCCTCAATATTAACGATACCCTTTTTAAGCACTATGTAGAGCTGCAGGGTAATGTGACTACCAGAAAAAACCTGGTGCTCAATGCCGAATTTGCAGGGATCCTTCAGGAGATCAAAGTTAAGGAAGGTGATCGCGTTCGTCGCGGACAACTCCTGGCAGTGATAGACGATGGTGGGCTCCAGGCACAATTAGCACAATTGGAAGCCCAGAAGGACCTGGCTCAGACCACTTTTGAGCGTCAGAAACGCCTGTGGGAACAGAAAATAGGTTCAGAGATCCAGTTCCTTACCGCCAAGACCCAGTATGAAAGTGCTGCCAATGCGGTGACCCAATTGGAGAATCAATTGGCGCGTACCAGAATTACAGCCCCCTTTGGCGGGACTATTGACCAGATCATTGCAGACCCGGGAACCAGTATGGCTCCGGGAATGGCCGTGATCAGGATCGTTAGTCTCGAAGATATGTATGTAGAGGTAGAGGTGCCTGAGATCTTCCTGCCTAATATCCATAAAGGGAGTGATGTAAGAGTCTTTTTCCCGGTGCTGGGAAAAGAGGTGAGTACTAAGGTGAGACAGATAAGCGATTACATTAAGCCTGCTAACAGAACCTTTAATGTAGAGGTGGGTATTCCGGCCATGAACGGTTCAGTAAAACCGAACCTCAATGCCAGGGTATACCTCAATGATTACAGTAATGAAGAGGCTGTACTTATCCCGCAAAGTGTGATCACCGAGAACGCAGTAGGTGATCAATACGTATACGTAGCTAAGGATATAGACGCCCAGGGCCGTGCGGTGGTAGAGCAAACCGTAGTGAAGGTGGGAAGGTCCCAGGGAGATCTCGTAGAGATCCTCGAAGGTGTAAAGGCAGGTGACGCCGTGATCGGAGAAGGTGCAAGAAGCCTGCTGCCCGGTCAAAAAGTTAAGATCATAAAGTAAGAACATCATGAGCAAGATCAAGAAGAATGCCCATAAGGAGTTTGCACTCTCTTCCTGGGCCATAGAAAATAAAACGACGATCTATGTGCTGATCGTGCTGTTTTTCGTACTCGGACTTTCTGCCTATTTCGGGATGCCCAGGGAGAATTTCCCGGAAGTCAAGGAAACCAAGATCTTTATTAGTACGCTCTATCCCGGGAATACCTCTGAGGATATCGAGCGACTCATTACCGATCCCATCGAAGATGAGTTGAAGAATGTGAGTAACGTGGTAGAGATCGTTTCGACCTCTCAGGAAGATTACTCCATTGTAACCGTTGAGTTCGATGAGAATATCACGGTCGAAGAAGCGAAACAAAAGGTAAAGGATGAGGTCGATTCAAAAACTGCCGGAGAAGACTGGCCTGTGTTTAACGGGGCGAAGATTGAACCCAATGTTTTTGACCTGAATATTTCTGAAGAGTTCCCCATTTTGAATATCAACCTTCAGGGGAATTATCCGGTTGATAAGCTGAAGGAATATGCCGAGTACCTGGAGGATAAGGTTGAAGACCTGCCTGAGATCAAGCAGGCCGATATTCGTGGAGCTCAGGAGAAAGAAGTAGAGGTGGCCGTTGATATCTATAAGATGATGGCTGCAAAGGTGAGCTTTGACGATGTGCTGAATGCTATTCGCGGAGGTAACGTGACCATGTCTGCCGGGAATTTGGTGAACAGTGATCAAAGACGTACCA
Organism: Robertkochia sediminum; assembly: GCF_016786255.1. Classification (GTDB taxonomy): domain Bacteria; phylum Bacteroidota; class Bacteroidia; order Flavobacteriales; family Flavobacteriaceae; genus Robertkochia; species Robertkochia sediminum. The sequence goes on from NZ_JADMKT010000080.1 coordinate 34,979, forward strand.
TAAGGATCCTTGGCGAGATCGACAACCCTTCTGACCTCACCAGCTTTGTGGTAAAATCTCAGGATGGAGCAGTCTATCTGCGCGACATTGCCAACATTAGTTTTAAGGAGGAAGATAAGACCACCTACGCACGTGAATTTGGTGAAAGTGTCGTGATGCTCGATGTGAAGAAACGGGCAGGAAAGAATATGATCGAAGCCGCCGATAAGATCGATAAGATCATCGAAGAGGCCGTGAACGGTTATTTTCCCAGAGACCTTAAGGTGAGTATTGCCAACGATCAATCAGAAAAGACCCTTAATCAGGTAGATGACCTGGTGAACAATATCATCTTCGGGGTGATCCTCGTGGTGGGCGTGCTTATGTTCTTCTTAGGGTTCAGGAATGCACTCTTTGTAGGATTTGCCATTCCCATGTCCATGTTCATGAGTTTTATGATCCTCCAGGGACTGGGATATACCTTGAATACCATGATCCTTTTCGGACTCATCATGGGGCTTGGAATGCTTGTAGATAACGGGATCGTTGTAGTTGAGAACGTATATCGATTGATGGATGAAGAGGGGATGTCGCGCATGGAAGCGGCTAAAAAAGGGATCGGAGAGATCGCCTTCCCGATCATTATTTCTACAGCAACTACCGTAGCTGCCTTTGTGCCTCTGGGATTGTGGCCCGGAGTAATGGGAGAGTTCATGATGTACTTCCCCATAACCCTGTCGGTGGTTCTGGGGTCGTCGCTCTTCGTAGCGATCTTTATGAATTCTACCCTGGTGTCGCAGTTCATGCAAACCGGTGAAAAAGAACTAACCCGTAAGCAACTGATACGACTGAGTATCGTTTTGGGTGTTCCCGGGATCCTTATTATGATCTTTGGAGGTCCGGTGAGAGGCCTCGGAACACTCATGATCTTTACCGCGATCATGTTCTGGGGGTATCGCTATGTGATCAAAGGTATGGCCAACTGGTTCCAGGATAAGGTGCTTACCCGTATGGAGGCCATCTACAAGCGCAGCCTGGCCTTTGCCCTTGATGGCTATAAACCCGTATTCTATGTGGGAGGTATCTTTGGGTTGCTGATCGTGGTATTTATGCTTTTTGGTTCATCCCTGGGTAGCGGCCGTACCAAAGTGGAATTCTTCCCGGATAATACGCCTAACCAGATCATCGTTTATATTGAATATCCGCAGGGTACCGATATTGAAAAGACCAATCGTATTACAAAAGATATCGAGAGTAGAGTATATGCGATCATTAATGAGGATACCTATACCGAAGGCGATCATAATTTTATGACCGAAAGCGCGATCTCCCAGGTAGGAGAAGGAGCCGGGAATCCACAAACCGATGGAGGTTCGGCTGCCGAGATGCCTCACAGGGCAAAGATCACCGCTACCATGAGAGAATTTAAATACCGTCGTGGCAGGGATAGTGAGACCCTCAGGGCACGCATACAGGAGTCGCTTAAAGGTATTTATCCGGGTGTGGCGATCTCCGTCGAAAAAGATGCCGTAGGGCCACCTGCCGGGTATCCGATCAATATAGAGCTCTCAGGTGAAGATTACGATGAGCTCATACAAACCGCCGAAGGTATGCTCAGGTACCTCAATACCCGAAATATAGGAGGTATTGAAGAACTCAAGGTCGACGTGAATAAGGGTAAACCGTCTATGCAGGTGGAAGTAGACCGCAGAAAGGCCGGTGAGCTCGGAGTGAGCGTAGGCCAGGTGGGTAACCAACTTCGTCGTTCCCTCTTTGGAGAAAAGGCAGGGGTGTATAAAGAAGGTGGTGAAGACTACGATATCTATGTGCGTTTTAATAAGGACCTCAGGTACGATAAGAGCGCCTTATTTAACCAGAATATTATTTTCAGAGATCCCGCTAACGGACAGATCAAGGAGATCCCGGTCTCTGCAGTGGCGAGACAAAAGAACACCTCTTCCTTCAGTGCAATAAAGCATAAGGACCTTAAAAGGGTGGTTACCGTATACTCCGGACTGGCACCCGGATTTACCGATGCCCAGGCCGTGGTCAATCAGATACGAAAAGAAATGAAGGCATATGATGTGCCTCAGGGTGTGGTAATAGATTATACCGGGCAGATCGAAGAACAGAACAAACAAATGCAGTTTCTTATGGGGGCGTTCTTTACGGGATTAGGACTTATTATGTTCCTGCTGGTGTTCCAGTTTAGTTCCATCTCCAAGCCTACAATAATCATGCTCGCTATTTTCCTGAGTTTTATCGGGGTGTTTGGCGGACTCATGATCACCGGGTGGCCGTTCGTGATCATGATGACTATGATGGGGATCATTTCCCTCGCAGGGATCGTTGTGAATAATGGGGTGGTACTGCTTGATTATACACAGATCCTTATCGACAGGCGTAAATTGAATCTCGGTCTTGATGAGAGGGACTACCTTTCACCCGGGGATGTAAAAGAAGCGATCATCGAAGGTGGAAGAGCCAGGTTGAGGCCGGTACTACTTACTGCCATTACCACCATCCTGGGATTGATCCCACTTGCTATCGGATTAAATATTGACTTTTTCTCCATGTTCAGTGAACTGGATCCGAAGATATATATCGGAGGAGATAACGTGATCTTCTGGGGGCCACTGGCGTGGACCGTGATCTTCGGATTGATCATTGCCACCTTCCTTACCCTGATCATCGTTCCTGTATTATTCTATTTGTCTTACAGGCTAAAGTCGCGTTTTTCAGGTCGTAAGAATGCAGTGCCGGAACAGGAGGAAAAGCGCGAAGAACATAGGATCGCAGTTTAAATTTTTGTTTTTTAATTTAATTATTAAGGCTGTCGGTTCTCCCGGCAGCTTTTTTTATGCGAATAACTCAAGCTGATCACCTTCATTACGGGTGTGATGCGTTCTGCGCTCGTGGTAAAGATCCCTGTTCATGGTGTAAGGTCGGGGGTCGGGGAAATACTTTTGCCTGGCGATCTTTATAAGTTGTTTGATCTGGTCTGCAACCGGACCTTCACCTTTATTGCGAATCCCAAATCGGGAATCGTTAAGCTGGCCTCCGTGGCACTGGCTGGTAAGCGAGAGTACTCTCGCTGCCTTTTCGGGCATGGTTTGTTCGATCCAGGTTTTAAAGATCCCTGCAATGGCGCCATTAAGGCGAACAACAGTGTAGGCAATATCGGTAGCACCCGCTTCTTTTGCAGCCTTGGCCAGAGGTAATATCTCATGGCTGTTTATACCGGGTATTATCGGTGCGATCATGGCTGTAACAGGGATACCTGCCTGACTTAAAGTCGTTATGGTCTGTAGCCTTTTTTTGATCGTAGCTGTTCGGGGCTCCAGTTTACGCCTGGTATCTTCATCCAAAGTGGTAAGCGAGATGTATACCTTGATCAGGCGCATTTCCTGTAGTTGTTTCAGGAGGTCCATGTCGCGAAGAATAAGTGCATTCTTGGTGATGATACCAACCGGATGCCGGTATTTGAGAAATATGCCAAGGCATGCCCTGGTGAGTTTAAACTTCTTTTCGGCCGGTTGATAGCAATCTGTGTTTCCGGATAACACAATGGTTTCCGGTTGCCATGATCTTGAGCGTAATTTCTTTTCCAGTAAGGCTGCGGCTCTTTGCTTTACAAGAATGTTCTTTTCGAAATCGGTGCCGGCATTATATCCCCAATATTCATGGCTGTTGCGTGCATAACAATATACACAGCCATGCTCGCAGCCCTGATAAGGGTTCATGGAATACGACATGCCCACGTCCGGGCTGTTGACCTTGTTGACAATGGATTTTGGGTCGCTTAGGTGAAAACGGGTTCGATTGCTACCGGCCTCTTCCCCTTCATTGCGGCAATATTCCAGGTATTCCGGATCTTGTACCTCATGGTGGGCTTCGAAACGGTTGGGTGGATCGCTCTGAGCTCCCCTTCCTTTATTATTTACAACCAGATTGGACATAATCCAAAAATAAGGAAAAAATCCTAATTGAGGTTCTTTTGTATGGCTGAATTTTTTCTTGTAACTTTTTTCTGTAATAATCAGTAATACAACAAGATATGAAAAGAAGGTCGTTTATCAAGAACGTGGCCAGAGGCTCTGCTGCCCTTTATATTGTTCCTGCCCATGTTTTGGGGGGTAGGCATGTGGCGCCCAGTGATACCTTGTACGTGGGCTGTTTCGGTGTTGGCGGACGAGGAGGACAGGTGATCAGGCAGCTTCGCAAGTCGCGTAAGGTGAAATTCGTTGCCTTCTGTGATGTCGACGCCAAACGTGCTGCAGAAACATTCAAGGCCTATCCCGATGTAGCTACCTATACCAATTTTCGGGAGGTCTATGATAAACACCTCAACGATATCGATGGGATCATGGTGGCTACTGCCGATCATACCCATGCGGCCATTTCGTTACCCTTCATGAAAGCCGGAAAACACGCTTATGTAGAGAAGCCGCTCACACACAATATTAGCGAAGCACGACTTATGGCCGATGTGGCTCGCGACCAACAGCTCATAACCCAAATGGGTAACCAGGGTAGTTCGGGTGATGGTATTCGCACGCTTACCGAGTGGATGGAATCCGGGGTCATCGGAAAAGTCCATCGGGTCGATTGCTGGACCAACCGGCCGGTATGGCCTCAGGGAGTTTTCGGGCAACCGGCAGCAGAGGAAGTTCCCGACACCCTGAATTGGGATCAATGGCTTGGTCCTGCTGCCAACAGACCTTATAGTAGTGCTTATCTCCCCTTTAAATGGAGAGGTTGGTGGGATTTTGGGACGGGAGCCCTTGGTGATATGGGGTGTCATATTCTTGAATCCCCTTTCAAATCTTTAAAGCTTGGCTATCCTCTTGCTGCCGAGGCCAGTTGCACCACAGTTTGGGAAGACGATTTTGTGGAGTCTAAACACACTAATGGTTGTCCGCCGTCATCGGTAGTACGATTGCAATTTCGCACAGAAGCACAGGGTAATATTGACGTGAATTGGTACGATGGAGGTATCATGCCGGAAATCCCTGAAGGATTACAGGAAGGTGAAACCCTCGGTTCCGGCGGAGGAGGAAGTATTTTTTACGGGGAGCGTGGCATAGTGGTTTGTGATACCTATTCGGCCAATCCGCGGGTGCTTAATATCTATCGCTCCCAGGTAGGAGACCTGCCTAAGCCCTATCTTAAAAGACAAAAGGAAAATCATGTAGACAATTGGGTTAATGCCATACTTTCTAAGGGAGAAACCTCTTCTCCATTTTCTTATGCCGGTCCGCTCACGGAAACTGTTCTTATGGGGAACCTGGCTATAAAAGCGTTTCAATACCGGGATAGTGGGAATAAGAATAATGTATATCCGGGAAGAAGAAAGTTACTTTGGGATGGAAAGCAGATGAAGATCCTGAATTTCGATAAGGCTAATGATTGGGTTCAGGGGAGTTATCGTGATGGATGGGGTCTGGGGTGATGGCCTGAGGTCTTTATCGGATAAAAATAAAAAAGGCAGGTTGTTCACCTGCCTTTTTTGCCCCAAATCTTACCATGAACTTAACCTACTTATGCTATGGTGATATAAAAGTATGCGGAGGAAATTGACCCTGATAAAGAATCGGTTGAAATGTGCTAAAACTGGTTAAAGTGCAAATTTCCGGCAATTTAACCCAGGACTTAAGATCCTGAAAATCAAATAGATAAATTTGGTTAGTGCGATAGATTTTGAATAAAAATAAAAAAGGCAGGTTATACACCTGCCTTTTTTGCCCCAAATCTTACCATGAACTTAACCTACTTATGCTATGGTGATATAAAAGTATGCGGAGAGAATGATCCCTGATAAAGAATCGGTTGAAATGTGCTAAAACTGGTTAAAGCGCAATCTTGTAGCGATTTTACTACGCACGTAAACCATTGGAAGTTAAGACGTTGTATTGTTGTCGGTTCGAGGATTGTTGGAAGTAAAATAAAAAAGGCAGGTTATATACCTGCCTTTTTTGCCCCAAATCTTACCATGAACTTAACCTACTTATGCTATGGTGATATAAAAGTATACAGTAAGAATTGTCGTGTAAAAAGATTCGGTTGAAAAGAGTTAAAAAAGGATAAAGTGCAATCTTGTAGTGAATGGACTTCTTTTTGCAAAGAATTGATATACAGGAGGTTGGAATTGTGTTTTAGGGCCGGGTATCAATAAAAAAGGCAGGTTATGCACCTGCCTTTTTTGCCCCAAATCTTACCATGAACTTAACCTACTTATGCTATGGTGATCTAAAAGTATGCAGTAGGAATTGTCGTGTAAAAAGAATCGGTTGAAGAGTGCTTAAACTGGTTAAAATGCAATCTTGTAGCGATTTTATTACACATGTAATTCATTGAAAATTAAAGTGTTGTATTGTGGTCGGGACGAAGGTTGTTGGAAGTAAAATAAAAAAGGCAGGTTATACACCTGCCTTTTTTGCCCCAAATCTTACCATGAACTTAACCTACTTATGCTATGGTGATATAAAAGTATACAGTAGGAATTGTCGTGTAAAAAGAATCGGATGAAAAGAGTTAAAAAAGGATAAAGTGCAATCTTGTAGTGAATGGACTGCTTTTTGTAAAGAATTGAAAGACAGTGTACTAGGGTTGTGTTTTAGGGCCGAGTATCAATAAAAAAGGCAGGTTATGCACCTGCCTTTTTTGCCCCAAATCTTACCATGAACTTAACCTACTTATGCTATGGTGATCTAAAAGTATGCAGTAGGAATTGTCGTGTAAAAAGAATCGGTTGAAAAGTGCTAAAACTGGTTAAAGTGCAAGAGTTTATTCTGAATTCAGTTTGTCTCAAGTGTTTGAATACTAAATAGATAGGATGTTAGACCATGTGATCCGGAAATTCAACTGGGTTGCTGCTCAGGATGTTATACGGGTAGTACCCCTGATCGGCTTAACTAAGTCCGGATCTCTGAAATATAGATCTTTTTAGGAGATTCCGTTGTATTAGTTGTCAGGAAACTAAAAGATACAATGGGTTATCCTGATGTGATGTGTGGTGTTTATCCTGTTGTGGGTTAAAACATGTTGTCATCCGGTTTCCCTGGGGTCTTCCTAAGATAGCTCGGTATACAGCAAGAATGATAGAAGGAATAAGGAAAGCGCAAATTTAAACCGTAAAGGAAGAGTGGATCCGGACAAAAGTATAGAAAATAAAAAAGGCAGGAAAACCTGCCTTTTTTGCCCCAAATCTTACCATGAACTTAACCTACTTATGCTATGGTGATGTAAAGATAAGGTCACGAAGTAGGAGAAAGTGTATTAATCGGATAAAGTGCATTTATAACCGATAAAATGCATATTCACCTTCAACTTACCTTTAATTTTTAGTAAGCCCTTTCTTTAATTCCGTCGTAAAAATTAATAAACGCCCTGTTTACAACACGGTTACCACCCGGGGTAGGATAGTCTCCGGTGAAGTACCAGTCGCCTAAATTGTCAGGACAAGCCTTGTGAAGGTTTTCCACGGTTTGGTACAAGATCTTCACTTCGGCGCGTATGCCTTCCGGTGCCAGGATCTCAGAGATCTTATCAGAGATCTCATCATCTGTGAATGGCGCGTAGATCTCTTTAACTGAGTTTTCTACATCTGTGTCTTTATGACCTACCTGGTCGATACATTTTTGGTATACTTCATCTACAATGTGGTAGGTGTTACGTTCCTTATGCAGTTCCAAAGCGGCTCTGAAGGCTACCAGGTCTTCCATACGGGCCATATCGATACCGTAACAGTCCGGATAACGTATTTGCGGTGCCGATGAAACCACTACGATCTGTTTAGGGTTCAGGCGATCCAGAATACGTAGTATACTTTTCTTAAGTGTGGTTCCGCGTACAATACTGTCGTCTATGATAACCAGGTTGTCGGTAGGTTTTACCGAGCCGTAGGTCACATCGTATACGTGAGCTACCAGGTCGTCACGGCTGCTGTCCTCAGTTATGAAGGTTCTGAGCTTCGCGTCTTTTATAGCGACCTTTTCGATTCGCGGACGCATGTTCAGGATCTCGTTGAGCTCTTCAGAGGTCAGGTCATCCTTAGCTGCCATGATCCTCTCCATTTTACGGTTGTTCAGGTAGTTTTGAGCTTCCTGTACCATTCCGTAGAATGAGGTTTCTGCGGTATTCGGAATATAGGAGAAAACGGTATTTTCAAGATTGAGGTCCACACTCTCCATGATCTTAGGGAACAGGAGTTTTCCGAGATCCTTACGCTCCTGGTAGATCTCTGCATCCGATCCTCTTGAGAAGTAGATACGCTCAAAAGAGCAAGCCTTTCTCTCGAGGGGAGTAAGGATCTTCTTGTTCTTCACTTCTCCGTTCTTTTTAATGATGATGGCCTTACCTGGGTCAAGCTCATGGATCGTTTCAAAAGGAACATCAAAAACGGTCTGTATCACAGGGCGCTCTGAAGCTACCACGACCACTTCATCGTCTTTATAGTAATACGCCGGACGAATACCGGCAGGGTCTCTCAGTACAAAAGCATCGCCATGCCCTATGAGTCCGGCCATGGCATAACCACCGTCCCAGTTCTTAGCGGCCTTTCTAAGGATCTTGGCAACATTAAGGCGTTCCGCGATCAATGGAGAGGCTTCCATTTTACTGAATCCTTCTTTTTTAACCTCTTTGTAGAGTTTTCCAACGGCATCGTCAAGAAAGTGACCGATCTTTTCCATGACAGTGATGGTGTCGGCTTTCTCTTTTGGATGCTGCCCCAGCCTTACCAGGTTGTCAAAAAGCTCATTAACATTGGTCATGTTAAAGTTTCCTGCAACGATCAGGTTTCTGTGCATCCAGTTGTTCTGCCTTAAGAACGGGTGTACACTTTCGATGCTGTTTTTTCCAAAAGTACCATAACGCACGTGCCCGAGCATAAGTTCGCCAACATAAGGTACTTCTCTTTTGAGTGTGTCGATATCTTCAAGGTACTCCGGATGCTCGGTAAGAGCGTCGTTGATGCGGCTGTTTATCTGGTTAAAGATATCCTGAATGGGTTGTGCCTGGTTAGAACGTACACGACTCATATAGCGCTCGCCCGGGGTCATGTTCATTTTGATACTGGCGAAACCTGCACCATCTTGTCCGCGATTGTGCTGTTTCTCCATCATCAGGTACATTTTGTTGATACCGTAGAACGCGGTGCCGTATTTTTCCTGGTAGTACTCCAGAGGTTTAAGCAATCTTACCAGTGCGATCCCGCATTCGTGTTTAATAGCGTCACTCATTGTTGTGGTTTATGTAGCCCGTGCTGTTTAGGCCAATTTGATATCAAATTGTGTTAAGTTCTTGAATTGCTGGAGTCTTTTATTGATCTCTCCCTTGTCCAAAGCTTCCATTCTTTCGGTGCCAAAGCGCTCTACAGAGAATGATGCCAGGTTAGATCCGTGGATCACGGCGTTTTTCATATTCTCAAAAGAGTAATCCTGGGTAGCGGCAAGGAATCCTGCAAATCCTCCTGCAAAGGTATCTCCGGCCCCGGTAGGGTCAAAGATCTCTCTGAGCGGAAGGGCAGGGGCAAAGAATATATTTTCCTTGTGAAAGAGCAGGGCCCCGTGTTCACCTTTTTTGATCACAACATAGGCCGGTCCCATTTGGTGGATCTTTTCGGCAGCATTTACCAGGGAGTATTCTCCTGAAAGCTGTCGTGCCTCTTCGTCGTTTATGGTGATCACATCGACTTTACTGATCACTTCTGCGAGCTCATCGGGCGTGTTGTCCATCCAGAAGTTCATAGTGTCCAATATGGTCAGTGCCGGTTTTTGTTCCATCTGATCGATCACGCTCAATTGGACGCTCGGGTGCAGGTTTCCTAACATCAGAATTTCTGAGTTCTTATAGCTGGCCGGCACTACAGGATTGAAATCGGCAAGGACGTTGAGCTGGGTGTCGAGCGTTTCTCTCACATTGAGGTCGTTCATGTATTTACCCTTCCAGAAAAAGGTCTTTCCGCCTTTTACGATCTCAACGGCCGAAAGGTCAATGTTCTTACTTTTCAGAAGCTCGAGGTGGTGGTCCGGGAAATCGTCACCTACCACCGAAACGATGGCTGCATCGACTTCAAAGTTAGCAGCAGCAAGTCCGATAAAAGTAGCTGCTCCACCCAGGATCTTGTCGGTTTTTCCGAATGGCGTTTCAATGGCGTCGAAGGCTACAGTACCTACGATCAGTAATTTTCCCATGGATCAAATTTTTTGCAAATATAAGGTTACTTTTCCAGTATTACTTTCAGATTTTCAAAAGAATGAAATGGCACATTCACCAGGATGGAATTGAGTAACCAGGCTGGGATCATTCCGTTAGGATCGCCGTATAGTTGCTGGGTTACTTCCACCAATCCGTTATCCAAGGGTTCAATATGCCAATGCCCTTTGAACTGCGTAGTGCGTATCACATTTTCAGGTTGTTCTTTTAAATGATTCTCGGCAGGATCTATCGATACGTGATAGGTGCCCGGCTTTGGATTTCTTACCCGGATAAGCGAGAGGTTTTCGCGGTCGCGTAATGGCCAGGGAAGGTCGTTGAGCATCCAAACCACAGAGGTGGTGTCGTTGTACCGCAATACCGTCTCACTGTCGGAGGTTTTGTGGTTCCATTCCCATAACCGGTCTCCGTCGAGAATAACAGACAGGGCTTTTTCGGGTGTGGTCTTCGCCCTGAGCACTGCCTTGAATTCGTCAAATTGTGTGGAGTCGAGTTTTCGCGTGTATACCTTGATGGCGTCTTCGTCTATTTTCAGTTCCCATTCCTGGGCCAAACCAAAGGAGCCGACCAAGAGAAAAAGAACCAAGCAAAACCTTACTTTCATAACCTTGTTTTCTGTAAAATTACGATTCTGCAACAGAAGCCTGATTAAAAATAGGTTAAAACCTTATTGTTGCTCGAACCCGATATCGGGGGGCAGGTTCTTTTTAAGGGCGGCATTAACTGCCAATGTATCACAGCGTTCGTTTTGCGGATGGTCGTTGTGGCCTTTTACCCATTGGAGGGTTACCTTGTGTTTGCGGTATTCCTTTAGGAAGTCGATCCAAAGATCGGGGTTTTTTTTGTCCTTAAATCCTTTGTGCTCCCAATTGAATACCCATCCTTTATTAACGGCATCTACTACGTATTTGGAGTCGCTGAAAACGGTAACAGCCGTTTGGGGGTACTTTAATTTCCTGAGGGCTTCGATCACGGCGAGGAGTTCCATGCGGTTGTTGGTGGTTTTTCGGAACCCTTCAGAGAATTCTTTGCGGTAGGGCTTGCCCACCCACTCCATGATGATGCCGTAACCTCCGGGGCCGGGATTGCCTCTCGACGATCCGTCGGTGTATATATGTACCTGGCTGCTATTGTTCATTTAGTACTTTTTCAATGATTAGGGGGAAATGCCGGTATTCCAGTTCGTGGATCTTTGAGGCCAGGCTCTCCGGAGTGTCGTCTTTGGTTACCGGGGTCTCGGCCTGAAAGATCACCGCTCCTTCGTCGTAGTTCTCATTGACGTAATGAATGGTGATGCCGCTCTTTTCCCTGCCGTCATTGATCACGGCCTTGTGCACGTTCATGCCGTACATGCCTTTGCCTCCGTAGTCGGGAAGCAGTGCAGGGTGAATGTTAATGATCTTGTTGCTGAACTTTTGGGTGAGTTCCTCCGGGATCTTCCAAAGGTATCCTGCCAGAACGATCAGATCCGGGTTCATGGCCTCGAGCAGCCCGGTTACTACGCCTTCATTCATGGCCGTACGGTTAAAATACACAGCGCCTACACCAAGGTTCTGGGCGCGGTCCAGGACCCTGGCCTCTTTCTTGTTAGACAGTACCAGGCGAACAGAGAACTCCGGACGATCTGCGAAGTGTCGAATAATGTTCTCGGCATTACTGCCGGAACCCGATGCAAATATGACGATGCTTTTCATGAATGAGTCCTTATTATATATACCGCAAAAAAAAGAATAATTTTCTACAAAGGTAAGCCATGTAACACTAAAACGATGACGTAAAAAATATTACCTTTAAAGTCAACTTTTGTGCATAAAACCTTTTTTTAAACCAAAGTTTTTTATTTTTGCCAACAATTAAATTTTAAAACAAAAAATTATGTCAGACATTGCATCAAGAGTAAAAGCGATCATCGTAGACAAATTAGGAGTTGATGAGAACGAAGTAGTTGCAGAAGCAAGCTTCACTAACGATCTGGGAGCAGATTCTCTCGATACTGTTGAACTTATCATGGAATTCGAAAAAGAATTCGATATCCAGATCCCGGATGATCAGGCTGAGAACATTGCTACTGTTGGTCAAGCCATCAAATACATCGAAGAAGCAAAATAATTACCTATAAGGCATAAGCTACCGGGAAATGCATTGTGAAATACTCATGATGTGTTTTCTGGTAGTTATTATTGGTTTATATTTCAAAAAATTAATAAATGGAACTTAAGCGAGTTGTCGTAACCGGATTAGGAGCATTAACGCCCATTGGTAACAATATAGAAGAGTATTGGAATGCCCTTAAAAGCGGCCAGAGTGGAGCTGCAGAAGTAACGCATTTTGATGCTTCAAAGTTTAAAACACAATTCGCTTGTGAGATAAAGAATTTCGATCCTACCGAATTTATCGATCGTAAGGAAGTACGTCGTATGGACCGCTTTGCGCAATACGCCATGGTAACCGCCCAGGAAGCTATGGAAGATTCAGGGTTGGATGTGGATACGCTCGATAAGAATCGTGTTGGTGTGATCTGGGGTGCCGGGATCGGTGGTCTGGAGACCTTCCAGGACGAAGTGTCTAACTATGCCAAAGGCGATGGGACACCGAGATTTAATCCGTTCTTTATCCCAAAAATGATCGCAGATATCGCACCCGGACTGATCTCCATTAAATACGGGTTCATGGGACCTAACTACGCTACGGTCTCTGCCTGTGCATCGTCGGCAAATGCCATTTTCGATGCCATGAATATGATCAGATTAGGGCACACCGATGTGGTGATCACAGGTGGTTCAGAAGCGGCCGTTACTGCTGCAGGTATGGGCGGATTTAACGCCATGCATGCTATGAGTACCCGCAATGACGATCCTAAATCGGCTTCAAGGCCTTTTGATGCGAACCGCGACGGTTTTGTTCTCGGGGAAGGATCAGGAGCACTCGTGCTTGAAGAATACGAACACGCTAAGGCTCGCGGCGCGAAGATCTATGCCGAGGTAGCCGGTGGCGGACTCTCTGCAGATGCTTACCATATGACTGCTCCACACCCTGAAGGGATCGGAGTGGTAGCTGTTATGGAGAACTGCTTGAGAAATGCCGGATTGAAACCAGAAGATGTAGATGCGATCAATACACATGGTACTTCTACCCCTCTTGGTGATGTTGCCGAATTGAAGGCTATTGGTAAGGTTTTTGGCGATCACGCTAAGAACATTAATATCAACTCTACCAAATCCATGACCGGGCACCTTCTGGGTGCAGCTGGTGCAGTTGAAGCCATTGCCTCGATCCTTTCTATGGAACACGGGCTGATCCCTCCAACGATCAATCATGAAACCGTGGATGAGAACATCGATCCGGAACTCAATCTAACCCTTAATAAGGCTCAAAAACGCGATGTGAACGTAGTAATGAGTAATACCTTTGGGTTTGGAGGACACAACGCTTGTGTTGTGTTTAAGAAATTGGACTAGTGTCACATCCTCATTGAATGAAATTCATTCGTAAAATATTAAATTCCCGGTCTGCTAACGACGGGGATTTTTTTTTAAAACTCACTTCGATACTCGGATTTAAACCCCGGGAACTTCGCTATTACAACAAGGCCTTTACGCATAGGTCTATGAATATTCGCGATGATAAGGGCAATGCCATAAACTACGAAAGACTCGAGTTTCTTGGCGACGCCATGCTCAGTGCGATCATATCTCACTTTCTCTTTAACGAGGTGCCTTCAGGAGATGAAGGGTATCTCACAAAAATGCGCTCCAAGGTGGTGAGCCGGGAACATCTTAATGAACTCGGGAAAGACCTGGGACTGCTGGAATTTCTGGACAGTAAGATCAATAAGGATAATTTCGGGGAGAATATTCACGGAAATATCTTTGAAGCCCTGGTAGGGGCGATCTACCTTGACAGGGGGTATGAGTTCTGCAAGCGCTTTATCTATAGCCGCGTGGTAGAACCTTATGTAGATATCGAACAGCTGGAAGGTAAGGTGATCAGTTATAAAAGCCTGATCATTGAATACTGCCAGAAAAAGAAAAAGACCTTCTTCTTTGACGTGTATGACGACGATGGAAATGAAGATGTGAAACACTTTGCCGTTAAGTTGTACATTAACGATAAACTGGTGGCCAAAGGAAGGGCTACTTCTAAGAAAAAGGCTGAAGAAAGTGCTGCCAAAAGGGCTTATTACGCCTTGCAGTCAAAGATCGACGATGTGGTCTGACTTTATCGTTTGCGTAACTTTTTATATCGGTATACCCCACTAAAAGTTGCTAAGTCGTTTAACTCGCAGTATCTTTATACCTGATTGTGAGCGGATATATGACAACAGTCCATAAGTTAGACGATGACTTTTACGTGGATACCTACACGCTGATCGCCATTCACAGTTCCCTGGATTCTTATCGATTGGCCTATTTTCTCAATAGGTCGCTGGATGTTCAACTTAAGCGGTTGCAATATGACCTGAAGTTGGGTGAAGGATCGGAATTTTCATTATATGAGGCTTACGATCGTTCTACAGAAGTGTTGTGGAATCTGTTAACGAATAAATGTGGTGTTACCGTAGTACATGAAGGGGGGATCCCGGATATGTTCGGAACACCCGGAAGTATAACATACAGCTATGTGCTGCCTGAATTCCCAAAGGTCGATCATCTGTTAAAGATAGATGACGGGGAAGGGAGCTTTAGTAAGGCCCAGGAGGTGATCAGGATCATAAAACAGATCCCCCAGGTCATTACCGCTTATGAGCTCGATATCGACCAGCTAAAGAGTAAGAATAATTTAATTTTTCTGACGAATGCCTAATAGGAAAAAAACGAAAATTGTCGCAACACTGGGACCGGCTACAAGTACCAAGGAAGTGTTGAAAGAAATGATGGAGGCGGGAGTGAATGTTTTCCGTATTAATTTCTCACACGCCGATTACGACGATGTTAAAGAGCGTATCCGGTTAATTCGTGAACTCAACGATGAGTACGGCTTCTCTACCGGGATCCTCGGTGACCTTCAGGGGCCAAAACTTCGCGTTGGGGTAATGAAAGAAGATGTGCTTGTAAATCCCGGAGATGAGATCCTTTTCGAAACGGGAGATGCTTTTGAAGGAACCAAGGAGCGTGTTTACATGAACTACAAGGAGTTTCCCCGCGATGTGAATCCGGGTGAACGTATCCTTCTCGATGATGGTAAGCTCATCTTTGAGGTGGTAGAGACCAATAAGAGTAACCAGGTGAAGGCTAAGGTTGTTCAGGGTGGTCCCCTCCGTTCTAAAAAAGGAGTAAACCTTCCGAACACCAATATTTCTCTACCGGCACTGACCAAAAAGGATATTAAAGATGCCATTTTCGCATGTGAGCAGCAAGTAGACTGGATCGCCCTGTCTTTCGTTCGTCATGCAGAAGACCTGATGGACCTTCAGAAGCTTATCGAAGAGCATTCAGATTACAAGATCCCGATCGTTGCTAAGATCGAAAAGCCTGAAGCAGTTGAGAACATCGATAAGATCGTTTCGTATTGTGACGGACTCATGGTTGCTCGTGGTGACCTCGGAGTGGAAATTCCTGCCCAGGAGGTGCCATTGGTGCAAAAGCAACTGGTGAACAGAGCTAAGAAAGCGCGTATTCCTGTGATCATCGCTACCCAGATGATGGAGACTATGATCAGCAGCCTTACCCCAACCAGGGCAGAGGTTAACGACGTGGCGAACTCTGTTATGGATGGTGCCGATGCGGTAATGCTTTCAGGAGAGACCTCTGTTGGGTCGTATCCGGTGCAGGTAATTGAAAAAATGTCGAGCATCATCAAGAGTGTTGAGCACTCTCCACTTATTAAGGTGCCACAAGAACCGCCACAGGTTAAGACTAAAAGATACATCACTAAGGCCGTGTGTTACCACGCTGCCCTTATGGCTAACGAGATCAATGCCAAGGCTATTTCTACCCTTACCAATAGCGGATATACAGGCTTCCAGATCTCGGCATGGAGACCACAGGCGCATATCCTGGTGTTTACCTTTAATAAGCGTATCCTCACCCAGCTTAGTTTACTTTGGGGTGTAAACGCGTACTATTACGATAAGGACGTAAGTACCGATGAGACCGTGGAAGACATCAACGCTATAGCGGTAAAAGAAGGATTCCTTGAAAAAGGAGATATGATGGTGAGTCTCGCGGCCATGCCTATCAAAGAGAAGGGAATGGTAAATACACTTCGTGTAAGTGAGATCTAAAAAAGAGGAGTATCATTTAAAATAGAAAAGATCGGCCAACGGGCCGATCTTTTTGTTTTCTGCAATGGGGTGTTGTTGCTGTTGCCCTTGTAACCTCATTCGGCGATCCGGGTTGTTTGATAGCTACAGCTTTCTGATCTTTATGTTCCTGTAAGCCACCATATCAGAGTGGTCCTGAAGGGCGATCTTACCATTCTTATATTTTCCGAACGCCTCCCAGTCTGCAAACTTAGAGTTTGCCACCATTTGCTCCCATGCCTCTCCGGATAGAGGGAATTCGGTAACCAATGTGCCATTGTGTACAACGGTTCCCTGGTTGTTTGCGTGATCGATTCGGATCACATAGGTGTTCCATTCTCCTGCAGGCTTGCTTACATCTTCAGTCGGTGCGATCATGTCGTATAGCGCTCCCGCCTGGTGGGTTCTTTCACCTACTTTGGCATCCGGGTGTCTAAGGTTGTCCAATACCTGGATCTCCGGCCCGGTGTAGTACGGTTCGCTGTACTCCGGACTTTCTTTTACGCCCCACATGATGCCGCTGTTTCCGCCTTCAGCGATCTTCCACTCCAGGGATAATTCGAACGATTCGAAGGATTCGTCGGTTACGATATTGTGCTTTTCGTCCTTTACAGGGTGAAATACCAGGGCGTCACCTTCGATCTTCCAGGATTCAGGAAATTCGGTGTTGTCCTTGCCGTATTCGTGCCAGGCATCGGTGCTGCTTCCGTCAAAAAGCCAGATCCAATCGTTGCTTTCCGGGGTTATCGTTTCGGCAACCGGCTCCGGTGCCGTTGCGGTTTTGGTCTTTTCTTCCTTGCAGGAGATCAGCGTGGTCAGGCAGAGTAAGATGAGTGTTGTTCTTTTCATTTTATGTTAAGAATTTTTTTAAGTTGTTCTTTGTCAATGTCGGCTCCGGCAAAGTCGTCAAAGGCCTTTTCGGTAGCCTCTATCATATGGCGCTGAATAAATGGCGCTCCTTCCCGGGCGCCTTGTTCCGGACTTTTAATACAGCATTCCCATTCCATGACGGCCCAGACGTCGCAGCCGTATTGGGTGAGCTTGGAGAAAATGGTCTTAAAATCGATCTGACCGTCTCCCGGCGACCTGTATCGGCCGGCGCGGTCTCCCCAATTGTTGTATCCGCCAAAGGCACCTTTCTTTCCTGTGGGATTAAACTCAGAATCTTTTACATGGAAGGCTTTGATAAATTCGTGGTAATGGTCGATATAAGCGAGGTAGTCGAGTTGCTGTAAAACAAAGTGGGAGGGATCATAGAGAATGTTCACTCTTTTGTGATTACCTGTTGCTTCTAAAAAGCGTTCAAAAGTGTCTCCGTCGTGAATATCTTCACCCGGGTGCACTTCGTAGCATACATCAACCCCTTGCTCATCGAAGGTGTTGAGTATGGGCATCCACCTCTTGGCTAATTCTTCGAACCCCATTTCAACCAGTCCGGCAGGGCGCTGAGGCCATGGGTGCCAGGTGTGCCATAACAAGGCTCCTGAAAAGGTGGCATGTACATTTAGTCCCAGGTTCCTGCTGGCTACAGCGGCCTTCTTAACGGTTTCTACGGCCCATTCGGTACGGGCTTTAGGGTTGTTCTTTAAATGGTCGGGAGCAAAATTGTCGAACATGAGGTCGTAGGCCGGGTGTACGGCTACCAACTGCCCTTGCAAGTGGGTAGAGAGCTCGGTGATCTCCAGGCCGTAGCTATTGATCTTGCCTTTGAGCTCGTCGCAATAGGTCTTGCTTTCTGCTGCCAGGTCCAGATCGATCAGGAATTTCTCCCAGGTGGGTATTTGTATGCCTTTATAACCGAGGTCGGCTGCCCATTTACACATGCCGTCAAGGCTGTTAAAGGGAGCTTTGCTATCGGTAAATTGCGCGAGGAATATGGCGGGTCCTTTTATCGTTTTCATTTGGTTGTTATTTTAGTCTATGGTAGTCCAGGCGGCATTGTTCCGGTCGCTCTCTACTGCGGCATGGATGAATTTTACACCCCGCACACCGTCGGCCACACGCGGATAATCCTGCGCAGGTACTTCTGCTCCGGAGATCCTGCCCATTAATTCTTTGGCAAAATTGCGGTAGATGGTCGCAAAGGCTTCCAGGTAGCCTTCGGGGTGTCCTGACGGGATCCTCGAAGTTGCTGCTACGGAAGGGTAAAGGTCATTGCCTCCGGGGGTAAAGACCTTCGGAGGTTGGTCCAGCCAGCGGGTAGTAAGCGAATTCGGGTGCTCCTGCGACCATTCGAGGCTGCCCTTTTCTCCGTATACTTTAATCGCCAGGTTGTTCTCTTCGCCTGTAGCGATCTGGGAGAAAGAGATGCTTCCCTTGGCACCGTTATTCATGCGCACCAGCATATTGCCGTCGTCGTCGAGGGTTCTTCCGGCGCCAAAGCGTCCCAGGTCGGCGGCCATTTCGTGAATCTGCAGACCGGTGATGTACTCGAGGAGATTCTCGGCATGGGTGCCTATATCGCCCAGGGCACCTCCTGCTCCTGCCTTTTCGGGGTCTACCCTCCAGGAGGCCTGTTTGTTGTCTGTATTTTCTACTGCAGTGGCCATCCAGCCCTGAAGGTATTGTACCTGTACTTTTCTGATCTTACCAAGTTCTCCATTGGCGATCATTTCCCGGGCTTGTTTGACCATGGGATAGCCGGTATAATTATGGGTGAGTGCAAAGAGCGAACCGGTTTTAGCAACCAGGGTCTCGAGGATCTCAGCTTCTGCAGTGGTGAGCGTCATAGGTTTATCGCAAACCACGTGGAATCCGTTCTCCAACGCCATCCTGGCAGGTTCAAAATGCATGTGGTTAGGCGTTACGATGGCTACGAAATCCATACGTTCTCCCTCCGGAAGTGCCCGCTCCCGTTCGATCATTTCCTTGAAGCTAACATAACAGCGTTCTTCAGGGAGAAATAAGGCAGCTCCCGAACTCTTGGCGCGTTCGGCATTGCTGCTGAAAGCTCCGCAAACCAGTTCGATCATACCGTCAATGGCTGCAGCCTTACGGTGTACGTCTCCGATGAACGAGCCAATGCCGCCACCGATCATTCCCATTCTAAGTTTTCTCATGTGCTAAGCTTTATATTCAACCTTTTCGTTCTTAAATAAAATAGCAAATAATAGCATGATCACCAATGCGAATATCGCGGGGTATATCCAAATGGTTTCCCAAACATGGGTGTTGTCGGGTCGGGCGAATTCGTCGGTGATCTTTCCTGCGATCCAGAACCCGATAAGCATCCCTACCCCGTAGGTGGCAAGCGTAATGAGTCCCTGTGCAGCACTCTTGTATTTGTCTC
Source organism: Robertkochia sediminum (assembly GCF_016786255.1). Taxonomy (GTDB): domain Bacteria; phylum Bacteroidota; class Bacteroidia; order Flavobacteriales; family Flavobacteriaceae; genus Robertkochia; species Robertkochia sediminum. The sequence goes on from NZ_JADMKT010000080.1 coordinate 54,706, forward strand.
CTGCCTTGGAATCGGTATAGATCTGTCCGGAAACAAAGAAGAAGTCATAACAGATCCCGTGTAATGCGATTCCCAGGATGAGCATGAATGCCAGTTCACCCGAATTTCCGTAGGCAAACAGTAAATAGCGAACCGTCCAGGCGATCATTCCTATAAGAATGGTCTTTTTAAATCCGAAGCGCTTAAAGAATACCGGTAAGAGTAGCATGAACAGCACCTCAGATACCTGGCCAATGGTCATTTTTGCGGCCGGGTTGGTTACGCCGATCTCACCCAGAAACTGACCTGCATGCTGGTAATAAAATGCCAGCGGAATGCAGATAAGTACCGATGCCAGGAAAAAGATCAGGAAATTTTTGTTGTTTAAGAGTTTGAGGGCTTCGAGACCAAGGATGTCTGCCACCTTTACTTTTTCATTCTTGTCGGCCTTGGGAGGGGTCTTTGGTAGGGTGAAGCTAAAAATACCCAGCAGGAGAGAAGCTCCTGAGGTCATCAAAAACGTATTCTTTAGCAATCCGCCGGAGATACCGGCCTCAGTATCCCATTGCAAAAAGCTGATGAGCAATCCGGCTGCGATCCAACCTATGGTTCCGAATACCCGAACGAAGGAGAATTGTTTTGCAGGGTCGTTCATCTGATTAAAGGATACAGAATTTACCAGGGCAAGCGTAGGCATATACAGGATCATATATCCCAATACATAGGGATAGAATCCTGCAAAGTCTGTGCTCTGCGACATTTGGTACATAAGTACTGCACCTGCAAGATGGAGGAGTCCGAGAATACGCTCTGCGTTAAAATATCGGTCGGCAATAAGGCCGATGATAAAGGGCGCTAGGATGGCTCCCCACGATTGGGTAGAGTATGCCATGGCGGTTTCGGCTCCTGTAGTTTGCAGGGTATTGGGCAGGTAGATGCCCATGGTTACGAACCATCCTCCCCAGATGAAGAATTCTAAGAACATCATCAGGGAAAGTTGAAACTGGATCTTTTTATTCATAAAGCAGTTGGTTTAGTAAGGGGTTGTCGTATTATGAAAGTGTTTTTGCGGTTTCAAGCAGGAGTTGCTTTGTTGCCAGGATGCCTTCTTCTTCCGAAAGTTCGTCGCCTTCGTACTCCACGCCAATGAATCCGGTATATCCGGCATCCTTCACGATCGTTAGCATCTTTTTATAGTCGGTGGCGGTTTCTTCTCCTTCTGCATTGAAATTGTGAGATTTGGCACTTACTCCTTTAGCGAAAGGCATAAGTTCTTTGGTACCCTGATAGCGGTCGTATTCCTTGATGCAATCTCCTCCCCAGTTGCCTTCTCCGTCGCGTTCTACGCAGAAGTTTCCGAAATCGGGCAGGGTGCCGCAGTTATCCATGTTTACCGCGGTCATAACTTCGGCGAGCAGGGCAGCATCAGACGAGAGCCATCCGTGATTCTCTACGATGATGTTAACACCTTGTTCTTTTCCGTATTCACACAAGGCAGTAAGTGACTCGGTAGCTAAGGCCTTCCATTGGTCACGGTCCCTGGTTCCGAACAGGTTGATGCGTGTAGAATGACATCCCAGGCGGGCAGTGGCATCGATCCATTTGTGGTGGTTTTTTATCGCAGCGGTCCTTATGGCTTCGTCGGGATGGCATAGCGAACCTTCATCGCCCGGAAGGTCGACCATCATGATCAGGTTGGTGAGACCGTATTTTGCACTTTCTGCTTTCAGGCGGTCCATGACCGTATTGATCCCGTCCATCTCGTTGTCAAAAGAATTGATCTCATTGGTGTAGAGCTGAGAGACGTATTCCAGGCCTTCAAATCCCCAGGCTTTGGCTTTTGCGGCAAAATCATAAGGACTCAGATCGCCTTCTCTGATCATTCGGTGAATGGACCACTGTGCCAGTGAGAGCTTAAAAAAGGGTGAGGCGTCTGGTAATTTGGCCGGGGGGGGGTGATCTGCTTTCTCTGAAGGGTTGTTCTTACATGCAGTCAGTCCCAAGAGGGCCAATGCCAGAGAGGCCTGGCTGCTGTTCTTTACGAAATGTCTTCGGTTCATTTAGGGTGTTATTAATGTTGGTCTCTAAAGGGTCGATAAAATAAAGTACGCAGAACTGAAAATTTATCAGTATTTACGCTGCTCTAATGTAAAAAATTAATTTATATATTTGAAAGAATGCGAAATTGACAACGCTACCTATGAGTGAATTCTATTATAATCCCCCGCAAGAACAGTACGACGCTATTGTTGTAGGGACCGGTATTTCTGGTGGCTGGGCTGCCAAAGAACTTTGTGAGAACGGACTTAAAACCCTGGTATTGGAGCGAGGGCCTATGGTCAAGCATATCGAAGACTATCCTACTGCGAATCTGGATCCCTGGGACCTGCCTAATGCCGGAAGGCCTACGAGGGAGGTTTTGGAGCGTAAACACAAGCAGAGTCGTACCGGATATACCACAAATATGGCTACCGAGCATTTTTTTGTAGACGATATTGATCATCCCTACAATGAAGATCGCCGTTTTGACTGGATGCGAGGGTACCATGTTGGTGGTCGTTCGCTTATGTGGGGTCGCCAGAGTTATCGCATGGGGGATGTCGATTTCGAGGCAAATGCCCGTGATGGTATTGCCGTAGACTGGCCGGTGCGGTACAAGGAACTCAAACCGTGGTATGATTACGTAGAAGAGTTTATCGGGGTGAGTGGTGAGAATCTTGGATTGGAACAATTGCCCGACGGAAAGTTTTTACCACCGATGGACCTGAATTGTGTAGAGCGGCATTTACAGGGTTCTATTGCCGAAAAATTCAAAGACCGGGTCTTAACCATAGGTCGTACCGCACATATTACTCAAGGAACCAAGCCGGGGGCCGGAAGAGGACCTTGTCAGTATCGCAACCGCTGTTCGCGGGGGTGCCCGTTCGGAGCCTATTTCAGCAGTAATTCATCTACCCTGCCTGTGGCTGAGGCAACTGGCAATATGACCATGAGACCGAATTCTATCGTGCACGAAGTGCTCTACGACGAAGAGACCCAAAAAGCCAAAGGGGTGCGAATTGTAGATGCCGAATCGGGGGAGACCATGGAGTTCTATGCCAAGGTGATCTTTTTATGTGCCTCTGCCATTGCGTCTACCGCGATCTTACTGCAGAGTACATCCGATCGCTTTCCCGATGGTATGGGGAACGACAGTGGTGAATTAGGGCATAACCTGATGGATCACCACTTTCGTGTAGGTGCTTCAGGTACTTTTGATGGTTTCGAAGATAAATATTACAAAGGACGAAGAGCCAATGGGATCTATATTCCGCGGTTTAGAAATATGGGAGGCGATACCAACAGCAAGGACTTTATTCGCGGATACGGATACCAGGGCGGAGGAAGTCGCAGTGGGAACCTTACAGAACACGTTCAGGAGCTGGCCTTCGGTAAGGAATTCAAGGAAGCGATCATGAAGCCGGGACCATGGCGTATGGGACTTACCGGATTTGGAGAAACCCTGCCTGTTCATCAAAACCGCATGTATCTCGATAAGAACAATAAAGATAAATGGGGCTTGCCAACAGTAACCTTTGATGCCGATTTCGGGCCCAACGAACTGGCCATGCGGGAAGATATGAAATTACAGGCTGTTGAAATGCTGGAAGCAGCCGGATTTAAAGATGTAAGGACCTATGATGATATCGGAGGGATGGGCCTCGGTATTCACGAGATGGGAACCGCCCGTATGGGGTGGGATCCGAAAACCTCTGTTCTCAATAAGCACAACCAGCTGCATGCTGTGAAGAATGTATATGTAACAGACGGGTCGTTCATGACCTCTTCGGCATGTCAGAATCCTTCGCTTACCTATATGGCCTTTACCGCAAGAGCGGCTAATCACGCTGTTGAAGAATTGAAAAAAATGAACCTCTAAAAACCTGGAATTTATGGATAGAAGAAAAGCATTGAGGAACATCGGACTTTCCGCCGGATTTATGGCGGCGTCTCCGGGATTGCTCAGTCTCCTGCAGAGCTGTAAATCGGAGGTGGCTACCTGGGTGCCTGAGCACCTGACCCCAGAACAAGGGGCGGTGGTCCGGGCAATAACCGATGTGATCCTGCCGGCGACCGATACACCCTCGGCCAGTGCGGTTAATGTTCCGGAGTTTATAGATAAGTATATTGCAAGTGGCATATCAGAGCGCGAACAAAAGTTCTTTCAGTGGGCGCTTGACGGGGTCGTTAAAGATCTTAAAGCTTCCTACGGAGCTATTTCTGATGTGAGCACAGAAAATTATGTCGCATTCTTGAATACGCATTTACGCGATGCGCATAAAAAAGCAGGCGATCTCACTACCCGTGCCAGAAGCTATGAAGAAGCTATGGATCGTGGAGAAATGGTAGACGGGGATGCCGAGGCAGTAAACCACTACGCCCTCAAAACGTTAAGAGGATTTGCAGTTTTTGCCTATACCAATAGTGAGATGGTGGGAGAAGAAGTTTTGGCTTATGATCCCGTTCCCGGTAGCTATTCCGGTTGTGAATCTCTCGATGAGCTCACCGGCGGTAAAGCCTGGTCGCTGTAGTTTTGCTAAATTAAGTTCGCACAAGCCTCTTCCGGTTTGGAAATCGTGGTTACCCCGTGGCAGATCGCTCTGGGTGTAAAGTGTTTCCGGAAGAGGTTTTTTATGCTTTCCCGCGCTCGTTCGCCCTTATTTTCGAAGCATTCGCTCGCGACGGATTCCACTCTCATTTTACTTTTACCTTTGCTTCAATAACCGTATTTTTGCCCCTTAGATAAAAGCAATACATACAGGGTATTCCGCCTGTTTAGAAATACACTAAGAGCAGTAATGAAGTACAATTTCAACGAGATCGAGGCCAAATGGCAAAAGTACTGGGCCGAAAATCAAACCTTCAAGGCAGAGAACCAATCAGACAAGCCAAAATTCTATGTGCTTGACATGTTCCCTTATCCCTCCGGGGCAGGATTGCATGTGGGGCATCCGCTGGGGTATATCGCTTCTGATATCTACGCCCGTTACAAGCGCCATAAAGGATTTAATGTGTTGCACCCTATGGGGTATGATAGTTTCGGGTTGCCGGCAGAGCAATACGCTATCCAAACCGGTCAGCACCCTGCACTTACTACCGAGGCCAATATCTCTCGTTACCGGGAGCAGCTGGATCAAATAGGATTCTCTTTTGACTGGAGCCGTGAGGAGCGTACTTCAGATCCGTCGTTCTACAAGTGGACGCAATGGATCTTTATCCAGCTTTTTAATTCGTGGTACGATAAGGGGGCAGAGAAAAGTCGCCCGGTAAGCGAACTTGTAGCGATCTTCGAAACAAAGGGTAATGCTGAGCTTGTTGCGGCCTGTGATGACGATACGCCCGGATTCACAGCAGAAGGGTGGAATGCTATGAATGCAGAAGAGCAGGAGCAAATGCTGCTTAAATACCGCCTTACCTATCTCGCCGATGCCGAGGTGAACTGGTGTCCTGCACTGGGTACGGTACTCGCAAATGATGAGATCGTGAATGGCGTTTCTGAGCGGGGAGGTCACCCTGTAGTACGCAAGAAAATGACCCAATGGAGTATGCGGATCTCTGCCTTTGCTGAGCGCCTGCTTCAGGGACTGGAAGGACTCGACTGGCCGGAGCCTCTTAAGGATATTCAGCGTAACTGGATCGGAAAATCTGTAGGGGCCCAGGTGCATTTTAATATCAAGGATCACGAAGGTCAGATCTCTGTGTTTACGACCAGGCCTGATACTATTTTCGGAGTGTCGTTCATGACCCTGGCCCCTGAGCATGACCTGGTGAAAAAGATCACTACTAACGAACAACGCGAAGCTGTTGAGGCCTATGTCGCTGCTACTGCCAAGCGCAGTGAGCGTGAGCGTATGGCCGATGTAAAGAATATTACCGGGGTGTTTACTGGGGCATACGCCCTGCACCCGTTCACGGGTGAAGAGATCCCTGTGTGGATCGGAGATTACGTCCTGGCAGGTTACGGAACCGGTGCGGTAATGGCAGTACCTTGCGGAGATCAGAGAGATCACGATTTTGCAAGACATTTCGGGTTGCCGATCCCTAATATCTTTGAGGGAGTGGATACGACCGAAGAGGCGTTTGCCGATAAGGAGAACACAGTGATCGCCAATTCTGATTTTATAAGCGGTATGCCGTATAAAGAGGCTAGTGCTGCAGTGATCGCCGCCCTTGAAGAGAAGGGGCAGGGTGAAGGAAAGATCAATTACCGCTTGCGCGATGCCGTGTTTTCGAGACAGCGTTATTGGGGAGAGCCTTTCCCGGTTTACTACGTGAACGGCCTGCCTAAAATGATCGATCCCGAACACCTGCCGATCGCTTTGCCGGAGGTAGAGAAATACCTCCCTACCGAAACCGGGGAGCCGCCGCTGGGTAATGCCGCTGTATGGGCATGGGATACTACAGCCAATACGGTGGTAGATAACAGTCTTATCGATCATAAAACGGTATTCCCACTCGAACTTAATACCATGCCAGGATGGGCAGGTAGCTCCTGGTATTTTAACCGTTATATGGATGCAGGGAATGCCGATGCTTTTGCTTCTCAGGAGGCACTTGCATACTGGAAAGATGTCGATCTGTATATAGGAGGAAGTGAGCACGCTACCGGACACTTGCTATACAGCCGTTTCTGGCAGAAATTCCTCTTTGATCTCGGGCATCTTCCTGTAGATGAATACGCGAAAAAACTGATCAACCAGGGAATGATCCTGGGAACCAGTGCCTTTGTTTACCGATTGGAGAACTCCAATACGTTTGTATCGAAGAACCTCGTTGGTGACAGAGCTGTTCAGGCGATCCATGCCGATGTGAGTATGGTGAACGCTTCTGATGAGCTCGATGTGGAAGCCTTTAAACTATGGCGTCCTGAGTTTGCCGATGCCGAATTCGAAATGGAAGACGGTAAATATGTGGTAGGCAGAGAAGTGGAAAAAATGTCCAAGTCGAAGTACAATGTGGTGAATCCCGATGATATTTGCCAGGAGTACGGTGCCGATACCCTGAGGATGTACGAGATGTTCCTGGGGCCTCTGGAGCAGGCAAAACCATGGAATACAGCTGGTATTACCGGAGTGCACAACTTCCTGAAGAAGCTGTGGAAGCTTTATTTCGGGAAAGAAGAACTCATAGTTACCGATGAGCAACCATCGGCCGAAAGTTTGAAATCACTGCATAAGACCATTAAGAAGGTCGAAGAAGATATCGAGAATTTCTCTTTTAATACCTCCGTGTCGACCTTTATGATCTGTGTGAACGAACTTACTGCACAAAAATGTCACAGCAGAGCTATCCTGGAGCCCCTGGCCGTATTGATGTCGCCTTATGCACCACACATCGCAGAAGAGCTATGGCATAAGCTGGGACACGATACCTCTGTGGCTCATGCAGCATTCCCGGTGTTCGAAGAGAAATACCTTGTGGAAAGTACCAAGACGTATCCGATCTCTTTTAACGGGAAGATGCGTTTTACCATGGAGCTTTCCCTGGATCTTAATAAGGAAGAGATCGAGAAGGTGGTGATGGCCGATGAGCGCACTCAGGATCAGTTGGGAGGAAGAACGCCTAAGAAGGTGATCGTTGTTCCCGGAAAGATCGTTAATATCGTAGGGTAAATGGAGTTTAATTTTTCAGAGGTGTTTGGGTTGATCGCGGCGGTGTGTACCACCATTGCTTTCGTACCTCAGGTATGGCAGATCTGGAAAACGAAGAAGGTAGACGACATCTCCCTGACCATGTATCTGATCTTTTTTACCGGGGTGGTCTTCTGGCTTATCTACGGAATTCTTATAAAGAGTCTTTCTGTAACTCTCGCAAATACGGTTACACTCGTGCTAGTCTCCATAATATTGGGGATGAAGATTAGATATCGCGATAAATAGCATAATGACCCCCTAATTTTAGGGGGTCTTTTTTGTTAAGCTCATAATTCTACAGCCTTTAGTCGATAATTATTTTTTATTCCGCCGGATTGAAGCATTTTTAAGGATAATCTCTAAAAGCTTCCGTCATGATCATTGGTGTTCCCAAAGAAATTAAGAACAATGAAAGTCGGGTAGGGATGACCCCTTCCGGCGTTTACGAACTGGTAAAACACGGCCATACGGTAGTCGTGCAGTCAACTGCCGGAGAAGGCAGCGGATTCTTCGATGCCGATTACCAAAAGGTAGGTGCGACGATCGCGCCAACGATCGAATCGGTATACAGCCAGGCCGAAATGATCGTGAAAGTAAAGGAGCCTATTGCCCGGGAATACGACCTGGTTCAAGAAGGGCAGGTAGTGTTCACCTACTTCCATTTTGCTTCCAGCGAACCGCTTACGCTGGCCATGTTGAAGAGTAAGGCGGTTTGTATCGCTTACGAGACTGTAGAAGATCGCAAGGGCGATCTGCCTTTGCTTACGCCCATGTCTGAGGTAGCCGGAAGGATGGCCATCCAGCAAGGGGCTAAATACCTTGAGAAGCCCATTAAGGGAAGAGGGGTGCTCCTTGGGGGTGTTCCCGGAGTGGCTCCCGGAAAGGTGCTTGTGCTTGGTGCCGGTGTGGTAGGTATACAGGCGGCCAAGATGGCTGCAGGTCTTGGAGCTCATGTAACCATCATGGACATTAGTATGGACCGTCTGCGCTATGTGAACGATATCATGCCGCCCCATGTGGTTACTGAATATTCGAACGAATACAATATACGTAAACACATACGTACCCACGATCTGGTAGTGGGAGGGGTGTTGATACGCGGGGGGAAGGCGCCCAGCCTGATCACAAAAGATATGCTCAAAGATATGCACCCCGGCGCGGTCATTGTAGATGTGGCCGTAGATCAGGGAGGATGTGTGGAGACTTCAAGGCCAACCACCCATGAAGATCCTACCTTTATTATAGACGATGTCGTGCACTATTGCGTGGCGAATATGCCAGGTGCCGTGCCTTATACGTCTACCGTAGCCCTTACTAATGTTACCCTGCCTTATGTGCTTCGTTTGGCAAATATGGGTTGGGAGAAAGCCTGTGAAGCCGATGCCGGATTAGCCAAAGGACTCAATGTCGTTGGGGGAGAACTGGTCTATGAAGGTATAAGTGAGGCTTTTGGGTGGCAGGATGGCGCTATCAAGGCCTGATGCTGTCAAAGCGTCCTGAAGTATTTTTTGGCGGGATATTTGCTTAGGTTTTGGTAAATTTAAGCTTAAAATGTAAAAGATATGAGCTATTGGATATTGATCGGATTGATCGGGTTGGTGAGTATGGTGGTAAGTTCTACCCTGAAGAATAAGTTCAGACACTACTCCAAAGTGCATTTGCAAAACGGAATGAGTGGAGCAGAGATCGCAAGGCAGATGCTACACGATCACGGGATCACCGATGTGAAAGTGATCTCGACACCGGGAATGCTTACCGACCATTATAACCCTGCAAAGAAAACTGTAAACCTCAGTGAAGGTGTATACAGCCAGCGTAACGCTGCTGCTGCGGCAGTTGCTGCCCACGAATGCGGACATGCCGTGCAACACGCCAAAGGATATGAGTGGCTGCAATTTCGTTCCAAACTCGTACCTGTGGTTAGTGTGGCTTCAGGAATGTCGGTTTGGGTGATCTTCGGCGGACTGGTACTTGCGGCTTCTACTTCGTTTGGGTATACCATCGCAGTGATCGGGTTGGCTATGTATGCCTTGGGGACCCTGTTTAGCTTTGTGACCCTGCCTGTGGAATACGATGCGAGTAACCGTGCCCTTGCCTGGCTCAAGAATCGCAATATGGTAACGCACAACGAGCTTCAGGGTGCTGAAGATTCCCTTAAATGGGCTGCCCGAACCTATGTGGTAGCCGCTGTTGGTTCACTGGCAACCCTGCTGTATTTCGCTATGCAGGTTTTCGGAGGAAGAGATTAAGCCCTTTTGAAATAACAAAGAATAGCCCGGATCACCGGGCTTTTTTTGTTATAACCCGATCTGTCGGTCGATCTGTTGGTTGAGCGATATAAAGGTTTCGGTCCGGCTTACCCCTTCAATGGCCTGTATTTGGGTATTCAGCAGTTGCATGAGGTGTTCGTTGTCCCGGCACAGAAGTTTGATCAGTATCGACCAGTTCCCTGTAGTATAATGGCATTCGAGAACTTCGGGGATCTCCCGAAGCTGTTTTACGGCTTCAGGATTTCGCATGGCCTTGTCCAGGTAGATGCCAATAAATGCCATCGTGCTATAGCCCAGAACCTTCGGATTGATAACGAACTTAGATCCCGTAATGAGTCCGGAAGATTCAAGCTTGCGCAGGCGTTGGTGGACTGCGGCGCCTGAGATCCCCAATTTTCTTCCGATCTCAAGTATAGGCTTCCGGGCATCTTCCATAAGGTGTCTGAGGATCTCTTTGTCGATCCCGTCTATGGTAATACGTTCCTGGTTGGATTTCATGGTGCTTTCTGATTTTCAATAAAATTACAGAAAAGCAGACAATATGAAATGAAAACTCCGAAAATACGTCGGCTTGTACAATGTTACCCGGCTACATTATCCGGATTGTAACCCAGGTAGGGGACTTCGAATTCGCTGAATTCGATATCGTACTCTTTTAGTTCCTTCATTACAGGGTCGTAGATCTCTTTGTAAATAGGGATCCTTACCCCGGTGAGTTTAAAGTTGCCTTTCAGGATCTGCAGGGTAGCAATACCCACAGGCAGGCCTACTGTTTTAGACATGGCTGTATACCTCTGGTCTTTTCCGATGACCACCATATGGCTATCCAGTTGTTTTTTCACCCCGTTGATCTCGTATCCGAACTTGTGGTACATCACGATCATATCTTTGTCTTCCGGGTCCAGGGTCCATTTTTCCTCCAGGATCTTTTGGAGGGCCTGGGCCGGAGTGGCATCCATTATACCTATGGTCTTTGTGTTGCTGAAAAGGTCGAGGTCCACGAGCTTCTGCCACATAATATCATCCTGATCGATCTTCAGGTAATGGCGTAGCTTTAGTTCAATAGAATCGGTAGGGGAGTATGGCAGGAAAGCATTTACAAATTCCCGGTAGGTCATATCTTCAGAGCCTTCCAGGGTAAAGCTGTCGTCAGTCATGCCTAATTGCACGAACATATTCCAGGCACGTGAATATCCAACCCGGCGCATGGTGCCGCGATAAAGGGTGAGCGCATCCTGGAGTCCGTAGGCGTCCCTGTATTTTAAGGAATCCCTGTTGGCGTATCCCTCAAACCAGCCATAGCCTTCAATTTCCATGAATTCGGTACGGCGAAAGAGTTTGTTGTAGGGAATGTATTTGTATTTGCCTTCCTGAATAAATTTGGCAACCCCACCTTGTCCGGCAACCACTACGTTTCTCGGATTCCAGGTAAACTTGTAGTTCCACAGGTTGTTGTCGCTCTCCGGAGCTACGAGTCCGCCGGTAAACGATTCAAAGAGGAGCATCTTCCCGCCCTTGCTGCGTATTTGGTCTATTACCTGCATGGCACTCATATGGTCGATCCCCGGATCTACGCCGATCTCATTGAGAAATAACAATCCTTTTTCCTGGGCTTCTTCGTGCAGGGCTTCCATTTCGGCACTCACATAGGAGGCGGTAACCATATGCTTTTCGTATTTCAGGCAATCGCGGGCAATATTAATATGAAGTCTTGCAGGGAGCATAGAGATCACGAGGTCGTGACTTGCTATGGCCTTCCCGCGCTCTTCCTCTGCAAAAATATCTAACTTTACAGCCTGACACCGCTCACTGTCCATACATGCCTTTTGGGCGTTTTCAAGATTGATGTCGGCTATGGTGAGTTGCAGATCGTGAGCTGCGCCTTTTTCAAGTAGGTAAGGTATAAGGTATGACGTCGATTTTCCGGCGCCAAAGATGAGGATCTTGTTCATGGTGTGTCGGTTAATTTAACACGAATGTATTAAAATGTTAATTCTATAACAATTTCAAGCTAGTTAATTATGACAAGAACATTATTGATCACAGGGGCTATTTTCGGAGCCCTAGCAGTAATACTGGGGGCTTTCGGGGCACACGGACTTAAGAATCTGGTAGATGCTCAGGCCATTAAGACCTTTGAGACCGGGGTTAAATATCAAATGTATCACGCCCTGTTGCTTATAGCTGTGGCGCATTTACCTCACCTTTCTGTTCAGGCCAAAACGGCAGTATTTTATCTGGTGCTTACCGGGGTGCTTATGTTTTCGGGTTCAATTTATTTGCTGGCGACCAATAGTATGACCGCCTTCGATTTTAAGAAGATAGGCTTTGTGACGCCCATTGGCGGCACACTGCTTATCGCAGCGTGGGGTGTGCTCATTTATCAGTTTTTTAGTTGGAAAAAATAACACGCTCAAACGTTGTAGTACGGGAGTTATTTCCTAATTTTGACCCATCTTTAATCCAATAAACTACTAGTACTATGGTTGACAAAGCCCTGGTTACGAATTCAATTTCTTTAAAAAAGTATGGGATCAATAATGCCAAGGTGCATTACCAATTAGATCCTGAAACACTGCACAAGATCACGCTGGAAAAGAATATGGGCAGAGAGGCCTCTTCGGGGGCTCTCGCTGTTAATACCGGAGAGTTTACCGGACGTTCCCCCAAAGATCGTTTCATTGTTCGCGATGAGATCACTGCCGATAAAGTGTGGTGGGGAAATATCAACAAGCCGTTCGAAGCAGATAAATTTGATGCCTTATACGACAAGGTCGTTGCCTATCTTGACGATAAGGAAGTCTATGTGCGCGACTGTTATGCCTGTGCCGATGAGAACTATAAGACCAACATTCGTGTGATCAATGAGTATCCATGGAGTAATTTGTTCGCTTACAATATGTTCATTCGTCCTGAAGCTGAAGAGCTTAAAGGTTTTGAAGAAGAATGGACCGTGATCAATGCGCCCGGTTTTATGGCCGATCCTGAGGTTGATGGTACGCGTCAGCATAACTTTGCGATCCTCAACTTTACCCGTAAGGTGGCTCTTATCGGAGGAACCGGATATACCGGCGAGATCAAGAAAGGGATCTTTTCGGCGCTTAATTTCGAGCTTCCTGTTTTCAAGAACACCCTTCCTATGCATTGTAGTGCCAATATAGGGAACGATGGCGATACCGCTATTTTCTTCGGACTCTCAGGAACAGGAAAAACAACGCTCTCGGCCGATCCGAACAGAAAACTTATCGGGGACGACGAGCACGGATGGACCAGTGAGAATACGGTATTCAATTTTGAAGGTGGCTGCTATGCTAAGGTGATCAATCTCAGTGCAGAAAGTGAGCCGGAGATATTTGGCGCTATTAAGAAAGGAGCGATCCTTGAGAATGTGATCATGAACGATCAAGGTGAGGTCGATTTTGCCGACACCAGTATCACCCAAAATACCAGGGTGAGCTACCCGATTGATCATATCGATAATATCCAAAAACCATCTATAGGTAAGAACCCAAAGAATATCTTTTTCCTTACTGCCGATGCCTTTGGAGTACTGCCTCCTATTTCGAAGCTGACTCCCGGGCAGGCTGCATATCACTTTATAAGCGGGTATACCGCTAAGGTGGCGGGTACCGAGGCTGGGATCGATGAGCCGGTACCATCTTTTTCTGCTTGTTTCGGAGCGCCTTTTATGCCGTTACATCCTACCAAATATGCAGAAATGCTGAGTGCTAAGATGAAAGAGGCCGGTGTTAATGTATGGTTGATCAATACCGGGTGGACCGGCGGGCCTTATGGGGTAGGTAAGCGAATGGCGCTTAAATACACCCGAGCCATGATCACTGCCGCCATGAACGGTGAGCTCGGAGAGACCATTAACCATGAAGATTATCATATACATTCTGTGTTCGGAGTGGCCCAGCCACGAACATGTCCAGGAGTGCCGACCGAAGTGTTGAGCTCAAGACAAACATGGAATAATGATGAAGGGTATTACGCCAAAGCGCAACAGCTGGCAGATGCCTTCAAAGAGAATTTCAAGAAGTTTGAAGAATATGCTAATGACGAGATCAAAGCAGGAGGCCCCCTGGTTTGATCAGGTTATCTAAAGTGTTAATGAAAAAAAACCTCCGGGATCTCCGGAGGTTTTTTTATTTAGAAAACTAAAATTATTTCTTGTTGTTCTTCTCGATATAGCGTTCCAGTGCCATGGTCATAGAAGGTGAATCCGGTGTTGGCGCTTCGATATCAATGCGGAGTCCTGCTTCTGCAGCTGCCTTTTGCGTGGTGTTTCCGAACACAGCGATCCTTGTATTGTTCTGTTTGAAATCAGGGAAGTTCTTTAAAAGTGACTCAATTCCTGAAGGGCTGAAGAATACCAGGATGTCGTACGTTACATCAGAAAGATCAGACAGGTCACTGATCACGGTCTTGAAAAGAATAGCACGTTGCCAGTTTACCTTTAACTCGTCAAGCGTATCGGGTACGATAGGCTTAAGGATGTCTGAAGAAGGTAGAAGGAATTTTTCATCCTTGTATTTCTTGATCATGGGCGCAAGCTCCTGGAAAGTACGCTTACCAACATAGATCTTACGCTTACGGTATACTACATATTTTTGAAGGTAGTAGGCTACAGCTTCAGACTGGCAGAAATACTTCATTGTGTCCGGCACTTTGAATCGCATTTCTTCTGCAATTCTGAAAAAGTGATCTACCGCATTTCTACTGGTAAGTATAATAGCAGTAAAGTCTTTCAGGTCGATCTTTTGTTGTCTTACCTCTTTGGCATCTACACCTTCAACATGAATGAAAGGCCTGAAATCTACTTTAATTTTTTGTTTTTCAACGAGTCTCGAGTAGGGTGAATTCTCTACTTTAGGTTCGGGCTGGGAAACTAAGATGGTCTTAACTTTCATGGGTGCTATTAAGTTTAAGCCTTATCGGTGAACACTAGGTTTGCCAGTATTAAATAAGGGGCTATTTCTAGCGCGCAAAGATACAAAATAAAATAAAACAAATATCTCGAGATCGATTTTTGATGATTTAGCAATGTGAGGGCCAGACTAATGAGGTTTAATAAAAGAAAGATCGATAAGGCTATGACAATCAGGATATTCTTGTCTAATCCTGAATAAGTGTAATATGCTAAAAGGGGTAACAAGATCAGGGCGCTGTAGTTTCTGTAGGTAAGTTTATGAAATTGAAAACTCTCGGTGAAATTTCCTATTTCAAAGATGGTGGCGATGATCTTCTCCAGGTAGTATTTAAACAGGATGAAAAGGGTTAAAAAGCTTATTATGACCAATATATTGGTATCTTTTGCCAGATCCAGTCGGTCGATCCCTTCTTTAATGATCATGGCGATCACTACAAGCTGGGGTACAAATAGCAGGAGATTGAACCTGTTTTGGGTCTTATTTTGTTCTTTGCTGTAAACTTTGAGGTAACGCTGGTTGATTATAATGGCCAGAAAAGCGTGGAATCTCTGCTCGTCAAGGACCTTGGCAAGGGTAATGCACAGCAGGCTTATAAATAGCAGGATCGACTCTGTGGTCAGGTATTGGGTATTTCTAAGGATCTCGTTCAACAGGGTTGATATTTACCATATTTCCTTCAAATCCGGGTTTGAAATCATAATGCCCCAGACCGATATGAAAGTAGGATGCCTTAATAGGTTTCTTCTTTCCGGGTAAGCTAAAACGAAGTTCTGCACTTTTTCCGGGGGGCAATACTATTTCAGGATCTCCGGTTTTCAGCACAAATGTATCTATAATTTTTCTGTTGTCATCATAGGTGATCCCCTCAATGCGCAATTTCCTTAGAGGGATGGTCTCGGGATATGGATTATGGAGCTGTGCCGTGAATTCATCCGGGATGCCGGTGGCAAATTCCCTGTTGTCCAGGTTAAATTGCAGTTTGCTGTAGTTGACAAAGGAATCGATCACCATGCCGTACCATTCCTTGTGCTTAAATGGTCGGGTATACGTAATGCTGGCATTGCTAACAGGGTCCTGGGATAGGAGAACTACAGGTTTGTTTCTTAGTGGGGTCTCAGAATGGTCAATGTCGAATTGATTTTGGCGGTAACCTACATCATTAAGCGAAAATACCCTGGCCCCGGTATAAAAAGCGTAGGTGGCTGCATCTCGGTACGAATTGTGAAACACCACGGGTAAGCCACCGGTCTTCTCGTATAATTCTCGTGTCCACTCTTTATTACCATGTGTTTCAAGAGGAACGGGCGACAACTGCGGGAATACCATGGCCAGTCGCAAAAAGGTGAGGAGTACAACGGTGGCCGCACTTAAGCGGTAAAGCCATTTTCTAAAATGCAGGTGGTTCAGCGCGTAGCGATAGGTGAAAAGTACCAGGGGGATATGAACGAGGTTTACCCATTGGATCTGTGTTTTTCGATTGAAGCTGGAGATCAGAAAAAACAGGATGAATCCGTAGAACACGGTTTTGAGTCCGCGATCTACAGCATTCTTTACCGGAGCTTTCACTACCGCAAAATACACCAGCGGAAATGCCAGTCCGCCAAGGGCGATCATATTTAACAGGTAATGCAGGGTAAACCGAGGGTGATAGGCACTGTTCGCTCTTTCTACCAGGTGATATCTCAGGGATACCAGGTCGTTATCGTAAAGCCACCACAGATGCGGTAGGTAGAGAATGAGCGCAAGGATTATAGCTCCCCAGATCTTTCCGTCCTTAAAGTTTTGGGGTCTGGAGAGTAAGAGGAAGGTAATGAACAGGGCTCCCTGGTACTTACTGTACATCATAGCGGCCATGCAAAGGCCCATTCCAACCATGGTAAGCAGATCGGGGTTGTTGAGGTGTCTTTTATAGACCCAAACCAGTAAAATACCAAAAAGGATAAGTGGGGTGTCCGGAAGCATAAAAAAGCCAAAGGCACTTAACAGGGCCAGACTTCCCGTAAACCAAAAGAACAGCCAGGGGTGTTTGCCTTTGAGCGGATGGTCAACAAGGTCCCAGAGCAAAATAAGACTCAAGGCGTAGATGAATGGTGAAAAAAGACGTACCCCTGCCTCTGCCGGAAGTATGCTGCTGCCCAGGTGAATGAGAAAAGCAACCATGGGAGGGTGGTCAAAATAGCCCCATGAAAGCTCCCGTGAGAAATACACATAATACGCCTCGTCCATGAGCAATTCGGTGAAAATGATCTGAAGGAGGTTGGCACCTGTAATAACGAGGATCAGGATCAGGAGTGTATTCTTGCTCTTTCTGAAAGTGCGCATATACCGGTTGCTTTGCTTTAAAATTAGAAAATACTTTGACCTCCGTTCCTACTTCCTATGTTGAAAATCGTAAATATTAGGTTATTTGCCTCGTATAAATATTATTTTTGTGGGACTAACTCCAAATGGATGCACGCTAAAGGTCTTGTAATTATACCCACATACAACGAAATCGAGAATGTGGAAGCCATTGTCGAAGCGGTCTTCGGGCTCAAAGAAACTTTCGATGTCCTTATTGTAGACGATAATTCACCCGACGGTACGGCCCAAAAGGTGGTGGAAATGCAGGATCGTTTTTCCGGCAGGCTTCATCTCTTACTTCGCAAGGAGAAGCAAGGTCTGGGAAAGGCCTATATCAGCGGATTCAAGTGGGCGCTGGAAAGGGATTATGAATACCTTTTCGAAATGGATGCCGATTTCTCCCATGACCCCAATGATCTTGAACGATTGTATCGCACCTGCAAAAAGCCGGGTGTAGATATCGCTATAGGCTCCCGTTATGTGCAGGGGGTCAATGTGGTGAACTGGCCATTGAACAGGGTGCTCCTGTCTTATGGGGCCTCGTTCTATGTGAAGCTCATTACCGGGATGCGTATTCACGATCCTACGGCAGGTTTTATATGTTACAGCCGCAAGGTGATCGAGGGCATTGACCTTGACGATATACAATTTGTGGGCTATGCCTTTCAGATCGAGATGAAGTTCAGGGCTTATACCCGTGGGTTTAAGCTGGTAGAAGTACCCATTATATTTAAGGACCGCGAGCTCGGACAGTCAAAAATGAGTGGAGCCATTATCCATGAAGCGGTGCTGGGAGTTTTAAGCATGAAGTGGAAGAGTCTCTTTAATAAAAAAGATAAATCGTATGAGCAAAATTCTTATCAAGAGTGCCAACATCGTAAATGAAGATAAGATCCTTCAGGGTGATGTCCTTATAGACGGCTATCATATTGTTGAGGTCGGTTCCGATATCAGTGGCGATAAGGCCGATACCGTTATTGATGCCAATGGCAAATACCTGTTGCCCGGAATTATCGACGACCAGGTGCATTTTCGTGAGCCCGGTCTAACCCATAAGGGAAATATCGCAACAGAGAGCCGTTCGGCCATTGCGGGTGGGGTGACCACCTTTATAGAGCAACCTAATACGAATCCGCAAACCGTTACAAGAGAAAGGCTGGAGGAGAAAATGGAGATCGCCCGTAACACCTCTTTCGCCAACTATTCTTTTATGTTCGGAGGAACCAATGACAACCTTGAAGAACTAAAAAGGCTCGACCCTAAGGCATGTGCCGGGGTGAAATTATTCCTGGGTTCTTCAACAGGGAACATGCTGGTTGATAACGAAGAGGTACTTGAAAAGATCTTTAAGAATACTGAGCTGGTGATCTCTACCCATTGTGAAGATGAGGCTACCGTAAGAGCTAACCTCGAACGCTATAAGGAGATGTATGGCGATGATATTCCGATCGCCAATCACCCCCTTATCCGTAGCGAAGAGGCGTGTTACCTGTCTTCGTCCAATGCCATTGCGCTGGCTAAGCGCACTGGTGCCAGACTACACGTTTTTCACGTTTCTACTGCTAAAGAAACAGACCTGTTCACTAATGATATTCCGCTGGAGGAGAAAAAGATCACTGCAGAGGTGTGTACCCACCACCTGTGGTTCTCTGATGAAGACTACGCCGAAAAAGGTACGCTCATCAAATGGAATCCTGCAGTAAAGACCGCTGCCGACAGGGACGCGTTATGGGACGCCTTACTCGATGATCGTATCGATATTTTGGCTACCGACCACGCTCCGCATACCCTGGAAGAAAAACAGAACGTATATACCAAAGCACCATCAGGAGGGCCGTTGGTTCAGCATACCCTGGCCGCCATGCTCGAAAAGCATAAGGAAGGAAAGATCAGTATGGAGAAACTCGTTCGTAAAATGAGTCACAATCCGGCCATCCTTTTTGATATCGAAAAACGAGGATACATCAGAGAGGGGTATTACGCAGACCTGGTGCTGGTAGACCTCAATAAAGAATGGACCGTAGACAAGAGTAATATCCTTTATAAATGCCAGTGGTCTCCGTTTGAAGGTACGCGCTTTAGCAGTGCGGTCACTCATACTTTTGTGAATGGCTTCCTGGCTTATGAGAACGGTAAGTTTAACGAAGGAAGAAGGGTTAAACGACTCACTTTTAACCGCTAAAAAAAACAACTGGATCATGAAACATCTGGTATGGATCGTTGGCCTGCTTCTTCTGTGTTCCTGCACAGAAGAAGTGGTCAATAAACCCGAAGACCTTATCCCGGAAGATACGATGGTAGATATCTATTTTGACATCTCCCTGATCAATGCAGCGCGCAACAGCGGTTACGATAAGTTCAAGGAGAACGGGATCAACACAAAGGAATACCTGTACAATAAATTTGATATAGACAGTGCTCGTCTCGCTTCGAGTGCAGCGTATTACACTTCCAAACCCCTTACCCATGAAAGAATTTATACGCGGGTAGAAGAACGTCTGGACAGCCTTAAAGCAGGGCTCGATACCCAAATGGATGAGCTCAATGAACAGCGTGATAAGGTGAATGCGGCTATCGATAGTCTGGAGCAAAAAAAGGATAGTGTTAAGAAATAATACCTTTTCTTAAAGTCTTAACGGTACTTTGCAATGCGCTCAAGGGTATAGCTTATGGGGGTAAAGCTCAGGTCAAGCACTTCTTTGGCCTTGCTGTTGTCGTAAAGGGTGGTCTCTGAGGCCGAACGGGCATTGGCCCTGGTAAGCTTTGCAGGACCTCCGAAGATCGCCGTGCGAAAGCGATCCAGTCGCCATAAAATTTCCAGGATCCACGGACTCAGTTTTTTATCGGGGGCTTTGTTTCCGGTAACAGCTGCGATGCCACTAAAGAGGTCTTTATAGGACAGGTTTTCGCCTACCAGGACGAATCGTTCATTGGTGATGTTGGTGACCGTGGTAGTCATGATAGCCCGAACCACATCTTTCACGTCAACGAATCCGGATGTTCCTCCGGGATAGTATCGCAATCCTTTGTCAACAGCGCTAAAGAACTTTTCGGTGCTGTTCTCCCATATGCCTTCTCCAAGCACGACTCCGGGGTTAAAGATCGCGCAGGGTACACCTTCCTGGGTGCCTCTCCATACTTCCATCTCTGCTCCGTATTTGGTAATGGCGTATACGTTGTTGTCTTGAGAGGGATTCCACTCGTTAGTTTCTGATATAGGCTTACCATTTATGGTACCCCCAAGGGCGGCCACACTGCTCATATATAACAATTGTTTTACCCCGTGGTCGATACAGGCGTTAACCACATTAGCGGTGCCCTCGATATTGACCTTTCTCAGCTTGCGGTAATCCCCGGGATCAAAAGAGATGAGGGCTGCGCAATGAAATACTTTATCTGCCCCGTTTATAGCCTGATTCAGGGTGGGGATATCGAGAATATCACCTTTAACCCAATCGATCTGACCTGCCTTTTCTGTATCGATACCTTGTTCGGTAAGAAAGTTGATCGTACGCTTGCGCTTCTCTTTATTTCTGTATAAAACCCTAACCCTGAGTTCTCTGTTTAAGAATTCAAGTAATAGATGTGAACCGATAAGTCCTGTTCCGCCGGTGAGTAAAATCATAACGCCAAATTACAAATTAAATACGGGGAATTTACAAGGATATTGCCCTGGTGGTTTCCCTGTTCAAATAAATGGAAACCATTATCTTTGCGGGAGATTAAAATTAAGATCTATGTCCAAGAATATAGTAGAAGAATTACAATGGAGAGGCCTGGTTCACGATATCATGCCAGGTACTGAAGAACATTTAAATAAGGGTATGACCACAGCCTATATTGGGTTCGATCCCACTTCGGATTCCCTGCATATTGGAAGTCTTGTGCCCATTATCCTATTGGTTCATCTGCAAAAATTCGGGCATAAGCCTGTAGCCCTTGTTGGAGGTGCTACCGGGATGATCGGAGATCCTACCGGAAAATCTGATGAGCGCAACCTGCTCGATGAAGCTACGCTCGCAAAGAACGTGGAAGGGATCAAAGGGGTGTTATCGCGCTACCTTGATTTTGATTCTTCAGCAGAGAATGCTCCCGTACTGGTAAATAACTACGACTGGATGAAGGACTTTACCTTTATCGATTTTGCGAGAGATATTGGGAAGCGTATTACCGTAAATTATATGATGGCCAAGGATTCGGTAAAGAAACGTCTTAGTGCCGAATCTGGTGTGGGAATGTCGTTCACAGAATTCACCTACCAGCTTATTCAGGGGTACGATTTTTATCACCTGTACAAGACCATGGGATGTACGCTCCAAATGGGGGGTAGTGACCAATGGGGTAATATTACCACGGGAACGGAGCTTATCAGAAGAATGTTTGCCGGTAGCGATGCTGAAGAAAGTGCTAAGGCATACGCTATGACTTGTCCGCTTATCACCAAAGCCGATGGGTCCAAGTTCGGTAAATCGGAAGGTGGGAACGTATGGCTCGATGCCACCAAGACCTCCGTATATAAGTTCTACCAGTTCTGGCTGAATACCTCCGACGAGGATGCCGAAAAATACATCAAGATCTTTACCTTCCTCGACAGGGAAACGGTAGAAAACCTCATCCGTGAGCATAAGGAAGCTCCTCACCAGCGTTTACTTCAAAAGACTCTGGCCAAAGAGGTGACCAGCTTTGTGCATTCTGAAGAAGAATACGAGAAAGCCGTTAAGGCATCTTCCATACTTTTCGGAAGGTCTACCTCTGAAGATCTGAAAGCACTTGATGCCACAACTTTCCTGGAAGTGTTTGACGGAGTGCCTCAGGCAGAAGTTTCCCTGGCCGATGTAGAAGCGGGGCTGGATATGATCGGTGCCCTTTCTGCCAGATCAGGATTCCTCAAATCGAACGGGGAGGCGAGAAGAGCTCTCAAAGAAAATTCTATTTCTGTGAACCAGGAAAAGGTTAAAGAAGACTATGTCATTGGCAAAGACGATCTGATCAACGGTCAGTTCGTGTTGTTGCAACGCGGTAAGAAGAACTACTTTATCCTTAAGGCCGTATAGCGGTATCAGTTAAACGATACCCATTTTGTCAAGCAGGAACGAAGCATTCATATTGGTGCAAATGCCCGGCCTGATCTTGTAATCAAAGCGGAGTTCACTATTTTCGATATAAGCGTCAAAAAAGTAATTTTTGACGCTTTTTATTTCTTCAGCGATCTCACAAAGGCTGAGGTCGTGGGTGGCAATGATCCCGGTAGATCCGGAGTTGGCCAGGCGCTCGACGAATTTTCGTGAGCCGGCAGCCTTATCCTTGCTATTGGTGCCTTTCAGGATCTCGTCGAGGATAATGAAATATTCAGTATCCTTAAGCTCATCAACGATAAAGCGCAGCCGTTTGAGCTCGGCATAAAAGTACGAGGCTTCTTCATTGAGGGAGTCGGCGGTACGCATGCTGGTAATAAGTTTTATCGGCCTGTAGCGCGCCCGGGAGGCACATACCGGCAAACCACAATTACCCATCACGATAAAAAGGGCTACCGTTCTGAGGAAGGTGCTTTTCCCGGCCATATTGGCCCCGGTGATCACCATGAAGTTGTGGGTGTCTATGGTCACCGGGTTACGTACCAGCTTTTCTTCAGGGATAAGCGGGTGGCCGAGAGCCTCGGCTTGGATCACTGCTCCTTCGGCGGTGATCTCCGGAAAATGATATTCGGGGTGGTTAAAGTGAAAGTTGGCCTTGGTGATGGCGGCATCAAAGAAGGCGATGGTTGTAAACCAGTGGCTCACTTCCTCCCGGTGTTCTGTAAGCCATTTCTCGATACGCAAAGCATTAAACAGGTCGGCAAGTCCCAGCGGATTAATAATGATGGCTACCAAAAGGTTATTGCGCTGGTCCAGGGCGTCGATAAGGCGGGCGAGTTTCTTTAATTTCAGAGAAGCGGTTGCTCCATTCTTAAAGGCGTACTCTTTATAGGATTGCAGCAGTGCAGAACTGAACTCCTGATCTTCGATAGCTTCCAACAACTTTTGATACTGCCGGAAGGTGTCCTGCGTTTTGCTTATAAAGAGGCTGAGCTTACTAATACGCCCGAGAAAGATTCCCGATATCACCAGGCCTGCTATGAACCACAACACAAAGGTTTGGGTGGTGATCGTTTGGGTCAGGGTCAGGGTCGTAAGTATAACGCTTAATAAGGTCCAAACCGCAGGAAGCCATTTCACGGATTTTGGGAGGGTTGGGCTAAAGCCGGTCACCCATTTTAAAATATCCTTTTCAGGAGTTTCACTTTTGATCATGGCAGCGTTTGCCATAAAGTCCTGTCGCCATTCGGGAAGGGCAGAGAGCTCTGCTATGGCTTCTTGTCTGAGGGGAATATCGTCAATGCTATTTGAGGCGAGCTCGCCGGCGTAGTGTTGCCTTCCCATAGCTGTAACGGTTCGGTTGCTGTATTGAAAGAAGGATCCCGGGCCAAAAAGGTCGATGTCATGACTGTAGGCGTGATGGTGATCCTTGAGGTCGTTACCCGGGTCCAGGGTTTCGGTATTTCCCCGTAGCACTTCTGTTTCGGTTTCGTTAATGCGTATCAGGTGGGCGTATTTGCGCTTAGTGTATTTAAGGCGGGTACTGCGATTAACCAGGAAGAGAAAGAGCAGCAGTCCCGGGATCACGATCACCGCTACCTCTGCCGCTGTGTTGTGGTAGGCATAGAGGGCTCCGGAAACTGCTAAAAAAACAAGCAGCCGAAATACACTGATCCTTGCCAGTTGTGATTTGACTGCTTTATGCTTTGCCCGGAAGGTCCGGGTGCGTTCATTATAGAATTCCAGTGGTGTGATCATGTATCAGACTTTAGGGTAAATCTAAAGAATAATTACATGAAAACAACAGGTACTAAAGGTCCTTACTCTTCGAGATTTCTTAGAAACACTTCTTTGTAGGCCGCCTTTTGTTTCATTTTACGTTTGGCTACCGAGGGTTTGGTGAATTGCTGACGCTGGCGCAACTCTTGGAGGACTTTGGTCTTTTTGAACTTTCTTTTGAATCTTTTCAGGGCTCTTTCAATGCTTTCACCCTCTTTAACTGTAGTTATTAACATATAAGAATTTTAGGTTTCCGATAGTATAAAAAAATAAATTACTTAAAATGTTAAAGAATACCAAAAATGATGTAAAAACTCCCTTTTCAGCTCATTCCAAAGGCTCAGAATCGTCGTCCCGGCTCAAAGGGGGTAAGGTCAAGGCTGGTGGGGCGCTCGCCCATGATCTCAGCGATGAGCTTTCCGGTGGCGGGTCCAAGGCTCCATCCCATCATGGCATGACCCGTAGCTATGGCTGCGTTTTTCAGACCCGGTAATGCGCCTATATATGGAAGTCCGTCTGGCGAAACAGGTCTTAGTCCGCATTGCGCATCCTGTTTTTCAACTTCTTCGATGTGTAGCCCGTTATAGTAGCTTGCAGATTGTACAGCTATGGCCTCTACCCTTTCTGTTCGTATGTGGTGATTGATGCCTGAAAATTCCATGGTTCCTGCAAGCCGGGTGAATCCGCTCATGGGCGTTACCGCAATTTTTGACTCGCACAGTACGGCGGGGTAGGAGATCGGTAGCTCGCGGGATACATTAATGCGATATCCTTTTCCGGCCTGAAGGGAGAGGTTAGTGCCTGCCTGCCTGGCAAGTTTTGCGCTCCATGCTCCTGAACACACCACAAAGTGATCAGCATGAAAGGACATCTCTCCGCTATGTGCAGACTTGACGGTGCCCTTAGCGATGGTCATCCTATCGATCTCGGTATTTTTGAGGATCCTTACCCCGGCATTTTCCAGGTAGGCGATCATCTTACCCATGAATTCATCGGGGGTGGTATGGGCATCACACAGGTAATGTACCGCTCCCCTTACCGATGGGGCTATCCCGGGCTCGAGTGCCAGCAGGGCTTCACGGTCCAGAATTTTATTTTCAAGACCTTCACGTGTTGCGATCTCAGCGACTTCGAGTTCACTGTCTGCCGCTTTCGCTGTCTTATACAGCATGAGCAATCCCTTCTTTTCGAATTGGAAGTCACCCAATTCGCCTTGTTCGTGTAGTTCAGTATACAGTTCCTTACTGAGCAGGTTGATATCCTTGATCACTGGGATGGCTTTTGCTACCTTTTGCTTTGTACTTGAGCGTTTAAAATGCCAGGCCCATTTCAGAAAGTCTGCGTCCAGTCTTGGCTGCATATAGAACGGACTCGCAGAATTGAACATCCATTTGAGTCCTTTGTTGATCATTCCGGGTGCTGCCAGCGGAATAATATGACTGGGAGTAAGGTATCCGGCATTTACAAAGGAAGCTCCCCGGTCCATATTTCCCTTATCGATAACCGTTACCTGGTGGCCATCCTGCTGCAGGTAATATGCGGTACAGAGGCCTATAATACCTCCACCGATAACAATAACTTCTTTTTCCATAAGATCAAATTACCTGGAAGCCTTCCGCATACGGGTCTTCCGGATCGATAATTAGTTGATTGTAACCATAAATTCTAGCCCACCCCTTGATCACCGGGATGATGGCCTTAAAGGAGTCTACTGTTGTAGTTCCTTGTATTTGGCCTTCAAAGACCGATCCTATATAGCTTTCATGTATAAAGATATCACCTTCTTTTAATAATCCTTTAGCGTGCCATTGTGCCATTCGTGCAGAGGTCCCTGTTCCACAAGGGGAACGGTCAATGGCTTTATCGCCGTAGAACACCGCATTACGTGCCGTGGCACTTTCCGAAATAGGTTTTCCCGTCCACAGCAAATGCGATACCCCGTTTATCGTTGGATTCTCCGGGTGTATGAACTTTTTGGGGTATTCTTCATTGATGCGTTTGCGGATCTCCTGGCTGTAACGAATGAGCTGGGAAGCTGAATAATTTTCAATGCCTGAAAAATTTTCCTGCGGATCAATGATCCCATAGTAATTACCGCCATAAGCTACATCGAAGGTGAGTTTGCCGAGGTGTTCGGAGGTGACTTCGAGTTGGCTCTCAGCCAGGAATGACGGGACATTTTTCAGGGCTACCCATTGCACCTTTCCACCCTCCATCTCGTAGTCGATCTCGACCAATCCCGCCGGTGCTTCCATGCGGATCTTCCCGGGGGTTTTGGGGGTAACGAGGCCTTCTTCAAGAACCACGGTTATGGTGCCAATGGTGCCGTGACCGCACATAGGTAAACACCCGCTGGTCTCTATAAAGAGAATGCTCATATCGTTCTGCTGGTCTATAGGCGGATATACGATACTACCGCTCATTTGATCGTGGCCACGGGGTTCGAACATGAGGCCTTTGCGAATCCAATCGTACTCGCGAATAAAGTGCTGCCGTTTTTCACTCATGGTACTTCCCTTGAGCGACGGAGCTCCGGAAGCGACCACCCTTACCGGATTTCCGCAGGTATGGGCGTCGATGCAAAAGAATTTCTTTTTACTGATCACGTTTAAAGGGCTTTTCTGGTGTTTTCGCCATTGACCGTGCGGTATATCCCTAAAGGATTGGCATCTTTTAGTGCGTCGGGAAGCAGGGGTTCCGAAAGGTCCTGAAAGGCTACCGGGCGTACCCATCGTTTGATGGCTCCTGTTCCTACAGAGGTGAACCTGCTGTCTGTGGTAGCGGGGTAAGGTCCGCCGTGCTGCATGCTGGGGCATACTTCCACTCCGGTGGGAACCCCGTTAATGATGAGTCGCCCTGTTCTTTCCTGTGCCAGGTAGAGTAGTTCCTGATGTTGTTCCAGCTCGTTCTTATTGCTGAGAATACTCAAGGTGAGTTGTCCCTTGAGCGCCTTGATAATAGCGAGTCGCTCTCCTTCATCACGGCACTTTACCAGGATGGAGAACGGGCCGAAGACCTCTTCCATAAGTTCGGGGTCGCTCAGGAGGGTTTGTGCATTCACCATGGCCAGAGTGGGAAGGGCAGTATTTACCTCGGCATCGTCCTGGCCTTCTGCGACTTTGCTCACCGAGGGTTTGGATAGCAACCGTTGGAAACCACGGGTGAATTTTTCGTAGATATCGGGGTGTAACATACACTGGGAAGGTTGGGTGTTTACCGCTTTTTCAATATCATTACAAAAACGGTCCAGGTCTTCACCTTCCACAGCGATCAGAATACCCGGGTTGGTGCAGAACTGACCGGCTCCGAGATTCATGGAAGCAGCAAGTTGCCCGGCCCAGTGTTCGCTTTTTTCCTTTATGGCCGAGGGCATGATGACCACCGGATTAACACTGCCCATTTCTGCGAATACCGGAATCGGTTCTTCCCGTTTCGCAGCGATGCGTTGCAGGGCGGTCCCACCGCCAAAGCTTCCTGTAAAACCTACGGCTTTGATGCCGGGGTGTTTTACCAGGACTTCTCCAATGTGGTGGTCTTTACTGTTAAGATTGGCAAATACTCCTGCAGGCACCCCTTCTTTATCCATGGCTTTTTTAATGGCCGTAGCTACGAACTCCCCGGTTCCTGCATGAAGTGGGTGGCTTTTGACGATCACCGGACATCCTGCGGCCAGGGCACTGGCCGTATCTCCTCCGGCCGTGGAAAAGGCCAAAGGGAAGTTACTGGCGCCAAAAACCACGACAGGCCCCAGGGGAAAGAGCATCTTTCGAATATCAGGTTTGGGTATCGGAGCCCTGTCGGGAATGGCGGTGTCTATACTGGCCTCTACCCAGGAGCCTTCTTCAACCAGGGTAGCGAACATAAGCAGCTGATTAATGGTGCGACCTAATTCGCCATTGGCCCTGCCGTCCGGCAATCCGGTTTCCAGGCAGTAGGCATGAACGATATGCTTGCGCAATATTTCCAGTTCTTCGGCAATAGCTCTAAGGAAGGCGCCCTTCTTTTTCCCGGAGAAGTTGCTATAGGTCTTAAGATCGCGGTTGGCGGCCTCAATGGCGAGGTCGAGCTCCGATTCGTGGGCCTCATAGAAGATCCATTCGTTCGCATCGTTCGATGCCGGATTAAAGGTTTTAAAAACCGCCTTACCCTTTGCCGACCATTCGCCGTTCACTAAATTTTTTCCGTGTATCATAAGGCAGGGGCTTTAAGGTTGTATTTTGAAAGGTCGGGTCTGGTCTCGATGCCTCTGGCGATAATGGATCTTACCTCCTCGCGAACGGCACCTTCCAGGGGTAATCGTGGTTCTCTCACGAACTCGCTTCCGATGCCGGTAGCCTTTTCGGCCATTTTGATATTCTGTACCAGCTGAGGGTTGATGTCCAGCTCGAGTAAGGGAAGGAACCAGCGATAGATCTCTATGGCTTCCTGAATACGCCCCTGCTGTACCAGTTCATAGATGGCTACGGTCTCCTCAGGGAAAGCACATACCAGGCCGGCAACCCATCCCTGGGCACCCATAAGCATGCTTTCGAGCGCCAGGGTGTCTACCCCTGAAAGGATCTTAAGACGATCTCCGAAGCGGTTTTTGATCCTGGTGATGTTCGAAATGTCGCGGGTCGATTCTTTTACGGCCTGAATGGTGTCGATCTTCAGCAGTTCTTCGAACATGTCGAGGGTCACTTCGATCTGGTAATCTACCGGATTGTTGTAGATCATGATAGGAAGAGAAGTGCTTGCGGCAACGGTCTTAAACCACACCATGGTTTCTCTGGGCGTTGCCTTGTAGCGCATGGGCGGTAGCATCATGAGTCCGGAAGCTCCATTGCGCTCTGCCCGCTTTGCTGCGGCAACTGCATCGGTGGTGCGTTGTTCGGCAATATTGATGATCACCGGCACCTTGCCGTTACACAGGTTTACGGTTTCCTGAAGTAACAGGTCTTTTTCTGCTGTGCTCAGGGTACTGGCCTCGCCCAGGGTACCTCCCAGGATAATACCGTGTACACCGGCTTCGAGTTGTGCTTTGATATTTACGGCGAACAATTCCATGTCTAAACGGTCGTCGGCCGTGAATTTGGTGGTTACTGCGGGCATGACCCCCTTCCATTTCAATTCCATAATATTGGTTTTTGGTATTACAAATGTAGCGGAGGGAGAGAGGAAATATTCCCAGCATTTTAGCCGTTACTGACTGTATATTATCCGTTTTGTATTAATTTAGTTCTATTATAAGCCAATATTAGCTTTAATTAATGAAGGTATTTCCATTTAAGATCCCTAAGCCCTCCAATACCAACCTGGTAGTTCAGGTAGATCGGGAACGCGTATTTTACGATAAGCTTCATCAGCATGTAGAGATACAGGTTACCTACCTGAAAGAAGGGTATGGAAAGCTATTGGTCAATGATAATGTCTTTAGCTACCGGCCAGGGGATATTTTTATCATTGGCAGTGAGGTGCCTCATTTGTTTCGGTCGGAACCCAGGGGGGAAGAGGTGTCTCATATGATCTCTTTTTTTCTTACCGAAGATGGATTCGGGCCCGAATTTTTCAGGAAGAAAGAATTGGAAGTGCTGCGTCCTTTTTGGGAAAGGTCTCAAAAAGGGATGTTGGTAAGGGCGGGAACTCATGATCTGGAGAGCCGATTTTTGGAGTTGCCTCAATTGCCGGCTTTCGATCAATTGCTCAGCGTTTTGCAGGTGCTACGTGAATTATCAGCATTCAAGGGTGAGGTGCTCAACAGCTTTCGTTATGAAAGGGGCATCACCGACGCCGATGGGGAGCGACTCCAGGTGGTATTTGATCAGGTAATAAGAAATTTCAGGGAGCCCATCTCCCTGGGGGATATCGCTGCTAAGGTACATATGACCCCTAATGCCTTTTGTCGTTATTTTAAGACCAGAACCAATAAGACCTTCTTTGAATATCTTATCGCAGTGCGGGTGGAGCATGCCTGTGAAATGTTGCGCACCCGGGAGGAGATGGCGATGGCCGATGTGGCCTATGCCTGTGGTTTTCGAACCCTTTCTAATTTTAACCGAAAGTTCAAGGAGCTTACGGGTGTTACTCCCAGGTCTTATAAATACCAGGGTGTTTTAAATAAGTAAACGGATCACTGTGATACAGCCCGGTGGTTGTAACTAATAACGCGCTTGAGTTTCCATTGGTTGTTTTCCTTCACCCAAAGATGCATAAAGTGACCAACCCCTTCAAGGGCTCCGGTTTCGGTCTTGTGGTATTGGTTGACCCCTTCTTGTATGGCTCCGTAGAGTTCTTTTCCGTTGTACAGGGGGTAGGAGCGCAGTGTTCCTGGCTTTAGTTTTCGTTTATAGTGATTGCCAATATCCCGAAAGCGTTGGATCATGATCTCTGAGGCACTTGCGGTATCCATATCGGTTAACTCCCCATTGCGGTCGTGGTAAAATTCAAAGTCATCGTGAATGAGCTTCCTCGCAATGACAGTATCTTTATTGTTATAGGCAGCTGTATACAGGATACTGTCCAGCGCTTCCATTTCTCTGTTAAAGGGTTCGTTATTCATCCTTGGATCGAGCTTCGGCTCAAGGGTGATCCTATAGGGAGGCTCCATGTCGGGGTTAATATTATTTGGCTGTTGGTTCAGCATAGCGGCATTATTTCTGTTTTCGGGTATGGTCTCCTCTCTACAGGAGGTTACTGCCATTAATGCACAAAGAATGAGTTTATACCTTTTCATTATAAACATGGTTGTGGTCGTTGTTTTTAAACGATACGATGATCCTTGAAAAGCGCATGAGTACGACACCCGCTTTTAAGGCGATAGGAATGGAGGAATATGTGTGGGGGATATCGTGATCCGGCATCGGCAGGGGGAGAAAAACCGAAATGCTTTTAAAGGAGCACCGTCTGAAATATACGCTAATCGATTAAAGATCAATCAGGTAGTGCGCTTAATATCGTTATATTTTCTGTGAAAGGCAACCAATTTAACGTTTGTGGTGGCAATTTCCTTTAATTAAATGGCTTATAAGCGCTGAGGGTCAGGATAAGGACTACAACTCCTCCAGGGAAGCGCGTAGTTTTTTAGGAAGTCCGGCAACCACGAGCTCATAAGAATGGTCGGTTAGTTCCAGGACCAGCTGCGGTGGAACATCTGTATTGCATCTAACGGAATTCCAGTGCTTTTTAGACATATGAAAACCTGGGGTGATGCCCTGGTATTGCGCTCTGAGTTCCTGACTTCGGTCCGGATCGCACTTAAGGTTAACCCAAGGGTCTCCTGCTTCCCATTTTTCGAGTGGGATTAGGGCGAACATCTTTCCCATGACCTTAAAAACTAAGGTGTCTTTATCGAAAGGAAAGGATTCGGTGACTCCTTTTTTACTTATACAGTGGTCTCTGAGCCGGTCAATATGCATGGGATTACAGTTCTGAAGAGGGTTGTTTCTCCCTGGTTTTCGGAAGTATCTTCTGTTGTTTAGCCTCACTTAGTTCAAGGGCGCTATAGTCCAGTTTCCATCCTATGGCCTGTACCATGCTTTCGATCATGAGTACTGCATCCAGAGCTTCTTTCCTGGCATTGTCGAGAAGTCCGCTTTCGGGAACCTTACTAAGAATGTGCTCCCGGGCTTCCTGATGCACGGCAGAGAGGTCGTCGGTCTTGAACCAGTTAAAGAGTCCCTCCTTGATGTCGTAATATTTCACATCGGGTTCTATGCTCAACACTTCCGGTTGGGGAAACTCCTTCATGATGATCTTTTTACTGCCTTCATCGGCCTGTAGTCTGATCTTTTTAAGGTCAAAGCCTACCTGTACCCGGGCATTGATCACCAACAAGGCTTTCTTCTTGCTGCTGATGAGTTTGAGAAAACGTTCTTTGACATTCTCATACTGGTAGATCTCGGCAAATTCTCCTTCGACGGTGACCAGCTTACAGACGTTGCGGATCTTTTCCAGGAGAACCACCGATTGGGAATGGGTGACTTCCCTGGATTTCCGGGACCGCCAAATGGTAAAAAGCCAGTACATCCCGAGTCCGCCGAGAAGGAATCCTAATAAAATTTCTGTGAGATCGTTCATGATGCCATTATTGAACCCTCTAAGGGAATTAAGTTTGAAGGAACATTATTCTCCGCGGGGAGAAGTGCTCATCTTCATGTACTTATAAACCTACGAAAAATATGCAAAAGCAGCGATATTTTCCCGCTGATGGGAAGGCTTTGTGGCCTGCAGGTCTTTTATGGCGATTACTCCACGTGGGCTATGCGGTACAGTACCGGTTTTGAAGGAGAGGCATCATTCTCGAAAGAAGCGATCTGCAGGTTCAGCAGGTACAAGCCATCCTCGACCCGGTCCGGAATATGAACGAATTCGGTAATGGTAGCCTGATGGCGTGTTTGTTCAGGATACTGCCAAAAGGCTTTATGCGCCAGAAGTTTTCCTTCATCTTTTTCCTTGTCTACCGAGGGGAGGTCAACCAGCAGGTGATCAATGCCTTTTTCGGCGATCCATTTTGCGGCGGTTTCGGAGAGGTAGGGCGGATTGGTATGGGAGTATTGTCTCGTTTTTTTGGAACTCTCGTTGGGCAGGGTGCGTATGACCAGAGCCTCCGGAATCTCTTCGCCTATAGCTTCTTCGAGTTGCTTGCGGGTAATCACCAGGTCTTCGCCCTGTTTTTCCGGGGTAATACTGATCACTTTTGCCATAAAGAAAAAGGTGTTCAGGGCCTTGTTCACCGAATGGAATTCGGGCGTGATATGTCCTACGCATTCGGTGTGGGTGCCGTGGGCGTGCGGATTAAAAAAGATGTTGTTGAAATTGGTAGAGGCTCCGGCGTTCACACTTCCGGTAAAATCTCCGTGTTGTACGGGTTCTATCGTAGGGGGTGCCAGATACCAGGCATTCACATTATCGTTGCCGTTTTTTAGCGGAAGGGAGATATCGATGGGTTGCGTCAGGTTGGCCTGTAAGTTTCCCAGCTTGTGTTCGATGTGAATTTTCAAAAGATCAGATTTATGACTCCTGTAAATTTAAAAGAAATAGGTCAGATGCTAATCCGTCGGCCAGAAACTTTCCTTTGGCCGTGGTTTTCAGAAGGGTTTCCCCTTCGTCTTCTTCCAGTTTCAGGTAGCCTTCGCGAATGTGTGCTTGGCTTTGTTCCAGTAAATGATCGCTGAATGCAGGGCCGAACTCAGAACGTATGCGGTCTATAGAAACCCCCCATATGGTGCGAAGGCCGGTCATGAGGTATTCGTTATAGCGGTCTTTCATAGTGAGGGTTTCCCGTTCCAGGGGAAGTTCCCCCTGCTGCAGGCTCTTGATGTATTTAGGGTTGCTGGCGATATTCCACGAACGGGTGGTGCCATCGTAGCTATGGGCCGACGGACCGATTCCAAGGTATTTCTTGCCCTGCCAGTAGGCCGAGTTATTGATGCTGAAGTATCCCGGATTCCCGAAATTAGATAGTTCGTAATGCACAAAACCGTGCTTGCCCAGAGCCTCGACCAGGATGTCGAACTGTCGTGCTGCCTGATCGTCGCTGGGGTCATCGATCACTCCCTTTTTGATGAAGTGCTCCAGGGCGGTCTTAGGTTCTACCGTAAGAGCGTAACTGGAAATATGCGGAATTCCAAACGAAAGGGCGGTTTCGATGTTTTGTTTCCAGGCCTCATCACTCAACCCGGGAATCCCGTAAATAAGATCAACCGAGATATTGTCAAAGTATTTCGTAGCGGTTTCAAGGCATTTCAGGGCTTCCCCGGCGTTGTGTGCACGGTTCATAAGTTTCAGGTCTTCTTCGCGGAACGATTGGATGCCGATGCTCAGCCGGTTTACGCCTATTGCCTTGTATTCCTGTAATAGCTTGTCGGGATCACCTTCAATAAGGTCGTCAGGATTCACCTCGATCGTAAGTTCGATGGCTTCTGCCACAGCATGGTGTTTGTATACTTCCCCGATGATCTGTTCCAGTTCCTGCGGACTTAACCTGCTGGGGGTGCCCCCTCCAAAATAGATGGTCTCTACGATCTCTCCATTCATCTCATCCTTCCGAAGGGCGATCTCGGTCATGAGGGCCTCTATCATCTCCTCCTTGTGCTTCATCGACGTGGAGAAATGAAAGTCGCAGTAGTGACACGCCTGTCGGCAGAAAGGGATGTGAATGTAAATGCCGGCCATGTGGGAGTTATGAGGTTACGAGGTTATAAGGTTATAAGGTTACGAAGGTACGAAGAAAAGGGAATGGGGAGTAGGGAGTAGGGAGTGGTAAAGAAGGTAAAGAAGGTAAAGAAGGTGAAGTGGTTGAAGAAGGTGAAGTGGTTGAGGAAGGAGGAGAAGGTAAATAGGCAAAAAGGCGAATGAGTGAATATGTTAAGAATGCGGAGATGGTAAAGTCGCTTAAATGCCGGACTGTTTAAGCATAATGCCTTTTTGAATGCCAGAGATCTTCCCTCCTTTTTAAGGAAGACCTGCCTGCCGCCAGGCAGGGTGAGCGAAGGCTGGGGTGGTGGGTCAAATGCTTTTAGAAGGTTCGCTTTGCTTTCATGCCGAACAAGACCCTGGTGATCATGGTCTTTCTTACCACGAAATGATACATACTCCAGATCACGGTAATACAGATGATAACCAGTAGCAGTAATTTTAAAAAGATGGGCATCTCTAATGGCAGGAGGTAATATCCAGATGCCACGATCACTGCCTGGTGCATGATGTAAAAAGGATAGATGGCGGTATTGAGATAGGTGAGGTGTTTACCCGGGCGGTTGAGGTATCTCATGCTATACCCAATAGCCGAAAGGATCACGGTCCAGATATGGAGGCTGTTCATGAACCCAAAAAGATAAAGTTCCGGGCCCTGTTCTACAGGCCTGTTTGCGTTCCAGTCCCAGAAGTATGTAAAAAAGAGGATGGCCGATAAACTCAGCGCAATACCCAGGAAAAGCTTTCTGTACTTTAAGCATGTTTCCCAAAAGGATTCCAAACCGCTCAAAAAATACCCCAGGAAATAATAGGTTATGGAAGAAGTGAATACGAACCAATCGTTTATTAAACTGCCCTGTTCCGGCCACTCGATAAACAGCCGGAAGAAATAGAGAATGAAAGGGGCGGACAGTGATATGGCGAGGAGTGGTGAAGAGAGCCTTGATTCGAACCATCTCCTGTAGTGGTCCGGGAACTTTAGCTTGCTCATCGAAAAGACGGGTAACAGCAGGATGGTAAAAACGAATAAGTAGGCCACAAACCACATATGACTCCAGGTAAATGCACCCTCAGGGTAGGGTACGATCTCAAAGACCCGGGGGTAGAATTCAGGATAGCTTAGCTGTATCCGTCCTTTTTGCATCCATTCAAAATACACCTGTATCGGAGTGATAAAGAAGATCGCAAAGACCAGAGGGATGAATAAACGTATGGTGCGTTCACCCATAAACGCTAAAACGGAGCGTTTGCGTAATGAAAAACGAACGCCTACCCCCGCAATAAAGAACAGCAAGGGCAGCCTCCATTGATGAGTCCACCAGACGATTCGGGTGATCCATGGTGAGGTTTCAACATTGTTGATCTCCCAGGTGTAGTGTTCGACAAAAGGTACAGCGCAGTGAAATAAGATCAAGGTAGCAAAGGCCAGAACCCTGAGCCAATCGATGTAATGGAGGCGTTTATTCAAAATGGCGATCTGATGTGTTTCATCATTATAGACGTGGAGCATTGTTAAAGGGTTGCCTGGAACTAATAAAAATGAAGGAAAAATTGATGGCTATATCCTCGAAAAGGATGGTGCATTTTGAGATCATTCTACCCGGTTCATCCGCTGCCTTGTTCACCGAAACTAAGTAGTTAGCTTTAGCGAGGAGGGCTCAAAACTCACGACTCTCGACTCCCCATTCTCGACTCTCCATTCCCGATTCTCCACCCCTATTCCCTTCTTCTCCCGACAAACCGGATCACACTGCTTTTGCCCCTGTGGAATGCCCCCTCATCCAGGGTCACTTCTTTTTCTTCAAGGAGGAGGATCTCAAACCCGGGAAATTCGTTCTTAATGTCCTGTATATCGAAGAGCATTTCGGGGTCTTTTGGTCCGCCGGCTTGCGGATTCTCCCTTGAGAATTTCAAATGATTCTTGCTGAAGGCTTCAAAGATCACGTATCCTCCGGGGGCAAGCATCCCAGCGATCTTTTGGTGATAGTCATCCCTGATATTGGCCGGGAAATGCGCGAAGATGAGCACGGCAGCATCGAACTTTTCTGCTCCGAGATCAACTTCGTCAAGGGGGCCCACCTCATAACGGATGTCAACCCCGTGCTTTGTTGCCAAGGCCAGAGCCTTTTTCCGGCCTTCACTGCTTATGTCAAAGGCGACCGCTTCGAGACCCCGGGTGGCTGCATATACGGCATTACGCCCTTCTCCTTCCGCAGGAAATAGCACCTTTCCCTCAGAGAGGTATTTGTTTGCCATTTCCTTAAAAAAGGTATTAGGGGCTTCCCCATAGGCATAAGCCTTTTCACCATATCGTTTCTCCCAAAAATCTTTCATAACCAATGGATTTATTTTTTTGCGCATCACGCATCACGCATCACTTGTTACCTTTTACTTATCACTAACAACTAACAACTAACAACTAACAACTAACAACTAACAACTCCCTACTCACGACTCCCCACTAACCACTCACCAACAAAACTTCCTCCGGCGTTACGGCATACACCTGGTCTGTAGCCTGCGGACTCAATACGTGTTTTCCCGTAAATTCTCCAAAGGCGGGGAGGATGAGCTGATGCTCCTTCTTAAAAAAGCAGGGGAGTCTCAGGCTTTGTCGCCCCGGACCTCGCAGCCTTACCCCCGGATGTATATGTCCGCAGATATTAAAAGTATCCCCATCCTCATTCGGCTCGTGTGTGAGATAGAAGGGAGGAAGGTCCCAGGAGTCCCGAATGTGAATCCCAAGGCTCTCCAGCCGGTGTTCGGGAATAAGGTCATGGTTGCCTTTTATGAGTACGATGTCTGATTCGATATGGGTGGTCCAATCGGCAAACAGGTCCCATTCATTGTTTGGGGAACTGTGAAAAAGATCACCTAAAAAGCAAAGGGTATCAGGATTGAATTTTCTGATCAGGGTATCGATTTTTTCATAGGCGCGAAACATAGTTCCGGTGGGTACGGCCATACCGTTCTTGCGAAAATGCGCCGCCTTCCCCAGGTGGACATCGGCTACTAAGAGCGTGGAGCGTTCCTTCCAAAAGGCCGATCCATAGGGGTGCAGGATAAAATGATCTCCCTTGATTTTCAGCTCACTCACCTGCATGAGACGTGGTTTTCAGGATACGAACCTTTACCGACTTGCTTATCGGGGTATGACTTTTGTCTGCAAAATGGTTGTAGGGCACCAGGACATTGGTTTCCGGAAAGTAGGAGGCCAGGTTGCCTCTAGGGATCTCGTAGGGGATAACCATAAACTTTTCGGCCCTTCGCACTACTCCGTCATAAGTACTGGTCATATCGATCACTTCTTGCGATCGCAATTGCCGTTGTTTCATGTCTTCCGGGTTCATAAACACCACCCGGCGCTCGTTGTAAATTCCGCGGTAACGATCGTCGAGTCCGTAGATGGTCGTATTGAACTGGTCGTGCGAGCGAATGGTCATGAGCAGGAATTCATCTTCTTCGAGGCCATGTTCCGGGAGTTTGCAGACACTGAGTTTCGCCTTGCCGTCGGGGAATTTGCTAAAATCGAGCTCCCGCACGTTGTTGGGCAGGTAATAGCCACTGCCCTCACTGCGTTTGCTGAGGTTTTCGAATCCGCGGAGCACGGCTCCCATCTTTTCGCGGGTGAGCTCGTAATCACTGCCCATGGCCTTCCAGTCTATAGGATGGTCATTGCCCAATACGGCATGGGCAATGCCGGTGACGATCTCGGGTTCACTTTTGAGGTTGCCGGAGGCCGGAGGCAAGAGTCCTTTGGTGCGGTGCACTTTTCCCATGCTGTTCTCTACCGTGAGAAATCGTTGTTCGCCATCCTTGAGGTCTCTTTCTGATCGCCCCAGGGTGGGCAGGATCAAGGCTGTTTTTCCGGTGATGAGGTGCGACCGGTTGAGCTTGGTGCTGATCTGTACGGTCAGGTTGCATTTCTGCAGGGCTTCGGCCGTATAGCGCGTATCGGAGGCTGCCGAAACAAAATTTCCACCCAGGGCAACAAAGACCTTGGCCTTTTCCTTATGCATGGCTTCGATGGCGTGTACTACATCGAGGCCGTGGTGCTCCGGAGGATCAAATCCGAATACCTTCTTTATGGCCGCATTCATGGGCTTACTCACATAGTGCATGATCCCTACACTGCGGTCGCCCTGCACATTACTGTGTCCGCGTACCGGGCAGGTTCCGGCACCGGGTTTACCGAGGCTTCCCTTTAGTAAAAGAAGGTTTACGCATTCTTTGATATTTTCTACCCCGTTCTTGTGCTGGGTGAGTCCCATGGCCCAGCAAATAATGATCTTTTGCTTTTTAGCGAGCAGTTCAACCGCCCTGTCGACCAGCGTTTCATCTACGCCGCAACGAGTGAGCAGGTCTTGATCGTTGTACTGTTCCAGGTCCTGCATGAGGGGAACGTAGCCACTCACGTATTTTTTGATGAAGTCGTGGTCAAAGATATCTTGGTGCTTCCGGTCGAGGGTAGCCAGTTTTTTTATAATGAGTTTGATCAAAGGAACGTCCTGGTTGATCTTTACCGGCAGGTGGAGGTCGGCGATCAATGTGCCGTCAGACAGGATCCCTCTTGGGGTTTGCGGATTCTTAAATCGGCTGAGTCCGGCTTCGGCCAGCGGATTCACACTGATGATCTTGCCGCCGTTGTGTTTGCATTTTTCCAGGGCCATGAGCATTCGGGGGTGATTGGTGCCGGGGTTTTGTCCGATCACCATGATCACTTCGGCCTCATGGAGGTCTTCGAGCTTAACCGATCCTTTTCCGATTCCCAGCGTTTCACTAAGGGCCACGCCACTGGATTCATGGCACATGTTCGAGCAGTCGGGCAGGTTGTTCGTACCCAGGGCTCTCGCAAAAAGACCATAGAGAAAGGCCGCCTCATTACTGGATCTTCCGGAGGTGTAGAATACCGCTTCGTCCGGGCCGGGCAATGACTGAATGTGTTTTCCGATGAGATCAAAAGCGCCCTCCCAGCTTATGGGTTCGTAATGTGATCGTCCTTCCCGTAGTACCATGGGATGGGTGAGCCTTCCGCTTTTTCCGATCTCGTAGTCTGACCATTGGGAAAGTTCTTCTACCGAATAGCGTTTAAAGAATTCAGGATCTACCCGTTTATTGGTAGCTTCCTCAGCCAGGGCTTTGGCCCCATTTTCACAGTATTCGGCGATCTTTGAACGCTTTTCAGGATCGGGCCAGGCACATCCCGGACAATCAAAACCTTCTTTCTGATTCATGTGCAACAGGGTGCTTACTCCTTTAAGGAGCCCCATTTCTTTCATGGCGTGTTCCATAGCCACCTTAACTCCGGTAAGGCCTGCAGCGGTTTGTGCTGGTTCTTTGATACGGATTCCGGTAAACTTTAATTCGCCTTCAGCTGAGGTGTTTCTGGCTTTGTCGGTTTTCATTTTTTGGATTTTAAAGGTCCAGGATTCTCGATATAAGCAAACTGTGACTTTTCTAAATGTAGCAAATTATGTGGTAAGGCAGATCATTTTTCAAGCTGGAGCTGCATTTTACGGATCCGGTCGGACAGTTTTTCTGAAGACAGTTTTTCCCGTAAACGATCGGTGATGATCGGGAAGGAGAAGGGGGTGGGCTTTTCGCAGCACTTCCATACGATCTCTTGCTTTTCGATGCGTTCCAGGGCCTGGGCGAGTCGGCCTTCCTCAAGGGAGTGTTCAAAGGTTTCGCGATAGGCCTGGAGATACAGGAGGTTATCGGGTTCAAAATCCTTAAACACATTAAAGAAGAGTTGCGAGCTGCTCTGGAGGTGCTTGCTCTTGAGTTGCTTGTCGGGGTATCCCTGGAATACCAACCCGGAGATCACAGCGATATCCCTGAATTTGCGCCGTGCCATTTCTGTGGCATTCAGGCTTTTATGGAGATCGTCGTGCAGGTATGCTGTGCTAAAGAGGTTGTTGTCGACCACCTGTTCGATGTCTACAGGTTGATCGGACAAAAGTTCAAAGCCGTAATCGTTAAAGGCCAGAGAAAAGCTTATGGGCTGGAGGAGGCTAATACGGTAGGCCAGCAGGCTACCCATGGCCTCATGCACAAAGCGCCCTTCGAACGGATAGAAAATGACGTGGTAACCCTCACGGGTCTTAAAGGTTTCGATAAGAAATTCTTCAGGCCCCGGAACGATCGATTCTTTTTGCTGGCGCTCAAATACCGGAGCCAGAGCTTTGAGTTCCTTGCTTTTGGAGGGTATATGGTCCTTTCCGGCCAGGTAAAGCTCATCCCGGAGCAAGGCACTCATTTGTGATGAGAAACTCATACGACCACCCATCCAGCTGGGTACTTTAGCGTTCTTTTTCTTTGAGCGTTTTACCAGGACCTGCATTTGCTTGATCCTGAAAAGCTCAAGGTTTCGGCCGGCAAAGGTGAATACGTCGCCCGGTTGGAGTTTTGAGATAAACCACTCTTCAATATGCCCGAGGTATCCGCCTTTGAGGTATTTTACGGTGAGTACGGCATCACTAACGATAGTACCCACAGAAAGGCGGTGTCGCATGGCAATACCCCGGCTGTTCACTTTAAACTTACCGTCGTCCATGACCTCTACCTTTCTGTATTCGTCGTATTCGCGCAGGGACTGACTTCCCATGGTGATGAAATTGAGCACCCATTGCCATTGATCATCGGTAATGCCCTGGAAACAAAAGGTAGACCGGATCTCAGGATAGATCTCTTTAGGATAAAAGCCTTCTGCAACTGCGAGGGTGGTGAGGTATTGTATGAGCACATCAAAACACAATAAATAGGGCATGCGATCTTCTACGGCTTTTTCCTTAACTGCCTTTTTCAGGGCCGATGCTTCTATGAGCTCTATGGCATGGGTCGGTAAAAAGTAGATCGTACTGTTCTTTCCCGGTTGGTGGCCACTGCGTCCCGCCCGCTGCAGGAATCGCGCCACCCCCTTGGGTCCGCCGATCTGAATAATGGTCTCTACGGGGGCAAAATCGACTCCCAGGTCGAGGCTGGAGGTGCAGACCACAGCCTTTAACCGGTCGTGCCGAATGGCTTCTTCTACCCATAGGCGTGTTTTTTTATCAATACTGCCGTGGTGCATGGCGATCTCCCCCGCGAATTCGGGGTATTTGGCAAGGATCGCCTGGAACCAGATCTCACATTGCGACCGTGTGTTGGTAAAAAGCAGGGTCGACCTGCTTCCGCGCAGAATCGGGATCACCTCGTCGAGAAGGTGAATTCCCAGGTGGCCCCTCCAGGGAAATTTTTCCATGGTGTCTGGTATGATGGAATGCACCTGTATCTTCTTCTGAATTTTGGCCCTGATGAGCACGGAGTTTCGGAGGCTTTCTGATCCCGGTCCCAATAATACTTCCCGGGCCTGTTCTATGTTGCCTATAGTAGCCGAGATGCCCCAGATGCGCAACTCTGGACACAGGGACTTGAGGCGACTGATAGCCAGTTCGGTTTGTACGCCTCTTTTGCTGCCCAGCAATTCATGCCATTCGTCGGCCACGATAGCCTTGCAGTTCCTGAAGTGTTTTTTAAAGTCTTTTGAAGCTAATAGCAGATGCAGGCTTTCCGGGGTGGTAATGAGGAGGTCGGGCATCTTTTTTCGTTGAGCAGCCCTTTCTTTGGTGCTGGTATCCCCCGTTCTGATACCTACCTGCAGGTCGATCTCCATCTCTTCGGCGAAGGCTTTGCTGGCCTGGGCGATCTCGAGGGACAGGGCTCTGAGGGGAGTGATCCATATCGCTTTCACCCCACTTTTCGCAGACTTCGAAGTTGTATGGTGTTTTAACGAAAGAGCTATAGGTACCCATAAGGCAAAAGTCTTCCCGCTTCCGGTAGGCGCATTTAGGAGTCCGTTCTTTCCTTCCAGCCATGCCTTCCAGGTTTGCTTTTGAAAGGGGAAGGGTTGCCACCCTCTTTGATTGAACCATGCTGTGGCTTCCTGTATAATGGTTTGGGTTTTCATAACAGCGCTTTAAGGTCGTTAAGGGTATTGGCCTCTTCCGGGCTTTTGTCTTTTCGCCATCGCAGGATCCGTGGAAAACGCACCGCTACGCCACTTTTATGACGGTTACTGGGAGCAATGCCTTCAAAGGCGATCTCGAAAACCAGCTCGGGTTTTACCTGTCGTACCGGTCCGAAACGGTCGAGGGTGTTCTTTTTTATAAATCGGTCGGCTTCCCGAAATTCGGCATCGCTCAATCCGGAATAAGCTTTGGCAAAGGTGACCAGCTCCTCGCCATCCCAAAGGGCAAAGGTGTAATCGGTAAACAGGTTGGTTCGCCTTCCGTGACCCCGCATGGCATAGGTGAGTACGGCATCGATGGTAAGGGGATCGACCTTCCATTTCCACCAGTCGCCTTTTTTTCGGCCTACCCCGTAAGGAGCATTTTTGCTTTTGAGCATCAGCCCTTCGCTTTTTTCTTCCCTGGCTCGTTCCCGTAATTGTGCGGCCTCTTCCCAGGTGTTAAAATCCAGTAGGGGTGATCGTTCGAGAAACGTTCCGGCAGGCTTTGAGAACAGGCGGTCCAGGTATGCTCTGCGTTCCTGCAGGGGGAGTGCTCTGATATCCTTGCCTTTCCATTCAAGGAGGTCATAGGCCTTCAGGAATACGGGGCGTTCTTTAAGTAGTTTTTTACTCACTGTTTTGCGTCCGAGACGCTTCTGCAGGTCGTTAAAGCTGCCAATGCCCTGTTCATTGCGCGCCAGTAATTCTCCGTCGATCACTGTACCCTCTGGTAATAGCTCAGCAAGTTCCTGCAGTTCGGGAAATTTATCGGTAACCAGTTCTTCTCCCCGACTCCATATAAAGAGCGCTCCCCCTCTGCATACCACCTGGGCACGAATACCGTCCCATTTGTACTCCACGTACCAATGCTGAGGTTCTCCGAGGCTTTCCGGGCCTTCTTCCAGCGGATAGGCCAGATAAAAGGGGTATGGTTTGCTTTTTTCTGCGGCTTCCTGTCCGGAAAA
The DNA here is from genome assembly GCF_016786255.1 of Robertkochia sediminum. Classification (GTDB taxonomy): domain Bacteria; phylum Bacteroidota; class Bacteroidia; order Flavobacteriales; family Flavobacteriaceae; genus Robertkochia; species Robertkochia sediminum. Next base: position 97,887 of record NZ_JADMKT010000080.1, read on the forward strand.
AACAAGTTTATCAAAAGTCGTTGTTTCCGGGGTCCAGTTCCCCATGAGCTTAAAGGCCAACACATCCTCTTCCTGTCCCGTTGCCTGCGCCAGGGCCCTGGTCATGAGTTTTTGACTAATACCTATGCGAAAGCCACCGGTGAGTAGTTTGGTGAAAGCGAACCGCTCGTAATGGTCAAATGCCTGCCATGCCGTTTCCAGATAAAGGCGTTGCTCGTCTTCATTTTTCCTGCCCAGTCCTGCGAGCTCTTCCATGCGTTCATGGAGTGCTTTTTGATCACCACCTTGTTCTTGCGGTACGACCAGGGCTATGGTTTCTGCCAGGTCACCAACGATATGGTAGGATTCTTCGAATAGCCAAAGCGGAATCGACGCCAGGTTAGAAGCCCATTCGCGTAGTTTTGTGGTGCTCACAGGGCGTCTGGGCCGGCGATGGGAGAGCAGGGCAATGGTCCAGAGTTTGTCTTTAGGAGCCGCAGAACTAAAATACGCACTCAGGTAGGCTACCTTGCTGTTGGTGCTGTTCGTACTGTCAAGCCGTCGAATGAGTTGCGCAAAGTCTTTCATGATGCTGTTTCCTTTGCGTTTGTAGGAGGTTCTTCTTCTTCGCTGTCACCCTCGTATTCTGTATTTTCGGTATACGCATGATACCCGAGTTCTTCGCGCAGGTATCGGGAGAAGATCGCTGTATAGCCATGGGTAGCAACCACAGTTTCACAACCGGTGGCTTTTACTGCTTCCAGGAGTCCGCTCCAGTCGGCGTGGTCAGAAAGTACGAAGCCGCGGTCTACGGCCCTTCTTCTGCGGGCCCCTCTAAAGGCCATCCAGCCACTGGCCGAGGCAGTGGCATAGGGAGCGAATTTCCGCAGCCAGACACTTCCGTGCGTGCCCGGAGGGGCAATGATGAGGTTCCCGCGGATCTCACTTTTAGGAGTGTCTTTGGTAATGAGGGTCGTAGGGGGAAGATCGGTGAACCGGCGAACGACCTCGGTCATGTTCTCGATGGCGCCATGGGTGAAGATCGTCCCTGTTTCTGGATCGAGGTGTTTGAGCAATCGTTGTGCCTTTCCCAGGGAGTAGGCAAAAAGCACCGAAGTATGACCTTCAGCCTTGTTCTGCTTCCACCAGGTATTGATGTCGTTAAAAACCTCTTGTTGGGGTCGCCAGTTAAAGGCGGGAAGCCCAAAGGTGCACTCGGTGATAAATCCGTTGCACTTCACCGGCTCAAAGGGAGGGGCGATGCCGTCGTCTTCGAGTTTGTAATCGCCTGTAAAAACCCAAACCTCTCCCTTGTGCTCCACGCGAATCTGGGAAGACCCCGGGATATGACCCGCCGGATGAAAACTAAATTTAACGTTGTTGATCACAGTAGTTTCTCCCCAATCGACCCCTTGCGCTGCGATATCGCCTAACCTACGCTCCATAATAGATTTGTTGTGATGGTGGGTGATATACTGTTGGTGGCCCCACCGCGCGTGATCGGAGTGGCCGTGGGTGATGAGGGCCTTGTTTACCGGCCGCCACGGATCCAGGTATACCCCGGCCGGTTCGCAGTAAATGCCCTTTTCGGTAAAGGCGAGTAACGGTTTTTTCATAGCGCATTGAAATTACGAAAAAGACATAAAAAAACCCGGGGTTATCCCGGGTTGTTTAGATTGCGGTTCAACGGATTAGGAAACCATTTCTTCAAACAAATGTACTTTGTTAATGGCGTTTCTGATCGCATCGCTATGCTTGGTCAAAAGATCTACCGTAGAAGGCGGTAAGGTCTTTTGCTCTTTGAGGATCTCATTGTATTCTTCGATCACTTTCTTCTCTGCTCTCAGGCACTCTTCAAGCACGGCTTCCTGTTTGTTTTCAGATAGTAACGATCGGATGTTGGTCCAGAACCTGTGGGTAGTTCCTCGGAGGGTTCCGCTTTCTTCCGGCATTTCTCCGTAGCTCAGGATCTCCCTGCGTAGGTCTCTGGCAAAATCGCCTCGTTGTTCTGCCCGTCGTTTAAAGAACATTTTAAGTTCTGCTGGTTCATCTATTCGGTTCATCGCGTTCAAATAGCCTTTCTCTGCATCGTAAGTGCTCTCTAGTAAGGAGTTTAAACGTTCTGACATCATTTTGCTAAACTTCATTGGTATATTGATTTTATTGGTTCGAAATTAATGTTACCGTTTTTCGATAACGCAACTATAGTATAAGGAATGTAGTAGTTCATGTCAAATATATAGCGCTGTTTATCAAAGGTTTAACGAATTTTGTTAATGCTTGTTAAAGGATTTTCCTGTTAAGATTTTCGGAAGGAGGAAATTTTATCGCTAAGGGTACGTGAGGGGTTATTTCTTCAATGTTTATTTCCATACCCATTTTATCAACCGTAGCCTTGGCGAAGGTTGACTTCCCTTTTTCACCCTCCGAAACCTTGGTGTAGGAGGGCTTCACTTTTTTACCCTCTGAAGCTTTAGCAAGAAAGGCCTACCCTCATTACTCTTTCCTTCAAAATAAATCGCTTACCATCTGTTTTTTAATGCCGTAAAGTATCAGGGTTATAACTTTTTAGTTTATATTTGCACCCTCAAAAAATTAATAATAGGGGTCGTGAACCCCGCTAATTAATGTAATTTATGCCTGTTAGAATCAGATTACAGAGACACGGTAGAAAAGGGAAGCCTTTTTACTGGATCGTTGCGGCCGACAGCCGTTCAAAAAGAGATGGTAAATTCCTTGAGAAATTAGGAACTTACAATCCAAACACTAACCCTGCACAGATCGAACTTGATGTTGACGGTTCTGTACAATGGTTAAGAAACGGTGCTCAGCCTTCTGACACTGCGAAAAGAATTCTTTCTTACAAAGGAGTTATGCTTAAGCACCACCTGCTTAAAGGTGTTGATAAAGGAGCTCTTACCGAAGAAGATGCTGCGAAGAAATTCGAAGCATGGGTAGAAGAGAAAGAGTCTAAAGTTTCTTCTAAGAAAGAAGATCTTGCTAAAGCTGAAGCTGATGCAAAAGCTAAAGCTCTTGAAGCAGAGAAAGAAGTGAACGAGAAGCGTAAAGCTGCTGCTGCCGAAGCTGAGGCTGAAGCTCAAGCTGCTGAAGCTGCCACTGCAGAAGGTGAAGAAGCTGCTGCAGAAGGTGAAGAAGAGAACAACGAGGCTGAAGCTTAATTTATTTTATGAGAAAAGAAGATTGCTTCTATCTCGGTAAAATCGTTAAAAAATACAGCTTTAAGGGAGAAGTCTTAGCCAAGCTGGATACAGACGATCCCGAACTCTACAAAGAATTGGAATCAGTGTTTGTTGCCATGGGCAACAACCTGGTTCCTTTTTTTATTGAACGTGCATCCCTGCACAAAGACACCTTGCTTCGTATGAAGCTGGAGGAGGTAGACAGTGAAGCAGAAGCCGACAGGCTGATGCGGGCAGAACTTTATCTTCCTTTGGAAATGCTTCCGGAACTGGACGATGATCAATTCTATTTTCACGAGGTTATCGGGTACCAGATCGAAGACGAGCGTTACGGACTTGTAGGTGTTCTTGAAGGCGTTAACGATAATACGGCCCAGGCCCTTTTGGAGATCGACAGGGATGGGAAACAAGTGCTTATTCCGCTTAATGATGAATTTATTGTCAAGGTAGATCGCGACAATAAAAAGATCATTGTGCGCACGCCGGAAGGACTTATCGATCTCTACCTCTAATACGATTCTTAAGATCTTAATATCATGTCGTCCGGACCTTTTCGATTTAAACAATTCGACATCCGACAGGATCGCTGTGCGATGAAAGTGGGTACCGATGGCGTCTTGCTCGGCGCATGGGCTACTGTAAGCCATCGCCCGGGAGCCATTCTCGATATCGGAGCCGGAACAGGATTGATCGCTTTAATGCTGGCACAGCGTTCTGATGCCGGACTCATAGATGCGCTCGAGGTCGATGATGATGCCTTTGAGCAGTGTGTAGAGAATTTCGAAGCTTCACCCTGGAACGATCGTTTGTTTTGCTATCATGCCGGTTGGGATGAGTTTGTCGATGAGATGGACGACCGATATGACCTTATCGTATCCAATCCGCCATTTTACGCAGCCGATTACAGGTCGGATGATGAAACACGGGCTAAGGCACGGTCTAATTTTTCTCTTCCTTTTAATGAGCTTTTGGCGGGTATACCTAAATTTCTTAACCCCGACGGTAAATTCGCTATGGTTGCTCCCGCTGCGGAAGAAGCGCGCATACTTGCGCTGGCAGAAGCCAATGATCTGTTTTCCGAACGAATACTTCGCGTTCGCGGTCACGAAGGAGCGCCTGTAAAACGAACCTATTTCGAATTTGGGTTAGCCCGGGTGCCGGTGCAGGAAGAAGAGCTCACAATTGAGCTTGATCGCCATGTGTATACCGAAGACTACATTGCCCTTACCAAAGATTTCTACCTGAAAATGTAAGGTAGCCTGAGTGGTAACTGCCGATCTTTATTGAACTTCCATATAAGGTTGCTCGTGTTTTTACTGAAGTTACTGAGCGATTTTTCTGTAATATATATTAAGGGATCCGTAAAAATTTAGGATATTTTAGGTCGATTTACTAACCTAACTACATCCTATGTCCTTTCAGATTAAGAAAAATGCATCTGTATATGATATTTGTATCGTAGGTTCCGGAGCCGGTGGTGGTATGGCCGCCAAGGTGTTATCGGAAGCCGGGTACAAGATCGCCCTCATGGAGGCGGGGCCCAAATTCGATCCCGCAAACCCTGAACAACAAACACAATTCAAATGGCCTTACGATTCCCCGCGAAGAGGTGCCGGAACTACCCGTGCCTTTGGGGAGTTTGATATGGCTTATGGTGGATGGGAGATCGACGGAGAACCCTATACCCGAAAGGATGGAACTAAGTTCGATTGGTTCCGTTCGCGAATGCTTGGAGGTCGAACCAACCACTGGGGGAGGATATCCCTGAGGTTCGGACCACTGGATTTTAAGCGGAAGGACTTCGATGGTAAAGGCGATAACTGGCCTATTGGTTATGACGATGTAAAGCCCTGGTACGATAAGGTCGATAAGCTTATTGGCGTTTTTGGTACCCGTGAGGGGTTGGCCAATGAACCCGATGGGTACTTCTTGCCTCCGCCAAAACCAAGGCTTCACGAGATGTATCTCAAAAAATACGGAGAGCAGATGGGGCTCCCGGTGATCCCTTCCCGTTTATCGATCCTCACCAAACGCGTAGACAACCGCAGAGGGGCTTGTTTCTATTGTAACCAGTGCTCTCGTTCCTGTACGATCTATGGTGACTTCTCTTCTTCTTCGGTGCTGGTGAAACCTGCCCTGGAATATGAGAATGTCGATCTTTTTGTAAATGCCATGGTACGCGAGGTACTCACCGATGAGAACGGTAAGGCTACCGGAGTGAGCTTTATTAATAAAGCCGACAGAGAAGAGTACCAGGTCAAGGCTAAGGTGGTCATCCTCGCTGCCAGTGCCTGTGGCTCTGCGCGAATACTGCTTAATTCCCGTTCGTCCCGATTCCCTAACGGATTGGGGAATTCCAGCGGACTCGTAGGGCGCTACCTGCACGATTCTACGGGAGCCGACAGGGCTGCGCTAATCCCGGAGCTCATGGACCGTAAGCGTTATAACGAAGACGGGGTTGGAGGGATGCACCTCTATGTGCCATGGTGGTTAAAAGACACGAAGAAGTTCGGATTTACCCGTGGGTACCACATCGAATTCTGGGGCGGAATGGGAATGCCTTCCTATGGTGTTGGCTTTGGTATGGAGAACCTCAACGGACTCGTGCCGGGAGCAGATGGTCAAATGAAAAAGGCCGGAGGATACGGGGCCGACCTTAAGAACGATGTAAGACGTTTTTATGGTGCTGTTGTAGGTATGAGCGGAAGGGGAGAGAGTATTCCTCAAAAAGATAATTACTGCGAACTCGATCCCGATGTGGTCGATGAATTCGGGATCCCGGTACTGCGATTCAACTATAAGTGGACCGACGATGAGCGCAACCAGGCCAAACATATGCAGGATACCTTTGAAGAACTGCTTACCAATATGGGTGGAATCCTCCTCGGAGATAAGCCAGGGGCCGACCGCGACCACGGACTACACAACCCGGGAAGGATCATTCACGAGGTGGGAACCACCCGTATGGGCGACGACGCTAAGACGTCTGTAGTGAACCGGTATAATCAGTTACACGATGCAGATAACGTTTTTGTAATGGATGGAGGGCCTTTTGTTTCTCAGGCCGATAAGAATCCTACCTGGACCATCCTGGCACTGGCATGGAGAGCCAGTGAGTACCTTAATGAGGAGATTAAAAAAATGAATTTCTAATAAGACACACCTATGGATAGAAGAAAAAGTATAAAAGCGATGTTCGCCGGAACCGTGACTTCCGGATTTATGTTCTCAGGATGTCTTACCGAAAAAGAAGCTGAAGCCGGTGCAGAGGCTTCGGAAAAAGCCCTGGAGCCGGGTGGTGGGTACGGACGAACCCCGGAAGAGCTGGAGAGAGATCAGCGTCTAATGGGCGAAACCTTCTTTAATGAGGAAGAAATGGCGATGATCGCTGTGTTGGCAGATCTTATCATTCCCGCCGATGAAACCTCGGGATCGGCTACCGATGCCGGAGTGCCTGATTTTATAGAGTTCATCGTTAAGGATATGCCGTATCACCAGACTCCGCTGCGAGGCGGACTCATGTGGTTGAACCACGAAAGTAACAGGAGGTACGATCTTGAATTTGTGAAATGCTCTGAAGGCCAGCAAAAGGCGATCCTCGATGATATCGCCTACCCAGATGAGGTAGAGCCGGAATACGAGCAAGGAGCCCGCTTCTTTAGTCGTATCAGGAACCTGGTGGCTACCGGATTCTTTACCAGTAAGATGGGTATAGACGACCTGGGGTATATGGGTAATGTGCCCAATGTATGGGATGGGGTGCCGGCAGACGTACTGGAAAAACACGGTATGGAATACGATGAGAAGATCCTGAAACAAAGTATAAAACCGGAGGAGCGTAACGACATCGAAGACTGGAAAGATTATGAGGTGTAAATAACCGGGTAGATTGTTAAAATTATAACATTATGCTATTGTAATGTTATATTCCATTATTTACCTTTGGAGACCTAATTATGAAAACCATGAAGCCAGACCTGTTTGAAGCACCAGACTATTACCAGATAGACGACTTATTATCTGAAGAGCATAAGCTTGTTCGCGACGCTACCCGTCAGTGGGTAAAGCGCGAGGTATCACCCATTATAGAAGACTTTGCACAACGTGCCGAATTCCCCAAACAAGTATTGGGCGGATTGGCAGAGATAGGAGCATTCGGACCCTATATTCCTGAGGAGTATGGAGGGGCCGGATTGGACCAGATCAGTTACGGACTCATCATGCAGGAGATCGAACGTGGCGATAGCGGGATCCGTTCTACGGCCTCGGTGCAATCGTCATTGGTGATGTATCCGATCTACACCTATGGTAGTGAAGAACAAAAAAAGAAATACCTGCCAAAGCTCGCAGCCGGAGAACTCGTAGGATGCTTCGGACTTACCGAGCCTAACCACGGATCGAACCCCGGAGGTATGGAAACCCGCTTCAAGGATATGGGTGACCATTACCTGCTTAATGGGGCTAAGCTGTGGATCTCTAACTCGCCTTTTGCCGATATCGCTGTGGTGTGGGCAAAGAATGAAGAAGGACGTATTCACGGACTTATCGTAGAGCGTGATATGGAAGGATTCTCTACTCCGGAGACCCATAACAAATGGTCGTTGAGAGCCTCGGCTACCGGAGAGTTGATCTTTGACGATGTAAAAGTGCCTAAAGAGAATCTTTTACCCGGGAAGAGCGGACTCGGAGCGCCGCTAGGGTGTCTTGATTCGGCCCGTTACGGGATCGCCTGGGGAGCTATAGGCGCAGCCATGGATTGTTACGATACGGCCTTGAGATATGCTAAAGAAAGAACCCAGTTCGGGAAACCCATTGCAGCCTATCAGTTGCAGCAAAAGAAGCTGGCCGAGATGATCACCGAGATCACCAAGGCACAACTCCTGGCCCTGCGTTTAGGGCAGCTTAAGAATGAAGGGAGGGCCACTACCGCCCAGATCTCCATGGCCAAGCGCAACAATGTGGAGATGGCTATCAAGATCGCCCGTGAAGCCCGTCAGGTCCTCGGAGGTATGGGAATTACCGGAGAGTACAGCATCATGCGACATATGATGAACCTCGAAAGTGTGATCACCTACGAAGGGACACATGATATTCACCTGCTCATTACCGGGGCAGATATCACCGGAATACAGGCATTCAAATAAAAAAAGCGGCTCTCGAGCCGCTTTTTTTTGTTACGAGGTTACGAAGTGTGAGTTGATAATCGGAAATATCCCCTCCTTCCTAAGGAGCGGTGGCCGTAGGCCGGGGTGGTTCTTTGTCCTTGCGAGCTCCGCTTCAGCGTGGCTTGGCAACCTCCCGAACTTTTTGAACAGTACTTTTAAAAGTAACGTTCTTCTTCCCCTCTCAGGGAGGACCGAGCGTAAAGAAAAGGTCCGGTGGACCTTTTTAGTGATGGGGCCAGCCGACGCGTTGGCCACTTCAGCTTTGCTGAAGACAGAAGGGGTTAATGGTATATGCGCTTGTTGCATATACGCCTGCCTAAAAGCCAAACTTCTCCTGTGATCTTAGATAATTCGACCTTGTCTAAACCGCTGAATAACAGTGCTTTTTGTATCTTGAAAGGGAATCTGAAATCAAAAATGGAGAAAATATGAGAACATGTAGTAAGTATTTGAGAATTTCAACCCTGTTTTTTACGCTGTTATTTCTGAGTTGCAGCTCAGATGATGATGGGGGAAGCGGAAACCCTGGTGATGGAGATCCTACCGAGGTGAATTCTACCACCTATAACCTGAATGAAGTGGCAGCGTCTGGTGTGAGTGGTACAGCAAGATTTGTGGAATTAAGCGATGGAAGTGTTACCATAGAGCTTGATTTGAATGGCACCCCAGCCGACGGACAACATCCGGCACATATTCATTTTAATACAGCGGCAGAAGGGGGAGGTATTGCCGTGACCTTGGGTACAGTTGATGGAAGTACCGGGGAAAGCACCATAAATGTAACCACCTTTGATGATGGTTCGGCGCTTAGCTATGCCGATCTCATCGATTACAATGGCTATATTAATGTGCATCTGAGTAGCGAAGAATTGTCGACTATCGTAGCTCAGGGTGATATCGGACAAAATGTGCTTACAGGTGAGTCTGTATCGTATACACTTGCTGAGGTTGAAGGATCGGGAGTTTCAGGAGAGGTTACTTTTGAAGAAAGGGTTAATGGTACTGCTTTGGCAACGATCATGCTTTCAGGAACCCCGGAAGGAGGTATGCATCCTGCTCACATTCATGCGAACGATGTGATTGAAGGTGGAGGCATCCTTGTAAGTTTCAATATGGTCGATGGAGATTCAGGAATGAGCAAGACCCAGATCTCGCAATTTGATGATGGCAGTCCGTTGGGTTATCAGGATATTCAAGGGCTTGATGCTCATGTGAATGTGCATTTGAGCGCTGAACAACTGGCAGTTGTGGTCGCCCAGGGTAATATCGGGGTCAATTAGACTACTTGAAGATCGAAAAAAGATTAGAATACAGTATATAAGCATAGGAGTCCTTGCAAAGGGGCTCCTTTTGTTTTTAGGGCTAGGGGACTGTCTCCCTATTTCCCTTTCCTGTCTGCCGTAGCCTTGGCGAAGATTGACTTCTCTATTCCCCATTTTTAACAAAATCCCTGCACCATCGTAATGGAATAATTCCTAATTTTGGGAAAAATTCCAATAAAAATGAACAGGACCATCCTCCACCTCGACCTCGATACTTTTTACGTATCGGTAGAGCGATTGATCGACAGCCGACTCAAAAAGCGGCCGCTTCTCGTTGGGGGTACCAGCGACCGGGGGGTGGTGGCAGCTTGTTCGTATGAGACCCGTGCCTTTGGAGTGCATTCGGGCATGCCTATGAAGATGGCCAGACAGCTGTGTCCGGAGGCTGTGGTGATACGCGGTAATGCAGGTGTGTACAGTAAGCATTCCGATATGGTTACCGACATTATCAAAGAGCAGGTGCCTGTATTGGAAAAGTCGAGCATCGATGAGTTCTATGCCGACCTCTCCGGGATGGATCGCTTCTTTGGGTGTTATAAATACGCATCCGAATTGCGGCATACCATTACCAAAGAAACGGGACTCCCTATTTCTTTCGGACTCTCGGTAAATAAGGTGGTCTCTAAGGTGGCTACCAATGAGGCCAAGCCTAATAATCAGCTCAAGATCGATTACGGATTCGAAAAGCCGTTCCTGGCGCCTTTATCCATTAAAAAGATCCCTATGGTGGGCGATAAGACCTATCAGACCCTGCGCAATCTCGGACTCAAACAGATCAGGACCATACAGGAAATGCCAAGAGATATGATGCATTCGGTACTTGGGATGAATGGAGTCACGATCTGGGACAGGGCTAATGGCATCGACACCTCTCCGGTGATCCCCTTTAACGAACTTAAGTCGATCTCTACCGAGCGTACCTTTGATAAGGATACCATCGATGTGGTGCGACTTCGCGGACTCCTTACCGCCATGACCGAGAACCTGGCCTTCCAGTTGCGTCGCGGCGATAAGCTTACGGCCTGCGTGGCAGTGAAGATCCGCTATTCCGATTTCAATACCTATACCAAACAGCTGCGTATCCCGTATACCAGCGCCGACCATATTCTGATCCCTGCCATCCTGGATCTCTTTGAAAAACTTTATAACAGGCGATTGCTGGTGCGCCTTATCGGGGTGCGCTTTAGCCACCTGGTGGGAGGCCATTACCAGATCAACCTCTTTGACGATACCCGGGAGCGCCTCGATCTCTATGAGGCCATGGACAGGATTCGCGAACGATTCGGGGAACGTAGCGTACTGCGTGCCGCTGCCATGGATGCCCGGACCATCGGACGCATGTACAATCCGTTTAATGGCCAGCCACCACCGGTACTGGCGCATAGAAAACAGTAGTCATTCACAATTCACCATTCATCATTCACCATTCACTATAACCCTTGTACCTCAATTGCCATACATATTACAGTCTGCGTTTCGGAACCTTCTCCGAGACCGATCTCCTCGAACTGGCCCGGGAGATGGAGGCAGGGTGTATTGCCCTGACCGATATCAATAATACCTCGGCCTGTCTCAACTTTGTGCGTAAAGCTTCGGAGTATGGGGTGCGTCCCTTATTGGGGGTCGATTTTCGTAATGGAGTGAAACAGGAATTCGTGGGACTGGCAGCTGATAATAACGGATTTTATGAGCTTAACGATTTCCTCTCCGATCACCTGCATCGCGGGGTTGCGTTCGATAAGCGTGCGCCTCATTTTAAGCATGCCTGGGTGGTCTATCCCTTTGAGAAGGTGCTGGAGGAAGAGATGGCGCAATTCAGGGAGAATGAGTTTATCGGGGTTTCTGTTGCCGACCTGCGTAAATTGCCCTTTTCCCGTTATATCAATGAACATCGCGACCGTTTGGTGGTGCAGCAACCGGTAACCTTTCGCAATAAACGGGATTTTAATGCGCACCGGTTGTTGCGGGCTATCGATAACAACATCCTGTTGAGCAAGCTCGATAAAAAGGAGGAAGCTTCAGAAGATGAACGTATGTATCCCATGCCAAACCTGGCCATGGCCTTTCGCGAGCATGCCTTTATCCTCGAGAATACCCGGAGGCTTATGGAGCAATGTGCGATCGAATTCGACTTCTCCGACTCCAAACCCATGCAGAACCAGCGCAGCTATACCGGTGACGAAGAAGCCGACTGGCAGTTGCTTCGCGAGCTCTGTGAAAAAGGGCTGCCTTATCGCTACCCCGTGGCAGGCCCGGACATCATGGAGCGTATAGAAAAAGAGCTGTCGGTGATCAGGGAGATGAATTTTGTATCCTACTTTCTCATCAATCACGATATTATCACCTATGCGAAAAGCAAGGGGTATTTTCATGTAGGCCGGGGGAGTGGTGCCAATAGTGTGGTGGCCTATTTGCTAGGGATCACCGATGTGGATCCCATGGAGCTTGATCTCTATTTTGAGCGCTTTATCAATCGCTACCGTACGAGTCCGCCCGATTTTGATATCGATTTTTCCTGGCGCGACCGCCAGGATGTGACCCGGTATATCTTTGAGCGGTTTCCGAACGTAGCCCTGCTGGGAGCCTATGTAACCTTTCAGTACCGGGGGGTGGTACGCGAACTGGGTAAGGTGTTCGGACTTCCTAAGGAAGAGATCGACAGGCTCAGTGATGAGCGCAAGGTGATGCAGGACCTCGATGAGACGGCCCGGTTAGTGATCAAATACGGACAACTCATTCATGGGATGCCTAATTATGTGAGTATCCATTCCAGTGGGATCCTTATCAGTGAGCGGCCCCTGCACTGGTTTTCGGCCACCAATATGCCCCCTAAAGGATTTCCTACGGTGCAGTTCGATATGCATATCGCCGAAGATGTGGGGCTGTATAAGTTCGATATCCTCGGGCAACGCGGACTCGCAAAGATCAAGGAGGCAGTGGCCATTATCCGTGAGAATCAGCCGGAAGCTCCTCCCTTCGATATTCATGATATACGAAGCCTCAAGCAGGATGAGAAGATCAACGCCATGGTGAGTCGGGCTCAGTGTATGGGGTGCTTTTATGTCGAGTCACCGGCCATGCGCATGCTGCTTAAAAAACTGGAGGTCGATAATTACCTGGGGCTGGTGGCAGCGAGTTCGATCATTCGTCCCGGAGTGTCCAAAAGCGGAATGATGCGGGAGTATATTCTCCGCCACCGTGATCCCGAGCGCAGAAAAGACGCCCACCCGGTGATGCGGGAGATCATGCCCGATACCTATGGGGTTATGGTCTACCAGGAAGATGTGATCAAGGTGGCCCACCATTTTGCCGGACTCACCCTGGGGGAGGCCGATGTACTGCGGCGGGGGATGAGCGGGAAGTACCGCTCCCGGGAAGAGTTTAAGAGGGTCGAAGATAAGTTTATTGAGAATTGCCGGGAGAAAGGTTATGCCGAAGAGATGATACAGGAGGTGTGGCGGCAGGTGGCAAGCTTCGCAGGGTACGCCTTTGCGAAAGGGCATTCGGCCTCTTATGCCGTGGAGAGCTATCAGAGTCTTTTTTTACGGGCCTACTTTCCGCTGGAATACATGGTGGCGGTGCTCAATAACGGGGGCGGATTCTACCGTACCGAGATCTATGTCCACGAAGCTCGAATGCTTGGCGCTACTATCCATGTGCCCTGTGTGAACCGCAGCTTTCCGCAGCATACCATACAGGGTAAGGATATTTATTTGGGATTGTTGGTGCTGCAGGAACTGGAAGAGCGTACCGCTTTGAATATCGTCAGGGAACGTTTGCAGGAAGGTGAATACCGGTCGTTAGACGACTTCGTAGACCGGGTGCGTATTGGCATCGAGCAGTTGTCGATCCTGATACGTATCAATGCCTTTCGCTTTACCGGCGTCGATAAGTACGAGCTGCTTTGGCATGCCCATTTTAAACTGGGAGTGAGTAAGAAGCCCGAATTACAGCAGCGGTTGTTTCGGCCGCCCCATCGCGATTTTGAGATCCCCGTATTGCATACGACCGACCTGGAAGCCGCCTTCGATCAGATCGAGTTGCTGGGGTTTTGCCTTTGCAGTCCGTTCGAATTACTGAAGGAGAAGCCTCTGAATGATCATACCACCAAAGATCTGGAGCGCTTTCTGAATCGGAATATCGATATCTATGGCTATCTCGTAACCGTAAAGCGCACCAGAACCCAGCACGGGAAAGAAATGAACTTCGCCACCTTTATTGATCAGGTGGGAGAGGTGTTCGACTGTACCCTGTTTCCGCAGGTCGCAGCCAAGTATTATTTCAGAGGGAAGGGGATCTATCGCCTCTATGGTAAGGTGGTCGATGAGTTCGGATTTCTGAGTATCGAGGTGATCAAGATGCGTAAGGAAGAGTACGTGGAAGACCCGAGGTACAAGTAAAGTTATAAGGTTACGGGGTTACGAGGTTATGAAGTTGCTGGTTGTCTTTAAGAGAGGCAAAGCGACAAAGCAATTTTTGCCTTTGTCATTCATGTCTCCCTTGTTACCGTTGTCACCCCCGTCACCCTTGTAACCAATCAAAAGAAAAGATCTCCCCTTTGTACTCCCATACCTTCCAGATGAACATGCCAATATAGATCATGGCAATGAGAAACTTTAAAAAGGTTCCGGTAAGGAATCCGAGGAAGGATCCGAAGGCGGCCTTTAGGGCTTGTTTGTGTTCAGCCTTATTGATGAGTTCTCCTGCGAGGGCCCCGAGAAAGGGCCAGATAATAATACCAAAGATCCCGAATATCGGGAATACCAGGGCAACCAGGAGTCCTACAGTGGTACCCCACACGCCGGCCTTACTACCGCCAAAGCGCTTGGTGCCCGCTGCCGGAATGATATAGTCCAGTACCACCACTAAAAGGGCTATAAAGAGTGTAACGCCCAGTAAGGTCCAATTCATGGGGACACTTTTGGTGAGGTAAAGCAGCAGGAGTCCGACCCAACTGAGCGGTGGTCCGGGCAGTGCCGGCAGAAAACTTCCCAGCAGTCCGATAAGCATGAGGAGAAAGCCAATAAATACGAGCAGTATGTCCATAGTTGAGGTTTGTGATAGGACGAAGATAAAGAACCTTTGTTACATTTTTTAAACTAAAACTTTAGTTTGAACTAATTATTTAGTTATATTTGAATATCTGCTGATCAGTTATTTAGGTTTATTGAGTTGTTTTAAGGCTTGAAAAATTTAAGGCTCCGGCAGAATGAACCACACTTTAAAACGCAAGAGTGACATGAAACAATTAACCAAGGCAGAAGAAGAAGTAATGCAGGTGTTATGGAAGCTGGAAAAGGCCAGTGTGAAGGCTATGATCAAGGAATTTCCTGATCCTAAGCCGGCTTATAATACGGTTTCGACCATTGTTCGTATCCTGGAGACCAAGGGTTTCGTTGATCATGAACAAAGGGGGAAAGGGTATCTGTATTTCCCGGTGGTTGCAAAAGAAGAATACAGTAATCAGTCGATCAATTCGGTAGTGGAAAAATACTTCCAGGGATCCTTTAAAAGCATGGTCTCCTTCTTTGTGAAGAAGAATGACCTGAGCATGAAAGAAATGGAAGAGATCATGAAGGAGATCGAAAAAAATAAGGAGTTATGATACGTTATTTGATCATCATGTTGAGTTGCCAGCTGTTGTTTCTGCTGGTATACGATCTGTTCCTGAAAAAAGAGACCTTCTTTAACTGGAACCGGGTGTATCTCCTGGTAACACCCCTGTTATCTTTGGTAATTCCGTTCATTCGACTGGATGCGCTCACTACGACGGCTCCTGAAATATTGTCTGCGGCAGCTCCGGCGATCTTTTTGGAGCCTCAGGCGGTAAGTGCAGTGCAAGTTGTTGCTCAGGAGTCAGGAAACAACCTTAATACGTGGGAGTGGTTGGCTATTGCGGGAAGTAGCGTTGCCTTCCTTTTCTTTGCTTACAAATTGCTTTTGCTTCTGCGATTAAGGCAAACAGGATTCATTCGTCGTTTTCGTGATTATTTGCAGGTCGAGGTGCCTCAGAGCGAGATCGCCTTCTCCTTCTTCAGGCAGATATTTCTCGGAAATAAAGTATTGGAACGTAAGCACGATCACATTATCGAACACGAGCTGGTGCATATACGGGAAGGACATACCTGGGATCTGCTGTATTTTGAAGTGCTCCGTATCCTTTTCTGGTTCAATCCGCTGGTTTATGTGTTCCAGGCTCGTATCACTGAGCTTCACGAATACATCGCCGATGCTAAAATGGCCGGTAACGGAAAAAAGGAAACCTATCAATATTTACTGGAAGAGGTCTTTCAGACTCAGAAGATCTCCTTCGTCAATTCATTCTTCAATCATTCATTAATCAAAAAACGCATTGTTATGTTACATCAAAATCGATCGAAACAGATCAGGAAGTTCAAATACCTGCTAATGATCCCCCTGCTGTTGGGGATGTTGGTGTATACCTCTTGTGAGCAGGAAGTTGATTCTACAAAGTCCTCCCCGGTGGAAGGCCTGGATCCTCAAGTACAAAAGTATTACCATGAGTATAAGGCCATGATCGAGTCGGGTGCCGATATTTTTGAGCTCACTAAAGATATTTACAGTAAAACTCCAGATGGAGAGATCATGTCTGAAGAGTATTTCTACCGCACCGGAGCCCTTTGGCTTTTAAAGAAAGAGACTTTCGATGAATCTGTTGGTCTGAGTGATGAGCTGAAAGAGGAGTTAGACCGGCTGGTTAAAATGACTTACAAGCAATATCTGATGACTAAGAAGCAGGAGAAAAATCCTGTATACACGTTTACCTCAATTGCTGAAAAACCTTCGTTTCAAGTTCCTTGTGAAGAAGGAGCGGACGCTTTCACCTGCTTTAAAGAGCAATTGGATGACCATGTGATAAAAACGTTCCGTTATCCGGAGGAGGCTCGGGAAAAAGGGATCCAGGGAAGAGTATATCTGAACTTTAAGATCGATACCGATGGAAGTATTTCCATTCTTCAGACCCGCGCGCCCCATGAACTCCTGGATGCTGAGGCTCGCAGGATCATTGAATCCTTACCAAAACTCAATCCGGGGAAAAAGGCCGATGGCACCCCCGTACCGATCACCTTTGCATATCCGATCATTTTTAAGTTGGGAGATGGCGTTGAAGCTGATAGTGAATCTGTGGTGGTAAAGAATGATATTGCGGGGTCTTCGGAAGTACCCTTTACGACGATTCCTGTGAAACCCAGTTTTAAAACACCCTGTGCAGATGGTCAGGAGGCTTTTGCATGCTTTAAGGAGAAACTAAATGCGCATGTAATAGCAACCTTTCAGTATCCCGAAGAAGCCAAAGCAGCAGGGATCGAAGGAAAGGTTTACCTGAACTTCAGAATTGATACCGACGGTAATGTGAAGGTCATCAATTCAAGGGCACCACATGAACTGCTGGATACCGAGGCTCGGAGGATCATTGAATCGTTGCCCGTTCTCAATCCCGGGGGAGATGAAAATGGAAATCCGGTGCCTGTAAGTTTTGCTTATCCGATTGTTTTTAAGTTGTAATGACATATTTTTAAGTTGAGTGAAAAAGGCTGGAATATCATGTTCCGGCCTTTTTACTTTAAGGGAGCTCGGGCCTTTCTCCACTTCGTCAATTGACAACGATTAGTTCTCTATTTCTGAAAAAATCGTATTTTCCCCTCACAAAGAATCTTCATGCAAAAACTGGCCCTGATCATTTGCTGTTTCCTTTTGGTTTCTTGTGATCTTTTTGATTCCAAAAAAGTATCGCCGGAAGAGATCGTCCGCGAAGAGATGAAAAGTATCAATTGGAACGATGTCGATCATTTCCCGATCTTTCCTTCCTGCGATGAAACCGCCAACAGGCAGGCGCAGCAGCTTTGTTTTCAGCAAGAATTTACCGAACAGATCTACCGAACCCTAAGCAAGCACCAATTGGTGGTGCGCAAAAGATTTCAGGATACGGTAAAGGTCCAGTTGCTTATAGATAGTAAGGGTAAGATCTCTATCATATCGATCAATAAAAGCGAGGAAACCGAAAAAATGCTCCCTGCCCTCGATGGACTGATCGAGCTGGCTGTAAATCGAATGCCTAAGGTGTATCCCGCACTAAAGCGCAATATTCCTGTAAATACCCGGGTGGTCATGCCGGTGGTGCTCAAAATGGATTGATCACAGTTAATTAAACTTCTTCCCGTATTTTATGCGTTAATTTGCATCGTCGGGTAATGGCATAAATCAATAGCTCTTGAAGAACGAAAGAATTATTTTAGGGATCGATCCGGGAACTACCATCATGGGGTTCGGACTCATTAAATGCGTGGGGCAGCATATCACGCTGATCCAGCTGGATGAACTTATCCTTAAAAAGTATACCGACCATTACCTGAAACTTCAGAAGATCTTTGAGCATACCATCGGATTGATAGAGGCGTATCATCCGGATGAGATCGCTCTTGAAGCGCCTTTCTTTGGTAAGAATGTACAGTCTATGCTTAAATTGGGCCGTGCCCAGGGGGTAGCCATGGCTGCAGGTCTTTCACGACAGATCCCTGTTACCGAATATTCCCCCAGAAAGATCAAAATGGCCATTACCGGTAAGGGTAGTGCCAGTAAGGAACAGGTGGCCCGCATGCTGCAAAGTATTGTGGAGCTCAAGACCCTCCCTAAGAATCTGGATGCGACCGACGGACTCGCCGTTGCGGTGTGTCATTTTTACAATAGCGGGAAGGTGGTTGCAGGAAAAAGCTATTCCGGATGGGAGGCTTTTGTAAAGCAAAACGAATCCCGGGTAAAAAAATAGTTGAGCGTTATGGGGGGAGAAATGCAAAAGGTAGAAACGATACAGGAATTACTTTCGGTGGCGTCTGCAGAAAACCTGTACCCGAAACTGATAGCCCAGCTCAATAAGGACCTGGCCTATGCCAATCACGAACACAGCTTCCCTTCAACCATTGCTCCGGAAGAACTCAAAAGGGAATTACATGAAGTTGTTTACCACCTGGTGAATGATCGTTTTGCCGATTATCTCAATCTCTTGTACATCATCGATGTTTCAGAGGCTCAGGTGCGAAAGCTTGACGGGAGCGATCTTGTTAAGCTCGCTGCACAGGTGTCTTTTTTGATCCTGAAACGGGAATGGCAAAAGGTGTGGTATAAGAACCGCTATTAGAAGTAGACCCTGAAAAAGGGTGCCCAGGCATTGGCGTAGATGCTTTTCCTGCTGTCGTACAACACATCGTAACGTACCCCTACCGTTACAGGCCCCGTATTATAACCTGCTCCCAGGAACAGCGCCGGATACCAATAATCCTGATCGGCAATAAGATCGCTGTCAAAATCTCTCGCAACCCGTAACTCTTCGAACTCTGCAGAAAGTTGTACCTGTGGTACCGGACTAAAGAGTCCGATAAGGCTCCCTCCAAAAATGGTCGATTTGTAAAAGTTGTCTTCTGCAGCGTAGCTAAAATTGAGTCCTGCCCCTAATGCCATGGACCGATTTACCTGGTAGATGGCACTTGGAGCCAGGGTGGCCGAGAAAAAATTGTTTCCAAAACCGAGGCCGACGCTTCCGCCAAAGCGAATATTCTCAGCAAAGCCCCTTTTTTGAGTGGGGGGATAGCTTTGGGCGTTAACGTTTGCGTAAAAAAACACCGCTAAAAATAGGGGTGTGAAATGTTTTAAGAAAAAAAACGAAGGTATTCTCATAATTCTTTATGATGGGTTATAAATATACTAAAATTGAATGCTGTTTTTCGCAATTATTGTACTTTTGTCAGTAAAATTTTGCCATTTAACGGCCTTGAAAAGAAAACATGGATAAATATTCCTTTTTAAATGCGGCTCACACCGCTTTTTTTGCGGAGTTATACGACCAATATTTAATAAATCCCGATAGTGTAGAACCTAGTTGGAGGGCCTTTTTTCAGGGCTTCGACTTCGGAATGGAGAGTGCTTCTCCCGAAGAGTTGAGGCAAGCCCTGGAAGATGAAACCTATATGGTTGAAGTTCCTGCAACAGGCGAAAAGTACGAGATCTCTACCGACGTTCATAAGGAGTTCCAGGTGATACGCCTTATCGATGCCTACAGGGGAAGAGGACACCTCTTTACCAAGACGAATCCCGTGCGCGAGCGGAGAAAATACGCCCC
The DNA here is from genome assembly GCF_016786255.1 of Robertkochia sediminum. Taxonomy (GTDB): domain Bacteria; phylum Bacteroidota; class Bacteroidia; order Flavobacteriales; family Flavobacteriaceae; genus Robertkochia; species Robertkochia sediminum. The sequence goes on from NZ_JADMKT010000080.1 coordinate 117,688, forward strand.
TACCCTGGCTCTGGAGAATTTCGGCCTTTCCAACAAGGATCTGGAAACCGTTTTCAGTGCAGGAGATGTGTTGGGGATCGGCCCGTCTACCCTTAAGGAGATCGTAAGACACCTCGAAGCTATCTACTGTGATGCGATCGGAGTTGAGTATATGCATATTCGTCACCCTGAGATCGTTCAGTGGATCCAGGAGTGGCTCAACAAGAATGATAATCACCCGAAATTTAGCGAAGGACAGAAAAAACACATCCTCAGGAAGCTGAGTGAAGCTGTGGTTTTTGAGTCGTTTCTCCATACCAAATACGTCGGGCAAAAACGTTTCTCTCTGGAAGGGAATGAGTCGCTTATCCCGGCCCTCGATGCTATTGTCGAAATGGCAGCAGGAATGGGCGTGAAACAATTCGTTATGGGAATGGCTCACCGCGGTAGGCTTAATGTGCTTACCAATATCTTCGGTAAGAGCGCTAAAGACATCTTTAGTGAGTTCGAAGGAAAAGATTATGAGGTAGCCGCCTTTGACGGGGATGTGAAGTATCACCTCGGGTGGACCAGTGATCGACTTACCGATAACGGGAACAAGATCAATATGAATATCGCTCCAAACCCATCCCACCTCGAGACCGTTGGTCCGGTGGTGCAGGGGATCACGCGGGCAAAGCAAGATCAGCATACACCCGATGACCTGTCTAAGGTGTTGCCTATCGTTGTACACGGCGATGCGGCTATTGCCGGTCAGGGAGTGGTTTATGAGATGGCGCAAATGGCCGGTCTTGATGGCTACAGAACGGGAGGTACGATCCATGTGGTTGTGAACAACCAGATCGGATTTACCACCAACTACCTGGATGCGAGAACCTCTACCTATTGTACCGATGTAGGTAAGGTGACCCTGAGTCCGGTAATGCACGTTAATGCAGATGATGCGGAGGCCGTGGTGCACGCTGCTGCCTTTGCCCTGGAATACCGTATGCGTTTTGGGCGCGATGTGTTCATCGACCTGCTCGGATATCGAAAGTATGGCCATAATGAGGGGGATGAGCCCCGATTTACCCAGCCTAAATTGTATAAGGCTATCGCCAAGCATGAGAATCCACGTGATATCTATGCGCAGCGTTTGATCTCAGAAGGTCTTGTCGATGAGTCGTATGTTAAAGATCTCGATGCAAAATACAAGTCCGGCCTTGAAGAGCACCTGGAGGATTCCAGAAAAGAAAGTCTAACGGTGATCAAACCGTTTATGGAGGACGAATGGAAAGGACTTAGCAGGGTGAAGCGCGATGGGATGTGCGAGTCTATCGACACCTCTTATCCGAAAGATAAGCTCGCTGCTATAGCCAAGGCCATTACTACCCTGCCGGAAGACAAGAAATTTATAAGAAAGATCCAGCGTCTGGTCGGGGAGCGTTATAAGATGTTCTTCGAGAAGGATCAGCTGGACTGGGCTATGGGAGAGCTCCTGGCCTATGGCTCACTATTAGAAGAAGGTCACGGGGTGCGCATCTCAGGACAGGATGTGGAGCGCGGTACCTTTTCCCACCGTCACGCGGTGATCAAGGTTGAAGATTCGGAGGAAGAAGTAATACTTCTTAATGAATTAGGAGATCATCAGAACGGACAGTTCGATATATACAATTCCCTGCTTTCAGAGTATGGGGTGGTAGGGTTTGATTATGGGTATGCCATGGCCAATCCGAATACCCTGACCATTTGGGAGGCGCAATTCGGGGATTTCAGTAACGGAGCACAGATCATGATCGACCAGTACATTACTTCTGCTGAAGATAAGTGGAAGATGATGAATGGATTGGTGATGCTGTTGCCGCACGGATATGAAGGTCAGGGTGCAGAGCACTCTTCGGCCCGCATGGAACGTTACCTGCAATTGTGTGCTAAAGACAATATGTATGTAGCCGATGTAACCACTCCGGCTAACTTTTTCCACTTGTTGAGAAGACAGATGAAGGCGACCTTTAGAAAGCCGTTGATCGTATTTACACCTAAGAGCTTGCTGAGGCATCCTAAAGTAGTTTCTTCTGCTGAAGAATTGGCGAATGGAAGTTTCCAGATGGTGATCGATGATCAGGAAGTGAAGAAAGATAAGGTGACTTCGGTGGTATTCTGTACCGGGAAGTTCTATTACGACCTGCTTGCGGCCAGAGAAGAAAATGGTAGAGATGATGTGGCGCTCGTTCGACTCGAACAGCTATTCCCGCTACCGGAAGAAAAGATCCGTGAGGTGATCGCCGGATATGCCAATGCCAAAGAAGTGGTTTGGGCACAGGAAGAGCCCCGTAATATGGGGGCGTGGTCGTACCTGTTGCTACACCTTCCGGAAGCCCGGGAGTTCAGAGTGGCTTCAAGACGATTCTATTCGGCGCCGGCAGCAGGAAGTGCTACCCGATCGAAGATTCGTCATCAGGAGGTTATCGACTATGTTTTTGATGCGTCAAAAGACAATATGGTGCGCAGATAACAAAGAAAATTAAAAGAGGAGATCAGATATATTTGTATCAGAAAAGCCTCGAAAACCATAAACTAATCAAGAATTTTTTAAGACTAAAATAGGATACAGATGATTTTAGAAATGAAAGTCCCTTCGCCGGGAGAGTCTATTACAGAAGTAGAGATCGCGCAATGGCTGGTAGAAGACGGTGATTACGTTGAAAAAGACCAGGCGATCGCTGAGGTTGATTCTGATAAGGCTACCCTGGAATTGCCGGCAGAGGCAAGTGGGATCATCACCCTAAAAGCCGAAGAAGGTGATGCTGTAGCTGTGGGAGAAGTGGTGTGTTTGATCGATACCAGTGCCGAAAAACCTGCTGGTGGAGCAACGTCTGAGCCAAAGGCGGAAGAAGAAAAAGCTCCTGCTAAAAAAGAAGAAAAAGAAGCGCCTAAGGAAGCGCCTGCTGCCGACACTTATGCCAGCGGAACAGCAAGTCCTGCGGCCAAAAAGATCCTTGCCGAAAAAGGCATCGACCCTAAAGAAATAAAAGGAACCGGAAAAGACGGACGAATTACCAAAGACGACGCGGTTAAGGCGGTGCCATCCATGGGGACCCCTGGCGGAGGAAGTCGTGGCGTATCCCGTTCGAAGCTTTCTATGCTCCGCAGAAAAGTGGCCGAACGTCTTGTTTCTGCCAAGAACGAGACGGCCATGCTTACCACCTTCAATGAGGTGGATATGAGTCCGATCTTTGCGCTGCGTAGCCAGTATAAAGAAGACTTTAAGGCCAAGCACGGAGTGAGTCTCGGATTTATGAGTTTCTTCACCAAAGCTGTGGTTCGCGCCTTGCAGATGTATCCTGCTGTGAACTCCATGATCGACGGTAAGGAAATGATCACCTATGATTTCTGTGATATTTCTGTGGCTGTTTCAGGGCCAAAGGGACTCATGGTTCCGGTAATGCGTAATGCCGAAAATCTGAGTTTCCGCGGGGTAGAGCAGGAGATCAAACGTCTGGCTATTCGCGCCCGTGACGGACAGATCACTGTGGATGAAATGACCGGGGGAACCTTCACCATTTCCAATGGAGGGGTGTTTGGATCCATGTTGTCTACGCCAATTATCAATCCGCCGCAATCAGGTATCCTCGGGATGCACAATATCGTAGAGCGTCCGGTTGCTGTTAATGGTAAGGTAGAGATCAGGCCTATTATGTATGTGGCACTGTCTTATGACCACCGTATCATTGACGGAAGAGAGTCGGTTGGATTCCTGGTGGCTGTAAAAGAGGCCCTCGAGAATCCGGAAGAACTTCTTATGGATAACAATGTTAAGAAAGCACTGGAGCTGTAAGCGACCGGTGAATGAATATAAAGGCCGTCAAATCCTCTGGGTTTGGCGGTTTTTTTATGCTCATACCCTCAAATACAACGCCTTCTTGTCGTAATCTATAATAGCCTTGCCTCTTTTGAGGATATCGGAGCCAATAATACCATTAACAGGGGAAGCATTATGGTTAATGAGGGCCTGGTTTACATGCGTAAGGTCAAAGAGCACGATCTTGATCCTTTTTCGTGACCAGTTGCCAATGGTGATCTCGTTCTTTTTGGAGATCTCTGTGGGCATATTAGAGGCGCCGGCTCCTGCAGCCCTGATGTCTGATGCCTCTGAGTTTAATTTGAACTTTTCGATACAATCGAGTCCGATACAGGTGCTGGAAGCTCCTGTGTCAAGGATGAACTTGCCTGCAACACCATTAATAGCGGCGTCCATTTCGAAGTGATTGGTCTTGGTTCGGGTAAGTTTGATTCTGGTGTATTCTTTGTCGTTGAGAAACTTTTTAAGGCTGGTCATGATCTTCCCATGGTTTTCACAAATATAGCCGATTAAACTGTTATTTTTGCGCCATGATTTTAACAGATACTCATACCCATTTGTACAGTGAGGCCTTTGATGAAGATCGGGACTCGATGATGCAGCGAGCTTTAGATGCGGGGGTTGAACGCTTTTTTATTCCTGCGATCGACGCCTCCTACATACCGTCCATGTTGCAATTGAAAAAGGATTTTCCCGATCATATCTATCTTATGGCGGGCTTGCATCCTACTCATGTGAAAGAAAATTTCAGGGAAGAGTTGGAGCAGGCAAGACAAATGATGGAAGCGCATAAGGTGTATGCGGTAGGAGAAACAGGAATAGACCTGTACTGGGATAAGACCTTTGTTAAAGAGCAGCAGGAGGCTTTTCATACCCAAATTGGATGGGCTAAAGAAAAAGGACTTCCGGTGGTGATCCATTGCCGTGATGCTTTTGAAGAGGTGTTCGAGGTGTTGGAAGATGAGAAAGATGATAAACTTTTCGGGATCTTTCATTGCTTTACCGGGACCGAAGCCCACGCTCAGCGTGCTATCGATTGTAATATGAAGCTGGGTATCGGTGGGGTTGTCACCTTTAAGAATGGTAAGATCGATAAGTTTCTGGGTGATTTCCCTATTGAGCATATGGTGTTGGAAACCGATTCGCCCTACCTGGCGCCGGTGCCATACAGGGGGAAGCGCAATGAAAGTGCCTACCTCTTGCAGGTGGCAGAAAAAATGGCTCAGATCTATGGTCTGAGTGTGGAAGAAGTAGCCCGGATCACTACCGAAAATTCGCAGACTGTTTTCGGAATTTAAAAGGGCCCTTTGCGGTTTCTGAAAATTTCGTTGTTTTGTGGTCTAAATAACCAACCATTGATAACAATAAACGACATACGACCCTATCATGACGAGGAAGTTAATGAGGTGCTTTGCAGCTATGTGAGGCATCCCATGTTTCAGGCCTTGCTAGATTTCACCTTTCCGGATAAATCCATGCAAGAAGTGGTGGCAGAGGTGAAGGCCTGTCACTCGATTTCCGATTTCCAGACAAGGATCGTCTATCAGAGTATTCGTCAGGTATTGGAGCGCTCTTCAGATGGATTTACTACAGAAGGGTTTGATAGGCTCGATCCGGATACGGCATACCTGTTCATCTCGAATCACCGGGATATCGTACTTGACACTTCCTTATTGAATGTAGCCTTGCACGATCACGGTCAGATCATGACCGCATCGGCTATTGGTGATAATCTGGTGCGCAAATCGTTTCTGCTGGCCCTGTCCAGGCTGAATCGTAATTTCCTGATCTTTCGTAAACTCGGCGTCAGGGAAATGCTTCAAAGCTCCAGAGTGGTTTCTTCGTATATAAGAGAGTTGATCACCGGAGTGAATCGCTCTGTTTGGATCGCTCAGCGCGAAGGAAGAACTAAAGATGGAGACGACCGTACCCAGCAAGGTGTGCTTAAGATGATCGCCCTGGGTAGCGATGAAGAAGATCTGATGCCGTACTTCAAGAAGCTGAAGATCGTGCCTGTGGCTATTTCTTATGAATTTGATCCCACCGATATGCTCAAAATGCCGGAGCTAATGGCCAAGCATTACGATCAGGAATATATAAAGTCGGAAAACGAAGATTTTAATAGTATCTTGAAGGGTGCAACGGGACAAAAGAAGCGCATACATATTTCGGCCTCAGCACCTCTGGCTGAAGAGCTGGATGAGATCGCCGCCAGCGGACTCCCTGTGAACAAGCAGTTGCAAATGCTTACGGAGTTGATCGATCTCAGGATCCATAAGCACTACAGGTTGTGGCCATCCAATTACATTGCTTATGACCTGCTTCATGAGACCAGTGCCTTTGCTTCGGAATACACCGATAAGGAGTTGCGTCAGTTTCAACGCCGTATTTTACGTCGGGTAGACGATAATGATCCGGTGGCGCTGGAGAACTTTTTAAAGATGTACGCGAATCCCGTTGTCAATAAAATGCAGGAAGCATGAAGAACAGGAGTAAGATATTGCTTATTTACACAGGAGGTACCATAGGTATGATCAAGGATTATAAGACCGGGGTGCTTCGCGCTTTTGATTTCGATAAGCTTCTGATGCGTATTCCTGAATTATCCCATCTCGATTGTGAGATCGACACCTATGCCTTTGAAGATCCGCTGGATTCGTCTAATATGGATCCCGATCACTGGGTGCGTATAGCGAGCCTGGTGGAAGAGCACTACAAGCAATACGACGGGTTCGTGGTGCTGCACGGTAGTGATACCATGAGTTATTCGGCCTCGGTATTGAGCTTTATGCTTGAAAACCTGGCCAAGCCTGTAATATTGACCGGTTCGCAATTGCCTATCGGAGATCTTCGTACCGATGCTAAAGAGAACCTGATCACGGCGATAGAGATCGCATCCTTAAAGAAGAACGGCAGGTCGGTGATCCGGGAGGTGTGTTTGTATTTTGAGTACAAGCTCTACCGCGGTAATCGCACTACAAAGATCAATGCCGAACATTTTGAAGCCTTTGCTTCGATGAATTTTCCGCCCCTGGCAGAAAGCGGAGTGCATCTTAAGGTAAATCACCAATACCTCCTGCCAACGAGCAAAAAACCGTTGAAAGTGCATAAAGAGCTGGATAATCGCATCGCTGTGATCAAGCTCTTTCCGGGTATCACCAGGTCGGTGATCGCGGCACTAATGCTGCATGCTGAGGTGCGGGCAGTTATTTTGGAGACCTATGGAGCAGGAAATGCACCTACCAGTACGTGGTTCACCGAATTGATCGAAGAGGCCATTGCTCAGGGTAAGCATGTGGTCAATGTGACCCAGTGTTCCGGAGGGAGTGTCATGATGGGGCATTACGAGACATCATCTCATCTTAAGCGACTTAAGGTGATCAATGGTAAAGATATCACCACGGAGGCTGCCGTAGCCAAACTTATGTACCTGCTCGGACAAGGCGTGGGGCCTAAGGTTTTCAAGACGATCTTCGAAACTTCCCTGCGTGGGGAGATGGTTTAAAATTAACGACGAGAATTTTATCAACTGAAAAAAAATTCGTTATTTGGCGCTCCAAATGTCGTAAGACGTCAAATAGAATACAGAGAGGTGGCCGAGTGGTCGAAGGCGCACGCCTGGAAAGTGTGTATACGGCAAAACCGTATCGAGGGTTCGAATCCCTTCCTCTCTGCTTTGTATTTAACATTTAATAACATTTTTTTTTTATCTTTAACCCTATTAACTAACAAATTTAAGTTTAGAAGAAATGAAAAGACTATTCTCTATTCTGGCTGTAGCCGGATTATTAGCTTTTACTGCGCCTAACGCCAACGCTCAGGATGAGGCTTCCGCTGTAACTGAAAATACCTCAGAAATCGTTGCAGCTGATGACGCTGCTGTTGCTCTTGTACAGGATGAGGCTGCTCCCGCAGAGGAGACAAGAACCTTCCACCAAGAGCTTAAGAATCGTTTCATCGAGGGTGGTGCAGGATTCATGGGGATCGTACTTCTTTGTTTGATCCTTGGTCTGGCTGTAGCTATCGAAAGAATTATCTTCCTTAATATGGCTACTACCAACACTAAAAAGCTGGCTCAAAATGTAGAAGATGCTCTTGCCTCTGGTGGTGTTGAAGCTGCTAAAGAAGTTTGTCGTAACACTAAAGGGCCTGTTGCTTCTATTTACTATCAAGGACTTGACAGAATGGACGAAGGTGTTGAAGCCGCTGAGAAAGCAGTTGTTGCTTACGGTGGTGTGCAAATGGGACAACTTGAGAAAAACGTTTCCTGGTTATCTCTCTTCATCGCGATCGCTCCGATGCTTGGGTTCATGGGTACAGTAATTGGTATGATCCAGGCATTTGATAAGATTAGTGCTGCGGGTGGACTTGATGCATCGCTTATTGCAGGTGATATTAAAGTGGCACTTCTTACTACAGTATTTGGTCTTATTGTGGCTATTATCCTTCAGATCTTTTACAACTACATCATCGCTAAGATCGATAGCATTGTAAACGACATGGAAGATGCGTCTATCACTTTGGTAGATATGCTCGTAGCTCACAAAAAGTAATTTTTTAACAAGACCAAACAAAAAAGAATATGTACAGAATAGCTAAAATATTAGCGATCATATTAGGAGTTGCAGGACTTGTGATATGGGTGATGATTGCCCGTAACGACGACCCCGCTTCATCTGGTATGGTTGATTTAATGATCAATCTGGGGAAATGGATGACTATAATCACTGCAGTGGTAACCTTCGCGTTGGCCATCTGGCAGTTGATCACCCACCCGGAGAAACTGAAAAGAGCACTGATCTCTCTGGCCGTATTTGCGGTTGTTATTTTGGCAAGTTACTTCGTACTTTCTTCAGGTACCGATATTAACCTGGAAAGACTTGCTGCGAAAGGGATCTCAGTAGACGAAGGAACTTCAAGAACGGTAGGTGCCGGACTTTGGGCCTTTTACCTTCTTGCACTTATCGCCATCGTCTCTATGTTGTACGGTGGAGTAAAAAAGCTTTTAAACAACTAATATGGCAAGAAGAGGTGGAGCACCGGAAGTAAATGCAGGATCTATGGCAGATATTGCGTTCTTACTCCTGATCTTTTTCCTGGTTACGACAACCATTGAAACAGACGCAGGACTGGACCGTAAGTTACCGCCTATGGATGATGCAACACCGGAAGATGTAATTATCAAACAAAAGAACATATTTACCGTAGAGGTAAATAAGAATAACCAACTGTTGGTAGAAGAGAACCTGATGCGTCTCGAAGATCTGAGAGCTGCAGCAGTGAAATTCCTCGACAACGGTGGGGGTGTAGGTGAAGAAGGAGAGCGTTGTGACTACTGTCGTGGAGACAGAGACCCGGCGTCTTCGGATCACCCTAACAAAGCGGTTATCTCCCTGAGAAACGACCGTCTGACACAGTACAGTACTTATATCGCTGTACAGAATGAATTGGTAGCAGCTTATAACGAGCTTCGTAACAGGGAAGCAGAACGCCTTTTTGGCCGTTCCTTTACGGATATGGAAGCAGATTATCTTGATCCTAAAACTCAGCAGAGTGTAAAAGATGAGCTGAAGCCAAGAATTGAAAGAATCCAGGGAATGTATCCACAGAAACTGTCGGAGGCAGAACCAAAGAGTAACTAAAATTCATTAAAGACTATGTCAAGATTTAAAAAGAAAAAAGATGGAGAAGTTCCTGCGGTATCAACTGCATCATTGCCGGATATCGTATTCATGCTCCTGTTCTTCTTTATGACAGTGACCGTAATGAAAGATAGCTCTTTGATGGTTCAAAATGAATTGCCTTTCGCTTCTGAAATTACGAAACTGGATAAGAAGGATCGAGTGATCTATATCTATGCCGGTAAGCCAAGTGCAAGATACCAGGATACTTACGGTAGTGCGCCGAAGATCCAGCTGAACGATAAGTTCGCCGATGTATCTGATGTAGCTGCATACGTGCTTGCAGAAAGAGCTCAGAAACGTGAAGAACTGCAAAACGTTCTAACCACTGCGCTTAAAGTAGATATGGATACGAACATGGGTCTGATATCAGATATCAAACAGGAATTGCGTAAAGTAAATGCATTGAAGATCAACTATACGACAAGATCAGGAGATGCATTCAGAAATATGCAATAATCCATTTCGAATAAACTTTTATTAGTTAGAAAACGCTTCCGCCTTTTTTGGTTGGAAGCGTTTTTCTTTTTAATACCTTAGACTCGTGGTTATGAAAAAAGCTGTTTCCTCTATTATTTTGCTCTTGAGCCTCTGGCCTGCTTTTGGGCAGCTGGATAGTCTCGCCGTGCAGATCAATGATGAAAAGTATTTTGAAGACCAGTTCTATGTTGGGGTGTATTACAATGCCTTGCTCGATCAGCCTACCGATATCGGACAAAGTAAATTGTCTTATGGGGTGCATGGCGGATTTATAAAAGATCTGCCCCTGAACAAAAGCCGTACGGTAGCCATTGGCCTTGGGGCCGGTTTGGCTTATCAGAGTATTAATACCGAATTGCGCGCCCGTAAGTTGAGTAATGGGACCATTGTCTATAATCCTGTAGCCCCGGGACTAACTTACAGAAGGAACACCATATCTTTCGCTTCTGCAGAGCTTCCTTTGGAATTACGCTGGAGAGCATCCTCGCCCACCCGGTATAAGTTCTGGCGGGTATATGCCGGATTTAAATTGAACTACATATTGGAGGCTCGTTCGAGCTTCGTTACCCAGGATGTTAAGGAGAGTTTTAAGAACGATGATGTGAATTCATGGTTGTACGGTACCTACCTGACCTTTGGATATAACACCTGGAACTTCTACATCTATTATCAGCTTAACACCTTATTTGAGGAAGGGGTACAGACTGCTTCCGGGGAACCTATCGATTCCAGGTCGTTGCAGGTGGGGCTGATGTTCTATATCTTATAACCAGTACGAAAATGTGATGAGCTGGGTAATTGCTCCTAGTAACACGCCGGTGGCAAGCTCATGGGTTTTATTTGCCCTTTGATACAGTCGGGCCGAGGCTACGATGCCCATGATCAAAAAGAGGATGGAAAGCCCCAGGGTAATGTTCTTTTCGTAGTGAAAAGACAATCCTAATACAAATGTCGTGAGGCCGCCAATGCCTAACATATGCAGGCTTACCTTGTAGTTAAAATAAATAAGGAAAAGGGTTGCTAAAAGTGCTCCTATGATGCCGACAAAATAAAAATGTAGCTCACTGGAATAGCTGGACGGAATGATCTTGATCAGGGCAATATAACTTATGGCGATGTAAATGTATAGGGGTATTTTACGCGTTTTGGCTTCATACAGGTTCGTTCTGCTTATCCACCCCAGGTTCCTTAACAAAAAGAAAAGCAATACCGGAATAGCTGCCGTAACGATAAAAACGGCCGCCAGAATGGCTCTGATGTTTTCCGGGGGGCTGAACCTCGGCGTAATGAGAAAATACGCCAGCGTGCCTCCAAACGCTATGAAAAGCGGATTAAACAGGAAGCTTATGAGTTTGGGGATTAATTTCATCAGATCTCTTTTCTTAGACGGGCTACGGGTATGTTAAGTTGCTCCCTGTACTTAGCTACCGTTCTACGGGCTATCGGATAGCCTTTTTCCTTTAGTAATGCGGCCAGCTTATCGTCGGTAAGTGGCTTTCTTTTATCTTCCTCTTCAATGAGGTTTTCCAGGATCTTTTTGATCTCCCGCGTAGATACATCCTCGCCCTCCTCGTTCTTCATGGCTTCGGAGAACAGATCCTTAATGAGTTTGGTGCCATACGGCGTGTCGACATATTTGCTGTTGGCTACCCTGGAAACGGTAGAAACATCCATATCGATCTTATCGGCAATATCTTTTAAGATCATCGGCTTCAGGTTGCGCTCATCACCGGTAAGAAAGTAGTCCTTCTGGTAGTGCATGATCGCATTCATGGTCATGTACAGGGTTTCCTGTCGTTGTCGCACGGCATCGATGAACCATTTTGCTGCATCCAGCTTTTGCTTGATGAACATGACCGCATCTTTTTGGGATTTCGACTTTTCCTTGGAATCCTTATAGCCTTTGAGCATGTTGTTGTACTCCCGGGAAACATGCAGCTCGGGTGCATTACGGCCGTTTAGGGAAAGCTCCAGTTCGCCATCGATGATGCGAATGGTGAAATCGGGAACCACATGTTCTACGATACGGTTGTTACCGGAATAGGCACCTCCGGGTTTTGGGTTGAGCTTTTCGATCTCATGTATGGCATCGCGAAGTTCTTCTTCGTCAATGTCATGGCGCTTCATGAGCTTTTTGTAGTGCTTTTTACTGAAGGGTTCGAACGAACGCTCCAGGATGTCGATGGCCAGGTCTACTGCGGGAGTAGGGGTTTTGCTTTTAAGCTGAAGGAGGAGGCATTCTTCCAGATTTCTGGCGCCTACACCTGCGGGATCCAGCTGGTGTACGACCTGCAACACATGTAGTACTTCCTTTTCGTCTGTGTAGATATTCTGGGTAAAAGCGAGGTCATCTACCAGGTCGGCAAGATCACGGCGTATATAACCGCTCTCATCAATGCTTCCTACAAGGAATTCTGCGATCTCGTATTCCTGGGGCTTTAGCCTGTAGGTATTCAGTTGATTGATCAGGTACTGGTGGAACGTGGTTCCTGCGGCATAGGGTACTTGCTTGTCTTCGTCGTCACTGCTATAGTTGCTCGACTGCAGGCGGTATTCGGGGATCTCATCGTCACTCAGGTACTCATCAACGTTAATGTCGTCTGCATTGATCTGTTCACTGTCATTATCCTGGTAGGGATCCTCCATGTCGTGCTCGGGCAGGTCAATTTCCTCCTTGCCGCTTTCCAACGCCGGATTCTCCTCTAATTCCTGCTTCATGCGCTGTTCAAAGGCCTGGGTGGGCAATTGAATAAGCTTCATCAGCTGGATCTGCTGAGGAGATAGTTTTTGAGATAATTTAAATTGGAGCGACTGCTTTAACATTACTTCTTTGTGCTTTGTATAAAAATAAAAAAACTAGCCATAGCATGCCTGCTAATGGCTAGTTTTATTAAGATGTCTTAAGGATGTGGTTCCTAGAACTCTGCATTCTGCGGTGTCCTCGGGAAAGGGATCACATCGCGAATGTTGGTCATACCGGTAGCGAAAAGTACCAGTCGCTCAAATCCGAGTCCGAATCCGCTGTGAACTGCAGTTCCGAATTTTCTAAGGTCCAGGTACCACCAGAGTTCCTTCTCGTCGATTCCCATTTCTTTAACCTTCTCCATGAGTACGTCGAGGCGTTCTTCCCTTTGTGATCCTCCAACGATCTCTCCGATCCCCGGAAAGAGGATGTCCATGGCGCGAACCGTATTGCCGTCCTCGTTCAGGCGCATATAGAAAGCCTTGATCTTAGCAGGGTAATCGAACAGGATCACCGGAGCCTTAAAGTGCTTCTCTACCAGGTAGCGTTCGTGCTCACTTTGGAGGTCGGCACCCCATTCCTCAATGAGGTATTGGAATTTCTTTTTCTTATTAGGCTTGCTGTTCTTGAGAATGTCTATCGCCTCGGTATAGCTTACCCTTTTGAAATTATTGTCAAGTACGAATCTGATCTTCTCGCGGAGGGTCATTTCGCTGCGTTCGTTTTGCGGCTTGCTCTTTTCTTCCTGTAGTAAACGGTTTTCAAGGAATTCAAGGTCGTCTCCACAGTGGTCTAATACATATTTAAGTACGTATTTGATAAAGTCTTCTGCAAGGTCCATATTCCCGTCGAGGTCCATAAAAGCTACCTCCGGCTCGATCATCCAGAACTCTGCCAGGTGTCGGGAAGTGTTTGAATTCTCTGCTCTGAAGGTAGGGCCAAAGGTGTATACCTTACCCAATCCCATGGCAAAGGTCTCGGCTTCAAGCTGACCTGATACCGTAAGGTTGGTCTCCTTGCCAAAGAAGTCTTTTTTGTAATCAACTTCCCCTTCTTCGTTTAATGGAGGATTTTTGGCGTCTAAGGCGCTTACGCGGAACATTTCTCCCGCTCCCTCGGCATCAGAACCGGTGATGATAGGTGTGTTTACGTAGAAGAAATCATTCTGACGGAAATACTGATGAATCGCAAAAGAAAGTGCCGATCGCACGCGCATGACCGCTCCAAAGGTGTTGGTACGAACACGAAGGTGGGCCTTCTCTCTTAAGAATTCTAAGGAGTGTTTCTTGGGTTGTATCGGATAGGTTTCCGGATCAGAATCACCAAGCACCTCCAACTTGCTTACCTGTATCTCGAACTTTTGTCCGCGGCCCTGGCTCTCAACGAGGGTTCCTGTAACGGCGATCGCCGCTCCCGTAGTAAGGCGCTTAAGGGTTTCTTCAGGTGTATTTTCAAAATCGACCACACACTGAATGTTGTGAATTGTAGATCCGTCATTAAGGGCAATAAAACGGTTGGAACGAAATGTACGAATCCATCCTTTTGCAGTGACTTCCTGCAAAAGTGCCTTGCCCTGTAGTAGTTCTTTTATATTGTGTACTGCTAGTGCCATTGTATTGTCAATTTTGAGGGTCAAAGATAAAATATTTCCGTCTTAACCGCGCATGATGCTATAGGGAAATATTAATTCGACCATCTCATAGCTTAAACAGTTATCGTAAGATTACCTGGGGGTTATATTCGATAAAATAACGGGTATAGTCGATATAATTCCTTATAATTGTAAGACATTATACCTTTTATTGGTAAATTTACCCTCGCATTTGATCTTGAAATTAGATGAAATGTGCAAAAAATACTATAGAAAGATTTTAGATGGTCGGGATTTCGGGATTTAGCGTATAGGTCTTGAGTGTCACATTATATCTTATTACAATGTAGGTTTGGGGGAACCTCGAAAGTCTGCTTGGGTGCTTCGGCATCCGGCAGGCTTTTTTTTTTAGGCTACTCGTCCTCTTTGTCGTCTTCTTCCTCTTCGTAATCTTCCTCTTCGTCGTCTTCAGCCAGAACGTCGATCACCGGTTCCTTAAGAACCTGTTTGTTGGCGATGTTTCTTTCAAGTGCCAGGAGGAGGGAAGGTAAAAGGATCAGGTTAGCCAACATGGCAAACAAGAGGGTCATGGATACGAGTCCGCCAAGCGCTTTGGTTCCTCCAAAATTACTGATCATAAATACCGAGAATCCGAAGAATAGGACGATGGATGTGTAGAACATACTCACTCCGGTTTCTCTGAGGGCATTGTATACCGATTTTCTGATGTGCCAGTGGTTGGCAGCAAGTTCCTGCCTGTATTTGGCCAGGAAGTGAATGGTGTCGTCTACAGAGATTCCGAAGGCTATACTAAATACCAGGATGGTCGATGGCTTGATAGGAATACCCAGATACCCCATAACCCCTGCTGTAATGATAAGCGGCAGGATGTTCGGGATAAGTGATACCAGGATCATTTTGAACGAACGGAACATGTAGGCCATAAAGAGCGAGATCAATACAATGGCCAGGGACAACGACATTACCAGGTTGTTTACCAGGTATTTTGTTCCCTTCATGAATACCAGGGCCTTTCCGGTTACGGTCACATCATAGCGATCCTCAGGCAATGCCTTACGGATCTTCTTTTCGAGATCTTCTTCGATGCCTTCCATCTTGTCTGTGCCGATGTCTTTCATGAAGGTGGTGATCCTTGCGATCTGACCGGTAGAATCTACAAAGCTGCTGAGCAGGTTCGAATTGTCCGACGATTTTTTGGCGTAGGACAGTATAAAGGTGTTTTCCTGGCTGTTCGGCAGCTGGTAGTACTTAGGGTTACCATTGTAAAAGGCTTGTTTGGAGTACTTGACCAGGTTGGTGACCGAGATCGGATTGGAGAGCTCAGGGATCTCGCGAATCACTTCTTCCAGCTCGTCCATGCGTTTGAGTGTTGAAGATTTCATAACCCCATTCCTTCTCTTGGTGTCGATCATAACCTCTATAGGCATGATCCCGTCAAATTCTTCTTCGAAAAAGCGGATGTCGTCAAAGAACGCCGCGCCCTTTGGCATGTCTTCGATCAGGGATCCGGAAACGCGAATCTGGTAGATCCCGATAATACTTGTGATCAGAGCGATAAGTGAAACGATGAATACGGCAATACGATGTTCGCGAACCGTATTTTCCATCCATCCTACAAAGGCGTTGATCCAGGTCTTGTTCAGGTGCTTCAGGTGTTTCGTCTTAGGGATCGACATAAAGCTGTACAGGATCGGGATGATGAGCAGGGACAGGATGAAAATAAAGATGATGTTCAGGGAGGCAACGATACCAAATTCGGTAAGCAGCTTACTGTTGGTAATGATAAAAGTAGCGAAACCTGCCGCTGTGGTCATATTCGTCATCAAGGTAGCATTACCCACCTTGGAGATCACCCGTTGCAGGGACTTGGCCTTGTTACCGTGCTTGTTGAATTCCTGCTGGTATTTGTTGATCAGGAAGATACAGTTCGGGATCCCGATCACTATAATAAGCGGAGGGATAAGTGCAGTGAGCACCGTGATCTCATATTTGAGCAGTCCCAGGGTTCCGAAAGCCCACATTACGCCAATGATCACTACGACCATAGAGATGATGGTGGCTCGGAAAGAGCGGAAAAAGAAAAAGAAGATCAGCGAGGTAACCAGCAGTGCAGCGGCAATAAAGGTGCCGATCTCATCTATGATATTTTGGGCGTTCAGCGTGCGTATGTAGGGCATTCCCGATACGCGAAGGTCGAGGCCTGTGTTGTTTTCAAATTCTTCGATCAGGGGAATGAAATCGTTGAATATAAAATCTTTTCGAACCGATGTGTTTACGATCTCTTTGTCGAGGTATACTGCCGACCTCAGGGTTTGTGTTTCCTTATTAAAAAGAAGACTTTCGTAAAAGGGGAGGCGGTTAAAAAGCTCTTCCTTCAATTGGTCTACCTCTTGCTGACTTTCGACCTCTCCTTCTGTAAAGGGCTGGAGCTCGAATTCCTGTTTTTCGGTATTCTTGACCAGTTTTTTCAGGTTGTCTGTTGAGACAACGAGGGCTACCTCTGGTTTGGCCTGAAGTTGTTTGTTGAGCTTATTCCAGGCATTAAAATGCTCTGGAGTAAAAAGACTGCTGTCTTTGATCCCTACGACGATCAGGTTTCCTTCTTCCCCGAAAACATCGAGGAATTTATTGTAGGATACATTGATCGGGTGGTCGTCCGGTAACATATTCGCCTCGGTGTATGTAAACCTCATATATTGCCACTGGGAGGCCATAAAAATGGTAACCCCTGCAAGGGCAACCAAGATCGCAATACGGTTTCTTAGAATGAGACGGGCAACATGCTGCCAGAAGTTTCTCGTGATCCAGTCAGTCATCTGAAAAATTTTCCGTGCAAAAATAGCAAACAAAGGGCATTCCCCCTAAATTCCTAAGGACAAATAGAAGGTGAATTTAAAGGAGATGTTGTCTTCGAAAATGGGCAGTGAATACGGGCCGTAGCGGTACATGGTGCTCAGTCCGAATCCGGAGAAGATATTGTTAAATTCAAGTCCGGACTCGTAGTATCCCTTGCTCAGGCTTTTGAAGGGAACGCCAAGGTGGTTCTCTATATCCCTGATATTACCTATCGC
This sequence comes from Robertkochia sediminum, assembly GCF_016786255.1. GTDB lineage: Bacteria > Bacteroidota > Bacteroidia > Flavobacteriales > Flavobacteriaceae > Robertkochia > Robertkochia sediminum. Next base: position 135,095 of record NZ_JADMKT010000080.1, read on the forward strand.
ATAGCGGTTAACCACTACGATCTGCGGATTTACGGTGGCCGATAACTTAATGCGTGGCAAAAGGTATTTGGCTTGCAGACTGAAATACCGGTCGGAGAAGAACTCGTCAAAATACATGGTTTCGAAACTGTCGTATCCGGCAACCGAAAAGCGCTGAAGCAGGGCGTCTTTGGTGGGCTGGTTGGGGTACACATGGTAGAGCTCGGTAATGGGAAGCTCTCCCTTGGCGAAGCCTGCATTGATGTTCAAGCTCACAGAGCCTGCTGCGAAGGTGTGTATTTCCTGGCGTATGCGGAGTTGTACTTTGGTAAAGCCGAAATCACTACCCATGATTCCCTTGATACCTTTGGTAAATTGTAAGTTGAACTGCGGCCATCCCGGCTCTAAAAGGGAACTTCCTTCTTCCGACACGAGATACCTGCTGTTGGGGGCCCAGTAACCCGAAACGGTAATGGTGTTGGTCTGAAATTGGGAGTAGGCCTTGTCATGCTGTAAATAGACATAGGGGTAGGTGGGTTGGGTGTCGGCCTGGGTCCACTGCATGCGTAATTGCAGCGCCGGATGGATGTCGTGACTCAGGTAGGCGCTCCCCGATTTACTGCGGTGAAAAGAGGTGATATTGAACAGGCGGGGTTCAAAAACGTAAAAGGTTCGTCCTGCGGTGATAAAGGCAGCAGTTCCTGTTTCTGTGAGGTCGTCGGTGTAATTGATCCCGACATAGGTCTCATCAGATTCCCTCACCTTGTAGGCGGCATCAAATCCGTATTTGAAGTCCTGGTCACGGGTACCGTAAACACCATAGCCCTTAAGGGTAAGTCGTTTGGAGAAGTTCTTGTTGGTAGTGGCACCCATCCCTGTTCTGAAGGCTTCGTAATTGTTGTATTTGATCAGGTATTTCAGATCAAAGTCAATGTATTTGGTGGGGACGTAGCCTCTGAAGAGTTTGTTGAGAAATGCAATACGCTTATTGATCTTTATCGCTCCCGAAATGCTGTCCAGATCGCGGTAGGTGATCTGTTCTCTCAGGGTTAGCGGACTATCACGGCGCTGGGTCCAGAAGGTTTCTTCACGCTGGTCAGAAAGCGGGTCGATGCGTATGTCTTCACTGCGTGTGGTGATGCTCACCGGTTGGTTGAGTCGTATGTTTTGGTTGCGGAGGTAGGTGATAAATTGTACTTTCTTATCGGTCGACTCCGGATTGGTATGTATGCAATTCGGATTTCTGCTGGTGCGTTCCACCTCAAAGAGCACGTCTTCAAACAGGGGGATATGCCTTTTGCTGTCTCCCTTGCCGATCACCAGGTTGGCCCTGTCCGGAAACCACAGGTCTTTTTCGGGGTAGTACAGAAAATCTTGTTCTGCTTTGATGCGCAGGTCTCCCTGAATTTGTGCGATCCCTTTTTGAAGAGCCAGGCTGGACGTGTCTATAAGCAGAGCGCCCTGCATGCGTTGTTCCGGTTTCTTGCTTCGGGAATAGTACCAGATAAGATAGGCTTGACGGCCTGCGTTGCTTACCGTGTCTATGATGCGGTAATTATAGGTACTCAAGGCGGTACCGGAGAGCGGACTTTTAAAGGTGGCGCGTTCCAGGCGATAGGTTTCGTTGTAAAAGGAAAAGGATTGTAGCTGGGTGGTTAGTACACGGTACTTGTTCTTTTTTAATCCGGCCATCTGGTACCCCAATATGGTTTCTTTCCGGCCTTTTTCTTTTTGAAAGTCTATGCGAATGGCGGTTTCGTTCATGTAGAGGTGACTTCCCTTCATGCGTTGCTTCAGGCGGTAGGCGCCACTGTCTACCGTTCTCAGGCTGAGTTGTCCGTTCTTGCGTTTAAAAACAGAATCTACCCGGCCGCGTATCGATCCGGGATCGGCTGTAATGAGTGATTTCTGATACGACTGGAAGCTGTAGCTTTCAAGCTTTTCTTCAGGAGCGTTGTTGCGTTTGCTTGCAATCACCCGCGCCATAAGTGCTTCGGCAGTTTTTTCTGCTACTTTTTGAGTTAAACCGGTGCCGTCTTCCAGGGTGGTTTCGAGGCTGATCTCAAGGGGTGATCCTGTTGATGGGGTCAGGGTTTGAGGGGCGTATCCCGGGTAGTGAAAGGTGATGGGGGTAGGATGTCCGGGGAAGGTGATCTCAAAGGTCCCGTCCGGGCCGGTGGTAGCTATGAACTCACCATTGGCTGTAATGGAAACAAAAGGCAGAGGCGTTTGTTCGTCTTTCGCGGTAACGGTTCCTGTGAGTAGTTGTTGCGCAAACCCATTGCTTACGATCAGCAGGAGAGTGGTGAGCATGACGTAACGAATGTGAAATGCGCTTTTCAAGAACGGTGAGTAAGGTATGATGATGAAAAAAAGCGATCCGCAAGGATCGCTTTTGCTATTGAAGGTATATTATACCGTCATAATTTCTTTTTCCTTGACAACGAGCAGTTCGTCTACCTTTTTGATATAGGTGTCTGTAAGGTCCTGCACGTCGATCTCTGCATTGGATTTGAGGTCTTCAGAGGCATCCTCCAGCTTCTTGATCTCCTTGTTGGCATCCTGGCGTGCGGTTCGAATAGATACTTTAGCATCTTCTGCTTCGCCTTTGGCTTGTTTTACCAGGTCTTTACGACGCTCTTCGGTAAGTGGCGGAACATTGATGATGATCATCTCCCCGTTGTTCATAGGGTTAAAGCCAATATTGGCGAGCATGATCCCGCGCTCGATCTCCTGAAGCATGGATTTTTCCCAAGGCTGAATAGAAATGGTTCTCGCATCGGGAGTGTTTACGTTGGCCACCTGGCTCAGCGGGGTTTGCGAGCCGTAATATTCGACCATAACACTTCCCACCATAGCCGGGCTGGCTTTTCCTGCACGAATGTTTACAAATTCTTTTTCGAGGTGCAAAATGGAAGCATCCATAGACTCGCGGGTGCTGTCCAGAATAAATTTAATTTCTTCGTTCATAACGACTTACTGTATTAGTTCTTTATGGCTGACGTAATGTGAATTTACTTAAAGATTTACTTTTGTTCCAACTTTTTCCCCTGAAACGACTTTTAACAGGTTACCCTGTTTGTTCATGTCGAATACAATGATCGGGAGTTCATTCTCCTGACTCAGTGTAAAGGCAGTGGTATCCATAACCTTGAGTCCTTTGTTGAGTACATCGTCAAAGGTGATAAAGTCGAACTTGGTCGCATCCTTGTCTTTCTCCGGGTCGGCGGTGTAGATACCGTCTACACGGGTCCCTTTCAGGATCACATCGGCATTGATCTCAATGGCACGAAGTACTGCTGCCGAATCGGTGGTGAAGTACGGATTTCCGGTACCTCCTCCAAAGATCACCACGCGCCCTTTTTCAAGGTGTCTTATGGCTCTTCTTCTTATAAATGGCTCTGCCACTTCGTTGATCTTAATGGCCGATTGCAGTCGTGTTTGAATGCCTTCGTCTTCAAGGGCCCCCTGAAGTGCGAGTCCGTTGATCACGGTAGCCAGCATTCCCATGTGGTCTCCCTGAACGCGGTCCATACCATTACTCGCCCCGGCAAGTCCGCGAAAGATGTTCCCGCCGCCAATAACGATGGCTACTTGTACTCCTTTGTCTACGATCTTTTGGATCTCTTCGGCATATTCCTTAAGCCTAACGGGGTCAATGCCGTATTGACGGTTTCCCATTAATGCTTCTCCACTTAGTTTTAAAAGGATTCTCTTGTATTGCATGAATTGCTTGATATAATTGGGCAGAATGAATTAAAATCCCTGCAAAAATAAGTAAAATTATTTAGTGTTTTTGCGGGGAATTGAGATATAAAAAAAGCCCCTTTGAATTTCAAAGGGGCTTTTAGGTATGTTGTTAAACGGATAATTATCCAAGTGCTACTCTTTCGAAAGCAGTCACGGTAAGACCTCCGTCTACAGATTTAACGTACTGAGCAACACTTTGCTTGTTGTCCTTGATGAAGGCTTGGTTAACAAGGGTGTTGTCTTTGAAGAATCTGTTCAGTTTTCCTTTGGCGATGTTATCAAGCATAGCCTCTGGCTTTCCTTCAGCTCTAAGCTGCTCCTTAGCGATCTCGATCTCTTTGTCGATCACAGACTGATCTACACCTTCTTCGTTAAGGGCAACAGGGTTCATAGCAGCAGCTTGCATAGCTACGTCCTTAGCCGCACCTTCAGCACCTTCTACATTAGCAGAAAGTCCAACGAGGGTAGCGATCTTGTTACCGGCGTGGATATAAGAACCTACGAAAGGAGCGTCGAGTTTACGGAAATCACCGATCTCGATCTTCTCTCCGATAACTCCGGTTTGCTCGATAAGCTTTTCAGCAACGGTGATCCCGTTGAAGTCAGCTTCCATCATAGCTTCTTTAGAGTCGAAGTTAAGGGCAAGGTCAGCAAGGTCATTAGCAAGGGTAACGAAAGATTCGTTCTTTGCTACGAAGTCGGTCTCACAGTTAAGTGAAACGATAACACCTGTAGTTTTGTCGTCGTTTACCTTAGCGATAACAGCTCCTTCAGAAGAATCTCTGTCGGCTCTCTTAGCGGCAACTTTCTGACCCTTCTTACGAAGGATCTCTACGGCTTTATCAAAATCTCCTTCGGCCTCAACCAATGCTTTTTTACAATCCATCATACCGGCACCGGTAGATTTTCTAAGCTTATTTACTTCAGCGGCTGTAATTTTTGCCATTTCTCTTAAGATTTTTGGTTTATAAGGTCGTCAACCGGAATAAAAATGGGATCAATTCCGGTTAACGACTTTAAGAAAATATTATTTATTCGTTGTCCTCAGACTTTGCAGCCTCTTTCTCTGCTTTTGCAGGTTTTTCGGCTTGGCCTTCACTTTCTTTAGCAGCTTTTTCAGCATCCTTATCGGCTTTTCTTTCCGAAAGGCCTTCAGCCACAGCAGCAGTTACATGCGAAAGGATCTTTTCGATCGACTTTGATGCATCGTCGTTAGAAGGGATCACGTAGTCTACCTCTCTTGGGTCAGAGTTGGTATCGACCATCGCGAAGATTGGAATGTTTAATTTTTGTGCTTCTTTAACAGCGATGTGCTCACGCATGGTGTCTACAATAAACAGTGCACCTGGAAGACGCGTCATGTCAGAGATCGACCCGAGGTTTTTCTCGAGCTTAGCTCTTAAACGATCAATTTGAAGTTTTTCTTTCTTAGAAAGGGTATCAAAAGTACCGTCTTTCTTCATTCTGTCGATCGAAGCCATTTTCTTAACCGCCTTACGGATGGTTACGAAGTTGGTAAGCATACCACCAGGCCAACGCTCAGTGATGTAAGGCATGTTAACAGCACCTGCTTTATCAGCAACGATGTCTTTTGCCTGCTTCTTAGTAGCTACGAACAGAATTTTTCTTCCTGAAGCTGCGATCTTTTTAAGGGCTTCGTTAGCCTCTTCGATCTTAGCAGCAGTTTTGTAAAGGTTAATTACGTGAATTCCGTTACGCTCCATGTAGATGTAAGGAGCCATGTTTGGATTCCACTTTCTGGTAAGGTGTCCGAAATGTACACCTGCCTCTAGTAGGTCTTTAACTTCTATATTGTTTGCCATTTTTCTAATAGTTTACGTTCCGTTGGACATTTAGCAATGAATAAGTGGTCACCTCTGTGAGGATTCTGCCTTGTTCATTTGGATGCTAAACTAGTTTCCGCATTGCGGGTCAACGACATTATTATTTTCAATAGGGTGTGAACGATAGTTTTCTTCGCGAAAAAAATATTAACGCTTAGAGAACTGGAATTTCTTACGGGCTTTCTTCTGACCGAATTTCTTACGCTCAACCATACGAGGATCTCTGGTAAGAAGACCTTCCGGCTTAAGAGTCAGACGGTGCTCCGCATCGATTTCGCAAAGTGCTCTTGAGATCGCAAGACGAACAGCCTCAGCTTGTCCGGTAATTCCACCACCGAAAACATTTACTTTGATGTCGAAAGCCTCTTCATTCTCAGTTAAAGCAAGCGGCTGCTTTACTTTGTACTGAAGCGTAGGAGTCTTGAAGTAGGTTTCCAGGTCTTTTTTGTTGATGGTGATGTTTCCTTTCCCTTCAGAAACATACACTCGTGCAACAGCAGTTTTTCTTCTGCCAATTTTGTGAATTACTTCCATTATTTAAGATCGTTTAAATTAATTGCAGTAGGCTTCTGAGCTTCCTGAGCGTGCTCGCTTCCTACATACACTTTAAGGTTTCTAAAAAGATCTGCTCCAAGTTTGTTCTTAGGAAGCATTCCTTTTACAGATTTCTCGATCAAACGAGCAGGATCCTTAGCGAAAAGCTCGGTAGCAGTTTGAGTTCTCTGCCCACCTGGGTATCCTGTGTGACGAACGTATTGTTTCGCCTCCCATTTTTTCCCGGTCATGTTGATCTTCTCAGCGTTGATGATAACAACGTTATCTCCGCAATCAACGTGGGGAGTGTAATTGGGCTTGTACTTACCTCTTAGTAGCTTGGCTACCTTAGAAGAAAGACGTCCCAGCGTCTGTCCTTCAGCGTCAACAAGAACCCACTGCTTATCAACAGTCGCCTTGTTCGCCGATACGGTTTTGTAGCTTAATGTATCCACACTAACTTATTTAAAATTAAACATTCCATTCCTGCCCGACTCATTATGGGTCGGATTTACAGGGGTGCAAATGTACATATAATTCTTATAATTGCAAATGTGTACCTGCTTATATTTGAAAGGAATAGGGAATGTATTGGGGTTTAATAGCTTTAGGGGCGACCTAACGGGATATTTTGATGTGCAAAGCGATTAAATCTGCCTTTTGAGGATGGTGTATACCTTGTCGGTTTGGTCGCAAGGACCAAATTCCAAAATTCAAATCCCAAAAGAGGCTCGGATGGCATATCGCAAGGACCAAATTCCAAAATTCAAATCCCAAAAGAGGCCCGGATGGCATATCGCAAATTCCAAATTCCAAAAATTCAAATTCCAAAAACATACTTGTTTCTATTCTTAAAGGTTCAGGATAATTTAAGGATAATAGAGGATAGAATTTTCCTTATGGCGATAGCTTCATTATTTAACGATCTGATTTGATCACTATTTCCCAGGTTTGAATCTTCTAAAAGCTGCAACCATAATCCGGACTCTTTGACTTCTTTTCGGGCAACTTTCATTCTGTACAGTTTGTCTTTGCTGCTTAGTGCTTCATTAGCTTCTAGGTAATTTGCAGCTACAGAACCGGAAGATCTTATAAGTTGTCTGGCGTCTTCTCTAATACTAAAATTGTTTGGAAGTGTTCTGACCATTGATCTGCAGTTCTTAGCAAATTCATAAGTGCGCTCTTCAAGTGAATAAGATGGTGAGTTTTTCACATATAAAAATTCAGACCTATAAATATAGAAAATAAACTACAATTATAAGGTTTCGAAAAACCTTTGGTCTTTTGTTTTATTGAAATTTGAAGGTTGCCTTGGGCTTTAGTGCGCCTCCAGCCAATTCTCGCCGGTACCTACTTCGACATCTAAGGGTACCGAAAGCTGGTAAGCATTTTCCATTTCATCCTTGATCAGTTCACTTACCTTTTCCAGTTCGTCCTTATGGGCGTCAAATACCAATTCATCATGCACCTGCAGGAGCATTTTGGTTTTGTAGTTTCCGGCCTTTAACTTTTCCTGGATACGCAACATGGCGATCTTGATGATATCTGCAGCACTACCCTGTATAGGAGCGTTCACGGCATTGCGCTCTGCAGCTCCTTTTACGACCTGGTTCCTGGAGTTGATGTCTTTTAGGTACCTTCTTCTGCCCAGAACGGTTTCTACGTAACCGTGCTCTCTGGCAAAATTGATCTGGTTGGCAATATACTGCTTTAGCTTCGGGTAGGTGGCATAATAGGTGTCTATAAGCTCCTTTGCTTCCGATCGGTTCAGGGTGGTCTGGTTCGAGAGTCCAAAGGCCGATACCCCGTAGATGATACCAAAGTTTACGGTTTTGGCATTGCTACGCTGTTCACGGGTTACCTCCTCCAGGGGAACATTAAATACCTTGGCTGCGGTTGAAGCGTGAATATCCTGTCCGTCCTTAAAGGCCTGGATCATGGTTTCTTCTTCACTCAGTGCCGCGATAATTCGCAGTTCTATTTGTGAGTAATCTGCAGCCAGTAAGGTGTAGTCTTCACTTCGCGGTACAAAGGCCTTTCTCACCTGTCTTCCCCTTTCGGTCCTGATCGGGATGTTCTGCAGGTTCGGATTGGTAGAACTCAAACGTCCGGTTGCGGCAACGGCCTGGGCATAGGCGGTGTGTATGCGTCCGGTGTGCGGATTAACCTCTTCGGGGAGGGCGTCTACATAGGTGCTTTGGAGTTTTTTGAGTTGTCGCCATTCCATGATATCGGCAACGACCTTGTGTTCGCCTGCCAGTGCCGAGAGCACATCTTCTGCGGTGGAATATTGCCCGGTCTTGGTCTTTTTGGGTTTGTCAACCAGTTTTAACTTGTCAAAAAGTATAGGTCCTAATTGCTTGGGCGATGCCAGGTTAAAGGTTTCCCCGGCCTGTTCGAAAATACCTTTTTCCAGGGCTTCGATCTCCCCGGTCATTTCTGCTGAAAGGGCTTTCAGATAGCTGTCGTTGATCCTGATCCCTTCGATCTCCATTTCGGCAAGCACCTTTACCAGCGGTGCTTCTATGGTTTCAAACAGCTCCTTTGCATTTCGCTTCGGGAGTTCCTGGCTAAACAGTTCTTTCAGTTGCAGAGTGATATCGGCATCTTCTACGGCGTATTCGGTTTGTTCCTTAACGGGTACAGAGCGCATGGACTTCTGATTCTTCCCCTTCTTGCCAATTAGATCGGTAATTGGAACGGGCTGGTAGTTAAGGTATGTTTCTGCCAGGACGTCCATATTATGGCGCATATCGGGATTAATAAGATAGTGCGCGATCATGGTGTCGAACAAGGGGCCTTCTACGTCAATGCCGTATCGGGATAATACCTTGATATCGTACTTTAAATTCTGGCCTACCTTTTCGATCGCCTTGTTTTCAAAGAAAGGGCGGAAGGTTTCCAGTAAGTTGCGGGTTTCTTCATGTCCTTCCGGGAAAGGTACATAGTAGCCTTTTCCGGCTTCCCATGAAAAGGCGCATCCTACCAGGTCGGCCTCCAATGCCTTGATGCTGGTGGTTTCTGTGTCAAAGCAGACACTTTTTTGTTTTAACAGCTTTTCTAAAAGCAAGGCCCGGGCCTTAGGGGTTTCTGCCAGCTGATAGAAATGCGGTACCGTTTCTATCGTCTTGTATCCGGATGTGGCCTGTGTGGCAGAGGTGGTTTCCGGAGTAGCTCCAAAAAGGTCGAACTGGGCGTCTGCACCAGCGGTTTTGGTTTCTTGCGCCGGGTTTTGCACTTCGCTCTCTTCAGGACTTACATTGAAGGTCTTTAGCAGGTTCTCTTCCATACGTCTGAACTCCAGTTCCTGGAAGATCTCCCTGACCTTAGGGAAGTCGGGAGTATTGAGTTCAAAATCTTCTTCGTGAAATTCTACGGGTACATCGGTAATGATAGTGGCCAGTTTTCTTGAAAGTCTTCCGAGTTCGGCATTGGCGATCACCTTTTCCTTCATTTTACCTTTAAGGCTGTCGGCGTTCTCCAAAAGGCCTTCAAGGCTGCCGTATTCCTTAAGGAATTTTTTTGCGGTCTTATCACCCACACCCGGGAGTCCGGGAATATTATCTACAGCATCACCCATCATTCCCAGGTAGTCGATCACCTGTTCCGGCCTTTCTACCTCGAATTTCTGTTGTACTTCGGGAATTCCCCAGATCTCTATTCCGTTACCCATGCGGGAGGGCCTGTACATAAAGATGTTTTCGCTTACCAATTGGGCAAAGTCTTTGTCGGGGGTAACCATATAGGTCTTGTAGCCTGCCTTTTCGGCTTGTTTGGCGAGGGTTCCTATGATATCGTCTGCCTCGTATCCCGGTTTTACGACCACCGGAATGTGCATAGCCTTAAGAATGTCCTGGATGATAGGGACGGCAATGCGTATCGCTTCGGGGGTTTCATCCCTGTTGGCTTTGTATGCCTCGAAGAGCTCCAGGCGGTCTTTGCTTCCTTCCTTATCAAAGGCTACCGCCAGGTGGTCGGGATTCTCCCTTTTGATCACATCGAGCAGGGAGTTCATGAATCCCATTACGGCAGAGGTGTCCATTCCTTTAGAGTTGATACGCGGATTCTTTATAAAGGCGTAATACCCTCTGAAGATTAAAGCGTAGGCATCGAGTAGGAAAAGACGTTTTTGATCAGACATAATGGAATTTTGATGTGTTTACCGGGTAAAAATAAGGAAGTTTTAAAGGAAATGAAGTATCCTGATTTTTAATTTGGGTGGTCGAAGCCGGAGGATGGGTGGTAAGTGTTGAAGAACAGGGTGAAGCGGGATCTGGGGAGGTGCTTTTTGGTGGTTGGTCGATAAGACTGGTCAGTGTTCTTGTCGGTAAGAATTTATCGGTAATTTTAAGGGTTCCGACACTTAGAAATAATTGATGATATGATCACAGAAGTATGTGCGCCCTCTTTTCTGTCGGCAGTAAATGCCGGGAATTCCGGGGCTTCAAGGGTAGAGCTTTGTGCCGAGTTGGTGCTGGGCGGGGTTACGCCCTCTTATGCCCTTATAAAAAATGTGGTAGCGGCTATCGATATTCCCGTTTATGTGCTCATTCGTCCGCGTAGCGGCGGATTCACCTATAGTGAGGCAGAATTGAAGCTCATGAGAGACGATGTGGCCATGTGTGCCAGTCTTGGTTGTGCCGGGGTGGTAAGTGGGGTGTTGAAAAATGACCATACGATAGATACGGTGGCCACAGCAGGATTGATCGAGGCTGCGGGTGCAATGGACTTTACCTTTCACCGTGCCTTTGATTGGGTGCCGGATATGGAAGAGGGCGTAGAGCGCTTATTGCAAATTGGTTGTTCGAGGGTGTTGACCAGTGGGGGGAGTCGTACTGCCGAGGAGGGTTTTGATACTTTGGTGGCACTGGATCGCACCTATGGCGACGATATTGTGGTGATGCCCGGTGGTGGGGTCAATGAAAAGAATATCTCCAGGTTCAAGGCTGCGGGTTTTTCTGAGGTTCATTTTTCTGCAACCAAAGTACAGCAGCAATCACTGCCCCTTCCTAATATTTCGTTCTTTCCGCAAACCATGCCTGACGAAAGGGGTGTTTATGTTTCTGATCCGGAGATCATTAAAAGAATGGTCGACATGGTTAAATAAAGTTTAAAAGCTCTTTTTTCCTTGAAGAGAAAGATATTTTTGTAAGAAATCACTAAGATCCTGTATGTCACGTTTTTTTATTTTTCTGGGAATTATTTATCTGGTAGGCACCTTTTATGGGTTTCAGGCGTTTCGTACGCTCGTAAGGAATCCATGGGTGCAGGGTGTTTATGTGCTCGCCTTCGTGTTGGTGCTCGCCAATATCTATTTTCAGTTTAGCGGTTACGACCGGGCACAAGGCATGTCGCAGGCCATGAGTATTTCTGTAGGGTTCTTTCTGGCGTTTATGGCCTTGGGATTTATCTCCGGGGCGGTGATGTTGGTCGAAGACATCCTTCGCGCTGTAGGATGGGTGTTGAGAAAGGTCTTTAATGCTTCTTCCGGGACCCAGGTGCATTTCCCGGAGCGCAGAAAATTCATTAGCCAGGTGGCGTTATTGCTGGCCTCCGTGCCCTTTGCATCTTTGTTGTACGGAATGTATAAGGGCAAGTACGATTATCGTGTGCTTAATTATGTTTTGGAGTTTGATGACTTGCCGGAGGCATTCGACGGATATCGCATCACCCAGATCTCCGATATACACAGTGGTAGTTTTGATAATGAAGGGAAGGTGTCTTATGCGGTAGATCTTGTGAACCAACAACAGAGCAATGTGATCTTATTTACGGGAGACCTGGTGAACAGCGTGGCTACCGAGATGTATCCCTGGAAGGATGTTTTTCGCAGGTTGAAGGCCGAAGACGGTGTGTTTTCAGTGCTTGGAAACCACGATTATGGGGATTATGCTGAATGGGATACGGAAGAAGATAAAGAGGCTAATCTCGATGAGCTCAAAGCGATTCAGCGGGAAATGGGCTTTGACCTGTTGCTCAACGAGAACAGGTTCCTGAATAAAGGTGAAGATCGCATAGCGCTGGTAGGTGTAGAGAACTGGGGTGCCGGCGGATTTAAAAAGGCGGGGGACCTTAAGCTTGCGCTTCAGGGGGTTGAGGAAGGTGATTTTAAGATCCTGATGAGTCATGATCCTTCGCACTGGGAGTACGAGGTGTTGCAACATCCCTGGCATGTGCATTTAACGCTTAGCGGACATACCCATGGGATGCAGTTCGGGGTGGAGATCCCGGGGTGGTTAAAGTGGAGTCCGGTGAAGTACCGCTATAAATACTGGGCAGGTATTTATAAGGAGCTGGGGCAATACATTAATGTGAATCGCGGCTTTGGATATATAGGGTATCCCGGTAGAGTGGGTATCTGGCCCGAGGTTACCGTGATCGAACTGCGTAAGTCGAAGGAAACGACCTAGTGGGGTAAATAGGCTCTTTTTGGTAGTTTTTTATTACATTTGAACTACCAATCGCTTTAAACTGAAGTAGGTATGTCAAAATTCGGCGAGTTAATCGATGTAAAAGTTCCCGTATTACTGGATTTCTTCACGGAGTGGAACGAGCCGTCTGTAAGTATGCACCCGGTGTTGCGGGATGTGGCTGAGGCTTTGGGTGACAAGATCAAGGTGATCAAGATCGATGTCGATAAGAATCGGGAATTGTCGGAGGCCCTAAGAGTGAAAGGGCTACCTACTTTAATGATCTACAAGAATGGTGAGATGGTCTGGCGTCAGGCTGGAGAACAAGATGCCGGAACCCTGATAGGGTTGCTTCAGGAATACCTTTAAAGACCTTTCATTTCCAGTTTTTCCTTTTTTAGAAATTCCAGATATCCAGGCAGTAGTGCCTTCAGGTTCTGGTAGGCCTTCATGCTGTCGTGAAAAACAATGATGCTGCCTTCTCTGCTATGTGTTTTCAGGTTTCTGAGGCTCTTTTCCGTGTTGAGCTCGGGGTCAAAGTCGGCACTTAATAAACTCCACATCACAATTCGGTATTCTTCTTTTATTAATGCTTTGCTCAGGGCGGTGTTCATTCGGCCGTATGGAGGGCGAAAGAGCTTTGACCGCTCAGGAGGACTTTGATCGCGAAGTTCCCGGATCACCGTTTCGGTCTTTTGTACTTCTTTGAGGTAGGTGTCTTGATCGGTCTTGCTGGCATTTAGGTGATTGAAGGTGTGGTTGCCTATGCTGTGACCTCGTTTAACAATATCTTTAAAGATCTCCGGATGGGTCTGGATGTTCTTGCCGATACAAAAAAAGGTGGCTTTTGCATCGTAGGTGTCCAGCAGGTCCAGTACATAAGGAGTTACCTCAGGGGTAGGGCCATCGTCGAAGGTGAGGTATACGCCCTGCTTTTCTTTCTCCATCTCCCAGAGTAGGGTAGAGAAAAACCGCTTTACGAGATAGGGTGTTTTGAAAAGGTAGGGTTTCATATATAAAATAAGGCCGGAATCGCTCCGGCCTTATCAGGTGTTAATTTTCTATTTCCACTTCCTGGCTGTCTGCAGCAGGAATGGTTTCCGAAGGGTCTTCGGTTGCCGATTCTTCTTCTAATACGTCCGGTAGTTGCTCCCTGTCGTAGATCTGAGAGCGTTGTGCCTGACGGTAGATCGCAAACATGGGCAGGTAATCGTTAAATGCCTTGGCTTGCTCCAGAGCGTAATCTTCCACGTCGTTCCTGGCGACAATGTCGAGGAGGCTTCTGTAGCGTTCCATGTTGTTGATGATGTCTTGCGTATAGTTCATCTGGTCTTCCTGGTTCATGCTGCCGTAGTATTCCAGGTGTTCCTGGTATTTTGTGGCTACCTTCTCGAACAGTTCGCGGGCTTTGGTTGTTTCTCCTACCTGATAGTATCCGTTTACGAAAGGCTCGAGGAAAACATAGTACCCAAAATATCCAAACGGCATTTTTTCCATAGCCAGGTTCAGGATGTCTTTGGCTTTTTCTTCCTTCCCTTCATTAATGAGCTTTTCGGTAAGTCGGGCCAGGTTTCCTCTGAACGAGATGCTGTTCTTTCTAGTTTCCGGGTCGTGGTAGATCTCTGTAGATTCAGAGTTCCCCCATTTCCAGTCCATAACGATATCGTACATAAGGTCTTCATCTATGCGTCCCATTTCGTACGGATTGTTCGGGTCTATAGCAGTTTTGATCGGCACCAGTTTGTATACGAGTCCGTCCAGCTGCAGGTAGTCTTTCATCCACATATACTCTGCGCTGTCAAAACTTCCTCCGGTAAAGTAGATCGGACGTTCCCAGTTGTTGTTGGCCAGGATGTCCAGCATGAGGATACGGTTTTTCGGCAGTGCTTCTCCGGGGATATCAATATCAATATAGTCTACGATGAGGTGAGCATCTTCCGGTTTAACGAGTCCGCTTTTGAGAACGTTCTCCTTATTTACCGGTACTCTGATCTTATTGGTCGGATAAAAATGGAGGTTCCTGTAGCTTTCAGGATACGCTTCAGGATCGATACCCCTTCTTTTCAGGATCATGTCCATGGTATAGTCATCATTCGCGATCCAGTCCATGAACTTTTTAATATCCCAGCGCTCTTCGGTGAGCTGCTGCAGGTAAACGGCATCGCGCACCCCATAGGCGTATTGCGAATGCTCGAGTTGTGAAGGTATCGGTGCACTCTCATAGGCCGCCTTTTTCATCTGGTCAATATACCAGTCGGTGGCAAAAAGGCTGGTGTTGATCGTGCGCACATCGGTGCGGTACCCTTCGACCTCCTGGGCGTACCAGAGAGAGAAGGTGTCGTTGTCTCCAATGGTAAAAAGCATGGCGCCGGCATCTTCCTGTATGGATTCCAGGTATGACTTTGCGATCGACTGTGCGGTGTAGCGGTTTGATCTGTCGTGATCGTCCCAGTTTTCAGTGGCCAATACTGTTGGTACGGCAAGCAAACAGATCGCAGTGACTGCCGGGGCGAGTATTTTCGGAGCGAGGAATTTTTTAAATTCTTCAAATATGGCGTAAACCCCCATCCCGATCCAAATGGAGAACACGTAAAAGGATCCTACCAGGGCGTAATCTCTTTCCCGGGGTTCAAAGGGTCGTTCGTTGAGGTAGACCTTTAGGGCCAATCCGGTAAACATGAATAATACGAATAAGACCCAGAATTTTTGTTTGCTGGTCTTTAATAAGAACAGGAATCCTATAAGTCCCAGTATGAGCGGTAAAAAGTAATAGGTGTTACGGCCTTTGTTGTTAAGCACATCAGAAGGAAGGTTGTCCTGAGGCCCCAATCGCCATTCGTCTGCGAATTTGATCCCGCTAAGCCAGTTTCCGTGGTTGTCGAGTTTTCCCTGGATGTCGTCCTGACGTCCTACGAAGTTCCAAAGGAAATACCTCCAGTACATATATCCCATTTGGAAATCGAAGAGGTATTTCATGTTTTGGCCAAAGGAGGGCTTTTCAACCTCTATGAACTGATCGAACTGGCGAATAAAGCGCACATAGTCTTCGGTGTCGAGCTCGCCGGTATTCAGGTCCTGTTTAAGTTTTGCTACCGCGCTGGTAAGTTGCTGATCACTTCGGTACTCGCGTTTTACTCTAACGTTAACAGGTCCAGTGATCTTCATGTAGTTGGCAGCATGGCTGCTGCTCCACATCCTTGGAAGGAAGCCAACATGGTCGCCATGGGCGTTAGGGATCGCGTATTTAAAGTCGTTTACGATCACGTATTTACCCGCCTTGTAGTCGCGTTCATATTTTGGCTTTTCATCCTTATAAGGATCTGCAGGGTCTTGTCCGGCAAAGGCATCGGTGAACATAGGGCCGAAGAACAGGTGGGTCTCCGGGTATTGTTCCATATTGTAATACGCCAGTAGCTGACGGGCGTCGGTAGGGCTGTTCTCATTGATCACCGTACCGGCATTCGCGCGGATCGGGATCATAAGCCAGGTCGAGAATCCGATAAGGATGAACATAATGCTCAGCACGATACTGTTGAGCATGGGGTATTTCTTTTGTTTGGTGTAATTAATAAGGTACCAGAAAAGTACGATGATAAGGATCGCGGCAATAATGGTTCCCGAATTAAAGGGGAGTCCTATGCTGTTTACAAAGAATACTTCCAGGTACCCGAAAAAGCGCAATACGTTTGGCAGTAACAGTTTAAAGATAAACAGGAGGATGGTGATCGATATCAGGTTGGCCAGGATAAATCCTTTTGCGTTGTGTTCTTTGAAATTCCTGAAATAGTAGATCATGCCAATGGCCGGAATGGTAAGCAAGGCCATAAAGTGAACCCCAAAAGAAAGTCCGGTGATCAGGGCCAGAAGTACCAGCCAGCGGTTAGCTCTCGGGGTGTGCATCTCGTCAGACCATTTGAGGCCCAGGTAGAACATAAGTGCCATCAGGAAGGTAGCCATGGCATATACCTCTGCCTCCACAGCATTGAACCAAAAACTATCGGTGAAGGTAAAGGCCAGCGCTCCTGTGAGTCCGCTACCAAGAACTGCCACGTATTTAGGGGCAGTCATTTCGCCATGCATGAGTGCCAGTTTTCTGGTCAGGTTGGTGATGGTCCAGAACATGAACAGGATGGTAAATGCACTGGAGAATACCGACATATGGTTTACGGTTACCGCAATGGTTTCCGGAGAAAATGAGAAGTTGCCGAAAAACGCACCGATCATTTGGAATAATGGCGCTCCCGGAGGGTGGCCAACCTGGAGTTTTGAGGAGGTAGCAATATACTCACCGGCATCCCAGAAACTGGAGGTGGGTTCTACGGTTAAGTGGTATACGGTTAGGGCGATGGCGAAAACGATCCAGCCAAGGATCGTGTCCCATTTTTTAAACTGTTGTGCAGTCATGAACTTATTTTCTATTGGTGGCGAATTTAAGAATAAATATAAGACAGGGTAGGGCTTTTACTCAACCTTAACAAGAGAATTTGCGGGAGAGGAAAAAATATTTTCAAAAATGTTTGCGCAAATGAAACTTTGCACTAAATTTGCAACCGCTTTTGAGAACAACAATGTTCAACAGAGCAGTGGTGATGGCCTATGGTGTAATTGGTAACACAGCTGATTTTGGTTCAGTCGTTCAAGGTTCGAGTCCTTGTAGGCCAACAAAAAAAAGCTTCTCAACTATGAGGAGCTTTTTTATTTTACGTTGTTTGAGTAATTTACCCTTTGTGTATATGGTTAAGGTTCAAAAATATTGTATATTTGCAGCGTTGAATGAGATGAAATTGATTACAGAGGGGACCGGGGTCCCCTCTTTTTATACTGAAAAAAATGCTTAAAGAACGGGTTGAAGAGCTTTTGGAGGAATTGTTCGAGGAGCGTCAGGATCTTTTTCTGATCGATCTGAAGATCACACCGGATAACCGGATCTTCGTTACGGTCGATGGAGATAGTGGAGTTTCGCTGAACGATTGTATCGAAGTGAGCAGAAAGGTGGAGCATAACCTGGACAGAGAGGAAACCGATTTTTCTCTCGAGGTTGGGTCTCCCGGAGCAACAGAACCCCTGGTGCACCAAAGACAATACCAAAAGAATGTCGGGCGTAAGCTGAAGGTAAAGCTGGAAGGTGAGACCATTGAAGGGAAGCTTGCTGAAGTGAGTGACGACCACATTCGCCTGGAGTGGAAGGCCAGAGAGCCGAAACCGATAGGTAAGGGAAAGGTGACCGTTCTTAAAGAAAAAGAGGTCGCTTTATCGGATATTTTAGAAGCTAAAGTGATGATAACGTTTTAATTAAACAATTACCATGGAAAATCTTGCATTGATCGATTCTTTTTCTGAGTTTAAGGATGATAAACTCATAGATCGTGTAACATTAATGGCCATTTTGGAAGAAGTTTTCCGAAATGCATTGAAGAAAAAATACGGGTCTGATGATAACTTCGATATTATCATTAACCCAGATAAAGGTGACCTGGAGATCTGGAGGAACCGCGTTGTTGTCGCTGATGGTGAAGTGGAAGATGATAACCAGGAGATATCGCTTACCGATGCGAGAAAGATCGAGCCTGACTTCGAGGTTGGTGAAGATGTTTCTGAAGAGGTGAAGTTGATCGACCTTGGTCGTCGTTCGATCCTGGCATTGAGACAGAACCTGATCTCTAAGATCCACGAGCACGATAATACGACCATATACAAGCAGTTTAAGGACCTTATTGGAGAGATCTATACAGCAGAAGTTCACCATATTCGTCATAAAGCCGTAATTTTACTGGATGACGAGGGTAATGAGATCATTCTGCCAAAAGACAAGCAGATCCCTTCAGATTTTTTCCGCAAAGGAGAAAACGTAAGAGGGATCATCGAAGGCGTAGAGCTCAAAGGGAATAAGCCGATGATCATCATGTCGAGAACAGCTCCTGAGTTCCTGGAGAAATTGTTCGAGCAGGAGATCCCTGAGGTATTCGACGGACTGATCACTGTTAAGAAGGTGGTGAGGATTCCTGGTGAAAAAGCCAAGGTAGCTGTAGATTCTTATGACGATCGTATCGATCCTGTTGGAGCTTGTGTGGGTATGAAAGGATCTCGTATTCACGGAATCGTTCGTGAGTTGGGTAATGAGAACATCGATGTGATCAATTATACCAATAACCCGCAACTGTTCATAAGCAGGGCGTTGAGTCCGGCGCGTGTTACTTCGGTAGTGCTTAACGACGAGACCATGCATGCTGAGGTGACCCTGAGGCCTGAGGAGGTTTCTAAGGCTATTGGTAAGGGAGGATTTAACATCCGTCTTGCCGGGATGCTTACCGGGTATGAGATCGATGTGCTGAGAGAAGGAATGGAAGAGGAAGATGTGGAGCTTACCGAGTTCTCTGATGAGATCGAGGATTGGGTGATCGCAGAATTCCGTAGAATAGGTTTAGATACTGCGAAGAGTGTACTCGAGCAGGATGTTGCCGATCTGGTTAAAAGAACCGATCTGGAAGAAGAGACCATTACGATGGTTGTTCAAATTCTGAAAGCAGAATTTGAAGATTAGTACTGAAATGAAAATTTAGAGGATAACAAATAATTTATGGCTGAAAACGCAAAATTGAGGCTAAATAAAGTTCTTAGAGAATTCAATATCTCCCTGGACAGGGCGGTGGAGTTTCTCGCGTCTAAAGGAATTGAAATAGAGGCGAGGCCAACCACCAAGATCTCCGGTGAGGTATATGAGGTTCTCCTGGATGAATTTCAAACAGACAAGAGTAAAAAGGTGGCTTCCAAAGAGGTGGGCGAAGAAAAGCGCAAAGAGAAGGAGGCTATCCGTATGGAGCTGGAGAAAGAACAGGAGCTAAGACGTCAGAAAGAGCAGGAGGTCGTTAAGGCCAAAGCCAAGCTCAGCGGTCCTAAGACTGTTGGTAAGATCGATCTTGACGGCGATAAGAAGGAGGAGCAAGCTGCTCCTGAGCCGGTAAAAGAGGTCGAAAAGGCACCTGTAGAAGCCCCTGTGAAAGAGGAAGCCCCTCAACAACAGGAGGTAGCTGAAGAAAAGCCTCAGCAAGAAGTTGCGAAACAAACGGAAAAGAGATCAGAGCAAAAGCCTGAGAAGAAGGAGCCGGTTAAGGCACCTGCTAAGGAAGCTCCAAAAGCGAGTGAAAAGGCTCCGGCAAAAGAAGTCGGGAAGGAAGCTCCGGCCGAGAAGGATAAGAAGCCAGCGGAAACCCGTGACGTGGTTGTTGATGGGGAAGTGGTGAAATCTGAAAAGGTGAAGACCGATTATGCGCGTCTTTCAGGGCCGAAGTTTACCGGTGAAAAGATCGATCTTTCCAAGTTTGATAAGCCTAAGAAGAAAAAAGAAGCTACCAAGTCTAAAGATAATAAGGCTGGTGACGATAAGAAGAAACGCCGTAAGCGTATCAGTAAGGATACCGGACAAGGGCCAGGTGGAGGACGTCGCTTCCAGAAAGACCAAAAGGGTCGTGGAAGAGGCCGCAAAGCCCAGGTAGAGAAGGTAGAGCCTACTGAAGAAGAAGTACAAAAGCAGGTTCGTGAGACCCTTGAGAAACTTCAGGGTAAAGCGAGCAAGTCCCGTGGGGCGAAATACCGTAGAGAGAAAAGAGATATTCACCGCCAGAAGACGCAGGAGGAAATGGCTCAGGCAGAAGCCGAAAGCAAAGTGCTTAAGGTGACCGAGTTCGTTACCGTGAGTGAGGTGGCTACCCTGATGGATGTTTCCGTAACTCAGGTGATCTCTGCTTGTATGTCTCTTGGTATGATGGTAACCATGAACCAGCGATTGGATGCTGAAACGCTTTCTATCATTGCTGAGGAATTTGGATACCAGGTAGAATTTATTACTGCAGATATTGAGGAGGCTATTCCTGAAGAGGAAGATAAGCCGGAAGATCTCGAAATGAGAGCGCCTATCGTTACCGTAATGGGTCACGTTGACCACGGTAAGACCTCGTTGCTGGATTATATTCGTGAAGAGAATGTGATCGCCGGTGAGAGTGGGGGTATTACCCAGCACATCGGAGCTTACGGGGTGACCCTGAAGAATGGTCAGAAGATCACCTTCCTCGATACTCCCGGTCACGAAGCGTTTACCGCGATGCGTGCAAGGGGTGCACAGGTTACCGACCTTGCGATTATCGTTATCGCTGCAGACGACGATGTGATGCCGCAGACCAAAGAGGCGATTTCTCACGCCCAGGCTGCAGGAGTGCCTATTGTATTTGCGATCAACAAAGTAGATAAGCCAACGGCTAATCCTGATAAGATCAAGGAGGCGCTTGCGAATATGGACCTTCTTGTTGAAGACTGGGGAGGTAAGATCCAGTCGCATGATATCTCGGCCAAGCAGGGAACAGGTGTTCAGGAGCTTCTTGAAAAAGTGTTGTTGGAAGCCGAGCTTCTCGAACTGAAAGCTAATCCGGATAAGATGGCTAACGGTACCGTAGTAGAAGCCTTCCTTGATAAAGGTAGAGGTTATGTGAGTACCGTACTGGTACAGGGTGGAACTCTTAAGGTTGGAGATTATATGTTGGCTGGTACCCACAGTGGTAAAGTAAAGGCCATGCATGACGAAAGGGGTAACGCGATCAAAGAAGCCGGGCCTTCTACTCCGATCTCTGTACTGGGTCTCGATGGAGCGCCACAGGCAGGTGATAAGTTCCACGTGTTCGAAGATGAGAAAGAAGCGAAATCGATCGCTGCCAAACGTACGCAGTTACAGCGTGAGCAGTCGGTGAGAACGCAACGTCATATTACGCTTGATGAGATCGGTAGACGTATCGCGCTGGGTGACTTTAAAGAGCTTAATATTATCCTTAAAGGGGATGTGGATGGTTCTGTGGAAGCGCTTACCGATTCGTTCCAGAAACTGAGTACTGAAGAAATTCATATCAATATTATCCATAAGGCTGTAGGTCCGATCACCGAATCTGACGTACTGCTGGCTTCGGCTTCTGATGCGATCATTATCGGATTTAACGTTCGACCAATGGGTAATGCCAGAATGATCGCCGATAAAGAAGAGATCGATATCAGAACATACTCGATCATCTACGATGCGATCAACGATCTTAAGGATGCGATGGAGGGAATGCTTTCTCCTGAGCTTAAAGAGGAGATCACCGGTACGGCCGAGATCCGTGAGACCTTTAAGATCTCTAAGGTTGGAACCATTGCAGGATGTATGGTTACCGATGGTAAGATCTACAGAAACTCCGGAATTCGCCTTATCCGCGACGGGGTAGTGATCTACACCGGAACCCTGGCATCGCTGAAACGTTTCAAAGATGATGTGAAAGAAGTATCCAAAGGATACGACTGCGGTATGCAGGTTAAAGGTTACAACGATATTAAGGAAGGCGATATTATCGAAGCCTACCAGGAAGTAGCCGTGAAGAAAACGCTGAAATAGAACGTTTAGATATAACAAAAAAAAGCCCCGTGGAAACACGGGGCTTTTTTTTGTTATGAGGTTACGAGGTTGCAAGGTGATATGGTTATGGGGAGGGGTGTGATTTACAAGTGGATTGTCTTGGTTTTCTAAACTTTACTGCCAACCATTAAACCGTATAATCTCATCATACCTGGCCCATTTGGAATTTGGGTCTTTGGCAGCGATGCATGAGCTAAGAGTAAATAACAATGAATGGTTGAGGTGCGGTTAGGAGGTAGGAAAAGGCGGTGGGCAATTATGGGTGGTGGAAGTGCGGTTTGAGATTTGCAGTGAAATGTTTTATTTTTTACCAACGTCATTACTCTTCACTCCCTAACCTCATAACCCTATAACTTTATAACCAAAAAGCGACCCTAAGGTCGCTTTTTGGTTTATCTTGGTTCAAGTAAGAAGGCATTTGGATATTCCTTCTTAACTTCCATGAGTTTTCGGTCGGCCTCCAGGCGGGTGCGAAAGCGGCCTACTCTAACCTTGTAGTTCGGGAGCTCAAAACTAATGTCTGCCTTCCATTCCGGGAAGGTTTCCCTAAAGGTTTTGAGGGTTTCGTTTGCCTCTTTCAGGGTTCCGTTGTAGATCTGGATCCTGTACATAGTGGCCTCATTATTCCTGAACATTTCCTTCTTGGCATCCACCAGCATGTCGATGCGTTTGTCTTGCTCAATGGTTACCTTCCCCTGAACCGATTGAGGTTTAGCAGTATCGGGGGTTTCCTGGGCGTATGCTGTGCCGGAAATGGCTAACGCAGCGAAGGCCAGCAGCGTTAAGTGCTTTTTGTTTGAAAAACTCATTTTATATGGGGTTTGCTGCAAAAGTACATCTTATAATTTTATGAGAAATATCATGTAATTTAGAATGTGTATAAATTAATTGTTAACACGAAGGTTAGCCTTCCATAATTACTCCAAAGTCTTATTTTTGCCCTTGATTCGAAAAATAGTGGGTTTTTGCCGGTATATCGTCAAAAATTCGCACCAATTAAGATAGAAAATTTAAGGTTTCAATATGAAAAAGGTGATACACCGTAATTCTGTTGTTAGGGTTTTAGGCATTGGTTTAGCTTTATTCTTCTCATTATCAGCTAATCTGACAGCTCAGGAGGCAGATCCTGGGGCTGGAAAAAGCCTGTTTAATACCTATTGTGCTGCTTGTCATAACCTCGACAGGAACATGACCGGGCCTGCTCTTAGAGGAGTAGGTGACAAGTATGAGCGCGAGTGGTTGTACGAATGGATTAAGAACAGTCAGGCGCTTATCAAGTCTGGTGATGAGCAGGCGGTTGCTCTTTGGGATCAGTATCAACCTGCAGTAATGACTGCTTTCCCTCAACTTTCTAACGAGGATATCGATAATATTATTGCTTACACCATGCAGCCTAAGGAAGAGCCTAAGGCTGAGGTGGCTGCCGGTCCTGCTGCAGGAGCCGGAGCTGGCGAGCAAGGTCTTGGGAACGAGGTAGTGCTTGCGGCGCTAGCCCTTGTTTTCGGGATGTTGGTGGTAATGCTTTACCTGGTGAACAAGACGCTCAGAAGAATTGCTGAGGCTAATGGGGTAGAGTTTGCCCGTGCTGAAGAAGAAAAGCGTCTTCCTATTTGGAAGGCTTTTGTTCAAAATCAGTTCCTGGTATTGGTAACTACGATCTTCTTCCTTTTAGGAGGGGCGTACTTTGCTTACGGATACCTGATGCAGATCGGGGTTGATCAGGGGTATATGCCTGTGCAGCCTATCCATTACTCGCACAGAATTCACGCTGGTGAGAATGAGATCGACTGTAAATACTGTCACTCTTCTGCGAGAGTTTCCAAGCATTCGGGGATCCCTTCTCTTAATGTGTGTATGAACTGTCACAAGAGCATCGTTGAGGTGGCTCCTGAGACGGCTACTGCAGAGTATTCTAAAGAGTTTTACGATGGAGAGATCCAGAAGCTATACAAGGCTGTAGGTTGGGATATGAATACTCAGTCTTATACCGGAGAGACTCAGCCTGTGAAATGGGTGAGAATTCACAACCTTCCGGATTTCGCATACTTTAACCACTCTCAGCACGTAGAGGTTGGTGGTATCGAGTGTCAGAAGTGTCACGGACCTGTTGAAGAAATGGAGGTTATGTATCAGTACTCTCCGTTAACTATGGGGTGGTGTATTAACTGTCACAGAGAGACCAATGTAAAGGTTAAAGGAAATGAGTACTACGAGAAGATCCACGAGGAGCTTTCTAAGAAGTACGGAGTAGAAGAGCTTACCGTTGCGCAAATGGGAGGTCTTGAATGTGGTAAATGTCACTATTAAAAATATAACGCCTGCTACCGGTTTTCCGGTTGCAGGTTTTTCTATGGGTCTTTAAGGCCGTTTTAATTAAGAAATTTTTCAGGCCCGTTTAGGGTTGTTTAAATCAGTAATATAATAACATGGCATCAAACAAAAAATACTGGAAAAGTGTTGAAGAGCTCAATCCTGACAGCTCTGTTGTGGAAACGCTTAAACAGAATGAGTTTGTTGAAGAGATCCCGGTAGATGAGTTTTTAGGGGATAAGGAGTCTTTGGCTGCTTCTTCTACAACGAGAAGGGATTTTCTGAAGTACGTAGGTTTCAGTACAGCTGCAGCTTCGCTTGCGGCCTGTGAAGGACCGGTGAAGAAGTCTATTCCTTATGTTGTTCAACCTGAGGAGATCGTTCCTGGTGTGGCGAATTATTATGCAACGCATATCGCCGATGGTTACGATTTTGCTTCTGTGCTTATTAAGACCCGTGAAGGGCGTCCGATCAAAGTTGAGAACAATGGTGAGGCTAAGGCTGGTTTCGGAGCAAATGCAAGAGTGCATGCTTCAGTACTGGGTCTTTATGATAATTTACGTGTTCAAGGGCCTAAGGCCAATGGGGCGTACGTTGATTGGAGTGAGGTTGATGCCAAGACCGTAGCAGCTGTTAAGGCGGCTCAGGCTGCAGGGAAAGATGTTGTTTTCCTTACGCAGACTTTTGCGAGTCCTTCAACCGCTAAATTGGTTGCTGAGTTCAAGGGTATGTATCCAAATACCCGTCACGTAGTTTACGATGCAGTTTCTGAAGCTGCTGCTCTTGACGCCTATAAGGCGAAATACGGCGTTCGTGCCATGGCCGATTACGATCTGGCTAAGGCGGGAGTTATCGTTTCGTTCGGAGCAGATATTCTTGGAGACTGGCAAGGTGGCGGTTACGATAGTGATTACGCTAAGGGGCGTGTTCCGCATGAAGGTAAGATGTCCAGACACGTACAGTTCGAGTCTAACATGACCTTGAGTGGTTCGAATGCCGATAAGCGTGTTCCTGTAACTCCTGCTCAGCTTAAGGTGGCTATGGCCAAGTTCTACGGATACCTTATGGGTGCTCCGGTTGCCGGTGAGCTTCCTGAGGCCGTAGATGCAGCGGTTAAGAATGCTGCTGCTCAGGTTAAGGATGCCGGAAGTAAGGCGGTAGTTGTTACGGGTATTAATGATATTAATGCGCAGGCGCTGGCTTTAGAGATCAATGAAAAGATCTCAAGTGCTGCCTTTAGTACACAGTCGCCTAAGCTTACACGTCAGGGTGATCCTAAGCAGGTGATGCAGCTAGTTGCTGATATGGCTGCCGGTAAGGTTGGAGTTTTGATTACGGTTGGAGTGAATCCTGCCTACACCCTTCCAAATGCCGCTGCCTTTGCTGAAGCTATGAAGAATGTAGAGCACAGTGTTGTGTTCTCTCAAAAAGAAGATGAAACAGCCGTTCTGGCTAACTATATCGCTGCCGCACCACACTACCTCGAATCATGGGGAGATGTGGAGTTGAAAAAAGGTCACTATGGCCTGATGCAGCCAACGATTCGTCCGCTGTTTAACACCCGTCAGTTCCAGGATTCCCTGTTGGCGTGGATGGGAAGCGATGTGTCGTATTACAACTACCTGAAAGCGAACTGGGATACGAATATCCTCGGTGGTGCTTCATGGCAACAAGCCCTTCACGACGGAGTGTTCGAAGGAGTTGCTGCTGAAGAGGCTGTTGCCGAAGGTGAGGCGCAGGAGGAAGAAGCTACTGTTGCTGCCGGAGCTGCTGCTGCCAGAGCATTGGCGGGTGCTTCTCAGGAAGGAATGGCCCTGGTGCTTTATTCTAAGACTGGAATGGGTGACGGGCAACAAGCTAACAACCCATGGCTTCAGGAGTTCCCTGATCCGATCACCAGAGTTTCGTGGGATAACTACCTTACGGTTTCTGCTCACGATGCGAAGGCATTAGGATTAGAGAACTATAACGTAGCCAACGGTGCTCTTAACGGAAGTTATGCTAAGGTGGTTGTGAACGGAGTGAGCCTGAACAGGGTTCCTGTTATCATTCAGCCTGGTCAGGCACGTGGTACTGCAGGACTTTCCTTTGGTTACGGACGTACGGCCGGAATGAAGAATGAAATGAAGACCGGGGTGAATGCATTTGCCCTTTACAATAACTTCGACAGTGTACAGTCGGTGACCATTGAGAAGGTATCCGGTGAGCATGAGTTTGCTTGTGTTCAGTTGCACAACACCCTTATGGGTAGAGGTGATATCGTGAAGGAGACCACGTTGGAGATCTTTAATACTAAGGATAGCAGAGAGTGGAATCACGTTCCTCAGGTGTCGCTTAACCACGAAGAGGTTGATGCAGTTTCTGTAGATCTTTGGGATGAGTTTGACAGCTCTATCGGACACCATTTTAACCTGTCTATCGATCTGAATGCATGTACCGGTTGTGGTGCTTGTGTGATCGCTTGTCACGCAGAGAACAACGTTCCTGTAGTAGGTAAGGCAGAGGTGCGTAAGTCAAGAGATATGCACTGGTTGCGTATTGACCGTTACTACTCTTCTGAAGATACCTTCCAGGGGGATAATGAGACTAAGGATAATATGGATGGTCTTGGAGACTCTCTAAGTACCTTCGGTGAGATGGAGGTAGCTTCTGAGAATCCTCAGGTAGCCTTCCAGCCGGTAATGTGTCAGCACTGTAACCACGCTCCATGTGAGACGGTTTGTCCGGTTGCTGCAACTTCACACGGACGCCAGGGTCAGAACCAAATGGCTTACAACCGTTGTGTGGGTACCCGTTACTGCGCAAACAACTGTCCTTACAAAGTACGTCGCTTTAACTGGTTCTTGTACAGCGATAACGACGAGTTCGATTTCCATATGAACGATAACCTCGGTAAGATGGTGCTTAACCCTGATGTAACCGTAAGGTCAAGAGGGGTTATGGAGAAATGTTCTATGTGTATCCAGAAAACTCAGAAAACCATCCTTGATGCGAAGCGCGAAGGTCGTGAGATCAAAGATGGAGAGTTCCAGACCGCTTGTTCGGCAGCTTGTTCTTCAGGAGCTATGGTCTTCGGAGATGTTAACGACAAGGAGAGTAAAGTTGCTAAACTGAAAGAGAGTGATCGCATGTATCACCTGTTAGAGCACGTAGGGACTAAGCCTAACGTATTCTATCATGTGAAAGTAAGGAATACTCAGGAAGCTTAATTAAATAAATAACACTAGAAACAATTATATAAGGATATGGCGTCGCATTACGAAGCACCTATACGTAAACCCCTTGTAGTCGGGGAGAAGTCTTACCACGATGTGTCGGTAGATGTTGCTGCTCCGGTAGAAGGAAGAGCTAATAAGCAATGGTGGATTGTGTTTTCGATCTCCCTTGTTGCCTTTCTTTGGGGGTTAGGTTGTATAATCTATACCGTAGCTACCGGTATCGGGACCTGGGGTCTTAACAAGACCGTTGGATGGGCCTGGGATATTACCAACTTCGTTTGGTGGGTAGGTATTGGTCACGCAGGGACACTGATCTCGGCAGTACTTTTGTTATTCCGCCAAAAATGGAGAATGGCAATTAACCGATCTGCAGAAGCAATGACCATCTTCTCGGTGGTACAGGCAGGTCTTTTCCCGATCATTCACATGGGTCGTCCATGGTTAGGGTATTGGGTACTTCCAATTCCGAACCAATTCGGTTCACTTTGGGTGAACTTTAACTCACCGCTTTTATGGGACGTATTTGCGATCTCGACCTATCTTTCGGTATCACTGGTCTTCTGGTGGACAGGATTGCTTCCTGACTTCGCTATGATCCGTGACCGTGCAGTGAAGCCTTTCCAGAAGAAGATCTACAGCCTTGTAAGTTTTGGATGGAGCGGACGAGCAAAAGACTGGCAGCGTTTCGAAGAGGTATCTCTGGTACTTGCCGGTTTGGCAACGCCTCTGGTACTTTCGGTACACACCATCGTATCGTTTGACTTTGCTACCTCGGTTATTCCTGGATGGCACACCACCATCTTCCCTCCTTACTTCGTTGCTGGAGCGATCTTCTCAGGATTTGCCATGGTAAACACCCTGCTTATCATCATGCGTAAGGTGGTTAGTCTTGAAGATTATATTACAGTTCAGCATATCGAATTGATGAATATCGTGATCATGATCACCGGATCTATCGTGGGTTGTGCCTACATAACCGAGCTGTTCATTGCATGGTATTCAGGAGTGGAGTACGAGCAGTACGCCTTCCTTAACAGAGCAACAGGACCTTACTGGTGGGCTTACTGGAGTATGATGACCTGTAACGTATTCTCTCCACAGTTCATGTGGTTCAAGAAACTGCGTACCAGCATCATGTTCTCTTTCTTTATCTCTATTGTGGTAAACATCGGGATGTGGTTCGAGCGTTTCGTGATCATTGTGACCTCGCTTCACAGAGATTACCTGCCATCATCATGGACCATGTTCTCTCCGACCTTTGTCGATATAGGGATCTTTGTTGGAACCATCGGATTCTTCTTCGTGCTCTTCCTCCTTTATGCAAGAACCTTCCCTGTAATTGCACAGGCCGAAGTTAAGACCATTCTGAAGTCTTCAGGTGAACGCTATAAGAACCTTAGAGACTCCGGAAAAAGCCTTGTAGGTACCGGAGCAGATAAAAGAACGTCTGTATACGCTACTCAGGCTGCAGACGATACCGATAATGATGATGTAGCCGACAAGGCTTAAACTTAAAAAAGAAAACCAATGGCTTCTAAAGTTATTCAAGCACTGTACAACGACGACGACGTATTAATGTCTGCCGTGAAACGCGTTAAGGCTGAACGTCATCACATCGAAGAAATATATACTCCTTTTCCTGTTCACGGACTGGATAAGGTTATGGGGCTGGCTCCAACACGTATCGCCATCACTTCTTTCATCTACGGGTGTATTGGTCTTACGGTAGCGATCACCATGATGAACTTCATTATGATCCAGGACTGGCCACAGAACATCGGAGGAAAACCTAGTTTCAGTTACCTGGAGAATATGCCGGCTTTTGTTCCGGTAATGTTTGAGCTAACTGTATTCTTTGCTGCCCACCTTATGGTTATCACTTTTTACCTGAGAAGTAAATTGTGGCCCTTCAAGGAGGCTGAGAATCCTGATGTAAGAACTACGGATGATCACTTCCTTATGGAGGTAGCTCTTTCCGGGAACGAAGATGAATTAAAGGCACTCTTGGTGGAAACCGGGGCTGTAGAACTAAAAATTACTGAAAAGCATTAAGTCGTAATGAGAATTATTAGCAAAATAGCCATTGTTTTAAGCGTAGTTGTTCTCGCTTCGTGTAATAGCAACACAGCACCGAACTACCAGTTCATGCCTAATATGTATGAATCTGTACCTTACGATACCTACCAGGAGTCGGGTGCTTTTAGAAACGGTAAAGAAGGGCAGTTGCCTGTTGAAGGTACCGTTCCAAGAGGATTCGAGATCTATGAGTATGCAAATACCCTGGAAGATTATAACCTGGCCAAGGCCAATCTTATGAGTCCGCTGGATTCACTCAATATGGAGGCCGACCTGAAAACAGGAAAAGAACTTTACAATATTTACTGTGCGATCTGCCACGGGACTAAAGGTAATGGTAAAGGGAAACTTGTAGACAGAGAGAAGATCCTTGGGGTGCCTAGCTATGACGACGCAGGTAGAGCGATCACAGAAGGTAGTGTTTACCACGTGATCCACTACGGACTCAACTCTATGGGGTCGTATGCTAATCAGCTCAACCAAACCGAGCGTTGGCAGGTTGCTGCTTATGTTATGCAGCTTAAAAAGGACTTAGAAAAATAATAGCAACTATCAATAAGAAGATTCAGGATATGTATACGTTTTCAAACAGATTAAGAACCGCGGCTTTCGTTTTAATGATAGTTGGTGCTCTTGGATTGGCGTACGGATTTTTTGCCGCGCCATCTACTGAGGCCGAAGCGCTTGCAATGGTAGCCGATGCGCATCATGGAGACGATCACGGAGATGCTCACGAAGCCGGTGCGGCTATGGAGCACGGTGATGCTCATGCCGAAGAAGCTCACGCTGAAGCGGCTCATGGTGAACAAGCACACGGAGAAGAAGCACACGCCGAAGATCATGGTAGCAGCCATGGAGAGCACGTGTTGCACCAATTGCAGAACAAGCCTTGGGCTGCACTTTATGTAAGTGCTTTCTTTTTCATGATGATCTCTCTTGGAGTACTCGCATTCTATGCGATCCAGAGAGCTTCACAAGCCGGATGGTCTCCGGTACTCTTCAGAGTAATGGAAGGGATCACCGCTTACCTGGTTCCTGGTGCCCTCATCCTTTTTGTGATCCTCGCACTTTCAGGCCTTCACATGAACCACCTTTTTGTATGGATGGATCCAGAAGTAGTAGCTCATGATGAGCTGATCCAGGGGAAAGCAGGTTACCTCAATGTACCTTTCTTCCTGATCAGAGCGCTGATCTATATCGGAGGTTGGGGTGCTTATAAGTACTTCTCTACAAAATTCTCAAGAGCTCAGGATACGGCTTCAGACGATAGTAACTTCATTAAGAACTTCCGTATCTCTGCTGCATTCCTCGTGTTCTTCCTGGTATCAGAATCAATGATGTCATGGGACTGGATCATGAGTTTTGATCCGCACTGGTTCTCTACCCTCTTTGGATGGTATGTATTTGCCAGTATGTTCGTATCGGGTATTACCGTGATCGCCCTGATCACCATCTACCTGAAGTCAAAAGGATATTTAGACTTTGTGAACGATAGTCACCTTCATGACCTTGCTAAGTTCATGTTCGGGGTGAGTATCTTCTGGACCTACCTTTGGTTCTCTCAGTTCATGCTGATCTGGTATTCGAACATTCCGGAAGAGGTTACGTATTTCGTTACAAGGATCGAAGATTATAAGCTGCCATTCTTCGGAATGCTTGCGATGAACTTCATCTTCCCTCTGCTGGTATTAATGAATAGCGATTACAAACGCCTCAACTGGTTCGTAGTAATGGCAGGTATCGTGATCCTCTTCGGTCACTATATCGATATTTTCAACATGGTGATGCCGGCTACCGTTGGTGACCAGTGGTTTATCGGTATCCCTGAGATCAGCGGGATCCTGTTCTTTGCCGGGTTGTTTATCTTTGTGGTATTCAACGCGTTGACCAAGGCTCCTCTTTTAGCAAAAAGGAATCCATTTATAGAAGAAAGTAAACACTTTCACTATTAATAATTAATTAAAAAGTAAAACGGCAATTATAAAATGACGGCTTTATTAACGATAATAGTACTTGTACTTGTAGCCATTGCGATCTGGCAAATGACAAAGATCTTCGAATTGTCTCAAGTGAAAACTGAGCAAACCGAAGTAGCCAATGATAAGGATAACAGATTGAATGGGTACCTGATGTTCGGATTCCTGGTATTTATCTACCTGCTTACCATCTTCTCTTTCTGGAAATGGGGTAGTGTGGTTCTGGGTAAACCTGCCTCTGAGCACGGTGGTCAATACGACAACCTGATGTTCATCTCTATGGCACTTATTTTCTTTGTGCAGATCGTAACTCAGGCCCTGCTTCACTACTTTGCATTCAAATACCATGGGAAAAAAGGTAAAAAAGCCTTATTTTATGCAGATAACGATAAACTGGAAGCGATCTGGACCATTATTCCGGTGATCACCCTGGCGGGACTTATCCTGTACGGACTGTTTACCTGGACCACGCTTATGGATATCGACGAGGAAGAAGGTGATCCTATCATCATCGAGCTTTATGCACAGCAGTTTAACTGGAAGGCGCGTTACGCCGGTGCAGATAATGTGCTTGGAGATGCGAACGTAAGATTGATCGAGATCGATAAGAACAATGTGATCGGTATCGACGAGAGTGACCCTTACGGACAGGATGATGTAGTTTCTCAAAGTGAACTTCACCTTCCTGTAGGAAGAAAAGTGATCTTTAAGATGCGTTCTCAGGACGTATTACACTCGGCTTATATGCCTCACTTCCGCGCACAGATGAACTGTGTTCCCGGAATGATCACCCAATTCTCTTTTACCCCTACCGTGACCACCGCAGAGATGCGTGCAGACAGTGACATGCAGGCAAAAGTTCAGCATATTAATGAGCTGAGAGCTGAGGGGAGAGCTAAAGGTCTTGATACAGAAACATGGGAATTTGATTACGTGCTGCTTTGTAACAAGATCTGTGGAACTTCTCACTACAACATGCAAATGAAGATCGTAGTTGAAGAAGAAGAAGAGTTCAATAAATGGATGGAGGCGCAGCAAACCTTTGGTGAGCAAATGGCTTCAGCGCAGTAATTAGCTATTAAAGAAAAAATTAAACCGATTTAAGAGATTATGTCAGCAACAGCAGTAAACGCACACGCAGAAGATCACGCACACGATCACGGGCATCATCATAAAGAGACCTTCATGACGAAGTACATCTTTAGCCAGGATCACAAGATGATCTCTAAACAATACCTGATCACCGGATTGATCATGGGGGCTATAGGTATTGCTATGTCTTTACTTTTCAGAATGCAATTGGCCTGGCCGGGAGAGTCGTTCAAGGTTTTTGAACTGCTTCTTGGTGATTGGGCTCCTGATGGGGTGATGGACCCTAATATCTACCTTGCATTGGTTACCATTCACGGTACCATCATGGTATTCTTTGTACTTACCGCCGGACTTAGTGGTACGTTCAGTAACCTGCTTATTCCATTGCAGATCGGTGCAAGGGATATGGCGTCAGGATTCCTGAACATGGTATCGTACTGGTTGTTCTTCCTTTCAAGTGTGATCATGGTGATCTCACTTTTCCTGGAAGCCGGACCTGCAGCTGCAGGATGGACCATCTATCCGCCGCTTAGTGCCTTGCCACAGGCGCAGCCGGGATCCGGAATGGGAATGACCCTTTGGTTGGTATCTATGGCCATCTTTATCGCTTCATCATTACTTGGATCACTTAACTATATCGTGACCGTTCTTAACCTCAGAACAAAAGGAATGAGCATGACTCGTTTGCCACTTACCATCTGGGCGTTCTTTGTAACGGCTATCATTGGTGTGGTTTCTTTCCCCGTTCTTTTATCTGCAGCATTGCTGTTGATCATGGACCGTAGTTTTGGAACGTCGTTCTTCCTTTCAGATATCTTTATCCAGGGAGAAGTACTGCACTACCAGGGAGGTTCTCCCGTACTTTTCGAGCACCTGTTCTGGTTCCTTGGTCACCCGGAGGTATATATCGTACTGCTTCCTGCATTAGGTATTACTTCGGAAGTGATCGCTACCAACGCCCGTAAGCCGATCTTCGGTTACCGTGCCATGGTGGCTTCGATCCTTGCCATTGCTTTCCTTTCTACGATCGTATGGGGTCACCACATGTTCGTATCGGGGATGAATCCTTTCCTCGGATCGGTATTTACCTTTACAACCCTGCTTATCGCGATTCCTTCTGCGGTAAAAGCATTTAACTATATCACCACCCTTTGGAAGGGTAACCTGCAGATGAACCCTGCAATGCTATTCTCTATTGGACTGGTATCTACATTTATTACCGGTGGTCTTACAGGGATCATCCTTGGAGACAGTGCCCTTGATATTAACGTACACGATACGTACTTCGTAGTGGCTCACTTCCACCTGGTAATGGGTATCTCTGCACTTTACGGACTCTTTGCCGGCGTTTACCACTGGTTCCCTAAGATGTTCGGTAAAATGATGAACAAGAACCTGGGTTATGCCCACTTCTGGATCACCGCAGTGTGTGCCTACGGAGTATTCTTCCCAATGCACTTTGTTGGTATGGCGGGAGTACCGAGAAGATATTACACCAATACCTTCTTCCCGATGTTCGATGACCTTACCGATGTTCAGGTGGTAATGACCGTATTCGCGATCATCGCCGGATTCGCACAGCTGTTGTTCGTATTCAACTTCGTAAGAAGTATCTTCTACGGACCAAAAGCGCCACAGAACCCATGGAGCTCTACAACACTCGAGTGGACCACTCCTGTAGAGCACATCCACGGAAACTGGCCTGGTGAGATCCCACACGTACACCGTTGGGCTTACGACTACTCTAAGACCCGTGAGGACGGTGAGTATGTGATCCCGGGACAGGATTTCGTGCCACAGACGGTTCCGCTTCAGGAAAACGAAGAAGAGCTGAATCACTAGAATTAGCTTGACAGATATAAAAAAGGCCGCTCGTTAGAGCGGCCTTTTTTATTGTTGCCTATTTTCTCTTGACAGTTATGCAGTTATGCAGTGAGACGGTGTCGCGGTGACGCAGTTAAATGTAATCTTGTGCGAAAAATGAAATTGCTTTGGATCTTGCCTTATGGAGATTTTAAATTTGCTTCACGCTTCACGCTTCACGCTTTGATCTTTATTCTTTGTTCTTTCCTCTTTGTTCTTTACTCTAAAATCTATTTTAAAGCCATTTCAGGCTATTTCAATAGATTCAGCTATACTTTGTCAGTATCCATAAAAAAAGCCTGCAGATCGTTCTGCAGGCTTTTTAAATATGATGTAATCGATGCGATTAGTAGCGGTAGTATTCCGGTTTGAACGGTCCGGCTACTTCAACGCCAATATAAGCTGCCTGATCTTCTCTGAGTTCGGTAAGCTCTACTCCGATCTTAGCAAGGTGGAGCTTGGCAACCTTCTCATCGAGGTGCTTAGGTAGCATATAAACTTCGTTCTTGTACTTGTCTGAATGTTTCCACAGCTCGATCTGTGCAAGGGTCTGGTTGGTGAAGGAGTTGCTCATCACGAAACTAGGGTGACCTGTAGCACATCCGAGGTTCACCAGTCTCCCTTCAGCAAGAAGAATGATGTCGTTTCCGTTGATGTTGTATTTGTCTACCTGTGGCTTGATGTTGATGTGGGTAGAACCGTAGTTCGCCTTCAACCATGCTACATCGATCTCATTGTCGAAGTGACCGATATTACACACAATGGTCTTATCTTTCATAGCTTCGAAATGCTCTCCGCGCACGATGTCCTTGTTTCCGGTGGTCGTGATCACGATATCTGCATTTCCAACAACGGTCTCCAGACGCTTCACTTCGAATCCGTCCATAGCAGCCTGAAGGGCACAGATCGGGTCGATCTCTGTAACAGTAACAATAGCTCCTGCTCCTCGGAAAGAAGCAGCAGTACCTTTACCAACATCACCATATCCGCAAACCACTACTCTTTTTCCGGCAAGCATCACATCGGTAGCTCTTCTGATAGCGTCTACAGCACTTTCGCGACATCCGTATTTGTTGTCGAACTTCGACTTGGTCACAGAGTCGTTCACGTTGATCGCTGGCATAGGAAGCGTTCCGTTCTTCATGCGCTCGTAAAGACGGTGAACTCCTGTGGTAGTTTCTTCAGAGAGTCCTTTAACTCCCGCTGCGAGTTCCGGATATTGATCGAGAACCATATTGGTAAGATCACCTCCGTCGTCAAGGATCATATTAAGTGGCTTTCGCTCTTCTCCAAAGAACAGGGTTTGCTCGATGCACCAATCAAATTCTTCTTCATTCATCCCTTTCCAGGCGTATACAGGGATTCCGGCAGCGGCAATAGCTGCAGCAGCGTGATCCTGAGTCGAGAAGATATTACATGAACTCCAGGTAACTTCAGCACCAAGAGCGACAAGGGTTTCGATAAGAACAGCCGTTTGAATGGTCATGTGCAGACATCCGGCGATCCTTGCACCCTTAAGGGGTTGCTCGTCTTTGTATTCTTCTCTCAGTGACATTAGCCCGGGCATTTCTGCTTCGGCAAGTTCAATTTCCTTTCGGCCATATTCGGCTAGACTGATGTCTTTTACCTTGTAAGGCACGTAGGGAATAGTTTTGGTACTCATATTACTTTGTTATTTTTACGTTCTGTTAAAGGGTGTTAGGGCGGAAACGACCTTGTATTTCCCTTGGAAATTTTTCGCGGACAAAGGTACGGAATAACTTTAAAAATTAATGCCTCTTTATAAAACTATAACAGTTAGCGATACGACTAAAGTGTTGATTTGGAAGATAGAAGAGTCTGTCGCTGAGTTATCGCGCGATATCACCCTGACCCCGAATTGCGAACAACGTCTCTCTGATATGAGTTCTGAGCTCCATCAACGAGGATTCCTCAGCGTACGACAGCTGCTGAAGGTCGCAGGATATACCCCGGCAGAACTTTATTATAACTGCGATGGCAGGCCACATCTTACCGATGGCAAGGAGATCTCCATTACCCACTCGTTCATATTTTCGGGTATCATCATCAGCGATCGTCCGGTGGGGATCGACATCGAAAAACAACGGGAGAAGATCGGGCGTATTGCCAATAAGTTCGTGGACTACGAATACAGTTTTCTCGATAATTCTCACATGCGGGAGCTTACCGTGGTATGGTGTATAAAGGAGAGCCTGTATAAGTTGTTTGCCACCCGCGGACTCAGTTTTAAACAGCATACCCAGGTGATCCCGTTCCATATGGACGACGCCGTGGCTAAAGCCTGGATAAAATACCGGTCTGATGTTCGAAAGTATCATTTAGACTTTTTAGAATTCGAAGGATTTACCGCAGCTTGGGCCACCGAACACCCAACCACTTAAATATAAAATGAAATGGAAATATCTGTAGAGCTTACCCTTACCCCCATACAGGATGATTTTGAACCGGCTATCATCCAGTTGATAAAGAACCTGAGGGGCTCAGGTCTCACCGTATTAGAGAATCCGCTAAGCACGCAGGTTTATGGGGCTTATGACGAGGTGATGGCTGTGTTGCAAACAGAAATAAAGACGGCTTTTGAAATGATCGACAAAGGCCTGTTGTATATGAAGATCGTAAAATCTGACCGAAGCGATTATGAACCACATTTTTGATCTTATCGCCGAACCCTACCGGGATGTACCTGTATACCTGATCATACTCGAAGCCATAGCCGTGGTGTTCGGGTTTTTGAGTGTTTGGTATTCCAAAAGGGAAAACATCCTGGTGTATCCCACCGGGATCATCAGCACCCTGATCTTTGTCTATATCCTTGGGTACTGGGGGCTGCTTGGTGATATGCTTATCAATGCCTATTATTTCTCCATGAGTATCTATGGGTGGTATCTGTGGACCCGTAAGGTCGATGCCGACCATTTTATTCCCGTGACCCGGACCACAAAGAAAGAGCATCGCTGGTCGGTGTTGTTATTTGTGGGGACCATGGCTTTTGTGATCCTGGTCTATGAGGTCTTTGATAAATGGGACGGATGGCTGTCTTATGCCGATGTGGTGACCACAGCCATATTCTTTGTGGGGATGTGGCTTATGGCCAAGAAAAAACTGGAAAACTGGATCTATTGGATCATCGGAGATATTATTTCGGTGCCGTTATATCTTTATAAAGGCTTAACTTTAACCAGCTTACAATATTTTATATTTACCATAATTGCGATATACGGTTATCTGGCATGGAAGAAAAACTTAAACAAAAGTCCGGCAACCTTGTTAAGGTAGTATTGTACGGTCCGGAATCTACCGGGAAGACTACCCTGGCAAAACGCCTGGCCGAACATTATAAAACGGCCTGGGTGCCCGAATTCGCCCGGGATTACCTGCAGGAAAAATGGGATCGGGAGCAAAAGGCTTGTGAGCGAAAAGACATGATCCCCATTGCGGTTGGGCAAATGGAGTCGGAAAATGAACTGGCGAAGGAAGCCGATACCGTTCTGATCCTGGACACCAATCTCCTGGTAACCATGGTGTATTCTGAGGCTTATTACGATGGATATGTAGATCCGTTGCTCGAAAAATATGCGCTGGAAAGTCAGTACGACCTATATTTGTTAACCTATATCGATACGCCCTGGGAGCCCGATGACCTTCGTGACCGCCCTGACCGCAGGGAAGAGATGTTTGATTATTTTCTGAATACCCTGGATACCCATGGGCTGCCCTATGAAATATTAAAGGGAGATAAAGAAGAGCGATTTATAAAAGCCACTAATCTAATAGATAAACTCATTGCACATGACCCAACTACTAAACGCCGATCTAAAGCAAATAAAGAGTAAGGGTATCGCACCTGAAAAGATCGAGGAGCAGATCGAGGTCTTTAAAAGGGGGATCCCTTTTGTGAACCTTGTGGCTGCCGCTACTATAGACAATGGAGTAGAGCGTTACTCAGGGGAAGAAAGACAAAAGTACATTGACCGTTTTCAGGAAGAACGGGATAACCTTGACCTCCTGAAATTCGTGCCTGCTTCCGGTGCTGCCACGCGAATGTTCAAGGCGCTTTTTGAGTTCCTGAGTGGCTTTGATCCGGAGAAGGAAACGGTGAACGCCTATGTGAACCGTACCAATGATCAGATCATACGAACCTTTTTTGTAGGGGTGGAGAAATTCCCCTTCTATCGCGAGGTGATGGAAGAGATGGAAAAGCGCTATCCCGACTATATCAAACTGTCTTATGACCACCAGAAGCTTATCTTCATAAAACTGTTGCTTTCTGAAGATGCTTTTAACTTTGGAGATTTTCCTAAAGGACTGCTTCCTTTCCACCGCTATAAGCGCAGGGCTTCAACCGCTTTTGAAGAGCACCTCTATGAGGCCGCCATCTACAACAGTGCGCATGGCAAGTCGCGATT
Organism: Robertkochia sediminum; assembly: GCF_016786255.1. Lineage (GTDB taxonomy): Bacteria > Bacteroidota > Bacteroidia > Flavobacteriales > Flavobacteriaceae > Robertkochia > Robertkochia sediminum. The sequence goes on from NZ_JADMKT010000080.1 coordinate 174,007, forward strand.
GCATTTCACCATTTCCGAAGAGCACTTACAACGGTTTAAAGAGGAGTTTAAAAAGATTAGAAGTGAGGTCGAAGAGAAGACAGGGGTTACATTCGATATTTCCTTTTCTTTTCAAAAACCTTCAACCGATACCATTGCGGTTACCCTCGATGATGAACCCTTCAGACTTGAGTCAGGAGAATTGTTGTTCAGGCCCGGGGGGCACGGTGCACTTATTGAAAACCTGAACGAACAGGAAGCCGATCTGATCTTCATCAAGAACATCGATAATGTAGTAGTGTATAAATTCAAGGAAGAGATGACCGAGTACAAGCAGATGCTTGCCGGAAAACTTCTGGAATTGCGGGAACAGGCCTACGCCTATTCCAAACTGCTCGATGAGTCGGTGCCGGACGAGGCGACCATTCAGGAGATCATGACCTTCTTGTCTGAAAAACTCAATGTGCATATCAAGTCGGATGTCAATAAGTATAAAGAGATCTATCAGATCGAGTTCTTAAAAGAACGACTTGCTGCACCGATACGGGTTTGCGGGATGGTACAGAATGAAGGAGAGCCCGGAGGAGGACCCTTCTGGATTAAGGATGAGAACGGAAATATTTCCCTACAGATCATCGAATCGGCTCAGATCGATATTAAGAACAAGTTTCAAAACAAGATCTTTAAAGAGTCTACGCACTTTAACCCCGTTGATATCGTATGCAGTGTTAAGAATTATAAAGGCGAAAAGTACGATCTTCTCGATTTCGTAGATCACAACCAGGCCTTTATCACCCATAAAACCAAGAACGGAAATAAACTAAAAGCCCTGGAGCTTCCCGGATTGTGGAATGGGGCTATGGCCCGATGGAATACGGTATTTATTGAAGTGCCGTTGATCACCTTTAATCCGGCCAAGACCGTGGTAGATCTTCTCAAACAACCCCACCAGGTGAGGGCGCTATAAGTGTTCCCTGTGTAATGTGTACCCGTAAAGTGTGTAATTTTTACACAGTGTATACCGCTTTTACACAGTAGCACGGTTTATGTGTTTTTTGCTATAAAAAGTCACAACCCCTGTAAAATCAATGGTTTTCAGGGGTTTTTTGTGTTCTGGCATGAAGCTTTTTACAATTGGTACGATAGTGGCATCTATATAAGAAACACATTCACAATAACTTAAATTAATTGATTATGAAAAACCTAGTTTTAGTTTCAGCATTGGCTTTAGGAAGTTTTACTTCATTCGCAGCAACTCCGGTTATTTTTCACGATGGGATCGCAGAAGATATCTATCATGAAGTATATCAGGAAGAGTTTACCGAAGTAGCTCATGATGAGGTGCCACAGGCAGTTAAAGATGCGTTGGCCAATGATTTTCCGGGAGCTGAAATTTCTAAGGCTTATGTAAATGAGGCCAAAGAGTATAAGCTGGAGGTGACCATGGGTGAAGAAACCGCTACCCTCTATGCGAATGAGAACGGAGAATGGATTAATAAATCAGAATAATAAAAAGATCACATAGTAGTATTTAGTTAGTTAGTTTGATTGATAAAGAGGATGGGGAAACCCATCCTTTTTTATGTAATATATTTAAAAACAGTACTTTATATGTTTATTTTTGTGTGGTAACACACACAATTATGTCCAGGGTTTTGCTTATTGAAGATGATGTAAACTTTTCAAGGATGTTTCAAAAGTTTTTGGAGCGTCATGGGCATAGTGTAGACCATTGTTCCAGTGCCGAGGCTGCATATACCGTGCTTAAAAAGAATAAGTACGACCTGGTTTTCTCCGACCTTCGACTTCCGGACGATGATGGTATCCAGTTATTAAGTCATTTTAAAGCGGTCGATGAGCAGCTTCCCGTGATCCTTATGACGGGGTATGCCCAGGTGACTACTGCCGTGGAAGCCATGAAAAAGGGTGCCTTTGATTATATTTCCAAGCCCTTTAATCAGGAGGAGGTGCTGGCGGTAATGAATAATGCCTTGAAAAAGGAAGTCTTGTCAGAGTCCGTTTCAGATGCCGGGCTGCCGGCTGTGAAAACATCTGTTAATAGCCAACTTTCGGAAAAGGTCAGGGGTATAAGTAAGGCCTCTCAGAAGCTTAATGAGTACATTGCCCTGGTAGCCCCGACGAATATGTCGGTGCTTATTTCCGGTGAGAGCGGTACCGGGAAAGAAGTGGTTGCCAAAGGCATTCACGATCAGAGCAGCCGGAAATCGGCTCCCTTTGTACCTGTAGACTGCGGAGCCATACCGCGGGAGATCGCCGGTAGTGAGTTTTTCGGGCATCTCAAAGGGTCGTTTACAGGGGCGGTAAATAATAAAAAAGGGCACTTTGAGGAAGCAAACGGAGGGACCCTCTTTCTCGATGAGGTCGGAAACCTTCCTTATGAGGTCCAGGTGCAACTACTCAGGGCACTTCAGGAGCGAAGGATCAAGCCTATAGGTAGCAGTAAGGAGATCGAGGTCGATATCAGAGTGATCTCAGCCACGAATGAAGACCTGCAAAAGGCGGTGAGTGATGGTCGCTTTCGGGAAGATCTTTTTCACCGTCTCAATGAATTTTCCATCCAGGTACCTTCCCTTACCGATCGTAAGGAAGACCTCATGATCTTTGCCGATCACTTTTTACAACAATCCAATGCACAGCTGGGAAGATCGGTTGTAGGCTTTTCTGATGAAGTGATCGGGATCTTTCAGGAACATCAGTGGCCTGGAAATCTCCGGGAATTGTCTAATGTGATCAAAAGGGCGGTATTGCTATGCGGAGGTGACCTCATAGAAAAAAAGAATCTGCCCCCTGAATTTATCGAGGAGGCCCTCAAGGCCGAAGCCCAACCGGTAAGAATGAACTTTTCGAAAAAGGAGAACGAAAGGGATCTCATCCTCAACGCCCTGAAAGAGACGGGGAATAATAAATCGCATGCGGCCAAACTTCTGCATATCACCCGAAAAACCCTTTACAACAAGCTCAAGGAATATGGTATAAAGGCTTAATGAAATGTCTCTAACGATCGTTTCAGGTCGTGGAACGCGGTTTCCAGTTGTTCGATCTGCTTCTCGAGTTCGCTTATAACTTCCGGTGGTTGGTGTTCTAAGGTGTCAAGGGCAGATACCATGTGTTTTGCATGTATTTGATGGAACATGGTGCGCATGCGGTGGGCGAGGTCCGAAATGGCTTTCCTGTCTTTCGCTTCAGCAAGGGCCTTCATTCGTATGAGATCGTCTTCTGTCGTGATCACCAGATCATCTAACAGCTTTCTTACGGCAATCTTATCGTGATCCATAAACCCCATTAGGTCGTCCAGCACAAAAAGAGCAGGGGAGGTAGTCGTTTTTTCAGTAGGTGCTGCTATGGGTGGTTTTGATTCAGCATTACCTGTTGTTTCCAGATTCCTGATCACTTCCAGGAGGTCTGACGGATTATAGGGTTTGAAGAGAAATGCTGTAAATCCGTTCTTCAGGTATTTTTGTGCATCGAGATCCTTCCTGCCGGAAACGGCGATCACCGGTTGGTCCTTGTATCGATAAGCAGGATCTGTTCTTAACAGTTCCAGGAAGCGGAATCCGTTAATTCCGGGAAGCTGAATGTCGGTAATGATGAGGTCGTAATCGATCTCCGGGATCTTGCTTAAAGCTTCGGTAGCACTCTTAAAGGGATGAACTCCGGCATTCGTGGTTCGAAGCCAGTCTTCGAGCATTTGTAACAGGAGGGTATCGTCGTCAATGATCACCACGATCTTACCACTCAGGTCTCCGGCTGGTTTTTGCGATACCTCAGATGGTTTGGAGGGTAATTTGCTAAATCGTGCGGGTAATTCGAGGGTGAACGAACTTCCGATACCTTCCTCAGAAGTCATTTTCAAGTCGCCCTCGAGGAGTCCGGCAAGCTTTCGGGAGATAAAAAGGCCCAATCCGCTACCTCCGAATTTCTTTTCGTGGCCGGCTTCGGCCTGTATAAATTCCCTGAAGATATCGGCTTGTTTTTCTTTCGGGATCCCTATACCGGAATCTTGTACTCCTATGGTTACCAGGTCGGATGCTGCGTCGTGGTTGAGCGAAAGCGTTATCGTTCCGGATTCGGTGAATTTATACGCGTTTCCTATAAGATTATTGAGGATCTGCCTTACCCGGTGTGGATCGCTGATGAGCTTTCCGGGAAGCTTTTCAGGGAAGTCATAAGTAAGGGTAATGGGTTTGTTGCTGTAAATGGTGCGCACACTCTCGGCGGTCTCTTTGATGAGCTTGGGCAGCTGAAAGGGAACAGGGTCGATGGTAACCTTTCCCGCCTCTAGCTTGGTGTAATCCAAAAGGTCGTCTACCAATTTGGTAACGTAGTTCGAAGCGGTACGTATTCTGCCGGCGTAATAGGCCTCCTTCTGGGTCTGGGTATTGCCGGCCAGCAGTTCGGTGTATCCGAGTATGGTATTTAAAGGGGTGCGCAGATCATGACTTACCATAGAGATCAACTGTTCCCGGCCTTTCAGAAGGGTTTGGGTGTACTCATTGGCCTCCTCGAGCTGCTCCCTGTACCTTTGACTCTGCAGGAAATCGTTGAGGATCACCAGGGAAAAAAGGATCGCAAGCACCACCCCGATAACGGCTGCCCAGCTGAGCACATTAATACTTCGGTTCAGGATGCGTTTGCGTTCGGCATTGGTTTCCCGGGCATTCTCAAGAAGTTCTTTCTCGAGTACAGACAGTATCTGCCGTAACTGCTGAGAGGTATTCAGATCGTTCTGCAAGAGGGTGTTTTCCTTAATAGCGACCGATAACCTTTGTCGGGCCGTCTCTTTCTGGATCTGTTCCAGCATGGCTCTTGAGGCGATCACCAGGGAATCCAGGGTGCGCTCATCAACAGTATTGGTAGAGTCACGGGGAATGTAGTTGTTCAGGATGTTGATCTGTTCCTGGAGCAGGTCCCGCCTCCGGGTGCCCAGTGCATCGGGGTTTGCAACAAAATCTTCGAGAGAAAGGCGTCCCAGGGTTTCTTCGATGTTCGAAAATTTTTCAATAGCCCGGTCCAATGCAATTTCAGAGGCATTGTTATTGCGTATCTGCCGCAGTTCGCGTATGTTGGTCACTTTTTGTTCCAGCAGGATGCCTATACTGTCCAGAAGAGCCTGCTGATTGGCATTGGTCGTGATCGTGCGCAGGGAATCCAGGGTGATGCGTATGGAATCGGTTTTTTGCAGGTAGGCCCGGTAAGTACTTTCCTTACTGGATTGAATGGCTGAACGGGCAAAACTCTCACTCTCGTACATCTGGGTGAGTAGCCTGCCAATGCCAAAGACCTTATTGTTTTCCTGGGTATTGTTCTCCTGTGCACGTGTAAACGAATTGAGCTCGGCATAGATGATCCACCCGGCAACAATGGCCAGAAGGAGCAGCACCAGGTAACTGATGAGTACTTTTGCCGTGATGACTTTTTTTAACCTGGCCATAAAGCAAAGATAATCAGAGTGTTGACAAGGCCGGTGTTGAATTTTGTAAATATTCTCTTCTTTATTGGGGATTACTTCTTAATTTTGCCCCGTCTCAAAAGGGGTGCCTTAACGGTTCTGCGAACAGATCGCGAATCATGCAGGCTGAGATCATACCCATAGAACCTGGAACAGGTAATGCTGTTTAGGGATGGCGAAGAAAAGGTTGTACCGGCCGGAAGCCGATTCTTCGAAGAAAATCAAATAATTAATAGCAAGAATAATGACCCCTTTTTATTCGTAAAATTTATTACGGATGAAGATCATTAATCTATTTACACTACTTTTTGTACTCTTTACTTCGATGGTGCAAGCCCAGGAAAACAGGGTTTACGGCACCTTTAAAGACCAGGCGGGGGAACCCGTGCCCGGGGTATCGGTTAGGGTGAAGGGTATCGATAAGGGAACCCAGACCGATACGAATGGTGAATGGGAACTCTACCTGCTTAACGGCAATTACGAACTTGTTTTTTACTACGCTGCTCCGCAGCCGCTTCTGAGAGCGATCACGGTTGACGGAGCAACCAGGGTGCCTGTACAGCTCACGGAAGAAGATGTCCTTCTCGATGAGGTGTTGGTTTCTGCTGTAAGGGTCGATACCGAATCGCCGGTGAGTTTCTCTGATCTGTCGGCCTCAGAGATCGCACCCCGAAACCTGGGGCAGGATATTCCTATTCTTATGAACTACCTTCCGGGGGTGGTTACTACCTCCGATGCCGGTGCTGGAGTAGGGTATACCGGTATCAGGGTTCGTGGTAGCGATGCGACCAGAGTGAATGTTACCATTAACGGGATCCCTTATAACGACGCTGAGTCCCAGGGAACCTTTTGGGTGAATCTTCCCGATTTTGCCTCTTCGGTAGAGAGCTTGCAATTGCAGCGCGGGGTAGGTACTTCGGTAAATGGTGCCGGAGCCTTTGGTGCCAGTCTGAACCTGCTTACCGATGCCGTTTCCCAGGAAGCCTTCGCACAGGTCTCAGCAACCGGTGGAAGTTTTAATACCCTGCGTAACAATCTTAAGTTCAGTACCGGACTGCTTAACGACCACTTTGAGGTGTATGGCCGACTTTCCAGGATACAGTCAGACGGTTATATTGATCGCGCACGTGCCGACCTGGAATCGTATTTTCTCCAGGGGTCTTATGTAGACGATAATACCCTGATCAAAGTGCTCACCTTTGGGGGGAGCGAGGTGACCTACCAGGCGTGGTATGGGATCGAAGATCCGGAAATACTGGAAAATAATCGCACCTTTAATATTGCAGGAGCGATCTACGACGAGAATGGAAATATCGTTGACTTCTACGATAATGAGGTCGATAATTACAAACAGGACCACACTCAGTTGCACTGGAACCAGCAGTGGTCGCCTTATTGGAGTTCGAATATAGCCCTGCACTATACCTACGGACGAGGGTATTTTGAACAGTACCGCCAGGATGACGATTTTGATACCTATGGACTCGAACCTGTGAATATTGATGGAGAATTGGTCAATACCACCGACCTGATACGAAGAAGGTGGCTGGATAATGATTTTTACGGAACCACCTTTTCGGTGCAATACCAAAAAGACAACTTAAAGATCATTACCGGGGGTGCATGGAATAGGTATGAAGGCGATCATTTTGGAGAGATCATCTGGGCGCGCTATGCCGGAGATAGCGATTACAAAGACCGCTACTATGACGATACTTCGGTAAAGACCGATCTTAATTTTTATAGTAAGCTCAACTACCGCCTGGATAACGGACTAGGGTTCTATGCCGATATGCAGTACCGTACGGTAAATTACCAGGCCAACGGAAATGAAACCGGACTGGTTGATGATACGTTTAACTTTTTTAATCCGAAATTCGGACTCACCTATAGGTTAAACGATGCCCAGCAATTCTATGCGTCGTTTGCCCGTGCCCATAGGGAGCCTAACAGGAACGATTACGAAAGTGGGAATCCGCGACCTGAAAAGCTCAATGACCTTGAACTGGGATGGCGTTACAGGGGGGCAGACCTGGAACTTAATGCCAATGTGTATTATATGAGGTATAAAGATCAGCTGGTGCTCACCGGAGAACTTAATGATGTAGGTGCACCACTGAGAAGTAATATAGGAGATAGTTACCGCCTGGGTCTGGAGGTTGATGCGACCTGGCGCCTGGGAGAGAACTGGATCGTAAGGCCAAATATCGCTCTGAGCGATAACCGCAACCTGGACTATTTCTTCGAATTGGATGGGGAGCTGCAGGACCTGGGGAATACCACCATCGCTTATTCGCCTTCGGTGATCGCCGGGAATATGCTCACCTGGTTGCCGGTAGATGGCATGCAGGTAGCCTTCCTTTCAAAATACGTTTCAGAACAGTACCTGGGGAATATCGATGCCGAGAGTTCTAAGCTCGACGATTACTTTGTAAATGACCTGAATATACAGTATACGTTCGCCGATGTTGCATTCTTTAAGGCCATTACTCTGAGCGCCTTGGTGAACAATATCTTTGACGTGAAGTACAGTTCAAACGGATATTTCTACACCTATGACATCGATAATGCCGATGGTTCGGTAAGTACCCTTAGCGGTACCGGGTATTATCCGCAGGCCGGGATCAACTTCCTGGCGGGGATAGACCTGAAGTTTTAGTAAGTTATCTTTTTAGGGGAAAAGATCAAAAAGGCCCTCTGCCGGTAACGGTCAGGGGGCTTAATTGAATACGGTGATGATGGGGCCGTTAACCTGAACCCGATAATTCAAGAGCGGATACGGTCTGCCATCTTCCGAAAATTCATTGAGCATGGCGCCGTTGAGCAGGCTGTACGTAAAGTCGTCGCATCCGCAATCGGCACTAACACCTCCTTCTATGGTCAGGGTCGAACAGTCGTTGGGTACGTGGTTGGGACATGAAGCTTCCCAGGCAACATATTGGCCAAATCCCTGATGGTAAACAATAATACCTTTGATGCCTACATTATTGCCTCCCACATAAAGAGCATTTCCGGCTATATTCAGGCTTCCATATTGAGGCAGGTTGAGGTTGAGGTCTATACTGAAGCGCGGTTCTAACAGGTACGGATTGCGATCTGTCTCGCTGTTGTCGCAGCTTACAGTTGCCATAGCCAAAGCCAATAGAGGCCATATGAATAAGTGTCTCATGGGAGCAAATTTCTGCCAATTTACAAAAATTAATGTTGGGTAAAATTTTGTATATTTGTTTGAATCCTCTTAGAGAAAAGGGGATTTTTTGTATTTATAAACCATGAAGTTATGAGTAAAGTATCTTATTATACTGAGGAAGGAATAAAGAAGTTACGACAAGAGCTCGACCAGCTGAAAAGCGTGGAACGCCCCAAAGCCTCTCAAGCTATAGCAGAAGCCCGGGACAAGGGAGACCTGTCTGAGAATGCAGAATACGATGCCGCTAAAGAAGCCCAGGGGCTTCTCGAAATGCGTATCGCCAAATTGGAAGAAACATTGTCTAATGCGAGGGTTATAGACGAATCCCAGCTGGATACCTCGAAAGTCTTAGTGCTTTCGTCTGTTAAGATCAAGAACCAGGCAAACGGGATGGAAATGAACTATACCCTTGTAGCCGAGAGCGAAGCCGACCTCAAGAGCGGGAAGATATCGGTGAACTCTCCCATCGGGAAAGGACTCCTCGGGAAGTCGGTAGGTGAGATCGCAGAGATCAAAGTACCTAACGGAACCCTGAAATTCGAAATTCTGGAGATCAGCAGATAGTGCGATCTCTAAAGTATATTTAAAAGCCTCCGTATTCCGGGGGCTTTTTTTAATGGGGTTGCAGGGTTGTAAAGTTACAAGGTGATGAGGTTACAAAGAGAAGAAGGTAAAGGAGTAAAGGGTAAAGAGGGTAAAGAGGGTAAAGAAATAGGTTGTTTTTTTGCCTACAGCCTACAGCCTACAGCCTACAGCCTACAGCCTACAGCCTACAGCCTACTGCCTACAGCCTACAGCCTACAGCTATCTACTAACTATTCCCTATTAACCACTAACTCCTCTCTCACCTTAACCCGAATCCTTTAGCCGCCCACCAGGGGTGAATTTCGATAACCCAACGGCCACTTTTCACCATAGGGTCCATATTAGCAAGGCTGTCGGCCATTTCAAATGTGGGTACATTGTAGATTGTAATACCCCTGATGTCACCATCGTCACCAAACGGACCGGAGATATCGGCATATCCTTCTTCGTACATCCTTCCAAGATGCTCTAGGTGTAGCGTTTGCAGGCTGTCGGCTTCCTGTTTGCTCTGGGACCGCCTGGGTCCTGCCTTAAGGAAAGCCATAAAATATTGCTGCATCAGGATGGTATCTCCTGTTTTCTGATCGACATAATCAAAGATCTGGTAACCTTCATTTTGAAGTCGGGCTTTTAATGCAGCAACAGGTATTTCGCTTTTTTGTGTTTCCGGGGTCAGCGTTGATGGCTGTTCTTTTTCGACGGTGACGTTGCAGGAGATCAAGGTCAGTAACAACGCCATGGTCGGTAAATTGGTTTTCATAGGCGGTTGGTTAAACGGTTAGGCAGTTATGCAGTTATACGGTTATAAGGTTATGTAGTTATACAGTTATGCGGTTGGGAGGTTTTAAATCAAGAGGGGGAGTTATCATTTACGATCCAACCCCCCCCCTATTCATTACTCCCTACTCCCTCTTTCCTCTTCACTCCAGTCTTTGAACGGATGCTTGCTGATCATGGAGTTGTAATAGCGAATGATCCCGGTAACCTCCTGTCCCAGCCAATCGGGTTTCGTGAATTCTTCGCCTTCCGCTTCCAGTTCGATCTCCGCAACTATGAGTCCGTCGTTGTCGCCGTGAAACTCGTCGATCTCAAAGCATTTCCCATCGACAAGCACCTCGTAACGGGTTTTGTCGATCACTCCGGGTTCACAAATACGCAATAAGGCCTCAGCTTCTGATGCTTCGATCTCCCGTTCCCATTCGAACCTGGAGGTCCCACTTTCATTCGAGATGCCTTTTACGGTCAAGAACCCACGGTCTCCTTTGATCCTTACTCGTACCGTACGTTCCGGATGGGTGTTCAGGAATCCCTGAACAATACGCAGTCCTTCGCTGGCCAGATTTTTCCAGGCATCTGAGCTTACCAGGAATTTATGTTCGATCTCCTTCATAGGTTAGCTGTTCTAATTAGCTGATAGTTCCATTAATTCGTCGTTTTGGTATCTTCCGGAAGGCTTTTTACCATTGGCCAGGCTTATCATGGCCCCGGCGATCTGCTCAGGTTCGATACTTCTGTATTTTTTCAGCGGACCTACCATAAGGAGATTCAGCCCCTTGAACAACTGTTTAAAGATCCATTCACCCGTGCGCTGTTCTTCTCGTTCTCCCCCTATAAGTCCGGGTTGTACGATATAGGTATTGGGGATGTTCTCCTCCAGGACGGCGTGTTCCATTTCCCCTTTCAGGCGGTTGTAAAAAACAGCGCTTTTGGGATTCGCTCCCATGGCAGAGATCACCACCAGGGTGTCTATACTGTTCTTACGGCATAGTTTTGCAGTAGCAAGCGGAATACCGTAGTCTATGGCCCTGTAGGTTTCTTTGTCTGGAGTTTTGGCTTTGGTGGTACCAATACAACAAAACACCTCGTCGGCATTAAATCGTGCTTCCTCTTTTTCAAGCCGCATCAGGTCGGTAAGGTGTTCGGTGAGTTTGGGGTGCTTTTGGTTCACAGAGCGCCGTCCGAATACCACGATCTCGCTGTAGCTATCATGGTGTAGTAACTGCTCCAGTAAATGACTTCCGGTGAGTCCGGTAGCTCCGAGAATGATCGCTTTTTTCATAGTGTTGGCTTGTGGGTTGCTCCCCTTCACATGCTAAATTACTTTAAATTTGCCGTATGGAAGAAAAGTTCCCGGTCAGAAAGATCATCCATGTTGATATGGATGCCTTTTTTGCCTCCGTAGAGCAGCTTGATGATCCCGGTCTTCGGGATAAGCCTGTGGCTGTAGGTGGGGGTGAAAAGCGGGGCGTGGTAGCAGCGGCAAGTTATGAGGCCCGGAAGTACGGCGTAAGAAGTGCGATGTCGGGAAGGGTTGCCGCCGAGCGTTGCCCGGAACTTATCTTTGTTAAACCCCGTTTTGATCGGTATAAAGAGATCTCTCTGAAGATCCGCAAGATCTTCCTGGACTACACCGATCTGGTTGAGCCCTTATCCCTTGATGAGGCTTTTCTCGATGTCACAGAAAACAAAAAGGGGATGCCTTCCGCCACCCTGCTGGCCACGGAGATCAGGCAGCGTATCTATGAAGAAACGGGATTAAATGCTTCCGCAGGGATATCGGTCAATAAGTTTCTCGCTAAGGTAGCCAGTGATATCAATAAGCCCAACGGACAAAAAACGATTCCGCCGGAAGAGGTGTTGGAATTTCTTGAAGGCCTTGATATTCGAAAATTCTTCGGTATCGGTAAGGTGACTGCAGAGAAAATGTATCAATTAGGGATCTTTAGCGGAAAGGAGCTAAAAGCAAGGTCTCTTGAATTTCTTACTGAACATTTCGGAAAAAGCGGGACACATTATTACCATGTTGTGCGGGGTATTCATCACAGTAAGGTAACTCCGGAGCGTATTCCTAAATCGGTAGGCGCCGAACGCACCTTTGAAGAGAACCTCAGTAGTGAGGTATTCATGCTCGAAAAGCTCACCCACATTGCCGAAGAACTGGGGCGACGCTTAAAAAAACAAAAGGTGGCCGGCAAGACCATTACCCTTAAAATAAAATACAGCGACTTTAAAACCCAGACGAGATCGAGAACTCTGGGGTATTATATTGCTGATCAAAGCCTTATTCTCGAGCTGGCCAAAGAATTACTATACCAGGAAACCCTTGAGAATTCTGTAAGGTTGCTGGGGTTGTCCCTTTCTAACCTCAATACAGGAAATACGGAAGAAGAACCTGAAGAGGAAACGGCATTAACCGTACAGTTGCGGTTCGAATTCTGAAGTCGCCCGGGAAATACCTTATTTTTAAATCACCAAAGTACATTGTTATGCGTTTTGCCATTGTCGATATTGAAACTACCGGACTTGCCGGACGGGATAACCGGGTGACCGAGATCGCTGTGGTATGGCATAACGGAAGGGAAAAAGAAAAGGAGTTTCACAGCCTTGTGAATCCCGGGGTTCCCATATCTCCATTTGTTACCGGACTCACAGGGATCGATGATGGTATGGTTGCTGAAGCACCCGCCTTCGAAGAGTTGGCCCCTCTGCTTTTAGATCTTTTTAAAGACCGGGTATTTGTAGCGCATAATGTGCAGTTCGATTACCAGGTATTACGTAGTGAGTTTAAGCGGATGGATCTGGATTTTAGAAGCAAGAAGTTGTGCACGGTACGGTGGTCGAGGAAAGTCTTTCCGGGACTTCATTCCTATAGTTTGGGTAAGTTGTGCGCCAGTCTGGATATCCCATTAGAAGACAGGCACCGTGCCAAGGGTGATATTGATGCTACCGTATTGCTTCTCGAGCGATTGTTGCATAATGATCTGGAGGAGGTATACCTGAAAATGGTTGCAGGAAATTCGGTGGAAGGAACGTTGCCTTCCCTCTTGCCCAAGGAGGAGTTTCTAAAGTTGCCTGAAACACCTGGGGTCTATTACTTTAAAGATCGCTATGGTAAGGTGATCTATGTAGGCAAGGCCATCAATATAAAGAAAAGGGTGTTGGGGCATTTTTACGATAAGCGCGCCAGGGAGATCGCTATGTGCCGGGAAACCGCCTCCCTTGATTTTGAGCTTTCGGGATCCGAACTTATGGCCCTGCTCATGGAGTCGAAGGAGATCAAGTCGGTATATCCCAAATACAACAGGGCTCAAAAGCGCACGAATAAGGGCTATGCGCTTATGGTTTACAAGAATAGAAAAGGCATATTACAACTGGGGTATAATCCTGTCTCATCGGTTCCTGAGGCGTTGCGAACTTTTTTTAATGTAACCGAATGTATCACCGAACTGGAGCGGCTTTGTATAAAATATGAACTCTGTCCCAGATACACGGCACTTCAGACCACAACGGGAGCCTGTAACCATTTTAGAGTAAAAAAGTGTAAAGGGATCTGTACAGCTCAAGAGGATGTGGCAGCGTATAATGAGCGGGTAACGAAGGCATTAGAGGAGCTTACCCTGGCTGAAGCATCTTTTGTCCTGGTACTCAAAGGGCGAACTCCCGATGAAAATGGATTGGTGCTGGTAGATAAAGGGATCTATAAGGGCTACGGATTTCTTCCTGCAGATGAACAGGTTTCTGAGTTTGAGACTTTTTATTCCTTTATAGAGCCGCAACGACACAATAGCGATGTGATGAAGCTCATTAGGCAATACCTTCTTAAGGAAGCCAATCCAAGGGTGATATTTCCTGAGCAGGGAGAAGATGTTCCTGGAGTATTTTAGGGTAGTGCAAGCAGGGGCTTTTCCGGAAAAAAATCTTAGAAATGCATTCCGGAACATTCAAATTCCGTTTATTTTTGTCTGTGTAGGTGAATCACTACAATTATCGGCCCCGTAGTTCAAGGGATAGAATAGAAGTTTCCTAAACTTTAGATCCAGGTTCGAGTCCTGGCGGGGCTACATCAAGCACAAAACCCATCGCGAAGGCGATGGGTTTTTTTATTCCGACCACGTCAAGAGCTAGCTCTTGTAAGGGGTGAGGGATAAAAAAACAATCCTTGCGTAGCAAGGGAAGGGTTTTGTATTTGGAGGCGTAGGTCAAGCAGGTCCATGCGCGAAGCGCGTACTCCTGGCAAGGAGTTTTGGATAGAAGCGGTTCTTGCGTAGCAAGGGTGAGGTTTTGTATTTGCATTAGTAGGTCAAGCAGGTCCATGCGCGAAGCGCGTACTCCTGGCAAGGAGTTTTGGATAGAAGCTGTTCTTGCGTAGCAAGGGTGAGGTTTTGTATTTGCATTAGTAGGTCAAACAGGTCCATGCGCGCAGCGCGTACTCCTGGCAAGGAGTTTTGGATAGAAGCTGTTCTTGCGTAACAAGGGTGAGGTTTTGTATTAGCATTAGTAGGTCAAACAGGTCCATGCGCGCAGCGCGTACTCCTGGTAAGGCTTTTAATGAAGTTTTAAGTCAAAGAGTTGATTCTAAGCTAATTTCAGGGTTATAGTGAACTTTGGAGTTAGTGCTGTTAAATGATAAAGATCACCTTAATGAAACGTTTTAATCGTATCTTTACCCGGTTAAAATTATAAACAAAACAACACCTTAATTATCGAGGTGCTGAGATACCCTTTAAAGATGAAACCTACTATGATGTCGCTAATGCAATTAGCTGTAAAATCTCGTTTTTTGATCGCTACATTCTTTACACTGTTTTTATTGCTTTCCTGTGGAGAAGACAAGCTGGAGCCTGATACCATGCCAAGAGATCTGGTGCTTAACGTTACTGTTATTGGCACAAATGCTTCCAATCCATATGGAGACGGTTCAGGTAGGGTGCAGGTTGCAGCAACCGCAAATAAAGCCGTTCGCTATGCCTTTAGTATGGAGGTAGGAGATCCGATAGAGAGCAAATCGGGAGTTATTCAATATGAATTCTCACAAGAAGGTACCCATACCTACGATATTACTGCATGGGCTTTTGGGGCTCAGGGTGAATTTATCAACGAAACTGTAACGGTTGAAGTATATAAGGCCGCGGTTAATGATGACTCTGGTGAAGGTTCCGGGGATGGCTCGGGCGAAGGCTCCGGTGAAGGTTCCGGCGAAGGATCAGGAGGTGAACAAGGCCTTATTTTCTCTGATGAATTTGAATACGAGGGAAGTCCGGATCCTGAAAAATGGCATCACCAGGTGATCCCGATTCAGGGTAGTAACTGGGCTAATGGTGAATTACAACATTATACCGACAGACAAGATAATTCCTATGTGAGTGACGGTACGCTTAAGATCGTTGCTAATAAGGAACAGTATATGGCCTATGGGTCTACCAAATCCTATACTTCGGCAAGACTCAACTCTAAATTCGCTTTTAAGTACGGACGGGTGGAATTTCGCGCAAAACTTCCGCAGTCGGCCGGGACATGGCCTGCATTGTGGACGCTGGGCGCGAATATCAATGAAACCGGGAACTACTTTGGCGATCAGTTCGGTAATGTTGGTTGGCCTCGCTGCGGGGAGGTCGATATCCTCGAGCAGACCGGATGGGATAAGAATTCGACAATAGCCCATTTTCACTGGGCAGACATGATCACTCATACCTATTTTAATGAGGGTGGTACTACTTCGGTAACCGATGCTTCTGGAACCTTTCATGTCTATACCATGGAATGGAGTGCCGATAGCATAAAGATATTTGTAGACGACACTCTTGTTCATGAACTTCCCAATGATGAGAATAAACCTTATAACGATCCACACTATTTATTGATGAATATTGCTGTAGGAGGAAACCTGGGAGGAGATGTACCTGCGAATTTCACCCAGGGTGTATTGGAAGTAGACTACGTTAGGGTATACCAATAGGCATTAAAGAACATATGGTTCTTTGTAAAGAAATATCATCAGGGCGAGCTGTAGCAGTATCGCCCTGATTTATTCTTGTTTCCTTTGTACTTTTTCAATTACATTTGTCCTGATGATCTATACCTTTTACAGATACAGCGTTATTCTTGTGGCTTTTGTAGCATTTGCTGCTATAAGTTGCGGGAGGTCAGAAGAGAAAGCTACACAGGTGGAAAATACGGTTGCAATACCAACCATATCCACTTATGCACCATTAGAAGAGCTATACGTCATAGACCCAAGGACCGGAGAACGCATGCAAACCTGGAAGGCGTTCTGGGAACTCGAAAAGGAGATGAAAAATTTCAGGGCGACAGAAAGTGGCGACCTGGGCTTTATTACCGATGAGCTTATTCGCTTAGAAGCGACCCTGATCAATGATTCTACCCTTGAAAAGGTCAATATTCCAGCGGTAAAAAGCAGGGTGCTGGTGTTCAGAACGTTTACAAAAAAGTTGAAGGATCAGCTCAACCATCGCGTACCCACTCCCGATATCGATACCACACGATTTAAGATCCTCGAGGCATATAATGCCTTTCGCTACCAGGTGTCTGACGCACTCAGAGATAAGGTGTATGAGGACTTTTTAAATCGCGATTCACTTCAGTTGGATACCCCGGCCGTTCAAAATTAAGGGTGCTACATTTTCTTCTGTCTTTAAAAAGATCATCAAGGGGTAAAAATTGCTATTTACACTTAATTGATCGGGATTAAGAAAATACCGCTAAAATTATGTTAATAAACGCATAAAGTCGGGGGTTAATTCGTTTCAAGCCTTAATTTTAGGAACGTTCCAAAAAAATCAAATTTATCATATGAAAGGTAACAAATTTACGTTGCTTTCATTGTTGGTTGCCGGTGCCCTTACTTTTTCCTGTAAAACGGAAAAAGACGACCGCATGGCTATGAGCAATGAGGCAGAAGTAGTGCCCGGGATCAACCTGTCCTATATGGATACCACCGTGGCCCCACAAGATGACTTTTTTAATTTCGTTAATGGTACCTGGTACCGGGAAACGGAGATCCCTGCAGATCGTACGGTTTGGGGAGGCTTTAACGAACTTCGCAAAACAACCACAGAAGATGCTTTGGCCATCCTTTTAAAGGAGGCAGGCAATGAGGCGCTTGACCTGACCACAGATCAGGGGAAGGCGGTAGCCATGTTCATGTCGATCACAGACACTGTGGCCAGAAATGAGGCGGGAATTGCTCCGTTACAGCCATGGTTAGATAAGATCGCTGCGATCGAAGATGTTGAAGGACTTCAGGATTATCTTATAGAAACCACCCCAATGGGAGGTAATGTGTTTTTCGGGATCGGTGTTAGTGCCGACTCTAAGAATACGACCCGTAACATCGCTTCTTTAGGAAGTGCTGGTTTGGGACTTCCTAACAGGGATTACTACATGGAGGAAGACGATCGCTCTAAAGAGATCAGAGAACTCTACAAGCAGCATATCGTTCGTATGCTGGGTATGGTTGGGGTAGAAGAAGCAGAGGCTACTACCGATGCTGAGGCCATCCTCGCTCTTGAAACCGAATTGGCAGGAAATACACTTGATAAAGTAGCCAGAAGAGATCCGAATAACACGTATAATCCAACTGCTGTTGCTGAACTTCCTGAGATGCTGGGTGCCTTTAATTGGGATAAATACCTCGATGCTGCAGGTGTTGCCGGAGCCGATACCCTTATTGTTTCTCAGCCGGATTATATGGCTTCCCTGGAAAATGTAATGAAGGCCGATCGTCTTGATGAGGTGAAGGCCCTTTTGCGTTGGGATGTGGTAAATTCTGCTGCCGGGATCCTGACCACAGATATGGATCAGGCCAATTGGGAGTTCTACTCTAAAGAACTCAATGGAGCACAGGAGCAATTGCCGATCAACGAGCGTGCCCTGTCTACCATTAACTGGTCTTTAGGAGAAGCATTAGGTAAATTATACGTAGCAGAAAAATTCCCTGCTTCGGCTAAGGAAACTGCCGAAGAAATGATCGGCAACCTGATCAAGGCTTACGAGGCCAGGATCACCGATCTCGAATGGATGGATGCCGAGACCAAAGCTAAGGCTATCGAAAAGCTTAAAGGGATCACTGTTAAGGTGGGATATCCTGATGAATGGGAAGATTATAGCACCCTGGAAGTAAAGTCACCAAAAGAAGGTGGGTCTTACTTTAACAATAGCCTGGCTGTAAGACAATGGTCTTTCAAGGAGAATATGGCCGAACTTAATAAGCCTGTAGACCGTTCAGAGTGGTTTATGGCGCCACAGATCGTAAACGCATATTACAATCCGCGTTACAACGAGATCGTATTCCCTGCTGCTATCCTTCAACCACCCTTCTTTAATTTCAATGCCGATGCAGCAGTGAATTACGGAGGTATCGGAGCGGTGATCGGTCACGAGATCTCTCACGGTTTTGACGATCAGGGCGCGCGCTTTAATGCAGAAGGAAACTTGAAAAACTGGTGGACTGAGGCCGACCTGGAGAAGTTCAGAAACCTGGGGCAGGATCTGGCAGATCAGTACAGCGCTATTGAGGTGGCTCCGGAACTATTCATTAACGGGAAGTTTACCCTTGGTGAAAATATCGGTGACCTTGGAGGTGTGAATGCCGCTCTTGACGGATTGAAAATTCACCTGGCAGAGCACGGAGATCCGGGACTGATCGATGGATACACTCCTGAGCAGCGCTTCTTTATGTCGTGGGCTACCATTTGGAGAACCAAAATGCGCGATCAGGCACTGCGTACCCGTATCCTTACCGATACCCACTCTCCTGGTATGACCAGAGCAGTGCAGCCACTTAAGAATATCGACGCCTTCTACGAGGCCTTTAACGTTAAGGAAGGAGATAGTATGTATCTCGCTCCTGAGAAACGCGTTAAGATCTGGTAATCCTAGCGGAGTATTATACATGAAAAAAAAGGCTGTTCCTCACGGAGCAGCCTTTTTTATTTGGTAGGGTAGCTTTGTATTTTTTGTCTTTATTGCAGAACAGCAGGTCTTCCTGGTATTTCAAAGCGGCAGCAGACGCAGCTGCCACTGCTCATATCATTTGCCGTTTTTAACCGCCTATTCGGGTCATTGGTATTTCTCCGCTCTTTTCAACAATTTCTCCAATCCGGGTTCCTTCGGGTCCTGAGGCAAACCCGGATGGATGCACATGGCCGGGCATTTCTCTGCTGCAGCAACGATCTTTGCGTATTTGTCGCCTTTGGGATTGTGAACATGGGCTTGTTTGTCGCTATTGTATTTAAAAACATTGGGCGCTGTATTGATACATTCGTTGCAGGAAGTACATTCATCGCTTTCCACCCAGGGCACTTGACTCACCGATACTTCTTCATTAGGAGTTTCCTCCGGAGCCGGTACGTTTTCATTCGGAGCCGGTGCTGTTTCAAGGGGTTCCTCATCCGTTTCCAATGTTATGTTAACAGGCACGGTAGCGCTTGAGCCTAACGCAAGGCTGGTCAGGTCGGTTTTTCCTTCCATGAGTGCCAGCAGTATATTGTGGATGGTTCTTTCCATGTCTGCGGCTCTTTGGGTTTCATACGCCTCAGATAACCGTGCTTCCAGTGCTTTTAGTGCTTCTTCTTTGGCCTTTGTCCACTCGGCTTTTGATTTGGACAACTTGTTTTCAAAATGCTGACTCTTTACCCCTCCCAGTTCCTGTAAAAAACGCCAATAGTCCAGTCTGCTTCTTATCTGTTGAAGCCAGGAAGCGGGAATGGCAGCCCTATGCAGTTTGTAGTCTTCATCCACTACCTGAATAATGGGAATCTTTCCTGTCTGTGACTCCGGATCGGCCGAAAGGTAGTCTGCGACAGCTACCAGACTTTCCTTTTGATACCAGTCGGGAATGATCTCAAGGGCTTGTAAATTGTGTGCCTCCATAGCAAGGTAATCTGCCGAGCTCAGACTGATCTGTTCTGTGCACTTTCCGCGGGAAGTTTTGATCTCCAGCACTTGATTTGGATATACGAGATCGCATTGCGGATTGGCCTCCAAATTGAAATGGCTTCCAAAATCCACCCCGGCCTCGATATCGTAGATCAGGCGCGGAAATTGTCGGCTTTCGATCGCCCTGTGGATCCTGATGGCAGAAGCTGGGCCATCTTCCGATCCGGCATCAGGAATCAATACGTTCCAGAGTGCGGGTGTGGTGGCATTCAGTCCTTGACGTAGGGCATTTTCAAAAGCGTAGGGGTCTTCAAAACTTCCCTGGTACACATAGGCGTTTCTACGAAAGGTTGCCAGGGATGCGATCTCCAGGGCACTTGCTTTCAATTTAGAAGCTACGACAGGTAAATTGATGTCGTTCAATGTGTTGATGGCGAAAACCTTAATGAAGGCCCCATCTGAAAAAAGGGAAAGAAAATCCTTTGTCTGATCAACAATATTGTGGCTTTCGTCAATGACAATCACGGGGCGGAAATATTTGATCTCCTCGTAATTCAGATAGGACGGGGCGAATCCTTCAAAATAGGCATCGTGTAAAGATTCGTCGTAGGTTTGCGTCATCTCAAGGTCCGCCAGACGCATCGCCCGGATCAATGCTGTAAAGTTGGGTAATTCCTTATCTAAATAGGCTTTGGCATGGGATAGGGCGTTAGATCCCACAACTTCAATTGTTGCCTGACCAAAAACCGCTTTAAGGTTGTGGCTTTCCAGTAGTTTTTTTGTGATAAAGATCTTATTGGGTTGCTCTGTATAGGATCTCACAGCGTTGGAAAGCGCTTTTATGCTTTCCCGAATGCGCTCGAGTCTCGCCTTTGGAAGATCTGAACTAACCCTTTGAGGTGAGACCTCCTGTACATCATCCAAGGAGAGAAGGTCTCCGGCAAATTCAAAATGCGCACTGTCCTTTTCCGGGCCCTTATCTTGGAGGTGGGCAATTGCACTCAGTCCTGATAGTTTCCGTTGCATATGAGCAATGAACTCTGAAAAGGTGGCCATATGCGATTTCAGCTGCATGTTGAGCAATTGATATGGAGTCTGTGCGCCAAAGCCCATTATGGGCCCTTGGCAGGATAAGAGCTTTTGTTTTACAGGGTCTAAATGCTCTTGGAAGTCCTTTGGCGTATCCTTGCTTAAAGCATTGCCCATGAGTTCCATCAATTCTTGTATCTGTGCGCTATGATCAAGTTCCGGTTTGGCTACTTGCAGATTTTCCTGAAGCGATAACAGGATGGAAGGGAGTTTCCCGATCAAGTCGTTGCCGATTTCCGATGCACAATGTTCTGAGATCAACCCTTCCAGTTGTTCGTGAAGGCTGCAGAGCTTGTTTTTTTTCGGATCGAATAG
Source organism: Robertkochia sediminum (assembly GCF_016786255.1). Taxonomy (GTDB): domain Bacteria; phylum Bacteroidota; class Bacteroidia; order Flavobacteriales; family Flavobacteriaceae; genus Robertkochia; species Robertkochia sediminum. The sequence goes on from NZ_JADMKT010000080.1 coordinate 195,312, forward strand.
TACCGGATAGGCTGTAGCAGGTAATTCACCGCGCAAGCACGGGGCCGACAAGACCGGTGCTACGTTAATTTGTTGGCAAAAGTCTGTTTTTACACCCTGTACAAAGTACTTGTGCAACTGCTCGCGATAGCTTTTTAATTGTTCATGCGGAGGTGCGGATTCTTGCTCCCGGGTAACCACGACGTCGCTATGCGCATAACAGTCGAGGATCTGATCCGTATCTAAATTATTTATTTCGTTCATTTTACCGATTGACTTGTACTATATTGGTCCAATAAGGATTCCAGATTCTCCTTTTTTTCTTCAACTCCCATCCCGAGATTGTGAGCTCCATATTCATCATAGCGAACGTTGTCGGTATTTTGATATAGCAAACCTATTGGAATGCCATTATGGATCTCTGCGTGTTCCCTGGCCTTGTGGATATTTGAAGGGTCGTGTTCAATTACCCGGCCAAAGGCTTTCCGGGCCTTTGGCTTGAGGTTGATCCCATTTTCATTTGATAGCAGGATAAGGTTTTTCGGGTCGACAGCAATATCACCATAGAGGTCGCGCATAAATGCCGGACACCGTTGAACGATGCGTACAAAAGCGAGACCGGGATGTTCGGCGGCCTTTCGTATGGTCGCATAGAGGTGTGCAGCATTCCAATCTACGGTTTGCGCCACGAAAGAGACATTGGCCAATCCCAGGGTAGTTTGTAGCGGGTTGATCGGGGGAAGGAAGGATCCTTTGGGGTGTGTGTTGGAATGGGTGTTCAGCGGACTGGTGGGTGATGTTTGTTTTTTGGTCAAACCATAAATACCATTATCAAAGAGCAATGCTACCATTTTCATATTGTACCGGATTGCATGTACCCAGTGCGCTGCTCCAATGGAGCAACAATCCCCATCTCCGGTTACGACAAAAACGTTGAGGTCCGGTCGTCTGAATTTTACTCCGCTGGCAACGGGGAATGCCCTTCCATGTAGTCCGTGAAACCCATAGGTTCCCATGTAATGTGGAAATCGGCCACTGCATCCGATGCCGGAGACTACCACCGTTTTTTCAGGTTCGTATTGCATGTCCTTGCAAACGCGCTGTACCGTGGTGAGTATGGAGTGCCCTCCACAACCCGGACACCAGCGGGCTACGCCTTTACCATAGTCTTCCATGCCATAATCGTGGTCAAAGGAGGGGACAGAACAAAATTCATGAGTTTGTAAATGCATACTATTACATTTTTTATACGCTTACTTTAGCGTTTTCAATATTCAATTCGCGCTTGATCATATTCAATACCTTTTCAGGATTCAGAGGCTGTCCGTAGACATTGCTGAAACTATCGATATCCATAAGTGTTTGGGCCCTGAGAAGCCACGCCAACTGGGCATGACGGCGATTCTCCCGGGTGATCATCGGGTGGCCCGGTGTATCGCTGTAATTGATCTCTACAGTGATAACTTTTTTGAATTTACTGAAGATCTCAGTCAATCCCGGAACCATGGGAAAGAGAAATCGCAAGTGCAGGCTGCTTACCTTTAGTCCTTCGGCACGGGCATCGGCTACGGCTTCCTCTATAGCACCAAGTGTAGAACCCCATCCAACCAGCAGAATATCACCTTCCGGGGCTCCGTTGATCTTTGGGGGTTTAAGGCTTTTCTGTAAAGAGGCGAACTTTCGGCTTCGGCTTTCGACGCCGGCCTGATTGATCTCCGGGTCGTATGCCACTTTTCCCGTTTGTCCGTGGGCCAGCCCCGTTACGGTATACATACCGCCTTTTTGCCCGGGGATCGGTCTTTTGCTGGTTCCTGTATGTTCATCCCACTCAAATGGAAAGGCCCCGTCTTTCCATGGGCTCTGATCAAAGGGATTGGTGAGCCAAAAAGAGTCGATCTTTGGACGCGGGAAGGGTTGTACCCCTGTTGCCAGATTCGCGTCACTTAATAATATAACGGGAGTTCGGAATGATTCGGCAAGCTTGCGTGCCAAAACAACAAATTGAAAGCACTCTTCGATGGTAGCAGCTGCAAGCACGATCTTTGGGGCATCTCCTGCCTCCCCGTAGATCGCCGCCAACAAATCGCTCTGTTCAACCTTTGTCGGTAATCCGGTAGAGGGTCCCCCTCGCTGAACATCAATGATCACCAGCGGGATCTCGGCCATGACCGCCAAGCCGATAAACTCGGTCTTAAGTGCCAATCCGGGACCCGAGGTAACCGTTACTGCCGGTTTCCCTGCGAAAGAAGCACCGATCGCAAATCCGATCGCAGCGATCTCATCTTCAGCCTGGTGAACGATACCCCCGACTCTTTCAAAATATTCGGCCAGGTGGTGGGATACGGAGGTCGCAGGCGTTATCGGATACATCGAGCACAGTTCAATGCCGGATGCCATGATGCCCAGACTGAGGGCTTCATTTCCGTTCATCACCACCATATCATTATGCACTTCCATCGGGGTCACCTCGTAACGAAAGGGAAGCTTTTCCCTGGCCCAGTCATATCCTGCGTGTAGCAATTTGATATTAAGGGCTATTACCGCGTCGGATTTCTTTTTAAAGATGGTTCGGATCTGGTCCTCGGCCTTGGGGAGGTCACGATCGTACATATAGCAGAGCAGGCCCAGGATCCACATGTTTTTACCTTTTCGGGGATCGGGCATTAGTTTCAGGCATTCTTCTTCCATGGGGATCTCGACCACCTGAATGCCTGATTCCTTAAATTTTAGTAGTGCTTCTGCGTACTGCTGTCTGATGGTTTCTTGTTCGCTTTTGGCCCATTTATTCTCGATAAACATCAGGGTGTTCTCATTATAGGCATCCTGGCTGATCCTGCCGTACAGCACCTGTTCATTGAGGGCTATGACCAGGTTGGCGTGATTTCCCATATTGGTCACTTTGTCAGAACCGATACGCACCCTGATCCCTGAAGCACCTTCCCGGGAACGTGCTGGTGGTTGTATTTCTGCAGGAATGATCTCAACGGTCCAAACCCCATTTCCCATTTTTGCGGAGATCGCCCCGAAGCTCTGTCCGCATTTTTGGGCTCCTTCGCCTGAATCGCTTACGATCTCAACGATCGCTTGTTTGATCTTCCTGGGTTTGATCGGTTCACCTCCGTTCAGGATGTCATTGCTAACCATGTAATCCATATGCTCTTAGCCTTTAGAATAAAAATCAGCTTTAAAGTAGTAAAAGCAGGATGTTCATGTTATGATAAATGTCAACTTATAAAATGATTGGCCTTAAGAATTCCTGGGCCCTCCGGGTAAGCGTAATTCCTTTTGCCTCAGGAATGCCCTTTTCTTAAGCCTTACCGGTAAAAAATGAGTGATGTGTTTTCCTTGTTGCTGATGGGAACCTTGTTTTATTCATAAAGCGATCAGAGCACTCAAAAAAAGAACATATTATTTGTATGCTTCAGATGGTTGGAGTTGATGCATCTGAAGCACAGTCTGATGCTGAGGTAATCCTGGTCCTGGAGATCCAAATGACTGGAAACTCCCGGGTGTTAATCATAAAAAAAGGCTGCTCCGTGAGGAGCAGCCTTTATTGTTTTATAGGACGGGCGCTTAATTCTTATTCTCTTTTTCGTTGCCCTCACCTGCCTGTTGTGCAGCTTGCTTTTGGGTGAGCAGGATCTCTTTGATCTGCTTCGCCAGGTTGAAGTTGGGAGCCATCACAATGGCTTCGTCTATAAGCTTGATAGCCTCGTCTATTTTCCCTTTGTCTTCATTGTAGATCAGTAATCCTTGCTGGTAGGTAAAGGCAGCTTTCAACGGCACCTGGTAGGGTGGATTCGCTTCGTAGAACGGTAGCATTTGTTCTTCTTTGGTGTTTTCAAGTCCGTAGGTGATATACGATTTAGCCTCAACCGTTTTACCTATTTGCATGTTGAGGTCGGTGAGCTCATAGGCCAGGTATACATCGGGCTTTCTGCTGAAGAGAATGTCGAATTGCATGACTGCAAGCTGTGGCTGATTCAGGGCCTTTAGCGAAATGGCCTTGATCTCGACCGCCAGGTCTGAAGCGTTGGCGTCTTTTTCGGTTCCCAACACATTAATAGCCTGAGCATATTGTTTAGAATTGGCGTATACATAGGCCAGGGTATCACTGCGTTCCTGACTTGGCTCCAGAATGTTGAGGTGGGTCAGGGCATCGATGATACCGCGCACATCGCCCTGTTTCATCATTTGCTGATAAAAGGCTTCGTAATGTGATTTAAGCTGCTGCTTGTCCTGAGCGTGGCTGCCTACTGAAGCAAATAGTAGCAGGGCCATACAGATGATCTGTTTCATAAATGGTGATTTGATTGTCTTTTGTTCGTTTGTTTCCCTTACAGGGCCCGATGCCATTACGGCCTCAGGAATCTGCTCAAAACTATTAAAATATTTGAATAAACCTCTTAAAGTTTTGATAACTCACGAACGGGGTAAACCGGGATCACCCTTTACCCGCCTAACAAAGCGGATGCAGGTAGTGCTGTTCGAGTAATCGGTCGGTATAGGCGGTGGAGATCAGTTTGCTTTTTCCGGAAGGATCGTCGCTGTATTGGGGCGGGGAGAGTTGCATTTGTTCGGCTGCATGGGTGTAATACGCTTTCTTGGAACTATGGCATGGTGCTACCCCATGAAGCGTATAGCCCCAAAGGTTTTTGGTGATAATGCCAAGGATAATTCGTATGCAGTCGTCTCGGTGAATGAGGTTGATTCGGTTATTGGCGCCTTTTAGTTCGTTTCTTCCTGAAAGGAATGTAACAGGGTGTCGGTCTCCTCCAAGGAGTCCGCCAAAACGCAGTACAGTATGATCTGTACCGGACTTTTGAGACATAACCAGGTGTTCGGCGGCCTGAAGTTGCCGGCCGGTGCGTGTATCGGGTTCGAAGGGATCTGTTTCGGTATACGTTTGCTCCCGGTCAGGGAATACAGAAGTCGAACTGATATAGAGTATATGACGAATTCCGGCATTTTCTGCTGCATCCAGTACAGGGACGAGTACCCTGGTGAAATCTCTTTCCGGGGCTTTGCGCAATCCCGGGGGAATATTGATGATCAGGATATGGCAGTTTTCCAGGAAATGAGCTGCCGGACCCACCAGGTCACCTTCCCGGGCGTTAATACAAAAGGGAGTGATCCCTTTTTGCGAAAGTTGGGTCATTTTTGATTCCCTGGTTGTACTGCCCTTTACGGTATATCCCTCGTGTATAAGGGCTTCAGCAAGGGGCAGACCGAGCCATCCGCAACCGAGAACAGCGATCTGATTTTTTGATCTGGTCATGGGATGAAGTTAGTGCTTTACGGCTCATAATTGGAATATAGAGCGAAAAAAATACGGTATCTGTAAAAAACATTACCCTTAAATGAGAAATTTTAAATATATTAAGGTTCTGATTATAGGTGGTTTAGCCTGTGGTCAGGTTAGAGATTTTCTCCCTTACATCAGAACCAAATAATACACAGCAACATGGCGATTAAAAGTTATCAAGGCCCAAGAGAAGAGCAAAAGAAGGAATTCAATGCGCCTATTCTAGTTACCGATTACATGACCAAAAGTCTTATCACCTTTCATCCCGATCAATCGATCCTTGAAGTTATGGAGCTCCTGATCAGGTACCGTATTTCCGGTGGACCGGTGTGTAATGACGATGGTGATCTGGTAGGCATCGTATCAGAGGCCGACTGTATGAAAGAGATCTCCGAGAGCCGCTACTACAATATGCCGATCCTCGATAAAAGGGTTTCACATTTTATGACCGAAGAGGTAGAGACCATCGATTGCAATGCCAGTATCTTTGATGCTGCTTCGCTCTTTCACGATTCGAACAGACGCCGGTTCCCCGTTGTTGATAAGGGGCGCCTCATTGGGCAGATCAGCCGGAAAGATGTGCTCGCAGCGGCCTTAAAGATCAGGGCCTACAGCTGGAGACGTTAGTCTGACCTCTTTACCAACATATAGAAATCATTGTCCAGGGGTAAATACCCATAGTCATAAACAAAGTAATAGACACTGCCTTTTCTGGTGGTGTACAGATGCGTGATGTGTTCGAAATCGAATCCTCTTTCCAGCATCTTTTTTCTGGTCGATCGGGTTTTTCCTTCAGGGTTTAGTTCCTGAAGGATCCTGTAGTTCTTACGCAAGCGGTTATTGATATTGCGTACCAGATTATTACTGTCCTTATTGCGCTTGTTGTTATAGGCGTTTCTGCAGTGGTCATTACAAAACTTCTTGTCGGCTCGGCCGTACAGCTTTTCTTCGCATTCCAGACATATTTTTTCCATAAAGATCGGCGGTTTATTATAATAGCAGGTTACTTATGTACACGCTATACACCCTTACCTCTTTACAGGTTCATGTCTTAATGCTTTCGGAGATCGTTGGGTAACTAACGGCTCTCAGGGCTCAACGCTGCCCCAATTCTCGCCCGACTTGATCCTGTACAGTTGCATTTCTGAGATCCCGAATTGCTTGGCGATCATCTTCATGCGGGTTTTTCGGTTGGGGTCGTTTATCTTACGCTTAATAAGCTTCACTTTCGCTTCAGTGAGCTTGGCATAAGTGCGATGGGTCTTTTTCCTTTCTTTGGCCTGGATCACCTTGGGGTTATTGCTGTTGTGAGCAGTTAGCTCACCTCTGGTAGCCCAAGCCAGGTTTTCGATCTGGTTGTTGAGTTTGTCAAAGTCCAGGTGGATCACAAAACGCTTTCCTTCGTCGTTCTTTAGAAATAATTCTGCAACTGCCCTGTGTATGTAAACCAGATCGTTCTTTTTGTCTTTCTTTATGGCGGTGATCACTGAATACCCTCCGACTTTTCCCGGATTGAGTAGCACACCCTCAGGGTCATGCTTGAAGCTTATTACACGTCCGTAATTAGAGATCTTGTAGTGTTCATTGTCACGCCAATTGTCGCGTTTGAGGTCTTTCCAGACCTCGTCCTTTAAGTTTATAATCATTTTTAGTGTTTGAGGGAGGCGTAAATATACTACTTATTTATTTTTTTTTATTTCATATAAGTCGAATCTTCTGTCTTTTAAGGTTCTTACGCTCCCGTGCTCGTGAAGTTCTTTAAGGAGGTCTACATCGACATCAACGATCAGTGTCATTTCGGTATTGGGTGTAGCCTCGGCTTTGATACCATTGGTGGGAAAGGCGAAGTCTGACGGGGTAAACACGGCGGCCTGTGCAAACTGGATGTCCATATTGCTCACTTTGGGCAGGTTACCCACACAGCCCGCGATAGCTACATAACATTCGTTCTCTATAGCTCTGGCCTGGGCACAATGTCTTACCCGTGTATATCCGTTCTGAGTATCGGTAAGGAAGGGTACAAAGAGGATCTGCATCCCCTGTTCGGCCATGAGTCTTGGGAGTTCGGGAAACTCCACATCGTAGCAGATGGCGATCCCGATACGGCCGCAATCGGTGTCGAAGGTCTTGATCCGGTCACCGCCCGACATTCCCCAATGTGCTATCTCGTTCGGGGTGATGTGGATCTTGGAGTACATTTCAGAGCTTCCGTCCCGCTTACATAGAAATCCGTTGTTGTAGAGTTTGCCATTGTCCAGGTAAGGCATACTTCCGGTAATGATGTTGATATTGTAGGAAATAGCGAATTCCTGGAATTTCTTGCGAATGGGGTCGGCGAACTTTGCTAACTCGCGTATGGCATCGGCCTCGTAAAGGTGGTTGTAATCGGCCATTAGAGGTGCAGTGAACAATTCGGGGAAAAGGGCAAAATCGCTCTCATACCTGGAAACGGCGTCAATAAAGAATTCGGCCTGGTCAAAGAGGGCATCAAGGTCTGGGATGGATCGCATTTGCCATTGGATGAGCCCGAGACGTACAACCGATTTATCGGTATTAATGAGTTTAGGGCTCGGTTCGTAGTAGATGTTATTCCACTCCATGAAAACCGCGTATTCCATAGATTGGGCGTCCCCTTCTAAATAACCCTTCATCACTTTTTTAACGTGAAAGTCGTTGCTTAATTGAAAGGCCAGAACAGGGTCGAACAGCTCCTTCATGCGCACCTTTTCGATATACTGTTTTGGGGTAAGTTTATCGGCTACTTTTCCGTAGTTCGGTATTCTTCCGGCAAACATGATCCCTTTTAGATTAAGTGTCTCACACAGCTCCTTCCGTTGATCGTATAGTCGTCTCCCGAGTCGGAGTCCGCGGTATTTCGGGTGAATGAACACATCGATCCCGTAGAGAATATTGCCCCGCGGATTATTGGTGGAGAAGGTGAAGTTTCCGGTGATCTCTTCATAGGTGTGGTTCTCGCTGATGTCTTTTTCGTCCAATCGAATGGATAGGGCAGATCCCACGACCTTATCGTCGGCCAGTACCACCAGCTGCCCATCGGGGAATACTTCCAATAACTTCGAGATCTGGTGTTCTTTCCAGTACATATCCTCCATTTCCGGATAGGCCTCGATCATTGATTTCTTCAATTCCTTATAGTCTTCGATACGCAGATTCCTGAGTTCGATCTTTTTGATGGCAGTTTGCTTTTCCATAGGCGAATGAATATCTGTTTGTAAACGTTTAAAAACACTTTTAAACGAAAGTAACCATGTATAAACCGGCTGTCAGCGCAAGGGAGTTGCAATTTTGGAGGGTGATTCGAGGCACATCGAATTTACGAATTAATCAGTATTAACCATTATAAACGAGTGAATTATGAATGCACTAAGAAACAAGGTACAGCTTATCGGGAATTTAGGGAACGATCCGGAGATCATAAAACTGGACAGTGGCAGAAAGCTGGCCAGATTCTCCATGGCTACGAATGAAACGTACCGAAATGCTGCCGGCGACCTGATAAAAGATACCCAGTGGCATTTTGTCGTTGCCTGGGGGAAGGTGGCGGAGATCACCGAAAAATACCTCACCAAAGGGTCGGAGGTAGCCATAGAGGGTAAATTAACCACCCGTACGTATCAGGATGAAGAGGGGCACAAGAAATATGTGACCGAGGTGAATTGTAATGAACTACTTATGCTTGGGGGTAAGTGAGTTGAAGGGAAGGGCCGGGATCTTTGATCTTTGGCCTTTCTTTTTTACATGTTCCCTGAGTTGTTGATGACTTATCCAGGGCGTGAGAATAGGCGGCGAATATTCGTGGTGATACTTCGAACCTTCGAAGTTCGGAAGGGGGTTGCATGTCTTGAAAGCCTGAAGAGTTCTGATAATCAATTTAATACGTATCTTTAGTAGTGTAATGTAAAAGATGATATTATGTTGAGAAAAGTTACCGGAGCAATTATTTTATTTTGTTTTACCATCGCTGTCGGGTATGCCCAGCACAGCATGTCTGACCTCTATGAATTAAGAGATCTTAGAGCCAGTTCTGCAGAGCAGGAGATGCAACGTATGGGGTACAGGTTATCGAGTGTCGATAAAGCCTCAGGGCGGGCCTATCAGTATTGGTACAGTCAGAGGGATCGTCGTTGCGTGCAGGCGGTCATTGAAAACGGAAGGGTAGAGGCGATCAAGCAGGTTTCTACCGCAGAATGCAAGGACCAGGGTTCATCAGGGAATTACTTTAACCCTGTAGCCATGCGCGGACTTACTGAGGTTAAAGCCAGTAGCAGGCTTCAGGATGAAGGTTATCGCGTGGTGAGCACCGATGGCAAGGGTGCCGGTCGCATAGATATGTACTGGTATAACGCCAAAACACGGAGATGCCTGAAAATGGAGGTAGACAACGATTACGTAAGAAATGTGAACTACACCACTACAGCCATGTGTACCAATGCCGATAACAGACCGGATGAGCTCTACGGAAAAGGCAGTAAGAATGATACCAGTATGGATTACCTCAAGGGGTGGCCGGCTACAAAAGCCTACGACCGACTGGAAGATCGTGGATACACACAGAAAAAAGGGCATCGGGACGATGGAAAGACCTGGAGGGTATGGTACAATTCCCGTACAGGAGAATGCATTAAGACCCTCAGTCAAAATTCAAAGATTTCTAAGGTGATCCCCTCCAGCCGATGTAACTGAGCAAGGCAATGCCTGAAAAGTAAAAGCCCGGACCATGGTCCGGGCTTTTTATATTTATGCAACTTTTTCAAGGAGATCAAAACAAGGGCAACGCTTACAGCGCTTGCTTTCAGACTTCTTATACTTTTTACAACACTTGGATTTTAAGGGCTTATCTAGTTCGCCTTCCTGTAATTTCCTGATGCGTTTCGCAAGTTTCTTTTCAGCTTTTTTTTCTTTCTCCTTCTTTTTTCCCACGATGTCCGGATTTTTTCCGGAACAAAGATATTTGTTTTTAATGAATCTAAATAAACTTTAACACATGGGTTAGTTTTGTGTTGGCGGGGCAACAGAACTTTCTACACTTAGCTGTTTAATGTCGCGGTCAAAGAGGTATAATCCGCCTTTGTCGTCGCCTATCATATTGATCTTGTCCAGGATGGTACGTGCCACTGCTTCTTCTTCGATCTGCTCTGCTACGTACCACTGGAGGAAATTGTGGGTAGAAAAATCTTTTTCATCAAGGGTGATCTCTACCAATTTATTGATGCACTCCGAAACAAAGATCTCGTGTTTAAGGAGTTTTTCGAACATCTCCTGAAAGGATCCAAAGGTAACATTGGGGGCAGCAAGTGCCGATACCTGGGCGTGACCTCCGCGTTCGTTAATGTATTTTACCAGTTTAAGCATATGCTCCCGCTCTTCATCACTTTGGGCAAACATAAATTGGGCGATACCGTCGAGGCCTTTTACCTCTGCCCAGCACGCCATGGCAAGATAAACTTGTGATGATTCAGCTTCTACCCGAACCTGATCGTTCAGGGCTTTTTCTATAGATTCTTTTAACATGGTTGTTGGTTTAATATTCTTCTATTCAGGTAAATTTAAGCATTTCAATGCACATAGAATGCGATTCCCGAATTTCTCATCTGCTTACAGGATCATGGATAATTGCACGCGCTTTCTGTCGATGTCTACAGACAACACTTTGACCTGAACATGCTCGTGAAGGCTTACCACCTCATTTACATCGGCTACATACCCATCTTTGAGTTGCGAAATGTGTACAAGTCCGCTCTCTTTGATCCCGATATCTACAAAGCATCCAAAATTCGTAATATTATTGACGATACCCGGTAGTACTTCGCCCGGTTTTAGATCGGCTATTGTTTTTATATGAGGTGCAAACTCGAATACCCTGGCCTTTTCACGGGGGTCAAGTCCCGGTTTTTCCAACTCCTTTAAAATGTCATTAAGGGTGAGCATACCTACGCTATCACTGGTGTATTTTTCGGGAGTGATCCCTGCTATGGCCGCCTTACTTCCTATGAGTTCGTCGAGGTTCTTTCCAAGGTCTTTCGCCATTTTCTTCACCAGGGAGTAGCGTTCCGGGTGAACGGCCGAATTATCAAGCGGATTGTCGCCTTCGCGGATTCGTAAAAAGGCAGCACTTTGCTCAAAGGCCTTTGCGCCCAGACGGGGTACCATTTTAAGGTCGTTCCTGTTCTTGAACTTGCCGTTTTCCTTTCGCCAGGCCACGATATTCGAAGCCATTTTAGGTCCGATACCCGAAACGTAAGACAGCAGGGATTCACTGGCGGTGTTTAGGTTGACACCCACTTTGTTCACACAGCTGCTCACCACAAGGTCGAGTTCTTCTTTAAGTCTGGTTTGATCTACATCGTGCTGGTATTGACCTACCCCTATCGATTTGGGATCGATCTTTACCAGTTCTGCCAGCGGATCGGCCAATCGCCTGCCAATAGAAACGGCACCTCTTACCGTTACATCGTAGTTCGGGAATTCCTGCCTGGCAATAGAAGAGGCCGAATATACCGAAGCACCGGCTTCACTGACGACAAAAACCTGCAGGTCGCGATCAAAACGTACCCGTTTTACCAGGGCTTCCGTCTCCCGGGAGGCCGTACCATTACCAATGGCAATGGCTTCGATCTTATAGGCATTGACCAATGTGCTGAGCTTTTTGATCGCTTCTCTGTCTTTTTTCTGTGGTGGATGGGGGTATAGGGTTTCGTTGTGAAGGAGTTCTCCTCCTGCCCCCAGGCATACCACCTTGCATCCGCTTCGGTATCCCGGGTCTATGGCCAGGATGCGTTTTTCTCCCAGAGGTGCTCCTAACAAAAGCTGCCTCAGGTTCTTTGCAAAAACCTCGATGGCTGTGGTCTCTGCCTTTTCTTTTGCTTTGCTCAGGGCTTCGTTGGCCAGGGAGGGTGCCAGCAAACGCTTATAGGCATCTTTTGCGGCCAGTTCCAGCTGATCTGCACAAGCATTCGAACTTCTAATGATGCGGTTGTAAATGTGATCGAGGGCACGGTCTTCATCGATGGAGATGTTTACCCTGATCACCCCTTCATTTGCAGCGCGCATAATGGCGAGCAACCGGTGAGACGGGCATCGCGAAAGGGATTCTGCCCAATCGAAATAATCACGGTATTTTTGGGCGTCTTCCTCCTGCGATCTGGCCTTGACCACCTTACACGATATTTCAGCATGACGCTCGAAAGACCTGCGCAGGTAATTCCTTATATCCAATCGTTCATTGATCCATTCGGCTATGATATGCCGGGCTCCTTCGAGAGCATCTTCAGTCGAGGGGACCTCCTTTCCTGTATACCGCATGGCTTGCGATTCCGGGTCTCTGCTGTTCTGTGCCATTAGGATCTTGGCAAGGGGTTCCAGTCCGCGCGCCCTGGCCTTGTCGGCCTTGGTCTTCCGGGTTTTCTTAAAAGGCAGGTAAAGGTCTTCGAGCTCCGTGAGGTTTTGTGCAGCGGTAATCTTTTCCTTAAGTTCAGTGGTGAGCACTTCCTGTTCTTCGAGAGATGAAAGGATAGAACTTCTTCTTTTTTCGAGTTCATTAAAGACTTTAAGGAGCTTATTAATGGTCTCTATGGCCGTTTCGTCAAGATTGCCTGTTCTTTCTTTTCTATAGCGGGCAATAAACGGTATGGTACACCCTTCATCAAAAAGTTCGAGGGTGTTGTTTATGGCAGATTCATCCAGATCGGTATGCTGCCTGATATATGCTGATGCGGTCATGGATACGCTTTTTCGTGTCGGCAATTTATAAAAATAGCCGAAGGTCCGGGGCGTACACCTTAGAAATAAATTTCACGGGCCAGGCGGTAGGTGTTGGCATGGGCTTCGATAATGGTGCGCAGGTCTTTTGCATAGCCACCACCCATGCTGCATTGCACAGGAATGTCAAGGTTACGGCAGGTTTCGAGGACAAAGGCGTCTCTTTGCCTGCACCCTTCCATACTCAATCCCAGCTTTCCCAGTTTATCGCCTGCGATCACATCTACACCACTAAGGTAAAAGATAAAGTCCGGGCGGTGACGCTCAATGAGCTTCGGCAGGGTTTTATGGAGGATCTCCATATATTCCCTATCCTCGGTTTTGTCGTCTAGGGCAATGTCAAGGTCACTCACTTCTTTTTTAAAAGGATAGTTGTTCTTTCCGTGCATAGAAAAGGTAAAGACTCTGGAGTCTTCAGCAAAGATCTCCGCTGTACCGTTGCCCTGGTGTACATCGAGGTCTACAATGAGTATTCTTTTGGCTGCGCCGGTATGCTGCAGGTAGCGGGCGCCAATGGCCTGGTCGTTGAGCATGCAAAAGGCTTCCCCCTTATCGCTGTAAGCGTGATGTGTACCTCCGGCAATGTTCATGGCAATACCATCCTGCAAAGCTATTTCGCATCCCATTATGGTGCCCTGAGCAATAATGAGTTCCCGCTTTACCAATTCCTCCGACAGGGGGAAACCAATACGCCGCACTTCGCGGGCGTCAAGGTCAAGGGCTCTGAGCCTGTCGTAGTAATTGTGGTCATGTGTCCTCAGAATATGTTCCGGATCCGGGTATCCAGGGGCGAAAAAATCACTTTTTTCACTTGTACCCTCGTGAAGTAACTGCCGTGGTAAAAGGTCGTATTTCTCCATAGGAAAGCGATGCCCTTCGGGTAAAGGGTGCTTGTATATGGGGTGATAGGCGATCTTTAATGCACACATAGGTAAATGACAAAAGGGGGAAATCCCCCTTGTTAAGATGCCTGTGAAGATACTTTAATAGGGTTAAAAAAGCATACTCCGTTTGGAATATCGGGTATGCAGGGTATTAGCTCCCGCTCTCAAAGTATTTAAAGATCTCGGCCAGATCTTCTTCCTTATCCGGGTTCAGATCCTGATCTTTCATGAATTTTTTAAGCTCTTTTTTATCAATGCTTCCGGCGTAATCGTAAAGCGTCTTCTTGCTTGGCTTAAAGAACACAGGGGTTTGGTTGCCTTCCGCAATAAAGTAATTGATCTCGTCTACGAACTTATCAGGGAATCCTGACTCGAAAGAAGTTCTCGCCTCCCTACCTTCGCGAAATTCTTTACGTTTCTGTACGTAAAGAGTGTACTTTTCTCCTCGGTGAAGCACCATTAGGTATCCCTCTCCTTGTTCACCATTCTCTTTTTTAAAGGCGGGAATATAGCGGTACTCACTACCGAGAAAGGTCGCAGAAATATCGGGAGTTTTAAGCAGGGCCTGGTAATTTACTGTATTAGGCTTTTCTTTAACTTCGATCTCATCGCTAAAGGCATTGTAGCGGAGTTGAAAATTTTTAGCCTCCTTATCCTTAAAGCGCACCTCTCCAGGAACAAAGGCAGTGGCGAAATACGGCGATCCCTTTACCTTTTTTATATCGACCTTATTGCCATCTTCCTTATAATATCCGGAAATGCTTTGACTTTGGTAAGCTGTGTTCCAGTCGAAGGCCTGGTAATCAAAAGTTTCTCTTTTTCCCTGAGCGGCACTATACTGGCAAAAGCAAAGGGCAAGGGAGAGCGTAAATACGGTGTTGAAAAAAGTTTTCATTTATTGGTTTTGGCAGTAAGTTCATCATTATTTCAAAAAAAAGAAAATTATTTCCTACTCAATTTGAAAACTTTGGTCCCTATATCGTATTGCTGTACAATTATTTAGGTGCTCTTTAGGTTTTGTGAGGCCTTATGGTACACGGTATTTCGGGGTCTCGTTTAACAATTCCCTTCGGTATCACAGGAATCTCCTTCGCTTATTTCCAGGTCCTGACCTTGCTTGTTCTTGAACTCACCATAGGCTTTTTCCAGGGCCTGAAGTAAGGCCGGTGCTTCCTGGGCACCTGAAATACCGTATTTTCTGTCGATCACAAAGAAAGGAACCCCCTGAATACCCAGGGCATTTGCCTCTTTAAGGTCGCGTTCTACCTTTCGGAACGGGGCATCGGAGGTTAACGCTTCGCGGATCTCCTCTTCACTGAGCCCTACCATGCCTCCAAGCCTGAAGAGTTCTTTTGGGTCGTCCAGATTCTTGTTGTCGGTAAAGTAGGCGTGAAATAAGTGCTGTTTGAGTTGGGCTCCCAGACCTCTGTCTTTGGCGAGTTGTAACAGGGCATGTGCGCGTACCGTATTGGCAGGGATAACCCCGTCAAAATTAAAGTCGATATCTTCCCTTTTACCGGTATTCGCGGTAGTTTGCATCATTTGCTGAACCTGCTCTTCCGGCATGCCCTTATGGTTTGCGAGATAGGTGGCAAGGCTGGTTTCCGGCTCGGTGGTTTGAGAAGGATTGAGTAAAAAGCTTTTCCATTCCACTTCGATCTTATCGGCATGAGGAAATTGGGATAATGCTTTTTCAAATCGCTTCTTTCCGATATAACACCACGGACAGGCAACGTCGCTCCAGATCTCTA
This sequence comes from Robertkochia sediminum, assembly GCF_016786255.1. GTDB lineage: Bacteria > Bacteroidota > Bacteroidia > Flavobacteriales > Flavobacteriaceae > Robertkochia > Robertkochia sediminum. Next base: position 211,010 of record NZ_JADMKT010000080.1, read on the forward strand.
TTTTCATAAGTGTAGTTTTATTTTTTTCAGGGTTCGTCACCCTATTCCATATGGTCGCGATAGTACCCTGAACATTACACAGGGATCTTGCAGCCGGGGCTAAAAATATAAAACCCCGCTCTCAGGCGGGGTTTCGGTCGGTATCAAGGTTGTTTAGTTGATCGTAGTTCCGTTGGTAACGCCATCTTCATCCGGATTGACGAAAACCAGTTTGCCTTCGGCGTTTTCCGTCATCAGGATCATGCCCTCGCTCATGACTCCACGCAATTTTCTTGGAGCCAGGTTAACCAGTACGGTAACTTTCTTGCCGATAATATCTTCGGGTTTGAAGCTCTGTGCAATACCAGAAACAATGGTTCGCGTATCGATACCGGTATCTACTTTAAGCACGAGAAGTTTATTGGCTTTAGGCATCTTTTCGGCTTCGATAATGGTACCTACCCTGAGGTCCATTTTTGTGAAGTCTTCGAAGGTGGCTGTTTCCTTTTGCGGTTCTGCTGTTTTATTGGCAGCTTCGTTCATCTTTTTGGTGTTTTCCAGTTTTTCCAATTGCTTTTCGATCTCTATATCTTCGATCTTAGTGAATAGCAGGCTGGCCTTGTTGATCTGCTTCCCTGCCGGTAAGAGGGTTTCAAAACCGGCGATATCGTCCCAGAACAGGCGGTCGTTGCCATTTTGTGCCAGCATATCACGCAGTTTTTCTGAAGTGAAAGGCAGTAAGGGCTCAGAAAGTACTGCCAGGGCCGATGCGATCTGCAGGGCAACGTACATAATGGTTTGTACGCGCTCCGGATCGGTCTTCACGACCTTCCATGGCTCTTCATCGGCAAGGTATTTGTTACCGAGTCGTGCAGCGTTCATAAGTACCTGTGAGGCCTCCCGGAAACGGTAGCGCTCGATGCTCTGACCGATCTTTTCAGGATATGTTCGCAATTCTTCCAGTACCTCCATGTCTACCTGGGTTAATGTTCCCGGTTGTGGAATAACCCCATCGTAGTATTTGTTGGTAAGTACCACCACGCGGTTGATGAAGTTTCCGAAGATGGCTACCAGTTCGTTGTTATTTCTCGCCTGGAAATCTTTCCAGGTAAAATCATTGTCTTTGGTTTCCGGAGCGTTTGCGGTAAGCGTATAGCGCAATACATCCTGTTTGTCAGGGAACTCTTCAAGGTATTCATGTAACCATACCGCCCAGTTCTTGGAGGTAGACAGCTTATTGCCTTCAAGGTTCAGGAACTCATTGGCCGGAACATTTTCCGGTAAGATAAAGTCTCCATGCGCTTTAAGCATGGTAGGGAAGATGATACAGTGAAAAACGATATTATCTTTTCCTATAAAATGTACCAGCTTCGTATCCTGATCCTTCCAGTAAGGTTCCCATGATTTGCCTTCGCGTTCGGCCCACTCCTTTGTGGCAGAGATATACCCGATAGGGGCGTCGAACCATACATAAAGGACTTTGCCATCGGCGCCTTCAACCGGAACGGGAATACCCCAATCCAGATCTCTGGTTACGGCACGCGGCTTAAGCCCTTCGTCTACCCAGCTCTTTACTTGTCCGTAAACATTGGGTTTCCAGTCGTTCTTATGACCTTCCAGGATCCATTCTCTTAAAAACGATTCATAGCGGTCTAATGGCAGGAACCAGTGACGTGTTTCTTTAAGTACGGGTTTGCTGCCTGTGATCGTCGATTTCGGATTGATGAGGTCGGTGGCGTTAAGAGAGCTACCGCATTGCTCGCATTGATCGCCATAGGCTTCTTCATGGTTACATCGCGGACAAGTTCCGGTAACAAAACGGTCGGCGAGAAATTGGCCGGCTTCCTGATCGTATAATTGTTCTGTGACCTCTTCAATAAATTCACCCTGCTCATAGAGCTTACGGAAAAAATCGGAGGCGGTTTGATGGTGTATCTCCGATGAGGTTCTGGAATAATTGTCAAAAGCGATACCGAAGGCTTCAAAAGAATCCTTGATCAGGTTGTGGTATTTGTCAATGATCTGTTGCGGACTCACCCCTTCCTTTTTGGCTTTCATGGGGATGGCTACCCCGTGTTCGTCACTCCCGCATATAAAGGCTACATCGTTGCCTTTTAGACGAAGGTATCTCGAATAGATGTCGGCCGGTACATAAACTCCGGCAAGGTGACCTATGTGAATAGGGCCATTAGTGTAGGGCAGGGCCGCGGTAATGGTATAACGTTTCCCTTTTTGCGTAGTTTCGCTTTGATTCTTTGACATGGTTCATCTTATTGAAGCCACAAAAATAATCAATTTAGACAGAGGCTAGGGGGCGTATCAAAATTATTGCCCATTTAAAAGGTTACCTGTGCCGGATATCCTAAAAAGGGGCGATTTTAAAGTTTGTTCAGGGTGCTGTGTAGAAAATAATCTGATATTTATTAAAAACTCATCGCTATGTCGGTACATCATGAATTTGGAAAATGGGCAGAGACCCAGGCTGTTCTTTACCTGGAGGCTCAGGGTTATGAGGTACTGGAGCGCAATTATCGCTATGACCGGGCAGAGGTTGATATCATTGCAAAATACGCCGATCGTATTATCATTGCTGAGGTTAAGGCCAGGTCTACGGATTATTTTGGTGACCCTCACGATTTTATAAGTCGAAAAAAGGTGAGGCTTTTGGTGAAGGCCGCAAATCATTATATCCGGAGTAATGGATTGGATCAGGAGGTGCGGTTTGATGCCATTGCCATTGTAAAACAAGGTAGCGGATTTCGTGTGGTCCATCTGGAGGATGCCTTTTACTTCTTTTAATGTTTTATTTATAACAATTAGTCAGGAATTTTTTTAATTGTTTAAAAAACTTAATTTTACACCGGAAATCTCAAGAAATCAAACTGTTTAATCCATATTCGGGATCATGAAGACCATTTCATCTGTTGTAGAACATTACATTAAATCGAAGCCTTTTCTGCAAACAGCTTTGGCTCAGGGGATCATTAACCTTACTTCGCTTTCGCGAACCATTAAACCCGAGATCGAAGCCCAGCTCGGCAAAGAGGTGCGTAACGGAGCGGTGGTGATGGCACTTAAAAGGTTGAGTGCAGACCTGGAATTCAGGGCAACGCATAAGATCCTGAAGGTCCTTAAAGATATTGGCGAGATCACGGTGCGTTCAAGCCTCACCGATTATACTTTTATGATCTCTGAAACCATATTGAACAAACAGGCCATGTTGTTGCGCGAGATCGATAGCAAGGATGTTTTCTACACCTCCTCCCGTGGGGTTAATGAGACCAATATCGTAGTAAGTAATACCATGAACGCGATCGTGGAGGATATCTTTAGGGCAGAACGGATGCTTCAAAAAGTAGAAAACCTTTCTTCGATCAGCGTTAAACTTCCGGCAGAGAATGTGGAGGTTCCCGGGATCTACTACTTTATATTCCAGCGTCTGGCATGGGAGGGCATCGTGCTTAATGAGGTGATCTCCACCACCAATGAGTTCACCATTATCGTTAGTGAAGATCAGATCGATAAGGCCTTTAGTGTGATCAAGGATCTTAAGGGACTATGATTTAAATCCCCAGATGCGCTTTGCGCAGCCCCAGGTAAGGTCTTCCATTTGCGGATTTCCGTTATAGGTCTTCAGAGCGTTATTCAAGTGGTCAAACCCTCCAAACCGGTTGGAATACACTTCCAGGTAATTATAGGTTTCCGGAAAGCGCACACACTTTTTGCTAATAAATGGGATCACATGCTTGAGGTAGAAATGATACCCTTTACGCAATAGTTGGTTTTTGGGCATGGCTACTTCAACAAGGCTGTAGGTGCCCCCCGGTTTTAGTATTCGCATGATCTCCTCTGCAAATTCCCCTAACTGCTCTTCAGAAAAAGTTTTAAGTCCGTAGCAACACACCACGGCATCTTGCGAATTATCGGGGATACCCGAATGGAAAACGTTTTTTTGTAAGAGTTCGATTTGATAGTTCGAAAAATGCTGTTTGCGTTGTCTGGCTCTGCCCATCATGCCTTCTGAGAAGTCTAATGCGGTAAGGCGCCCTTCGGGACCTATTTTATGAAGCAGGTGTTTCCAGCATTCCCCCGGGCCTGCGAGGAGGTCGGCAACATGTGCTCCCGGTTTCAATGACAGTTTTTTTATAGCAAGCTTTCGCCACAGCGGATAAAACCCAAAAGAAGTTATGCTGTTCATGGCCGTATAGGAGGTGCTCATCCTGTTGAACAGGTCGGCAACAAAAGCAGGATTGTAAAGGGTTTCTTGTGACATGGTCAAAGAAGGTACGAAAAAAACACCTTCCTTGCCCGGATCATATTATATTTCAGGTTGTGGCCTTCTCCTTCACTTTGAATAAGCTCAACGCTTTAAGGGCTTTGCTCACCGAGGTGATATGGTCAAAGGTAAGCAGTAATCTCAGGCCGTTACGCGTTTGTTTTTCTTTGAGTTTACAGAGGGCTGCATTGGACTGCACCAGCTGGAGTACCCGGGTAAATCCGGGACTCTGGTAAAAACTGCTTTGTTGATCGGCCAGGAAGTACCCTATCATTTTTCCCTGTTTTAAGATCAGGCGTTCCAGTCCTATAGATGCGGCGATCCATTTCAGGCGTACGCTATCCAGAAGGTCTTTGGCCTCAGGTGGTAATTCCCCAAAGCGGTCTTCCAGACGTTGTTCGTAGGCCAGCAACTCTTCTTCGTTCTTCAGGTTACTCAATTCGTTGTAAAGATTGAGTCGTTCTGTGATCGCATTGATGTAATCATCGGGGAACAGGATCTCGAAGTCGGTATCCAACTGGGTGTCTTTGACGTAGACCTTTGATGCAGCTTCGTGTTTGTAGAGGTCGGCAAACTCCTGGTCTTTGAGTTCTTCTATGGCTTCCTGAAGGATCTTCTGATAGGTGTCAAATCCGATCTCATTGATAAATCCGCTTTGCTCTCCGCCGAGCAGGTCTCCGGCTCCGCGAATCTCCAGGTCTTTCATGGCAATATTGAATCCGCTTCCCAGTTCAGAGAACTGTTCCAGCGCCTGGATGCGTTTTCGCGCCTCATCTGTCATGGCGCTATACGGGGGTGTAATAAAATAGCAAAAGGCCTTTTTATTGCTTCGCCCTACGCGACCCCGCATCTGATGCAGGTCAGAGAGTCCGAAATTATTCGCATTATTTATAAAGATGGTATTGGCATTAGGTACATCGAGTCCGCTCTCGATAATGGTGGTGGAAACCAGAACATCAAATTCACCGTTCATGAAGGCGAGCATGATCTTTTCCAGTTGTTTTCCTTCCATTTGTCCGTGGCCTATGGCTACCTTGGCGTCTGGCACCAGGCGCTGTATCATTCCGGCAACCTCACGTATGTTCTCAATGCGGTTGTGGATAAAGAACACCTGTCCGCCGCGTTGTATCTCATAACTTACGGCATCCCTGATGGGTTCTTCCCCAAAACGGATCACATGCGATTCTATGGGGTAGCGGTTGGGAGGAGGGGTGGTGATCACCGACAAGTCCCTGGCCGCCATCAGGCTAAACTGAAGGGTTCTCGGAATAGGCGTAGCGGTAAGGGTAAGCACATCGACATTTTCTTTAAGGGTCTTGAGTTTGTCTTTAACGGCCACTCCGAACTTTTGTTCTTCATCGACGATGAGGAGGCCGAGGTCTTTAAAGATTACGTTCTTATTCACCAGCTGATGTGTCCCGATGATAATGTCTACTTTTCCTGCTGCCAGATCTTCCAGGGTACTCTTCTTTTCCCTGGCCGTACGGAAACGGTTGAGGTAGGATACGGTTACGGGCATATCGGCCAGGCGTTCCCTAAAGGTCTTGTAATGCTGGAAAGCCAGGATCGTAGTAGGTACCAGTACCGCTACTTGTTTCCCGTTATCTACGGCTTTAAAGGCAGCTCTTATGGCTACCTCGGTCTTACCAAATCCTACGTCACCACAAACGAGCCTGTCCATTGGCTGTTCACTTTCCATATCGGATTTCACATCGGCAGTGGCGGTACTTTGGTCGGGAGTGTCCTCGTATAAGAATGACGCTTCAAGCTCATTTTGGAGGTAGCTATCGGGACCGTATTGAAACCCTTTGCGGGTTTTTCTTTTGGCGTAGAGCTGAATGAGGTTAAAGGCGATCTCCTTAACCCTTGTTTTGGTCTTCTTCTTGAGGTTTTTCCACGCACTTGATCCCAGCTTATAGATCTTGGGAGGTTTTCCGTCCTTGCCATTGTACTTGGAGATCTTATGCAACGAGTGAATGCTCACATAGAGAATATCGCGCTCACCGTAAATGAGTTTAATGGCTTCCTGTGTCTTTCCTTCGACCTGGATCTTTTGCAAACCTCCGAACTTCCCGATCCCGTGGTCCATATGGGTAACATAATCGCCCACCTCCAGGTTGGTGAGTTCTTTAAGGGTAATGGCCTGCTTTTTCGAGTAACCGTTCTTCAGGTGGAATTTATGGTAACGCTCAAAGATCTGGTGGTCGGTGTAGCAGGCGATATTCTTGTCGTGGTCTATAAACCCCTGGTACATGGAGAACACTACGGTCTTGTAATGCACCTCTTCGCCCATATCGTCAAAGATGTCGTGAAAACGTTTGGCCTGTTGTTCACTAATGCACACCAGGTAGTTGGTATACCCTTCCCGGTGGTTCTTTTGAAGATCTTCGGTAAGCAGGTTAAAGTGCTTGTTAAAGGCGGGTTGTGGAGTAGTGTTGCACGTTATGGTCGTCGCTTCTGTTCCTTTGCTGAAGAGGGGCTGCGTACCGCATTCCACAATGCGTAACGCCAGCAGGTCTTTTTTTACCTGTACAGCATCGCTAAAGAGTTCGGCGGGTTGTTGATGACGTATTTCGCCTTCGATCAGGTTAAAGGCTTCGGTAGCCTTTTGAAAGAGTCCGTCGATCCTGGAAAAGACCATTTCCGTATTTTTGACGAAGACAACTGTTTTTCGCTGAATGTATTGTAAAAAGCTCTGCCGGTGTTCTTCCTGTTGTTTGTTCTCCACATTGGGCATAATGGAGATCTTCTTCAGGCGTTCTGTAGAAAGTTGGGTCGCAACGTCAAAGGTGCGAATACTGTCGATCTCATCGCCAAAGAATTCAATGCGATAGGGTTCGTCGTGAGAGAAAGAGAAAACATCTACAATACCTCCCCGCACGGAGAATTCACCGGGTTCAGAAACAAAATCAACGCGTTTAAAGTGGTATTCGAACAGGGCCTCATTGAGGAAGTCAAGTGAGAGTTTGTCGCCAACCTGAGCCTTCAGGGTATTCTTGTCTAATTCTTTTTTGGTGACCACCTTCTCGAACAGGGCATCGGGATAGCTCACGATCACTGCCGGCTTTTTTCGCGAATTGAGTCGGTTGAGCACCTCTGCTCTGAGCAGCACGTTGGCATTGTCTGTTTCTTCGATCTGGTAAGGCCTTCTGTAGCTTCCGGGATAAAAGAGCACCTGGTCTTCACCGAGGAGATTTTCCAGGTCGTTGAGGTAATAGGCGGCTTCTTCCTTATCGTTAAGAACGAGCAGGAAAGGGAGTTCGCCCGATCTAAAAGTTTCAGAAATGGTTAGTGAAAGGGAAGAGCCCACAAGGCCTTTCAGGAATACACGGGCCTGGTCTGGGGTAATAGCTTCCTGCAGGTGCGCCCGTTGGGGTGCCCCGTGAAATGCCCCGGAGATCTTTTCAATACTCAATGGATAGCGATTTTAACGCAAAGATAGTTTAAAGTTATAAAGTTACGAGGTTATGAGGTGGGGGGAGTGGGGAATAGGGAGTAGGGAAGTAGGGAAGTAGGGAAGTAGGGAAGTAGGGAAGTAGGGAGGCAGGGAGGCAGGTATGTGGCTAAACGGGTAGCCGGGTATGCGGGTATGCAGGTAATTAGGTATATGGGAATATAGGTAAGTGGGAAATAGGGGAGTAGGGATGGGGGCGTGGGTAAGAGGAAACGTATTGCCTTAGAAATAAAACGCACTTTTCTCTTAGCTCTTAACTTATAATACCGGATTCAGTGATGTGGCCGGGGTGGTTTTGAAGGCAGAGTGGTTCGCTTCTGGAAATGTGCGAGTGTGCATAAAAAAAGGCCGCACCCCTTAACGGTTCACGGCCTTTTCATTTAAATTCTATAATTCACAATTCACAATTCACAATTCACAATTACTTAATAACCTCTCCGTCTTTCATAACGAAGTCTACCTTTCCCAGAACGGAGATGTCTTTAAGCGGATCGCCTTCTACGGCAATGATGTCTGCCAGGAATCCTTCTTTAACCTGTCCCAGTTCGTTCTCTTTCTTGAGGATCATGGCATTGGTCATCGTCGCGCTTTTGATGGCTTCGATCTCCGGCATTCCGGCTTCTACCATATAGACGAACTCCCTGGCGTTTTCGCCATGCGTGTACACCCCGGCATCGGTTCCAAAGGCAATACCCACACCTTTTTTATAGGCCTTGGCAAAGGTGTTCTGGATCTTTGGTCCTATTTCGAGAGCCTTTTGTGCGATGCGTTCCGGAAAGTATCCGGGTTTTTTAGCGTTGATAGAAACTTCTTTTCCTGCGGTTATCGTAGGCACCAGGTAGGCATCGTGTTTTTTCATTAGCTCCATGGTCTCTTCACTCATAAGCGTTCCGTGCTCAATGGTCTTTACCCCTCCGATAATGGCGCGTTGCATGCCTTCATCCCCATGGGCGTGGGCGGCTACATGGTATCCGTAATCGCTGGCTACCTTACAGATCTCCTTGATCTCTTCAAGGGTGAATTGCGGATTCTGGCTGTTGTGTGCCATACTGAGTACACCACCTGTTGCGGTGATCTTAATACAATCGGCTCCGTTCTTATAGCGTTGGCGAACGGCTTTGCGCGCATCGGCTACTCCGTTGATCACCCCTTCTGCCGGTCCCGGATCGCCTGCCAGGTCGCTACGGTAGCCATTGGTAGGGTCGGCATGTCCGCCCGTTGTACCTATGGCCTTTCCGGCGGTAAAGATCCTTGGCCCCTGAACGAGTCCGCGGTTAATAGCATCCCTAAGCGCTATATTCACTCCCGACCCGCCAAGGTCTCTTACCGAGGTAAACCCTGTTCTCAGGGTTCTGCCGGCGATCTCCTGTGCGCGAAAGGCGATGTCGGCCGCCTCCAGTCTGAATTCATCGAGGTAGGTGGTAGGGCTCGATTCGCCCTCTATATGTACATGAAAATCGATAAGTCCGGGAAGTATGGTTTTACCCTTTAAGTCTACCACGTTAATGGATGCGTTTGCAGGTGTTTTGTAGCCTTTTTCAATGGCAGAGATCGTGTTTCCGGTCACCACGATGGTGTGGTCGGTGAGGTATTTTCCGGTGGCTACATCGAGTATCTTTCCGCAGTGAAGGTAGGTGTCCTGGCCAAAAGAGGTCAGGGTGATAAGCGCCATGCTTATTAGGAAAATAATTCTTTTCATGCTGGTGGTTTTTGGATGGTTAAAAAATACCCCCGGGATCTCCGGGGGTATCATATGGTAGAACTAATATAAAATTATTTTCTGATCTTTTGTTCCCACTTCCACGCAGAGGTCATGGCGTCGTCCAACGATGATTGGGCTTTCCATCCCAGTTCGTTATTGGCCTTTGTGGTGTCTGCATAGGCCGCGATCACGTCGCCCGGGCGGCGTTCTGCGATGCGGTAGTTGAGCTTTTCACCCGAAACGCGTTCAAAGCTCCCGATAACCTCCAGTACAGAGCTGCCACGCCCTGTTCCCAGGTTGAAGACCTCGTAATTTTCTTTATTCTTCTTGTTAAGAAGGCGCTCAAGGGCTACTACGTGTGCCTTGGCCAGATCGACTACGTGAATATAATCGCGAATACACGTACCGTCTTCCGTGGGATAGTCATCTCCGAAAACTGCCAGTTGTTCACGAAGTCCGATTCCGGTTTGCGTGATAAATGGCACCAGGTTCTGCGGCACACCAATAGGAAGTTCCCCTATATGCGCCGAAGGGTGGGCCCCGATCGGATTAAAATATCGAAGGGCTATAGCTTCCAGGTTTTTGTTGATATTACAGGTGTCTCTGATGATCTCTTCCCCTACCTGCTTGGTGTTTCCATAGGGAGATTCGGCAGGCTTTACCGGAGCTCCTTCTGTGATCGGTAGCTCATCGGCCTGTCCGTATACCGTACAGGAAGAACTAAAGATAAACCGGGCCCGGTCTTTTTTAGAGAGCTCTTGTAAGATGTAAACCAGGGTGCTGATATTGTTCTCGTAATAGAGTAGCGGATTCTCAACACTTTCACCCACCGCCTTAGAAGCGGCAAAATGGATCACCCCTTCGATATCGCTGTGGTCTCTGAAAAACTGATTGACTTTTTGCTTATCGCGCAGGTCCATTTTTACGAATTCAGGTACTTTTCCTGTGATGGCTGTAATACCTTCCAGTACTTCGATCCCGGCATTAGAAAGGTTGTCGATAATAACGACTTCAAAGCCTTTCTGCTGAAGTTCGACCACGGTATGCGAACCGATAAATCCGAGACCTCCGGTAACTAGTATTTTCATAGATCAATAGGTAGATTTAGTTTAGGAAATCGTTTATGGTTTGGGTGATGTATGCGATCTGCTCGTCGTCCAATTCCGTGTGCATGGGGAGTGAAAGTACTTCTTCAACAAGTTTGTTGGTGACCCCGAATTCTTCTTCCTTGTATCGGGAATCCAGGTAGGCCTTCTGTTTGTGAAGCGGGATCGGATAATAGATACCGAATGGAATTCCTTTTTCCGCCAGGTGCTTTGCCAGAGCGTCGCGTTTACCGTTGGTAATGCGAAGTGTATATTGGTGAAATACATGACAATCGCAGTTCTCACAAATAGTCTCACAGGCGTTGGCCATCTTTGGTGTCACTACGGCAGGCTGATCCTTAAATGCGGCGTTGTATTTAATAGCAGCGTTTCTGCGCTTTTTGTTGTATTCGTCAAGCAGCGGGAGTTTGGCACGCAAAACTACGGCTTGTAAGGAGTCAAGTCTTGAGTTCACACCAACCACATCGTGGTGATAGCGTTCGTACATTCCGTGGTTTACAATACCTCTGATCGTGTGTGCCAGGTCATCGTCGTTCGTGAAAATAGCACCTCCGTCTCCGTAGCATCCCAGGTTCTTGGACGGGAAGAACGAGGTGGCAGCTACATGACCAATAGAACCCGATTTTTTCTTGGTGCCGTCTGCAGAGGTGTATACCGCACCAATGCCCTGAGCATTATCTTCAATAACGTAAAGGTCGTGTTCTTTCGCGATCTCCATGATCGCATCCATATTCGCGCATTGACCGAAGAGGTGCACCGGAACAATGGCTTTGGTCTTAGGTGTAATGGCCTTTTTAAGTGCTTCGATATCGATATTAAAGGTGTCTTCTTCTACATCAACCAATACCGGGGTAAGGTTAAGCAGTGCAATAACCTCTACTGTTGCTGCAAAGGTGAAGTCGGCTGTGATCACTTCATCACCCGGTTTCAGGTCAAGGCCCATCATGGCAATTTGAAGGGCGTCGGTACCATTGGCACAAGGGATCACATGTTTTACGCCCAGGTAGTCTTCCAGCTCCTCCTGAAACTTCTTTACCTCCGGACCGTTTACAAAGGCAGCAGATTCCAGCACTTCATTCATTGAATTCGTTACTCGGTCTTTTATTTCCTGGTATTGACCCTGAAGGTCAACCATCTGAATTTTCTTCATTTTATCAGCATCTTAAAAAGGTTAATACCCTACAAATTTACGGAACTGAGGTCAATGAATTATGGGAAAGAACCGTAATTTAGCCCCAAACTCGAAAAAGTGCTTTTTGTTTACAACATGCTGGTGTATATCGCCGGATCTATATTAAAATTAGCCGCCTTGTTCAATGAAAAGCTTTCCCTGTTCGTAAGGGGGAGAAAAGGGGTGTTTACCTTGCTGAAAGAACATATCAAAGCAGATGACAAGGTGATCTGGTTTCACGCGGCTTCTCTTGGGGAATTCGAACAAGGTCTCCCCGTGATGGAGCAAACCCGAAGAGACTATCCCTCACATAAGATCGTGCTCACCTTTTTTTCGCCTTCGGGGTATGAGGTGCGAAAGAACACTCCTGTTGGCGATGTGGTTTGTTACCTCCCATTGGATACCCGGGCCAATGCGAAACGATTTCTAGACCTCGTACATCCCGAATTGGTCGTTTTCGTGAAATATGAATTCTGGCCTAATTATCTTAAAGAATTGCACTCAAGGAATATCAATACGTTGCTCATCTCTGCCATTTTCCGTCCCGATCAGGCCTTTTTTAAAGGTTATGGAAAGTTCATGCGTAGTTCCCTTAAAGCTTTTACGCATATGTTCGTGCAGGATGAAGGCTCTGAGAAATTACTTCAGCGTATTGGCTTTAACGAAGTTACCGTGAGTGGGGACACCCGTTTTGACCGTGTGGGAGAGATCCTGTTAAGGGATAACAATCTGGAGTTTATGGAGCGGTTTAAAGGTGAAAGCCTCTTGTTCGTGGCGGGGAGTACCTGGCCTGAAGATGAAGAGGTGATCCTGCCCTTCTTAATAAAGGATACGTATACGGATGTAAAATATGTGATCGCACCCCATAATATCAAGCCCAAGGCAATGGCCGAACTTACAAGGGAGGCAGGACAAGGAGCAGTGCGGTATACGGCTATGGAGGGAGAGGACCTCGCAGCTGCAAGGGTGCTCATTCTGGATACCATAGGCGTATTGACCAAAGTATATAGTTATGCCGATATAGCCTATGTTGGTGGGGGTATGGGAAGTACAGGGCTGCACAATACCCTGGAACCGGCGGTTTTTGGGATACCGGTGATCACAGGGCCTCACTATAAAGGCTTCAGGGAGGCAGAGTTAATGGTGGAAAATGGGGGGATTACCGTGATTGATGATAAAAAATCATTTGAGCGGGAGTTAACCAATTTTATTGAAAATGAGGGGGTTGTGCGAGATAAGGGTGAGGTTAATAAAAATTTTATTGAAAAAAATCGAGGTGCAGTAATCCGAATCATGGATTACATACGTACATTATTGTGAAGTATTTAACAGGTTTTATCAAAAAAATGTTAATATTTCTTTGCAATGTATCGAAGAAAATCGTTTTTTCGTAGTGCAACTTTTATTTAGTAAAACTAAAACACAAACCATGAAAAAAGTTATTTTAAGCCTTGCCCTCGTATTTGCAATGGGAGTATCAATGACCTCTTGTAGAGAGACTAAAAAAGAAACTGAAGAAGCTGTAGAGGCTGCTGTTGAAGAAACAGGAGATGCTATGGAAGCTGCCGGAGACGCTGTGAAAGAGGCTGCCGGAGACGCTAAAGAAGCTGTAGAAGGAGCTGCTGAAGAAGCTGGAGAAGCTATGGAAGAAGCTGCTGAAGAAGTAAAAGAAGCTGTTGATAGCATCGTTAAGGAGTAATTACAAGCTTCCCTAAAAAATAGAGCTCTGCATTGCAGGGCTTTTTTTTTTGTTACAAGGTTACAAGGTTACAAGGTTATAAGGTTACAAGGTTGCAAGTGGAAGGAGTTAATTCGCGAAGGCGAAAACATAAAATTCCGTTTCCCCATTCCCTACTCCCTACTACCCATGACACATTAACTATTCTTATGTATTTCATTAAAAACATAAATAAATAGAAATGAATTGTTTTTCAGACCTTTGAGCTGAAAAAAAAGATTTGTTATGGATGTGATCGTCTTTAAGTTAGGTGTTGCTCTGGTTATTGTGGGTATGTTGCTATTTATTCGTTTTATGGCTGGTAAATCTTTCCTTAATTCAGCGCCGGAGGAAGAAGAGCGCAATGCAGCCTGATCATTCTCCTTTTCAGCTTTTGTTTCTTTTTGGTAAGGTGTTCCGGATTTTGGTTCTGGTATTACCCTTCTTTTCATGTATTTTTATCGAACGAGTCATAGTCCATTTGCCGTAATATTATGGTTTACAGGTGAGTTAATTGTCCATTAGGTGAGTTTTCGCTTACTTAAAAGGAAATTGTATGTTTTCTTTTTTATGATGCGTAGAGGTCTTGTATTACTGGGTTTATTGGTGTTCCTGTTTTCTCCTGTTCATGCTCAGGAGACAAGCGATCCTGTAAAGTTGCTTTTTGATCCATATACCAGTTTACGAGCGCATTATGCGGTGATCGGTCAGGAGTCTGAATTTCAGGATAACGCAAGTCGTATTGGGTTTAGTGTCGGCGTTGGGAAGAGTGATGGTATTCGGTTTTTGGCGCATGTGGAATTAAGTATCAGGCTTATTGAAAATACCTTTACCGTTAATGCCGATTCCCGTACCACTTCAGGATTTATTATTTTGAATCAATCGCGTGACGGCCAGGTTTTTGCTCCCAGATTAGGTTTTGTAGGGGTAAGCCTTGGTTCGTATGGGGTTGTCACTATTGGGAAGCAATGGAGTACCTATTACGATGTTACGGGGTGGACAGATCAGTTTAATGTTTTTGGAGGTACTACGTCCAATACCTACGTAGCCAATACAGACGGGAGTATTGGTACAGGGCGTGCAGATCAGGCCTTAATATATCGTATAAAAGCGGGAGACCTGAGCTTTGGTCTTCAGCTATTGTCAAACAATACGACCAATAATCTTTTTTTAGATGGTTATGGTGGGTCGGTGCGTTATCTGGTTTTTCCACGCACTGAAATTGGCTTATCGTATCAGCGCTCCCTTTTGGCAGATGATGTTATCGATGGTACGCTCGGATTGGAAGATCATCCGGAATACATCTCCTTTGGTTTTCGTTACACAGGAGAACAGCTGTATTTGTCGGCTGTTTTGGCCCGGCAGACAAATGGCGACCTCACCATAGGTCAGCTCAATCAGCTGGAGGCTCCTTCTGTGGTCTATGATGATACAGGGTTAGAGATCGCTGCAAATTACAAATGGAAAAAATGGAAGGGGCTGATTGGAATTAACAGGGAGTGGGCTCAGGTTGAGGGACTCCCTATTGATCAGGATTTTCATACAGAGAGTTATATTCTAGGACTTGAATACCGGCCTTTTCAAATGGCGTACTTTTATTCGGAATTCAGGTTCGATCAAAGTGTGAATTCCTTTGGAATAACTGCTAAAAATGTTTTTACGCTCGGATTAAGGGTAGATCTTGATCATCATGGAGAGAAGTCGTTTACGTTTTGATCTGTTTTAAAGTTTCATGTATTCTTTTTTCGCGGCTGTATAAAAGTGAAGAATAGCATGTACTGTGCGTATAAAACAAGATCCCGCATCTTCAATAAAAACTGACGATACGGGATCTATATTTAACAATGGCTCAAGTCAGGAATGTGCCGGAGATTTGGATGGATCTCCGTAATATTTCTTTTTAAGCCAAAAGGCAACCTTTACTAAAAGGATCAAAGCGGGTACTTCTACCAATGGCCCGATAACCCCCGTAAATGCTTGTCCGCTATTCAGCCCGAAAACCCCGATAGCCACGGCAATGGCCAATTCGAAATTATTACCTGCAGCGGTAAAGGCGATAGAGGCATTCTTATCGTAAGGGGCTCCCATGAGTTTGCTGGCAAAGAATCCGATGAGGAACATGACCGCAAAATAAATAAGTAGCGGGATGGCAATAAGCAGAACATCTCCGGGAAGCTCTACAATAAGTTCTCCTTTAAGCGAGAACATTAAAACGATGGTGAACAACAGAGCAATAAGGGTTATTGGGGAGATCGCAGGGATGAATTTCTTCATATACCATTCTTCACCTTTCAAAGGCACGAGTATGAGTCGGCTTAATAGGCCCATGAGGAAAGGTATTCCCAGGTAGATCGCTACACTTTCGGCAATAGTGGCGATAGAAATATCAACGATAGCGCCTTCATATCCTAAAAGCGGCGGAAGTTTGGTGATAAAGATCCAGGCATAAAAGCTATAGGCAAACACCTGGAAGATGCTGTTAAGCGCTACCAGGCCGGCTCCGTATTCACTACTTCCATCGGCAAGGTCGTTCCATACCAGTACCATAGCGATACAACGAGCCAATCCGATCAGGATGAGTCCGACCATATATTCCGGGTAGTCTTTTAAGAAGATCAGCGCCAGGACGAACATCAGTACCGGGCCGATCACCCAGTTGAGGACCAGGGATATGGAAAGTACTTTGACGTCTTTAAAAACCATAGGTAAAAGTTTGTAATTCACCTTGGCTAATGGCGGGTACATCATTAGGATAAGACCAACAGCCAGAAGGTAGTTCGTCGATCCCGAGCCGAAGCTCTCAATGAATTTTGAAAAGGCCGGAAAGGCGTATCCAAGGCCAACGCCGATAGCCATAGCTATAAAGATCCATAGGGTTAGGTTGCGGTCTAAAAAGCTTAGTTTCTTATTGCTCATTACTGTAGTTGTTTTTTTAGTTCATTAAAGATCCAGAGCATCTCTCCTGCGATCTGCTCACTGCGTTCCAGGTATTTTGCCATCTTTTCAGGAGTGTCATCAAATAATTTGGGGTCTTCATAGGTTAAAGGGATCCTGTTCGATGCTCCGACAACCACAGGGCAAGCCTCATTGGCTGAATCGCAGGTCATAACCGCAATGTACTCGCTTTTGGGGTTAAAAGGGTGGTGGTAGGCTTTAGAGAAGCCGATCACCGCCGGTTGATTCTCTGCGTATTTGATGGCGTATACAGGGTTAGTTTCCTGGCTCAACTTCAGGATCTCATATCCTTGGCTTTTTAGGGTTTCGGCTACGGCCGGAAAAAGTGCTGTGGCCTCAGTACCTCCTGAGTAGCATACAACTTTTTGTCCGAAGCCGTGGTAGGCTGCAGCCGTTTGTGCCCATAGCTGCGAAAGGTGACTTCTTCGGGAGTTGTGCGTGCATATAAAATTGAGGTTGGCTACACCATTATTGGTTATAGCTGTTTTAATAGCATCTTTTAACTGGTTTAATAGCGCTTTTCTTTCTTCAGAAGGATTGGCTGCGGCGATCTCGCGAATGCTTTGTTCTAATTTTTCGAGCATGATGTGATAGGTTTTGTTAACAGCAGTCGTTTTTGTATGGGTCCTGATCCAGGAAAGAGACGATGTTGTTTCGCATACGCTGCCATGCCTCTTCGTTGATACAATAGCAAACTTTGTTGCCATCGATATTTCCTTTGATAAGTCCGGCCTGTTTAAGTTCTTTTAAGTGTTGTGAAATGGTGGGTTGAGATAATCCTATCTCATTAACCAGGTCGCCGCAAACGCAGGCTTTGATGTTGAATAAATGATCGAGTATCGCAATGCGTGCGGGATGCCCCAGCACTTTGGCCATTATGGCGAGGCTGTTTTGTCGATCGGTAAAGATCTCGGTTTTAGTTATTCCCATGGAGTTGGTTATTATGTGTCGAATACCGGCGGTTGCAGAGGCGATTCAGCAGGTGTTTTTGTAGTGTATTAGTTTATTGCAATATTACGATTAATATCTTTTGGGGATCCATCTTTTTTAAGAGTTAATGATTTGCTAACAAAGCACGGTATTTTGATTCGTGTTCACCGAAATGGCCTCTTGCATAAATGTGTAGCTTGTGCCGAAGTCCAGGTTCCGGAAGTGTGAGTTTTAGACAATGATGAGGTAGGGGGCTTAAAGTAGGAGTATGTTTCAGGGTTGTCAATAGATCCGTATGCAAGTCATGGCTATTTAATATGAAGGCTGGTTAAGATCTTGAAACTATTGGGTGATGATTGCGGTATTTCGTATGGTAAAAATGGGGGGTTCATCTTTTGGAAACGCTGTAAGTAACTTGAAATCAGTATATTTAGAGTAATGTTTATCGATTAAAGGATTTTTTCAAGACATTTTCATCATGGCGGTATGCGTTTTCAGAAGGCTGTTTTGCAGTTTTCTTTTGTTGGTAATGGCGGTTAGTTTTGCTCAGGAAGATGGTGTTGCAGGAAACACAGCTGGCGGAGGGACGTTAATTATTGGAAGTGGAGAGAGCAGAATACTGGACTCCCTGGCATTCAATGTGCATCTTCAGGTGCATACGGCTTATTATTCCGGGATATTTGAGCTCGGAGAGAATGTACCGCGATTTGGTACTTCGCTATTTCGAAATGTTGGTGAGAAAACCAGGGTCTTTGCCAGACTGGAATATGGGCTAAATCTTTCTCAAGGCACAAAATTCAATAACAATGCCAACAATCCTTCCGACTTTATTAACGATCCCTTTCAGGAGCCTGAGCCTTTTTCTGCTCGTTTGGGGTATTTAGGTATTGCTCATGAAACCCTCGGTTCTATTAGCCTGGGGAAGCAATGGGGTGTATATTACGATGTAGGAGGGTATACCGATGGATTCACAGTTTTTGGCAGTAGTGGGGTCGATGTATATGCAGGGAATACCGATGGAGGATGGAAAGGGACCGGTAGGGCAGATGTGGCTGTTGTTTATCGCAACCATTTTCGCAATCTGCGTCTTGGGCTTCAAGCGCAGTTGTTCGGCTCGCATACCAATTATGGAGCATCCCTTACCTATCAATTTTCGCCCAAATTCAGTGCCGGATTAGCCTGGAATCTCAGCAATATTCCGGACGAATTTCAGTTTCTTATTGAGAGTGCTGAGGTCCGATCTAGCAATTATATAGGTGGGTATAAGTTTACCGGTAAAAAGCTCTATTCTGCATTAACTGTCGCCTACATCGAGGAGCGATACCGACGTCTGTCAGAGGATGAGGTGGTGGCTTTTCCCGTGGTCGGTACAGAATTTCTGAACAGGTATACACTTACTTCACGTATAAAGATCGAAGGCGGTTTCAATGCCCAATGGCAAGTTGGAAATGAAACCCAATTTGATGGTAACTTCCGGCTCTTACAATTCTATGCGGGAGTCAATTATTATTTCGGAGACCTGTTTTCAGTATATCTTCAAGGGCGTTTGGACGATTCGCGATTTGTGCTGCCCGTTACGGGAACTAATGTGATCATTCTGGGACTTAGTTTTGACTTTATAAAGGGGGTAGGCCGCTCTTCTTGAGATCAGGCTGCAGGCTCTCTCAGAGCTTGAGAGCTGTTGAATTTTACCTATCTTTATGGCAGAATATAACCTGCACCCATTACATAGTTCCATGAAAAATTTATTGGTCATATTACTACTGCAATTCAACTTGATTTGTATAGGGCTTTTCGCTCAGGAGTTTCCTCCTATAAATGCCTATGAACCCATTGATTACGAAGCGGGAAACCAGAACTGGATGATCGATCAGGATCCTGAAGGAAACATGTATTTTGCTAACAATGACGGATTGCTGGTTTTCGACGGGGCTTCCTGGACCACTTACCCAACCACCAACCAGAGTATTTTACGCTCGGTTAAGGTGATCGGTGATAAGATCTTTACCGGGTGTTATATGGAAGTCGGGTTTTGGGAAAAGCAAGACGAAGGACGGTTGCGCTATACATCTCTTAATGAAATCGCCGATCTCGTCATCATGGAAGATGAGCAATTCTGGAATATTGCTTATCACGAACCCTTTATTCTATTTCAATCTCTCGACAGAATACTTATATACAACCAGGTTAGCAAAGAGATAAAGACGATCGACGCTCCCATGGGAGTAACCCGTATGTTTCATCCTGATGGCAAGGTGTTCTTTCATTCTTCAGGAGAAGGACTCTTCATGATCGACCGGGACAGGGCGCAGCGTGTGATCGATGACCCTCGTATTGCGCAGGAGCGCATCGCAAAAATGATCCCACGGCCAACCGGTTATCTCCTGATAACCCAGAAGGGAGGGATCTTTGATTTCAATACGGAAACAAGGGGCCTTATTAAGATTAAGGCTCCTGATGCGCTCGAAAATACCGGTATATACCACGCTACAGAATTATCGAATGGAAATATTGCATTTGGTACCATATCAGAAGGGTTGGTCGTTACCAATCCGGATCTTCAGGTGGTATATCATATCAACCAGTTAAAGGGGTTGGGTAATAATACCATATTGTCTCTCAAGGAAGATGCTGATAATAACCTTTGGCTCGGCCTCGATAACGGGATCACCACAGTGAACCTGGAGGCGCCCATTAAGCGTTATTTGCTGCACAGCGGGAAGATTGGGACTGTTTATGCTTCTGCTAAAAAGGATGGTGTACTGTATTTGGGAACCAACCAGGGATTGTTTTATAAAGGGCCTGAAGATGCTTCCTACCAGCTTATTGAGGGGACTAAGTCTCAGGTGTGGTCATTATTTACCTATGATGACACCCTCTTTTGTGGTCATGACTATGGAACCTTTGTTGTAGAGGGTAATAGGGCAACGCTGATCTCTGATGTCACGGGTACCTGGGACTTCAGAACCGTTCCGGGGAGACCGGATCTTATTCTTCAGGGAAATTACAATGGATTCAATCTCTTAAAGAAAGAAGGTGGGTTTTGGCGCTATTTCGACAATATCGACGGATTCACCTATTCTTCGAAGCATTTTGAGATCATAGATGGTCATAAGATCTATATGAGCCATGAGTATAAAGGTGTTTATGAGTTAACGCTCGATTCCTCTCTTTTACGCGTTAAGAGTTTTATTAAACTGGATCAGCCTGGTAAAGGGCGAAATTCAGGATTGGCTCGCTTTGAAGATCATATCTATTATACGAACAGGGAAGGGGTTTATGGACTTGATACCCGGAATCCAACAGGTTTTGTCAAGGACTCTCTTCTTAGTAGTATGGTGAGCGGGAAAAATTTTGTTTCCGGTAAAATGGTCAATGATGGCCGGGGCAATCTCTGGTTCTTTACCCGGGATTACCTCTTGAAGATGAACAGGGGCCTTCTTAGTGATAAGCCAAATATTAGCGAGGTACCTGTGCCTTATGACGAGCTAAGGACCATAACCGGCTATGAACACATTTTGGGGTTGGGTAATGAAAAATACCTCGTGGGATCAAAAGACGGTTACCTCTCTTTTAATATCAATAAAATTCGCAACGAGGAGTACGACATTTTTTTAAAGCAGGTCGCTGCGCAGGAACCCGGGACGGAAGAGGTCTTATTGGATCTCGATAAGCCTGCTACCCTGAGCTACAAGAACAATCATATTAGGTTTCAGTTCGCGGTACCTGAGTTTCAGAAATACGTAAAAACAAGCTACCAGTACATGTTGGAAGGATATCATGACGAATGGAGCGCATGGACCGAAGATGCTGAAGTGAATTTTGAAAACCTCCCTTTCGGGCACTATGTGTTCAGAGTGAGGGGGCGCGTTGGAGCACAGCCAACTTCCGGAGAGGTGGAGTATGGTTTTGAAATATTGCCGCCTTGGTATTTTTCCATGCCGGCCCTGGCGGCCTATTTGGGTATATTCGTCTTGGGGGCCTTATTTGTCAACAACCGCTACAAGAGGTACTACGACAGGAAACAACAGCAGCTCATGCAGCAAACTGAAGAGAAACATCGCCTGGAGCAGTTGGAGAACGAGCAGGAGCTATCGCGTTTGCGCAATGAAAAGCTCAAGCAGGATGTAGATAGTAAAAGTAAGGAGCTGGCGGCCTCGACCATGAGTGTGATACGTAAGAATGAATTCCTCATTGAGATTCGGGACAGGCTTAAAAAACTTAATGGGAACGGCGAAAAACAGATCCGTGCGATCATTAGCAGTATCAATAAGGATATCGATGAGGAAGATAACTGGAGCATGTTCGAAGAGGCCTTTAATAATACTGATAAGGATTTCCTGAAAAGGATCAAGGAGGTTCATCCCAAACTTACCCCGAACGATCTTCGTTTATGTGCCTACTTAAGGCTCAATTTATCTTCAAAAGAGATCGCTCCGTTGTTGAACATCTCTGTGCGCAGTGTAGAGATCAAGCGCTATCGTTTGCGTAAAAAAATGGACTTGGCGCATGAAACGGGTCTTGTTGAGTATATACTTTCGGTTTAGCACCTCAACTTTTTGTTAATTTACCTATACAACACCTATACGAAAACGTTTTTTTGTTGTAGCTACAACGTTTTCTTAGCTATTGTTAATACTGGCTAAGCCTCAGTAAAATGGGCAGTTACAAGGTTGCAGTTAATGAAATCATAATTTGGCACTGTTAATTTTGCGTTGTAGAAATTTTGTTGAGGCGATTTTTAAGGATTCTTTAATATTTCCCGTAGCTTTACAGGACAAAATCATTTCTATGAACGCTAGACTTTTATTCTTCACAATTTTCCTCATTTCGGGACTTCTGCGAGCGCAGGAAGTCGATCTGAGTGGTACGGTGAAAGAAGCCGAGACCGGAATACCGATTCCGGGGGCCAACGTCATCGTAAAGAATACGACAATGGGTACAAGTACCGATTTTGACGGAAACTTCTTTTTAGCTGGAGTCCCTAAGGGCGCCATCTTACAGATTTCCTATATCGGTTTTAGAACCCAGGAACTAACGGTAGGCGATGCCACCGTATTAAACATTGAACTTGTTACAGACACCCAGGCATTAGACGAGGTGGTTGTAGTAGGTTATGGTACACAAACGAAAAAGGAGCTTACCGGTGCGGTTACGGCAATTGATGCCGAGTCGATCGAGGCGGTGAATCCTCAACGTGTTGAGCAGGCCCTGCAAGGACAGGTAGCCGGGGTGCAGGTAACGACCACCTCTGGTTCTCCTGGTGCAGCTTCGAATATTCGTATTCGTGGTATCTCTACCAACGGAGACAACCGTCCGCTTATTCTTGTAGACGGTAACGTGATCGAAGACCTTTCTGTATTGAACCCCGGTGACATCGAGTCGATGACCGTATTAAAGGATGCCACTGCCGGTATCTACGGGGTGCGTGCAGCGAACGGGGTTATCCTTATTACTACCAAAACCGGTAAATTAAACACCGAGCTGAAATTTAGCTACGATGCTTACGGAGGTTTCCAGGAGACCAGCCGTAAACTTCCTGTGCTTAACGCAACAGAGTACGCTGTAATTTCTAACGAGGCTGCAATTGCCGGTGGAGATCCGATTCCTTTTCCTAATATCAGAAACCTTGGACAAGGTACTGATTGGCAGGATGAGGTGTTCGAAAAAGCACCGATCTTTAACCACAACCTTACCATGACCGGAGGTACCGAGAAATCGCGTTACTCTTTTGGTGTGTCTTACCTTACTCAGGATGGTATCGTAGGTGGCGATAAGTCGAACTTTAACAGAACAACCGTTAGAGCGAACTACAACCTCGATCCTATCGAGAATCTTAAGCTCACAACCAACATTCTCTACACAGGAACCAACAGAAGAACGCTTCCTGAGAATGCTTTAGGTTCTGTGCTCTTTAACGCGTTGAATAACGCTCCGACATTTGCTCCAAGAAATCCTGATGGAACCTTTACTTATGCAGACGGACTAGGTCAGGAGATCATTAACCCATTAGCTCAGATGGCGAACACTTACAACAAAACTGCTGTAGATCGTATCAGTGGTAAGGTGGGTGCCCGTTATGAGTTTCTGGATGGTTTCTCTGCAGAATCCAGCCTTCAGTTCAACTATGCTGAAGTAGACGGTAAGTTCTTTGAGCCTATCGTATTCTACGGGGTTGGTAAGACCTTTAACAGAACAAATAACTCTGTTTTCGAGAACTTCGATATCTATAAGGATTACACCTGGGATTCCTTCATCAACTACGACAAGGACTTTGGAGATCACAATGTAAAAGCAACATTAGGTATGTCTGTGTTCAGAACACAGGGTGACCTTGGAGGTTTCAGAGGAAATCGTTTGCCAACCAACAATTGGTTAGAGGCAAGTATAGATGTTGCAGAAGAGGTTGAAGATGTTTACCGTAACGGTGGAGACAGATTCGACGAAAGACTGCTTTCTTACTTTGCGAGAGCGCAGTATAACTACAAAAATAAATACTTATTCTCTGCATTGATCAGACGAGATGGTTCTACCAAATTCGGACCAGAGAATCGTTTTGGTTACTTCCCTTCCGGATCTGTTGGTTGGGTAGTTAGTGAAGAGGATTTCTTCGGAGAAGGCAGTACAGTAACCTTCCTGAAATTAAGAGGTTCTTACGGTATAGTTGGTAACGACCGTATCCCTGCA
This sequence comes from Robertkochia sediminum, assembly GCF_016786255.1. Lineage (GTDB taxonomy): Bacteria > Bacteroidota > Bacteroidia > Flavobacteriales > Flavobacteriaceae > Robertkochia > Robertkochia sediminum. The sequence continues at coordinate 234,987 of NZ_JADMKT010000080.1, forward strand.
AATGCTTTCCGATCTGTACTTAACGGAGAAGGTGAGTATGTATTCAGTGGCCCTTCTGTTACCGGTGATTTCAACGATGAATCACTCGAATTAGGTGCTGCTGCAGGTATTCTTGCAAACCCTCAAATTCAGTGGGAAGAGCAGAAAACCCTCGATATCGGTATGGACATGCGTATGTTCGACAGCCGTTTGAGTTTAACTGCAGATTACTTTAAGAAAACTACAGAGAACCTGTTGGTTAGTCCGCCGGTATCCGGAATTCTTGGAGCTGCCGCTCCTGGTGCTGGATTGCCAATTGTAAATGCCGGTACCGTAGAGAACGAAGGTTTCGAATTCGTACTTGGTTGGTCTGATGATCCGTCTGAAGACTTCAGCTACAACATCAGCTATAACATGACCTTCCTTAGAAACGAAGTGCTTTCTGTGAACAACGGAGTAGGATTTATTCCAGGAGGAGGATTTGGTGTAGGTCAGGACTTCCCATCACGTATGGAAGATGGTAAGCCACTGGGTTATTTCTACGGATATGAAACTGATGGTGTTTTCCAAACTCAGGCAGAAGTTGATGCTCACGCTACACAGCCAAATGCGGCTCCCGGTGAGTTGAGATTTGTTGACACAAATGGAGACGGTGTAATTGATGAGACTGACCGTACAGATATCGGTAACCCGATCCCTGATGCGACTTTAGGTTTCAACTTAGGTTTCAACTACAAGAACTTTGACTTTAGTGCTTATACCTTCGGGTCTATCGGAAATGAGATCGTTCGTAACTACGAGCGTGCTATTCCTCGAGTGAACCGTTTGAACTATGTGTTAAACCGTTGGACCGGTCCAGGTTCTACCAATACTGATCCTAGAGTGACCACTGGTGCTACGTCAAGTATTCTGTTCTCTGATTACTATGTAGAGGATGGTTCTTTCATAAGAATTCAGAATGTACAGCTTGGGTACACCATTAATCCTGATACAATGGACAGCGTTGGACTCGACTCATTACGTTTTTACGTGTCGGTGAACAACCTGTATACATTTACTGAGTATCGCGGTTATGATCCTAGTGCTTCCAGTGGAGCTCCAATTGGTGGTGGTATCGACCAAGGATTCTATCCTGTGCCACGTACCTATTTACTAGGACTAAATCTTAAATTCTAAAAACACTCTGATGATGAAATACAACACTTTAAAATACATGTTGATGATCTGTCTTGCTGCTGTGACTACGGTGGCCTGTACAGACGATTTTGTGGACGTGGATTCGTTCGACAAGAACTCAGAGAGCTTTTTTACTACCGAAGAGGAGTATTACGAAGGTTTGGTAGCTGCTTATGATCTTTTGCAAGCAGGATACCTGAAAAATATGGTAGGCGAGATCGCTTCAGATAACACCCTTGCCGGTGGTGAGAGTGCTACCGACGTTATCGGGATCCAGGAGGTGGATGATATGATCCATACTCCGGTGAATCAGCAGTTACGTGATATCTGGTCATGGACCTTTGCCGGTGTGAATCGTGCGAATTATATCCTTGAGTTTAAAGATAATATCGACTTTCCTGGTAAGGAGACCATCCTTGCGGAGGCTACCTTCCTGAGAGCATATTATTATTTTGACCTTGTAAAATGGTTCGGAGATGTGCCTTTAGCGGTAGATAAGAGATTCCAGTTCGGTGATGAGCAAACTGTAGAGCGTACGCCTAAAGCAGAAGTATATGCTCAGATCGAAGCAGACCTTATCTATGCAGCAAGTGTACTGGAATACGCACCTGCTAACGGACAGTTTGGTAGAGCTACTAAAGGAGCTGCTTTAGCGCTTCTTGGAAAAGTATACCTCTATCAGGATAAATTCTCTGAAGCTGCTACTGTGCTTCAGGAAGTGATCAATAGCGGTCAGTATGCGCTTACTCAACCGGTAGGAGCAGACATTACTGAAGAGGGAATCTATGAAACCCTTCCTAATGAGGCCTATGAAATGCTTTTCGAAAGAAGAGGAGAAAATGGATCAGAGTCTGTTTTTGAAGTACAGTACACCGATACACAAGGAGCAGGATTTGGATGTCTCCAGTGTGTAGAGGGTAATGTTGCTGTAGGATTTCAGGGGCCAAGAGGGTACTCAGGATTCCACTTCGACTCTGGATTTAGTTTCAACGTTCCTACTCAGGAGGCTTATGATGCCTATGCTGATAACGATATCAGAAGAGACCTTTCTATCCTGAATATCGTTACATGGAACGAAGCTACCGGATCCGCTTACAACGAAGCTGCCGGATATGAGCAAACAGGATTCTTTAACCGTAAGTACATCCCAAGACAGGATGATCTCAATACTGGAGACCCTAACCTGAACAACCCCGCAAACTACCGCGCTATTCGTTATGCAGATGTATTGTTGATGGCTGCTGAAGCTATTAACCGCGGAGGTTTAGGAGATGCTCAGGCAAGAGAATACCTTAATCAGGTGAGAAGCAGAGCCGGTTTGGCTGATGTTACCCTTTCAGGGAATGCCCTTACCAATGCGATCTACGATGAGAGAAGATTGGAGCTAATGGGAGAAGGACACCGTTTCTTTGACCTTGTTCGTACCGGAAGAGCTGCAGGAACCATTCCAGGTTTCCAGGCCGGAAAGCACGAATTGTTCCCTATTCCTTCTGTAGAGATCGAGTTAGCGGGTAACCGTTGGCCACAAAATCCAGGCTATTAATTAAACACAAATTTACCTATATATGAAAACGCTCAAAAATCTATTCATTTATATGTTCTCCCTGATGGCCCTCGTGTTGGGTTCGTCTTGTGAGACTGAAGAAACGTCCTATGCATTCCAGGATGTTTCAGCACCGACCAACGTTGCTATTGCTTTTGATATGGCTCAAGACGATAGCGGAACTGTAACCGTAACCCCTTCTGCTGAGGGAGCTACTGCATTTGAGATCTTTTTTGGAGACGTAGAAGACGAAACTCCGGTTCAGGTTTCTCCAGGAGAAAGTGCCGATCACGTATATGCTGAAGGTACTTACGAAATGAAAGTGGTTGCCGTTGGGATCACTGGTCTTACCAGCTCGTTGACTAAAACCGTTGATGTTTCTTTCAGCAAGCCTGAAAACCTTGTTTTGGATATCCAAACCACTAACCTTACTGCAAACATTACTCCTTCTGCAGACAATGCAATGGAGTTTGAAGTATACTTTGGTGAGGTTTTAGGTGAAGAGCCGGTAGTAGTTGGTAACGGAGGAACTGCAAATTACACTTATGCTGCAGAAGGTGCGTATACTGTTCGCGTGGTTGCCAAAGGTGCTTCTTCACAGGTAACAGAGACTTCCATCGTACTTACTATGGCGATCTCTGGAGGAGAAGTTCTTGGACTTCCTCTAAACTTTGAGTCTGAAACGCTTGATTACAGCGGATTCTTCGGATTTGGAGGTGCTGGTGTTGCAGTTATTGACAATCCTGATATGAGAGGAGCTAATACCAGTGCGAAGGTTATCGAGGTGCCAAAAGCGGCAGGAGCCGAAGTTTGGGCAGGTATTAAGATGGAGCTTCCGGAGCCGATCAACTTCACTGAGAGCACTGAGATGACGATCAATGTATGGTCTCCAAGAGCTGGTGTTCCTGTATTGTTGAAATTAGAAGATACCAACTCTGAGCCTGATGGAAATGGTAATCCAAGTGTATTCGTAGAGGTTTGGGGAACTACCACCAGAGCTAATACCTGGGAGACTATCTCGTTTGATGTTTCAACATCTGAGAATCTGCCATATGATGCAGCTGTTGGGTATAATGCCATCGTTGTATTCCCTGATTTCGGGACTCCCGGACAAGAAGAGACGTTCTACTTTGATGATTTCCAGTTAGGAAAGGTACTTCCTGCACTTCCGATCACTTTTGAATCAACCGGTGTTGAACTGGGATGGTCTCCATTTGAGACTAGTGTGGCCATCGTTGAGAATCCTCAGGTAGATGCCGACAATCCAAGTGCTACCGTTCTTGAAATGATCAAAGATGCCGATAAGCCTTTCTGGGGTGGAGCGCTCGTACTGCTTAAAGAGGGTATGGACCTTACCAATTCAGCGACTATCAGCGTGAAGATCTGGTCAAGCAGAGCCAATACGCCATTTACAGTAGAAATTGAAGATTCAAGTACTATTGAAGGTTGTTGTCCAACAGTATTCGTTGTGAAAAGAGCGACCACTCAGACTTCTGGTACTTGGGAAACCTTTACTTTTGATTTCTCAGATGACCCAACATTCGATCTTGCGAATGTTTATGACAGAGTTGTTATTCGTCCATTCTCTAACGAGGACCAGTCGAATACTACGGAGGCCGTGACCTTCTATGTTGATGATATCCAAATTGTTCAATAAATAACAATTGACTATGAAAAAAATGATAAAAACGTTATCCGTACTATGGCTTTTGGCCATAGTACTGGTATCGTGCCAGGAAGATCGCGCAACGCTCGATCCCATTACCGTTCCGGCCAATCTGGAGGTGATGGTAGAGCTCGTTGGCGCAGATGAAGCGAACCCTTACGGGGACGGTAGCGGGATCATCAATCTTAAAGCTACTGCAGAGAATGCGATTACCTATATGTTTACCGTAAATGGTGTGACTAAAACCACTTCCGGTGGTGAGGCTACTTTTGGTGTTACCAATACCGGATTAAACGAGTATAACATTAATGTTGTGGCCAGTGGTCAGGGCGGACTCAGTTCCAGCAAAAACATGCCTGTAGAGGTGCTGTTCACCTATGAGCCACCACAAGACCTTCTCGATATGCTTTATGCAGACGGAGAGCGTGAGTGGAGAATTAAGGCTGAAGCTCCCGGACACTTTGGTCTTGGACCTGTAGGTGGTCAGATCCCAACCGAATGGTATGGAGCCGGGGCTAATGAAAAAGAAGGGCGTGGTATGTATGACGACCGCTATACCTTTAGAGCCGACGGAACCTTTACCCATGTTACCAATGGAGATGTGTTTGGTCGTGTTGGCCTTATCGATGAACTCGGTGGATCCGGAGGAGAATCGGAAGGTGCAGATATCATTAACTACCAGTTTGGAGATTACACCGAAAACTGGGCGCTTAGCGAAGTTGATGGTAGCGAAGTGCTTATCCTTAACGGGATCGGTTTCTTCGGGTACTACACCGGTGGTAGCCATGTTTACCAGATCTTTGCTCGTGACGCGAATGAAATGGTGGTAAAAACTACCGACGGGAACGGCGAGTTCGACTGGTGGTTTACCCTTATTGCGACCGATGCCGGTTCCGGTGTTGACCAATAAATAAAAGTTATGAGGTGGGAGTCAATTTTATATCAAACAACTACCTTTTATTAAATACAAAACTCCTTCTTACTCTTATATTCTGAGGGTGAGAGGGAGTTTTTTTTATTGCAAAGAATTTATAACTACGTTAAATACACTAATACATGAAAAATTTATTCAGATCTATTTCCTTTCTGGGTGTGATGACACTTTTTATAGTGTCCTGTTCAGGGGATAGTGATTCGGACGTCACTAATCCGATACCAGATAATAATACATCGCCTTCTAACCTTCAGATCGAAACTCACATTGTAGGATCCAATGCCAGCCCCGCCGGGAATGGTAGTGGAACGGTAAATTTCGAAGCTACAGCAGATAATGCCTTGGATTATCGTTTCATATTTAATAATACTGTTAAGGAGTCTACTGAAGGTAAGGCCACTTTTAATTTCGGGGCCAGCGGTACCTTTACCGTTACGGTAGAAGCCCTTGGTGAGGGTAATACGACCGTAAGTGAGAATGTAACTTTTGAGATCTTTGTTGATCCCTCTTTGGTTTGGGCTCAGGAATTCGAAGAAGATGGATCACTTGATACCGATTTTTGGAACTATGAGATCGGTGACGGATGTGACCGCGGTATCTGTGGCTGGGGGAACAATGAAAAACAATGGTATACCGATAGCTCGGATAATGTAACTGTCGAAAATGATGTTCTTCGCATTACTGCCAGAGCAGAAAGTGATCAAGACTACGATTATTCTTCGGCGCGTATAACTACGCAGAATAAATTCTCTTTCCAATACGGTAGAGTAGAAGTGCGTGCTAAATTACCTGAAGGTGGAGGAACCTGGCCTGCGATCTGGATGTTAGGAGCTAATATCAATGAGGTGGGTTGGCCTAAATGTGGCGAGATCGACATCATGGAGCATGTGGGTAACAACCCTGGTAGGGTGTCTGCTGCTACTCATGATGAGTTCTTTTATTCATCCAGTGCCCGTTACAATGCGACGAATGTGGATAATGTTTCAACAGAATTCCACGTTTACAGTCTTGAGTGGGATCAGAATGGGATGAATTTCTTCGTAGATGATAAACTCTTCTTTAATTCGCCAAACGACAATACATTGCCCTACAACCAGGACTTTTTCCTGATCCTGAACATTGCCATGGGTGGTAATCTTGGTGGAGATATCGATCCGGCATTTCAATCGGGAAGTATGGAGATTGATTATATCAGGGTTTTTCAATAATTCCTAAGAGTGGTTATCTTTGATGCTGTGCTCCAACAGGAGTACAGCATCTTTTTTTTTTAATTAAACAGACGTTATGAAAAACCTATTTTATGTTGCTACACTAGCTCTTTTCTTCATGTCCTGCAAACAGGAGAAGACACTTATTCTGCATGAAGATTTCTCGGGAGATACCCTGGATACATCGGTGTGGAGTTTTGCTCTTGGCGATGGTTGTCCGCAGGCCTGTGGATGGGGGAATAACGAGTTGCAGGTGTATACCGACAACAATCATCACCTGGAAGACGGGAAGCTCATTATTACTGCTAAACAAGATACTTCGGGCTATACAGCGACTCGTATTAATACCAAAGGGAAGTTCGAATTTCAATACGGTACGGTAGAGATGAAAGCAAAGCTGCCCGCCGGTAAAGGTACGTGGCCTGCATTTTGGTTGCTTGGATCGAATATCGATCAGGTAGGTTGGCCTGCATGCGGGGAGGTGGATATTATGGAATATGCCGGGAGAGAGCCGGGGATCATCCATACCTCTATGCACACGCCTTCCAGTTATGGCAGAACCGTGAATACCGAAAAGAATATGATCCCAAATATCGAAGAAGGATTTCATACCTATACCGCCAATTGGACCCCGGAGGCGATCACCTTTAGCATAGACGGGAAGAAAGTGTATACCTATGCACCGGAAGTGAAAAATGCGGAGACATGGCCCTATGATCAGCCTTTTTATATCCTGCTGAACCTGGCTGTAGGAGGTACTTTCGGTGGAACCGAGATCGATAACAGCATTTTCCCTGTGACCTATGAGATCGATTACGTTAAGGTATGGGAATACCAGAATTAATTTAAGAGCATAGGCCTTTTTCAAAGAGGAGGCTTGGCAATAGCTATATCAACCCTGTGCTCAGGCTTTGTTAGTCTGCTGTGCGGGGTTGTTTGTATTTCTTATTTTTTATGGTCATGACCTCCATGATGCGGTCGGCCATTTGTGTGGAGATCCCGATCTCTTGCCTTAACAGGCTTATGTAGTCTTCTTCATCATAGGTGTAATGCGCATCTGCCGCAACACCGTCTACGAGCCAGGCGAATACCATTTCCCGGTACTTGGGGCGTATGATCCCTATGCAATCCTTGATAATGTCTTCGTTCTTATGCTCTCGAAGCATATCGTAAAACCGGCTCTTGCACTGCATCAGGTCCAGGTCGGCACTACAGAATTTTTTGGACATGGCCTGGTAACTCACGAATTCTTCAGGAGTAAAGTTATGGGTGCCCATAATGATATAGGCCAGGCACATGATGGCTTCCTGTTCTTCCAGTCCGCAAAGCGGACTCTTCTCTATGGTCTTATTGTTCTCTTCGGAGGATCGGTCGGACTGCATGATACGGCTCAGGTTTAATGTTTAACTGCACAGCATAGCATCGGCTCTTTAGGAGAAGTAAGGAGGGCAGGGTATCGGGGATGTAAGTTACGGTCTGTTTTATTAAAATTAATAAATCTCTGTTATTATGCAATTTACAGCCTTTAAAAGACCGTTGTTTTATTAGTTGAATACTTCTGCGACTGTTTGATCATGAATTGACTGTTTCGGAGATCTAAAACAAGCTGGAGAGTTCGGGATATTGCACTTGGTCCAGGATGTGCGACGTGTTTGAATCCTTGGTTCGGCTGTAAAGGTCTTTGCTCACCGTATAGGCCTGAAGCTCGCTCTCGGGGTATGCAGCACCTAACAGTGTTTTGAGGTCGGTGGGGGTGCAGGTGGGGTCGAGCCATTGTTTTTCTGTTTCCGGGTTAAGCAATACCGGTTGCCGCTGTTTGACGTTGTGGATGTCTGCAAAATACGGAGAAGCCTGTTTGGTGAGTATGGCCAGGGTGATATACCCGTCGTTGCTTTTATTGTAGATCCCTGCGAGGGCGAACGATTCCCGGTCGCTCCTGCCAATAAAATAGGGGTAGTTCTTACCGTTATGGCGGTGTGGTTCAAAGAATCCGTTTAGCGGTACCAGGCATCTTTTGGTTAATGCCGAATGTTTGTAGATAAAGTGGTCGAATAGTTTTTCAGACCGGGCGTTGAGTCCTCTCCCGTATTTAACACTCTCCTTGTAATATTGCCTGTGATCGGCACCGGGGCGGTCGGTTGGCATAAGTCCCCACATGGCCGGAGTAAGTAGCTCAGGAGCCTCCTGAGGGATCATAAGCATGTATTCGTGGGCGAATCCGTTGCGATGGTAAAAGGTAAAGTCGGTTTCTCCTATGTCGAATGACGGATTGCGTTTTACCTTAAATCGGGATTCAAGCTGAGAGGTGGTCTTGGTCTGGCTGGTGTGGTAACACATGTCAGGTGGTTTGATGAGGTAAGATAGTGAAAATGGTGAAGAGGTGAAGGGGTGAAGAGGTAGGTAGGTAGGTAGGTAGGTAGGTAGGTAGGTAGGTAGGTAGGTAGGTAGGCGGGCGGGGGAAGTAGGGAATTGTCACCTCGAGCCTGTCTTCCGAAAGTATGCCTGCATACTGAAGGGATGGTGATTGCGAAGCAATTTTATCGAGAGGGGTAAATGGGGAGGAAGCTAAACCGGTAAGCGGAAAAGTGGGGAAATAGGGCAACCTTATTCAGGCATGCTCAATGCTCAAACTCTTAACCCTTCACCCGTACCCCCTTCATCTTTGATCAAAAAAAAAGCCCTTCATTTCTGAAGAGCTCTTTGTGCGGGTGAAAGGACTCGAACCTTCACACCTTGCGGCACTAGATCCTAAGTCTAGCGTGTCTACCAATTCCACCACACCCGCGAATTGTGGGTGCAAATATAAGGCAATTTTTGATATTGCAAAGAACTGTGAATGAAATTTTCATTTTTTGTACTTTTGGGGTATACAATTACTACTCCATGGAAAATATAAAGTCGTATATCACGACGCACCAACAACGATTTATTGATGAACTTATAGAACTGTTAAAGATTCCCTCGGTAAGTGCCGATCCTGCATTCTCTGAAGACGTGCTCAATACCGCTGAAGCAGTTCGAAGTGCCCTTGAAAAAGCAGGGTGTGATCATACCGAGATCTGTGAGACTCCGGGTTACCCTATTGTTTACGGCGAAAAGGTCGTAGACCCCGAACTCCCCACGGTGTTGGTTTATGGTCACTACGATGTGCAGCCGCCGGATCCAGTAGATCTTTGGCATTCGCCACCATTCGAACCGGTGATCAAAGAAACCGAGCTGCACCCTGAGGGGGCTATCTTTGCCCGCGGGGCCTCAGACGATAAGGGGCAAATGTATATGCATGTTAAAGCCCTCGAGTATATGGTAGCTAACGATGAGCTGCCGTGTAATGTGAAATTCATGATCGAAGGTGAAGAGGAAGTTGGTTCTGAAAGCCTCGGATGGTTCCTCGAACGCAACCGCGAAAAGCTCGCTAACGATGTGATCCTGATCTCCGATACGGGAATGATCGCTAAAGATACCCCTTCTATCACTACCGGATTACGCGGACTCTCCTATGTGGAGGTGGAAGTTACCGGACCTAACCGCGACCTTCATAGTGGTCTTTATGGGGGCGCCGTAGCCAATCCGATCAATATTTTGTCAAAAATGATCGCTTCGCTTCAGGATGAGAATAACCATATCACCATTCCGGGATTCTACGATAAGGTGCAGGAATTGAGTCGCGAAGAGCGTGATGAAATGGCTAAAGCTCCGTTTTCTCTCGACGCCTATAAAAAGGCCCTGGATATTGCCGATGTTTACGGAGAGGCCGGTTACGTGACCAATGAACGCAACTCCATTCGTCCTACCCTTGATGTAAATGGTATCTGGGGCGGATATACCGGAGAAGGCGCAAAAACGGTTATCGCTTCAAAAGCCTATGCTAAGATCTCCATGCGACTGGTGCCTCACCAAGACTGGGAAGAGATCACCGACCTGTTCCAAAAACACTTCGAGTCGATCGCTCCTGCCGGAGTTAAAGTAGTGGTGAAACCCCATCATGGCGGTTATCCCTATGTGACTCCCATAGATAACGACGGCTACCAGGCGGCCAGTAAGGCTTATGAGGCTACCTTCGGAAAAACACCGATCCCACAACGCAGTGGAGGAAGTATTCCGATCGTTTCCCTCTTTGAAAAAGAACTCAAAAGTAAGACCATCCTTATGGGATTCGGACTCGATAGTGACGCTATTCACTCACCTAACGAACACTATGGGATCTGGAATTACCTCAAGGGAATTGAGACCATTCCGTATTTCTATAAATACTTTACAGAGATCAAAACATCCTAAAGTATGCAAAGGATCTTAACGCATATAAAAAGATCGTAATGCATGTCCAATGCCCTCGCGGAGATTCTGTGGGGGCATTTTTTTTCTATCCCCGCGCTTTCTCTTGCTGTCTCTTGCTGTCTCTTTCTATCTTTTTCTATCTCTTGCTATCTCTTTCTATCTCTTGCTTTCTCTTGCTTTCTCTTGCTTTCTCTTGCTCCTTCTTCTTCTTCTTCTTCTTCTGCTCTTCCTACTCTTCCTTCCCATTTCTGATCTCTTCCCTAGATCGGGATGTATTCTTTCCTGATGAGAAATTCTTTGTTGATTGTTCTTTATCTGGCTGTTAATGTGTAATTTAAGATTGTCTAACCAATAAGAAAGAAAGATGAGGAAGTTTATGATAGGTGTGATTTTTGCACTCGTACTGCCAGGTTGCAACGGGGGAGGCCATCATGAGGAGCGTAAGCAACTAACCCCTGAAGAGAGCGAAGCTGTTAAAAGTGAGATCAAAGCGCTTATGGCGGTGGTGATCGAAGGCCTGGAAACCAACGATCCCGATAAATTATTCCGCGACTTTTGGCGTTCCGACAGCGCTTCCTTCTACCTGAACGGAATGGCCATGCAGGGCTACGATGAGATCATTGGAGGATTTTCGCAGGGTATGGAAAGCAGGCAGAATACCAAAATGACCTTGTCTTCTGAAGAGATCGTGGTCCTTGACAGGGATGCAGCCATGCATTTAGCCGAATTCACCAACAGTATGGTCTTAACGAACGATAGTACGATGACCGTGAAGGGGTATTGGAGTGCTGTTTTTAAAAAGATCAACGAACAGTGGAAGGTGGTGCACGTACACGAATCTTTTAATCCTGCACCCTAGCCTTCTCTTAAGATTTAACATTTTTAATGTAACATATGGCATAAGAAAGCGTTACATAGGTGTTCATTCATCAATCAATAGCGCTAGTATCATGTTAAAAAAATTCTTCTGGATGTGTTCCGGAGCCGATCCTGCATTGTTAGAACAATGCTCCGGTTCTGAACAGATCAAACAGGCCGGGATCGGAGGTACGGTATTCTTTACTGCCCTGATGGCCTTTATTTCGTCAGCCTACGCCTTATTCACCGTCTTTGATCAGGTCTGGATCGCTTTGTTCTTTGGCCTGGTTTGGGGACTGCTTATTTTTAATCTCGACAGGTTTATTGTTTCTACCATCCGCAAGCGGGACACCTTCGGGCCCGAGCTCCTTCAGGCGATTCCCAGGCTATTGCTGGCGGTGATCATCGCTGTGGTGATCTCGAAGCCTTTAGAGCTAAAACTTTTTGAAAAAGAGATCGACCGCGTATTACTGGAATCGAAAAATGCCATGACCCTGGATAACCGGGAACAGATCGCGCTGACCTATACGCCGCAGATCGAAGCCCTCGAAGCAGAGAACGCGAACTTAAAAGCAGAGATCGCCACCAAAGAAGCTGAGGTCAATGCCCTGTATAGCACCTATATTGCCGAAGCCGAGGGTAGGGAAGGTACACTCAAGGTGGGGAAAGGGCCTGTTTACAAGGAAAAGCGTGAAAAACACGATGCCACCCTGGCCGAACTTCAGGCCTTACGGGAAGCGAATAATGCTCTTATTGCCGGTAACCGCGAATCGATAGCATTGCTTAAAAACGACTATGAGCAACAGGTAACAACGACCCAGCCGGTGATCGACGGATTTGACGGACTCATGGCCAGGATCGATGCGTTGGAGGCATTGCCCTGGTTGCCTTCATTCTTTATCTTTTTACTTTTTCTCGCCGTAGAGACCATGCCGATCATTTCGAAACTTATGGCACCAAAAGGCGAGTACGATATCAAACTGGAGCGCTCCCTGTCTGCGCTGGAGTCTTTTGCTGCCCAACAGGCCGACCAGCAAAAACAACAGCGAACGACCGACGCGGCCATCAATGACAAGATCTATGAAGATCTCCGGGAGGACGAAGAACTCTATCGGCATAAACGGCAGAACGCCATCGATGTGTTGAAATTTCAATCGGATGTGTTCTACGAACGGCAGAAAGGGAGTGTCTGATTATTGGTTATCTTTACCGGAAAACCACGCATATGGGTAAGAAGTTTGACAAGATCACGCCAAGACTACAGGCTTTCATAGAAAAGCAGAAGATCTTTTTCACGGGGACGGCCATGGAAGATGGTCGGGTAAATGTTTCTCCCAAAGGAATGGATGCCCTCCGCGTACTTGGTCCTAACCGGGTCATATGGCTTAACCTTACCGGTAGTGGTAATGAAACCGCGGCCCATTTACTTAATAAGAACCGCCTTACCATTATGTTTTGTGCCTTTGAGGGCGCTCCAATGATCCTAAGGCTCTATGGGAAGGCTAAGGTGTATCATCCGGAGGATGCTGCCTATAAAGAGCACATTGGCTTGTTTCCTGAGATCGCCGGGAGCAGGCAACTTATCGATATGGAAGTAGACCTGCTTCAAACCTCCTGCGGTATGGGGGTTCCTTTGATGGCGTATGAGGGCGACAGGGAAGAACTTCGGGAGTGGGCCGAAGAACTGGGTGAGGAAGGTGTTGAAGCCTATTGGAAGAAAAAGAACCAATTCACCATTGATGGGGTTGCAACCCATATCCCCCTTAAAGATTAAATCCGAGTCCGAAGCCAAACCGCTGGTCTTCATCAGATATAAAATAGCCCAGTCTGAAGGCAAGTAGTTTCCCGGCCACGGCATAGATCCCGCCACCATATGAATCGTGCCAGGTGTTGAATGTATCATTTGGATGCCATACCCTTCCTAGATCGTACCCCGTATAAATTCCCATTTGCAAGGGTAAAACTCCTGTTCTGAAAGGTTTGAAATTATACCGAAGATCCCCGTTGATCACCATGGCATTTCTCCCGGTAAAGCGATTCAGGCGATACCCGCGGAGTCCGCTGTTACCCCCCAAAAACGCCCCCTGGTAGAATTCAAAGTCGTTGGCGATGTTCACATGACCTGAGATATTGGTTTTAAGTACCAGCGCCTTGTCGCTCGTAAGGTTGTAATAGATCTCCCATTTTGGCTTCAAATAGAATACGCCGTGATCGCTATCCTTCAGGTTGTAGGTATACCCTGTTTCCAGTTGAAACAGCATGCCTCTTCGCGGATTCAAAGGTTGGTCGTAATTCTCGAACCTGAAATTACTGTTGAGGTTTAGAAAGTATTTCCAGTCGTAGAATTCCGGCGTATTATCTATTGTTCCTAGAAATCGATCCTCATTGTTTTCTATCTCGAAGGCATCAAAGGCCAGAGAGCCCCTCCAGCTGCCTCCGTAGTCGGAAGTGCTTGAGAGTCCGACATAGGCATTGGCATGGCTCATGTTTACGCGATAATAGTCGTATCCCAGTGTCTCGCCCTCATTAGACGTATTACTCCCGAAACCAAAGAAGTTACGTGTAAATGTGGGATTGGTGATTCGTCCGCCGGCAATAAGATTATACCGGTCAAAGACCCCGGCAAACGCTCCGTCGTAATTGAATTCTAATCCGTTGGTAGCAAAGTGATAGTAGGCGCTAAAGCTGTGCTTTGTGGTAAAGGGGTTCCTTTCAAAGCCGTTATGGGTCCGGGTGTAACTCAACCCGGTAATGATCCCGGCATCGGGGTTAAAGCCTATGCCTGGCAGGATGGCTTTGCTGTTGTTCCTGTTCTTGTTGAAGTCAAAATGGTTCAGGTCGTATTGGTCGGTAAACCTGATCTTGCCTCCTTGGTGTTCTTTGATCGTATTGGGTTTCGATCTGTGGTCATAGATCCTTACCCTTTTGCCATTTTCAATATGGTAGATGTCATTATTTTGTCCGCCAACAATACGTACCATTGTACCGGCTTGTCCCTTGCCTGTCACCCTGATCACATCGTCGTCATCCAGGGCATATATCCAGATCTCTTTGGTTTCTTCGGGGTTGTATGTTTTGTAAACCAGGGTATCGGCCGGTACACCGTCTTTGATGCGTCGTATGCTTACCCTTGTTTTTTTGTTCGCTAGTCGTTCCACTAAAACAAGATCGTCTTTATCTGTGCCGTGCAAGACTACAAGGTCAGAAAGCAGAAGGTTATAGTCCTTTGCAATCTGCTGCAGGTTGTTGCGACGGGCTTTCAGGGTGGTAATAAGTTTTGCGGTACCCGGGTGTTCTGCTATGGTCTTTGGGAACTGCTTAAAGGCATTCTCGATAACGGCATCGGTGAGGTGCTCCTGAAGGTAGGTAGCTTCCCGCAGGTAATCTTCTTTGGTGCTTTGTTGTATGAGTACCCTGTCCATGGGTAAGGGCTCTATGTTGAACCACGCCAGGTTGTTGACTTCCGGTTCGTAGCGCTGTACCATTCTTGCCGGTGCAGCCAGCGTACGTGCCGTAGATAAAAGGGCCCCATCAAAGTCGGAAAAGGCCTGATCGCGGTCTCTTGGTATTGGCCGGTACACCTTACCGCCTTTTTTATGGAATTCTGCCCATCGCCACTGATCGCCATGGCGGTCCCAGTCTCCAATTAGCATATCGAACAAACGAGCCCGAAGGTAGCTGTTTTCATCAAGGCGATTTTCTTCGTCTTCGCGTAACTGTTCATAGAGCTTATCGGTGCTTTCGATCTCATCGGGCTGCCCGAAATTGACCGCTCCGGCGAAAGCATCGCCCGGGCGTTCTTCGATCATATAGAGGGCGTCGCCATAGCGATTGTTATAGGTTCCCAGGGCCGATTGCTTTGGGATGTAAAAGAGCCGCGGATTGGTGTGATAAACCCCTGCAGCCCTGGAGAGCTCAGGGACCACAAAAGATGCGTACGGGTGGGCTGCAGTAAAGAAATCCATCAGGAGCTTGTCGGGAAGTGTACCCGTAAGGTCTTCGGTGCTCAGGTTCTTATCGTTGAGCACGACCGTCTGTAAAAATTTCACCCCGCTCTTTTTTAATGCCCGCATATTGTACTCGCGGCCGGCACTGTCGCGAAGGCGAAGGGTTTTGGATTGGTGTCCGCCTCCCATTCTCACCGGGGTTAAACCACCGTAAAGGGTGTCTAACCTGACGGTAGGGGCAAGGACCTCGATGCCGTAAAGTTCCCGGTAATGGTCTCCCCACAGGCTTTTGTGCACTCCGGAAACCTCCCAGGCTTCCTTAGGGTACACAGCCGCCCTAACCGAATCGGGGAATACGGCCGGATAGGGTGGGATCTCCGGTTGGTCGTTCGGTGGGAAAACGCGGGTGCTGAAAATCGGTTGGTCGTTCTCTGTGCCGTAGAAGTGCGCAGTTGAAGAGCCATCGGTATGGATGTCGAGCCTGGCGAAGCCCTGGTAGCCATAGGTGAATACGGCGTTGTTGGTTTGGCGGGCAGCGGCGGTCTTCGATCCCGATCCGGAAACGATCTGCTTGTAAGATCCTCCATCGATATACTGTAGCGTGTGTTCATGGCCGGAAACAAAAACGGGTTTTACCGGGGCATTGCTAACAATGGTCTTAATGCGATCGGTAAATTGGCGGTAGAACCGATTTTGAAGGTCTTGCGGACTCACCCCTCCTGCGCTTCGGGTAATGGCAATGAGGGAGGCAAGTCCCGGTAGCGGGATGTTTTTCTGAAAGGGGAAAAGGTGCTTTCGGGCAGAAAAGTAACCTCCATGGGGTCCGTAGGTGTCCAGTGGGTGATGAATGGCGATCACCACCGTTTTACCTTCCTGCTTTTTGAGCATGCTTTCGAATTCGGTGAAAAAGCGTTTCCGCGTTTTGATCTCGCAATCGTCGTTCATGGTAGGGTGCTCGTCCCAATCTTCGAGATACCATTGTGAATCGATCACGATAAGGTGGGTGTTCCCGTCGATATCGACCTCCGTAAGGCCGCAACCGTTTTCCGGAAGAAAAACATCCTTGTGGTCGAGGTATTTCTCGGTAAACTTCTCCTGGGCTTTTAGTCCGCTCAGATTCGAATACCAGTCGTGGTTCCCCGGGATCACTACGATCTTTCCTTTAAAATCTTTTACGGCCTCCAGTTGTACTTGCAGGCGATGTGTTGCCAATGCCCTGTCCGGATGGCTTTTTGAAGGCATACCTTTCTCGTAAATATTATCTCCAAGGATAAGGAGGAGGTCATTCTTATGGCCTTTGGTGATCGCTTTTTGAAATGCTGTAATACCCTTGCTTGTGCCGCCTGCAGGGGAGTTCCCTGCATCGCCAAGCAAATAGATGCTTAGGGCCGGGTCTTCAGTAGCCGGGGTAGGATCAATATGGTCATCGCTGAAGCGCAATTCGTGGGTGGCACAGGAGATTACGGCCAGGGCGAAGAAGCATAGTATTGTGAAGTGGCCTTTGCGCATCAGGTTCATTAGCTATTTATTTCGTAATATTATGTTTTTAAAAAGTACACTTCCCTATGTCTGAACTCGTACAAAGAACACAAGATTTTGTAACCGATCTGCTCATTAATAAGCTGGATCCAAACTTCCTGTATCACAATCTCAGGCATACGCAACGTGTGGTTAAAAATACGAAAGTTCTTATAGAAAATGCCGAACAACTGAGTACTGAAGAGCAAGAGGACCTCCTGCTCGCCGCCTGGCTTCACGATACTGGCTATGTATCTGATGCCGCTAAACACGAAGCGGCAAGTTGCGTGATCGCCCGGGAAGTGTTGCAAAAGGAAGGGTTAGATCCAGGGCGTGTAGACAGGGTGTGTGATATGATCATGGCCACCAACCTGGATATTGAGCCGGTTACCTTGCCGCAAAAGATCCTGCGGGATGCCGATTGTTCCCATTTAGGAAGGCCTTCTTTCGCAGATACTTCAGAGCTGCTTCGGCTGGAGCTGCTTCGCAGGGGAGAGGCCGATTATTCTCCGGGAGCTTGGAGGGAAGAGAACATCAAACTTCTTTCTGCAAAACACCATTATTACACGCCTTATGCCATGGAACTTTGGCAGGCGGGAAAGGATGAGAACCTGAAGGCTTTACTGGAAGAAGAAAAGAAAGAAGCTAAAAAGGGAAAAAAAGAAAAGCTCAAGGCCAAATACAAGTATGAGTACTCCGATCGCGGTGTACAAACCATGTACCGTATCGCGTTGAATAACCATTTACGACTGAGCTCGATCGCCGACACCAAGGCCAATATCCTCCTGTCGGTGAATGCGATCATTATCTCGGTGGCACTTTCTAACCTGATCCCAAAGCTCGATAATCCCAGCAATAAATTCCTGGTGATCCCCACCATGGTGTTGCTCTTTTTTAGCGTGATCTCCATTATATTCGCTATTATGGCCACTCGTCCTAATATCACTACCGGGAAGTTCACAGAAGCCGATGTCAAAGCAAAAAAGGTGAATTTGCTGTTTTTCGGGACCTTCTTCGGAATGCCATACGATCAGTATCGGGAGGCCATTAGTGAACTCATCCATAACAACGATGATATTTACGAGGCCTTAACACGGGATCTCTATAACCTCGGACTCGTCTTGGGAAGAAAATACAAATTGCTGCGAATGACCTATACCGTTTTTCTCATCGGTACGATCATCTCTGTGGTGAGCTTTATTATGGCCTATGTGAACTTCGCTAACGGCTGATGGCGGAAGTCCTGATTCAGGGGCGGATCTTTTATTTGGAGATCTCTTCCATGAGCTCGTCGTAGCTCAGCAGCGGACTTTGATCTTCTTTTTTGTAGAGTATCCCAACGGTGATCGCTCTGAGTCCGCTTACCCCTTGCAGATCTTCTAATTCATGGATCTTAACGTTGGGCGCAAGCACTTGTTTGGCCTGTAAAAGCCTGATGTACCTCAGGTATTCTGCTTCCTCCTGTTTTTGAGAATAGATTATGGTGATCTTTCCGGGTTCGGTCACCCTTTTTTTAGTTCCCTTGATGTGTACCTTATCAATACGCTTTTTAAGGATCTCATACCTCGCGTTATAGGTGCCGTCTACATCAAAATGCTTTTCGTCCATGCGGAAACGTATCGATAAGGGGGAGCTGTGCACCAGGATCAGGGAAGCGACCTCCATGGGGATCGCTAACTGCGGTTTGAGGTTGTAATACATATTTTCCATATGGCACATGGTCTGTAATTGCCATAATTTGAGGTTTTGCAGGTATACCTCTTCGAATTTGCGGTTATTGGCAATAGACTGGCCTATATACATATTGTGCTCTACACCATCTGTTTTGTAACGCTCAAAATAATGAGGAAACATGGCGTAGGCTTCCTTGTGTTTTTCATCGATCACCCGGGCCATTTCCTTATTGATACGCTTTACGGTGGTGTCGTATCGTTGCCTGGCCGTATAATACATTTTAACCGGATCGTTGAGCTCACTTCTGTAAGCCTGCACTAAGTTGCTGAGGTCGTTGTTAAGTGCGGCTACAGCTTCCAGAGCCGGATGGATCTCATTCTCGAGGAATTCGGTGATGAGGGCTTCAGAATTTGTTCTGAAGTTCTTGTTGATCTCGTTCAGGAAACTATCGATCTGAAAAATATACTCTTCATATATAGGAAGTCCCTGGCTGGTGATCGCTTCCCTGAATATGGCCTTAAGCGCATTTAGCTGGTCTCCCAGGTCCTTTTTGGTGGCCTCGTTTCGAACTACCGAAGAGTTGCGTATGTCGATCTGTCCGTACAGCGGATATACTTCCTTGAATGTGATGTCTTTCAGGGAGGTGGTTATTCCGTTGTTCAGATCGGAGAGGTAGCGTTTTGCCTCCTTGACGAACTTCCAGCGTACACTTCGATGAAGGGAGGTGTATTCGTTCTGGATAATGGCTTCTATACGGTTTTTCTTTTCCTGTTTTGTGCGGATGGTAGCGGCAACGATAAAGGCCATGATATCGGTAAGCTTGTGTGCATTAACACTATTTAGCTGGTGAGTTTTGGGAGAAAGTAATTCGAGTACCCCCAGTAGTTGTCCTTTATGGGTGATGGGAGCAAGTATCGCACTCTTGAATCCCTGACGGAAATAAGAGGCATAGGGCTCAGCTCCGTTGGAAACCTCATGGTATTTATCAATATTGGAGATCGCAAAGTACTCGTGTTTATTGAGGATGTTGTCTTTAAAGTCTCTGCACATGACTGAATGGCAATCGTTGTTTTCCTTGTCGAGCATAAAACAAGGAACCTCATGACTCACCTGGTCAAAGGTATCCAGATCGGGGTCGTAGTTGAGGAAGCCTACATGCAGGTCTTTGATCCCAAAGAGCGATTGGAAGATCTTTTGAAATACAGAGACATCGGTAAACCGCTCACTGTCTGAATTGAGTAGCCAGGTCTTTAACTCAGAGATGGCATTGTCAAGGGTCACATCAAAGATATTTGATATCACAAAGCCTTTGAACAGCCAACTGCCCGGTGGGATCTTTTCTTTCCATAATTCAAGGTCATTGAATCCGTCAATGAGTTCTTCGATGTCTTCCGGGGTAAGTTCTTTGGCCTTATCTGTTGGCAGTAATTCCACAAAATCGGCATTGTAGGTAATGCGGTAGTGCTTCAAGATACCCTGCTCATCGGGGATGTCAAAGTATAATGGGCGGCGAAACTGCACGTCAATGCCGTATTGAGCCTTCAATATCACACTACAGGCCATAATGTAGATATGGCCTTCCGGCATATTCCTGATCTCGAACTCATAGTCGTCCGGAGCTTTAGCTAAGATGTCGTCGAATCGCTGAGAAGATTTGAAAATGAGGCCCTCGAAGGGGATTCCGGCAGTTTTGATCTCGTTATGGGTGAGTATCGGACTAAAAGAATCTCTCAGGATCAGGTCGATCTGAGGTTTTAGCTCGGCAATGCGGTTGAGGTCACTGGTGCCTTCCCGCAACTCAGGATAGGCTTCGGCAACAGCCAGTACCTTTTTTGCATGATCGATCAACTCAGGGTCCGCAGACTCCGTTAAGAGGTCTTCGTAACGCTTTAATAGCATATTGAAGCTAATGTTAATGTCTAAGGGCGATTCCTGGAGTTGTTTTCTTCTCATATACTAAAATTACGATATTCCGACCCATTGGTCTGAGAGGTGTCCATGAACTTCCATGACACACGATTAAAAGCGCATTTTCATCGGTGAAATGCATATTTGAAAGAAGGGGGTGTATATGTCGTGCCTATTTACGTTATCCTGACTGAAGTACGGTATATCCCGTTCAAGAGGTATTTCTTCTGACGGAAGGAGAGGGTGGTGTTTAAGTTTTGTATTTTTAGGAGTGAAGGGTGAAGGGTGAAGAGTGATGAGTTAAGGGTGAAGCGACAGGAGTGAGACGTGAATGCATTCACCATTTATAATTCATCATTCCTCCTAAGCAGACTGGGAGCACCTGGCATTACAGGTCCTTATCTTTTAAAACACCTGAACGTGTAAATATAACTTCGGAAGAATGTCAACGATCAACAGGCTTAACAGGGCTTATAAGAACGCGAAGGTGATTCCCTTTGACGATGATTCGCGTTTTATTTTTTTTAGCGATTGCCACAGGGGAGACAACAGTTTTGCCGATGAATTCGCCAATAATCGTAATATCTATTTCCACGCGCTCAAGCAGTATTACCGGGAGGGGTTTACCTATATCGAATTGGGTGATGGCGACGAGCTTTGGGAGAGTAAGTTCGAAGACATCTTCGAAGCCCATAAGAACATCTTCTTTTTACTCAGAGATTTCTATAACAAGGGCCGTTTACATATGCTTTACGGGAATCACGATGTGCTGTATCGCAATAATGAAGTAGTTAAAAAGCATTATCAAAGCTGGATCAATCCCGAAAACCAGGAAGAGGAAGCTTTAATGCCCGGATTAAAATTTCATGAGTCTCTTGTTTTAAAGCATACGGAAACCGGCCGGGAATTGTTTTTGGTGCACGGGCATCAGGCCGACTGGTTCAATTATGTCATGTGGCCATTGGCTCGTTTTATGGTGCGTGTGCTATGGCGCCCTTTACAGGTTGTTGGGATCTCCGACCCGACCAGTCCGGCAAAGAACAATAAGGAGCTTTTTAAGGTAGAGAGACGCATGAAGCAGTGGATCGCTTCAATGGGGAATATGGTGACCATCATGGGACATACCCACCGTCCGCGATTTCCTGAGCCCGGCGATCCTGCCCTTTTTAACGATGGGAGTTGTGTGCACCCCAGGAGCATTACCGGACTTGAACTTTGGCAGGGTAAGCTTACCCTGATCAAGTGGAATCTGGATACAACAGAGGAAGGTTACCTGCAGGTGAGACGCACGGTTTTAGAAGGTCCTACAGCCATTGACCTTTATTGATCAAAGCGCAGGCCCGAGCGTTTGGTCTGATAGATCAGGTTAACATGTTTCTGTATTCCTGTACGAACAAAGATTTCTACACTTCAGGGGCGATCTCGATCTCCAGGCCTTCAAGCGCTTCGGTGATCTGGATCTGGCAGCCAAGTCGGCTGTTGTCTTTAACGTGAAAGGCCTCGGCGAGCATCAGGTCTTCGTCGTCTGTCATTTCAGGCAGCGGGTGATCTGAGTGCACATAGATCTGGCAGGATGCACACATGGCCATGCCTCCGCACGTACCTTCTACAGGCAATTCGTAGGCTTTACATAGTTCCATCAGGTTCATCCCCATATCAGTAGGGGCTTGTACGTCGTGTACAACACCTTCGCGGTCTGTGATCTTTATATTGATATCGGACATAATGCTCAAATAATGCGCAAAAGTAAATAAAAAAAGCCCTGCTTTCACAGGGCTTTATGCAATATTGTGATACCGAGTTAGTTGATCGTTTTGATCACGGCTTTCTCGGCTTCCTTTCTTGTTCCATCAAATCCGTCAATACCACTCACCGTGGTGTATTTCATCACGTAACGTTTTTCAGGATAGATAAGCTTATACGCACTTTGACACATCAGGGTAGCTTCGTGAAAACCACACAGGATAAGCTTCAGTTTTCCGGGGTAGGTGTTCACATCCCCAATAGCATAGATTCCCGGGATATTGGTCTGGTAATCCAGTGTGTTGTCTACCTTGATAGCATTCTTCTCGATCTCCAGTCCCCAGTCGCCAATAGGCCCCAATTTGGGGGACAGCCCAAAAAGCGGAATAAAATGATCGGTTTCCAGGCGTATCTTTTCATCTTCTCTTTCTACCGTAAGCGCCTCCAGGTGGTCTTCTCCGTGAAGTTCGGTAACTTCTGCCGGGGTGATCAGGTTGATCTTACCGAGCTTTTTAAGTTCTTCTACCTTTTCTACAGAATCCAGGGCTCCGCGAAATTCGTTGCGTCGGTGAATGAGGGTTACCTCAGAGGCCACATCGGCCAGGAAGATGCTCCAGTCGAGGGCAGAGTCACCACCACCGGCGATCACCACCTTTTTGTCGCGGTACATCTCCGGGTCTCTGATTATGTATTCAACCCCTTTATCTTCAAACTTATCCAGGTTCTCGAGCAGTGGCTTACGCGGCTCGAAACTTCCGAGTCCGCCGGCAATAGCAACCACGGGAGCGTGGTGTTTCGTACCTTTATTGGTGGTTACGATAAATGAACCGTCTTCTTGTTTCTCAATGGTTTCTGCTCTTTCTCCCAGGGTGAATCCCGGGTCAAAAGGTTTGATCTGTTCCATGAGGTTGTCTACCAGGTCACCTGCCAAAACCTCGGGAAATCCGGGGATATCGTAGATAGGCTTCTTCGGGTAGATCTCTGCACACTGTCCTCCCGGTTGAGGCAAGGCATCGATAAGGTGACATTTAAGTTTTAATAATCCGGCTTCAAATACGGTAAAAAGTCCGGTAGGACCGGCTCCGATTATTAAGATGTCTGTTTTGATCATAGTGTAATCTTTTTAGGACATAAGTCCTGATCTGTTATATAGCATAAAGGGTTAACACCGCTTTTTTATGGACTGCGTTTACCCGGGTCATGCCCTTAGTCGTAACAGATCACTCTACATTAACAACTTGTTCGATCTGGGGGACGTATTTTTTTATGGTCATTTCGACCCCGCTCTTCAGGGTCATCTGGTTTACGCTACACCCGACGCAGGTGCCTTCGAGCCTGACCTTAACGAATTTGTCATTTTCAATGGCTACCAGGGAGATGTCTCCCCCGTCATTTTGTAAAAAGGGTCTGATCTCTGCCAGCGCCTTTTCCACGTTAATTTTGATTTCTTCTGAGGTCATGTGCTATTTTTTATTAACGGCAGAACAACCGGCCATAGTGGTGATCTTGATCGCCTCTGTCGGTGGTAAACTGGTGTTTCTGTTCACTACTTCCTGAACCACGTTTCTCGTAAGTTCTTCGAAGGCCTCTGCCAGAGGGGTTTCGGTTTGCAGCGCTGCGGGTCTTCCGTAGTCTCCTGCCTCACGAATACTTTGTACGATCGGGATCTCTCCGAGGAATGGCACTTCAAGGTCTTCTGCGAGGTTCTTGGCACCTTCCTTTCCGAAGATGTAATATTTATTTTCAGGTAGCTCTTCCGGAGTGAAATAAGCCATGTTTTCTATGATACCCAGTACCGGAACATTGATGCTGTCCTGACGGAACATCGCCACTCCTTTTTTCGCGTCGGCAAGGGCAATGTTCTGAGGTGTACTCACCACAACAGCTCCGGTGATCGGAAGCGACTGCATGATGCTCAGGTGAATGTCTCCGGTTCCCGGAGGCAGGTCGAGCAGAAGGAAATCCAGTTCTCCCCAATCGGCATCGAAGATCATTTGGTTCAAGGCCTTTGCAGCCATAGGGCCTCTCCAGATCACTGCCTGATTAGGTTGGGTGAAAAAACCTATGGAGAGTAATTGAACCCCGTAGTTCTCTACCGGCTTCATTTTTGATTTTCCATCTACGTTTACTGCCAGTGGGCGCTGTCCGTCAACATCGAGCATGATAGGCATGGACGGCCCGTAAATATCGGCATCAAGTAATCCTACCTTAAAGCCCATTTTGGCGAGGGATACAGCCAGGTTGGCGGTAACGGTAGATTTTCCTACCCCTCCTTTTCCTGATGCTACCGCAACAATATTCTTGATCCCCGGAATGGCCTTTCCTTTGATCTCCGGTTTTTTTTCGGGAGCCTCCACTTTGACATTCACTTTTACCTTAGCCTTTTGATATACTTTATCGTGAATGGTCTTGAGGATCTCTACTTCGGTCTTCTTCTTGGCTTGTAAGCTCGGATTGTTAATGGTGATGTCTACCACAACTTCATCTGCGAAACAAACTACATTGGTTACTGCTCCGCTCTCGATCATGTTCTGGCCCTCTCCGGGAGCAGAGATCGTTTCCAGCGCAGCAATAACATCTTTTTTATTGATTTTCATAGGGTTATGTCCTGGTGATTTTCAGCGTTTCTTTTTTAAACTCATTCTAAATTGCAAAGATACACTTTCGTTGGCACATAATGAAAATGGTGCTATTCGGGGCATCTATGAGTGAATTGTTGTTCTTTATGGTTTAGGGAACTGAACGGCACAAAAGTACATAAAATCGACCTGAAGAGCCTTAGAAATCGTTGCTTAGTTCGGTGTTTGGGTCCCAGTAATATTTGTCCAGGTTTTGCACCTGGTCATTGGCGATCTCCACCCCTTCGCTTTCCAGAAGTTGTTGCATGAGATTGGTGCCCTGAAAATGGTGTTTCCCGGTAAGAAGGCCGGAACGGTTAACCACCCGATGTGCCGGAACATCGTCCCTGTTGTGGGATGCGTTCATGGCCCATCCGACCATTCTGGCACTTCCGCCGCTACCCAGATAGCGGGCAATTGCCCCATAAGAGGTTACCCTGCCGTAAGGTATGAGCTTTACGACTTCATAGACCTTCTGGAAAAAGGATATGCTTTTATCGCTATAGGTCGGCATAGAACAGTCGGATCAGGGTGATGATGAGTAAAACGCCCATAAGTCCGCTGAGAATGTAGTCGGAATAACGGGAGAAATAATCGGTTTTTGCTTCCAGCTTGTCAAAGTAGAACACATACATATACAACATGGCGAAGGTGCCTAAGCCTGCAGCAAGAATAAAGATGAGAATGTCGGCAAGTTCGAACTTGATCCACCCCGATACGTTCCACGCCGCATTGAGTCCGCAGAAATACGCTATGGGCAGCACATTGAAAAAGGAAATGAGCATGCCTTTAAAAAAGAGGTTCTTGCGCTTTATCTTGACTACTCTTTTCTTCTTTACCTTATTCTTGTTGGCGATCACCAGGAAGTACACGGCAAAGAAGGCAAAAACCACAATAGCGACCTTCAGGAGAATGTCGATCACGAACGGATTGTTGTACAGGTATTTTGAAATTAGTACTCCGATATAGGCCTGTATCACCACGGTTGCCGAAGCTCCGGCTGAGAAAATGATCCCGCCCTGCTTACCTCTTTTGGCTCCGGTACGAGCTGCTGAGATATTGATGAGGCCGGGAAAGACCACCCCCATAAGTGCGGCCGAGAAGGTTGCAAAGAACAGGATGATGTGATGTACCATTAGCGTAGTTTGAACTTGATATAGGTTATGGGTTTCCCTTCTTCAAGATACTGCTTTTCGTAAAAGGTTTGTATCGTGGTCACTTCTTCGGGGCTGCCGTGATTTTTATAGACGTCGTGATTGGCGTAAAGCACTTCTTCTTCAAGCCCGTGTAAAAGACCCAGGGTATATCCATGCATGAATTCACTGTCGGTTTTCAGGTGAACGAGACCACCGGGTTTCAGGATATTTCTGTAGCGGTCGAGAAAGATCTTGTTGGTAAGCCTGTGCTTGGTGCGCTTGTATTTGATCTGTGGGTCTGGGAAGGTGATCCAGATCTCATCGACTTCGTTGGCCTCAAAAAGGTCTTCGATAAGTTCGATCTGTGTGCGCAGAAAGCACACGTTCTCCAGATTTTCCTCCAGGGCTGTTTTTGCTCCCCTCCAAAAACGGGCACCTTTAATATCGATCCCGATAAAATTCTTTTCAGGGAATTTGCGGGCCATTCCCACCGAGTATTCTCCTTTTCCGCACCCGAGCTCCAGCACGATAGGGTTGTTGTTCTTAAAATACAACTCGCTCCATTTGCCTTTGTATTCGAATTGGTTGTTTGTTACCGTCTCTCTCGAGGGCTGGATAACATTTGAGAAACTCTCGTTCTCTCTGAATCGCTTTAGCTTGTTCTTACTGCCCACAACAATTATTTAATTTAATGGCAAAATTAACGAAATCTTTCTCATGGAAAAATCCGGTTATTTTACCAGTAATGAGAAAGATGCAAAGAATACTCGTAGCGCCCCTTAACTGGGGGTTGGGTCATGCCACTCGGTGTATCCCGATCATCAGGGAGCTCAAAGCGAACGGATTTGATCCTGTGATCGCTTCAGACGGGGTAGCCCTGGAGTTGCTGAAGACCGAATTTGATGATCTGGAATTTGTCGAGTTGCCGGGCTATCAGGTGGAATACGCCAAAAAACCAGGGTACTTTAAGTGGAAGTTATTGCTCAATTCGCCCAAAATGATGAAGGCGGTGGCCAAGGAGCGCAAGCTGGTTAAAAAACTGGTAAAGGACCTGGCGTTAGATGGGATCATCTCTGATAACCGACTGGGTGTGTATTCCAAAAAAGTACCCTCGGTATTTATGACCCATCAGTTAAATGTGCTCAGTGGAAATACCAGTGCCATAAGTACGGCGATCCACCAACGGTATATCAGTAAGTTCGATGTGTGCTGGGTGCCGGATACGGCAGGAGAGCCTAATCTTAGTGGTGTCCTTGGTCATCCCGACAGGCCGCTTCACGACGTGCGTTACTTAGGTCCATTAAGCCGGTTGGAGAAGCTTGAACTGCCGGTAAAATACGATCTCTTCGTACTGCTTTCCGGGCCGGAGCCCCAGAGGACCCTGTTGGAGGAAAGGTTATTGGATGAGCTGCAGGACTTTGCAGGGCAGGTGCTCTTTGTGCGCGGGAAAATAGAAGCCAGGCAAACCGTAATGTCTAAAGGGCATATGAAGGTTTATAACTTTATGAATTCTGAACAACTCGAGGTAGCCTTCAGTAAAAGCAGCCTGGCACTTTGTCGTTCGGGCTATACGACCATCATGGACCTCGCTAAGCTCGAAAAGAAGGCTTTCTTTATACCCACACCGGGTCAATACGAACAGGAGTATCTTGCAAAGAGACTCGACGAGCAGGGGTTGGTACCTTTTGCAGCTCAGGATACTTTTAAAGTAGACATGCTCAACCGGGTGAAAGACTATAAAGGTCTAGGAGGATTTAACCTCGACTTCGATACCCATGGGATCTTTGATGTCTTTGCTTCGTTCCAGAGTAAATGAAAACTCCGATCCTACTCCAAATACACTTTCCACATAGATGCGCTCATGGTGGGCTTCAATAATGTGTTTAACGATAGAAAGACCGAGTCCTGAACCTCCTTCTTTGCGGTTTCCGCTTTTATCTACACGATAAAAACGTTCGAACAACCTTGGGATATTTTGTTCTTCAATACCTTCTCCGTTGTCGGTAATCCGAACGATGATCTTATTTTTGATAAGGTCTTCCACACTTACTTCGGTGGTTCCGTCTACCTTTCCATATTTAATGGAGTTGACCACCAGGTTGGTGACCACCTGCTGAATACGCTCCCGGTCTGCATGAACCATGATCGGTTTCGGATAGTTCATGTCGAAGGTGAGTTTGATGTTCTTTCTGGCAGCCTTCATCTCCATCATATCGAAAACATTCTGTACCAATTCTATGATATTGAAGTCTTCTTTTTCCAGGTGAAGATCACCGGTCTCTAATTTGGAGATCATATCGAGGTCGCGAACAATATAGATCAGTCGGTCTAAACCTTTGCCGGCACGCTGTAGGTATTTTTTACGAACGGTCTTGTCGTCTATGGCGCCGTCTATCAGGGTTTCGATATAACCCTGAACGGTAAACAGGGGTGTTTTCAATTCGTGTGAGATATTACCCAGGAATTCCTTTCGGTAGGAATCGCGGACCTTAAGGCTTTCGATCTCAACCTTTTTCTTATTGGCAAAACGTTCGATCTCCCTGGTTAGAGTCTGCATGTCGGTCGTTACGGGTTGCTCGTTTAGGTCACTTTGCTCAAGTAAGGACACATCGTCGTAGATACGTTTAACCCTTCTGTAAATAAAACGTTCTACTCTGAACTGGATGATTAGAAAGGCAATGAGAAAGAGGCAGACCGAAAAGGCCAGGACCGCCCATAAGTGAAAGATGTCAAAAGCGAACAGGAAGGATGCGAGTAAAAAGGTGCTTATCCCAGTGATGTACGCTGATGACCTCAGGGCAAACCGATATGATTTTTTTAATTTTTGTGCCAAGAGGGTATGTTTTCCTCAAAGTTAGGGAAATATAGTATAGGGGCAGAAATGATGCTTATTGCACAAACTTGTACCCTACGCCCTTAACGGTCTTAAAATGCTCGTCGCCGATCTTTTCACGAAGCTTTCTGATGTGTACATCAATGGTACGGCCACCAACAACAACCTCGTTACCCCAAACCTGGTCGAGAATATCTTCGCGCTTAAATACTTTTCCGGGTCGGGATGCCAGTAGTGAAAGCAGTTCGAACTCTTTTCTCGGAAGAATGATCTCCTTCCCGTCCTGGATGATCTTGTATTCGTCCCGGTTAATAATAATGTCTCCGGCCCTTACTATGTCATCTTCAGGTTCGTCCTGCTCTTTAAGGCGTCTCAACAGGGATTTTACCTTACTGGTCAGGAGTTTTGGTTTGATGGGTTTGGTGATGTAATCGTCTGCTCCGGCATCAAATCCTGCTACCTGGGAGTAGTCTTCACCACGAGCGGTAAGAAAGGTGATAAGGGTGTTACTGAGGTCCGGATTGGCTCTGAGTTTTTCGCAGGTCTCGATCCCGTCCATTTCCGGCATCATGACATCCAGGATGATCAGGTGAGGTTTTTCTTTTTTGGCTATCTGAATGGCTTCCACTCCGTTTTCGGCTGTGCTTACACGGTAGCCTTCAGATGAAAGATTATAGCCTACGATCTCCAGGATATCCGGTTCATCGTCTACTAAAAGGATCTTTATTTCCTTCTTTTTCATACGATTTATGATTGAATTTATGCTCAAAAGTAAAGATAAAACTAAAATACAAAACCGCTTAACAATGATTTAATATCGTAACAAAAAGGTAACACCACCCCCGTGGCGTTTTAACTCACGTGTAACATCCTAACGGGATAAGCGCAGTTTATTTGCACCAGAACATTTAAACGAAGTAATGAGACGTATTTTATTGTTGACAGCGGTGCTTTTTTCCGCCTTAACCTTTGCCCAAGATCAGAATGGTTCTATTGCCGGGAAGATTCTCGACAAAGAAATGAACAATGATCCCCTACCTTTTGCTAATGTGCAGCTTGCAGGAACTACCAAGGGGACCACAACCGACTTTGATGGTTTGTATGAGCTTACCAATATCGCTCCAGGTACGTATACCGTAGTAGTGAGTTTTGTAGGGTATGAAACCCTCCAGATCCCCGGAGTGGTAGTAGAGGCAGGTAAGGTTACCGAAGTAAACACCACTTTAGGTGCCGGTAGCGTAAGCCTCGATGAAGTAGTGGTTACAACTACCGTTAGAAGAGATTCAGAAACTGCTTTATTATTAGATCAAAAGAAGGCTGTAGAGATCAAAGAAAGTATCGGAGCCCAGCAACTTACCAAGATCGGGGTTTCTGATGCTGCTACAGCAACCACTAAGATCTCAGGGGTTACCAGTAGTGAAGGTTCCGGAGACGTGTTTATTCGCGGACTCGGAGATCGTTACCTGAGTACCACCCTTAACGGACTTCCAATTCCGTCAGATGATGTAAACAGAAAGAATATCGACCTGGGATTATTCCCAACACGAGTGATCCAGAATGTAGGGATCTCTAAAACCTATAGCGTTGAGAACGTGGCCGATCAGGCTTCAGGTACTGTAGATGTATCGTCAAGGGAGCTTGTGGGAGATCAGCAGTTTAGCGTTCGCGTTAGAGGAGGTGCTAATACCAACGTGCTTTCTGATGGTGTTGCCGATAATTTTAAGGTATCTCCAATGGAAGACGATGTGACCTTAGGTTTCTACGATCAGAAGGACCTTACCTTTAACAATATGCTGGGACAGTCATGGAACACCCAGACCACTTCTGCTCCTTATAACGGAAGTGTCGCTATCACAGCCGGTAAAAAGATCGGAGAGAAACTAAAGCTTTTCTTCACAGGGTCACAATCGGCATCGCATCAATACCGCGAAGGTACCTTCAAGCAGTTCGATCAGAACTTCCTGGACGATAGTCTGAACGATGTTACCGAATACAATAAGAATGTAACGACTTCAGGGCTTTTCGATGCGACCTATGCCTTTGATTACAACAACAAGATCAAATTTAATACCCTTTTGATCAACACCCTTAGAGGAGAACTCTATGAGGCCGGTCGTGACGGGAAAGGATTGATCTTCGAAGAGACCAACCCTGCTGAAGGGCTTTCACAGTTCATCAGAGACCAGAATATCAAGCAAACCCGCCTTTGGGTAACCCAGCTTTCGGGTACGCACCCGCTGTTCAAGAACAATCAGATCGATTGGGCCATCGGGTACAACCGTGTAGATGCCGACGAGCCTAACCGTATTCGTAACGAGGTGAACTTTAATGAAGAGAAAGTTCAGTTGGCGAGAACCGGTGGATTCCAGCAACGTAAGTCCCTTCAAAAGATCGGGGACGATGAATACAACGCCAAACTTAAAGACGTGATCACCTTCAAGGATGAAGACGATTACAAGATGGCGCTTACTCTGGGAGGTAGTTTCCGTTACAAGGAGCGTAACTTCGTTTCTCAGGTGTACGGGGTAGAGGAGGCCTTTACCGATGCAGTGAATCCTCCTTCAATAGACGATCTGGGATCGATCTTTATCCGCTCTAACTTTGCAAACCAGTTGCTGAGCTTCAACGTGCAGTCGCCTGACCGTTATGAGGCCGATCTACAGTCTATTGCCGGATTTGCAAGTTTTAACCTCGGACTTGATAAGTGGAACTTCAACCTTGGAGCCCGTTTCCAGGACGACGACCTGAAAGTGGTTTACAACGTAGGAAACATTCCCGGACGTATCGGGGAGAATGATAAAGCGTATCAAAATATCTATCCAAGTTTTAACGTAAAATATACCCTTGGGGAGAACAGTGCCCTGCGTTTTGCAACCAGCCGTACCATTACCCTTCCCGAGTTCAAGGAGATCGCTCCT
Source organism: Robertkochia sediminum (assembly GCF_016786255.1). Classification (GTDB taxonomy): domain Bacteria; phylum Bacteroidota; class Bacteroidia; order Flavobacteriales; family Flavobacteriaceae; genus Robertkochia; species Robertkochia sediminum. The sequence continues at coordinate 266,921 of NZ_JADMKT010000080.1, forward strand.
TTCGAATACGTATCTCAGACCGGACAGATCACCAGAGGTAATCCTGATCTTGAAGCTTCTACCAACTTCAACTATGACCTGAAATGGGAGTATTTCCCAAGCAGAGGTGAGTTGATCTCACTAGCAGCTTTTTACAAAGAGATCCAGGATCCTATTAACCGTGTGATCACAAGAGGGGCATCGAATATCTTCTCTTATTTCAACACCAGTGAGAAAGCAGAAGTTTTCGGACTGGAATTCGAGAGTCGACTTGACCTGCTTAAATCAGAAGAGGAAAAGCAAGGCGTAGACCTTGGGTTGAGCATGAACGCTACCCGTATGTGGCACAACCAGGATCTTAAAGAGAATGTAGATCCTGAAACCGGAAGGATCGTTCAGACCTTCCGTTATAAAGGGAAGACCGAGACCGGACTGCAGGGAGCTGCCGACTGGATCTTTAACGGGACCCTGAACTTTGAAGCTAAGTCTGAGAATCCGTTCACAGCAGCACTTACAGCAAACTATTCTTCAGATAAGATCTTCTCACTTGGTGGGGCACCGCTTAACCAGCAGGAGAGCGAGACCGAATACAATGACGAGATCATCGAAAAAGGTTTTGTTACCCTTGACCTGGTACTCGGTAAGCGTATCGGAGAGCACTGGAACCTGCAATTAAGAGGACTCAACCTGTTGAATCCGGATATTCAGAGAACACAATTTGTGAAACCTAACGGTGGTGTTGAAACCAATGAGATCGTAAGGTCGTATACCAATGGTTCGGTATTCAGCCTTGGAGTACAATACGACTTTTAATCAATAATCAAATCACTAATAATTCTTAATCTTCATTTATTATTTTAATCATGAGAAAATCATTTCTTAAAATCAGTGCAGTAGCAGCTTTGTTTGCCTCTTTCGCAATCGTAGGTTGTAGTGATGACGAAGGTGTGATCACCGATCCACCGATCATCGAGCCTGAAAACGAACTGGTGGGTGACATCACAGAAGATACCACCCTTGATGCAGCCGTTCCTTACGAGCTTACCGGAATTCTTTCTGTAGAAGCCGGAGCTACGCTTACCATTCCTGCGGGAACGACCATTACTTCTGAGAGAGGTACAGATCGTTATATCGTAGTACAAAAAGGAGGGATGATCGACATCCAGGGAACTGCAGCCAATCCTGTAGTACTTACTTCTAGCAACGGAAACCCCGGTGACTGGGGAGGTTTAGTGATCTGTGGTGATGCAGAGACCACTGCCGGTGCCGATGCTGTTGCAGAAGTAGGTGGACTTATTTACGGGGGGGCTAATCCTGCCGACAATTCAGGGTCTATCGATTACCTGATCATCGAAGGAGCCGGAGCTCAGATCAACTCTGAGTCGCAGTACAACGGACTTTCACTTTACGCTGTTGGTTCAGGGACTTCGATCTCTAACGTGGCTATCCTTAACGGGGCAGACGATGGAGTGGAGTTCTTCGGAGGATCGGTTTCTGTAACCAACCTCTACCTGGAGAACAACGAGGATGACGCTGTAGACTGGACTGAAGGATGGAACGGTGGTGTTACCAATACATACGTGCTTCACACTATCGCTGGTTTCTCTACTGCTGTTGAGGCTGACGGAGATAACGCGAACCCTACGATCAATAACTTCACTGCTGTGTCTGAGACCGGAGGTCTTGCCCTTCAGTTCAAGAAGCAGTCTGGTGCGACGATCACCGGTCTTTCACTTACCGGATATGATACTTCAGTAGATCTTCCAAATGCTGCCGATCCCGGAAACCCAACCGATACTGAGCTTGCTAATATTCAGATCGAAGGTGAAAATGCAGACCCGGGTAAAACCTATACGACTGCTCCTACTGTAGATGTTAACGAATTTGACTGGGTGTCTAACCGTGACGCTGTTGAAGGGAACATTCTTCAGGGAACTGTAACCGGAGATGTTGTTCTTGACGCTTCTGTGGCTTACACGCTTAACTCTTCATACATCGTTGAGGCTGGTGCTTCTTTGACCATCCCTGCTGGAACTAAGATCACTGCCCGTGACGGAGGTACCGATGTGTACATCGCTGTGCTTAAAGGAGCAACTATCAATGTAGAAGGTACCGAAACCAATCCTGTAGTGATGGCTTCTGCCAGCGGGAATCCTGGTGACTGGGGTGGATTGACCATCTGTGGTGATGCTACCACTACTGCCGGTATCGATGCTGTTGCAGAGGTAGGTGGATTCATCTACGGAGGTGATAACGATGCCGATTCTTCAGGAAGCATCCAAAACCTTGTACTTTACGGAACCGGAGCACAGATCAACTCTGAGTCTCAGTACAACGGAATCTCTTTCTACGCTGTAGGATCAGGTACTACTGTTGAGAACATCGCGATCTTTAACGGTGCTGATGACGGAGTTGAATTCTTCGGAGGTACAGTTAACGCTACCAATATCTACCTTGAGAACCTTGAGGATGATGCTGTAGACTGGACAGAAGGATGGAGCGGAACTGCTACCAATACCTATGTTTCTCACACCCTTGCCGGTTTTTCTACTGCTGTTGAGGCCGATGGAGACAATGCTAACCCACAACTTGTAAACTTCACTGCTGTTTCTTCTGTAGGAGGTCTCGCACTTCAGTTCAAGAAGCAGTCGGGAGCTACTTTCGAGAACCTTTATATCGAAGGATACGATACGAACCTTGATATGCCTAACGAAGGTCCTACGACCAACGTGATCATCGATGGTACTCCAGTAGCCAATGCTACCGACAATGTATTCGCTAACGGTACTGCTGTAGATATCAGCAACTGGAGCTGGAAAGACGCTTCTCTGTAAGCATTAGTTGTTTGTAGAAATATTGAAAAGCACCCTTCGGGGTGCTTTTTTATTTTGGCTACTTTTGTAGCCTGTAACTACTATGGATACCCGAAAAATATTTCAGATCAACGGAAATGCAGATTTCACCCGGGCCACCCTGGAGGTGTACAGGTATCAGTACCTGAATAACCCGGTGTACCGAAGGTTTTGTGATCTATTATCGCGCACCCCCGGGACGGTAACCAACCTGGAATCTATTCCCTTTATGCCTATTGACTTTTTTAAGACCCACAAGGTGGTTTCCGCCGAAGGAATGGCAAAGGAGATCTTTACCAGTAGCGGGACTACGGGGAGTAAGACGAGCTCGCACTATGTGCTCGATCCCGAGGTCTATAAGATGAGTTTCCGGGACGGATTTGAACGTTTTTACGGTGCGGTTGAGGACTATGTTGTCTTGGCGCTATTGCCTGCCTATCTCGAGCGTAAAGGCTCTTCGCTTATCTATATGGTGAATGATATGATCCGGCGTTCTGCTTATCCGGAAAGCGGCTTTTTCCTCCACGACTTGGATACCCTTGCCACCTTACTGAAACGTCTGGATGCTGAAGGGAAAAAGGTGCTCCTGATCGGTGTTTCCTTTGCCCTGCTCGATCTCGTGGAAACCCATAGGTTCTCCCTAAATCATACCATCGTTATGGAAACCGGGGGCATGAAGGGGCGACGCAAGGAGCTTATCCGCGCCGAGCTTCATGAGATCCTGAAAAACGGTTTTGGTCTGGAAGCCATTCATTCGGAATACGGAATGACCGAATTGTTGAGCCAGTCGTATTCTAAGGGTAACGGACTCTTTGAGACTCCGCCCTGGATGAAGGTGCTTATTCGCGATATGGAAGATCCCTTTGCCTATGTGGAGAAAGGGAAGACGGGCGGCATCAACGTGATCGACCTCGCTAATATTCATTCCTGTTCCTTTATCGCTACCCAGGACCTTGGGCGTTATCAGGAAAATGGTTTTGAAGTACTTGGCCGCTTTGATAATAGTGATATCCGCGGCTGTAACCTGATGGTGGTGTAAACCTCCCCGACCACTGCTATCGCAGTGCCCACCCCTCCTTGGAAAGGAGGGGGATAATTTAAATTCTAATCGTCAGAGAAGTGACTTGAAATCAAATCTAAGGCCTTTTCAAATGCTTCCCTATCGATCGGGTTTGAAATACGTATTACAGTTATTCCTGATTTTTCAAAGAATAAATCTCGCTTTTGATCTTCAAGCGTCCTGTCCTCAGTGCTGTGATAAGGACCGTCTAATTCTATTATTATTTTTTCAGAAGGACAGTAAAAATCAGCGATGTATTTACCAAATCCTGCTTGCCGCCTGAATTTCCTCCCTTTTAATTTTTTTCCTTGTAATCTGTCCCAGAAAAGATTTTCGTAAAATGTACTTTGCTTGCGAAGTTCTTGCCTAAACTTCTTTTGACTTTTTCGGTTGTAATGCGAACCCATTTAATAAAAATACAGAAAATATACTGTATTTAGTTCTCTGCTTTTAAAGACACGAGCTATTCCCCTCCTTGGAAAGGAGGGGTGGCCGTAGGCCGGGGTGGTTTTGCTCAATCCTCAGTATTAAGCTTAAACCTGTACAAAATCCCACCACTTCCATGATCCCGCTCGTCAGAGATGTACAGGGTCTCATTATCGGGGAAGCAAATACCTTCCTTTTGGGTGCGGTGCTTTAGGTCTATAGCGCTGAACGGCGCTATGGAATCTTGCTCCAAACGATTTTCCGATAACCAGATCTTATCGTGGCTGAGCAAGGCCAGTGTTTTGCCGTCCGGGCTGATGTCTGCAGCGGTAACCCTGCAGGAACTTCCGGAGTCGCAAAGGGTGGTCTTGCCAACAGGTCTGGCCTTGTAGGTTCCGGGAGTAGCCGGTACCGAGAAAACATAGGTCACTGCCTTCTTTTCGTCCGTTTTGTTCTTTGTGAAGATGTATAGCTTTCCCTTGAAGTACACCAGGGCCTCTGCATTATAAGGCTGGTCTTTTTTATGACCGGGATAGGTGAACTCGATCTGTTCCGCTTTCAGCTCATCGGGAGGATTCGAACCGGGATTCGGAACCTTGTAGATATAGAGTTCGTCACGATTGAAATTATTATTCCCGATCTCGGCTATATAGAGATTACCCTCTTCATCGGCGGTAAGGTCTTCCCAATCGCGGTTAGAGGCATTCTTGATGTTGATGTTCGCTTCTATGCTCCCCTGTACGTTCAGGCCGTAGAGGTGGTCCTTATTGCCCGAATCGTTGATCATCCAGATAAGGTCACTGCCGGGAATGACCTCCATTCCTGAATTCTCTCTCATGACATCGGGTAAATAGGTGAGCTTTTCCAGGCCATCAGGAAGGGGAGGTTGGCAATTCAATACCAATACCCCCATAAATAGTATGGGTAATGTCCATTTCATACTAAAAAATACAAACAACCTCATAAAAATAAAAGGGTTTTAAAGATTATGCTTTATTTTTGGTTGTAATCAAAATCCGATAGTCACATATCATGAGAAAGAAGATGACCCTTAAGGAAATTTCGAAGCGTTTTGACGTATCGATATCCACGGTATCCAAGGCATTAAAAGATAGTCCGGAGATCAGTGAAAAGACGCGTAAAATGATCCAGGAGTTTGCCAGGGAGCACAACTATAAGCCCAATAACATTGCACTTAGTTTAAAAAACCAGCAAACCAAGAATATCGGGATCGTTCTTCCGGAGCTACAGCACTTCTTCTTTTCGTCGATCACTACGGGAATCGAGCAATACGCCGCTCAAAGGGGGTATAATGTGATCATCTGTTTGTCGAACGAAACCTTTGAAAAAGAGGTGATCAACATGCAGATGTTGGCCAACGGAAGTATCGACGGATTCATCATGGCACTTTCTCAGGGTACCGAGCGTAAGGGAGATTACCACCACATTCGTGAGGTGATCAACCGTGGGATGCCGGTGGTGATGTTCGACCGGGTGACCAAAGAGGTGGAATGCGATAAGGTGATCATCGACGATTTTGAAGGGTCTTATGATGCCGTCAAGTACCTGATCGATCAGGGACGTAAGCGCATTGCCATTCTCACCATGCCCGATTATATGAGTAGTGTTGGGTTACAGCGTACCGAAGGATATAAGAAGGCGTTGACCGATGCGGGTATCGAGGTCGATGAAAACCTCATTGTTAAGCTTGAGGATTTCTACGAAGGATTTGAAGATATCGAGAAATTATTTCAGGAGAATAAGGTTGACGGTGTGTTTGCGGTAACCGAATTCTTTGCGGTTTCTGCCATTAAGGCGGCACAAAAGCAAGGTCTGAATTGTCCTGAAGATGTTTCTGTGATCGGATTTACCGATGGGATCATTTCCCGAAGCAGTAATCCGGGACTTACTACGGTGAGTCAGCACGGGGAGGAGATCGGCGAACGCGCAGCACGCTTACTTATTGACCGGCTGGAATTCGAAGGCGATGATGAGCCCGATTACACAACCGAATACGTGCACACTTCTATCGTAGAGCGGGAATCTACATGATACTACTTTTCTTCCAGAGGTAAATAGATCGTAGTGGTCCACTGTAGCGCATCACCTCCCATATTGGGATTGTTGTGATAGATCTCTATAGGTGCTTTTTTATAAGCCTTACCATGCTTTTCTGCATAGTCGAAAAGTCGGTACCAGCTTTTTTCAGAAAATCGATAATCTCCGTGATAGGTGGCCTTTAAGGCTTTGCTGCCCGTGAGTTCCCTGAAGAAGATATCAGGACTTTCCGGCCGTAGATCTGTGCGTTTTACCGGGAAGCAAAAGTTGAATTCAAGCATCCTGTTCTCTTCATCCAGGTCGATCACTTCTACAAGGGGGCGGCCATTGGCGGTAAGGCCATTTGAAGCGATGAACCCTGACAAATAACTGTAATCTCGCATCATGCTAAACGCTTTTTTCTCCGGTGTGGTTTTTGACCGGGTGCAGGCGCATAGTTGTTCCGGACTTGCTTCTTCCCCGTCAATAGTGATCGAGAATTGCTTTATGCTTTCATCTAAGAATGATTTGTAATCCAGTACAAGGTCAAGGGTGGTTTGCTCGTATTCGGTATCCTGAAAAGGGATGAGAAGGCGATTAATAAAGCTTTTCCCCGGTTGTGAGATGCCTGCTTTCACCCTGGTAACCGAGTCGTTGAGACGGATAATGTTCCAATCGATCTCAAACGTTTTGTTCGCCACCTTCAGCTGGTGAACCACCCGTTGGTAGGGGGATTTTGATCCTACTGAAGCTACGGTTGTCTCGGTCACCTTTCCCCAGTTGAGAAGCTCCGTATAAACGTGTCCTGTGCTGGTGTTTGCCTTGAACGAGATATTGTAATCATGGGGTTTGATCGCGAAATACCACAATGCAAACCCCAAACCGATAAGGGTGATGATCCCAAAAAGTCGTTTCATACAGGTTATTCCTTTTGTTGAGCCAGAAGTTCCGGGTGTTTCATTTCTAATTCTTCAACTACAAAATCACCAAGGGCACGCCCCTGAACGATCCCGTTATCGATGGCCGCGCGATAGTGAATTCCGCCGTAGAGTCGGCTAACTGCTGCTTCATCGGCCGCAGCGTTAAAGGAGGTAAAGCTTCGAACCGGAAGTCCGTACGGAAGCTCTGTGTCGTCGTCAAAGGCAAAGTCGTCTCCGAAAATAGAGGTAAGGGCTTTGGCTGCAGCTCCTGAGACCACCGAGTGTCCGCTGGTATACTCAGGGAAGGGCGGGGTTTGAAGTATGGGTTTCCAATTCTCGTCTATATGCTGGTTGATGAGGGTTTCCGGACGAATGAGGTTGCTTCGGTATTTCTCATCCCAGCAGCTTATAAATCCGTCAAAGATCGCGACAGAGGTTTTGGTGTAAGCGTGGAGGGTATGGGTAAAATCGAGGTTCGATTTTCGGGAAGCGATCTTACAGATCCCGATCCAATGCGCTCCGGGAGTGATCTTTTTGGTAGCGAACATCAGGTGGCCACGCGTTACAGATACATAAGGGTTACAATCCCAGAATTGGGCAATGGCGACCTCTTCTGAGGCATCGTCTGTGATCTTGTTGCTTACCTCGTAAACCTCCATGAGTTCTTTGTGAAACTGCGAGCCTTCTTCAAGGGAAAAGGCCGGTGGAGGTACAGGTTTGAACTGACTGGCTGAGTCGATCACGAGGGGCCTGATCTTCATCCAGTGTGGTTCGATCCCGTCCATATATGCCGGTGGTGTGGGTTGCCATCTTGAGGGCTCATCACTGTTTACGGTAAATTTCGGCATGGTACGGGTCTCCTTGTAGTTGTCTTTGTCGATCCATTCCATGGCCTTGGCGATCACCTGGTCTGCATACTTTTTTGAAGCGGTGAATTGAGCCTCGTTCATAGCCGTCCATTGGGTGTAAAGGCTATCCTGGTAGGCTTGCATGCGGTCTTCTGAAAAGATGAGCTTTTTACTGATCTCCATATGCGCCATAAGTGCTGCAAGTTGGGCGTTGGCCTCCGGGTCATCCATCACAGGGAAGTCGGGCAAGTGATCGATCTGCTTGTAGAGGCTCGGATACTCGCCGGTGTTCTTAGCGATGATCTCGTATGCGGTGATATTAGGATATACATAGATCCTGCTGGCTACCGGGGGAGAAAAGATATCGTGTATCATGATCTCGGTAACCTTCTCTACCGAGGCGTGGAGATCTTCTGCAGTAATGTTTATAGGCTGCTTGGGTTTAGAACAGGCAATAAGCAGCAGGGATGCAAAGGCGAAAATACTTTTAAATCTCATGGTCGTCATTATGGTTTTTTGATGTGATATACTTCTGCCGGGCCATCGTTAACGGTTACCAGCAAGTAGGCTTGATTGTTTAGTTGAATAATATGAAGATGTCTTACAGATCTTCCGTTCATATCGAGTCCGAGCTGGTGGGTTAGTGTTTCTTCACCCGCATCGGTGATGAGTCCGCCGGGAAATCCGTCAAACCGGCCGTGATAGGGTTTTACGCCAAAATAATTACCTCCCGCCAGCAGGTCATCTTGTCCGTCCCCATCAAAGTCGTATACCGCAAATGCCGTTAATGGCGCCATCTGCAGGTCCCTGGAAAACGGCACAAATTTAAAGTGTCCGCCTTCATTTAGCAAGTACCCTGATCGAAGCTCATTAACCTCCAGGCGACCGGCTTTTTTAAGGGCTTCCTTTCCAAAGACCTCTTTGGTCGATTTTCCGGCAAATGCGCTGTAGGTGGTGAACGCCTTGCGCATAAAGTTGTTCATCTGGGATGCCAGCTCGTCGAAATTCTCCAGCGGATAGTAGGTGCCGTTTTTGGCCATGCTTACGATCGTCTCTGTGGTGCCGTTATTGTCCAGGTCGCCGTAGTACATGTGTAAGGGGTATTTTTCACTAGCCCTGAACTTTGTGTTCGTTCCCCAATTGGCGAGCATGAGGTCTATATCTCCATCGCGGTCGATATCAAAAGGGACTACCTTTTGCCACAGGCCTTGAAGAGATGCGTCTGTAAGTGATTCTTCCCTAAGCGTTCCCTGGTAATTAATGAAAAACTTCGGCTGCATCCATTCTCCAACGATCACAAGGTCGGTCCATCCGTCCCCGTTAAGATCGGTGAACTGGGCGTCGGTGACCATTCCGGCCTTTTCGAACAGCTCTTTAAACGCTGGTGTGAGGGTATCCTTATCCCTCAACCATAGTTGTGAATCGGGCAGGCGGCCGTATTCGTAGGTAATGGCGTGGTTCCCGGTAAAAATATCCAGATCTCCATCCTTGTCGATGTCCGCAACCCTGACCACAGAAGTATTGGCATACCATTCGTCAAGGAGTTGGACCTTTGATCCGTTCTCAGTTTGATATAAAATACGATCCTGCAGGGGGGCACTTTTTCCGAAGAAATTCCCGCCGCCTGTTCCTACAAAGAGGTCGTTTTTACCATCTGCGTCCAGGTCTGTGATTAGTGCCGCTACTTCTTCAGTTACAGAATCTTTCAGGGCCTCAAGAGGGTAGGAGGTAAAGGAACTGTCTGTCTGAACAAAAACTGCTGCCGGGGTGAATTTGGAGGATCCCAGGTAAATATCTTCCCGGCCATCCCCGTTAAGATCACCTATGGCCGTAGCAGGCCCCCTGTCTGAGATCCTGTAGGGTATAAGTTTCTGGCTGTTAAAATCAAGGTAGTTGTCTTCTTTATGGGTGTAGGTAATTCCCAATGCTGTGGTGTCCTTTTCAAAAATTACCCTTCCTGAGCCTTTGGGCATACGGTACGGGGTGCGCTCGCTGGCTGCCTTAATGGTCAGCAGGCCTTTTGCGGGTACCTGATCTATGCGTTGGGTGGTTTGGTCCGGCCAGATCACCCTGATCGAATCGATGTTTTTATGCGTCCCGGTACCCAGGTGGATTCGGGGTTGGGAAGAGGCCTGAAAACCGCGATACGGATTGAGCTCGCGATAGTGTAAGGTGCCGCCGGTATAGGCGAGAACCCTGGAGCCTATGCCAAATGGATTCTTATTATCGAATTCCAGTTTGATGCCTAGTGCGTGGTTTTCATTGTTTCCTGCCATCCGGTTTTCCAGGATCACGGCTGGCTCGTTCAGGTTGTTGAGTACAAGGTCAGGATCGCCGTCATTGTCGAGGTCACCCATGGCAATGGCTGTGGTGATACGTTCCTTACCGGGGGTCCAGTTTCCTGTTCTGTTGGTAAATTCAAGCGATGGGCTTCCTTCGAATACGTAATTGGGGGTGATGCCTGACGGCATCATGTCCAGGGCCTTTTGATCTACCAGCGAGGTGTTGCTGATCTTTTGCTGTATTTGTTCGTTCGATACGTACCTGATGTAGTCCAGGTCGTTCGGGCGTTTCGGGATACCGTTAGCAATATAAACGTCGAGTTCCCCATCGAGGTTGTAATCGGCAAAAAGTGCGCTCCAGCTCCAGTCTGTGGCCGCTATCCCTGACATAAGTGCCTGTTCAGAGAAGAATTTGCCACCCTGGTTCACCTGTAACATATTCCGTGTGAATTGGTAGTGATATCCCAGGTTTCGGGTACGCATTTTCAGCATTTGAACATTGTCATCGCCTTCTGAGGCTTTCAACGGGACTTCCTCTTCTGGGAGCATATCGAGCGAAAGGAGGTCGGGATAACCATCGTGATTGAGGTCGGCTACATCATTTCCCATGGAAAAGCGGGAGATGTGGCCGAAGTATTCCTTAATGGATTCTTTAAAAGTACCGTCTCCCTGGTTGAGGTAGTAGTAGTCGTCTTCGTGAAAATCGTTCCCCACGTAGATGTCGGGATATCCGTCACGGTTAAAGTCGGCAACGGCGAGTCCCAATCCGTATCCGTTGATACCTCCATAGATCCCGGCGGCCTCGCTTACATCGGTAAAGCGTTCGCCATCGTTTCTAAACAGGCGATCGCCCGATTCGTAGTTGCGATCTTCCCGGAGGCTGGCTCTTCCGAACGATTCCTGCGTGTGCACGGCGTGATTGAGCAGATACATATCAAGGTCTCCGTCGAGGTCGTAATCAAAAAATGCAGCATTGGCACTGTAGGTGTCGAGGTCCAGTCCGTATTGGGCCGATCGTTCGGTAAAGGTTCCGTCACCGTTGTTGATGAAAAGCTCATTATGTCCGCGGAGTCCTTTGAGTCCTACAACGGCACAAACGTAAATATCCAGGAGTCCGTCCCCGTTGACGTCGGCCATAACTGCGCCGGTATTCCATTGACTTTGGCCTGCAACTCCTGCCTTTTCGGTAATGTCCTCAAACCGGAGGTTACCCTTGTTGAGGTAAAGTTTATTAGGCGTTTGGTTCCCGGAGAAGTAGATATCGGCCAATCCGTCATTATTGATGTCACCCACAGCAACCCCGCCACCGTTATAAAAATACAGGTAGTCCAGAATATTGAGGTCTTCTGTAGGAGTAAGGGTATTTTCAAAGGTGATACCCGTAACGCCTGCGTCTGCTTCCTTAAAGACCTCAGGTGTAGCGTTACAGCTCCCAAGTAGGAGGGAGGCCATCGCAAAGCCATAAAGTATGGGTCTACATAGATTCATTCAGACGGTAGATTTTAGGTTCGTTATCGTTGATCGCGGCTACAAGGTATGGGTTACCCTTCTTATCGCGAAATATCCTGAGGTGCTTTACTTCATCCTTGATAAAGAAACCGCTTTTGTTGTGATCGACCCAATTAAAGTTCATAGCGCCGTCTCCCAGCAATACGTTACCGTAGCTGGCATCCAGACGAGAGAACTGAGGTTTAAATTCAAAGTTATTTCCGGCCATGATCAGGTCGGTATGGCCGTCGTTGTTCACATCTTCGCAGCTGATGCCGCAAACGCATGAAAGCTGAACTCTTGACGGCAGCGCACTAACTTCAAAGGTGCCGTCACCACGGTTGGTGGCGATAAGACTCTCCGGCGTATTGATGACCTTGACGATAGAGTTCTTGATAAGGGCTTCCGGGAAAAGCTCGGTGATCGATCTTTTGGCGTAATCTGATGCTTTGAGGTTCTCTTTTTTCAGGGATACCAGCTGGGCGGTGAGTTCCTTTTTCATATGTATGGGGTAGTCTTTACCATCTACCCTTTGGGTGAGGATCTGCTCAATGGTTCCGTTATTGTCAAAATCGTTCACGTAAAGCACCATGGGCGATGACTGAGAAGGTCTGTAGATGATGTTAGAGCCCCGGTTACCGAGAATGAGGTCCTGATCGCCATCTTTGTCGAGGTCGGCCACCTGAACGGTATTCCACCATCCTGTGAGCGTTTCGAGTGATGTGTCTGATTTTACCAGGCGTCGGCCATTGTTCCTCAGGACGATGGTGCTACCCCAGTCGGATACCGTGATGAGGTCTTTTTTGCCATCACCATCGATGTCGGCCCATTGGGCATCGGTGATCATACCGCAATCTTTTAGGTCATAGGCCAGGCGTTCGGTGACGTCTTTAAAAGTTCGGTCACCCAGGTTTTCAAGGAGGAGGTGATCGGGGTCTACCCCATAGGTGCCTACGACACTTCGACTTCCGATAAAGATATCGGTGTCTCCGTCATTATCGTAATCATGAGGGGCGATCACAGCAATATTCTTATATCGCGAAGGCAATGAAATATCGGAACGCTTAAATCTGCCTTTTCCGTCATTTTCATATACCCGGGTGGTGTAGCTCTTGTGATCTCCGGCCTGGTTTCCTCCGGAACCTACCAGGAGGTCCTGATCGCCGTCGCCGTCGATATCGGCAAATGCTGCTGCCGTATCTTCAAGTCCTGCATCGTCCTGAAGTGCGAGCTGGGGAGAAGCCTTTACTTCTCCGTTTTTCGTATGCAGGTAGATCATTCCTGCCTGCCCCATAGCTCCACCAATAAAGAGGTCTTCATTGCCGTCTCCGTTAATGTCTCCTATGGCGAGGGACGGACCTTCCTGTGAAAGCTTGGAACTGATCAGGCCTTCGTAATCGAAGTCATTGTATACATTTTCGCGGTGCCTGGCCAGTTGCAGGTCATCCACTTCTTTGAGCAGGGTAGGGGCTTCTTTTTTTACAGGTAGCGTATATGTGTCGCCGGCCTCAGCATAATTGAGGGTAAGCGTTTGGTTCGGGGCGATATTTTCCAGTCGTTGCGTTTTATCGTCCGGCCAGATCACTCTAAGTGAATCGATAATTTCTGCCTTACCAAGGCCAATGGTCATGCCGTACTCCATAGAAGACTGAAATCCTCGGGAAGGATTGAGTTCCTGCATATAGTGTTGTCCGTCGAAGTACATTCTAACGGTAGTTCCAATGGCATAGCTATTTCCTTCCGGTCCACTGAAGTTTAATTTCAGGTAGTGGTTGCCATTAAATTTCTCGGCATTGTTTCGGTAGATGAAAGCGTCCATATTCACGTTGTTCACGACCAGGTCAAGGTCACCGTCGTTGTCGAGGTCCCCATAGGCACAACCATTAGACATGCTGGGTGTACCCATGCCCCAATCGGCAGCGGCATTCTTAAAGGTAATGTCCTTCTGGTTGTGGAAGGCGTAGTTAGGCAGCGGTACCCTTGGCATTTTATTAATAATGGTATCTATCGCTTCCTTCTTGCCGGTAAGCGCCATTTTCTGGATGATATCATTTGCGAAGAAATCCACAAAATCCAGGTCGGTAAGATCGTGGTTGATTCCGTTGGTTACATAGATATCGCGAAATCCGTCGTTATCCATATCAAAGATCAGTCCTGCCCAGCTCCAGTCTGTACGCGCTACCCCGCTAAAGTGGGCCACTTCAGAGAAGCTTCCGTTTCCGTTATTGAGCTGGAGGGTGTTCTGAATGTACTGCTGGTAGAAGTCCTTGCTTTGCTTGAGTTTGAAAACATTGTACCCTTCAAAGGTCATGACCGATTTCACTCTTTCTTCAGGCTCAGGTAGCATGTCGGTGATAAAGATGTCTGAATTCCCGTCGTTATTGATATCTGCCATATCCACGCCCATGGCCGAAAGGCACAGGTGGGAGGTCCAGTTCTTGATGTCTTCGGTAAAGGTCCCGTCCTGGTTGTTGATGTACAGGTAGTCTCTTTCGTAAAAGTCGTTAGAAACATAGATGTCAGGATAGAGGTCCTGGTTAAAGTCGCTTACCATGACCCCGAGTCCGAAACCGATAAGACTTCCGTAGATCCCTGCGTCTTCGCTTACATCGGTAAATTTCCCGTTGTCGTTACGCAATAGCATATCGCCAACCCCGCGGAAGATATAGGGCACACCCTCCCAGTCCTGGGCTCTTACGTCTCTTTGGTGGGCGTATCCGAGGCTGCTCACCGGGATATTGCTGTTATTCAGGATATAAGCATCGAGGTCACCGTCTTTGTCGTAATCAAAAAATGTGGCATGGGTACTGAATCCTGTTTTTGCCAGGTTGTATTTTTCGGCACTTTCGGTAAAGGTAAGGTCACCATTATTAATATACAGGTCGTTGTCGTGGTTGTTACCTTCCAGGTTTCCGGCGTTACTCACATAAATATCGAGTAAGCCATCACCATTGATATCAACCATATTCACCCCGGTAGACCAGGGCTTATTGCCTTCGATCCCTGCAGAGGCCGATATGTCTTCAAAGGTCATATTGCCTTTGTTAAGGTAGAGCTTGTTGGCCCCCATATTGGCGGTCATGTAGATGTCTGCCAGTCCGTCGTTATTAATATCGCCTATGGCTACCCCTCCCCCATTATAAAAGTTGCGGTATTTAAAGATGTTGAAGTTTTTCTGGTTCTCCACCTTGTTGAAGAAATCAATGCCCGATTCTTCAGGGGTCAACAGGGTGAACAGGGTTTCCCGGTTGGTAGCTGATTCATTTGATGTTGAAGCCTCCTGCTTACAGGAAACGGTAAGAAGTCCGGCCGCGATGGCCATCATGTAAAGTTTATTCATTCGATTCATTGGTCTTCAAATTTGTTGGTTGGAGGAATATCGGGGTGTCATTATTCCTGGTGATCATAAAACGGGTGGTGTCTTTTACGGTTACAGGGACTATTGCTGTCATGGCTCCACTGAGTCCGGCATTACCGGCTTCTACAAAATTGCCTTTGGTGTCGTTGAGGAGTATCGTGCCGCGATTGCTGTCCGGACGCCCTAATTGTGTGGACACTTCATAGCGATTACCTACCAGGATCAGATCGGGGAAGCCATCGATATTGAGGTCGGTGATTGCGATATCATTGATCACAGAAGTCTGGGTTTGAAAGGGGAGTTCTGTCTTCACAAAGGATCCGTCTCCGGTATTTTCAAAGTAACAGCTTCCGAGTTCGTAAACCTCTTTGATCGCTGCGTCATTTAGTTGTTCGGCTCCGAAGAGGTCGTTCATTCCCGCCCTGGCAAAATCGGCGTAGGAGAGGTATTTCTTGTTCAGGTAAGGCATTTGCTTACTCAATTCGTCTTTAGAGGCAAATGGTGTTTCGATACCCTGGTAGTAAAAGGTGATAACCGACTCTATACTTCCGTTGTTATCCATGTCTTTCCGATAGAGGCGCAGGGGCTGGTCAGGGGTGGCAGTAAGGCGGGTGTTCTTGCCCCAGTTACCGGCCACGATATCCATGTCGCCATCCATATCAAAATCGGCCACCTTTACAGCATTCCACCATCCGTTGGTGCGATCGAGGGTATTGTTCTTTTGAAGTTTTAATTGTGTGCCGGTGTGCATAAATACCGTTAACGGCATCCAGTGCCCGGCAATGATAAGGTCGGGGCGGTTATCGTTATTCAGGTCGGTCCATTCAAAGTCCCTGATATTTCCAAGGAGGCGAAGTTCAGGCGCAAAGATATCGGTGATATCTTTAAAATTCCCGGTGCCGTCGTTCTGTAGCAGGTATTGCTTCGGAGTTTTGCCAAAAGCACGTGGTTCGAGGTCTGCGCCTATGAGAAGGTCCTGGTCGCCATCACCGTCTATATCGACCGCCTTAACCCGCGAAGCATTAAGGATGATCTCCGGGAAGGCTTTTTTTCGATGGGTGAAATCCGTACCGCTATTCATATAGAGCTTCGGCTGAAGGGGAGCTCCAGTGGTGAATTCATTACCCCCGGCAATAAGCAGGAGGTCATTAAGTCCGTCTCCATTGGCGTCGAATAGCAGTTGGTCGGTTTGTTCCGGCATGGGGTCTTCCTCCAGTTCAGGAAGGTGCATTTTTTCAAAATGTCCTTCCGGGGTTTGCAGGTATACTGAAGCCGGCTGGGATTTACCGCCTCCCAATATGAGGTCCTGGAGGCTGTCGTTGTTGATATGGCCAACACTCACCCTTGGGCCGAGGTTGGTTGAGGCATAGGGGATAAGCGGATCGATGTTGAATTCGAGGCTGGGCTGGTCCTTATGGCGGTATTCGAGTTTTATGTCTTGATCGGTTTGAACCAGTGCAGGAGCGGGTTGGGTCATGAACGCGGGCCCCTGAAGCGCATCATGATGATGCAACGTGATGGCGGTATTCGCCTCGATATGGGTTCTTAGTTCTGTGGTGTTGTCCGGCCACCATACGCGTACGGAATCGACGACCATCGCCTTGCCCAGGCCGAAATGCAGTTTTGCAGGCTGTGCAGACAAGTAGCCGCCGGAAGTATAGTTTTCACCCAATTGCATATTGCCTGCAGTATAAGCAACCACCCTGGCGCCTATGCCCTTGATGTTATTTGCCGGCCCCTTCAGGTTTATGGTTATGCCATTTCCGGTGTTGAGGTCGTTCCTGATAATAAAAGCCGGTTCGTTGCTATTGTTCACCACGAGGTCCAGGTCGTGATCATTATCGAGATCGGCAAGAACAGCTCCGTTACTGAAGGAAGGTGGGTGTTGGTTCCATTTTGGGTCCTTGTAAAAGGTTTTATCTCCCCGGTTCCTGAAGAGGTAATTCGCCGTTCTTTTTACAGGGAGCTTATCGATAAAGGCAAGTTCGTCACTTCCCATCCCGCTTCCCAGTTGTTTTTGGATCTCTTCATTGGCAATAAAACTCACAAAGTCCATATCGTTGGTGGCTCCGGGAATGCCGTTGGTAATGAACAGGTCTTTGAATCCGTCGTTATCCAGGTCTTCGAGCAGCGGACTCCATGACCATTCACTGGCGGCTATCCCACTGAGGTATGCCGTTTCTTTGAACTTTTCGTTTCCTGCGTTCAGGTGGAGGGTGTTTTGCATGTACTGATGTCTATACCCGTTCCTGAGGTAGTTTTGATAGATCTGGTAGGGGTATTCCAGGCCTGATGTCTTGTAGGTATTCAGGTCTTCGGGAAGCATGTCTACCGATACGATATCGGGTTGCAGGTCGTTGTCGATATCGGCAATATCGTTCCCCATGGAGAAATGAGACGTGTGTCCTAAAGCTTCTCCTGTTGTGTTGAGGTCTTTAAAGGTGCCGTCACCCTGGTTGATGTACAGGTAGTCGTTCTCAAAAAAGTCGTTGCCTATATAAATATCAGGAGCCCCATCGGCGTTGACGTCGCCTATACTTATTCCCAGACCATAGCCGATCTTCCCGGTATGTATGCCGGCAGCTTCACTTTCGTTGATGTATTTACCATTATGATTGCGGTAGAAGCGGTCTCCGGAGAGCGAATCGGTCTGGTCTCTCAGGCTTCCCCGGCCGTAGCTTTGGTTGGGGTGTACCGAATGATTCAGTAGGAACATATCGAGATCACCATCGGCATCCTGATCGAAGAAGGCAGCCTGGGTGCTGTATCCGCTAAAATCCAGCCCGTAGGTCGCTGCAGCTTCCCGAAACTGTGGTACTCCATTTTCGTCCGGGCCCAGGTTAAGGAAAAGGAGGTTGTGGGTGCCTTCGGGAGAAAGCGGTGCTACCTTGCAAATGTATAGATCGGTATAGCCGTTGTTGTCTATATCGGCGGTGGTGACTCCGGTGGTCCAGGGAGTGCTGTTGTCGATCCCCGTGAGGGAGGTGACCTCCCTGAATTGCATATTACCCTTATTCAGGTAAACCCTGTCCGGCTGCTGATTGGCGGTGAAATAAAGGTCTGTGAGTCCGTCGTTATTCAGGTCGGCTGCAGCTACTCCGGCGCCGTTATAGAAATAGAGGTAGTTTAGAATGTTGAGTTCTTCGGAGTTGGTGACGGTATTTTCAAAATGGATCCCACTTTGTGCTGCAGTAAGATAGGTGAAGGCGTCCGGCCTTTGCTTGCAGCCAATGGCGGCAAGGGCGAACAATACGCTAATATGCAGGCTCAGTAGTTTTCTCATGGTTGGTTGGAGACCCTTATTAAACCCTGTGGTGTGCTTATAAAGATCCGGGTGGTGTAAACTTAAAATATAGCATAAAAAAAAGCTAACTTTTGTTAGCTTTAATTTAATGTGTTTATGCTTGTGTAACTATTTGAACTCCGTGATAAATTTAAGCATGTTTCGGGGTGAAGTGGATTAACGAAGAGTAAAAAGGATTAATGAAAAGTTAATATGCTTTATGAATCCTTAATTTAGCCATTAAGAGCCACAAATTTTACAGATATTGTAGCCTATGCGACTACGGAATATTCTTATTGTCATCTTTATTGTTTCTGTTCTCGGATTGCTGTATGTGCAGTACCAATATCTGAGGGTAGGGCTTAATCTGGCTGCTGTGCAGTTTGATGAGAAGATGGCTGAAGTGGTTATCGATACTGAAGAGGGATTACATCATGAAAACAAATTGAGTTTCCTGCTGGGTAAGGCCATTACCAGGGACGACAGCTATTTTAGTCTTAGTCTTGATAGTGTACAGGATGCTTCCAGTCACTTTCTCGACGATTACCTTAAAGAGGTCATGGTGCGTCACGGGGTTAACAGCGCTTATGGCTATGTGTTGCGCAATAGTGATACGACCACTTATTTACGGCCCCCCGGGTATAGTGGGGGGTATGAGAAGGGTCTTTCATATCCGGTGCGTTTGCAGGGTTATCTGCCGGAGCTCACAGGGGAAAACCTGATCCTCGAATTGCAGTTCGAGAATCTCAACGCCTATTTTATTTCGCAATTACGCGGACTCATTCTGCCGGGGATACTTTTTCTTCTTGTTATTGTCGGTGTTACGGTGTGGGTCATGAGGGGATTCCTCAAGCAGCGATCCCTGCTTTCTGTGACCAACGAGTTTATCAATAACCTCACCCATGAACTTAAGACGCCTGTATTTTCTATAGGCCTGGCCACCCGTTTGCTTACCGAAAAGAAAGACGTTGATAAACAGGAGGTGGCCGAGATCATCAAGGTGCAGCTCGAAAAGCTCAAGGGGCATATTGAGCGCGTATTGGAATTGGCCAGTCTTGAAGAGAAAGGAGAAGTGTTGGGGAAGTCGGTTTTTGATCTTGGCGAATTGATCATGGAAGTTGCCGGGGAATTCGAGGGGGTTGCCAGTCTTGAAGGCCTGGCGTTTACTGTTCACAATGAAGCCTTGGGGGTGGAGGTCAATGGAATGAGGGGGCACCTCAAAAATGCCGTAGATACCCTTTTGGATAATGCGAGAAAGTATTCTAAAGATCCACGTAAGGTAACGCTTGGATGTACGGTTAAAGGCGGGAAGGCCTTTATATCGGTAGCCGATAATGGGGTTGGTATTGCTGAGGAAGAGCAGAAAAAGATCTTTAATAAATATTATCGGGTGAGTTCCGGCGATCTACATAACGTTAAAGGTTTTGGTCTGGGGCTTCACTATGTAAAACATATTGCCGGACTGCACAGGGGCAGGGTATCACTGCACAGTGCTCCCGGAAAGGGGTCGGAGTTTACCCTGCAAATACCAGTAAGATAATGGAACAATTCGCTTCAATACTTTTGGTCGAAGACGACCAGGCACTGGGATATCTTTTAAAGGAATATCTGGGAATGAAAGGGTTTACGGTAACCTGGGCGAAGCACGGAACAGAGGCTCTTGATATCCTCGGCGACAAAGGTTTTGATCTGGCCATTCTTGATGTGATGATGCCCGAAATGGACGGATTCACGCTTGCCGGCCATATCAAGGAACGGTATGCCGAACTCCCCTTTATCTTTTTAACGGCGAGATCATTAAAGATCGATGTCCTTAAAGGGTTTTCACTCGGGGCTATCGATTATCTTAAAAAACCTGTAGATGAAGAAGAGCTGGTTGTGCGCATACAAAACCTGCTGCAGTTGGTGCAACGTCATAAAAGAGCGGATGTACCTGCAGAGGTGGTTCACTATCGCATAGGGAAGTATCAATACGAGCCTGAAAATCTGAGATTGTTATGGGAAGGTGAAGAAATGAGGTTAACGACCCGCGAAAATGAGGTGTTACATTTTTTGGCAGCACGCATGAATAAGGTGTGCAGGCACAAGGAGATCTTAACGGCCATTTGGGGTAAGAACGACTACTTTAACCGTAAAAGCCTGAACGTTTTTGTTACCCGCCTCCGAAAGTACCTGGAGCGTGATCCGGACGTGAAGTTAGAGAACCTGCATAATGAAGGGTTTGTGTTGAAGGTGGTTAGTAGGGAGTAGTTAGTAGGGAATGGAGAGTGGAGAATCGAGAATAGGTCTTCCTTCGCTGAAGCTACGGAGGATGAAATCGGGAATGGGGAGTCGTGAATCGACTGAGAAAGTGCAGTAGTCAGGTAAGCCTATGGGTGTTTAGCATTTTAACGATTCAGCGATTTTGCAACTCTTCATAACCTCATAACCGTATCACCGTATAACAAAAAAGAGGGCATTAAGCCCTCTTTTAAGTTTTGTAATGTTACGCTTACTAGTAACCCGGGTTTTGAACCAGGTTAGGGTTAGAAGTAAGTGCAGCTACCGGTATCGGATAAAGTACTTTTGTTTCGTCTCCGGAGATCTCTTTATAAGACCATGGAGCGGTGAACTGTCCGAAACGGATCAGGTCATTTCTTCTCCAGAATTCAGCATAGAACTCACGCCCTCTTTCATCAAGAAGTTCCTGAGCTCCAACGCTGGATAGAGCAGAGGCACCTCGGAGCGCTCTCAGGGCATTCACGTCGGAAGTGATGTCATTTCCAAGATACCATTGTGCTTCTGCTCTCATAAGGTAAGCATCTGCAAATCTGAAAATAACTTTGTGGCCGGCGAAGGCACCGTTCTCAGGATGGTATTTGATCACACGGATCCCGTCGCGCTCGTCATTACCTAAAAGGCCCGGAAGCTCTTTGGTAAAGATCAGCGGATTTCCGGGACGGTCGGTCATGGCGTTTCCGTCCTGATCGTATTGTTGTCCGATAAGGAAACCATATCCAATTCCGAGGTTAGAACCGTCTGTTGGTACAAATCCACGACGATCTTCCTGTCCGCTTCCCGGAACGTTGGTGTTAGGGTCTCCTTCGAAGAGGTCATAGAATTCCGCAAGCGTTGAGAATCCGTTCCATCCTCCTCCTTCGTTATCAGGAGAGTTTTGCTTGTAGTGAAGTCCGTTCCACATCAGGTTACCTACACTGGAGGTAGTATACCAGATGGTTTCAGTATCTACAGCGTCGGTGAACAGTTCAAAGTAATCTCCTTCGTGGAGGGAGAATCCTGCGCCTTCGATCTCGTCTACAAGAGCAACAACACGGTTCATGTCGGCTCCGTCAGGTGTTCCTGTTCCGGTGTAGATATGCTTGTTGAGCAATACCTTTGCCAGCAAGAATTTCGCGGCTTCAGCTGTAGCGAGGTTAGATCCTCCAGCCTGTGCAGCCGGAAGTCCCGGAATGGCTTCTTCGAGGTCGCGAATAATGAAATCGGTAGCCTCAGTACGGTTGTAAATAACCGGTAACTCGTTATTATCGGAATTCACATCCCTGAAAGGAACTTGTCCGTACAGGTCGTTCACCCAGAACATACTGTAAGCTCTAAGGAACTTAGCTTCTGCCACCTGTTGAGGTGTAGGGCTACTCTTTTCGTCTATGATCGCCGAAGCGTTAAACACGTTACGGTTCATATTGTTCCATACCGCACGTACGAACTGGTGGTTCGCATCCCAGGTGTGCGAGTGCAGGGTACGCCATACTCCGTTATCACCCCAGTCGGTACCTCTGGTAGGTACCAGGAATTCGTCGGTACTTACTTCGGCCATGGCATAAAGGTCGGCCTGGTTCTCTAGTTGTCCGCGCACATCATTGTACACGTTGTCCAAAGCTCCGGTAGCATCTACTCCGGTAAACTCACCCGATTGTGAACCGAACTTAGAGTCGGTTTCTTCGATCTCAAGATCCGTACAACCGGTGATCCCGATAGCAAGTAGCCCCAGCAATATTGGTTTTAAATTCATTTTTCTCATTCTTAAACTTTTTTAAAATGTTGCACTTAAACCAACAGTAATGGTTCTTGGTCTAGGGAAACTTGAATAGTCGATCCCAAGAGAAGGAACGTTGTTCAAGCTTTTGTCTACGTTAACCTCCGGATCGAGACCACTGTAAGGAGTGATCACAAAGAGGTTCTGTCCGGTCACTGAGAGTCTCATGCTGTCAAAAGACCCTTCTCCGCTAAGCGGTACATCGTAGGCCAGACTAAGGGTCTGCAACCTGGTGAAATCACCGCTCTCCAGGAATCTTGTAGATACGTCAGGAGCATTCGCTGGCGATTCTCCGTTGGTTAACACGTCTGAAGTTACGTTTTTTCCTCCATTTATAATACCAGCGGTGAAGAAAGCGTTGGCGGTGTTGTTGTAAATATACTGTCCGTACTGTCCGGTAATGAAGGCGTCAAGACTCCATCTCTTGTATGAGAAAGAGGTATTGAATCCCATGGTGATATCCGGCAGCGCTGACTTACCTACCAACTGCTGTACATCACCATCAGGATAGATCGAGATACCATTCTCGTCAAATCCTCCGAATTCTCTCAGGTAGTAAGAGAAAAGCGGTGCATTGTTTGTAAGGATCTGAGCAAAAGCACCTGTGAGTCCGTTACCGTTAACCTCACCGGTGTTGATCGCTATTCCTCCAAGGTCTTCAACCATGTTCTCGTTATATGCGATGTTGAATCCGGCAGTCCAGAAGGTGTTTTCTGTAGAGATCACATCGTAGTTGATGGCAAATTCGATACCCTTATTGATCACGTTAGCGTCCAGGTTGCTAAAGTTAAAGTCCTGTGGCGATGGAGCCGCAGTCTCTGTTCTCAGCAGGAGGTCGGTCGTATTCTTGTAGTACAGGTCAACAGAACCGTTAAGTCTGTTTAGTCCAAGACCAAAGTCAAGACCGATGTTGTACTGTGTAGTGGTTTCCCACTTCAGGTCGTCTTCAGGAAGTGATTGTAGTGCAAGACCGGGAACTACGATGTTTCCGTTGTTCTGGATCCCAACACCTCCAAAGCGCTCACGGAACAGGTAGTTACCATACCCCAGTCCGTCCTGGTTACCGGTTCTACCCCAACCAAGTCTTAACTTCAGGTTAGAGAAGGCATCGCCCATAAAATCTTCTTCGTGGATCTTCCATGCTACCGCAGCAGATGGGAAGTAACCGTATTTGTTGTTTGGTCCGAAACGGGTAGATCCGTCCGCACGAAGGGTAGCAGTAACAATGTATTTGTCTGCAATGGTATAATTCACCCTTCCGAAGAACGACTGGAGCTCATCGGTGAAATCAAAGCGATCGTATGCAGAAGAAACGATCGGAATGCCTCCAGGTCTTGATACCGTAGGGTCTGTGTCTGAGAATAGTCTGTTCACCGCGAGCTGATCCAGGTCCGGAGAATTGATGATCTGTTGGAAGTCACCATCAACTGCACCCAGCATAAGGTCTCTGGTTTCGTAAAGGGCATCTCTCATGTCTCCGTGGTCTGCAGAACCATATCCAAACCCAAGAGTGGTGGCTCCGTAACGCTGGAAGCTCTGGTAAGAATAACCTACTAAGGCTTCGAGGGCAGAATTATCGAATTCCTTGTTATAAGAAAGGGTAGCGTCAAGAAGGTTGTTCTTCTGGTTCACCTCGTTAAGTGCACCTCTACCATTTCCGATCGTACCGTTGTTAAACCCTACAACGTCTTTGGTCAGGGTTTGGTTACGATCAGACTTAGAGAAGTCGTATCCAAAGATCACTTTGGCTTTAAGGTTTTCTACGATCTCGTACTCAGCAGAAGCATTTAAAAGTACTCTGTTGGTATTGGCTAGATCCTGGTATTCTGTAAGCAGGTTTGCAGGGTTAAGCTCGGCACCACCCGGATCGAAGGTAGGATCGTTAGGGTAAGTCGGGTTCGCAAAATATGCGGCACCAAGAATATCACCCTGAGAACCGGCATTTCTGGTTACCAGTGGAGACTCGTCGTTCACTCTTGAAAGTGTTCCGTTGAAGTCGATCTTTAATTTATCGTCCATAAAGCGCTGAGAAAGGTTTAATCTTCCTGTGATACGCTCCTGAGATGAGTTTTCAATAACTCCGAATTGCTTTTGATATCCGAAAGACGTACGAACGTTACCGGATCCCCAGTTGTTTGAATAAGCAATGTCGGCAATAGGAGACATGGCGTTACGGGTAACTACCTGCTGCCAGTCGGTGTTGCTCCCAAAATCAAGTCCGGAAGGATCGTTTCCGTACTGTGCGATCCCGGCCAGGTAACCATCGCGGTCCAGAAGGTCAAAATCGTTGGCCGGTGTGGCATGAGCAACGTTGGCATTCACTTCCCAACGTCCGCCTGCTCCGGCTTTACCGCCTTTAGTGGTAATAAGTACCACCCCGTTCGCCCCACGAGAACCGTAGATCGCTGTAGCCGATGCATCCTTAAGGATAGAGATGCTTTCGATATCATTAGGGTTAAGGAAGTTCAACGGGTTTCTTGCTGAAGTAGCTCCAACCCCTACATCGGTACCACCACTCTGGCTGTCGTCTGCTGCAAGTGGCACACCATCAACCACGAAAAGCGGGTTGTTGTTGGAACGTACAGAGGCCGTACCACGAATACGGATGTTTACTCCCGCTCCTGGCTCACCACTGGTTTGGGTGATCTGTACCCCGGCGGTCTTACCTTGTATTAATTGTTCAGGGGATGAGATAACCCCTTTTTGGAAGTCGTCTGAAGATACTACATCTACAGCACCGGTCGCATCTTGTACGGCTTGCGTACCGTAACCGATAACAACCACCTCACCCAGTGCCTGGGCATTTTCTTCGAGGGTTACACTAATGTTGGATCTTCCGTTAACCGGAACCTCCTGGGTAACAAATCCGACGTAACTAAACACCAGTACCCCGTCTGAAGGTACGTTCTCGAGGGTGTAGTTCCCGTCAAAATCGGTTTGTGTACCAATGGTAGTGCCTTTTACCAGGACATTAGCTCCCGGCAGCGGCCCGCTGGCATCTGAAACCGTACCACTTACAGTTTGAGCTTGGGTAAAGGCAAAACACATAAATGCCCCCAAAAGCATCAAGCTTTTAAGTAAATTACTTTTCATACAGTTAAATTTAAAGTTCAAATAGTTAGTTGAAAATACGTAACGGCTTGTGCTACTGGTGTTTGTGGAACAAGCGTGAAACGCATTGCTTGCCAATATAGTAAAATTCTAACAGTATATTAAGAAAATTTAACGTTTGAGGTAGAAAAAAGAAGGGCTTTTCGTAATGAAAAGCCCTTCTGTTTATGAATTTGTTAATAAGTCTTGCCTGTCAGGCAAATTATAGCCTATGTCCCTCTAGTTGGTTTTAAAGGAATATACGGACGAACGCGAGGTGTTACCTTCCTGGTCGGTCGTTACCACACTCCAGTAATAGGTGGTGGCAGGTTGCAGGGAGGTTTCAAAACGAGTTTCGGACAGGTTAGCTGCAAGCGATTCGGTTTTCCCATCGGTGGTGTCTGCGAAAAGCTCGTAGGTAAGCACATTGCTGTCAGGGTCGTCCCCATTCCAGGTAAATATGATTCCCGATGCATTGGTTGTACTTCCTGAAGCAGGTTCCAGTAATTCGGCAGGGAAGGGGGCGTAATTGGTCACGCCTTCTCCTGCGAGATAGAACTTCCACGTCTCTGAAGTAGCCTCAGCGGTGGTGTTATTCCCCAGGGATTTTACATACCACGAATAGGGTGTTGCTCGTTCAAGGGAAACTGCAATGTCTACCGTAGGAGCGGGATACCTCTGGATCACATTTGTTTCGAGGTTGGTAACCACCAGTTCGTATTTGTCGGCATTTTCTGCCGGGTTCCATGAAAAGGGTACCTCACTCATGCTTGGTGAAATAACGGTGCCGTCAAAACACACCTCATTATTTACCGGAAAGGAGAGTTCAGCAGCTACGGGATCCGGTACCGGAGGAGGTGTGGTATCGTCAGACGAACTTCCTCCACAGGAAGCGATCAGCATGAATGCCGAGGCAAAGGTGATCCCGGCGAGGAACTTTATTATTGACTTTTTCATTTTTTCATGATTTTTAGCGTTTTACTCAGGCCTTCTCCTTTTAATTGCAGGAGATAGGTGCCGGGAACCAGTTGGGTAACATCGATCCTTGCGGTAGCACTAGTGTTGCCGTTCAGGGAGCCTTGAGTTACGAGGCGTCCTTGCAGGTCGTACAGGCTGTAATTGGCCTGTGTTCCCGAAGGGAGGGCTACTGAAACATGGTCGCGCGCAGGGTTCGGATAGGCCATGGCGGTCTCGCCAATAAAGATGCGTTCCTTGTATTCGCCCTGGCACGGTGTTGCGGTTTTAACGCTTACTTCATTCCATCCTTCCTTTAGCGGTAGTTTATACGTTGCTTCGCTGGTCTCATAGGTGAAGCCATTAAGGGTGATCAGGTAGCGATCACTTCCGCTGAGATCGAGGTTCATACTTCTTGCAGCCGTATTCACCTTACTGTAAACAGAAAGGGGTTCTGGTGCTCCCAGTTCTACTTCAAAACACTGCTCAAAATCGTCTTCTCCTGCTACGGTAAAACACACTTGATAACGTCCTGCTTCGAGGTCTCCGACGTTCCAGGAAGTACCGTTGAAGGCGTCACTGAAAGTATACGCTGTTCCGGTAACGGTCACTTCGTAATTATGGGTTTCAAGGGTAGTTACTGCGATGCTTCCGTCATTACTGTCCGGGCAACTTTCTCCTTTGGATGCAAGGCTGAAGTTGTCTGCCGGCAGGGTGAAGATCTCACAACCCGTAAGGTCAACTGTAGCGCCAAGAGGGGTGTCCGGACAAAGGTCTTCTGTATCGGCTACTCCATCGTGATCCTGGTCCGGGATGTTATTATCCGGGAATAAGGCAGACGGATTATTAGCGAAGAGTCTGAACTCGCCGGGAGCAAGTGTAATGGTCTGGTCTAAGCTGGCCACCACGTACTTCTTATTTTCTTTAAGCACTTCGTACCATGGTCCGATCGCTGAGAAATCCACAGTGGTGGTCACTTCAGATAAGGCGAAGTTTGCGATCACGGTGACATGCGAAATAGCTCCTTCTCCCGCATTGGGGTCGTAGAGATCGATCTTTTTAATGGCGCTTCCGTTACCAACGTCCATGGTGAAGTCTGTCGTTTCAAAGATCGGCTCCCCGGTTCTGAGTTTGATCAGGTCGCTCCAGCTGTCGTAGATAGCCTTTCTTTCGGCTACATCAAAATACTGCCAGAGAATGGGTTTGTTTCCTGTTCTTCCGTTCTCATCGATACTGATATCGTATCCCAGTTCTCCGAACTGCCAGATCATTTTAGGTCCGGGAACGGTAAAAAATACGGCTCCGGCAGCAGGCATCCTGCTTAATGCGGTGTTCAGGTCGGTGACATTGTACCCGCCTTCACCATTACCGAATTGGAGGTTTTTGAACATCAGGCGCTCTTCATCGTGACTTTCCATATACGAAACCGCCGAAGGTTGTTTAAAGCCTTTGGCCTTCCAGGAAACTCCTGAAAAGTCTGAGGTCGCATTATAACCCATGGTAGCCTCGTTGTAAGGTCCGGTCATCTTATTCCAAAGCATAATGCCTTTTCCCTCTTCAGCACGGTAATCGGCCCATTGCTCTTCTTCTTGCAAGCCTCCGAGGTGTTCGAAGATCACGTAGAAGTCGTCATCGACAGCCCATTGGGTATCGGCGTATTCCTTGAGATAGGCGATACGGTCGGCCTGGGTGCTGTTGGTACACCCCTGGTCGGCATCACTACAATTCTGGGTAAATCCTTTGGTAAGGTCCCAACGGAAACCGTCTACCTTATACTCTTCGATCCAGTATTCCAGGGTGCGGTTTACGTAGTCTCTGGTGAATTCTGAAGAGTGGTCAAAGTCGTTAAATACACTGTAGCTGTGGGTGGCCTGGGTATTAAAGAAAGGGTTTTCTTCTGAAGGCGCTCCACTTGGGGTGCCGTTGGTCTGGTTCCACAGTCGTACGTATGGATGTTGTCCCGTTGCGTGGTTGTACACCACATCAATGATCACGGCCATACCTCTGGCGTGGCAGGCATCGATGAATTGTTTAAAAGCTTCCGGTGTTCCGTAGTATTTATCGAGCGCCATATGGAAAGCAGGGTTGTACCCCCAGCTTTCGTTACCGTCAAATTCATTTACGGGCATAAGCTCAATGGCATTGATCCCAAGCGTTTCCAGGTAGTCCAATCGCGCTTCTACTGCTGCAAAGCTGTGTAGCTCATCAAAATCCCTGATAAGCAATTCATAGATCACCAGGTCGGTCTTTGCCGGTGGGGTAAACCCGGTAGTGGCAGCAGACCAATTGTATGGTGCATCACCTGTGCGAAGCAGGGTTACCGCCTCGGTGGTGGCTTCAGGATAGGCCGGAAGTCCCGGATAGGTGGTCTCATCGATGAACTGATCGTTAAAGGGATCCAGGATGGTGGTCGAGTAGGGGTCGGCCACATTGATGCTCAGGTCTACCAGGTACTGGAAACTGTAATTCTCACCGGGGGTGAGTCCTGTAAGTTCCAGCCAGAAGGTATCTTCACCTGGCACTTTTTTCATCAGGTAGTCGTCATTGATCTCCCAGTTGTTAAAGCTACCGATCACGTGTGCAAAGCTTTTTCCCGGGGCAAAGAGTACCAGGGTGGCCCTGGTGTTGTCTGCCGGATCGTAGTTGATACCATTCACCAGACCGGTGGGAAGGGCTTCCTCTACCACATTCGGCGGAATGATGTAGGTAAAGCTCTCACTCAGGGTTTCGGTGCCATTGGTGGCCTCCAGGGTGAAATTGGTCGTTTCGTTGATCGTTGTTATATACGTGTACGTATCGGTTCCACTTTGGGTGTCTACCTGGGTGCCGTTGGCGGTCAGGGTAAAGGTCGAATTTTCTGAAGTTACGGCTTCGATAGTTGCTGTTTCACCTGCAGTAACCTGTATGGTAGGACTGGTTGGATTGGTAAGTGTTAACTGGTAACCACCAACTTTGAACTCGAAATCCTGGGTCTTCTTGTCCCCGGTTCCGTCTTTAGCCTTGGCTAGAAAACCGATATTACCTATGCCTGTGGCGCCGTAAAAAGTAGCTGGTGTAAGGGTGTAGCTAAATGAACCGTCGCCGTTGTCGGTCATTTTATGAGATTCATCAGAGTTGGTCCAGGCACCATTGCTGTCTACACCAATATCATTGCTGTTATTCGTGTCGCTCTCCAGGTTGTACCAGGTCCAGAAATACACATCGGTAACACCCCATGCTGCGGGGTCGATCCCGGAGATGGTAATGGTGATCTCCGTGTTCTCATCAAAGGTCGGAGGGTCAATGCTTGCCGTAGCATTTTGCACCTGGGCAAAAAGCGTGGCGGGCATGACGCATAGTATTAATAATTGTAAAAATTTCTTCATAAAACATTTAATATAAAATAAGGGAGGGCTTTTGCCTTGCGGCAAAAACCCTCCCTTTGGTACTTATATGGATTTTGAATAGATCATTTATTCGAAACCGTAAAGTGTGTAGGTAGGAGCACTGCTGTCTGTAAAGTCTACCATTACTCGGTATGTACCGGCAGTAGTAGCGATGTTGTCTCCATCAAGATCGAGGATTCCGTCAACTCCGGTATCACCGTAGTTCACTCCCCAGTCGTTGTTCACACGGAACTTCATTTCTCCATCGAGAAGCATTACTCCGTCTGCGTAGAAGATACCAGGCTGGATCTCGGTAAGGGCAGCATCAGGACCAGCACCTCCCCAGTCGTTGAAGGCAGAACCAACAACACCGTAGGTCGTTGTCTCAGCAACAGCGATTGTGTTGTTATTAAGGTCAAGGGTGATCAGGTAGTGTCCTGCAGCAACCGGAATATTATCTTCAGTGATGTTTCCTTCAGCATCTGCACCGTAGTTTACAGCCCAGTCATTGTTTACACGAAGCTTCATTTCACCTTCCATAAGCTGAACGCCTGCCTTGAAGGTATCTGTAGTATAGTCGTAGTAAAGTGGCGCATCAGGACCAGCACCTCCCCAGTCGTTGTAAGCAGAACCAACAACACCAATTGTAAATGGCTCGATGGTGTAAGCACCAGAGTTGGTGTCAAGGGTTACTTTGTAACGACCTGCTTCTGCGATCGCGATATTGTCTCCGTCAGGATCAGTGATCCCGTCTGCTCCTGTATCTCCGAGGTTGTTACCCCAGTCGTTGTTCTCACGGAATTTCATTTCACCTGCATTCAGGTAAACATATCCGAAGAGCACTCCGCTACCGTCATCATACATCGGAAGGTCAGGATAAGCGCCCCAGTTGTTAGCCGCTGAACCTACAACACCCCATGAAGCGATAGAGATACCGCTTCCGGCACCTGTTTCTTCGATCATGGTAATGGTCATTGCAGCGATCTCAGAAATGGTGTTCACACCATTTACAGCACCTTCATCACCAACAAAGGCTTTTACGCGGAAGTAAACTTCCCCGGTATTGTTAGGCTCTCCGTCAGGACCTGAGGTAGTCGGGTCTGAATCCAGTCCAAGCGCTTCTGCCATCGCCATCAGGTCTTTTACCTTAACAGCCTGGTTGTTCTCAGAAACAGCACCAGAATTGTAGTCTTCTGTCGAGAAGTCGGCATTTACCGAACCTTCAAGGGCGTATTGCACAGGAGTTGGTGCTCCAAAGTCAGGAGTACTCCATACAAAGCGCTCTGCCACGTTGGCATTGGTTTGAGAAGAAATGAGGTATTCCGTCTCAAGGGTGTTGGTAAACACGAGGGTGTCTACAGGAGCCACCGCAGTGATCTCCAGGTAGTCTTCATTATCACAAGCAGTGAATCCTAATCCCGCAGCAGCTGCCAGGGCGAATAACTTTATGTTTCTAACTATTTTTTTCATTGTTAATAGATTTTAGTAACCAGGATTTTGAGTTAAGTTAGGGTTGATGTTTAGTACGTTAACAGGTAATGGGAAGATCTTACGGAAGTCTTCTACTCCTGTTCCGTTCTGTGTACCTCCTTTGAAAGGCCATACATAGCTGGAAGAAGTAAATTGTCCGTAACGGATCAGGTCGGTTCTTCTTAAACCTTCCCACTGTAATTCTCTTGATCTTTCATCCAGGACGAACTGAGGGGTAAGGTCGCCTTGAGTGATCGTTGGCGCACCGGCACGAGTTCTTAGTTCGTTAATAAGACCGGTTGCTGTAGCCAGGCTACCTCCACCACCTTTTACGGCTGCTTCGGCATAGTTCAGGTACACTTCGGCCAAACGAATAAGTGGTACGTCACAGTCGGCATGCTCACCTGAGATATCGTTTCCTGGCTCACCATTGATCTTCAGGTTGCGGAATTTGATGAATCCGTATCCGTCTTCAAAAGTGTTTAGCAAAGTTTGGATCTCGTAGTTATGACCTTCAGTAAAGAAGTTAGCACGACCATCTCTCCATGCGATCGGGAATCCGTCTGCGTCACTTCCTGTAATGGCGTAATCAAATTTTTCTACCATACTTTTGGTAGTTCTGTAACCACCCCATGCTCCGTTAACTCCTAACAGTTTTTGAAGGTCTCCCCAGTTTCCTGAAGCCGTAGATTTTACCAGGAAGGTAGCTCCTGAATACGCCTGCGACTGGATACCGTCGTAGTTGAGCACGAAAATAAATTCGTTCTGGGCACCATTGCTGTCGTTATCGGCAAGGAAGAGTTCGTCGTATGCGTTCCCGTTGTTGTTGCCATCGGTAGTGTTCAGGGTGTAACCGCTGTTGATCACTTCTTCTGCATACATCAAGGCGTCTGCATAACGGTCTTCTCCGATAAATACTTCAGCGTTCAGGTACATTCTTGAAAGCAGCGCCTGAGCAGCTACTCGGTCTACTCTTGAATATTCATTACCGCGGGCAGCAGGAAGAAGATCGATGATCTCTTTCAGCTCCGTTTCGATAAATGGGAAGATCTCTGCACGGTTACTTTGTGTAGGTAACTCGGTGCTGATCTCTGTTACCAGAGGAACGTTCGCATAGAGGTCCATCAGGTTGTAATACGCATAGGCTCTGATGAATCTGGCCTCTGCGATCATAGAGCTGGCTTCTTCAGCTTCAAGCTGTCCGGCCAGAGAAATAAATGAGTTGCTGAAACTCACTACCTGAGCCAATCTGTAGTACATGGCTTCTGCGTAATCGTTTCCTGCATCCCATGTCATGAGCTGAAGGCCCGGAAGGGCAGGGTCAGACCATGCGTTTACCAGGTGGTCTGTAGTAAGCTCGTTCATGTTGAAGAGCATACGGGTGAATCCGAAAGATCCTTCGTCAAATCCTGAGATATCAGGTTGTCCGGCAGGTCCCTGCTGACCGGTTAGGGCCAGGGAAGCATATACTTTAGCCAAGGCCGATTTGGCCTCGTCTACATTCTGATACACATCGACCTCAGTAAAAAGGTCCGGATCGATAGGTGTTTGGTCCAGGTCACTGTGACAAGCCGTCATCATACTTCCGGCTATCAAGCTTAAGACTAAATATTTTATCCTTTTCATGTCCTGTAAGATTAAAAGTTAAGATCTAACCCAAGTACAAATACTCTCGGACGTGGGTAGAAGTTATTGTCAATACCTCCGGTAATTTCCGGGTCTAGTCCGCTGTAGTTAGAGATCACCAACAGGTTGTTGGCAGCTCCGTATACACGGAATGGGTTTCCAAAGAACGCATCTTGGAAGGTGTAACCAAGGGTTACGTTATCCAATCTGAAGAATGAAGCATTCTCAATATAATAATCACTAATGAGATTTCGCTCTGTAAATTGCTGAAATCCTGTAGTTAAGATCGCTGAGTGTGTATTTGTAAGAATTTCATTCTGGAATACATTGTTCACAGCAGATTGACTCGCTACGTTATTGTAAACATAGTTTCCAACATTTGCACGTGATACTGCCTGGAAGTCCCAGTTCTTGTAGTTGATGCTGGTACTAAGACCCATGATCACATTCGCGTAAGGATCTTTGTAGAAATAGCGGTCGTCCGGAGTGATCTGTCCGTCTCCGTTGATATCGGCAACAGCACCTTCGATCGGATTTCCGTTTTCGTCGTAGATCTGCTTGTATACGAAGAAGCTGAAAGGAGCAAGTCCTTCCTGGTGACGTTGGATGGTGTTACCGGTTCCTCCGGAGATCCCTCCTACATCCTGGGTGTCAGGAAGTCTGGTGATGGTATTCTCGTTGAATGCTACGTTGTAGTTGATCGTCCAACGGAAATCTTCAGTTTCTACCGGAGTAACTCCGAGTTCGATCTCGATACCTTTGTTCTCCATATCTCCGATGTTCGCAGGGATGGTATTACCAAAGTTGGTAAATGGGTCAACCACGGTGTTGGCGATAAGGTCGTTGGTCTTTTTAATGTACGCGTTCACAGATCCGTTCACACGGCTGTTGAGGATCGCGAAATCCAGACCGGCATTCCAGGTACTACCCACCTCCCATTTCAGGTCTGCGTTGATAGGCTCCGGACGGTACGTTTGGTAGAACTGCGTTCCGAACTGGTACAGTGCGGTATTAGTACTACCTACATAACGGGTAAGGAAGTTGTAGTCTCCGAGTCCGTTTACGTTACCTACTTCCCCGTAACCAATACGTAGTTTCAATTGATCAAAGAAGTTTCCGCTCATGAAGTCTTCGTTGTGGATGTTCCATGCAGCAGCCGCCGATGGGAAGTATCCCCAGCGATCGTCAGGATTCAGTTTAGACGAGGCATCTGCACGAAGCGAAGCTTTAAGGATGTATTTGTTGTTGATGTCGTATTTCACCCTTCCGAAGTAAGAAAGGAGTACGTTTCTCGACTTGTCGATGAATTGCTGGTTAATAGAAGCTTCTTCATTAAGAGAACCATCTTCATTAAGGATTCTCTCAGTGTTCATAGAGCTATTGTCAAATTCGAACTTTTGGTACGAATAACCTGCAACAGCCTCGAGGTTGTCGTTTCCGAAATCTTTGTTATACGTAAGGTAAGCATCGAACAAGGAGTTGATAGCTTCCTGAGTATAGTCATTTCTCGAACCGTCAAATCCGGTTCTTGAAGTAGGAATGTTAGCAGCAGTTTGGCTAAACCCTTCACTACTTGAGTAATCGTAACCTGCGTTGATGGTAGCGGTAAGTCCGTTTACGAAAGGCAGTTTGTAATCTGCTTTGAAGTTCCCTACAAAACGATCTACAGTAGCCTGGTCTTTTACAAGGTCAAGAAGTGCGATCGGGTTGGTAGGAGCAAGGTTTGCTTGTTGCGTACCATCTGCGTTAAGGTAAGAGGTATAACCAAAGTCAACTCCGTTCTCGTCTGTAAAGGCGAAGTATGGAGAGTTTCTGTCGTATACCGCTTGTGTTGGGTCAAAAGAGTTTGCAGAACCGATAGCACCGCGATTGGCGAATCTGTTCTCTGTACGCGATACTCTGGCGTTGAATTCCAGGATCAGGTCGTCTTCGAGTAGTCTCGGACGAAGGTTGAAAGATCCGGTCATACGCTCCATGTTATCTCCTTTAAGGATACCTCCCTGATCGGTGTAACCTACAGAAGCACGGAAAGGAACGTTAAAGATACCTCCCTGGGCACTAACTGTGTGGTCACCACCAAAAGCAGTTTGGTAGATAAGGTCCTGCCAATCTGTAGAAGCATTTCCTAAACGAGCGATATCTTCTTCATCTCCGAATGTATTCACAACATTTCTGAACTCATCGGCTGTTAGTACGTCAACCTGGTTTACAGGCTCGTAAACAGAAGTGATCCCATTGTATGAAAGTTTAAGTTCTCCGGCCTTACCTTTTTTAGTGGTGATCAGGATCACCCCGTTTGCCGCACGCGAACCGTAGATCGAAGTTGCAGATGCATCCTTCAATACACTCATCGATTCAATATCGTTAGGGTTAATTAGGTTAAGCGGGTTACGCGAACCTCCAACACCACCATCGTTCAACGGCACACCGTCTACTACGAATAGCGGATTAGAGTTAAGGCTAAGGGAGCTGATACCACGAATAAGAACGTTAGATCCTTCCCCGGGAGCACCACTACCTGTGGTGATCGAAACCCCTGCAACCTTACCTTGGATAAGTTGCTGAGCAGAAACGATAGGTCCCTGGTTGAAGTCTTCTGTGGTAACCACGTCTACGGCATCAGTGGCTTCTTCCTTAGTAACAGTACCATAACCAATAACAACCACTTCTCCCAGCTGTTGCGCATCTTCGGCAAGTGCTACTTGAATAGGTTGTCCGTTTACGGTAACTTCCTGGGTGATAAATCCGATGTATGAAATAACCAATATTTCACCTGTACTGGCCTCGATGTTAAAATTACCATCAAAATCAGTAGCAGTACCTCGGGTCGTACCCTTTACGATCACATTCACTCCTGGTAAGGGAGTTCCTGTGGCCTGTTCCACTACTACACCACTCACAGTGTCCTGTGCCTGGGCGATGAGCCCGAAAAGCAGGAGGAACGCGGCGATGTATCTTTGCATTGTCTTCATAAGTAGTTAAATAATTAATGTTATTACTATGTTATGCTAGTACTTCTCGAGGGTAAAATTAGCTAAAGGGAGGGTTCAGAAAACGTTTGCGTTACGAAAACGTTAACGAAAACGTTTTCGTGTTAATAACTTCTAAACCCTTAAAAATTAACAAAATCAAGTGGATTTTTTATGAAAGATTGATAAAAATCATAGTCTGGTTTGTTAAATTCGCAACATGAAGAGAAAGATGACCCTCAAACAGATCGCAAAAGAGCTCGATGTTTCGGTGTCTACGGTTTCTAAAGCCCTGAAAGACAGTAAGGAAATAAGTCAGGACACCCGGGATAAGGTGCAGGCCTTTGCCAAGCTCTATAATTACCGGCCGAATAACATAGCGATAAGCCTCAAAAACCGCCAATCTCGAAACATTGGGGTGATCATTCCGGATATAGTTCATCATTTCTTTACCCAGGTCATCAGTGGGATCGAAAACATAGCCAATGCCAATGGGTATAATGTGATCGTGTGTCTGTCTAACGAGAGTTTTGAGCGGGAAGTGCTTAATATGGAGGCCCTTGCCCAGGGGAGTACCGACGGATTCATTATGTCGCTGGCCAAGGAAACCCAGGAAAAAGGTGATTATCATCACCTTAGAGAAGTGGTTAATATGGGAATGCCCCTGGTGATGTTCGATCGTGTGGCCGATGAGATCTACTGCGACAAGGTGGTGATCGATGATGCTCAGGCCGCGTATAATGCGGTGAACCAGATGATTGGGTCGGGTTGCAGGAAGATCGCCATTATTAGTACTCACGATCACGTAAGCGTTGGGAAATTACGAACGCTTGGGTATATGAATGCCCTTAGAGATGCCGGAATTGAACTCAACGAAAACCTTGTAGTAAAAGTTGATGGAGAGGAAGCGTGCGCCGAAGCTGCTCGTAAATTACTTAAGTATCAGGTGGTTGATGGTATCTTTGCTGTAAACGAACTCTATGCGATCATCGCTATGCAGGAAGCTCATAAACGGGAGTTTCGAATCCCTGAAGATATTTCGGTAGTGGGCTTTACAGATGGGATCCTTTCCAAGTATTCCAATCCGCCATTGACCACTGTCGTACAACACGGTTTCGAGATCGGCGAAATGACGGCAAAAATGCTTATTGATAAACTTGAGGGACGGGAGCCTGAAGACCACTACAGAACCGAGGTGATAAAGACCACGATCGAGCTCCGGGAGTCGACCCGAAACGAGGCTACTACAACGTTATAGTACTGATAATGCGATACATAGCAAAACATTTTTTGCGATGGTTTTCGCATATTTTTTCCTGACTCGGACGGGAGATTGTTGAAAAACTCCTATCTTTGGAGCTCGAAACTTATGCTTCTACTTCTCACCTTTTTATAAGTTTCGATAAGTGAGCGCACTTATCGTAGTCGAACTCAATTACTTACGATAATGAAGAAGCGTAGTTTAAGCTTCTTAGAGATCTGGAACATGAGTTTCGGTTTTCTCGGAATTCAGATGGGTTTTGCCCTTCAGAATGCGAATGTTAGCCGAATTTTTCAGACCCTGGGAGCAGAGATAGAAGATATACCCATTCTCTGGGTAGCAGCCCCCTTAACCGGGCTTATTGTACAACCCATCATTGGATACTTTAGTGACCGGACGTGGACGCGCCTCGGAAGGCGTCGCCCGTATTTTCTGGTAGGAGCCATTTTGGCCTCCATGGCACTCTTCGTGATGCCAAATTCACCGGTATTGTGGTTTGCGGCAGGAATGCTGTGGATCATGGATGCCTCGATCAACGTGTCTATGGAGCCTTTCAGGGCTTTTGTAGGCGACAACCTGCCCAACAGGCAGCGTACTATGGGCTTTGCCATGCAGAGTTTCTTTATCGGGATCGGAGCCTATGTGGCTTCGAAATTGCCTAATATCCTCACCTATTTCGGAGTTGCCAATACGGCCGCAGAGGGGGTGATCCCCGATTCTGTGAAGTTTTCTTTTTATATAGGAGGTGCGGCATTCCTGATCACGGTATTGTGGACGGTTTTTACCTCTAAGGAATATTCTCCCGAAGAACTGGCGGCTTTTGAAAGCCAGGAGGAAGAATATCATGAAGATGAGAGATCGCCTTCGTGGTATGCGAAGAACGGGAAGCAACACCAAACCGTGGGAACCATAGCCCTTGCTATAGGGGTGTTA
This sequence comes from Robertkochia sediminum, assembly GCF_016786255.1. Taxonomy (GTDB): domain Bacteria; phylum Bacteroidota; class Bacteroidia; order Flavobacteriales; family Flavobacteriaceae; genus Robertkochia; species Robertkochia sediminum. The sequence continues at coordinate 305,155 of NZ_JADMKT010000080.1, forward strand.
TTTTCTTATCTCATCTACTTCTTCGATCTGAAGAAAGACCTTTATGTCTTATCTCTTGGGATGATCGGACTTGGCGGACTCGCCCTGGTGATCTCAGGATATTTACAAACCCGCGGTCGTCATGAAAATGGTTTTGTAACCATCATGAACGATTTTCAGTCCATGCCTAAGGTGATGAAACAACTGGCATGGGTGCAATTCTTTTCCTGGTTTGCCTTGTTCTCGATGTGGATCTATACCACCGGCGCAGTGACTGAGCATATTTACGGTACTACAGACACCACATCTGAACTGTACAATACCGGTGCCAACCAGGTGGGGGAAATGTTTGCTAACTACAACATCATTGCTGCAGCAGTAGCTTTTCTGCTTCCTTTGCTAGCCAAAAAGACCAGTAGGAAATTCACCCACTTTTTAGCCTTATTGCTTGGAGGAGCGGGACTGATATGGATTTTCTTCGTAAAAGACCCTACCTTTGTGAACCTCGAACTACTACCTATGATCGGGGTTGGTATTGCATGGGCCAGTATCTTATCTGTGCCATATGCCATGCTTTCAGGAGCCCTGCCATCTTCTAAGATGGGGTATTACATGGGAGTATTCAACTTCTTTATTGTGATCCCGCAGTTGGTGGCTGCTTCGATCCTCGGATTCCTGGTCGCTACATTCTTTGACAGCCGACCTGTCTATGCCCTGCTTATTGGAGGATTTTCCATGATACTTGCCGGACTACTTTCGCTTAAGGTCGACGATAACGAACAAACAGAACTTGAGGGTTAAACACCAGGACCCGTTTAAAACTATTAGTATATGAAAGGATTTATATTTGATCTTGACGGTGTGATCGTAGATACGGCACGCTTTCATTTTCTGGCGTGGAAGAAGACTGCTGATGAACTGGGTTTTGCACTGACCCCAGAGCTTAACGAACAGCTTAAGGGGGTGAGTCGTGTAGACTCCCTCAAGAAGATCCTGGAGTGGGCCGGAAAAGAGATCGAACAGGACTATTTTGAACGCCTCATGACCGAAAAAAATGAGGACTACCTCACCTATGTGGAGCGCATGACCGCTGCAGATATTCTTCCCGGGGTAGAGGACTTCTTAAGAGCATTAAAAGAACAAGGGCATCCCGTAGCCCTGGGGTCGGCCAGTAAAAATGCGCCGCTCATCCTTGAAAAAACGGGATTGATAAGCCTCTTCGATACCATCGTAGACGGTAATAGCGTAAAAAAGGCAAAACCCGATCCGGAGGTTTTCCTTGTAGCTGCAGAACAACTCGGAGTACCCACCGGGGAGTGTGTGGTATTTGAAGATAGTGAAGCCGGAGTAACCGCTGCCAACAATGCAGGGATGGTCTCGATAGGACTGGGAAGTCCTGAAAACCTGGGGCATGCCGATCATGTTTACAGCGACTTTACAGAGTTTACTCCGGAGTTTATTGTTAATCTACAACCTAAAAGAAAATGAATCAGGATTATATCAAACCAAGCGCATGGTCTTTAATTGAAGAAGGCTTTGAAGCAGATCGCGTAAAATCGTCCGAAAGTCTGTTCAGTATTGGAAACGGGGCTATGGGACAACGCGCCAATTTTGAAGAACACTACAGTGGCCCTACCTTCCAGGGAAGTTATATCGCCGGGGTGTATTACCCCGATAAGACCCGTGTGGGTTGGTGGAAGAACGGTTACCCGGAATATTTTGCCAAAGTGCTTAATGCTCCGAACTGGATCGGGATAGATGTTAAGGTAAACGGAGAGCAACTCGACCTTAATACCTGTAAGCAGATCTCAGACTACCGCCGCGAACTCAATATGAAAGAAGGATGGTACCAGCGTAGTTTTAAGGCGACCTTGCCTAACGATATGCAGATCGAGGTTTGCGCCACGCGCTTCCTGAGTCTTGATATCGACGAGATCGGAGCAATTAAATACGAAGTAACGCCACTTAACGGTCCCGCAGAGATCGTCTTTACACCTTATGTGGATGGTGGGATCACCAATGAAGATTCTAACTGGGATGATAAGTTCTGGGATATCAAAGGTGCCGGAGTAGAGAACGGATTCGGATTCGTAGAGTCGATGACCATGAAAACCGAATACCATGTGTGTACCGGAATGCGTGCTGCACTTTTCGTAGACGACAAGAAGCGTGAGGCGAAGCCCGGATCTGATATCACCAGCAATAAAGCATGTATGTCCTATACCGTTGAGGTGGAGGCGAACAGCACTGCTGCCCTGGTAAAAATGGCCGGATATGTCACCTCTATGAATCATGAGGTAAAAGACCTTCGCAAGGTTTCTGAAGCGCAGATCGATAAGGCTATGGAACTCGGCTTTGAGAAGCTTAAGGAGATGCAGGCTGCCAGCTGGGCTGCGATCTGGGATATGGCCGATATTACCATTGAAGGCGATGTGAAAGCACAGCAAGGTATCCGTTTTAATATCTTCCAGCTCAACCAGACCTATTTAGGTAAGGATGCCCGACTCAATATCGGGCCAAAAGGATTTACCGGTGAGAAGTACGGAGGTAGTACCTACTGGGATACAGAGGCCTATTGTTTACCATTCTATATGGCGACCAAAGATGCCGGAGTGGCCAGAAACCTGCTGAAGTATCGTTACAATCACCTGGAAAAAGCGATCGAGAATGCAGAGAAGCTCGGCTTTAAGAACGGCGCTGCCCTCTACCCGATGGTAACTATGAACGGGGAAGAATGTCATAATGAATGGGAGATCACCTTCGAGGAGATCCACCGTAACGGAGCCATCTCATTTGCCATCTTTAATTATGTTCGCTATACCGGCGACTACAGTTATGTGCCGGAAATGGGACTGGAAGTGCTTATCGGGATCGCCAGATTCTGGCATCAGCGCGCCAATTACTCGGCCGCTAAGGATAAATATGTGATCCTTGGTGTTACCGGGCCCAACGAGTACGAGAACAATATCAATAACAACTTCTACACCAACTACATTGCGAAGTGGTGTATCGACTATGCCAAGGAGCAGATCGATAAGGTGAAAACCGATTACGGAACAGACTACGCCCGCATCATGGCCAAAACTAAACTTACCGATGCTGAGCTTAGCGAATGGATGAAGGTCGCCGATAATATGTATTTCCCTTATTCGGAAGAGCATGGGGTATACCTGCAGCAAGACGGATTCCTGGATAAGGAAATGATCAAGGTAGAAGACCTGAATAAGGCCGAACGCCCGATCAACCAGTTCTGGTCATGGGATCGTATTCTGCGATCGCCATATATCAAACAGGCAGATACCCTGCAAGGGTTCTACTTCTTTGAAGATCACTTTACGAAGGAGGAGCTTGAGAAGCACTTTGACTTTTACGAGCCATTTACCGTACACGAATCTTCTTTATCGCCTTGTGTGCACTCTATTCAGGCTGCCGTGCTCGGTCGAATGGACCAGGCCTATACCTTCTATCTGAGAACATCAAGGCTTGACCTTGACGACTATAACAAGGAGGTGCACGAAGGACTGCATATTACCTCTATGGCCGGTACCTGGATGAGTATTGTTGAAGGCTTTGGAGGTATGCGTATCAAGGATGATATGATCTCCCTTGAGCCTCGTATTCCTTCACAGTGGGAAGGATACTCCTTTAAGGTGAACTTCAGGGATACCATCCTTAAGGTTAACGTAGCCCAAAGAGGTACAACGGTAACCATCGAAAAAGGGGAAGCCATTTCACTTAAAGTGAATGGTGAAACCGTGGAGGTTGCACCTGATAAAGCGATAACCGTTTAAGCAGTTGTCCTATGAGACGTTTAATAACCTATACCTTTTTAATGTTGTGGGTAGGCATGGCCTACTCACAACAACTAAGGGTTGAGCCGCCAAACTGGTGGGCCGGAATGCTTCACGACGAAGTAGAGCTCATGATCTACGGCAAAGAGATCTCAACCCTCGAACCAGTATCGGATGATCTTGAAATACTATCTGTAAGACGTACCGATAATCCGAACTACCTTTTTGTGACCATATCCACAGCAGGAAAGACACCCGGGAGTTATGCCCTGGAACTTCAGAAAAAAGGAAGAACAAAGATGGAGGTCGCCTATGACCTTCTGGAAAGAAGAGCTGATTCTGAGAACCGTAAAGGCTTTGATTCTTCAGACCTGATCTACCTGATCATGCCCGATCGTTTCGCCAATGGCGATACAGATAACGACAGCAGCCCTGACCTGATCGAAAAGGCCGACCGTTCCCTTCCCGGAGGAAGACATGGAGGCGATATTCAGGGGGTTATAGATCACCTGGATTACCTTCAGGAACTTGGAGCTACCGCACTTTGGAGTACTCCTTTGTGCCAGGATAACGACAGTACTTATTCCTACCATACCTATGCGCAAAGCGATGTCTATCATATCGATGCCCGTTATGGTAGCAATGAAGACTATCGTCGTCTGGCGCAGGAACTTCATAAGCGCGACATGAAGTTGATCATGGATTACGTGACCAATCACTGGGGGATGCTACACTGGATGATCAAAGACCTTCCGGAATACGACTGGATCCACCAGTTTCCGGGATATGGTCAGACCAATTATCGCATGACCACCCAAATGGACCCGAATGCTTCTGCCATCGATACCCGTTATAACGAAGACGGATGGTTCGTAAAGACCATGCCCGACCTGAACCAGCGGAACCCGGCTACCCTGAAGTACCTTATTCAGAATGCCATCTGGTGGATCGAATATGCCGATCTCGACGGCTTTCGTGTAGATACCTATTCCTATGGAAATAAAGAAGGGATGGCGGCCTGGACCAAAGCCATTATGGATGAGTACCCTAACTTCAACATTGTAGGAGAGGTCTGGATGCACGACCAGGCGCAAATGGCCTATTGGCAAAAAGACAGTAAGGTCGGTGCCATTCAAGGCTTTAATTCGCACCTGCCGTCGGTAATGGATTTCACCCTTCACGATGCGATCTCAGATGCCTTTAAAGAAGAGGCTTCCTGGGATAAAGGACTCATTGAGGTGTATGAGAATTTCACCAATGATTTCCTGTATCCTGATATCGATAACATCATGGTGTTCGCAGAGAACCACGATACCTCCCGTATTAATGAGCTGTATCCTGAATTACAGGATTATAAGCTTATTATGACGCTCATGGCGACGGTTCGAGGGATCCCGCAGATCTACTATGGTAGTGAGATCGGTATGAAGGGCGATAAGGCTCAGGGTGATGCTGATATTCGCAGGGACTTTCCCGGCGGATGGGAAGGGGATACGCAAAATGCTTTTGAAGCATCGGGGCGTACCGCAGAGCAAGCTGCCTATTTTGATTTTAGTAAAACACTTTTTAACTGGAGAAAAACGGCCACTGCAATACACAAAGGAAAAACCGTACACTTTGTTCCACAAGATGAAGTATACGTGTATTTCCGCATTTTGGGAGAGCAACGTATTATGGTGGTGTTGAATAACAATGATGATCCTGTTACCCTTGATCTTGCGCGCTTTGCTGAGATACTTGAAGGGGTGCCTGCAGGGGAGGAGGTGCTTACCTCGCAGCCCGTAGAACTTTCAGGGGGTACGCTGGAAGTTGCCGGAAAGACGCCAATGATCATCGAACTTAAATAAGACCCATTATGAAACGACTACATTCGGCCTTTGGCCTCTTGTTGTTAGGAACCCTGCTCACCGGATGTAAGCAGGAACCAACAACGCATAAATATTCAGTGATCGAACCGCTGGCGAGCCCGGTATACCTGGCTCCCGATAACAATGAGATCCTGTTGCAGGATTATTTTACCGACCCATCGGTGATCGATTCTGTTGCAAGCGGAAACGGTTTTGAAGTACAGTGGAATAAAGAACAAGGGACCCTGGAAATTGTTCAGGGACAGGGAATGAAGCCTGTGACCAATCTGAAGGTCTATACCCATGGTGGTGTAGAGAATGATATCCCCGTGTTCAAGAGTACGGCACAACAGGTGATGTTCACCTTACCCGATGCGAATAAGGATTATAAGCAACCTATGGTGAAGGGTGCTTTTAACGGATGGGTGCCTGAGCGCTCCCTGATGCACTGGAAAGACGGCGTCTGGTCTTACACGGCTGTTTTCTATCCCGGCGATCACCAATATCTTTTTGTGGTAGACGGGAAGGAGATGAACGACCCAACCAATCCGGTTAAACAGCCTAACGGATTTGGAGGTTTCAATTCCATCCTTTCAGTTGGAGAAACTGCCGAAAAGCCGTTAGTGACCTTTGGTGCCATAGAGGGGAACACCCTGACCTTAAACGCTGATCAGCCGCTTAGCGGACTCGTTGCTTATCTTGGGAATCAGCGTATTTCTGAAGGTAATGTAACCGTGAACGGCGCTACGGCTACCATCTCCTTGCCGGGGTATGCGCCGGAAGGACGCAGCTTTGTTAGGGTGTATCCTTACAGTGAGGCCGGAACCGGAAACGACCTGCTCATTCCTTTGGAGAGCGGACAGGTAGTTACCGATGCTTCTCAGTTGGAGCGTACCGACTTCCACAGCCAGGTGATGTATTTCTTAATGGTTGACCGTTTTCGCGATGGAGATCCATCGAACACCAAAAAAGTGGATAATGATACTATCCTGCCTATTGCCAATTACTTTGGAGGCGACCTGCAGGGGGTAGTAGATAAGATCGATGACGGGTACTTTGAATCCCTGGGGATCAATACCATCTGGTTATCACCAATTACTCAAAATACCGAAGGTGCTTATGGCCTTTGGAAAGATCCATATACCCGTTTCTCCGGATATCACGGTTACTGGCCTATTTCTAATACGAAGGTCGATCACCGCTTTGGTACCGATGAGGTTTTGGAAACACTGATCGAAAAAGCTCACGCCAATAATATGAACGTGATCCTGGACTACGTTGCCAACCACGTGCATAAGGAACACCCCTTATACCAGGAGCATCCTGAGTGGGCAACAGACCTTTACCTGCCGGACGGAACCATGAATACTGAAAGATGGGACGACCAGCGTTTTACCACCTGGTTTGATACACATTTACCAACCCTGGATTTTTCGAAACCTGAGGTGGTAGAAAAAATGACCGATTCTGCAGCCTACTGGGTAACCCGCTTCGATCTTGACGGATTCCGTCACGATGCCACCAAGCACATTCAGGAATCGTTCTGGAGGACACTTACTCACAAAGTGAGAAGCCGTACCGATCGTCCGATATACCAGATCGGGGAGACCTATGGTAGCTACGACCTGATAAGAGGGTATGTAAATACGGGAATGCTTGATGCTCAGTTCGATTTTAACCTGTACGACGCTTCTGTGATCGCATTCGCACAGCCGGAAGCCGATTTCAACAATCTCGCCAGAGCAGTAGAGCAAGGTATGGAGTACTACGGAAGTCACCACCTTATGGGGAATATCTCCGGAAACCAGGATCGTGCCCGTTTTATTAGTTATGCCTCCGGCGATGTGAGCTTTAATGAAGATGCTAAAGCGGCAGGTTGGCAGCGCGATATCGAGATCTCAGATTCTACAGCCTATAAAAAGCTCGAAATGCTTCATGCTTTTAATATGGTGGTGCCAGGGGTGCCTACCATTTATTACGCCGATGAATACGGTGTGCCCGGTGGTAATGATCCGGATAACAGAAGACAGATGAAGTTCGAAGGTCTGGATACTGCAGAGCAAAACCTCAGAGCCAAGGTGAGTGCCCTGGTGAATATGAGAAGAGATCATATGGCCCTGATCTACGGAGATACCGAGATCGAATTGCCCAATGCAAAGGTGATGGCTATTAAACGTACCTACCTTAACGACGAGGTAATCGTGGTGTTCAATAAGTCTGAAGAGACTTTTAGCGGAGAAGTGTTTGGTATGACCTTAGAAGTTCCGGCACTTGACTATACCATCGTAATTAAAGAATAACATGAATAAAGGCGTAATATCTGTACTTTTAGGGGTGGTTATTGGGGTCTCAGGATGCCAGCAAGCCCCCGAAGAAAAAGAAAGTACACAACAGGAAATGTTAAAACCCGAGAAAAAGAAAGAAGTGGTTTACCAGGTGTTCACCCGGTTGTTCGGCAATACGAACACAAGGAACAAGCCCTGGGGGACCATCGAGGAGAATGGTGTCGGTAAGTTCAATGACTTTACCGATAAGGCCCTTCAGGAGATCAAGGACCTGGGCGCTACCTATATTTGGTATACCGGGGTGCCTCACCATGCAGTGATCAACGACTACACCCCCTATGGGATCTCTAATGACGATCCCGAGGTGGTAAAAGGTCGTGCAGGATCGCCTTATGCGGTAAAAGATTACTACAATGTGAATCCCGATCTGGCAGAAGATCCGGCGAAAAGACTGGAAGAATTTGAAGCGCTGATCGAAAGAACCCATAATAACGGATTAAAACTTCTGATCGATATCGTACCTAACCACGTGGCGAGAAATTACGAAGGAAAGACCAATCCGGAAGGGGTAAGCGATTTCGGCTCGGCAGACGACACTTCGGTAGCCTATGCCCGTGATAACAATTTTTACTATATCCCGGGAGAGTCTTTCAGGCTCCCGGAATGGCAAAATGGCTATCAACCTCTTGGAGGTGAAGCTCATCCCTTGGTAGATGGTGCCTTTGATGAAGACCCTGCTAAATGGACCGGGAACGGATCCAGACTGGCACAGCCTAATTTTCACGACTGGTACGAGACCGTGAAGATCAACTACGGGGTAACCCCCGACGGAGTGAAGGATTTCGATACCCTTCCTGCCGGTTACGACCGGGAAGATTACAAAGCGCATTACGCCTTTTGGCAGGATAAGTCGGTTCCTGATTCCTGGAAGAAATTCAGAGATATTGCACTCTACTGGACCGAAAAAGGGGTAGATGGATTCCGTTTTGATATGGCCGAAATGGTGCCTGTAGAATTCTGGAGTTACCTGAATTCACACATCAAAACAGCTAATCCCGATGCCTTCCTTTTAGCAGAGGTGTACAATCCAAGCCTTTACAGGGATTATATCCACAAGGGTAAAATGGACTACCTCTACGATAAGGTAGAGCTTTATGATACCCTGAAAAATATTCTTCAGGATCGCGGATTAACCCGGAATATACCACCTATCCAGGAGGGATTAAAGGATATTGAGCACCATATGCTTCACTTCCTTGAAAACCACGATGAGCAGCGTATTGCGAGTCCGGACTTTGCCGGTGATGCTCAAAAAGGACGTCCGGCTATGGTAGTTTCTACCCTTATAAGCACAGCGCCTACCATGATCTATTTTGGTCAGGAAGTTGGGGAGCCGGGAGCGGAAGAACCCGGATTCGGAGATCCTACCCGTACTTCGATCTTTGACTATATTGGAGTGTCACACCATCAGCGCTGGGTGAATAACGGTGCTTTTGACGGCGGACAGTTATCGGAAGAAGAGAAGGCGCTTAGAGAATTTTACAAGCGTATTTTAAATATCAGTACCGATAATGAAGCCTTTACCGGAGCATGGGCAGATATCCATCTGTTCAACCTGGAGAAGCAAGACGAAGGATATGACGACGGCTTGTATGCTTTCGCAAGATGGACCGATGGTCAGCGTATGGTCGTGGTAAGTAATTTCGATGCAAATAATCAAAAGGAGTTTACCCTGCGTATCCCGGAACACTTAGTGAGTGCCTGGGGACTTGAAGGAGAATCTCCAGTGAAGGATCTGCTCAACGGAATGGAGACAAATCTGCATACCGATAATGGTATTGGTTACCTGAGATTGCAATTACCTCCTTTAACATCTGTTGTGCTTGAGATGCCGTAAAGACAGGTGAACATATTGAAATAGCAATGAAATGATCAGGTGGGGCCGCAGCTCCACCTGATTTTTTTTGAGACCTGTAGCCCGGAGGTTTCTGTATATGCCCGGCAATTAACCCTGTGGGCTATAGCGTATAACTACCTTAGGGAGTGGGAAAAAAATCATAACTTTAGGTTTGATGATCAGGGGCTTGCAGTTTTATTTGTAGGTTTTTGAGCTTTAAAGATTTTTTAATGATCTCATATTGTTAAAGTGCTTAGAGTTAGTTTTTTATTAGTTATTTTTGCCCTCATTTTTAGTGAAAAGCCTATGATAATTGGTCACAGGGGAGCAAAGGGTCATGTTGCCGAAAATACCATAGCCTCTATAGATCAAGCCCTTGAATTTGGAGTGGATGGCATTGAGATCGATGTGTTCCTGATCAAAAGCGGAGAGGTCGTGGTCTTTCACGACGAAGATCTGGGTCGCCTTACAAATGCTCACGGACAGATCGAAGCCATGACCATGGACGAACTGCGAAAGATCCTTGTGATGGGGAAATATCCCATTCCTACCCTGGAGGAGGTCTTACAGCGTATTGATGGTCGCGTACTACTCAATATCGAGTTAAAAGGTGATGGCACGGCAAAGCCTGTTCACGGTATCCTGGAACGCTACATAGGAAAGACGGGATGGGAGCGAAAAGATCTTTTGATCTCCAGTTTTAAGTGGAATGAGCTGGAGGTGTATCGCAGCCTGGATCCTGAAATGGCCATTGGCGTGCTAACAGAACACGACATTTATCCTGCTATTATAAAGGCGAGGGAAATTCATGCCGGGGCCATCAACGCCGATCACCACCTCTTAACACCGCAGACCGTAGCCGATATTAAAGCAGCGAACCTGCAAGTATGGTGCTGGACCGTAAACCGCCTTCCCGACCTGGAGCGTATGTTAGCACTTAACGTAGATGCGATAATCACCGATTATCCGGATCGATTAATGGATTAAAACTGTTATGACCTACGATGTGATCATTGTTGGCGGAGGAGCTGCCGGATTTTTTGCTGCGATACAGATCGCCCAGGCCGACCCATCCCTGCATCTGGTTATTCTGGAAAAAGGAAAGGATGTTTTGGGTAAGGTGAGGATATCCGGCGGAGGTCGGTGTAATGTAACGCATGCCGAATTCATTCCGAACGAACTGGTAAAGAACTATCCTCGGGGGGAGCAGGAATTGCGGGGGCCCTTTCATACCTTTTGCAGTGGCGATACCGTAGACTTCTTTGAAAAACGGGGGGTGCCTCTTAAGATCGAAGAAGACGGCAGGATGTTTCCGGAATCTGATTCTTCAGAATCGATCATTAATTGTTTTCGCGACGAATGCCAAAGACTGGGGATCGAAGTGCTCACCAACAGGGGGGTAAAGACCATACTCCGTTACCAGAACTACTGGGAGCTCGACACCTCCGGTGGCACCTACCGATCGCGTAAACTGCTATTAGCGACAGGGAGCAGTCAGAAGGTATGGCGCATGCTGAGCAATATGGGACATACTATCGTAGATCCAGTTCCTTCATTATTTACATTTAACATTAAAGACCCCCGTATCAAAGGCCTGCAGGGGCTAAGCACCTTTGCAGGGGTAAGTATTCCCGGTACAGGCCTGGAAGCCGAAGGTCCTGCCCTGATTACCCATTGGGGTATGAGTGGTCCGGCCATCCTGCGTTTGTCGGCATGGGGAGCCAGGAAGTTGCACGACCTACAGTATAAATTCACCATTAAGGTCAACTGGCTGGAGCCGGAGCATCAGGAAGATGTTCTACAGCAGTTAAAGGACCAGGTAGAAGCGTCGCCCCGAAGATCGCCTTATCGAACCAGGCCTTTCGAGTTGCCTAAGCGTTTGTGGCATACCTTGCTGGAAGCTTCAGGAATAGAAAAGACCGCGAATTGGGCCGATCTGTCGCGCCAGCAATTACTGGAACTTTCAAGGCAATTGACGGCCTGCGAATTTAATGTGAACGGTAAAAGCACCTTTAAGGAAGAGTTTGTGACGGCAGGAGGGGTAGATCTGAAAGAGGTCGATTTTAGAACCTTTGAAAGTAAAAAACATCCCGGATTGTTCTTTGCGGGAGAGATCCTCAATATTGATGCGATCACCGGCGGATTCAATTTTCAGAATGCCTGGACCGGGGCTTATATCGCCGCAAAGGCTATCACCACTTAACTTAGTTTAGCGACCAAATGCTGTAGTTAAGCACAGTGGCAAAACACACCCAGAGCAAATAAGGTACCAGCAACCAGGAAGCGGTTTTACTGATCACCCGGAACCATTTGATGGTGAGCACCAGCAATACCAACAGGGTGAGAATCACCATAAGGGCCCAGAATGGCTGTTTAAATCCGAAGAAAACAATACTCCACAGGGCATTGAACATAAGCTGAAACCCGAAGTGGTACAAGGCAGTTTTTACCCATATGTGATATACCCCACGTGCCCATACCATTCCTGCTGCGATACCCATAAGGATATACAGGACCGTCCATACCGGCCCGAAGATCCAGTTAGGCGGATTGAAAGATGGTTTATTGAGCGTGCTATACCAGGTGTCTACCGAAGTTTGGGTAGCGAAACCTGCCAGAAAGCCTACGGTAAGGCATATGGCGACTGCGATGAGTATGCGGGTAGTGGTTTTGGACATATTTAGCTGATGTGCCTACGAAAATAAACTTTTTTTTGAAAAAGGGGGTAAAGTCCCCCGTCGCTAAAGCTTTGGAGGGTAAAGAGGTAAAGTTACTATGTTTGTTTTAGGCCACAGTTCCAATGAAATAAGAGGAAAGAATCAAAGGTAGAATTGGGGCATTATTAAACAAAAAAGCATAAGCCAAGTTTTTTATTTTAAGGTAATAACAATCTAAAAAACATTGACTTATGCCGACATTAGTTAAAGATACGCCGAGAGGATTTGATGGGCAAACAATTTATATTGGAATTGACTGTCATAAGAAGAGTTGGAAGGTCACGCTTTTAAGTGATAATTTTGAACTGAAGACGATGAGTAGGGATGCTGATGCTCAAGGGTTGGCAAAATACCTTCAAAAGCATTATCCCGGAGCTTGTTATAAGGCTGTTTACGAGGCGGGCTTCAATGGGTTTACTCCTTGCAGAACACTTCGTTCATTGGGTATAGATGCTCAGGTGGTACATGCAGCAGATATCCCTACAAGTCAGAAGGATCGCCAACGAAAGAATGATACGGTCGATAGTAGGAAACTAGCCAATACACTGCGATCCCAGTTACTTAAAGGGATCGATGTTCCGGATCGGCATTTGGAGTTAGACCGTAGTTTACTGCGTTTGCGTTATAGTTTAACGAAGGATCTTTCCAGGGTGAAGAATCGGATTAAGTCGCTTTTGTTTCAGTATGGGATTTCTATTCCTGAGGAACTTGACCGGGGGAGCAAGAGTTGGACTAAGGCTTATGTTGCGTGGTTGGAAAGTGAGATGGTAAAGTATCCGGATCTTAAATTCATTATTCAGGCTCATCTGGATTACGGCCAATATTTAAAGGTCAAGAAGAAAGAGGTGAGTTCTCGTTTAAGAGCTCTGGCAAAGAGTAATAATTACCGTGAGAATGTACTATTGCTGCAAAGCATACCTGGTATAGGTGTTGTGACAGCCATGACTTTGCTGACTCAAATTGGGGATATACATCGTTTTACCAACTTTGACCGTCTTTGCGGTTATTTTGGATTAATGCCTAAGGTACATGCTTCAGGAGATCGGGAGAGCTCCTCGGGTATAAGCTCCAGAGGTCGAACTAATGTAAAGAACACATTGATCGAAGCGGCCTGGAGTGCAGTTCGCAGCGATCCTGCACTGACTTTACGATTTACCAACTTGAGTAAACGGATGAAAAAGAATAAGGCTATCATTCGAATTGCCAAGAATCTTTTAAACCGGATTCGTTATGTATTAATTCATCGAGAGCCTTATAAGTATGGGGTCGTATGTTAAAAACAAATAGCGTGAATCAGAAAGCTTTAACTTTAATGGTACTATTTATAAACCTGGGAAAATTACAAAGGGGGAACGAACGTTCGTTTACAATTGCAGCACTTGAAGATCACTGATCTGCAAGCAGACTGTTCGGTGAAGTTTACGTCCCCCTTCCTTTTAAAGTGAACAATAAATTGCAGCTAATGCCTAAGCATTGAGACTGTTGATAGAAGATTAATTGAAAGGGTTTTTAGTAAAAAAGTAGTACCATCAAAGAGAAAGAGTGTTTGAATCATGAACAGAAATGGAAGCTTTGAAAAGGGCTTCCGAAAGACTATAATGGTAAAAAACAGGCTTTTTGCTTGGAAAACAACATAGAAG
>NZ_JADMKT010000081.1:0-116718 GCF_016786255.1 Robertkochia sediminum
CTTCTATGTTGTTTTCCAAGCAAAAAGCCTGTTTTTTACCATTATAGTCTTTCGGAAGCCCTTTTCAAAGCTTCCATTTCTGTTCATGATTCAAACACTCTTTCTCTTTGATGGTACTACTTTTTTACTAAAAACCCTTTCAATTAATCTTCTATCAACAGTCTCAATGCTTAGGCATTAGCTGCAATTTATTGTTCACTTTAAAAGGAAGGGGGACGTAAACTTCACCGAACAGTCTGCTTGCAGATCAGTGATCTTCAAGTGCTGCAATTGTAAACGAACGTTCGTTCCCCCTTTGTAATTTTCCCAGGTTTATAAATAGTACCATTAAAGTTAAAGCTTTCTGATTCACGCTATTTGTTTTTAACATACGACCCCATACTTATAAGGCTCTCGATGAATTAATACATAACGAATCCGGTTTAAAAGATTCTTGGCAATTCGAATGATAGCCTTATTCTTTTTCATCCGTTTACTCAAGTTGGTAAATCGTAAAGTCAGTGCAGGATCGCTGCGAACTGCACTCCAGGCCGCTTCGATCAATGTGTTCTTTACATTAGTTCGACCTCTGGAGCTTATACCCGAGGAGCTCTCCCGATCTCCTGAAGCATGTACCTTAGGCATTAATCCAAAATAACCGCAAAGACGGTCAAAGTTGGTAAAACGATGTATATCCCCAATTTGAGTCAGCAAAGTCATGGCTGTCACAACACCTATACCAGGTATGCTTTGCAGCAATAGTACATTCTCACGGTAATTATTACTCTTTGCCAGAGCTCTTAAACGAGAACTCACCTCTTTCTTCTTGACCTTTAAATATTGGCCGTAATCCAGATGAGCCTGAATAATGAATTTAAGATCCGGATACTTTACCATCTCACTTTCCAACCACGCAACATAAGCCTTAGTCCAACTCTTGCTCCCCCGGTCAAGTTCCTCAGGAATAGAAATCCCATACTGAAACAAAAGCGACTTAATCCGATTCTTCACCCTGGAAAGATCCTTCGTTAAACTATAACGCAAACGCAGTAAACTACGGTCTAACTCCAAATGCCGATCCGGAACATCGATCCCTTTAAGTAACTGGGATCGCAGTGTATTGGCTAGTTTCCTACTATCGACCGTATCATTCTTTCGTTGGCGATCCTTCTGACTTGTAGGGATATCTGCTGCATGTACCACCTGAGCATCTATACCCAATGAACGAAGTGTTCTGCAAGGAGTAAACCCATTGAAGCCCGCCTCGTAAACAGCCTTATAACAAGCTCCGGGATAATGCTTTTGAAGGTATTTTGCCAACCCTTGAGCATCAGCATCCCTACTCATCGTCTTCAGTTCAAAATTATCACTTAAAAGCGTGACCTTCCAACTCTTCTTATGACAGTCAATTCCAATATAAATTGTTTGCCCATCAAATCCTCTCGGCGTATCTTTAACTAATGTCGGCATAAGTCAATGTTTTTTAGATTGTTATTACCTTAAAATAAAAAACTTGGCTTATGCTTTTTTGTTTAATAATGCCCCAATTCTACCTTTGATTCTTTCCTCTTATTTCATTGGAACTGTGGCCTAAAACAAACATAGTAACTTTACCTCTTTACCTGCTTACCTCTTTACCTGCTTACCTCTTTACCTGCTTACCTACTTACCCATCTACCCATCTACCCAAAATAAAAACACCCCGGGAACGAACGGGCGCTCCCAGGGTGTTTTCGGTTATCCAGGCTCTTTTATGAGTTTCTTGCCTGTGCCTTAATGGCTGCCTGTGCGGCTGAAATCCTTGCGATCGGCACGCGGAAAGGAGAACAACTTACGTAGTCCATTCCGAGCTGATTACAGAATTCGATCGAGGCCGGATCTCCTCCGTGCTCTCCACAGATTCCGATCTTAAGCCAAGGGTTCACCTCGCGTCCGCGGCCTACTCCGATACGCATCAGGGTACCTACACCTTTCTGATCGATGGTTTCGAACGGATCGGCTTTCAGGATATTCTTGTCGAGATAGATCGGCATGAATTTACCGGCGTCATCTCTGGAGTATCCGTAGGTCATTTGCGTAAGGTCATTAGTACCGAAGGAGAAGAACTGTGCTTCATTTGCGATCTGATCGGCAATAAGAGCAGCTCTTGGGATCTCGATCATGGTACCTACCTTGTATTCAACCTTGGTATTTCGTTCAGCGAATACCAGTTCGGCAGTTTTATCGATCACCTCTTTCTGAGCTCTGAACTCTTCGATCGTACCAACTAATGGTACCATGATCTCTGGTTTCATCTGCACGCCTTTTTCACTCACATTGATGGCAGCTTCGATAATCGCTCTGGTCTGCATTTCTGTGATCTCCGGATAGGTGATCCCCAAACGGCATCCACGGTGACCTAACATCGGATTAAACTCTTCAAGGTCGGCTACCTTGGCTTTTACCATTTCAAGAGAAACGTGCAGGTCTTCTGCCAGCTCTTTTTGATGTGCCAACTGGTGAGGTACGAACTCGTGTAATGGTGGATCAAGCAATCTGATGGTTACTGCAGTTCCATCCATGGCTTCGAAAATTCCTTCGAAGTCCGATCGCTGCATTGGTAATAATTTATCGAGCGCTCGCTTACGTCCTTTGGTAGACGATGCCAGGATCATTTCTCTCATGGCTTTAATACGGTCTACTTCGAAGAACATATGCTCCGTTCTTGTTAGTCCGATACCTTGTGCACCGAAGTTTCTACCTACCAGTGCATCGGCTGGAGTATCGGCATTGGTGCGGATCTTCAGTGTACGATACTTATCACTGAGCTTCATGATCTCTGCAAACTCTCCGGTAAGTTCCGGTTCTTTTGTGGCTATCTTACCTTCGTAGATATTACCGGTACTACCGTTTAGTGAGATCCAGTCGCCTTCGTGGAATTCACGACCATCTATCACCATGGTGCGGGTCTTGTAATTGATCTTAAGTGCACCAGCACCTGAGATACAGCATTTACCCATACCTCTTGCCACAACCGCGGCGTGAGAGGTCATACCCCCTCTTGCAGTAAGGATACCTTTTGCACGGTGCATCCCTTCGAGGTCTTCGGGGGAGGTTTCAACACGTACCAGAATGGCGTGCTTGAACTTCTCTACCTCATCAGAGTGGAATACGATCTGTCCGGTTGCCGCTCCCGGAGAGGCAGGAAGTCCCTGAGCAATGGCGGTGGCACTTTTTAATGCGGTGAGATCAAAGATCGGGTGTAGAAGTTCGTCAAGTTTAACAGGCTCTACGCGAAGCAAGGCCTCTTGCTCATTAATAAGTCGTTCCTTAAGCATGTCCATGGCGATCTTCACCATAGCCGCCCCGGTACGCTTACCGTCCCTTGTCTGGAGGATCCACAATTTACCGTTCTGAATGGTAAATTCCATATCCTGCATATTGCGGTAATGTATTTCCAGCCTGCGCTGAATTTCAAATAGTTCCTTATAGATGGAAGGCATGATCTCCTCGAGAGAAGGATAGGTTTCTCTTCTTACCTCTTCAGTAACCTGAGCCAGTTCTGCCCAGCGCTCTGATCCGAGTTTAGTGATCTGCTGTGGTGTACGTACCCCGGCAACCACATCTTCACCCTGGGCGTTAATGAGGTACTCCCCGTTAAATACGTTCTCTCCCGTACCGGCATCACGTGTAAAGCACACTCCCGTACCGGAATTCTCTCCCATATTACCATAAACCATGGCCTGTACGTTCACAGCGGTTCCCCAATCTGCGGGATATCCGTTCATGGTACGGTAGTATACTGCTCTGTCACCATTCCAGCTATTAAATACAGCGATCACAGCTCCCCAGAGTTGCTCCCATGGGTCTTGTGGTAATGTATTTCCTGTTCTTTTGGTGATCGCCTCCTTAAAGCGAAAAACAAGTGTTTTGAGATCTTCCGTGGTCAGATCGGTATCCAATTCGATCCCCTTATCTTCCTTGATCTCTTCCATAATGGCTTCGAAGGGATCGATCTCTTCTTTAGATTCCGGCTTCATACCCATAACCACACCTCCGTACATCTGAACGAATCGGCGATATGAATCCCATGCGAAGCGGTCGTTTCCGGTAAGTTTGGCCAGCGCCTCTACGGTCACATCATTGAGTCCTAGATTTAATACCGTATCCATCATCCCCGGCATTGATACGCGGGCCCCTGAACGAACAGAAATAAGCAGCGGATTGCTGGATGATCCGAAATCGGCTCCCATGATCTCTCCAATACGTTTTACCGATTCCCTAACCTCTTCTCTGATCAGGTTCACCGTAGCTTCTTGTCCGAGTTTATTATACTCTGTACATACTTCAGTGGTAATAGTGAACCCCGGAGGTACCGGAATACCGATCTTGCTCATTTCGGCAAGGTTGGCGCCTTTTCCTCCAAGTAAGTTCTTCATAGTGGCATTTCCATCGGCTTCGCGGTCTCCAAAACTATAGACCCGTTTTTTAATTTCCTGAATAACTTCCATGATTTCGATTTTATGCAATAATTGATTAGTTATATGGTGTTTTTGTTTGTGTTTAACACTTTAAAGTTCGGTCAGTATTACAGGAGATTTTATGACTTAGGTCATGTACGAAGTTTGTTGTCAGAAAAAAGCATCCAGCCAGGATGGCTAAACCGGCATAAACTCACTGAATTCAAGCGATTTAGTCCTTTAAAAAAAATATTTGAAAAAATTTGGGATTTTATAATTCTTACAGAGGCATTACCTTTTCAAACCCTAAAACAGTGTTGTTTAAGGCAACTCAAACGATAGAAATACCAAGTAGTGAATGGAATTATAACGGTTTTGTTCGCCTACTCAAAGTTGGCGATGAACAGAACGAAGTTAAGGCCAAGAGTTCAAGAGTTAAGGTCGGTAACAATTACAGGATTTGAATAATGAAACTCCGGCTTATTGCTTTTTGGAACGTTTCCACAAATAGTAAAGGAATATAAAGAGGAGTGGCAACCCCACATAGAGAATGAGCTCAGTGGCAGAAGTGAAATCCAACGGATCATTCTGATGGGGTTTGGGAACTTCTTCGGGGATCTGGATAAGCAACATATGTTTTCTTTGAAGATCTAAGCTTTATTAAACTTTAATATATTTTTCAATTTCTTACGCCAGGATTCTGGGCCTACCTCCCCGTATCTATATCCATATCGGAGTTGTCCTTTTTTAACATCATTAAATACGATGTTCATATTAGGCAATCTCTTTTCTTCATGTAACCCGATGATATGCGGCATCATTTCCTTTTCGGTATATTCCGCACGTACCAAATAAAGTGTTTGATCGGCCTCTACTCCCAATACCATGGTATCGGACACCAATACAGTAGGAGCCGTATCGACAATGATCACCTCAAAATCCCTTCTTAAAGATCTAAATAGTCCAGAGACCTTTTTATCATCTAAAAGAATTGATGGGTTCACAAAAGCCTGTCCGGCGGTGAGAACAAAAAGATTTTTGAATTCGGGATCCTGTAGGATCACATCCTTTAGGCTTCTTTTTCCACTCAGATATTCAGCTATACCTTCCTTCTTGCTATACTTAAAACTTTTGACTACATCGGGATTCCTAAAATCTGCCTCTACCAAAAGTACCCTGCGATTGGATAAGGCATAGGTTTTAGCCAGATTGGTAGCCACAAAAGTTTTCCCTTCATCATTAATCGAAGAGGTGACAAAGATTACCCGACCAGTTTCGGTAACAGACTTACCGTAAAAATCGAGATTTGTTCGTAAATGCCTAAAGGACTCTGTCGATAGATCGTTCTTCAATTTAAGGTCATTATTTCGATCTATTCCGGGAATCTCTGCAATGATATTGATATTGTTAACATCAGACTTCAGATCTGCCAGAGAACTGTACTTCGTATCAAAAATATTACTCACATATAAAATACCAAAAGGTAGGCCCATTCCCAGGATAATGAGCGCCAGGTATGTTTTTGTCTTATTTGGAGAAACCGGTTCATTTAAGTTTACATGAGCAGGATCAATAACCTCTGCGTTCGGAGATGCCGTTGCCATGGCTATAGCAGATTCCTCACGCTTTTGTAATAGATAGAGAAAAATTGCTTCTTTGATCTCCTGCTGCCTGCGAATATCTCTGCTTTTTCTTTCCTGCCCGGGTACCGAGGTAATGCGGGAGTCGAGTTTTTCATTATTGGCCTCCAGAGTATTTATCCTGATCTTAATTGAGTTTATAAAAGCATTCAAACTATTTAATAAGGATTGATCCAATGAAAACAACTGCTCATTGATCTGGAGAATCACCGGGTTATTTTCTCCGGAACTTCTTAATAAACGCTTCCGTTGAAGCATAAGATCGTTATACTGATTAATAATGGTATTTATGTTGGAGTCTTCAACACCTATATTAGAAGGTAACAGTTCGAACTTTCCTTTGTTTTTTAGATAGATCAACATTTGCTGAGAAGTGTTCAACTGTGTCCTCAGATTAATGATCTGTTCCTGGTTCTTTTCTTCTGCCTGAAGTATTAATCCGGCTTCTGAAGAAATATCTGTTATTTGATTCCCTACCTTAAATTGCTCCTGTTGTTGATCCACATCCGATAACTCGGAAGAGATACGGGTAATACGTTCATTAATGAAATCATAAGTGATATTAGTGATCTCATTCTTGCGCTCTATGGCCAGTAAATTATAATTCTCTACCAGTTTATCGACAAAGGCCTTAGCCTTTTGGGGCTGACTATCTACGAACAGAACCTCTAATAAATTGGTTGGGTCCATTCTATCATTGTCCGACATAACAGAGAGATTCTTCTTATACATATTAACAAACTCCTTAACGGGAGACAGAACCACCTTCAATTTGGTTCCAAAATAATTATCTAAAATATGCTGCTCAGGGGTAACCACAAGATCCCCTATCGCGGTACGAACAGATGAACCGAATTCATGAGTGGAGCTTACTTCATATTCATCAATATATTGAAATTCAGAGGTGCTTAACGGTATTATTTCGAAATAGAGATAAGAATTAAATAATACAGAATCCTTTACCAAAAAGTTAAGGTGTACCGGGGATGTCATGTACAGTTCTTTGTCTTTAAAGTTGCCCTCACTATAAACTTTAAGGTTGAACTTGAGATCCTTTAATGTTTTTTCGATCAATAATCTTGAGCTAATAACATTAACCTCGTCCTTAATCAATTTGGAATTTGTAGAAACAAGACCTGATGCACCAAGGAGGGCTGTTTCAGGTGTAGAACTATTTTCTTGCAATAGTCTTATCACAGATTTGGCTTCGTAAAGAGGTGTCTTATATCTCAAATACAGTTTACCTAAGATCAAAAAGGCAAATAAGGACAGTGCGAACCACTTCCATCTGGATAAATAAAATTTAACAGTCTCCTTAATTTTTATTCTTTCATCCTTTGAATGGTTTCCCTTGATATCTCTGTTTTTCAGAATCTGAGTCATGGATGCAATTTTAATTTCTGGTTAGAATTAAAGCTGTAGATGTTATGAGAACAGAAAATATGGACACCATTATCGTCGCTCTGTTATCTAAGGAGGTAGTTTTTATTGCCGATTCATTAGGTTCTACATAGACCACATCATTCTGAGTAAGGTAATATACCGGGGATTTGATAAATTCTTTTGTCGTTAAATTAATTCTGGTAAAGGTCTTCACCCCATCAAAATCTCTTATGACCAACACATTATCTCTTCTTGCTTTCATCTCTAGATCACCTGCCAGACCAAGTGCTTCTAGCAAGGTTATTCGTTCGGTTGGCACAGAATAAGTACCCGGTTTCTTAACATGCCCCAAAATAGTAACTCTAAAATTTTTGATCCTTAAATTAACCACAGGATCCCTCAACAACTTCTTACCTATCAGCTGACTTTCTATGAGCTTTTTCGCTTCCTCTGTCGTTAACCCCATAAGTTTGATCTTCCCTAAAACAGGAAAGTCTATAAAGCCCTCTTTATCGATAATGTAATCTACCTCCTCATAAGAAATTCCTTCTCCTTTCTTAAGATTGAACGCAGTAGTGCTTTCTATATTATTTGCAGATATGTAAATACTTAGAAGATCATCTACCTTCAATCTAGGCTCAAAATCCCTGGTTTCTACCATAGTCTCGTATGCCCCCGCATTCTGAAAGTAAGCAACATCCTTACGACTTGCACATGAAGTAATCTGAAACAACAAGAATAATAAGAACAGTCTTGTTAAAATCTTTTTTAGAAAAAAAGGTAAGTAAGTCATAGCCTAAAGTTCGTTTTACAGCTTTTTATATGGATTAAAATTTAAGGATTGGAGGATGGAGTAATTCCCAGTTCTATCTTCATCGGATTTATCCAAACAGGTGAAATCTGAATTTTTTGAAATGTATTCCGGAACGATCTGTTTCAATTTTGAAACGATCATATTTCTGTCATTATATAGATTGAAAATACATAAGGCCTCGATCTTTGCTTTCAAATGTTCGTAATCGAGGTCTTTCACCTTACTAATAAGGATCTTGTCATGATAAGTTGGCATGGTGTTCTCCCCATTAGCTAATAACTCTTCATACAACTTCTCTCCTGGCCTGAGTCCGGTGATCTGAATATCAATATCATCGGGATAATTCAAGCCGGATAGTTTGATCATATTTTTCGCAAGATCGAATATCTTCACCCTTTCACCCATATCAAATATGAATATCTCTCCCCCCTTACCCATACTACCGGCCTGTAAAACAAGTTGCGAGGCTTCCGGTATGGTCATAAAATAACGGGTGACTTCTTCATGGGTTACGGTTAGAGGTCCTCCTTGCTCTAATTGTTTACGAAACAATGGGATCACCGATCCATTAGATCCCAGAACATTTCCAAAGCGAGTGGTGATGAATCTCGTGGCTTTAGTTTCTCTTTGCAATGCACCGATGTAGATCTCTGCAGTGCGTTTGGTCGCCCCCATAACATTGGTAGGGTTTACGGCTTTATCGGTAGACACAAGTACAAACTTACCTACCTTATGTTTTACGGCAGCATTCGCTAAAATCCTGGTCCCTACGACATTGATCTTAACGGCCTCATACGGATTTTCCTCCATGAGGGGCACATGCTTATAGGCTGCAGCGTGAAAAATAATATCCGGCTCATAATTCGTAAGAATTGCATCTATTCCATGAGCATCTCTTACATCACTAACAATTACGGTAAAATCTTTTCTGCCTTCCCTTATAAATTCTTGCTGCAGATCGTAAAGAGCCGACTCTGCAATGTCCAGGCATATCAGTTTTTTTATGGGGAAGTGATTAACCTGTCTGGCGATCTCACTACCTATAGAACCTGCAGCCCCGGTAACTAAAATGGTCTTGCCGGTAAATTCTTTCGCAAGTTCCCTGTTCTCTATATTTATAGGATTCCTTTGTAAAAGGTCTTCCAACTGAACCTGCTTGATCTGGTTAAGTTGGATCTCCCCATTGATCCATTGACTAACAGGAGGAATGATCTTTACTCGTGGCACTAACTCGACCATTTCATTTATACTGCCCTGTAAATATCTCCCACTGGTATTAGGGATCGCAATAATGACCTCGTTAATGCCATAACGCTCAACAAAATTCTTATTGAATGCTGCTCTGGAGAGAATAGGTGCTCCATTGATACTACTACCCACCTTTGCCTTATTATCATCTATAAACGCAACTACACGAATGTTTTGTTTTAGGGAGTTCGCTAAGGCATTGTAGGTCATGATACCGGCATCACCTGCTCCATAGATCACAATGCGCTCTGTTAAGTGAAAATCACTCATTATGTATTTATAGGCCAGTTTAAAAAGCAAACGCGATGCTGCCAATGCCACCAGATTAAGTAATGCGTGCAAGATGATGGTTAGTTTAGGAATAGTAAACCCCGGGATAACATCAAAGGTGTTATTCACCAGCAAAAGCAATACCGTAAGAAAGCTAATGACCCCAACCGCCAAAGTCACCTTAAACATATCCCGAACCCCGGTATATCGCAGAATTCCGCGGTATGAACCTGTGATTCCGAAACTGAACAACGAGATAAGACCAATGGCAATAATTCCTGTCATGAACCATTTAAACTCAAAGTTTAAAGTAAAATCAGACGAGAGGAAATAGGCTACAAAAAAGGTGAGCATGACCAAACCGGTGTCCATGGCCAATACCAGCCATTTGGAGCCATATTTTGGGATAAACAGGGGGAGTAAATTATTTATCATAATTCAAATGCTTTAAAGATCAGGTTGGTAATACGATTAAGGTCGTCTTCCGATAAATTAGAGCCACTGGGAAGGCAGAGACCCTTATCGAACAGCTTCTCCGAAACACCATTAACATAGGCCGTTTTTTCCCGGAACACGGGCTGCAAATGCATGGGCTTCCACAAAGGACGAGATTCAATATTATGTTCGTCCAGATATAAACGAATGCGCTCGCGCATTTCAGTATTTTCCAATAGGATACAGGTAAGCCATCGATTCGAATAATACCCTTCAGGTTCTTGACAAAAGCTTACTCCTTCTAAGACATTTAGTCTGTCATAGTAAAACATGTAATTTCTTCTTCGTACTTCTACCCTGTCATCGAGTACTTCCATCTGCCCCCTTCCTATGCCTGCCGTCACATTGCTCATACGGTAGTTATAACCAATATTGGAATGCTCATAGTGTGGCGCATGATCTCTTGCCTGCGTTGCTAGAAAAACTGCTTTTTCTTTAAGGCTTAAAGAAGGCGACACTAATGCTCCACCGCCCGAAGTGGTAATGATCTTATTGCCATTAAATGAAAGAGTAGCAAGATCACCGAAGGTACCGCAGTTTTGATCGTTGAAACGACTTCCAAGCGCTTCAGCACTATCTTCAATTACAGGAATATTATATTTTTCAGAAAGCTGGTGTATTTCATTAACCTTATAAGGCATACCATATAGATGGACTGCAATGATCGCCTTAGGCTTAATACCCTTTTCTAAATGGTCAAGAATTGAACGTTCTAATAATTCGGGTGAAAGGTTCCAGGTGTCTTCCTCACTATCTATAAAGACAGGGGTTGCACCTAAATATGTTATGGGATTAGCACTGGCCGCAAAAGTAAAGCTCTGGCAAAGTACAATATCACCAGGACCAACGCCACACAAAATCAAGGCTAGATGAAGTGATGCGGTTCCTGAAGAAAGTGCCGCAACGTGGTGTGAGCCTCCAAGAAAATTCTCGAGATCTGATTCAAATCCCTGGACATTAGGACCCAAAGGAGCTATCCAGTTCGTACGGAAAGCTTCATTCACATAAAATTGCTCCCTGCCCCCCATATGAGGTGAAGAAAGCCAGATTTTGGTATTAGTTGCGATCATAACGGTTCATCGTTAAAGCCGCAGGAAGTCCATTAGTAAATTGGTAAGCAGGGGTTTAATAATTTACCTTAAACAATGAATACCTTCGATCAAAGCTCCAGGTTAATTCAAGTCAGGCATTATAAATTTATTAAACCAGAGAGCGTTAGAGTCCTTGTCTCGTCAAAAAGGAATAATATTCGGCTAAATACGGATGAAGAAATGAAGCTAAATTATTGTAAATGAGAGAAAAACACTACTTCGGGAAAAGTGTGCTATTCTTCGAAAAATATAGGTTATTGAAATTGCGTCATTTAACGATTTAACTTTGATTTTTCGCGAAGAATCCATGCCTAAAGCTTCCGTAACCATTATCTTTGAGCCTGTAATTTACCTAAAGAACACTACGTAATGAAAGAAGTAAAAAAGATCTGTTGTATAGGAGCAGGATACGTAGGCGGACCTACCATGTCCGTTATCGCCAATAAATGCCCGGAAATTCAGGTTACTGTGGTCGATATTAACGAGAAGCGCATTGCTGCTTGGAATGATGAAGACCTCGATAAGCTCCCGGTATACGAACCCGGTTTGAAGGAAGTCGTTGCCGAATCAAGAAACAAGAATTTATTCTTCTCTACAGAAGTCGACAAGGCCATTGATGAAGCCGATATGATCTTTATTTCGGTTAATACCCCTACAAAAACTTACGGTAAAGGTAAAGGAGAAGCCGCTGACCTCAAATACATTGAGTTGTGTGCCCGAAACATCGCCAGAGTCGCTAAGGATGATAAGATCGTCGTAGAAAAATCGACCCTACCGGTGCGAACCGCTCAGGCCATTAAAGATATCCTTCACAATACAGGAAACGGCGTGAAATACGAGATCCTGTCTAACCCGGAATTTCTGGCCGAAGGTACCGCTATAGATGACCTGCTTAATGCCGACCGTGTATTAATAGGAGGTGATGATACTCCTTCCGGGAAAGAGGCTAAGAATATTCTTAGCAGTATTTATGAACACTGGTTACCCAAAGAAAGAGTACTTCAAACCAACCTATGGTCTTCAGAACTTTCTAAACTGGTTGCCAATGCATTCCTTGCACAAAGGATCTCTTCTATTAATTCCATCTCTGCCCTTTGTGAAAAAACAGATGCCAATGTAGCAGAAGTGAGCAGAGCTATTGGAAAGGATTCCCGAATAGGGCCAAAGTTCCTGAATGCTTCAGTAGGTTTTGGTGGCTCCTGTTTCCAAAAAGATATTTTGAACCTGGTATACATCTGTAAAACTTACGGACTAAGCGAAGTGGCAGAGTATTGGGATCAGGTGATCAAAATAAATGACTACCAAAAAAGACGTTTTGCAGAAAACATCATTTCAACCTTATATAATACGGTATCGGGTAAAAAGATCGCCTTCTATGGTTGGGCCTTTAAAAAAGATACCAACGATACAAGGGAATCTGCCGCCATCTATGTAGCCGACACCTTACTGGAAGAACAAGCAGAGATCGTCGTATATGATCCAAAGGTTAGTGCAGAACAGGTATATGCAGATCTGGATTATCTCAATACCCGCTCTGAAGCAGAAAACCGACGTCTGGTTAAAGTGGTCAATAACCCTGAAGAAGCCGCTAAAGAAGCGCATGCTATTGCTATCTTGACGGAATGGGACGAGTTTAAAGAACTACCGTGGGAGTCACTTTACGAAATGATGCTGAAACCGGCTTTCGTTTTTGATGGAAGAAGAATTCTCGACAAACACTACATGAAGTCTATCGGATTCGATTATTACCGAATTGGAGAAGGAAAGTAATCTGAATTTTAAATAATACCTCATGAAAGCCCGGTTCTGAATACCGGGCTTTTTTTATGGACTATCCCTAAAGTACTTCCTGCTTAAAATGGATTCAAGCACTCCCCTCTTCTCATAGCATATAAACGTTATTTAGCAAGTATATTATGTCAAAATGTACTTTTAAATCTTAAAAACTGTTAAATAACGACCATTCAACGTCTAAACCACGCATTTGAGCGTATAACTATCTTGGAAACCACAATGAATGAAGTGCATAATCGACATCAAATGTTAAATGGTGCATTTCATCGAAAAAAACAAACAGTTCATTGCAAGGTTCTTGATTTTAAATAGTTTAGCGAGAGCCAAATCTTAAACCCAAAGTTACCATGAAGAGACTGAAAAAATTTCAGCCAGTGATGATTATTGCGCTTATTTTAAATTTTCTTATCGCCTGTTCTAGCGACCAGGAAGAACTTTTCCTAGAGGATCAGAATACAAATACCGAGGAGGTTGATGAATATATAGCAGCTACCATTTATTACGAGGAGGAGAATGGAGACAAACATGCTATCGTCTATACCACTGAAGGAGATAAAAAGGTATTTACCAATGGTAAAAAAGTAGAGGAAACTAAGGAGCGTGCTCCTAAGCCTGTAAGACTTCCTGATCATGTTGATAATCCAAAACACTCAGAGATCATTGAAGACGAATCCTGGACAGATGAAGAGGCCATGGATCAGACTACTCCAGATGCTGAAGAAGAAGAACAAGCCACTACTCCTCCTGACACAACCGAACCGGATGCAGGAACAGTTGGATCCCAAGATCTTACAGGACTCTATAATATTGATCACTGGATTAGTGAATTTGACAATGCATGGAATGCAGAATACTCCTATTATTTGCCAAAGGCAGATAGTGGTTCTCCGTTTGACATCTATATGTTAGCATATGCTATTGATGCCAATACTACTATGTTCAAGGTAACCGGTGACAGAAAGTATCTTGATCGTGCATTGGAATATGTGGAGGCTAAAATTGCCAATGCCCAAGTTTCAAGTTCTTTACCAAACAGTTCTTATAAGGACTCCTATTTAGGTTGGTGCAACACTGACAAGGCCAGCTGGCCCGAAGACGAAGTTTCTCTTGGTGAAGCTCACGGATTTAGAATGGTTTCGAGCTTAGTTAGAACGTTACATGATGCTACTGACATTCGTGCAGAACAAAGTTATCAGCAGAGATATGAAGATCTCCTTCAGTTTATGGAAGTTCATATCTGGGAAAAGTGGGAAAGCAGAGGAATGGCTAATATTTACAGAAGCAGAACACACATGGCTAGCCACTGGGCAAGAATGGGAATGGACCTGTATTATATTACCGGAAATTCTAAATATCAAAAAGTTTATCAGGATTTCTTCTATGCAAATTCAGACAGCTATGTGTCTATCAAACCGCTGATTGAAGCCGGATCTACAGACACTCACCTACTTTGGAAGTCTCATTCAAGCAATCCTAACTTCAATGATATTTCACATGCGAATGCAGAAGTTGCACTTTTCTTTGAAAGCCGTGAAATTGGACTAAACGATTTTACAGAAACCGAACTGAACAAACTTATCAGAACTTTCGAAGATAAAATGTATAAGACCGCTGGACCATACCCTTTCTATCTTGATGGATCAGGTTCACAGGACGACAACAGTTTTAATGAAGGATGGTTCAGACTTGGAGGTCACAGCACAAGTGTTCAAAAAAAATTACAGGATTATTACGACGTAAGAAGAAACACAACATTTAACAAAACGCTTCAGATCGCGATCATGGCAAGAAACTATGCTTTACTAAGCAATCAGCCTCTGAAATACTAAATTAGTACCTATCTATTTAAAAAAGGTCACCTGGAACTATGGTTCCAAGTGGCCTTTTTTTTATTGGAGCATGCCACTCTCCAACATCTACCCTTTTGCTGAAATAAGTGCAACATCGATAACACTATAGCCTAAACTCCTATGAAGTTATAAAGAACCATTACTCTTATCCATTCCTGTATGTGTACATATGTGCACACCCCATTATGTAAAAAAAAACGTGTCGGTCCTGTACCGTAAATGCTCCTTCTAATTTGGTTATACATCTAATGATCTCGCCTATTGACCGTAATTTTCATCTAGCCTATTTTAATTCAATATATTCTATGGCCGTTAAGTAATTTCCTAAATGATTTGATTAATATTTTGTTCTACCTATAGCTGTCGGGGGTGAACGAATTGAACACGATTCTGGAACGCCTCCAAAATTTAAAAAAGTAGCATTATGCAACGGTTTATAAGTTCCCTCCGTAAGACTGATCTTGTTGCCTTGGCGATACTGTCCATGTTTTTGATCAATCCTTTTGGGTTTGGTTTTGTATTTGGCTATTTACTTGTTTTATGGGTGGTATTACAACCAAATCTAATCGCAGCTATAACAGGAGATACCATGTTCTGGACGCTTTTACTCTTTTCTGTGGTATATGGTGCATTCTATGCCTTGAATCCCGAACAAGGCATACAATATATCATCATTTATCTTACGTTTCCATGGACCTTTTATCTTCTGGGTAAGAACATGGGAGCCGGAGTATTTGATCGCGATGCTTTCTACATCCTGTTCTTTCTAATTGCTACCTTTTATTCGATCACTCCGATCCTATCGATAGGTAAGAATATTCTAAATGGAGGGTTTGTCCAGTTCTCCCGTGATATTCCCAATTTTTGGAATGGAAAGATTGAGAAGGCAACACTTATAGCGATTCCATTTGCTTTTCAGATGCTTATACTCGCTTTCTTATATACAAAAAAGCAGTATTCGAAGTATCTCTTCAACATAGCTGCTCTGCTCATTTTTGTGCTTGCTATGCTATGTACATTCAGAATAGGTAGTCGTACCTTACTTATGGTTTTTTTTATCACTTCACTACTGGCATTCTTCCTGTTCTTCAATAAATCAAGTATTGGTGTTAAAACTCTAAGTCTGATACTAATGCTCATCGCGGCGGTATATATGATTGATTATATATACATAGACCTGAACTCAGATTATTTATCGGTATTGGGGCAAAGATTACAGGATAGTGATAATGCCCAAAGTGCCGGGGGCAGAACGGAACGCTGGATGAGTTCGGTCGAAAACCTTATTGAGCATCCTCTGGGATGGAAGCTTTCTGAATTTGGTTTTGCACATAACTTCTGGTTGGATGTTGCCAGAGAAAACGGACTGCTTCCTTTAGGGATCCTTATTTTGTTTACCATTCAATCTCTGAAATTATGGGCCAATTTCATTACTAATAATCTTCATGATAACCGAGTGATCTATTTAAGCCTTGGTTTTTTTGTAACATCATACAGCATATTATTTCTTGAGCCTATCATGAATGGCGCCTTTGATTTCTTTTGTGTTTTCTGTCTTGTACATGGTTGGTTGAAGGGGCTTAAAATTATGGAGAACCATGAAATTGCAGTCCGATGATCCGATACGGCCTTCGGCTAATTTGGACATTCACAGCTTTTAAAAACTCATCTGCACATCACTCAAAAGTGTCAGAATCTCTTTGTAAAATATTGAATGTCATCACAGTAAACAGAACATTCATCTAATACTTAATTCAAATCAATTATTAATGTAAGTTTTTCCTGTATTTTAGAATTAGCCTATAAAAATCCTTTTCATCCCATAACGAATGTAAAAGCAAAAATAATGAACCTAAAGCTGCTCGTTCTCCGTATTGGCCCTTTACGCTTCTTAATGCAAGAGCTCTATAAGGTCATGGTCAGGTTCAAAAAAAAGGTGATCCTTGAAAAAAATACATATATCGGATTTTCTTCAACATTTGAAGGAAAGAACAGGTTGAAGAAGAACGTATATTTCTCTAATTCTCAATTAGGTTTAGGCAGTTATATCTCTGAAAATTCAAGACTTTCGAATACCAGGATCGGCAAGTATTGCTCTCTTGGCCCGGATATAAAATGTATCTTTGGCCAACATCCTACACGTGATTTTGTATCTACTCACCCTGCCTTTTTTTCTACACTAAAACAAGCAGGATTTACCTATACAAAAACACAAACTTTCAAAGATTTTGCTCCTCTCCCTGAACCTGAAGAAAAGTTCAGTATCATTATCGGAAACGATGTCTGGATAGGAGCAGAGGTTTCGATCATCGAAGGCGTAAAAATTGGTGATGGTGCAATCATAGCAGCCCGTTCTCTGGTTACAAAAGATATTCCTCCCTATTCGGTCTATGGAGGCATCCCTGCTAAGTTTATAAAATCCAGGTTCACAAGTGAAGAAATAGAATTTCTTACAAAGTTAAAATGGTGGGATAAACCTGAGGATTGGTTGATCGAGAATCAACCCAATTTTGAAAATATCAGTCTTCTCATGAACAAGTATCAGTCTAAAATATGAATGTACCCGCAATCATTGTTGTCACCTACAACAGACCTGCATCTCTACAGCGACTGTTAAATAGTATTGAAAAGGCTTTTTATCCGGATACTGAAGTGAGTCTGGTCATCAGTATTGACTTTAAAGAAGATAATCAGAGAACCGTTCAGATCGCCGATGATTACCAATGGGCCTTCGGTACAAAAAAGGTGGTTACCAGAGATCGCAATCTGGGTTTAAAAGAACATATCCTGCAGTGTGGAGACCTAAGTGAGAAATTCGGCAGCGTGGTCATTTTGGAAGACGACTTATATGTCTCTCCCCTATTCTATTCGTATGCCTGCCAGGCCCTTGATTTTAGCCGAGCTAAGGAAGCATTGTCCGGTATCTCCTTATACAACCATCAATTACATATTCATGCCAGAGTACCCTTCACCTTAATAGAAGATGGTTTTGATAATTGGTTTCTTCAATTTCCCAGCTCATGGGGTCAGGCCTGGACATTCGATCAATGGTCATCTTTCAGAAATTGGTTAAACAGTAATGATCCGGAAAAGTTTTTTGACCGGCTTCCGGAAAATGTAAGTAGGTGGTCTGAAAAATCCTGGTTAAAGATTTTCCTGTGCTATATGCTCGATCAAAACAAATACTTTCTGTATCCCAAGATCTCACTTTCCACTAATTTTAATGAAGCCGGGACGCACATTAGTGCATCCAGTAATAAATTTCAGGTTCCTTTATTAATGGCATCTAAAAAAGAGTTCAAGTTTGTAAACCTGGATCAATCTAAATCGATTTATGACAGTTTTTTTGAGAACACCTATACTTCTCATTTCCTTCAACCAAACTTCCCTGATCTGGAACCAGATCTGTATGCCACAAAATCGTTGTCCCAGGTAAAAAGTAAATACTTACTATCATCAGCGAAATATCCTTTCAAGATCGTCAAATCATATGGCCTTCAATTAAGACCACCGGAAATGAATATCATGCTGGAAAATACTGGTAATGACATCTACCTATACGATACAACCATAAAAGTCGATAGTAAATTCAAGACCAACAAGGTCAATAAGATCCTTTATTTTCTGCGATACATAGAATTAAAAGACGCTATTACCATAGCAACGAATATGAGTCTGGACCGTTTAAAGCATAGAACACTGAAGGTATGGAGACTCTTAATTAAGGCATAACATACACTCCTTTATAACATCAAGAACTTCACAGTATTAAATAAAGTCCTCGGTGAATAGATCATAATATTTTTTTTTCTAAACCCCATTACAACACCTTTTAATATTATACAAAATGTCTAGTATTAGAACAGTTAAACGAAACTAAAAACATGTTTAAGTGCAAAACATTTAAATTTCTGGAAGGATTCACCCAAGAATGACTATGCCTATGTACAAGGTTGCCGCTTTACTTACCATTCACAATAGGAAAGAAAAAACCCTGTCCTGTCTTGAAGCGCTTTATCACAGCGCTGCAACAACCGATCTTCCTCATGAACTTTCTGTTTTCGTAACAGATGATGGCTGTACCGATGGTAGTGTCGAGGCAATACGAGCCAGATTTCCTGATGTGAAGATCATCCAGGGTAATGGAGAGCTCTTTTGGGCAGAGGGTATGCGAATGGCCTGGAAAGAAGCCATGAAGTGTAAATTTGATCTCTACCTTTTACTTAACGACGATACCCTTTTGGATTCTCAAGCATTAAATCTGCTTTTGCAGGGGCATAAAGATTGTCTTAAGATCGAGAAAAGACCAGGTATTTATGTAGGAGCGACAAAAAGTGCAATTCATAATAAATTAACCTATAGCGGTTCTAAGATCCTAAATCGATTTCTATACACCCAAAGGCGCTTAGCGCCCAATGGAAGCTACCAGTCATGTGAACTTGCTAATGCAAACATTATGATGGTTCCACATGATGTAACCAAAACCATAGGTATACTTAGAAGTGGTTATGCCCATGGGGTTGCAGATTATGATTATTCCCTTACGGCAATAGAACATAACGTACCGGTTTTGGTGATGCCCGAATATTGCGGCATATGCGAAAATGACCACAAAGATAAATACGCGATCTTCGTGACCAAGGATCTGGAAGGCAGGAAAGAATACCTTTATTCCCCCTTAGGATTCGATTTCAGATCCCGTCTGAAATTCGTAAAAAGATTCTTTCCTTACAGGTACCCATTTGTTTTGATCATAGGTAAAATGAAAGTATTATTTCCTGAGCTTTACCTCAAGCTATTTTCAGGACGATTTAATAAGGCGATTAAATGAAGATCCACTGCCTGCACCTCTGTAACGATTTCTCCGGCAGTATGGTACACAGTAACCTATACCGTTCGCTTGCCTGTGAAATAGATCAAACTGTTTTCTTCCCTATAAGGCGAGAACAACAGGTAAAAAAAGCAAAAGATCTCGCATCAAGTTCGTCATTGGAACTCGTCTGCTCAAGAAAACTTTCTCCTCTGCATAGAGTCTTTTTTAGGCGTAAGGTAAGTTATTTACTCAAAGACCTAACTCCATTACTCCACCAGGAACAATTTGATCTGGTTCATGCCACTACCTTGTTTAGCGATGGAGCACTCGCCTTCAAAATCTTTAAAGCGTATAAAATACCCTATATCATTACGGTTAGAGCAACAGATATGAACTTGTTTCTCAAATACCGAAAGGACCTTTATGGTCTCGCCAGGGAAATTATTAAGAATGCACAACAACTGGTTTTCATAAGTGAAGCCCTTAAATCTTCATTTATAAGACATCTTCCAAAACTAAAGCTAGGACAGGAAGTTCAGGATAAAGGAATAGTAGTACCTAATGGTATAGACCCTTTCTGGCTGGATAACATCGTATTAAAAAAAACTCTTGATCCCGAGAGGTTCAATTTAGTATATATCGGAAAATTCAATGAAAATAAGAATGTACTTAGCCTTATCAAAGCTGTTTCAGATCTACGGGATAAGATACCCAACCTCAGGCTTGACCTGATCGGTGGGGGTGGCTCTGAAGAAAAAGAAGTACTAAAATTGGTTCAACAACTGGATTACCTTTCTTACCAAGGCGCCATTTACGAAAAAGATCACCTAAAAGATCGCCTTCGCAGTGCAGATGTGTTTATCATGGTTAGTAAGAGTGAAACCTTTGGTCTGGTCTATATAGAAGCGTTGACACAAGGTTTACCTGTTATTTACACTAAAAATGAGGGAGTCGATGGAATGTTTGACTTTGATATAGGAGCACATGCAAATGCCTTCTCGGTAGCTTCTATTGCCCAAGCTATACATCAAGTTAACAAGAACTATAATGACCTTGATCTTACAAAGATCAACTTTAAGCGATTTGACTGGAAAGAGATTAGAAAGGTTTATCTCGAAATCTATCAAAAAGCAGTTGGGTCACATACAAGTGTATCAAAACAATAGCAACTAATTGAATCCCGTTAGATAGGCCGGTGATATCCATTCTCCATTGACCATTTTTTTTGCTAATCAAGACATCATATTAGCTACTACTATATTTCAACTCCAGGACCTAAGAGTTATCTCCTGAATAATTTTACAATCATTATGAAACGAATAAGATATTCATCCATAATTTACTCTAATACAGCTAAATAATTACTTACAGAATTTACTTTCATATACCTTGCTCTTGTGGAATTTTATTTAATGAGGTGATTAGCAAAATTTAAGTTTCCTATTGATATATAATTAAGAAATACCGTTCTAATATCATGAAGACCTAATTTCTATTTTTTTATAAAAATAGCACGGCTTTCACCCCCCCAACCCGATAAAACAAGATTGCCCTAATGAGAATTCTTTACATCCACCAATACTTCATCACCCCTAAAGAACCGGGTGGCACACGATCTTACTGGATAAGCAGAAAATTAATCGAACATGGTCATGAGGTTACTATGCTCACATCAAGTGCCACTGTACCCAAGAATGCAAGCAAGGGCAAGGTAAACATTGACGGGATCGACGTTATATACCTGAATATTCCTTACCATGGATCCATGCCAATTAAACAACGTTTTATCGCTTTTATAAAATTTGCATTGATCACAACAAAGCATGTGCTAACTTCTGGTAAGTTCGATCTTATCATTGCCACCTCTACGCCACTTACGGTGGGCATACCCGCGTTGGCAGGCAGTATTTTTAAAGGCATACCCTATTTATTCGAAGTGAGGGATCTATGGCCGGAAGTACCAATACAAATGGGAGGACTCCAAAACAAACAGGCCATAAAACTTGCGCAGTGGTTGGAATATAAGATCTATAAAAGAGCAAAACATATCATAGCACTTTCCCCAGGAATGAAAGATGGTGTGCTATCTACAGGAATACCTGAAGACAAGGTAACCATGATCCCAAATATGTCAAAACCAGATGCCTTCTGGCCAAGGGAAAAAGATAGCGGGCTCATTGAACGTTTGGGACTGCAGAAAAATAGCTTTAAAGTAACCTATTTCGGAGCTCTTGGCTTGGCTAATGGCCTCGATTACATTCTGGATGCGGCAGAAATATTAAAGGATGAGAGAGATATCGAGTTCCTATTTTCCGGTGGTGGTGGTGCTGAACAGGAATTCAAGGACCAATGTGAGGAACGGAAGTTAACCAACGTACATTTCCTGGGCAATTTTCCCATGAACATCTTGTCTGAGATCGTGAACCTGGCAGACGTTACGCTGGTAACGTTCATGAACCTGCCTATTTTAGCGACTAATAGTCCAAACAAACTTTTTGATTCGCTATCTGCTGGAAAACCGATCATAGTAAACTCTAACGGTTGGACAAAATCTCTGGTAGAGGAAAATAAATGTGGACTATATGCCGATCCATTAGATCCGTCCGATCTCGCCAACAAGATCCATTATCTAAAGGATCGACCTCAACTTTGCATAGAAATGGGTATAAATTCAAGAAGACTGGCCCTGGAAGAGTATGACCAGGATATCTTGTGTACAAAATTCGCTAAGGTGGTTGATAGCCTCGATATGACAGATATGACTGCGGTTACCCCCTGATTTACCGGTCATACGCATTGTTATCACCTGATAAATTAAATTAAGATTACCCCTCTTATCAAAAGAAGCCTATAAATCCTGATAATCAGAATTTTAGGCGCTTCATCTATTTTAGTGAAACCACTTTTATAATGCTTCTATTTTAGCAATGATTCTTATACCGAACTCCAGTCGCTATGTACAAGAACTACGGAAAAAGATTTTTTGACCTTATCCTTGCGACCATGATCATGATCCCCCTTATTCCTATTTTTATGATCGTGTATATCTTTTTGAGTTTGTTTTCTAATGAACCTGCACTCTTTTCCCAATCCCGTCCCGGGAAAAACGGAAAGATCTTTCGGATAAAAAAATTCAGGACAATGAACAACAAAAAGGATAAAAATGGTGAGTTGTTAAGTGATGCAGAACGAATAACCCCAATTGGAAATTTACTAAGGAAGTATTCTCTTGATGAGATCCCACAACTTCTTAATGTACTCAAAGGAGAAATGAGTCTTGTAGGGCCCAGACCTTTATTACCAGAATATTTGCCCTTATACAATAATCATCAAAAGAAAAGACACGATGTTAAACCTGGAATTACCGGATGGGCCCAGGTAAACGGACGAAATGCTATTGACTGGGACACCAAATTGGATATGGATGTTTGGTATGTTGACCATATTTCATTCAAACTGGATCTTAAGATCTTTATGATGACCCTCAAGAAATTGGTAAAAACCAGTGATGTTTCTTCACCGACTCATGCAACAATGGAAAAATTTACAGGTAGTAAAAAAGTAGATATATGATGAAGTTAAGTATTGTACTGCCCACCTATAATCAGGAAAAATTATTGGGAAGATGCCTTGATAGTCTGTTAGATCAGGAACTGTCTGAAGACGAGTATGAGATCATTATTGTTAACGACTCCTCTACAGACAACACGCTTGACATAGCCAATACATATGCCGGTAAATACAAACATATTAAAGTGATCACCCGTGAAAACGGGGGTGCGGGAGCTGCTCGTAATACTGGAATGGATATAGCTGCGGGTGAATATATACACTTTGTTGATCCCGACGATTATGTTACCCGTAATTGCTATAAATACCTTTTAAAACTCGCTACAGACCTAAACCCGGAGATCCTATGCTTTCAACATGAGAAAACAAGATCGGGTAACGAAGTAACGCCTGTTAAAGACCATCAAGAAGGAATTAATAATCCGGAAATGTATTCGGGAAAAGAGTTCATCGCAAAATTTAAGTACCACAATGAGGTCTGGTGGTATCTCATAAATCGTAAATTCCTTGTAGAAAGTGGTATACGATTCATTGAAGGTAAATGGATGGAAGATGTTATTCTAACCCCTACCATTTTTCTTGAATGTCGTAAACTTTGCTATTGTTCCATAGACGTTTACCGACATGTGATCATGCCTAACTCGGCGATGACCAGTAAAGAGCCTTCACATTACAACAAGCTCATTCAGGATATTGAAGATGCCACCTATGTATTCGATAAATTACTTCAGAAGATCTCTGGAAACGATCCTGAGACAAAAGCCTGCAGAGATCGTATAAAATCCAAACAAGAGTCAATGGTCTTTTTCATGCTCGTACGTCTCATGAAATCAAATCTTCCGGTTAATTCCTTTAAAACCAAACTAAATGGATTCAAGGCCATCAATGCCTATCCATTGAATAATTTTATTGGAAAAGACTACAATGGTTTTGGTTTTAAATTTTTAACCTATGTATTCAATAAAGAGCAACTCATAGCACCATTCATGAATACCTTCCGATTTCTTTACCGCCCTGCAATGCAGATCTATTCCCTTTTTTAAATCTATATAGCACATGAAGAACATACTCATTACATCGGCTGGAAAGCGGGTATCTTTGGTCAGGGCTTTTCAAAAGGAGGCAGCAAAAATGCCTTTCCCTGTAAAGATATATTGCTGTGATGCAGCTCCTGAGTTATCAGCTGCATGCCAAATCGCAGATGACTATTTCAAGGTTCCGCGTTTAGATTCGCCTGATTACTGTAAAGTACTTGTTCGAAATTGTATGGAAGCCCATATTAAATTGATCATACCTACTATTGATACCGAACTGCTGCTATTAGCCAAACACTGTAAAGATTTTATTTCCAATAATATTATTCCCCTGGTCTCAGATGCTCAACTGGTCGATATTACAAGGGATAAGAGAAAGATACATCAATTCTTTAGCGATCATTGGATTGACACTGCTGAGACCTATGCCAAGGATAACCTTAAATTTCCTTTGTTCATCAAGCCATATGATGGTAGCAGAAGCGTTGGCACCTACCTTATTCGCAAGCCATCTGAACTTTTACCAAAACATCTCAACAATGAAAAGAACATGTTTTTAGAGTATGTTGACCACGATACCCATGATGAATTCACCTGCGACCTGTATTATGATAAAACTCACAGGTTACGGTGTGCGATCCCTAGAAAGCGAATCGCGGTAAGGGATGGGGAGGTGAATAAGGGAGTTACAGAAAGGAACCATCTGGAAAAAGAAATCCGCAATAAACTGGAGGTGATCCCAGGAGCCAAAGGTTGTCTTACCGCTCAATTCTTCGTAAACAAAAATACCGGAAGAATTATAGGAAATGAGATCAATGCCCGGTTTGGGGGTGGCTTCCCCCTCTCCTATTTAGCCGGGGGCAATTTTCCGGGTTGGATCCTGCATGAGTACTTGTTAAATGAAGAGATTTCAGATCAGTTCAATTCGTGGGAGTCCGGACTACTGATGCTTCGCTATGATCATGAAGTTCTTGTACATGACTATAAAGATTAACCATAATTCTGTGATAGCCTTTGATCTGGATGATACCTTATATAAGGAGGTTAACTTTGTACGGTCTGCATTTACTGAAATTGCTAAAGAAATTCAACCGGAAAACTGGGAGAACCTGTATCTCAACATGTTTCAAAAGTTTAAAGAACAACGGGATGTCTTCGGCTTTTTAGAGGAAACCCATGGGAGGTACAAAAATGATCTCCTCTCAAAATATCGCCAACATAAACCTTCAGTAGGAATTACTAAAATTCCGCAGGAACTGGTTATTTCGATACAGGCAGCAGGTGGTAAGGCCGGGGTGATCACCGATGGCAGAGTAATCACACAGACTAACAAGATCAAGGCCTTAGGACTTAACGACCTGTTGGATTTCATAATTATTTCTGAGGCCACAGGACATGATAAAAAGGACGTTCACAACTTCAATGTACTACAGGAAAAGTTTCCCGGTCATGCATTCACCTATATTGCCGATAATCCCAGAAAAGACTTCTATCACCCCAATGATCTTGGTTGGCAAACCATAGGCATTTTAGATAACGGGAGCCACATTCACCCACAATACATTCCTCTACAAAGTGAGAATTATATGCCTAAATTCTGGGTCACTGATCTCTCCGTGTTCAAAATCAGTTCTTGAACAAAATCCTGTGAACAGGGGATTATTGGCATCTCTTTGCCGATGTTCCAACATCTGCTTCAATTAATCGAATTTCCCCTGTATTAGTCGGCTATTAACATTTTGTTTGTCAATATTTTACGAAATTTTGCTTGCAAACAAAATTGATTAGTAGCGTAATTCAATTTTAAAAAGATGGCTATGGTACTACTACTACTCTCCGCAATCTCGTTAAAATTCAGATCATTAAAGTTTTTAAGCCTTCGAAATGCCCTGATGTTACTATTCCTGGCTTTTGGTTTTCAAAATCAATATGCCCAGGCGCCTTCATGGGGTTCTGCAGGACTAGAAAACGAGAATCTTATCAACCCAACATCCCTGGACTTTGGTCCGAACGAGAAATTATATGTGTCACAACAGGATGGTTTAATTTGGGAGTTTACCATAGAAAGAGATCAGGCTCCTGCCGGGGAAGGTAGTTATACCGTAACGCAGGCCAATACGATCACCCTGATCAAAAACAACACGCCCAACCACCAGGATGACGGTAACCAGAATAGTACCAAGAAACGGCAGATCACAGGTATTCTAGCTACTGGAACAGCTGCAAATCCCATCTTATACGTTAGTTCTTCAGACTGGCGAATTGGGGGTAAGAACGAGCCTGGAAACGATGTAAATCTCGACACGAATTCAGGGATACTTTCCAGATTGACCTGGACAGGTAATGCATGGGAAAAAGTAGATCTCGTGCGTGGTCTTCCAAGGTGTGAAGAAAACCACTCTAATAATGGAATGGAACTTTTCACAAAGAATGGTAAGGAATATTTGTTACTGCAGCAAGGAGGAAATACGAACCAAGGTGCTCCAAGTAACAATTTTGCGGGATCTTCGGAATACTATCTCGCAGGAGCGATTCTAATTATCGATCTCACACAACTTCAACAGATCGAAGACGCCAACGGTGGACCTTTTACAGATCTTCGCGATAACAACACCAAATTCATATATGACCTTCCAACCATTAACGATCCCGAACGTCAGGACATCACGAACGCCCATCCCGAATTCCCATACGGACCAGGGCATCCGCTCTTTAATGCTACCATTGACATCGGTGATCCCTTCGGAGGAAACAACGGATTGAACCAATCGTTTCCGGAGGCTGGCGGACCGGTTCAGATCTTTTCTCCCGGATATAGAAACGCCTATGACATTGTGATCACAGAGCAGGGTGATATTTACACCTTTGACAATGGACCGAATGGTGGATGGGGTGGACCTCCATTCATTCGCACCGCTAACGGGGGTGTAAAAGGAGATCACTATAATACCACGGTAAACCTCGCTGCAGGCGACTATATTACCAATGAATTTAATTATTCTAATGGTGTTACCCACGGTGACCAGTTACACTATGTGGGAACCATTAACGACCCTAACAACACCTATTATGCAGGACACCCTGTACCCATAAGAGCATTTCCTTCGAAGGCACAGGTCATAGAATACGAGTATAATGGTAATGATTGGGTTGTCTCCGGAAAATACGACTGGGAGAATCTGATTCAAGGAGTTAGCGGATATTTTCAGAACAATTTTACCATGAATGATTTTCCTGATGATGGCAGACAAGCCTTATACACCACAGACGATCCCGGAAATCCTGATCTCAATATTCTCGACATTGTGAATTCTTCAACCAATGGGATGTGTGTGTACACCGCTAGTAATTTCAACAACCAGCTAAAGGGAAATATCTTTGCAGCCTCCTTTAACGGGAATATCAATCGTTACGAGCTTGACGTAAACACCAACCAATTAACTGCCAAGAACAACACTTACCTCAGCGGATTTGGTAGTATTCCTTTGGATGTTATCGCCCAGGGGGATGATGAAGTTTTTCCAGGCACCATCTGGGCTGCAACCTATGGTGCAGACAATATCACAGTATTCGAACCTGCCGATTTCGGAATATGTTACCAACCCGGAGATGCGCAATTCGATCCCGAGGCCGACTACGATAAGGACGGATTTACCAATG
Source organism: Robertkochia sediminum (assembly GCF_016786255.1). Taxonomy (GTDB): domain Bacteria; phylum Bacteroidota; class Bacteroidia; order Flavobacteriales; family Flavobacteriaceae; genus Robertkochia; species Robertkochia sediminum. Next base: position 28,081 of record NZ_JADMKT010000081.1, read on the forward strand.
CCGATGAAATAGCTAACGGAAGTGATCACTGTTCGGCCGGATCCAAACCTTCTGATGCCGATAATGACTTTATTTCTGATCTCACCGATCCCGATGATGATAATGATGGGATTCCGGACCTCCAGGATAATTTCGCACTTGATCCCTTCAATGGAACCAATACGGACCTTCCTGTAACCTATCCTTTCTGGAATAACGATCCGGGAACCGGTATGTTCGGGTTGGGATTCACCGGATTGATGCTTGATCCCACGGGACAAACCAATTACCTTGACATGTACGATGAAGAAAATATGTCATTCGGAGGTGCAGGTGGAAAGGCTACCATCGATTTCACAACATCGGGAGATGCTCTTGAAACACAGAATACACAGGAGTACGCCTTTCAATTCGGGGTGAATATAGACGAGAATTCGGAGCCATTTACAGTACATGGAAAGATCGAAACACCTTTTAATGGAGTAAGCCCCCTAGAAGGCCAATCGTATGGAATATATGTAGGTAAGGGTGACCAGGACAATTATGTGAAAGTTGCCTTGATGAATGGCACACTTCCCGGTGATGAACTTGATGGAATAGAGATCCTTTTGGAGTCTGAAGGCGTGGTAGAATCTCAGATCATTAATGTACCAGGGTTGGTAGATGCTATTGGAGTTGATCTCTACCTAGGCATTGATCCGAAGACCAGAACGCTAGACGTAGCATATTCCCTCGATAATGGGAAAAGCGTTTCAGGGATCGGCAATCAAACATTTCTCCCTGCAGACTTTTTTGACCCGGGCGATGATCAGGGCCTTGCCGTGGGTATTATTAGTACTGCAGGCGCTGCAGAGGAAGGATATACTGCTACCTGGGATTTCCTGAACGTTACAGAAGATCAACCCGGAAGGATCACAGCAAGACCGGATGCTATAGATTTCGGTTTCCTTACGGTGAATAGCAGCCCGGCAGAAGTGATTTTAGAGGTCATTAACCTTGGCGGAAGTGACGACCCGCCGGTAACAATCACATCAATTAATATTATAAACGACCCGGAAGGTCTTTTCGAAGTCAATTCTGATCTACTTTATGAAATAGGTTCCGGAGTGATTCAAAAAATTCCGGTCCGGATCAATCCAGGAGATGCCCCAGGAAAAAAATCTGCCGACCTGCAGATCATTCACGATGGGATAAACAGTCCTTTGAACATTCCTCTTACGGCAGAGCTGGAACAAGCTAAGATCGAGGAACCCCTGGTTAGGATCAATGCCGGAGGAACCGCAAATTTCCTGGCTACCGACGGAGGCCCTGTTTGGGAGGCAAACCCTGAAAATGGCATGTATACGGGAGATAGCTATGTAGTCAATACAGGAAATAATTTTGAATCGGAATTTGATTTCGAACTCAGGGATACTGCAAGTATGCCCAATTATATAGACCGACCAACCTTCGATGCGATCTTTGGAGCAGAGCGTTATGATCTGCCCGATGGTGAAGAGATGCAATATTCCATTCCTCTTGATAACAACACGTATTTGGTTCGCTTGTATTTGGGGACCAACTTCCAGGGTACAAGTTCGGTAGGGAGTAGGGTTTTCGACATTCTCATCGAAGGACAAGAGGTCCTAAACGAATTCGATCCGGTCGCAGCCTTTGGTTTTGGAAGTGCCGGAGTAGTTGAATTCCCTATAACACTGCAAGATGGTGTGCTTGACATTAGCTTTAATCATATTGTAGAGAATCCCAACCTTTATGGTATAGAAATACTCGGGTATTCGTTTTATAACGGGATCAAGGCCCGGGCCCTTGCATTCCCGTTGGAAGGCCCTGCCCCATTAGAAACACAATTTAACGGAAGTAGTTCCAGCGCGGTTAATAATATTAATTCCTATCTATGGAATTTTGACGATGGTACTACCTCCGACGAAATTAATCCATTGCATACTTTTACTACCCCCGGCACCTATAATGTCACCTTAACAATATCTGATGATGCCAACGAGGATACCGACACGCTTGTAGTATCGGTAGAAGAACCTCTGGCACCGGAAGACTTTTCGATCCTGATCAATGCAGGAGGAGAAGAAGCTACATATAATGCTAAGGTCTTCGGTAAAGACGCCTACTACGATTCGGGAAGAGAATATGTTAATAAACAAGCTAAAGTTCCTAACATTTACAGAAGTGAACGAAATGGAAGTTCTAATGAACTAAACTATGAGGTCGCGCTCTCCAATGGTAATTACGAGGTATCCCTGCATTTTGCTGAGATCTATTTTGGTGCAACAGGAGGGTCAGCAAGTTCGGAACCGGGACAACGAATTTTTGATGTTTACATTGAAGATAGTCTGGTACTCGATAATTACGATATCCTTGCTGAGGTAGGCTCCGAGGCTACAGACGTGAAAACATTCAATACAGTTATCACAGACAGGAAGCTTAATATTCGCTTCGATTCAGGTGCACAAACAGGTGGCGTAAACTACCCTAAGGTATCAGCCATCGAGATCAAAGGTTTTAATCCGAATAGCAAGTTCTTACCCCTGGCCATAGCCGATATTCCCGACCAGTTTAATGATGTTGGAGAAACTCCCGACCTGGCTATAAACGCTTCAGGTGGCGATCCTGAAAAAAACTTCACCTATGGGATATCCGGACAACCACCGGGGTTAGACATCGAACCCACGAACGGAATGATCATAGGGTCCATTGCCGAAGGAGCCAGAACGGGAGGCCCTAATAACGACGGAGTTTATGAAGTTACGGTGACCGTTGGTAAATCATTAACCGATACCCTGAGCACAAAATTCAACTGGACCATTGCCGAAGCCTTAAATGCATGGTTCGACAAGGATGAAAGCGAAAACTATACAGCACGACACGAATGTTCTTTTGTTCAGGCCGGTGATCATTTTTTCCTGATGGGAGGAAGAGAAAATGCTAAAAGCATTGACATCTATGATTACAATTCCAATACCTGGACTACTTTAGAAAATAATGCACCCTTCGAGTTCAACCATTTTCAGGCAGTAAGCTATCAGGGCCTCATATGGGTGATCGGGGCTTTCAACACCAATGATTTTCCGAATGAAACTCCCGCTTCAAATATTTGGATCTTCAATCCGCTCACAGAGGAATGGAAACAAGGACCTGAGATCCCTGAATCGCGACGCAGAGGTTCCACCGGTTTGGTAGTACATAACGATATCTTCTACATACTTGGAGGTAATAACGACGGTCACGACGGGGGGTATGTCCCCTATTTCGACAGTTTTAACCCGGCAACAGGGGAATGGACCGTTCTGGCCGATGCTCCCCATGCCAGAGACCACTTTCACGCAGTGGTAGCTCAAAATAAACTCTATGCTATTGGAGGAAGATTATCAGGTGGGCCTGGTGGTGTATTCGCACCAACCATTCCGGAGGTCGATGTATTCGATTTCTCCAATAATACCTGGAGTACCCTTAGCGAATCCCGTAATCTTCCTACACCAAGGGCCGGTGCTGTTACCGTAAAGTTCAAAAATAAGATCTATGTGGCCGGAGGTGAGGCCAATAATCAGGAAGAAGCATTTAAACTAACAGAGATCTTTGATCCATTAACCCAGGTATGGTCCCAGGGTGATGACCTTAATCACGCTCGTCATGGCACCCAGGGAATTGCTTCCGGAAACGGGATCTTTGTAGTCGGAGGTTCACCCAGAAGAGGTGGCGGACAGCAAAAGAATATGGAATATTACAATTATGATAATCCTTCAGGTATCGAACTTAACAAAAGTGAAATTCAACTTCCGGAGGAGCTCATTTTCAGTGCCGGTGAATCTATCGAAGTACAGGCTTTGATCACTGGGGGTAATATGGCCATATTCCCGGATTCTTTATCGGTTAAAGGTCCCAACGCAGACCTTTTTCAACTTGAGATCACGGGTCTGCCATTTCTACTATCGCCAAACAGCACGTATGCCTTCAACATCAACTACCTGGGAACCGGACAATATGATTCGGCAACATTACATGTGTATTATAACGGTGGTCAGGAAACTACCGCTGCCCTGACCACAGACCATATTCCTGTTATGACCGATCTGTTACCGGTATTTCGTATCAATACAGGAGGAAACCTGGTCAATGCCCTTGATGAGGGGCCTGACTGGCTTGGAGACATCAGTAATGGCGCACAGCAATATGAAGACTTCTCGGTAACTACCGGAAATGTATTTGGGGGAACAGAACTCAACTATTTTGACCGTCACCCTTCTATTCCGGACTATATAGATCAGGATATTTTTGAAAAGCTCTTCTCAACAGAACGATATGATACCTCCTCTCCTCCTGAGATGGCGTACAGTATACCCCTTCCTAACGGAAACTACACGGTTCATCTATACTTTGGAACCTCCTACGAACCAACAAAAGATCTTGATAGCAGGATATTTACTATCTCACTGGAAGGCCAGGAGGTAAATCCTTCCTTTGATGTCATTAGAAACTTTGGCTTTAAGGTTGCCGGAATGCTTTCTTACAGCACTACCGTCGAAGATGGAGTGCTCGATATCGCATTTGGTAATGTTGTGCAAAATCCTTTTATAAATGCGATCGAGGTGATGGTAAATGCCAGAGAAATAAACGAGGATCCATTGGCTGTGATCACTTCCAGTGCAACTACCGGTTATACCCCTTTAACTATTAATTTTAGTGGGACTTCATCCCAGGATGACTTTGGTATTGAAAGTTATCAATGGGAGCTGGGCGAAGGTACTACAGCCGAAGGCGCAGAAGTTTCAAAAACATATGCCGAAGCCGGGATTTATCCGGTGGTATTGACCGTTACAGATATTTACGGTCTTTCCGATACAGACACCACTTATATCGAGGTACTTAGACGACCTGATCCGGAACTTACTGTTAGCAATGACACTCTGGACTTTGGAACACAGATCATCAATGGAGAGATCGCTTCCCTTAACCTATCCCTAGGGAATCTCCCTCAAACATTTAATGATCGTATTAGCATTATTGCCGTTACGGTGATGGGAGAGAATGCTGCTATGTTTGCCAGCGACCTTGAATCTCCTCAGGATATCGACACCGGAGCACTGGCTGAAGGAGAGATCACATTTGATCCCCGTACAGTAATTCCGGGAGGAAAAAATGCATTGATCCAGATCGTACACAGCGGGGAGAATTCGCCCTCTGAAGTTATGCTTAGGGCCAACGTGATTAATGACCCGGAGTTAGATCCGTTGTATCGCATTAATATCGGTGGGGCTACTGCCGTAAAAGCTTCCGATGATGGACCGGACTGGGAAAAGAATCCGGAAGATGGATTCTACAAGGGAACCTATTACAACCTTAATGGTGGGACGAACAGTCCAGGGGTATTAGACTATACTCAAAAAGGAACGTCTATTCCCTCCTATTTGAATGAAACTACATTTAATGCACTTTATGCATCTCAACGAAGCAATTCGGAAACCGGTGAAGCAATGAATTTTGAACTCATTCTTCCCAATGGAGACTACATACTAAATTTGTTTAGCAGCAAATCAGAGCTACTGAATCATTCACCTCATTTGACCATTCAAGGGCAGGTCTATAGTGATATTCTCACTCAGCGATCGGTTCAAGAAGATGAAGCTTTGATGATGAGCTTCCCGGTGACAGTAACAAATGAGCAATTATTGATTGATATCCAATCAAATACCGGTGTATTTGCTTTGAACGCATTAGAAATACTTTCGCCCTCAGGAATAGCTCTGGAAGATCTTATTGCCTTTGAAGACGGTCCCGGTGAAAAAGAGCTTAACATCTTCCCTAATCCTTCAGATGGAGAGGTGAACTTTATTTATGGTAATGGAGGCTTGGAGCTTCAAAAAGTGCTGCTATTTGATATGGATGGAAGAATGATAAGAAATATTGATCCCTCTGCCATACCGAGAACAGACGCCCTTACCAACAAAGATGGCTCAAGAATTTATACCCTTGAGTTAACCGGGTTGAGCCGGGGAGTTTATATTCTCGTTACGGAAGATGAGAACGGAGACCAGAAAAAAGCCAAATTGGTTATTGGAAGTACCCAATAATAAAGGAGCTTTTTATTGCAGCATCTGCAATACGATTGATCACGAGAGAAAACCACTTTAACATCGGCTTGTCCTGATCAAAAAGAAAATATAACCCTAGTCGCTATGTACAGATCATTTTTCAAGCGAAGTTTTGACCTTTTATTGGCTGTTTCACTTATTATTTTGTTTAGCCCTGTAATTATTACAGTAACCCTGATCTTATGGAAAACAGCTCATAAGAAACCTTTCTTTTTCCAGGAACGTCCTGGTAGATATGAAAAAATATTTCGCATCGTTAAGTTCAAGACCATGAATGACCAAACCGATGTTGATGGTAATTTACTACCGGATGCTGAGCGATTAACCTCGGTTGGGGCTTTTCTCAGAAAGACCTCGCTTGACGAATTGCCTCAGCTATTTAATGTAGTTAAAGGGGAAATGAGTTTTATTGGGCCCAGGCCATTGCTTAAAAGATACCTCCCCTACTACACGGCTCAGGAGCGCCTAAGACACAGTGTAAGGCCGGGAATAACCGGGTTGGCACAGGTTTCCGGCCGTAACTTCCTGCCATGGAATGAACGACTTCAAATGGATGTAGATTATGTTCAAAGCATGAGTCTTGTGAATGACCTCCGCATAATCCTTCTCACCGTAAAAAATGTGGTAAGTAGAAAAGATATAGAAGTGGTCCCTGATTCGAAGATGCTGGATCTGGAAACATATAGAAAACAAGGCAGCAGAAATTATTTTGTAGGTTAATATTTTACATAACTCTTCAAACTCAGATCAACTTACCCCTGCCCCTGTTATTATAGCGGTAAGATCAAGGAGAAGAAGTTATCCATCAACCTAATAATCAGTTTAATGAACGAAATTCCTCTTTAATAAGAAATTTCCTCATTACATTTTACCTATCGTTCTAATGAACGAGTATATCCCTCATACCTAAACAACCAAGACCCGATTAAAGCAGATTGACAAAAATTACCCATGTAATGAAAAAACAGCAAGTCAAGATCTATGGTGATGGAGGTCATGCCCGAGTAGTCAGGCAAGTCCTGGAAGAAAACGGGATTAATATTCAGGTAGTTATTAATGACTTTCCGATAAAAGGAAAAAAAAATCTACTTTCAGGAATTGCCGAAAATAATATCACCACACTTAATTCCCATATTCAGGACAGTACTTTAGTGATAGCAATTGGGAACAATGAAATACGTAAACGCATAAGCAAACAATTACGTAATGCTACATTTCAGATCGTTAAGCACCGGTCGGCAGTGGTCGCTCCAGACGTAACTATTGGAGAGGGTTCCGTGATCTTTGCGGGTGCAATTATCCAAACCAATACCACGATCGGAAAGCATGTGATCATCAATACAGCCGCCAGTATTGATCACGATAATCATATAGGTGATTATGTACATATCTCACCCAATGCCACCCTTACCGGTCATGTAACTATTGGTGAAGGGAGTCATATTGGCGCCGGGGCCGTGATCATACCCGGTGTAAAAATTGGTAAATGGTGTACCATTGGTGCTGGAGCTGTGATCATCAAAGATATCCCTGACCATTCAACCGTAGTTGGCAACCCAGGTAGAATAATCAAACGAAAAGTTCCGGAGATAAAGGCTTCCCAACGTTTAATCGAAACCGGTTTCGACCTAGCCTTTATCGGAGCAGGAATATCGACTGCTTTCACCCTACTCAATTATCTGCAGCGCAATCCAATCGATAAAACACCTGTAAAAATAGCTGTGATCGATAAGAACGACGAATTTTTTACTGGCATACCCTATGGAAAGCGATCGGGCGAATCGACCCTGCTATTGAGTCCGCTTTCCGACTTCTTACCGGAAAAAGAATTAAACAGGTTCGTTGAATGGCTAAAGGTCAATAAAGATTGGTTGTTAAAAAGGCTTCAAGATCACGGGGGTATCCGCACACACGAATGGATGGTCAATAACCAGAAGAAACTGGATGCAGGAAAGTGGAAATCACTACACATCCCAAGGGTCTTTTTTGGCTATTATATTCAGGAGCGTCTTCAAAACGCCATTAGAGAGGCGGAAAACCATCGTAGAGCAGAAATTGTACTGCTTAAAGAAAACATTACCCGACTTGAAAAGATTGGGTCAAATTTTGTACTCACCGGTGAATCAGGAATACTACACTCCAAAAGAGTGATCTTGGGCATTGGAGCTCCAAGAAAGATCAGATTGAATACTGTTTTTGAATCTTCACAGCTCAGCACACAAAGCCTGGTGATCTCCAATCCCTATGAAAAAGGAATGGATCACACCATAAAAAGCATTCTCAGGTTCGCCAGTAAAACCAGAAAAAGCAAGCCCCGTGTCGTACTATTAGGGGCTAATGCCAGTGCCCTGGAACTACTCTATAAAATGACCGACCTGCAGGGTATTGATAGTAGGATCGAAAAATACTACCTTCTTTCAACACATGGGATAACCCCTAATACCCTCGAAAATAATCACAGGTACATAACCTTCACTCCAAAACATACGCTGGCCCTGAAGTCTGTAAAACAGCTTACTGCAAAGATCATAGCTCAAGCTGTAAATAAAGACCTCACCGATGCAGAAGCATTGGATATCGATCACGCAATTTCAGGTGAACCCATATCCAGGGCCTTCAAACCGCTGATCCAAAAGCTTACCCCGGAAGAAAAAGAAAAGTTCGCTTGTTATTATGGCGATGAGATCGGTCGAAGGCAACGTATTGCGGGATGTCACTACAACAATGCCCTCGAAAACCTAAAAAAGGAAGGACGATTAGAGCACATTCGCGGTAATTTCGAAACACTTCTAAATACAGGGTATCATCCTGTTAGCGTGCAATACACGACTTCCATAGATGATAGATCTGAAAGTGAATCGATATCAGCCGATATCGTGATCAATTGCCTGGGAGCTATCAAGTTGACAGATCCGCAGGTTCCGGAGATCATTCAGAATATGGTTGCCTCTGGTAAGGCTTCGATCAATCCATCACAACGCGGTATCAGAGTTAATCAAAACCTTGAATCAGCACCCGGAATCCATATTATTGGTCCGTTGCTCACGGGGAATGTGATCGACGGAAATCCGATCTGGCACGCTGAACATTGCGGAAGGGTGATCGAACTAACCGAAGTTTTGGCTAACAGACTGGCATCTTTACCTGCTGATCAAAGAGATACCAGGTTACGATTAACAGTCCATGAAATAAGTAGTCAACACGACATAACAGCCTACAAAAACCTTCTAAACGATTATGAGGATCATCCTTACTACCGTTATGAATACTTTGCACATCACAGTAAAGATGAAGGCGAGTTGATCGTGCTGGAACTTCGGGATCCTCACAGGAGCTTGTGTATTATGCCGCTCTTAAAACGTCCGATCAAAACCCTGGGCAAAACGAAACTTTACGATGTGATCTCCCCTTATGGATACAGCGGTCCCTTGTTCCGAAAAGGCATCAACTCACAGACCAAAAAACGATTCTGGGAACTAGTGGATTCATGGTACCAAAAACAACATATAATCAGTGAATTTATACGGTTTAATCACCTCAACAATCACGAAGGATACAACGGTATATTACTACCAACCTTACATAATGTCAAGGGGAAGATCCTGAAAGATGCAGATGAGCAATGGAAGGGATTCAGGTCTAAGGTGCGTAATAACTACCGAAAAGCGGTAAACGATAAGTTATATTTCAGGGCCTATACAGGAAATGAGATCACCATGGAGCATATTAGGTCCTTCCGGGATATCTACATTGAAACCATGGACCGCAATCACGCCTCCAGTAATTATTTCTTCGATCTGGAATACTTCACCCAACTCATTGGCTCCGATCCGCAGAGTTTTATGCTGGCCTTCGCTTTAAAAGAAGAGACCATCATATCTGCCGAACTCATTATTCTCCATAACGATACCATGTTCGCTTTTCTGGGAGGCACTAAAAAGGCCTATTTCTCCAGCAGACCAAATGATTTTCTCAGGGTGGAGATCACCAAAAAGGGAAGAGCAAAAGGAATGCTATGGTACATACTTGGGGGTGGGATCAAAGACTTGGATGGATTGTACAAAAGCAAGAAATATCTTTTTCCGAAAGATACTGACTTCACCTTCTATACCGGAAGGAAGATCGTAAATAAAGAGGTTTACGTAACCCTTTGCAAGGAATTAGACCTGGATACACAACGTACCAATGCATTTTTTCCATTGTACAGAAGTGTAAAGGATCTGCAGCGCGTACGATAAAACACACCTTTTTTGACACTGCCGGATGTACACGCTTCCACCTACTGATACTCCTCGTGTAAATTCAAAGGGATCTGTTTTTGAACTATAGGTGGTTTTTGTTCATTAACAAGATATGCTGCGATCGCTTTAGCAACCAGTTCGCGTCCAAGATCATTCCAATGCTGATCGTAGATGAGGGTTACCGGAGCCTTTTCTTGCCTTAACACCTTCCCGTAATCGATATAAGGAATTCCTGCAGTTAGGAGATAATTTTTTAAATCTTCAGAAAGCAATTGTTCATCCACCAGAAATACGATCTTTTCATGGTTTAATCCCGGCTGACCGACCAGATCCTTAAAATTCTCCAATGTTTTATGTTCCAGACCCTGATCTTTATTCCCTTCAGACTTCTCTTTACCTCCACTACTTCCTGAGATAGCATGCTTCCAGGATACCAATTGTTTGGTCATACTATTAAGGAACCCAATATTTTGAAGATACACCAGAAGCTTGCTATGCTGAAGTAAACCATACATACCCTTCTGTAGTTTGAGTCGTTCTTCAGAAACCCAATAGCGATTCCTTAACAGGTCGTCAGGATAATGCAGATAGACTACAACCATATCGATCTTTTCGAAGAGTTCATCATAGGCTTGTACCAAATGCAGTTCATCGGCCAGATCGTAGCCAGCATATCCAAATTCATAGACTGCGAGCTCAGGCATTCGGCGTTCGATCTTCTTCCCTATTGAATTGTAATAGTCCTGATGAAAACCTTCAATAAAGGAATCGCCTATTAGTGCTACTTCATAGGTCTCTGTTTGCGGGTCGAATTCTCGGTATGAGTTAAATCCGAGGTCATTGATGCGGTATTCTGAAAAATTTTGCCGTCTGTTTCCGGTAGTCACGAATCCCGATTGCCCGGGAACCCACTTCTCTACACCTTTCTCATCGATCATTCGCTCGGGTGTTCCCTTATGGAGGTGTAAACCCCTGACCAATGCTTCTACCAGCAGAAGGATCAGAAAACCATAGGCTAATATTTTAAAAAATAATCGCTTCATTAAAATTGAAAATAGATAAAGGAACGATCTGATCCACTATCGTAGAACAGCAATAAGGCAAAAACAATAAGCGTATAGGTCACCAAACGAACAGCTCCGGTTTTGATAGGAACAGGGTTTCTTTCATCTGCCCTTATATAATATTCATAAGCTATAAAGCATAGCAGCATTAAAAAATAATCGATCATGCGATACCCTTGCGGATGCATATAAAGCGGTAAGGACCACTGCCCTATTAAGCCCTTAAAATAGCCTATGGCATGTCCGAGGTCTTCTGCCCGGAAAAATATCCAGCTTAGGGTTACCATAAAAAATGTGTTGAGCACAGCAAGGATCTCTTTAGCACCCGGAAATTCGTGTTCCCCAAGGAAAGAGCCTTTATACTTTCGGTTCTCTCCTAATAAGAACAGGGGTATGAATAGCAAGGCGTGAAATCCGCCCCACACCACGAAGGTCCAATTGGCTCCATGCCAGAGACCACTCACCAGAAAAATGATAAAAATATTCCTGATGGCCTTCCACTTCCCTTCCCGGGATCCCCCCAAGGGAATATAGAGGTAATCGCGGAACCAGGATGAAAGCGATATATGCCATCGTCTCCAGAACTCTCCGATATTTCTGGAAAAATAAGGGAACCTGAAATTAGACCTCAACTCGATACCAAAGAGCTTGGCCGTACCAATGGCCATATCAGAATACCCGGAAAAATCGCCATAGATCTGAAAACCAAAAAATACAGCTCCCATAAAAAGTACAGGGGCAGCATGCAATTCGTAATGGTTAAAAATATCATCTACTATGGGCGCGAGGGCATCGGCAATGACTACCTTTTTCAACATCCCGTAAAGAAAAAGCCGTAGACCAGCTACCGACTGTTCGTAATTAAATTTTCGTTTACCCGAGATCTGCGGTAGTAAATGAGATGATCGTTCAATTGGCCCTGCCACCAACTGCGGAAAAAAGCTCACAAAAGCTGCAAAATCTACAAAATTATTGGTAGGCTGTACCTTACCGCGATAAATGTCAAAACAATACGACATGGTCTGGAAGGTATAGAAGGAGATCCCAACCGGAAGTATGATTTTTAAGGTCCACACACTGTTCATCTCAAGCCCAAGAGTATGTAACCCATCGACCATAGATCCAACAAAAAAGTTGTAGTATTTGAAGAATCCAAGCACACCGAGATTAAATACCACACTTACCCAAAGCCAAAGCCTTGCCCTACGTTTATCGGGTAATGCCTTTGCCACCATTTTCCCGACATAAAAATCGACAATGGTACTAGCCAGGATCAAAAAAAGAAATCGCCAATCCCACCAGCCATAAAAGATATAGCTACCAACAAGCAGGAGGATGTTCTGCCAAAGATGTCTGCGCCTGAAGGCCACCCAATACAGGAAAAAGATCAGGGGCAGGAATAAAAAGTATGCTAACGAATTAAAAAGCACGTGGCAGGTTCTCTTTTAAATGGTTTATGTTTATCCGGCTACTGCCGTTCTTTCTGAATCAATCATAAGATCTCTGATATCTTTTTGTCCTTTATGTAATAGAAAATCTCCTATTACCAGAGCATCCAGACCTGTAGAGAAGAAACACCGTATGGCATCCTGGGGAGATTCAACCACCGGTTCTCCCTGAATGTTAAAACTAGTATTCAGAACCACGGGAACCCCTGTTCGCTCTCCCAGCTTTTTAATTAGATCATAATACCTGGGGTGCAATTCCTCCCTTACCGTTTGCAGTCGGGCACTTCCATCTACATGGGTCACGGCCGGGATCACGGCTTGCTTCTCTGGTCTTACCTGACACACTTTGAGCATAAATGGTGCTTCCACCTCAAGATCGAAAAATTCATCTTTCGCTTCGATGATGGCAGAAGGAGCAAATGGACGGTAAGCCTCTCTGAACTTCACCTCGGCATTGATCTTGTCCTTCATTTGCGGAAAGGCCGGATTGGCAAGAATACTTCTGCTCCCCAAAGCCCTTGGTCCGATCTCCATCTTACCCTGGAACCATCCTATGATCTTTCCTTTTTCAAGTAAGGCAGAAGCCGCCTCGCAAACATCGTCAAGTCGTTCATAACGCAACTTAGCACCTTTTAGTACCCTTTCGATCTCATTGTTGGTATACGAAGTCCCTACATATGGATCTAAATGCACATAAGACCGGGACTGTTTCAGTATGCCGTTATAGAGGTAATAGGCCGCACCGATCGCTGTACCATTATCCCCGGCGGCAGGCATTACATATACATCTTTAAATTTGCTATCGCGAACAATGCGACCGTTCATAACGCTATTTAATGCAACCCCTCCCGAGAGCACCAGGTAGTCGGCCTTTGTTCTTTCATAAAGTATATCGCAGATCTCCAATACCCTATCTTCCAAAACTGCCTGAAAAGCCGCTGCCATATTCTTATGGCGGTCTTCAAAAGGTTCCCCGTGATTTCGTCCCGGACCAAAGGTCTTATAGAATTTATCAGAGAGGCGGCGCCAGTGCATGTTTTGAAAATTAAACCAGCTTAGGTCAAAATGCAGTTGTCCGTTGCTGTCGACCTTCACCATGGATTCAACCTCCTTGCGATACACCTCCGGATCGCCCATGGGGGCCAGACCCATCGTTTTACCTTCATCATAAGAGGTTCTGAATCCACAATACTGGGTTACTGCCTCGTAGAACGAACCTAAACTATGTGGAAAAAAGCTCTCGCCGAGACATGAAACATCTTCATCCTTACCATATCCCATCCAGGTAGTTGCCCATTCTCCGGAACCATCGATCCCCAGCAATGCTGCCTCGCGATAGGGTGACACGTAGAATGAACCGGGAGCATGACTAAAATGGTGCGGAATAAAATGAACTTCAGGTCCATCACTTTTTTTGTCCCAATGGTAATGAAACCAATTCCAGAAACTCTTTTGCTTATTATAGGCATGAACGAATTCATGATTTACGAACGGCTTAAAGGTCCTTAGATTAGACAAACAGTACCTCGATTTTTTTCCGAGGTTATGGGTGGGTTGTATAGACACTGCAATATGGTCAATATCATGATACGATAATCCCGCGATCTGTAAACAACGATCGATTGCTTTCATGGGGAATACCCTGGTATGTTTATCCCTGTTGAGCCGCTCTTCTTCTATAGCCGCCAACAGCTCACCATCAACGACCAAGCAAGCGGTCGAGTCGTGAAAATAGTAGTTGAGTCCTAATATTACCATAAGTTCGTTTTATTTAAAGGGTCTGTATCACATATATTATTCTCCAGCGGAGTTCGTTACCGGGCTTATCAGCACGTAGTTGGTCCTACGGTTAGTTCTATGTTCGCTTTCTGAACAAGAAACCCCATTGATGCAGCGATTAAGGATCTTTTTCTCTCCAAATCCTTCGGCTTTTATGCGATCGGTTGAAATACCTCCTGCCTGCGCGTAGTCTGCAATGCGCTTAGCTCTTCGCTGTGCGAGCCAATCGTTGTATTCATCTGTCCCCCTGGCATCTGCATGCGCGTGAACCTCTATTACTGCTTCCGGATATGCATTCATAAAGGCTATCAATTGATCTAGGATCACTTTATCTTCGGGAGTGAGGTAAGACGAATTGAATGCAAAATACACCACCGGAAGCTCCTCAAGATCCCTTTTCATAGCCTCCATTCTCAACTCCCCGGGCGATCTTTCCGGTAATGCAGCAACAACAATTGGCGAGGGATCTTGCATCTTAGTCATATCCGAAACGCTATCCTCTTCTACTGGAACTATCGAACTTTCCGGTTGAGCCATTTCTTCGAATTCCTCATCAATTTTAGTGACCTCTTTTTTCCCAAGCTTAAATATTAACCCCAGTGAATGCTGTAAATGGTTGGTCCCCTTATCAGTGAACAATCCCCATTTTGCCATCGAATTGAGGTTAAAACCAATCGTGGGAGTAAACCAGATATTAAATCCGCCACCGGCATTAAACGTTGCTCTGTCTGCCGCACCGATCCAGGTATAACCCGCACCTGTCATGAGATAAGGATCAAACCATCCGGTCTGACCAAAAATTTTATTAAGATCATAACTGATCTTTCCGTCAAGAGCCACATAGGTCTGATCTTCCGGCAAAACATCGCCATCTACGATCTTTCCGGCATCGTATTCATTATAGCTTCCTATGGCTTCAAATCCGAAACCATTTATAAGGTAATAGCCTACTGTTAGTCGCGATGGATAGGGAACGGCATGCCAGATCTCCTTAAAATTAAAGTAGTCGTTAAGACGGGGGCCGGAATCATCTACGAAGTTGTATCCAATACCCAATTGCCAAAAATTAGTCTCTTCTTGTGCATTTACCGTGCAAACACCTAAAAACAGTGCAAACACAATGGTTTTCAGTGTATCCATAAACGAGGGGGATTTAGGATACCTAAATTATTATCTGACAGACAGATAAGGAAAAATTCCCTATAAAAAGTCGTAAACTATCGATGGTTCACTTCAGTAAGAAACACAGGTGATCACCATCATCAATGAAATGCGATATAAAGGGCATTAACGGCCAATGAAACCCTGTATCATTAGGATTGAGGACAAACTTTATCGAAGGCTTTTTGGTAGAGGTTCTCGTAAATGGTAACGATCTTTTCAATGGCAAATTTACCGGCTTGTTCCAGAGCCTGCTCTTTAAACCGACTTAAGGTCTCATCATTTTCGAGAATATGTATGCCGTTACTTGCCATTTCATCGCAATCGCCAACATCACTTAAGAATCCGCTAAAGCCCTGTTCATTTACTTCGGGGATCCCGCCGGTATTGCTGGAAATAACAGGTGTACCGCTGGCCATAGCTTCCAGGGCTGCAAGTCCGAAACTCTCCGTTTCTGAAGGAAGGATAAAAAGATCGGAATACCCAAGGATCTTATCGACCTCATTACTGTTTCCCACAAAAAGTACCTTTTCGGCTATCCCAAGATCTTCACAAAGCTGCTCAGCGTTCTCCTTCTCCGGCCCCTCACCCACCATGATAAGTTTTGAAGGCACCTTTTTCTGTATGCGGTAAAAGACCTTGATCACATCGGGAATACGCTTCACCTTGCGGAAATTACTAATATGAGTTACTATTCGCTCATTCTCATCGGCCATACGCAATCGCCCCTTGGCATGCGTTGCGATCTCATGACGTGAAAAATCAATAAAATTGGGAACTACATAGATTTCTTGCTTTATATCAAAATGGGTATAGGTATCCTGCTTAAGACTTTCTGAAACAGAGGTAACAATATCCGATTTATTGATACTGAAGGCTACTGCAGGTTTGTAAAAAGGGTGATTTCCTACCAAAGTGATGTCGGTACCGTGAAGGGTGGTCACCATGGGAAGTTTGATCCCTTCTTCTTCCAGCATCTTCTTTGCCATATAACCGGCATAGGCATGCGGAATAGCATAGTGCACATGCAACAGCTCGATACCGTGCATTTTCACCATATCCACTAATTTACTCGATAGGGCCAATTCATACGGCTGGTAGTGAAACAGGGGATACTCAGGAACAAATACCTCGTGAAAATGGATGTTCTTGTGCAATAACTCCAGGCGAACCGGCTGGCTGTAAGTAATAAAGTGAATCTCATGGCCTCGTGCAGCCAGTGACATTCCCAATTCTGTAGCTACTACACCACTCCCCCCAAAGGTCGGATAACAAACAATACCAATTTTCATAATGAACGCATTTGATCTTTTTGCCCTGTTTTGTCAAGCTTTTCGGGCCGAAAGAACAAATTTAAGTATTCTCAATGGTATATCTAATTAAATATGGCGTCGTATATGATCTCCTGGATAACGGTACGGGTTCCTTCGGTAATAAGCTTTCTGTTCTCCATACTCGGGAAGGTCCTGTTCGACAGGAACACATACACCAGTTCTTCTTCCGGATCTGCCCAGGCGTACGTTCCCGTAAATCCGCTATGCCCAAAACTGGTCATGGAAACACACCCACAGGTAGGGCCTGTCTCACCCAGTTGGGGTTTATCAAAGCCTACCCCACGGCGATTATCTTCTTCACAGAAATAGCAGGTGTTAAACTTGCTAAGGGTGGCAGCACTCATAAAACGATCACCACCATAGTAACCTTTTTGCAGGTACATTTGCATGATCTTGGCCACATCATCGGCATTACTGAACAATCCCGCATGACCACCTACGCCACCAAGCATAGCTGCTCCCATATCGTGAACATAGCCCTGCAGGGTCTGATAACGGTAATAATCATCGATCTCTGATGGTACGATCTCGCCTTTTCTGAATTTTTCCAGGGGTCTATAGGTGGTATAGCTCATCCCCAGCGGAGCATAAAAGTTTTCCTGAACGACCTCGTTAAGGGGCTTTTTGAGCTTTGCCTCAATAAAACGCTGCAGGAAATAATAAGGCAGGTCGCTATAGCGATACCTTTTGAACTTAAGGAGATCACTCTCTGCTATGGTTTGCAGGATAGAATCCTGGTAATCCTCCCTCATATAGAGTCCGTCGGCGATCTTCACCTTGAACTTGCCCTCCTTTTTCGGGCGGTAATACAGGTCACTCGGCTTTTTTGTTCCGTCGTCGAGCGTGTACATATAAAAAGGGATCCAGGGTTTCAGGCGTGCATAATGCGAAAGCACTTCGATAAGTCGAAGGCGTTCCTTATTGGTGCCCTTGAGTTCCGGAAGCAGTTCACCAAGTCTCGATTCTAAGGAGATCTCTCCCCTCTCGGTAAGTTGCATGATCACCGGTAAGGTAGAGAGGATCTTGGTTAGGGATGCGAGGTCGTAGATATTGCTATCTCTAACCCTTTCGGCATCCTGAGCATAATCAAAACGTCCGAAGCTCTTGTTGTAGATCACCTTGCCCCTCCTGGCGATCAGGATCTGTGCGCTTGGAGTAACCCCGGTCTTAATGGCCCTGTTGATCACCGAATCGATCTTTTTCAGGGTATCAGAAGCCATTCCTACCGCCTCGGGGTAATGATAACCCAACCTGGATAGGTCATGGGTGCTAAGCCCCGTATTCTGAGCAAGCCATTCCCCGGCTGTTACCGGTAGTTTTCCGCGGGCCCTGATGGCGCCAAAGATAAGTTCGGCAGAAACAGTTTGAGTGATCGCATCGTTCTGGTAACTCACGATCAAAGATTCAATATTCCCGATACTTTGAAGATCCTTCAGGGCATATGGTTTTACAAATACATCGAGGATCACATCCTTAACCCTTGCGATCTCATAGAGCCATGTTTTTTCTTTATCGTTGAATTCTGAAGCCTTCCAGGGGGTATCGGTGTTGCGATGAAATCCTATGATCACCGTCTCATAGGGTTTTAATTTATCCATTAGATCGGCGAGATTCCCGGCAGAAACCCTGTCGACCCTGTTATATTTTTTCAGTGTTCGGAGAAAGGGCAAATAATCGCCATCGCCCATGTTCACATAGGCGATCCTGCGGTCTTCGAGGTCTCTTACCGGTACGAGCTCGCGGTTGTTGCGAACCAAAGTAACCGCTTGCTCCATGATCCTTTTATAAAGTACTTCATCTTCCCGGGTGTTCAGATCTTCCACCAGCCCTTCTTCAACTACAGGAGTGTATGCGTGCAGTCCCACCTTGTATTTGGCCGCAAGGATCTTTTTTACACTGTGAGCCAGACGCGCTTCAGATAGCTTCCCCCGGTCAAGGGCCTTTTTAAATTCGGCCACTGCTGCGGGAACGTCTTCCGACATCAACATCACATCATTTCCGGCAATAAAGGCTTTAAGATCGGTCTCTCCGGGCTTATCGTATTCGGAAACTCCTTTCATTCCAAGCGCATCGGTAAAGATGAGGCCCTCGAATTGCATTTTTTCCTTTAGCAGGTCATTAACGATATGCTCCGATAACGAAGAAGGTAGATTTTTTCTACGCTCCAGGGCAGGCACATTGAGGTGAGCCACCATCACACTTGCCAGCCCCTCATTGAACAAGCGCTTGTATGGGTACAATTCGATGCTGTCCAGCCTTTCCTTGTCGAATGCTACGGTGGGCAGTGTCTTGTGCGAATCCTGATCGGTATCGCCATGCCCCGGAAAATGCTTGGCATTGGCCAGTACTCCTGCATCCTGCATTCCTCTCATAAATGCTAAGCTCTTTTCTGTTACCCTTTCCCTGTTCTCTCCAAAAGAACGGTTCCCGATAATCGGATTATCGGGATTGGTATTGACGTCTACTACCGGTGCAAAGTTCACATGCACCCCTAGACGCTTACAGTGCTCTGCAATGCGCTTACCTGCTGCCTCGATAAGCGCATCATCGGCAACGGCCCCCATGGCCATATTATACGGATAGGCAAAGGTGGAATCAAGACGCATGGACAGTCCCCACTCTGCATCCATGGCAATAAGCAAAGGGGTCTTTGAGCGTTCCTGCCATTTATTCGTGAGTCGTGCCTGTTGTACCGGGCCTCCTTTAGTGAAGATCAGGCCTCCGATCTGAAAACTGTCTATAAGGGTTGTGATCTCTTGTTCGTAGGCCTCTCCTTTATTCGAATACGCCTGCACCATGAACAGTTGCCCGATTCGTTGTTCGGTAGACAAGCTGTTATATACGCTATCTACCCAATGCATTTGTTGCTCAGGGTCTGATGCAATTAAGGGGTTTGGAGACGTTTGACCGGCAAGGTTAAAAACCGACATCACAATACACAATACAGCAAGGGTTGCAGTTCTCATTCAGCAATCAGTTTTTTTGGGGTTTTAGAAGATCATATGAGCAAAACTGCCCTCATCAGAGGGCAGTGGTATTTTAATGCATAAAACGCACGTGCCAGCTGTCTCTTGCAGGCACTTCCCAGTAATTCTGGTATTCTTCCTTGGTATTTACCAGGTTGTTGAATACGATCGTATTCTGAGATACCGCACGATCCTTGGCCATCTTCTTGAAATCGGCAAGTGGCTTGTAAGCGATAAAATCACCCTGACGGTAAGATACGTTCATTTTGTCAAGAAGGGTGATGTTGTATTCTTGCTCCAGTCCCTGAATAAAGTGCACCGAAGCATCAATAGAACAACCCGAAGCACTGTTCATAGACTGATCGAGTCCGATCACCAGAAAACGCTTGTAGCGTATCTCATAACCCGCTTTCAGATTACTTCCGTGAACGGTCCATTGTTCAAGGAAAGCATCTAATCGGGCTTTGATCCCTGTTAGTTCTTCTTCAGTTAGCGATCTGTTTGCCTGATAGATCCAGATCCTCGCATCTTCGGGTAATTGTTCAAATGGTACCAACATAGTCTTTTACATTTATATCCTTTCCTTAGAGGTCTTGTGCATTGGCGATCAATTCTGCCACATCGAGCACTTCAACCTCTCCCTCTTTTTCCTTTCCTTTCACACCGTCGGTAAGCATGGTATTACAAAACGGACACCCGGCTGCAACAACATCTGGTTTGGTATCTAATGCCTGCTCGGTACGTTCAATGTTTACTTCCTTCTTACCTTCTTCCGCTTCTTTGAACATCTGAGCACCTCCGGCACCGCAACAAAGTCCTTTCTTGCGACAGTTCTTCATCTCTACCAGTTCGGCGTCGAGTTTTTTAATAAGCTCTCTGGGGGCCTCATAAACATCGTTCGCTCTCCCGAGGTAGCAAGGGTCGTGAAAGGTGATACGCTTCCCTTTGAACTTACCTCCTTCGATCGTTAAACGGCCATCGTCTAATAGCGATTTAAGAAATTGTGTATGGTGCACCACCTCGTAGCTACCACCCAGGGAAGGATACTCGTTCTTGATGGTATTAAAGCAGTGCGGACAAGCCGTTACGATCTTTTTTACCTCATAGGCATTGAGTACCTCAATATTGGTCATAGCCTGCATCTGGAAAAGAAACTCGTTACCGGCACGCTTTGCAGGATCTCCGGTACAACTTTCTTCTGTTCCTAAAACAGCAAATTCTACTCCCGCCTTATTGAGAATGCGAACAAATGCTTTGGTGATCTTCTTGGCCCGATCGTCAAAACTTCCGGAACATCCTACCCAAAATAACACTTCGGGAGTTTTTCCAGCCGCCATCATCTCTGCCATGGTGGGCACTTTTAAGGTTTCGCTCATGGTTATATTATGTTTTTATGATCCCCCCGGGTTACGGGGGGATATGATGATCAATCGTGTTTCCCGTCGTCAAATACCTGAATGGTCACCTGCTTGTCTACGAGGTCGGTGAAGTGACCGTTGTAGCGTGTTGCCTTTACCAGGTGATTATCGATCCAGTGGTAATTACCTCCTCGCGGTTTCCCCATCACCATACCGTGATATTTAAATCCGTGACGGTTAAGCCAATCTTCGGTAACAGCGCGGTGCTCCTCGGTACGTGAGGTAAAGAAGCAGATGATGTGCCCTTCGTCATACCATTTGTTCAACGTCTTCAAAGCATCAGGGTAGACCTCTGCGGTCGCCATACGCTCAGGCTCCTCGTTGGGAATGTCATCACAGATCGTACCGTCGATATCGATCAGGTAGTTCTTGATACCTTCCGGTAATACCGGACTCACATGAGCTCCTTCTTCCAGTTTTTCTTTTAAGATGCTATCAATCTCTTCTTTTTTCATAATAAAATATTGGTGGGTTTCGGTTAAATTATTCGTCTTTCCAGTTTAATCGGTCCATCTGATTAAACGGCCAGGGTGCGCCGTTATTCTCAATATTAGACATCATATTATTCAATTCTACAGGCGCAGCAGACTGCTCCATAACGAGGTATCTGCGCATATCCATGATGATCGATAATGGGTCGATACTCACGGGACAAGCTTCTACACAGGCATTACACGAAGTACATGCCCAAAGCTCTTCCCTGGTGATATAATCATCCAGAAGCTGCTTTCCATCTTCCTTAAAGACCCCGTTATTGGCATCTATATTCTTACCAACCTCTTCCAGTCTGTCGCGGGTATCCATCATGATCTTACGCGGACTCAGTTTTTTTCCGGTCTGGTTTGCCGGACATTCACTGGTACAGCGTCCACATTCGGTACACGTATAGGCATTGAGTAATTGAACCCTGTTTAGATCCATAACGTCTGAGGCTCCAAATTTCCCGGGTTCTCCTTCCACCTCATCTTCTGCCGGTGCTGCAAATGGATCGGCATTGGGATCCATCATCAGTTGTACCTCTTTGGTAACCGCCTCCAGATTATCCAGTTGTCCTTTAGGCTGTAATTTGGCAAACCAGGTATTCGGGAAAGCCAGTAATATATGCAGGTGCTTGGAATAATAAAGGTAATTCAGAAAGATGAGTATCCCTACGATATGCAACCACCATGCGGTGCGTTCAACCAAGAACAGTGCACTCTGGCTCATGCCATCAACCAAAGGCAATAAATACTGACTTACCGGAAAGGCTCCGGCCTCGGTATAATGAGCTGCTCCTAATGACTGTAGCTGCAGGTCGGTGGCATTCATCAATAAGAAGAGGAACATAAGTACCACTTCGAAATAGAGAATGATATTGGCATCGTTCTTTGGCCAGCCCTTCATCTCCGGCTTAATAAACCGCTGAAGTCTTATGATATTTCTTCGTATCCAGAAAATTACGACCGATACCACCACAAGAAACGCCAGGATCTCGAAAGAACCAATGAGCACATCGTAGAGTCCGCCCATAAAGGCAAATACCCTGTGGGTACCGAATAAACCGTCAATAACGATCTCTAACACCTCGATATTGATGATCACAAAACCGATATACACAATAATGTGAAGGAGTCCGGCAATGGGTCTGACGACCATTTTTTGTTGCCCCAAGGCGATCAAGGCCATGTTCCTCCAACGTTCTCCCGGCCGGTCTGTGCGGTTGATCTCTTTACCCAGCTTAATATTTCGGCTGAGTTTTTTAACGTTACGTACAAAGAACCCGATCCCGAAGGCGAGTATAAGAGCAAAGATCAATTGAGGTATAAGTGTCATTGGTGGTATAATTTAAAGGCAATTTCTATTCCGGAATACTGTCGGCAGGGGTCTCGTAAGGCTGATTCTTTTTGCCGAAAACAGAGAAATGAACGTAGCGTTTAGGATTGTTCTTCACATCCTCAAGCAATAACTTCAGTTCTTCTGAAGCGTTGTTCAAATTGGTATATAATGCATCATCATTAATGAGCTTAGCCATACTACCATCTCCGGATTCCAGTTTTGCGATCATCGCATTAAGATGCGCTGCTGTGCTTTCGAGAGAACGTATAGTATTACCCAGATTGGCATTAACCAGGGTATCGCTTACCTGTGCGAGATTAGCACTGATCTTTTTCACGTTCTTCAGCGACCCGTCAAGGTCTGCAGTATTCTTATCGAGAAAGGCATCGAGCTTGGCAGAGATCCTGTTCACATTTTGTAGTACGTTATCCAGATTAGCGATCCCGGATCGCAAATGCCCTCTTGATTCTTCATTCATTACCTTATCCATACCGATCAATACGGTATCGGCACTGTTAAGCAATTCTTCCAGTTTCTCCTGAAGCGGATTCAAACGCTGGGTTACCAGTTCGGTGATCCCGGGCTTTACACCCGAAACTAATGTATCTCCGTTCTTTGCCAGCGCACTACCATCGAAAACGGGCTTTATGCGCAGGGCACGCCCCCCAATAATTCCGGTATCGTAGATCTCAACCTCACTGTTGCTGGAAAACTGAAAATCATTATTCACCGTAAAGGTCACCAAAAGCAATCCCTTATCGTCGAGAAAACGAATGTCTTTGATCGTACCTACACCAAGGCCGTTAATATCTACCGGTGTTCCGGGCGTGATCCCGTTCACATTATTGTAAACGGCATAAAAAGTCTTGTTATCATCAAAGAGTGAAGACGACTTCAAATAGGTGAATCCAAGAATGAACAAAAGGATTCCCCCGATAATGATGATGGCTGTTTTTATTTCTCTGGACAACTTCAAAAGGCTGCTAATTTTGGGTAAGTAACAAAATTAGAAATATTTTCAATAGAAGAAGATTAATTGGCTAAGGATTTCACTGCAGTTGCAAGGTCCATTTTCTGACCATTTTTGTAGGCTACGATAAAACAGGAAGGAAATCCTTTATCGATCGCTGTTTTTTGCAAGGCCTGCACTTCTTGCCAGCTGTGGGTAGCCCCGTAAAAATAACGGTAGATAGCTCCCGATCGTTCCCTGCTCAGGTCATCGAGTCCGTTAAAATTAAAGGGAGCCAGTTCCAGGTCCTTTGAGCTTGCTGCGATCTGCACCTTAAAGACCACATCGTGATCGGGATCGTTTTGTAGTGCCTGCTTCGCCAGTGCCGGAGGGGTTGAAACTGCTGTGCCTTCGCCTGCTTCATTACTCACCTCGAAGGAGAAATCGTCTCCAACAAAGGCCTCTACCATTTTTCTATAGGTAAAAACGGCATCGGCTACAGAACGAGCCATGGCCTGCTGACCAGCCGGGGAATTCAGGTATCTTCCTTCGGGACGGTAGGTCAAAAATCCCGTCTCTATAAGTACACTGGGCATATAGGTTTGAAGTAAAACCACGAAAATATTCTGCTTTACGCCTCTGTTCTTGCGCTTGAGCTTCTTTTCAAAATTCTCCTGTATCGCATTGGCCAGAAGAATACTTTGATCCAGGTACTCCTCCTGCATCATGGTGAGTCCGATAAGTGACTCCGGACTATTAATATCGTAACCCGCATAGTTGATCTCGTAATCTTCCTCAAGGTAGATCACCGAGTTCTCCTTCTTGGCCACTTCCATATTGTATTTATTCCCATTAAGACCAAGCACCCAGGTTTCTGTTCCATGAGCACTGGAGCCATGAGAATTACAGTGTACCGAAATAAACAGGTCGGCCTTGGCCTTATTGGCAATGTTCCCTCTTTCCTTAAGATCTACAAACACATCGGTCTTACGGGTATACACTACCTTGAAGGCAGGATTCTTTTCCAGCATCTTCCCGATCTCTAACACGATATTCAGAGCGATCTCCTTCTCCCTGAACCCATTCCCGAGGTTACCGGGATCATGACCTCCATGACCGGCATCGAGAACTACGGTAAATACCTTTGCAGGGGGTGAAGGATCACCTGCCTTTACCGTTAAAGAACTCGCCATTAAAAGACTGAAGAAAAAGATGGAAAAAAAATTGATTTGCTTCATAGAATTCAAACGTAAATCAGGGCTCCTTTATTGGTTAAAAATGGTCATAAATAATTAACAGACCAAAAAATATACGTAAGTTTGGCACGGCTAAAACCTCACCACTTTTTGTACAAAAATAGGATTTAAAGCATTGCTAACAAACAAACCTTACATACTTTTAAGTCTTATCCTTCTGTTTTACAGCAGCATCTTTTTTGCACAGGAAACTCCTCTTCAGGAAAAGTTGCCGGCAGGGAACGCTGCAGACTCGATCACGATAGGAAAGAACGCTGAACAAACACTTCCGCAAACCGTTCAGGACAGCACCGAACAAGACAGCATAAAACCACAAGGCTTTATCGCCGGTGATATTACGTATCACGCTGTGGACTATATGCGTATGAACCGTAAGGAAAATCGTTTATACCTGTACAACGAGGCCGAAGTATATTACCAGGAATACGAGCTCAAGGCCGGGATCATCGTTATAGACTACAACACCAACGAGGTCTATGCCGGACGTATCAAGGACAGCCTGGGTAATTACACCCAGATCCCTTATTTCAAACAAGGAAACAATATTGTAGAACCCGATTCCATTCGTTTTAATTTCGACACAAAGCGGGCCCTTATCTTCAATTCGCGTTCGGAGCAATCTATGGGCGAAAGTATGAACCTGTATGCCAATACGGTAAAAAAGGAGAACGACTCGGTGTACTTCCTCAGAAACGGTAAGCTCACTACGGCCGAAGATGTTGAGAATCCCGACTACTACATATTGGTGAGAAAGGGTAAGTTCGTCCCAAAGAAAAAGGTGATCGCAGGCTTCAGTAATATGTACATCGCCGATGTACCCACCCCTATAGCCGTTCCTTTTGCGTATTTCCCGCTAAACCAGGAAAAGAGCGCCTCAGGGATCATTCTCCCTACCCCGGGACAGACTAACCTTAGGGGATACTCCCTGCAGAACGGGGGATACTATTTTGCCCTAAGCGATTATTTTGACCTGGCGCTACTGGGTGACTACTACACGAACGGAAGTTATGGAGCACGGGTAGAAAGCAGCTACGCCAAACGATACAAGTTTCGTGGAGGCCTGAGGTTTCGCTACGAAAACCTGGTGAACAGCCAGCGTGGATTCCCGGACTACAGCCGAAGTACTATTTACAATATTCAGTGGAACCACAACCAGGACCCCAAAGCCAATCCGAATTCCCGACTCTCGGCCTCGGTAAACTTTGGTAGCAGCCAGTATTACCAACAATCGGTAAACCAGCTCAACACCCCGAACTTCCTGAACAACACCCTGCAATCGTCGGTTTCCTATAACAAGACCTTCCCCAACTACCCTATGGTCAACCTGGGGATCAACGCCAATATCAGTCAGAACACCCAAACGCAATCGGTTAACCTTTCCCTGCCTACCATTCAGGCGAGTATGGAACGTATTTTCCCTTTTGCAAAACGTTCGGGCACCAAGAAAGGGATCATTCAAAACATCAACTTCCAGTATACCGGTAGAGGAGAAAACCGCATCAACACCATCGATAGCCTGCTCTTTAAACCCGAGATGTTCGATGACGCAAAAACAGGATTCAGACATACCATCCCGGTATCGACCAACTTCAAGCTCTTCAAGCACTTTAGTACCTCGATGAGCATGAATTACAATGAGGTTTGGCAGCTCAAGACCATTCAAATAAACGACTACGATCAGGACCTCATGATACAACCCCGCGATACCATTAGCGGATTTGACAGGTTTGCCACTTACAACTTCAATGCAAGCATCGGAACCACTCTGTACGGAACCTTCAACTTTAATCCTGAAGGAAAGATACAGGCCATTCGACACACCTTAAGACCATCGGTGAGCTACGGATACACTCCGGCATTCGAGGAATATTATGACGAGTACCTGGACGAAAATGGCGTACAACGCATGTATACACGCTTTGAAGGCGGACTCTTTGGTACGCCGGGACTTAACGAATCGAACAACCTGAGCTTCGCCCTGAGCAATGTGGTAGAGGCCAAAGTTCGCGATAAGGACACCACAGCCACCAAACCCAAAAAGATCAAGCTCCTGAACAACCTCAACTTCTCTGCGGCCTATAACCTGGAAGCCGATTCCCTGAACTGGAGTCCGCTGCGAATGACCGGAAACACACAGTTGCTGGACAACAAAATGAGCATTAACTTTGGGGCAACCCTTGATCCTTATGCTTTAGACAATTCCGGAAGGCGTATCGACGTGTTCAACATGGAAAATGGAGGTAGTATTTTCAGGCTTACCCAGGCCAATGTGAATGTGAGTTACAGCATTGACAACAACACCTTCAGGAGAGACGGCGAAGACGAAACTGCCGACAACAGCGAGAGCGGTGGCCGGCCTGACGACCTCTTTGGAGATGGCCAGGATATGAGCAGACGCCAGGGAATGGATAGCAGACAAAACAAGAACCAAGGGCAAACCCAGGAATACTACCAGGCCAAGGTGCCGTGGAATTTCAGGATGGCCTACGCCCTGACCTACTCCAACGCCAGGAGGCAGAATGAGATCACGAACAACTCGCTCATGGCTTCCGGTAATGTAGACCTGACCCCAAAATGGAGCGTTGGCATCTCCTCAGGTTACGATTTCAAGCAAAAGGGATTCACCTACACCCAATTCCGTTTTGCACGTCAAATGGACAGCTGGCAGATGAACTTCCAGTGGGTTCCATTCAGTACCAGAGCGTCGTGGTTCTTTACCATAGGTATTCGCTCTTCTATGCTTAGCGACATTAAGTGGGAACAACGTCGCGAGCCGGATAGACGACTATAGAAACATTTAAGACCACCATAATATGAAAACTATCATCCAAACAGATAAGGCTCCAGCACCGATCGGACCTTACAATCAGGCTGTGCTCGCCAACGACACTCTTTATATCTCGGGGCAGATAGGGATAGACCCTGCCACCGGTGAATTGGTAGAAGGGGGCGTAGACGAAGAGACCAAACAGGCCATGAAAAACCTGGAAGCCATTCTTAAAGAGGCAGATATGACCTTCGAAAACGTCGTGAAAACATCGATATTCCTAAGCGACATGAACGACTATCGCTCTGTGAATGGGATCTATTCGGCATACCTCGCCAATAACCAAACAGCACCGGCAAGAGAGGCTATAGAGGCCGCTAACCTACCCAAGTTCGTGAAGGTAGAGATCTCGATGATCGCTGTAAAATAAAAAAGGTTGCAGCCCCATCTAACAAAAGGCTGCAACCCGATTAAACCAACTTAATTAAAATCGCTTTTTTCTACTCGAATAAAGACTTGTGGTATTCTACCAGTCCATCGATAGGACGGCGCAGTACTTTTCCAAGCATCAGGCCATTCTCTTCCATCACCTGCTTAAGTTCATCCTGCAGGTAAAAGGCGATACTTCCAACGAAGTGTACCGGCACATGTTTGGATTGTTCGTACTGTTTTACAGCGTTATCAATAAACAACTGCATCCCCTTCTTGATCAGTCTTTGCGAATATTCCTCATCCTTGTTCTGGATCAGGAATCGGGCAAAGGTCGCCAGATAGGTATTGGGATTAGGCTGCTTATAAAGGTTGTTCTTTATAGTGTCTTCATCCAGGTCGTATTCTCTGGCAAACTTGGTAGCAAGTTTTGAAGGTGTTTTGCGATAGTAATAATCCCTTAATAATTGTCGTCCAAAATAATTTCCACTACAATCATCCATCAGGATATACCCCAGTGAGGTAACTTTTTGTACCAGCTGCTTCCCATCCCAGTAACTACAATTAGAACCGGTGCCGAGAATACACACAATCGCGCTCTCATCGGGAGTAATAGTGGCATAAATGGCGGCGTAGGTATCTTCTTTTACCGAGATATTGGCATTTACGAAATACCCCTTAAAAATATCTTTAAGGAAATCGCGCATACGTTGAGTTCCGCAACCTGCGCCATAAAAATAAAGCTGGGTAACATCTTTACGATGTCTGTACAACTCGAAATTATTTGCCAGCCGCTCATCGATGATCTCTTTGGTAAGCACTTCAGGACTCAATCCCAGGGTCTGGGTCATGAACATCTTATTCCCGTCGTCATCCAGTGCTATCCAGTCGGCTTTTGTGGCTCCGCTGTCTACTATTAATATCATAATCTAAAAGATACAAGAATCCCCTCCCCTGCTCAGAGGAGAGGATTTATATTAGCAACTAAGCTTGTAGTAATTACAGGCTGTTCACATAAAGAGCGAGATCTACTAACTTGTTAGAGTATCCCATCTCGTTGTCATACCATGAAACTACTTTAAAGAAAGTAGAGTTCAGTTCGATACCAGCTCCGGCGTCGAATACAGAGGTACATTTTTCTCCAACGAAGTCGTTAGAAACAACATTCTCATCTGTGAAACCAAGGATCCCTTTAAGTTCTCCTTCAGAAGCCTCTTTCATAGCCTTAGTGATCTCATCATAAGAAGTCTCTTTCTTAAGCTTAACAGTAAGGTCTACTACAGAAACGTTAGCAGTTGGTACACGGAATGCCATCCCGGTAAGTTTACCTACCAGTGAAGGGATCACCTTAGTTACCGCTTTGGCAGCACCTGTAGAAGCAGGAATAATGTTTAACAGTGCACTACGTCCACCTCTGAAATCCTTTCTTGAAGGTCCGTCAACAGTTAGCTGAGTAGCTGTTGTGGCGTGAACAGTGGTCATAAGCGCTTCTTCGATACCAAACTTATCGTTCAACACCTTAGCTACAGGAGCAAGACAGTTGGTGGTACAAGACGCATTAGAAACGATCTTATCTGAAGCTTTTACTTCATTGTGGTTAACCCCCATTACGAACATAGGCGCATCTTTTGAAGGTGCAGAGATCACCACTTTTTTAGCACCGGCATCAAGGTGATACTGCGCTGTATCCAAAGTAGTGAAGATACCGGTACATTCTGCTACGATATCGGCTCCAACGGCATCCCACTTCAGGTTCTTAGGATCTTTCTCTGCAGTAATTCTAATGGTTTTACCATTAACTACAAGATGACCATCTTTAACCTCTACAGTTCCGTTAAATCTTCCGTGAACAGAATCGTATTTAAGGAGGTAAGCCATATGATCTACTTCCAGCAGGTCATTGATCGCTACTACTTCTACATCTGATCTTTCTACAGTGGCTCTGAAAACGAGTCTACCGATTCGTCCAAATCCGTTTATACCAATTTTTAATGTTGACATGTGAATTAGTTTTTATTCTACTTTATTAAAATTATATGGACATGATCTCAGATACTCTGATGAGTTCTTTATCGATCTCCGATTTTCCTTTTACTGCTCTGTCAAGGGGAGTAAGGGACAATTCATCGTTATTGATCCCAACCATAAAGTTGGATTTACCCTCCAACAAGGTTTCCACGGCTTTAACTCCCATTCTGCTGGCAAGCACACGGTCTGCACAACTCGGAGTTCCTCCTCTTTGCATATGTCCGAGAACAGAAACCCTGATATCATAACCCGGCATGTTCTCCTCCACATATTCTGCTAACTGAAATACATTCTTTCCGATCTTATCACCTTCAGCCACCACAACGATAGACGAGGTCTTTCCGCTCACGCGACTGGTTTTTAAAGATTCGAGCAAACGATCAAGTCCCATATCCTCTTCCGGGATAAGGATCTCCTCTGCACCTGCACCAACCCCTACGTTAAGTGCAATATGCCCGGCATCACGCCCCATCACCTCGATAAAGAAGAGTCGGTCGTGCGAGCTGGCAGTATCCCTGATCCTATCGATCGCCTCTACAGCGGTATTTAATGCTGTATCGTAACCCAGTGTACTTTTGGTTCCGAAGATATCATTGTCAATGGTTCCCGGAATTCCGATCACCGGATAGCCAAACTCTTCGTTAAAGACCATACCTCCGGTAAAGCTACCATCACCACCAATAACCACAAGGGCATCCACTTCATTTGCCACCAAAGTCTCATGGGCCTTCTTACGACCTTCTTTGGTGCGGAAATCCTGCGAACGAGCCGATTTAAGGATCGTTCCTCCACGGTTAATGATATTTCTTACACTACGGGCGTCCATCTCTTCCAGGTCGCCTTCAATGAGTCCTTGATAACCTCTGTAGATCCCCATACATTTTATGTTGTGAAATGCACAGGTTCTTACCACTGAACGAATAGCTGCATTCATTCCCGGAGCATCTCCTCCGGAGGTCATAACTCCTATTTTCTTAATACTTGAAGCCATTTAATTTTTTTTGAACAATGTAAAACTATTAAACAATTTTCTATAAATAGGTAACGAAATACATTGTATTATTAAATATGAAAATTTCAAACGATTTCGTTGATAATTTCTTATTTATCAAGCTGTTTGACCTAACAAAAGTAAATGATTTATATAAAATGACGCAAGGCAGGATGCCTGAAATTCACCGGAAATAAGGTGTTTTCGTTTAACCTTTCGCCGCCCATTTTCTGGTAAAATCGGGGTAGAATGGGTTAAGTGTTTAACGAATGGGGATGGTTAATTTTTTTCCTTGGCACTAATGGTCACCATGCCATTACCAAGAGATCTTACTTGCTTAGAAGTGACCTCCGGAGGGGTTGATCTCGTCTGTTTGACTACTTCTTCCTCCTGTTTACCCAGAAGCTTTCTAAAAAGTTCCCTAAAGGTATCAAATTCTACCTGATATGACAAACCTACTCCTTGTGTATATCCCTGTTCCTGAGCGAAAAACTGCCGGATCTCATTCTCACGGTTAAATATAGTAGCACTCAGGGTGCCGTCGTCGTTCAAAAGGATCTGTACTTCGACATCACCGGCAACGACACTTTCACTCACCCCGCCAATAGGCATACCGATCTTTCCATTCACCAGAATGCGATCGTTGATCTGGGTAGAAACGGTCACGCCCAAACGATCGTCGGTCACAAAATCCTGGTTCGGATTACGCTCTCCGATCTCGTAAGATACCCCCACATCAAAAACCCCGTCTCCTGAATTCAGGATCTGGTTAAACATACTCGAGGCACTTTGCACCAGGTTTCCGGCAAGGGCCTGGTTGGTTAAACTAAGGTCGTTAATGAATGCCCCCTGCGAGAGCAATGAAAACACCTGCATTTCTCTTTTGGTGTTGTCATCCAGACGGTATTGAAGTTCAGAATTGGTAACTGCACTGGCGGTTGGGAACCTGATCTCATAATCAAAGGTAGGCTGCACCAGTTCTCCTAACATATTGATCACCACCTCTGTTTCGATCTTTCGGGTGTATTGGGCATTATCCAAAAGTACCGCCGGATTGGCATAAAGGCTATAGGTTGCCGTAATATTAACATCGGCCTGCAGCGGATCTCCATTCCATACAATGGTTCCGTTAGGCTGCACCGTAAAGCGCTTATCGATAAATCCGCCATACTTAAAGTTGTACTCCCCGCGAGAGGTAATAAAGTCACCCCACATATTGAACTTACCGTTGGTGTTGATCTCAATAAGCATATTCCCGGCCCCGCTTCCTTTTAAAGAGCTTCCGGTTTTTTCATCGATCACGATCTCTACTTCGGCATCGGGAGTTACATCCAGGTCAAAGAAAAGTTCTAGCCCCTTATACTCCTGTAGCTCCCTCCTCGAAGGATCGTCCAAACCTTTCCCCTTCTCTATAAAATTAATGAACGAGAGGTCACCGATCTCGGTCTCATCGCTGATCGGGATCTTAAATACCGTACCTCGTTCTGTTTGGGCCGCTACATCGATACTCAAAAGCTCATCGGTAAGTCCGGAGATCCTCGAACTCCCCGAAATAAATGCCGTACCGTAATACAACTCATCGTTACCTGCCTGGGTATCGAGCACCAGAAAACGCTCTCCCCTGGTCTCCAGGGCAAGGTCTAAATACCAATTGGCGAACTTATTGTGATTTATGGTTCCATCGAGTATGGCTTGTGTCTTGTATTTGGTATCGGTAAGCTCCATATCGTCAAAGATGAACGACTGACGCTCCAACCTGACTCGTGCCAGCTTATTAAAATCAAGATCTACATTGAGGTAAGGAATCTTTAAGCCGCCATCGATCACATCGATATACCCATTCATATCTGGGTTACCTAAAGGCCCGGTAATGCTTACCTCTCCATTGGCGGTCCCACGAAGGTCTGAAAGCACGATGCCTCCAAGCGGACTAAATGCATCGAGCAGGAAGCCATTTAACCTCGCATCCAGATCGAGCAGGGCCTGCTTGTTTCTGTATTGTATACGTCCAAGAATGTTCATACTCTCAACGTAGTCTTCCACCACCTTCACATTAACGTCATAGCTCGACAAATCCCTGTTACCAAGCATGGAAACAAAAAGATTCCCCATTCTAAAATCATTAATGCTAAAATCGGCGATCTTCACATTAGAGGTAGGCACATAGTTATTATCCCGTTGCAGGATATTAAGTGAACCATCTACCTTACCGCTGAGGCTCAGGCTGTCGATATCGGGTATAATATCTTCCAGGTTCACATCGGTAAATTCCAGATCGATGTCCTTATAGGTTGTATCCCTGAGCACACCTTCCAGACGAATTCGTTCGTCCTTATAGTTCATCACCAGCTGATCGATGTTGATCGAGTCAAGGTCCCTGTTAAAGGTTACTTTGTTCAAATGGTTGTTCTGTTCATTGATCACCCAGGTCTTCCCTTTTAGTCCAAGCTCAGAACGTTTAAGCCCGATCACCGAACGCTGCTCTTCATTAAAAGTATGATAGAAGTTCAGACTGTAGGTGTCATTGTACTCCTTGCTCCCTTTAAATTCGGTTTGAAAGAATAGCGTATCCTGGATCTTGGTGTTTATAAGGCTCAGTTCAGAAACATCGTAAAAATTAGACTGAATGGTCCCTACTTCCACATAGGTATTAAAAAGGGGGTTTTTGTTGTCTACGTTCACATTGATATTGTCGAAGACATTTCCGAACACATCGATATGCGGCGACCGGAAGGTAAGTTTAAAATCACCGTCATCTGCAGCCATACTTCCTTTGATGAAGGTATTTGGTCCAAATTCCATTTCCGGAAGGAACACCTCAACGATCTTGTTGTAGATCTCCAGGTTAAAATCAACATATTGGCCGGGAGTGATCTCGTAAGGCTCGTAATTGGTATAGATACTACCTACCGAGTTACTCACCAGTTTCCCAAACTCATCTATCCGGAACAGGCCTTCTACCGTCCCGGTAATAATGTCAGGCGAATTGATCTTTAACACACGCCTGTTCTCCAGGAATTCTGACGTGATCTTAAAGTCGGCAAAGTAATAGTTATCGTTCTGATTGATGAATTCTGTTTTGGAAAACCGTACTTCCCCCTCAAAATCATCGAGGTTGTTCCCCACGACATTCATATTGATCTTCCCCTTAAAAACGGCCATGCTGTCTCGCTTCAGAAAATTCAGCCTGCGCAGATCGGCATGAGCAACGGTAGCCACGAAGTTAAAAGCATTCGAAGTACCTGAAAGATCGGCCAGCCCCTTAAAGTTCATGTCAAAATTCGGATCCCTCGAGATCAGGTTACCGTCGAACAGCAGGTCTTTCACCAGACCGGAAACGCGTATGTCGTTGTATGCGTAATCATTATAGGTAAACTTAAATATTTGCCCGATCACCTCGGTATTGAGCAACTCCTTTTTGAAGCCCATCCCATCGACATTGAGGTCGAGAGATGCGGGACCGAGATTCGGATTTTCCAGGAAGCTTCCCAGATCGAAATCGGTTAGTGATAAGAATCCTTTATAAGAAGCCTGTTCGATATTATCGATATTGGTTATCGTAAGGTCGGTAAATCCTTTTCCAACTTCGGTATCAAGTGCAATTCTGGAATAAACCTCTTCTTCGGTAAGTGCCACCTTTCCGGTAACATTAAACTGCCCCACCCTGCCAATGATCTCGGGCAACGCCTTTCCCAGGATATTGGGCATAAGCGAACGCAATTGGAAATAATTGGACGAAGCCCTTGCCAGATCGGCATCCATTTTGAACTCCCTGCTACTCTCAAAGAGATTGTGAAAAACAAAATCGCCCCTGATATTCGTATTACCGGAGCGCAGGCTCATATCTTCAAGTCGTAATTTATTCAAGGTACCCGAGAAGCCGCCATTAAAACTCACTCTTTTTCGTTTGCCGAATTCATCGTAATACAGGTCGATCTCATCCAGAGCGATATTTGAGTCTTCAAAGTTTCCTTTGAATTGCACTTTATCGAAAAACTCCGAAAAATCTTCACGGTTATAGGTAAGGTAAATAGCGCCGCGAATATCCGATTCGGCGGTTTGGATCTCCATCCCCTCCAGTTGCATACCTTCTTTGGTATAGGTATAATCTCCTTTTAATTGCTCGACCACCAATCCTTTTTCAGAAACAAAACTCAGCCGATCTATCGGAACATAGACCTTGGGGCCAAGCACTTTGAAGTCTTCGATCTCGGCTGCGATATTATTGAGTGTGAGTCCTTTTCCTGCCCCTCCGTTCCTATCGAGCAAAACGAACTTTCCGTTTGTAATATCAAGCTCACTCGCATTGAGCTCAAAAGGCTCCTGATTCGGGTCGGACGGACCGGTATCTAACTTGTCGACAAAAACATCGAGATTGGTTTCCTCGGCCCCCTCGTAGGTAATGATCTTAAAAAGCACCTCATTGGCTTCGAGCCCCCCGAAATCCAATTTCCCCCGCATCAAACGGTTCAGACTCAGAAGAGAAGTATTGATATCGCGCACATAGACAAGGGTATCTTTCTTGTAATCTTCGATATACACTTCTTCCAGAGATACGTCCCCGAAGAAAACCGACAATTTTACCTTATCTACGTTAATGTTGGTACCAAAGGTTTCATTGAGATATCCGGTAGCTTTTTTAGCGAGTTGCGTTTGCACAGGAGGCAAAGAAAGTACGATCCCTGTTAATACAATGAGGCCTAACAGGACCAGGACAGTACGCAACAATATTTTTCGAAGTTTACGGATAGGGCTTTATGTTTTACCTTTGTGGTCCAATAATTATTCCAAATATAAGATGAATAGCCAAGATATTTTCATTCTAGCCATCGAATCCTCTTGCGACGATACCTCGGCCGCTGTTATGTGCAACGACAAGGTACTGAGCAATGTGGTAGCCAACCAGGCCATTCACGAGGCCTATGGCGGGGTGGTTCCGGAGCTCGCGTCAAGGGCACACCAGCAAAACATCGTACCGGTGGTTCATCAGGCTCTGGCCAAGGCAAATATCGATAAAAATCAGCTATCGGCAATAGCTTTTACGAGGGGTCCCGGACTAATGGGCTCATTGCTTGTAGGCACTTCATTTGCCAAATCCCTCAGCCTGGGATTAAACATCCCGCTTATCGAGGTAAACCATATGCAGGCACATATCCTGGCGCATTTCATCAATGAAGAAAATACGGCTAAGCCCGAATTCCCTTTTCTGGCTGTAACTATTAGCGGAGGCCATACCCAGATCGTAAAGGTCGACGACCATTTTAACATGGAGATCATCGGCGAAACCCTTGACGATGCGGTGGGCGAAGCCTTTGACAAGAGTGCTAAGATCCTCGGACTGCCCTATCCCGGCGGTCCGCTTATTGACCGCAATGCCGCCCTGGGCAACCCCAAGGCCTTTGAATTCCCTATTCCTAAGGTGAGGGGACTCAACTTTAGCTTCAGCGGATTTAAGACCTCTGTACTCTATTTTGTGGAAAAGGCCCTGAAAGAAGACCCCGATTTTATTGAAAAGCACATGAACGATATCTGTGCTTCGGTGCAGGATACCATTGTAAGGATCCTGATGCAAAAGATCAAAAAAGCGGTCAAGGAAACCGGAATTCGCACAGTAGCGATAGGCGGCGGAGTATCTGCAAATTCAGGCATCCGAAAAGCCCTGGAAGATGCCGAAAAAGATTGGGGATGGAAAACCTTTATTCCTAAATTTGAATATACCACAGACAATGCCGCCATGATCGGGATCGTGGGTTACCTGAAATATCTGGAAAAGGATTTTACAGATGAAACCATAAGTGCCAAAGCGCGCTTCGCCTTATAACGTATTTATATGCAATTATTTTACGCTCCCGGAATACACCCCGACACCTCCGAATTTCATTTTGACAAGGAAGAGAGTCGCCATATAAGCAGGGTGCTTCGAAAAAAGGAGGGCGATGCTATCCACCTTACCGACGGTAAAGGCCATCTTTACTACGGGGTCATAGGGTTATCTTCGCCTAAATCATGCCAGGTACTCATAGAAAAGGTCGAAGAGCAACCGTCAAAAAGGTACAAACTACATATGGCCGTTGCCCCTACCAAGAGTAACGATCGTTTTGAATGGTTCCTGGAAAAGGCTACCGAGATCGGTATAGACGAGATCACGCCCATTATCTGCGATCACTCCGAACGCAAAGTGGTCAAGACCGATCGTATGGAGAAGATCCTTCAGGCGGCCATGAAGCAGTCTTTAAGCTGCTACCTCCCTGTGCTTCACCCGCCCGTAACCTTTAGTGAGTTCATGAGCCAGGAGCATCCCGAATCCCGGTTTATTGCCCATTGCTATGACACCGACCGTTACGACCTGAGAAGGAGAATTCAACCGGATTGTCCGGTACTGTTGCTCATTGGCCCCGAAGGTGACTTTTCAGAAGAAGAGGTTGCTCTGGGTATCAAAAATGGGTTTATGCCGGTATCCTTAAGCGATAACCGTTTGCGTACAGAAACTGCAGCCATTGTTGCATGTCATACAGTGGCTATCTTTAATCAATAAAAATCCCAGGTATGCGCATTGTACACACCCTTATCATCACCTTGATCTTTGCTGCCACCGGTGCCGCCCAGGAGATCGCCGTTCTCAAATACCAGGGAGGAGGCGATTGGTATGCTAACCCTACTGCCCTGCCCAACCTCATCCGGTTTTGCAATGCGAATATCAAGACAAGGCTCGAGACCAAACCCGCCACCGTCGATGCCGGAAGTGATGCCCTCTTCGACTACCCCTTTATACATATGACCGGTCATGGCAATGTGTTCTTTAGTGAAGACGATGCACGCCAGCTCAGGACGTATCTCCTGGGAGGCGGATTTCTGCATATTGACGATAACTACGGAATGAGACCCTACCTGGAAAAAGAACTTAAAAAAGTTTTTCCCGATAAAGAACTCTCCACCCTCGGAGCAGACCACCCCATATTTCACCAGACCTTTGAGTTTCCAAATGGGTTGCCCAAGATCCATGAGCATGACGGACTCCCACCGGAAGCCCTGGGTATCTTTCACGAGAATCGCCTGGTACTGCTCTTTACTTTCGAAAGTGATCTTGGCGACGGATGGGAAAATCCCGAAGTACATAACGACCCTGAGGATATTCGCTTAAAGGCGCTACGTATGGGAGCTAACATTATTCAATACGCCTTCGAAAACTGATCCTATGCCTGAACAACTCGAACATCACCAAAACCGCTTTAAGCAACGAAAATTCCCGGTTACCATAGTCTGCGACGGATTGAACAGTGCGTCAAATACGGGGTCCCTGTTTCGTATTGCAGATGCCTTTGGCGTGGAGGAGATCATATTTTGCATCTACGTTCCGGTTTTCAGCAGAAGAATGGAAAAAACGGCCCGGGCTACCCATAAAACAGTACCCCACAGTTTTGAACCCGAAACAGAAGTCGCCCTGAAGGCCTTAAAAGACGATGGGTATACCCTCATAGCCCTGGAAATAACCAACAACAGCACCCCTCTTCAGGACCTGCAATTAGAGTCTAATGAAAAAGTAGCCCTGCTTCTGGGTGGTGAAAACCACGGCATTGCACCGCAACACCTGGCAATGGTCGATCATATGGTACATATCGATATGTATGGCAATAACAGCAGTATGAATGTAAGTGTTGCCGCAGGAATATGCCTTCAGACCATTACCCAACAAATAAAATAAATTTTTTATCCTAAATTGTAGGAAAATAACAGGACCCAACCACCCTTATGAATTCAAAGATCATCGCTAACGGCATCCTCAGAGCCGTCGCAGTTTTAGCCGGAATTGTATTACTGGGATTCTTTTTATACAAGATACAATCGGTCATTGCCTATATCCTGATCTCTGTTGTGATCTCCCTTATCGGCAGACCGATCATTCATTTTCTCATGCACCGGTTAAAATTTAAAAGCACCCTGGCAGTGGTGACCACCATGATCCTGATGATCCTTTTCCTTACCGGGATCATTAGCTTATTTATTCCCCTGATCATGGAACAGGGTAAAAACCTTTCGCTCCTGAACTACGACCAACTTATTACTTCGCTGGAGGGGGTTTACTTTCAGCTGTCCGACTATCTCAATATCAGCAGGTCTCAGGTAGAAGCCTCCCTGGAAGCCACCTTAAAACAATCGGACCTCTTGTCCAGCTTCGGACTCTCGGCCATACCTACCCTTCTCAATAATATCCTTGGAGGTATAGGCACGTTCAGCTTTGGCCTATTTACCGTGATCTTTATTTCTTTTTTCTTCCTTAAAGACAGCATGTTGTTTCAAAATGCCCTTATGGCCTTTATTCCGGACGAAAGAGAACAGCGCGTTATACGATCCATAGAAAAGATCAAGAACCTGCTCTCCCGTTATTTTGTGGGCTTGCTCCTGCAGATCACCATTCTCTTTGTTTTCTATACCATCGTTCTGTTGCTCGTCGGGATCGAGAATGCTGTAGTGATCGCTTTTTTATGTGCCCTGCTCAATCTTATTCCTTATATCGGCCCACTCATTGGCGGTGTGCTCATGATAGCCCTCGCCATGTCAAGCAATCTTGGGGCAGATTTCAGTTCGGTAATTTTACCTAAGGCGTTGTACGTGTTCATTGGATTTATGATCGGACAGCTTATTGATAATTTTTTCAGTCAGCCATTTATATTTTCAAACAGTGTGAAATCGCACCCTCTGGAGATCTTCCTGGTGATCATTATTACCGGCTTACTGTTCGGTATCCTTGGTATGGTGATCGCTATTCCTGCCTATACGGCCATCAAAGTAGTCCTTAAAGAATTTCTTTCAGAAAATAAGATCGTAAAATCGCTAACTAAAAACCTCTAAGGTGAATCATGAGATCCTTAATTCCCGTGTACAGGAATTCATTAATGAGAACCTGCATACCGACATTGCCTCTCTGGTACTCAAAGGCTCTCCCTTTGAAGGAATAACCCCCGCTGCCCTGGCAGAACAGGTATACGCAAAACGAAAATCTGAAAAGAAGCTTCCTACCTGGTTCCATACCGGGAATATCTATTACCCACCGGTGCTTTCTATAGAACAAACCTCTTCAGAAATTACCGCAAAGTATAAGTCCGGCCTCTTTTCCGGTGATCATATAACCGATATTACCGGGGGCTTCGGCGTAGACGATTATTACTTTTCAAAAAGGTTCAGCAGGGTGGTTCACTGCGAACTCAACAA
The DNA here is from genome assembly GCF_016786255.1 of Robertkochia sediminum. Taxonomy (GTDB): domain Bacteria; phylum Bacteroidota; class Bacteroidia; order Flavobacteriales; family Flavobacteriaceae; genus Robertkochia; species Robertkochia sediminum. The sequence goes on from NZ_JADMKT010000081.1 coordinate 69,020, forward strand.
AGAACTGTCGGAGATCGTTCGCCATAATTTCGAACAGCTCAAAGCCTCGAACATCAGTTGTCATGCCGGCGACGGATTGTCATTTGTGGAAACCATAGCGCATACCGACCTTATTTATACCGACCCGGCAAGAAGAGACGATGCCAAAGGCAAGGTATTCTTGCTCTCCGACTGTACGCCGAATATCGTGGTTCACCAGGATGCGCTGTTCAAAAAAACGGGCACAATCATGATCAAGACCTCCCCCCTGCTCGATCTATCTGCAGGAATCGCTGAACTCGACAAGGTTGTTGCCATACATATCGTAGCAGTAAGGAATGAGGTAAAAGAACTTCTTTGGATCCTGGAGAGGGAACCCGTTTCAAAAGATATCACCATAACCGCAGTGAACCTAAACGAACACGGCACGGAGCACGCTCCTTTTGAATTTCAGCTGGGTGAGATAACGACGGCCATCGCCCGGATCGGACCTGTTACTAAATACCTTTACGAGCCCAACGCGGCGATCATGAAATCGGGAGCCTTTAATCTTATTGGCGAAAAGTTCGGTCTTGACAAACTCCATCCTCACACCCATCTGTATACAGGAGACACCCTTGTCGATTTCCCGGGAAGACGTTTTGAGGTATTAGAAGTTCTGCCCTATAATAACAAGGTAATGAAGAAAAAGCTGGGAGGATCACAATGCCATATTACCACCCGAAATTTCCCTGTTGCCGTTGCCAATTTGCGTAAGAAGTTCAAGATAGGTGATGGCGGAGATCGCTATGTATTTTTCTGCATGGGACCGGAAGGTCAAAAACAGGTGATCATGACTAAAAAAGCCTGATCACTCCGGACAGTCCCATCTAAAATCGGCAATACCATATTCGAGGGTCGGACCGTAATTATAATGCCACCATTCTGAAGTGATCGCATTAAAGCCGTGAGCTTCCATTGTAGATCTTAACAGCATCCTGTTATCAAGCACCTCCTGCGAATGCCCCGTATAGGCATGCCTGGCCTCCCTGCCGAAAAAATCGAAGGGCGTACCCATATCCAACTCCTCCCCTGCAGCATTGACCAGGGTGATATCTACAGCACCACCCTTGTTGTGTATGGAACCCTTTGCCGGATCTGCCACATAGGTAGGATTAGGGACGATCTTCCACATCTTCTTTTGAATACTATGAGGTCTGTAACAATCAAAGAACTTGATCCGGTAACCCTTCTCCATAAAAGCCTTATTCACCTCGATCAACGCTTTTGCCGTGCTCACCCGGGTATAGCATTCCGGACAATCGTAAACCACCTCGTTAAGAAAATTATCGGCAGTGGCATATTTCATGTCGTAAACAAAATCCGAACTGTAATCGGTTAACCGAACAAATGCCGTATCCGGCAACCTTTCTAAAGAAACAGGCCAGTCTGATCGGGTTTCGGAGACCTCCATTTCGGCTTCCGGAGTTGCAGTAACCCCTGGAACTTTTTTAGAAGGTTCTGTTTTACAAGCGATCGCGATCAGGAACAAAGCAACAAGGATAAAGGTCTTCCTATGCATATATTAAGGTTTACCGGTAAAAATAACCGATTATTCCTGAATTCGAACATAATCGTTAAAATGAAGGGGGATGGAACGATCTTTAAGACTTCCGGCGTACCCGGGCTATAAAAACCTTCGCTTCGAGAAAAGGTTCGATCAAAGAGTCAGCACAAAAGCGTTATTTTCTTATTATCAACACGTTAAAAGTAAATTTTCATTAGGAAGGTATGTTCTTGTGCACTACTTTTATAAAACTTTATCGGGGTGCTAATTATGGCTGAGATCATACCCGTAGGATTCAGGAGGTAATGCTGCTGAAGATTTAAAGGGTGAGGGGGAATACAATTGAGCAATTCAGTTTCTATTCCCCTTTTCTTTTGTACCAACCACAAATAACGGATACGATGAAAACGGTTCATTTCACCTCCGCCCTCATCCTTACCTTTTTTCCTTTAATAATCATGGCCCAGGCAGAACCTGTAGCGATGATCAAAGGCCAACAGCTTACCGGTGTTACGGTGAGCGATTCCGGCAGGGTATTTACGAATTTTCCACAATGGCGGGAAGGTGTGGAAAATGCCGTGATCGAGATCGATACTTCCGGTAACGATCACCAACCTTATCCGAACAAGAACTGGAACCGCTGGAAACCGGGCGACACCATCACTAATGATCTCTTTGTTGCCGTACAATCGGTGGTAGCCTTTAAAGAGTACCTCTACGTGCTCGACACCAGAAATCCGTTCTTTCAGGGAGTACAGGGCGCCCCAACCATCTTTGTATTCAACCTGAATACCGATAGTCTCGTACGCGCCTATGAACTTTCCGAAAACAGCTTTCACGCTGATTCCTATATCAACGATCTTCGAATTGACCCCAAAAGGAATAAAGCCTGGTTTACCGATTCAGGGCATCCCGGCCTGGTGATCCTGGACCTGGATTCAGGAGTGAGTACCCGTATTCTTGATGCACACCCTTCTACCACAGCAGAAACCGATCAACTTACCATAGATGGAAAAGCATGGAGCAATACCGTGCATTCTGATGGAATTGCCCTCGATTCAAATAAAGACCTGTTATACTATCACGCATTAACGGGATACACCCTCTATGCCCTGCCATTAGATCAATTAAATGAAGGCAGTACTCCTCCGGAAGCGCTGGTGATCTCCTTAGGAAAAACCCCTGCACCCGATGGCATGATCACAGACCGAAAAGGAAATCTCTATATGGCAGACCTTGAGGGGCACAAGATCGTATACCGAACGCCTGAAGGCAACATGCAAACCCTGATCGAGGGGCCCAACGTTAAATGGGCAGATACCTTTAGTATTTATAACGGTTACCTGTACTACACCAATTCTAAAATACATATGGCCGGTCCCGATGTGTCGAATATGGAATTCGAGATCTATAAAGTTCCCCTGCCCTAGTGCGCTTATCGACAAACTACGATCAAGATCCCGGGATTATGGTCATTAAAGGATAAATACCTAACTTTAAGTTATGTTTAAGTGTATGGCCATTGTTTTAGCAGGAGTGATCAGCTTTCAATCGCTTCACATTTCAGCCGGGGATATTTCCGGCCTGGATGAGCTTGTCGAGCATTATCGCTTTCACCAAAAAGAGTATGGTGACGATCTGTTCACCTTTATGGCCAAGCATTACGGTGCTGATGACAGTACCGGAATGGATCATCAGGATGAAGAGAACCACCAGGGTTTGCCATTTCAGCACAGCTTTTTAAGTGCACACGGCCCACTGGCCGTTCTGGAACCTACTGAGTTCACCTTGAGTATTCCGGAAGTTGAAGCGCGCCTTACCGACAACTTCCATAACTCCTTTAACAGCACGCTCTTTGTGAGCAAAACCTTCCAGCCTCCGAAAAAGAGCTGATTCCCTTCACCATCATTTCCAATTTGTCTTCCTGCATCCATAATGATGCGCTGGGAAGTGTAATCTGTCATTTTTAACATGGAATCATGCTCACTCGCTTAATACATTTCAGCGTTAATAATAAGCTGATCATTTTTCTTTCCACCTTCTTCCTTATCGGATTTGGATTGTATTCGCTATCCAGACTTTCCATTGGGGCTGTACCCGACATTACCAATAACCAGGTACAGGTGATAACGACCTCAAGGAACCTGTCTACCCAGGACATGGAAAAATTCATCACCTATCCCGTAGAACTGGAAATGGCCAATTTACCCGGAGTTACCGAGATACGATCGGTATCCAAATTTGGTCTCTCCGTAGTCACCATTGTATTTGATGACGATATGGGCACCTACTTTCCCAGGCAGCTTATTACCGAAAAGATCAAATCGGCCAGCGAACGCATCCCAGAAGGCTTCGGCACTCCAGAACTGGGCCCTATAACCACCGGATTAGGAGAGATCTACCAATATGTACTCGATGTAAAACCAAAGTACAAGGATCGGTATACGGCTATGGACCTGCGCACCATTCAGGACTGGATCGTAAAGCGAAAACTGTCGGGTATTCCGGGGGTCGTAGAGATCAATACTTGGGGAGGCTATCTCAAACAATACGAAGTAGCAATAAATACCTCCAGTCTCAACGCTTTGAACCTGTCTGTAGGTGAGGTTTTCGAGGCCCTTGAAAACAACAACAATGTTTCCGGAGGAGGCTATATCGAAAAAACCGATCAATCGTATTTCATCCGCGGAGAAGGACTGGTGACTTCCCTGGACGACCTGCGCAAGATCATAGTAACCACCAGGAACGGAAGTCCGGTTGCCATTGGAGATATCGCCCAAGTCGGATATGGTTACGCCACCCGCTTTGGTGCGATAACCGGTAACGGAGAAGGCGAAAAAGTATTGGGACAGGTCATGATGCTTAAAGATGCGAATTCCAAACAGGTGATCGATGCCGTAAAACAACGGGTTGATGAGATCTCAAAGTCCCTGCCTGAGGGCGTGTATATCAATGCCTTCCTGGACAGGAGCGAGCTCATTAATAAAACCACCTTTACCGTCACCGAAAATCTCATACTGGGCTTTTTGATCGTGATCTTCGCTGTGATGCTCATTCTGGGCAATCTGCGTTCAGGACTGGTGATCGCCTCTGTGATCCCCTTATCCCTGCTCTTTGCATTATCACTCATGTACATCTTTGGCGTCGATGCCAATTTGATGAGTCTTGGTGCTATCGATTTTGGGATCATTATAGACGGAGCGGTAATTATTGTGGAGTTCATAGCCTTTAAACTGGCGGGAGAGAAATTGGGCACAGACCGGCTAAAAAAGAAGGAACAGCAAGAATTAAGAGATCGGGTTAGTATTCAGGGTGCATCAGAAATGATGAATTCTGCCGTCTTTGGGCAGCTTATCATCCTTATCGTTTTCATCCCCATACTGTCTCTTAGTGGTATTGAAGGTAAAATGTTCAAACCCATGGCGCTTACCTTTTGCTTTGCCCTTATCGGCGCCATGATCCTATGCTTTACCTATGTTCCTGTAATGTCGGCACTCTTCCTTCGGGAAACCCGTAAAAAGAACAACCTCTCTGCAAAGGTCATGGGCATCATAGAAAGCATGTATACACCATTTTTATACATGGCCATGCGTAATAAAAAGACGGTATTAGTGCTGGCGTCCCTGCTTGTACTGCTCGGAGGTATCATTTTCTCAAGGTTGGGAGGAGAATTCGTGCCCACCCTTGATGAAGGCGATTTTGTGATCCAACCGGTATTAAAAACAGGGACCTCCCTGAGTAAAACCATTGAGACCACCACCCGTATCGAGAACATACTCCTGGATAATTTCCCGGAGGTCAAACAGGTGGTTTCCCGTATAGGAGCTGCCGAAGTGCCCACCGATCCCATGAGTATGGAAGACAGTGATGTGATCATTACCCTCAAGGATAAAGATGAATGGGTATCTGCCCATACCAAGGATGATCTTGCAGAGAAATTCAAGGAAGCCCTCGCAGTGATCCCCGGTATCGAAATAGAATTCACCCAACCCATCGAAATGCGATTTAACGAGCTTATTTCAGGGGTGCGCTCGGATATTGCGGTCAAGGTTTTTGGAGAAGATCTGGAAACCCTTGCCCGTTTAGGCGATCGCATCAAAACCTTGGCCGAAAGTGTTCCCGGAGCTGCTGATGTAACCGTAGAAAAGATCGAAGGACTCCCCCAAATGAATGTTTCTTATAATCGTACAAAGATCGCTAGATACGGTCTCCATATTCATGAGCTCAATGACCTTATTGCCATGGGATTCTCGGGAAAAACAGCCGGTAGCATTTTTGAAGGCGAAAAGCAATTCGACCTGGTAGTGCGTTTACAGGAAGAGCACAGAAAGGGCATCGAAGACCTGCGATCACTATTTGTAGACCTTCCCAATGGCCAGCAGGTGCCACTGGGAGAACTGGCCACGATAACTTATAAAAAAGGAGCAGCCAAGATCTCAAGGGATAACACCCAAAGGCGTATTGTAGTGGGTATCAATGTACGTAACCGCGACCTGCAATCGGTCGTAGACGATATCAGGGGGCTTATCGAAAAAGAGATCGACCTGCCTGTAGGCTATACGGTGGCCTATGGCGGACAGTTTGAAAATCTGCGGGAAGCGAAATCCAGGCTTTTGGTGGCCGTGCCCATTGCCCTGGTGCTCATTTTCTTCATGCTCTTCTTTGCTTTTAACTCCCTTAAAAAGGCCGTGCTCATTTATTCGGCCATCCCCCTGTCGGCAGTGGGAGGCGTATTGCTACTGGCCCTAAGGGGTATGCCTTTCAGCATTTCTGCCGGAGTAGGTTTCATTGCGCTCTTTGGGATCGCCGTCCTCAACGGGATCGTTCTCATAGAGCATTTTAAAGATATGAACATGTCTAAATTTAAAAGTGTAGAAGCCCTCGTTATCCAGGGAACAAAAGACCGCCTCCGTGCCGTAATACTAACGGCCACGGCAGCCGCCCTCGGATTTCTCCCCATGGCCGTATCGACCAATGTGGGAGCTGAAGTACAAAGACCTTTGGCTACTGTGGTCATTGGCGGACTCATTACCGCTACCCTCCTAACCCTGGTCGTTTTACCGGTACTCTACACCATGATCTATGAAAAGAAAGACACTAAAACAAACACCTCACGACCGGAAACTCCGGTAGCGGGGATCGTGTTCCTGATCGGGGCATCCCTATGGGGTACGGTAGCCACAGCCCAGGTTCCTGTTCTCGATCTCGATAGCCTTGAAAGTGCAGCCCTGGAGAACAATACGGGGCTAAAGGCGCTATCTTTTGAAAAGCTCCGGGAAGAATCTCTTAAGGGTGCCGCATGGGATTTTGATAAAACCTCCATCTACTACCAATATGACCAGAACAATCTGGCTATAAATGGCCGACCTATTGAGGTGATCGGCATTCAGCAGGATTTTCGTTTCCCCACCGTATACACCTCCATGCGAAATGTACAAAAGGTCCGCGCAGAAAGATCGGTATACCACTACGACCTGAGCTCCCGAAGACTCCTTCGCGATCTGCAAACCGCCTATTACCAATATCAGATCACCCTTGAAAAACAACACATTTACGCAAAGCTTGACAGCCTGTATAAAAAATTCGCCAATGCTGCCTCCCGTCGTTTTGAACTGGGAGAGACCAATTACCTCGAAAAGATCACTGCCCGATCCAAACAGCAACAGGTAACCATACACCTTCAGGAAACGCAAACCGAGGTAAACATCCTCAAAAACCGGATCACACTGCTCGTACAGGCCAAAGACAGCTTCGCGATAAACCGGGAACCACCGGAAAAACTCCCCTATTTTCCACCTGATACCCTGCTATCTCCGGAATTGAATATCATGGATAGCGAAGTAAGGCTGCGAGAGGCCGAGAATACCCTCGAAAAGCACAAACTACTGCCGGATATCAGCCTGGAGTATTTTCGCGGTTCGAACAGCACATTGAACGAACAACTCTACGGGTATCAGGTAGGTCTTAAGATCCCCATTCTCTTTGGAGGCCAGGCATCGAAGATCAAAGCCTCAGGCCTGGCAGAAGCGGCCATGACTAACGAGAGGCAGGACTTCCTCCTCAATTACAAGAATAAAAAGCAGGAGCTCGAAAGCCTCTTACAGACCTACGATAATAACCTGGCGTACTATGAGAACGAAGGAAAAGCTATTGCCGGTGAGCTCATACACACTGCCGAAGCCGGATTTATCAATGGAGAACTAGACTTTTTCCAATACATCCAAACCCTTGAAAACGCCTACCGCATCCTCATCGACCGACTCGATCAGCTGCGATTGTACAACGATACCGTTATCCAATTAAGACACCTAACCTTATCTGAATAATTATGAGAAACTTCATTTTATATATGGCCATAGTCCTCGTGGGATGTAAATCGCCTTCGGAAGAAGGTGCACAGGCAATACAAACCGCACAAGACACCCCGCAGACTACGATAAACAAAGAGCAATTCCGCTCGAATGGCATGGAGCTGGCCACGATAAACGCGATCACAGCAACCGAACGTATCCGAACTACGGGAACCATTGATGTGCCTCCCGAAAACCGAGTAGAGGTGAGTCCGCTAATGGGCGGATATGTCACCCACACCCCCTTATTGGTAGGCGATCGGGTAAAGAAGGGTCAACTGCTTATGAGCCTTGAAAATCCGGAATTCGTGACCCTCCAACAGCAATACCTGGAAGTAAAGCAACAGCTGGAATACCTCGAGGAAGAATACGAGCGGAATCAGAAACTTCTAGAAGAACAGATCACCTCCAGGAAAAACTTTTTAAAAGCACAGAGCGAATACCTTACCGCTAAGGCACGGTTTCACGGATTGCAAAAACAACTACAACTGCTTAATCTCGATCCGGAGGCCATTACTGGAGAAAACATAGTCCCGGTATTTCATATATATGCACCGATTTCAGGGAGTATTACAGGAATCGACGTCAACCGCGGAAGCTTTGTTCCCCGGTCGCATCCGGCCATGGTGATCATCAATAGTGACCACCTGCACCTGGAACTCAATATCTTTGAAAAGGATATTTTGAAAGTGAAGAAAGGACAGCCCATACACTTTCGAATCCCCGAAGCCTCCAGGGAAGTCTTCCCCGCCGAAGTTCACCTCATTAGCGATGCCCTTAGTAGTGACAGAACGGTGCGGGTTCACGGCCATATAGACGATGCTCTGAAAGAACAACTTAAGGTGGGGATGTATGTCGAAGCAGAGATCACGACCGATGCCACCGATCCCGGCACACTAATGCGATATACAGTGCCCACTTCAGCCGTTATCGAAAAGGGACAAAAGCATTTTATAATGATCCTTGAAAAAGAAGATGAAGCGCACTATGTATTCCGTATGCTCGAAGTTACCCCCGGCAATGAGATCGCCGAGCAAACCGTGATCTTGAAGCCCCGGCTGGATACCACGGTTCGAGTGTTAGCAAGAGGGGCTTTTGATCTTATTCGGTGATGGGTAAAACATGAAAGGCGTCAAAAATAAAATCCCTGACAGCATTAAATATTTTACATTATTATGTATTTTTCCCCCGAATAGGGTCATTAACTCAGTTGGTTTAGAGTGTCACCTTGACAGGGTGGAAGTCACCGGTTCGAATCCAGTATGACCCACATCAAGCACAAAATCCATCGCTTTCGCGATGGATTTTTTTATACCCTGAAGCTTCGAAAGCTCGCTTTCGTAAGCGAAAGGGCTATGAAAAAATCAATCCTGCAACAGCAGGTTTGGGTTTTGTATTTGCAAAAGCGGCTCCAGTCTGGTTCACGAGCTTGTCTGTCGAATACAGGCGTAGGGAGTAATCTCCGCGTTAAAGAATCGTAAAATATCTGAAGGGCAACACATTAAGCTGTGATTAGTTTGTAGCTTTATAGTGTAAGAAAGAATAATTCCCTGAACACCTATGATGCTATGAAAACCTTAAGCCGCCTTCCGGAAAATTTGAAAATAGCCTATTTCAAAAAAACAGCATTCCTGATCTTACTCCCCTTTTTATTTGCCTTTCAATGTGAAGAAGAGGTGGAAAACATCGATTTTGCAAGTGACTACATTATCCAGAATAATTCAGGTACGCCAATTTTCCTGATCAGGGATAACAACAACATCGAGGAGATCCCCGCCGGCGATATCCTTTATGTCTCCACCGATTTCAATAGTGTTGAAGGGCCCGTGTCTCCTGCAGAAACCGAATCTATAAACTTCATCAGACTCTACATCGATAATGGAGGCGATCTTATTCTCTTTTATGAACAGGAACCGCTAAATAACGAGGCATGGGTATTCAGTGATATCGGGAATATGAGGTATGAATATCGTCTTATTATTACCGATGTCGATGTGAACGGATCCCTGTAAGATCGGCTATTTCCAAGACTTATAGCTTTACTTAGCTCAGGCCAGCTATTTTTGAGTTGTAGAAATAGAATTCACAGGAATGATCCAAAGATCACGTTCCTCATCCACCTTACCGTTCAAGTGTTCAATAACCACACGTTCTGTTATGGACATTCCCTTATCAGCCATCTGGTCAAAAGTATCCATACCATCATTGGGAAAATTTTGTCGGGTACGGTGAATATGAAACTTATTTGAAAGTGTTCTTCCAAAGGCAGCTTCTACCCCCTCTTTTCCCAACATAAATCCGATCAATCCGCCCCAGGTAGCTGTAGGATTATCAGAATCCCATCCGGCAAGGGTTCCGATCTTAATAGTTTCTTTCAGATCGCCTTCACCGTAAAACAGACTTACCAGGCTGGAGGCAAAATTAATTCCTCCGGCAAAGCACCCGTTGCAATACAGGTTACGTGAAGTGATGTCGTAGCCATCCATTTGCTGTACCTGATAGCGCTGGTATATCGAGTCCCGGGTTTGTTCCCACGGAATTCCCGAAGTGTATTTTTCATATACGTAATCGTACATTTTTGCAGTGTAAGAAGTATCAGGTAAGAGGTTCCTGGCCACCCTGGCCATGCCCTTTAGTCGCTGTCCCATACTAAGCGTGGTATCTGCTACTGGCGCCAAAGCGTACATAGTCACATAGAATTCGGCAATTTCCGCAGCCTCCTTTTCCGCTACCGTTCGTATAGGCAGGTAGGCCATCCTGCGTGCTACCTCAGGTTGGCCGGGTGCAAATAATCCGAAGATCTCAGTGGTAAGCTGAGCATCGATCATATCGTAATGTTCATTGTTTTCCGGTTTCCCTGTTTCCGGTGGTAACATCCCTTGTCCCATCAGATCAAAGGCCCTTTGGTTGGATACCCATAAAAAGTTTTCCTCTTCCTTCCTAATGTGCTTTAACCAGCCGTCACGTATTTGTTCAGGAGTAAGCATAGCCGTTTTATCGGTGTACAGTAAATGCTGATACATATATTCAATATCCGTATCATCATCGGCACCCCATACCTCAGAAGTATCACGAAGTACAAAATCGATGGTTGGCGACAGGTCACTGGGAGCATCCGGATTGAAAATACTGGGCTGGTCCGGTTGTCCCCAATCTTCGCGGGTATAGAAAGGTCCTGTTCGTAATTCCCCTATATTCCCGATCTTATCCATTTCGGTCACCAATCCGGTCCAGTTGGCAATGCTTTGACCCAGCCAGAAACCTTGTAATTTGTCATGGTAAGCCTCCCGGGAGATGGTGATCTGTTCGGACTCCTGTGGAGCATTACAGGAGAGGTTTAAAAGGGTGAGTAACCATAAGAGAATGAGGTAAAAGAAGTGCTTGTACATGGGGTTGAAATTTACCATATAAAGATCTTCAATACTATGAGTATTTGCAACGAACAACACAGATTTATTCATCACCTCACTCTTTAACAGCATTTTAGCAGCCTTTAACGTTTTGTAGTAAAAATTCGACAGGATTAAGGTTGTAACTTTCATAACACAACCATCAATAGCTAATTTTGAAACACCACATCCTCAGTAAGACAGAAAAGCTACAACTGATCCTTTTATACACCTGCTTCCTTATTAGTCCGCATTTAAAGGCACAAGAACTAAACGGAAGAATATTTAATAATGATACCCCTTTAGAGGGAATCACCATCAATAACAGGTCCGGTAATGCAACTGTTTACTCCAATACTCAGGGATATTTCTCCATTCCCGGAAAAGAAGGCGACAGTATATCCTTTCGTTCCAATTTTTTCAGGACGGAGGTCTTGATAGTGACACAGAAGATACTGGATCAAGGCTGCATTATTGAACTTAAAAGCAACGATATCAAACTGGATGAAGTCGTGGTCAAAAAGACCATGAAACCAAAGAAGTTCGAACCCATTGCATATTCCAAAGATCTCAACATAATCATTCAGGAGGATATAAAGAAGCACCCTGAAAAGTACAGGCCATCAGCTCCCAATTACGGGGTGAATTTTGCATATATCTTTCGTTCCCTATTGCGATGGTTTAAAAAGAATAAGAAAGTAAACTCCACAGAAAAGATCTTCCTTTCTTCTGAAGATCTCGAAAATGCCTTCCGCGTACATCATTTAGTCAATGCCAAATTTCTAAAAGAGGAACTTGACATTCCCCTGGAACAATATGGCCTTTTCTGTGAATACCTCGAAAAACAGCACCTTAATACTGATTTACCGGCTAATGGCAATGAGTTGCAATTCCTGGAAGCTGTAATGGAGAATGCACGAAAATTTAAGGATTTGGAAAAGGAATAAAAGTAGAAGCGAGCTTGCGAGGCTTCAGGATTACTGCGTCATCCTTTACCAATGCACTCCTGCAAATACAAAACCCTGTGCTGCTCTCGCAGCACTGTTTTTTTTATACCCTCTCGCCTCTTGCAAGCGAGCTTGCGAGGCTTCAGGGTATAAAAAAACCCATCGCTTTTGCGATGGGTTTTGTGCTTGATGTGATCGAGACAGGATTCGAACCTGTGACCGTCTGCTTAGAAGGCAGATGCTCTATCCAGCTGAGCTACTCGACCGTTCCTTTCGGGGTGCAAATATAAGCGTACTTTTATTTATTTTCCAACAGAAAATTAGATTTTTTAAAAAATAAAAGGGCTGTCTGCCAAAGCACAGACCGCTTGCAGCCCCTGCATCAGAATATAACCTAACAATTTTCAATAAATTAACCCGTCAATTTTCAGCATTTGGTCTACACCAAAAGATCATTGTTTATCCATTCCCGACATGGAGAAACTTTGGTAATCTGCCTTATTAAGAGTAAGTGACTGCTGTTTAAGATCAACACATCGCATGGAAACATCATTTCCTTTCCCCGTCCTATCTTTCATATGCATCTCCATCATGAGACCGTATTGTCCGTCCTTCCGTATCCATTCCGGGTCAAATCCGCTGGGAAGGTCTTCGGTAACCCCAAAAACATTAGCCAGGGACACCTCAGCTTCAAACGTATTGTATACAGTAACCAAATATTCAGGTGTCTCTACCTCGAAACCCTTACAGTCATAACCCATGATCTCCTTCCCCGGGATCTCCCGAACCTCAAATTCAGAAGCTTCAGCTGCTTCTTCTGTCATATCTCCGACATCGGATTTAAAGGCCATCGCCATTTGCTGTCCGTTCTGATCTATAAACATCACCATCAGGTCCCTGCCGGCATCATGTACCATGGTCATCTGTTCGGCCTGTTGCATTTTCATACCCCAATAATCGGCATTGGCCTGTAAATACATATCCATGTTCACCGCTTCATCACGTGTATCATCCTTCATCTCAAGGGTGTACACATAATTAAAAGTATACGTATCGGCAACCTCTGCCATATCGGCCATTTCACCCTGATTCATCATCGGATTGGACTTCATCAGGTCACCTTCCAACATGTCTTCCATGACCTTACCTGCCTCATGTTGCACCTTCTCGTTGGTTTTATCGATCACGGTTTTCTCCAAACCCTTTTCGATCTTCTTCTTTAACTTTTTCAGGATCTGGGCTTCCACAGAAATGAATCCGCCGGAAACAAAAATAACAGTCAGTAAAAATCTCAATAGTTTCATAATACACTGATTTAATTCATTTATTGGATCATTACCGGAAGTGTAGGAGAAACGCTTAAAGAAGTATCCTTAAACTAATAAAAAAGAGCAACATAGGCAACGAATACCACCACAAAAACGAAGGCGTTCTAACTGAAATACAGTGAATTACAAAATTTTATGAATCTGTTAAAAGCCCGTTTCCCATAAATTTTGTTCCTTCCCTTAAAGTTGCTGATAAAGAATGGAATTAACAAATCTTCAACTGGACAGGATCATTGAAATGGTTTGGGAGGACCGTACGCCTTTTGAAGCCATTACCTATCAATTTGGTCTTTCAGAAATAGAAGTTATTCAGCTCATGAGAAGCGAACTGAGACCTTCTGGTTTAAAAGATGGCGCAAACGCGTCAATAGCGGGGTAAGTCAAAAACACCTCAAAAAGCGCAACCCGGAGATCTCGCGCTTTGAATGCTCACGGCAAAAGGCTATTAGCGGTAACCTTATGAGCAAACGATAAAAAAGGAAACATGATGAAGGAAAAAAAACAGGTAGTGATCATCGGTGGCGGATTCGCGGGATTGGAGTTGATCAATGAACTGCAATCCACCGACGAATTCCAGATCACCCTTGTCGACCTCAATAATTACAATTTCTTTCCTCCCCTGCTCTACCAGGTAGCAGCTGGATTTATGGAACCTTCTGCCATTTCCTATCCTTTTAGAAAGATCTTACGAAAAAAAAGAAATGTGCGCTTTCGACTTTCCGCCCTACAGGAAGTCATTCCACAGGAGAACAAGGTGATCCTGAGTAACGGAGAACTGCATTACGATATCCTGGTGATGGCCACCGGTGCTGAAACGAATTACTTCGGGAACGAAAATGTGGCCAGATACAGCCTTCCCATGAAGACCATCAGTGATGCCCTGGCCTTAAGAAACCTCATACTTACCCGCTTGGAACGGGCTACCCGCGTAAACGATCCAGAGCGACGTAAAAAACTACTCTCTTTCGTGATCGCTGGAGCCGGACCTACAGGTGTGGAGCTCTCCGGAATATTTGCTGAAATGCGAAAGAACATCCTGATCAAAGATTATCCGGAACTAAAAGACGAAGACCTGGGCGATATCTACCTGATCGACGGACAAGGAGCGGTGCTCTCGGCCATGTCGTCTAACTCTCAACGTTACAGCGAAAAAAAGCTAAAGCAACTGGGGGTAGACATCCGCCTGAATGTTATGGTGAACGACTTTAAAGACGAGACGGTCTACCTCTCCGATGGCACTACCATTCCCACGCGAAACCTCATCTGGGCGGCCGGGATCTATGCCAGGGTATTTGAAGGCTTTAAGCCGGAAGATCTGGGCCCCGGCCGACGTATGCAAACAGATGCGTACAATAAATTGTACAGCTATAACAATATCTATGCCCTGGGCGATTGCGCCTATTTAAAAGACGATCCCCGCTATCCCAAAGGACATCCGCAGGTAGCTCAGGTGGCTATACAAATGGCTAAGAATCTGGGAAAGAACCTGAAAAGACCAGAAGGTAGTTCATGGAAGCCCTTTGAATACAAAGACAAAGGCTCTATGGCCATTATCGGAAGAAACAAAGCCGTAGCCGATGGTCCGGGGAACAGCTTCTTCCTCAAAGGCTTCCCTGCATGGTTCTCATGGGTATTCGTACATATCATGTCCCTGGTAAACTTCAGAAACCGACTTAGAGCCCTTTACAATTGGACCGGGTACTACATCAATATGGACCAGCAGTTCAGAATGATCATCAGACCCAGAGACAATAAGTAAACTTTACCCCCGGTAAGTCCTTCCTTTCGATCTTCAAAATCAAATCCCCCTGTAAACCCTTAATTCTTTATCGCCAAAAGGGCCGGCTTACCCTTTTTTGCCGTGACCTGTAATTTTCTCTTCATTCATTTCATTAAGAACTTCATCAATGATTTCTGCTCCAGACCAACAAAAGATATCATTAACTCTTGAAAATCAGCTGAAACACCCTTATTTACGCACCAAACATCCTCAGTAACAAGGGTTACTGAACTCGGCAAAGTCCCACCCTACCTTTGAAAAATAAATTATTCAAGACGATGAGAATTCATATAACCATACTCTTAATGCTTTTTCTATCCTCCGGGATCTCCACCGGTCAGGAAAAGATATTTCTCACTAAAGAGGAGGCATTAGCGAATATAAAGGAGAAAAACCTGCATATACGATTGGCGCAGGAAGAGGCTCTTAAAGCCAGGGCAGCATACCGACAAACCAATTCGGTTTTCCTTCCTTCGGTAACCGCTTCCCATACCGGATTTCTCACCACGAATCCGCTTATGGCCTTCGGATCCAAACTGAACCAGGAGATCCTTACCCCGGCCGATTTTGATCCTGCCGCGCTTAATGACCCTGAAGAAACACGAAATTTCGCCACCGTGATCGAGGTTCAACAACCCCTGATCAATGTCGACGGATTCTATCAGCGCCGGGCTGCGAAACTGGGTATGGAAGCCATGGAACTTCAAACATTGCGAAGTACCGACCATATGCTACTGGAAACCGAGAAGGCTTACATGCAGCTGCAACTGGCCTACAAGGCTGAATCGGTTTTACAAAAAGCCCTTGAAGCTGCGCGGGAAAACGAACGCCTGGCAAGAAACAGCTTTGAACAGGGACTGCTGCAACGGGCCGACCTACTCGCAGTAGAAGTACGCGTAAACGAAGTGACCAGTCAGCTGCATAACGCTCAGAATACTATTAAGAATGCCTCCAACTACCTGGCATTTCTAATGAACGAGCCGGCAGAAGGCATATATCAACCAAAAGACAGTTTGACCCTGGCAGGAATGGAAAACCCAAACTCCTTGCTGTCTGAACACAGAGCAGATATTAAAGCCTTAGAAATGGCAACCCATGCAAAAGAAATGATGAGTAAGGCCGATAAATTAGCCTTTCTCCCACGACTCAATGCCTTCGGAAATTACCAGCTTTACGACAATGAAGTATTTCAGGGCAACGCCCAGGGATATCTCGTTGGTGCCAGCCTCACCTGGGACATCTTTAAGGGATACCAGAATGTGGGCAAGGCCGAACAAAGTAAGGCAGAATATGAACGCTCAAGGCTGGAATTGGAGCAATACGTCTCCCAAAGCGAGATGGAACTCAACCAGGCCAAACGCGCCCTTGAAGTTGCCGAAAGCCGACTCGACCTTTCTGCAAAAGCCCTGGAGCAGTCTGAAGAATCCCTGCGCATACGCACCAACCGCTTTCGCGAGGGACTGGAGCGCACCACCGACCTTCTGATGGCTGAGACCCAGTATGCCCAAAAACAACTCGAATACTATCAAACCATATACGAATTGAACTACGCGCAGGCCTACCTGCAATTTTTAACCAAAGAATAAACGCGATCATGAAAAAGAAGCTATATACCCTCTTATTTACAACAGCTCTCCTTGTTACGGCCTGTGGCCATGAGGAAGAAGTCAAAACCACAAAGTCCACTGAAGCGGTACCCGTAACGATCAGAACCGTAGCCGAAGGCAATGACCAACGCATTCTTAACGCCAGCGGAACGGTTCAGGCGGTAAAAAGTGCCAACCTCAGTACCCGCATGATGGGATTTGTAGAATCGGTGAAGGTCGGCGTAGGCCAAACGGTTCGCGAAGGACAGCTCTTGTTGGTGATCAACGATGCCGATATCGAGGCGAAGCGCGCCCGGGTAGAGGCAGGAATTATTGAAGCGGAAACCGCCTTTGAAAATGCAAAGAAAGATCATGACCGGTTTAACAAACTCTTCGCCGAGAACAGTGCTTCACAGAAGGAAGTAGACGATATCACGGCGAGATACCGAATGGCAGAGGCGCGATTGGAATCGGCCAGGCAAATGATGAAGGAAGTGAACGCTCAAATGGCCTATAGCCGTATTAAAGCCCCATTTAACGGGGTGATCACAGGAACCTACGTTAAGGAGGGTGATATGGCCAATCCGGGGCAACCCCTGGTTGCTGTTGAAGGACAAGGGGCACTTGAAGTCACTGCCCTGGTCCCTGAAAGTGAGATCTCCGGTGTAGCAAAAGATCAGGAGGTCAACGTACAGGTGCGTTCTGTTGCCGGGGTGGTTTCCGGAAAGGTAACCGAACTCAGTACCTCCTCTAGAAATACCGGTGGTCAATTCATGGTCAAGGTGGCCCTGGAAAATCCACGGGAAGATATCCTTCCGGGAATGTACGCCACAGTGCAATTCCCGGTATCCGGAAATTCTAATGCCCAACAGGTAAGCATCCCTGTGAGTGCACTGGTTCATCGCGGGCAACTTACCGGAGTTTACACCCTGAGCGAAAACAATACAGCCTTACTACGCTGGCTGCGACTGGGAAGGACATCCGGCGATAACGTCGAAGTGCTTTCAGGACTTTCTGCAGGAGAGTCTTATATCGTCCCCGGAGCTACCAGGCTGTACAACGGAATCAAAGTAACGAATAAAAACAACCAATAACCATGAAAGAAGGATTAGCAGGAAAAATTGCCAAGGGGTTCCTCACCTCTAAGCTCACCGTACTCCTTATGGTCGTATTCATGGTGATCGGTGTCTATAGCTCTTTCCTCATTCCCCGTGAGGAAGAACCCCAGATCGACGTCCCCATGGCCGACATCTTCGTTGGCTACCCCGGGGCGAGTCCGCTGGAAGTAGAATCAAGGGTCATCAAACCCCTTGAAAAGCTCATTTCCAACATCAAAGGTGTCGAGTACGTATACTCCACCGCAATGAAAGAACAGGGTATGGTGATCGTTCAGTTCTACGTGGGAGAAGATATTGAACGCTCGTTCGTAAAACTCTACAACGAGATCAACAAACATATGGACCAGATGCCGGAAGGCGTCACCTTTCCGCTGGTTAAAACGCGGGCCATTGACGATGTCCCTATTATGGCGCTCACCCTTTGGAGCGAAAACTACGACGACTACCAGCTGCGGAAAATGGCGCAGGAACTCTCTGATGAGATCGAAAAGGTATCTGAAGTTTCGGTAACCAAACAGATCGGAGGAAGAAACCGCCAGCTTCGCGTTGTACTCGATAAGGCTAAGCTGGCCGCAAGCGGACTCGATGTGTTGAGTGTTGCAGAAATGATCAGGGCCAACAACGCCCAATTGAGTGCCGGGAAATTTAACCGCAATGATGAAGAATTCCTCCTTCACACCGGTGGGTTCCTGGAAACGGTTAGCGACGTGGAAAATCTCGTGGTAGGGGTCAACAATAATATGCCGGTTTACCTGAAGCAGGTGGCTAAGATCATCGACGGTCCGGAGCTACCCGGGAACTACGTGTCCATGGGCTTTGGGCAGGCATCTGAAAAGGCTGCCAATTACCCTTCAGAATACCCTGCTGTCACCGTCTCTGTAGCCAAAAGAAAAGGGGCAGATGCCATGAAGATCGCCGATCAGATCATGGAGAAGACCGAGCACCTCCGCGCCAACCTCATCCCCGATGATGTTCACGTGGAGGTCACCCGTAACTACGGAGAAACTGCCTCACAAAAGGTATCCGAGCTCCTTATGCACCTTATCGGTGCCATCATAGCGGTTACCCTCGTGGTGATGCTGGCCATGGGCTGGCGTGGCGGCCTGGTAGTTTTCCTGTCAGTACCGATCACCTTTGCCCTGACCTTGTTGAGTTACTATATGCTGGATTACACCCTAAACAGGATCACCCTGTTCGCCCTGGTATTCGTAACCGGGATCGTGGTAGACGATTCTATCATTATTGCCGAGAACATGCACCGGCACTTTAAGATGAAACGCCTGCCCTTTAAACAGGCTGCCATCTATGCTATTAACGAGGTGGGGAACCCCACCATCCTGGCCACTTTTACGGTGATCGCCTCGGTACTACCTATGGCCTTCGTCTCGGGGCTCATGGGACCGTATATGAGTCCGATGCCCATAGGGGCTTCCATCGCCATGATCCTTTCGCTCTTCGTGGCCCTGACCATTACCCCTTACCTTGGATATATTTTCCTGAGAGAAAAAGATAAAAAAGCGGAGGAAGACCCGGAGAAACAAGACCTGTCGAATACCCTGGTGTATCGCATTTACGAGAAGCTGGAGCGTCCGCTTATCGAGAATAAGTTCAAACGCACGGTATTTCTTGGGGTGAACGTACTGCTCCTATTGGGATCCATGAGTTTGTTCTTTACCAACTCGGTAGCGGTTAAAATGCTGCCTTTTGATAATAAGAACGAATTCCAGGTGGTGATCGATATGCCCGAAGGAACCACCCTCGAACGCACCGCAGCCGTAACCGCCGAAGTGGCCCAATACCTGCGTACGCGTCCGGAAGTGGTGAATTACCAGAGTTATGCCGGAAGTTCGGCTCCGATCACCTTTAACGGACTCGTAAGACACTACGACCTTAGGGGAGGCAGCAATATGGCCGACATCCAGGTGAACCTCACCGACAAGCACGACCGTAGCGAACAAAGTCACGATATCGCCAAAAAATTACGTCCGGAGATGCAACGCATCGCTGCGAAGTACGGGGCCAACCTCAAGGTGGTCGAAGTACCACCGGGGCCACCCGTACTCTCTACCATCGTGGCAGAAGTGTACGGCCCTGATTACGACAAACAGATCGCCATAGCCGATTCGCTGCGCCAGATCCTTTCGAACACCGAGGATGTGGTGGATATTGACTGGATGGTGGAAGCCGATCAAAAGGAATTCCGCTATGAAGTAGACCGCGAAAAAGCCATGCTAAACGGGGTTGCTCCAAAACAGGTGGCCTATACCATGCATACGGCCCTCTCCGGCAACAGCATTGGAACCCTTTATGATGAGAAGGCTTCAAAACAAGTGAGTATCGTTATGGAACTGGATGAGGCAGAACGATCGTCGGTGATGGATATCAACCAGCTCCAGGTACGTTCCGAACAAGGAAAGATGGTGGCCCTCGGCGACCTGGTAAACGTGAAGGAAGCAACCCGCGATAAAAGTATTTACCGAAAGAATCAAAAACGTGTGGTCTATGTGCTGGCCGATATGGCAGGAACATTAGAAAGTCCGGTATACGCCATCCTGGGAATGGAAGACAAGCTAAAGGCGATTGACCTGCCTCAGGGATATACTATCGAAGAACGCTATATGGAACAACCGGAATTAGAGGATAACTACACGGTAAAATGGGATGGTGAATGGCAGATCACCCTTGAAGTATTCCGCGATCTGGGTGGTGCCTTCCTGGCCGTGATCTTTATTATCTACATCCTGATCGTAGGATGGTTCCAGAATTTCAAGACCCCGGTAGTAATGATGGTGGCCATACCCTTATCACTGGTAGGGATCATTCTTGGGCACTGGATGCTCGGTGCCTTTTTTACCGCGACCTCCTTTATCGGAATGATCGCCCTGGCCGGGATCATGGTGCGTAATTCGGTACTGCTCATCGACTTCGTCAACCTGAGACTGGAGGAAGGCGTGCCCTTAAAACAGGCGGTGATCGAAGCCGGGGCCGTGCGAACCACCCCGATCCTGCTAACTGCAGGAACCGTAGTGATCGGAGCCTTTGTGATCCTCTTTGACCCTATTTTCCAGGGACTGGCCATTTCCCTTATGGGAGGTACCATTGTTTCGACCATCCTCACCCTGTTGGTCGTTCCCCTGGTGTATTATATGATCGAACGTAAAAAACATCCATAATATGAAACTGGTAATCGTAACCGCAGTAGAAGAATTCAATAAAGACATTCGCAAGCTGTTCAGAAAGGCTGAGATCGAGAACTTCAGTTCTTCCGATATCGACGGATTCAAAACCATGCCCGCTGTGTTTAAAGCAGCGAGTTGGGTCACCGGAGAACGTTCAGGAGCAGATTCAAATATGTTCTTCTCCTTTACCGCCCCGGATAAGATCGATATCCTGTTCGACCTGATCGAAGAATTCAACAAGAACATCGAAACCAATAATCCGATCCGCGCCATTGTGGTGCCCATCGAGAAGTTTATATAAGTACACTTTTTCATGTGTGTTTACATAGTGCCTATGGTTTAGGTTTGTTAGTGAAAACCCCTTCAGTAGTTTACCTGCTGCGGGGGTTTTAGTATTTAGAACAGGTCTGCTTAGTGACCCGTGTAACATGGGAAATAACAGGAAAGCCGTAATTTTAGTCCCCCGGTTAAAGCCTTTTCATAAAAGGACCAGACCGTCTTATAAAGCATAAAAAAACTATTACCATGCACACGTTGATCATTAAAATAATAACAGCCATTTTGTTGTCGCTACCCGTAATGGGAATCGCGCAACAGCAGGAACTAAAAGAACAAGATGCCAAAGCACTCACCTACCTTTTGGAGGAAGAGAAAATGGCCCACGACGCATATACTGCCTTTTACGAGCAATATGGCAAACGTATTTTCAACAATATCGCACAAAGTGAACAACGGCACCTGGAAAAGGTGAAAACGATGGTTGATACCCATAAGATCGAATACCGCCTCGACGGGGAAAAAGGAGTGTTCTACGATCCTGAGATCAAAATGCTTTACGAACAGCTTATAACGGCCGGAATGACCTCAGAAGAAGAAGCCTTAAAAACCGGTAAGCTTATCGAAGAAACCGATATCGCCGACCTTAAAGAGGCGCTCGCAAGCACAGCAAATGAAGACCTCAAGGTGATGTATTCCTATTTACTCGAAGCATCTGAACGTCATCTGGCAGCCTTTAACCGTCATCTGGGTGAAGGAGGAGAAAAGACCGGTAAGCAAGGATGCAAAAAGGACGGATGTAAAAAAGATGCTACCGGGAAGGAGGGTTGCAAAAAGGAAGGCTGCAAGAAAGAAAATTGTAAAAAAGAAACCACCAAACTTTAAAATTGCTTTTTATATAGGGTTTGCCCCAACCAAAAAGCCCCTGCTGTCAGGGGCTTTCTCATTTTATGAATTCAAGCTAAGCGTTGCTTACTTTTCTTTAACCGGACAGGTATTGATCCCAAATGGGGCATAGAGCGGACAAAAACTGATCAAACTGGTTAGAACGAATACTGCGCCAAGTGCGAGCAATACCGTACCCAGGGTCCCGCTAATGATGCCGGTATAATACAATACGCCAATAACGACTGCTACGAGTATCCTCAGGATACGATCGGTAGCTCCCATATTTTTCTTCATGATAATTGATTTTAGTTGAACAAATATTTAATGGTTAAAACGATCAGTGTGATCAGTCCAAAGCAGATCAAACAGACCATTGCAAATTTTATTAGTTGACTTTTTTTCATCGATCATATCAAATATACTCATGGTCCTGAAGTCATGCAGTGACTAAGGTCACAACTACAACACTTCAATTGCATTCCCCACCTGTTTAACCAGTCCTTCACCCTCCAGTTTCTTCATGATCCTGCTCACCACCTCCCGAACAGTGCCCAGTTCATTGGCGATCTGCTGATGCGACATATTGAGAGGATTCTCCCTTTTCAAGGCGACCTTCTCCTTTAAATGCTTATAAAGCCTTACATCCATTTTACTGAATAACACATGATGAATGGTGTCCAACAACTCGGCATATCGCTCTTTGTATTGTTGAAAGAAGAAAGTATTAACAAAGGGATGTTCATGACTTAAAGCATGGATCGCGGTAACCGGGATCAGGAGGAGTTCACTATCCTCCTCGGTAACCGCATACACCTGGCTCGGTTCACGATTGTTTCCGGCAGCAAACGACATGATACAACTTTCATCAGGGCGTATGTAGTACAGCAATAGCTCTCTGTCTTCATACCTCGTAAAAACCTTGACCAATCCTTTTCTAACCAAAGGGACTACGGTAACGTACTGTCCTTCCCTGAGGATCTCCGTACCCTTTTCGATATAGTGCACTTCTCCTGCCACGGTCATTTTATCAATGATCCGTTGAAGTGATACAGATGGTTTAGAATCGTTATTCATGGTTAAGTCTTACGAAAATTATTGAACCGCATTTATTAAAGATAATAAAAACTATGTAGGGCTAAAACTACATTGCCCAGGTATGTTCCAATAGAAAATGGTGCAAAAAAAGAAAACCCACGCAAGGCGAGGGTTTCTATGATATTACGGTCGTTTGTTCAAGCTTATTTAACCAGCAACAGCTCTTCGACCTCTTCCAGGGTTTTCCCTTTGGTTTCGATCACG
Organism: Robertkochia sediminum; assembly: GCF_016786255.1. Lineage (GTDB taxonomy): Bacteria > Bacteroidota > Bacteroidia > Flavobacteriales > Flavobacteriaceae > Robertkochia > Robertkochia sediminum. The sequence continues at coordinate 92,685 of NZ_JADMKT010000081.1, forward strand.
AACTTCATTACGAAGAACAGGGCCAGTAAGGCCAGCACCGCATATATGGCAAAGGTTATCGTTGGTCCAAGGTTCGATAGTTCCCAGGGGAAGAACTGGGTAACGGTATAACTCACCAAAGAGTTAAAGAATCCAACCACCGAAATGGCGATCCCTTTAACATTCCCGGGGAAGATCTCCGAAAGCAAGGTCCACATCACCGGTCCCAGAGAGATCGCAAACGCCGCCACATAAAGCAGAATAGCGATCAATACCAGGGTGGCATTGATAGAAATGAACTTCTTGGTCTCATTGCGTTTAAAATCCTGTAGCTGTGCTTCTGTAAGCAAAGGCTGAAGGTTTTCTGATAATTCCTTTTGTGAATAGAAGGTGCTTCCCTCAAGTGACTTAATTGCTTCCTGAACCTCTTCCGACGCTACCTGGCTTATCGCTTCAGGAGTCAGGGTGTACGTAGCCTTATAAAAGGCATAGGTGGCCATAGAAAGGGCAATGGTCATCGCAACGGTTCCGATCATCAGTAAGGGCTTTCGGCCCAGGTTATCGATAAGACGGATCGCTACCAGAGTGAATACGAGGTTGGTCAAACCAACCACGATGGCCTGGAGGAAAGACGAATCGGTACTTCCACCGGCCTGTTCGAAGATGGTCGGTGCATAATAGAATATGGCATTGATCCCTGTGATCTGTTGGAAGAATGCGATTCCCAGAGCAATGATGATGATGGTACGCATCCTGCTGCTGAACAGGTCTGAAATTGTTCCTTTCTTCTCCTTTTTATCCACCCCACGCTGGATCTCCTGCAGGGTGAGTTCGGCATAGTCCTTCCCTCCGATCTTTACCAGGATCTTTTCCGCAGCCTTCTTCAGGTTCTGACTTTGAATAAGCCAACGCGGACTCCGAGGTACAGAGAAAAGCGCCAGGAAATAGATGAAGGCCGGAATAGCTTCAACTCCCAGCATCCACCTCCAGCTTTCGCCTTCGATATCTTTAAGGAAATAATTTGAGAAATACGCTACCGAGATACCGATCACGATATTGAGCTGATTTAACGATACCAGACTCCCTCTGAGCTTTGGCGGAGCGATCTCTGCGATATAAATAGGCGCAATAAGAATGGCACCCCCGATCCCGACACCCCCGATGATACGGGCTACGACAAATTCGACGTATCCGGTTGCCAGGGCCGACCAGGTGGCAGAAACCGTGAAAAGAATCGCGGTAACAATAAGAATGTTCTTACGGCCAAAACGGTCGCTTAACGGACCGGCAGAGATATTCCCGGCCATGGCGCCGAAGATCACACAGCCTACGGCAAAGCCCAGTTCCCAATCGGACATCTGGAAATACGTTGTGATCCCGTTCACGGCGCCGGAGATCACGGCACTGTCAAATCCTAAAAGAAAGCCTCCCAAAGCAACGACGAGGCTGATAAAAATAGTATACCCTTTATTCATGGTAAGATGGTTATAACGTCTGTTAGTAGATCAATGTTTGCATCGCATGGGGCATGATCTCAAGGTTGACCTCACTATCTCCCACGATCATTTTATACGCGATCTGTTCGTCTGTAGAATTCATCACCACGGTGGCCATGCTTCCATCAACATTAACAAATGTAGTACTTTCCAGCGTACTTCTGCTCGTGGTAGTACTCACCCGTTTAGCACCGGGCTGTATGTATCTGGAAAAGTGGCCAATATAATAATAAGTTGGCGTAAAGATAAGTTCATCTGTTTTCGTATTGGCATGAACCGGAGCAAAGCAAAAGTTCTCCACATGGTTCGGGCCACCGCGTTCGTCGAGCAATACATTCCAGTCGGTCCACCCTACAACCCCGCTGTTGAAATCGTTGATCATCGAATTCCCGTAACGTTCTGCATTAGGCCAGTAGAACATGAGCTCAGGGTCGAACCCTTCCTGACACCCTTCTGTAAACAGTAAATTCTTGGATGGGAAAGATTCATTGATATTTTTAAGGTTATCGTATTTAGGTAACCCACCGGTCCATGTCTCGTACCAGTGAAACCCGATCCCCCAAACATATTTTGCAGCTTCAGGGTCTTCGAGGATCGTATTGGCCCTGTCGGTGATCAGGTCGCGATTGTGGTCCCATACCACGATCTTTTTATCGCCCATCCCGGCCTTTTCCAAAGTAGGTCCCAAATAATCTTTTACAAAATCACGCTCTTCTTCGGCGGTATAGATACACGACTCCCAACGCTGCACGGCCATGGGCTCATTTTGCACTGTAAGTCCCCATACCGGGATCCCTTCGGCCTCATAGGCTTCGATAAACTTCACATAGTAATTGGCCCATGCCTGACGGTATTCGGGAAGGAGTTTCCCTCCCCTAAGCATATGGTTATTGGTTTTCATAAACGCAGGCGGACTCCATGGACTGGCGTAAAACACCAGGTCGTCGCCAACGAGATCGATCGCCTTTTTGATCATTGGAATGCGCTTTTCCTTGTCCTTTTCAATGGAAAATGTCTTTAATTCAGCATCGCCTTCCTCTATATAGGTATGACTACCGAGTCCGAAGTCACTACTGTGAATACTGGTTCTGATAATGTTGTAAGCATTCCCGTCCTTTCCGTAAAGAGCTGTTAAGAGTTTTTCCTGTTGGGCAGGGCTCAAGGTTGAAAAAACTTCAGCAGAAGCATCGGTAATGGCACCTCCGATACCCAGGAACTCCTGAAAGGTCTTTTGCGGATTTACCATCACAGCCACTTCGGTTTCCAGGGGTTGTACCTTCCCTTCAAATTGAAGTTCATGCGTTTTGGCCAGTCGCAAAGCAGTATCCCTGGCCGTAGTGTATACAACCAGGGAACTGCCTTTATAACTGCTTTCAGAAGTTTGTTCTTTCATTTCATTGTTTTGCTTTTGAGTTGCAGATCCCGAACAGGAAACCAGTCCGACAAAAACTCCCAGCAAAAGCCATTGACATATAGAGGTATTGGTCATCTTACAGTATAATTGATGTTACTTACTTTTTGGCTTCGTGTTTTACCCAATCAACTTCCATCACCCATTCGCCTTCCATAGGAGCGTCTGTGATCTTGGCAAAGTTCAGAATAGCGAACATGGCTTCAGGGTATTTATCTCCTTGCCCTTCGTTTCTGTAGATCTCCTCGCCATCCAGACGGTACACCAGATCACTTCCTTCCCACTCTACAGAGTATTCGTGATACTCACCCAAAGTTGCCGGAAAATCTTTACGCATGCTCCACCAGTCACCTTTATCGCATTCGCCTTCGCTCTTAATGGCGCCGGTAGTAAAGCGATCCTTATGGTGGTCACCGTGGTGTTCGAAAATATCGATCTCTCCAGAACCGGTCATTGGCCAGCAAACATTCTCATCTTCCTCCTGTACGGGTGGCTCATTATTTTGAGCTCCCAATAGCCACCACGCAGGGAACATACTCGCTTGTCCGTTATCGTGGATCTTTAAACGAGCCGTCCACTTACCTTTTACAAACTCCTTTCGGTTCTTGGTCACGATCCTGGAGGAGACGTAGCGCGTGTCAGGATGTTGTTTCCCGAACTTGTCCAGGTTGTCACAAGGCAATTCCTCTTCGAGGCTTACGACCTTGATCTTTAGAGAACCATCGCTTACTTCACGGGTGCCATATTGCCCATCGGGAACATAGCAATGAAATTCATTGTTTACCCAAATACGCTGTTCCTGCCAGTTGTCCTCATTAAAGGTGTCGAAATCGTCAAAAAAGTCGACTTCCCAGACGGAGGAACTCTCAGTAACCCCGCCAGTTGCCGTATCTTGTGCTTCTTTTTTAGTCTCTGTTTTACACGAGAGTAAAACTGTTGCTATCCCGACCAGGGCGAGCCATTTTAAATGATATGCCTGTTTCATTGTACAGTAATTTTTAGATGTTATTTATTTTTGGTCTGTTGTGAATTAATTCGCATAAAATTGAAAAACCGGCGAGTCTGATGCGTTTCCCAAAGCATCGGTAGTGACCACTTTCCAGTAATAGATATTACCCGAAGTTATGGGGATCAAAACATTTTTTACACTGGTTTCGGTTACCATAGTTTCCGGAGGCGATTGGGTATCTGCAAAGACGCTGTAAGATACGATATCATTGTCAATATCTGAAGTTTCCCATGACAGGGTAACCGTAGTGCCTTCTATGGTAGCGCCCATTTTTGGACTCACAACCTCAGCAGGAAAAGGGGGGTGACTTTCCCCGGGGAGTCCGGCATTGTAGAACTTCCATGGTTCACTATCTGCCGTAAGATTGCTGTTTGCATTCTTCGACCGCACCTTCCAGGTGTATGGTGTCGCACGGAGTAACCGCGCAGGAAACATATTCTTATTCGTTTTCAGGGTTTTACTACTTCCGTCTGCAAGGTTAGTAACAATAAGCTCATAGGAGGTGGCATTAGCAGCATCTTCCCATTCAAAAGTAACTTCGGTTTCTGTGTCCGATAAAACACGTCCTTCATTGCATTCAGTATTGTTATACGGAAATAACAACACTGCTTTCCCGGGAGCAGTTGCACTTCCGGGGTCATCACCCGGTTCATCGCCACTACTGCAAGAAAACGAAACCAAAGCGCTGCATAGGATCATCGGGAATACTTTTATAAATGCTTTCATTTCTTGATGATTTTATAATTAAACATTTCGTCTTCCAGGCCTACATTCAACAGATAAACCCCCTGGGGCAATCCACTCATATCGATTCGAAGTTGATCACTTCCCGGAACATGCTTTTCAGAACGCAGTAGCTTTCCGGTGATATTGTACAATGCTGTTGTGGCTGTCGACTTCAGGAATAAAGCTGAATATACCTGAATGGCATCGCTGGTAACCGGGTTCGGAAAGACCATAGGCTTTTCTGCATAGATCAGTGTTTCCTTATAAGTACCCTGACATACCACATCGGTTCGCACCTCCAGAGTGTTCACACCGGGACTCAGGTCCAGGGTTAGCTCACTCCGACCGGTTGTAATGGTTTGTTCATTCAGGGTCACATAATACGTCTTAGCTCCTTTTAATGCAACAACGATCTTATTCGGCTCTTGCGCTTTGGCACCTGTAGTTACACCCAGATCATCAGGTTCTGCGACCACCACGGTAAAACACTGTTCGTAGTCTGCATTCCCTTCAATGGTGATACACATACGATAGGTACCTGCACTCAGACCGCTAAATTCAGCTTCTGTGGTGAATGTCATCCTATGTTGTTCCCCTTCTCCCGACAGTGTTGCGGTGTAGGGGTACTCCAGCTGCGTTGAAATTTGAATACCTCCGTTATTCTCGGCACGACAGGTTTCTGAAAAAACGCTAAGGGCATAATTGTTGGCTGGGAGTGAAAACACTTCGCAACCATGTACATCTACCGCGGCATTTTCCGGGGTGTCCGGACACCTGTCTACCTCATCCAAAACACCATCGCCATCGGAATCCGGCGGACCAAAAGCGATCCAATTAAAATTGAAGCCTCCGGCCAAAACGCGCATTCTCATCTTGTGGATACCTTTTTCAAGAAACATGGTTGCCGTAACCGTTTCCCAGGTTTGCCAACCATTGGTAACAGGAGTGTTAACAACGACCAATTCGGTTTCTTCTCCGAGATCACCAACCAGGTAAAGGCCGACACGCCCCTGATCAAAACCTGCAAATCGAAATTGCAACCCATAGTTCCCGGCTCCCGGGGCAAAAATGGTATAGTCTGCAAAGTCGCCGGCGTCGGTATAATTGAGGTTGCGCCCTTCTCCTTCATCGGTCGATTCTTCGGTACCCATTCCCTCGATGTAATCATAGTCTTCCATCTCAAGTTTCCCCGGAAGAACGAAGATCTCTTTAAGGAGATCATTGATCTCGAGGTCTTCAAATACCTCCAGGGGATCTCCCGAATCAGAAGTGATCATAGTTCCGGAGTAACTTACCGTTACCTTATCACCGCTTAATACATAATCGTCGAGTATCAGGGCAAAACGTCTGTCGTTTCCCTCTACAGGAATTACGGTGTTTACGACCACCTCATTATCGTTCACCATGACCTGAAAGTGTTCGGCACTACCCTCAAGAGAGGCTGGCAACAGGGATTCGTTCATGGTCAATGCGATCGATCTGTGATCATCACCGGTCTGACCGTTCAGGATCTTTACCGGGATGGCACCTGTATTTCCTGAAGCTTCAAAGTAAATGCTACTCAGGTTTACCGGCGTATTATTTGCAAAATGCAGTTTAAGGTCATGGACCCCTTCTTCCAGTTGTATGCCTTGAATTTCAATATCCACAAAGGAGGTCCAGCCCCCCGTAGTGGTTACTTTTTGGTTAGCGGTGATCTCCTGTCCGTCGAGAGAGAGAAAAAAGGCTCCGCCACTCTCCTGGGTTGCTACCCTTACGGTAGCCCGGTATACTCCTGTGGCAGCGATATTGACCGTGTACTTCAACCATTCACCTTTATCGACATACCCTACGTGAAAACCGTTGCTATTTACGTTATCCTCATTCTTTTCGATATCTACCCCGTCATTACGATAAGACCATCCTTTGTTCCAGGCTTCAAATTGACCGGTAGACAGGTTGTAATCGGCCACATCGGTATCAAAATACGCATATCCGTTCTTACCGAGGTCAAAATTAGCAGCGTAAATAATACCGGGAATGCTCGCCGGGGTACCTTCAAAAGGCTTGGTATCATCTGTTGCTACTTGTCTGATCAATGCGTCGGGAACATCTCTTCTGTACCGGCTGTTATCGACCAATAAATTTTCGGCAAGCTGCATCATTGCGGCATAGGTCTCATCTTCGGTGGGTCTTGGCCCTTCTCCCTTCCAGTAGTCGATCACTTTTTGATACCCGGGATTGACATCTACAGCGTACGGACTATCGATATCGCCGATCTTACGCATGGTCCACCAGGCCCAGCCTATATTGTTGTTCTCAAATAAGGTCACCGCATCGGTAAACCAGGTATTGGAATTTTCTCCTGATTCTCCCATCCACAAAGGAACGTTGTATTGTTCTCTGAGCGGCAATATCCAATCGAGGTCACCCGGCTTGTTGGTATTCCAATATTTATGAAAACTGTACACCAGGTTATCATCCCATGGCGGGGTGAGACCGCTATGGTCATTGGCATAGGAATTTCCTTCAATAAAAATAATGTGCTCGGTATCTACAGCTCGTATCGCATCGGTAATACGCCCATAGATCTCCCTTAAGGCGGTATTTCCCGGTAACTCCCAGTGGGTTTCATTGATGAGGTCGTACCCCCCGATCCAGGGATGGTCCTTATAGCGTTCTGCAATGCGCCCCCAAAGGGCTACCAGCTTGTCGCGATTTTCCTGACTTTCCCACAAGGATGGCTTGGAAGGATCGTAATCATTGATCTCTGAGCCCCTGCCCTGTCCGCCGGGTGTCGCATGCATATCAAGAATGATATACATATCATGGGGTGCCGCCCATGCCAATACGTTATCAATGAGCTCAAATCCTGTTTCGATCCAGGTGTTCTCTCCTGGAACAGGCTCTTCTTCTATGGGCAAGGTGAACAGGTTGTAGTGCATAGGAATTCGAATACTGTTAAATCCCCAGGCTGCCAGTGAATCTACATCGCGTTGCGTAAAATGATTGGCACGCCACTTTTCGAAGAAGGTTTCTGTTTTGGCTTCTCCCATCAGATCGATCAGTTTTTCCCTGATCTCATGTTGGGATCCTGCAACTCCGGAAGTTTGCATCATATACCCTTCCATGATCTGCCAGCCACCCGGACCAACACCTCTCAAAAGGACTTCGTCGCCCTGGGCATTCACTATGACCTTCCCTTGAGCCTTTAAGTTCTGGCCCCAGGTAACTCCCATCGTCAGGAAGAAACCTATAATTATCATTATTCTTTTCATCTCTGTTGATTTTATCCCCTTTTATATCGTAAAGAGGTTTGGTGTAATACCTCATAAGAAATAAGGCCGCATGAACTAAAAAGGGGATGGTTGCCCGGTTTTATGTTTTCATACGACCTCATCTTATGACTTCAATATTTAATTAACTTTCAACAAAGACATATTGTCGATCACGATTCCGTCAGGACCATAGGTAGCACCTCCGGTTCTGAACAGCAGGTAATAGGTCCCCGCCGCAGTGATCTCGAACTGACCCGGATTGGCTTCAGGATCACAACCGCTTTCGGTCGCTTTACCATTATAGGTTTTGGCATCGGCGCAATCCCATGCGTTATAAGCTACCAATACGCGCTGATCTCCTGAATAATCTACATTTTGCTGTGGTTCCTGGGTTCCGATGTATACTTCACCCCAAACGTCATTGATCTCTGTATAGGTCATATCCATCTCGAATTGGTAGATTCCCGGCTCAAGTGTTACCGCGGTGTATAGACCTACATGCTTCCATGGTCCGGCCTCGGTCTCATCAATTTTAACTGCGCCATCTGCGATGGTAACAGAGCCAAGAGTATTGGCTACCTCATAGTGGTTAGTCACCGTCCATCCGGCGTCATCGTCGAAGCTACCGTTGTTTATAAAATTGGTACTTGAAGTGATCTCTTCTACCGTAACATCGGCTGTGAATTCACCGGTTGCACCTCCTTCACTGGTAGCGGTAAGGGTTACAGTATATGTACCGGCCTGCTGGTAAGCATATACGGGATTCTCATCGGCCGAAGTTCCCATGCCATCGCCAAAGTCCCATGCATAGCTTACTGCATTGGTCGTTGTATTGGTAAAGGTTACCTCTAAACCGGAAATGGAAGAAGTAAATCCTACCTCAGGAGCAGCATTCGGATCGGTCACGGTAATGGTTTCTGTAAACTGAACCGATTCGGTATCGTTCGATGCGGTAAGGGTAACGGTGTACGTTCCACCTTCATTATAGGTATAGGACGGATTCTCATCTGTAGAAGTCCCTGCACCATCTCCAAAATCCCAGCTATAGCTGGTGGCATTTACTGAAGCATTGGTAAAGGTCGCTGTAAGTCCTTCAAGACTGGAAGTGAAGCTTGCAGCCAGTGGTGGTGGCGCTACTTCTGTCGATTCCAGGGAACGAATAGCTACATTATCAATAGAAACTCCGTTAGCGCCATAATCGGCACCTCCACCGCGAATAACGAGGTAGGCCGTACCTCCTGTTGCAAATTCAAAAGTAGGTCCGCTACCGGCACAATTGATCTCTACAAAATCACCATCAAACGGCTCTCCGCCACATCCTGCCCAAGTATTCAGGGCGAGACGCGCACCACCATCGGCATAATCCTGTCCGGGTACCGGTGCTTCCATACCTACATATACTTCGAACCATGAATCGGTTAGCGGACCTCCTTTGATGTCCATTGAGATCTGGTACAGGTTATCAGGTAGTACGCTAAAGGCCTGGTAGATCCCTTGCTGACCCCATCCGCCTCCGGTCCACCGGGCTTCGCCATTGTCAAAATTCACGGCTACCCCATCAGAGATCGGCAGGATCGTCCATGGGTCGCTTCCTTCAAACTCGCCGTTCTGCAATACGTTAGGTCCTTCAAAATCCTGGTTGATCACCACGGTCTGAACAGATTCTGCTGTTCCCCCATCGGTAAAGATCTTGAAACGCACATCGTAATCTCCTTTTTTAAGGTACACCTTACTTGCCTCCAGGCCTTCGGCAGCACTGTTGTCTCCGAAGTCCCAATGCGTATACCAGGTTTCTTTCCCGGGTTCAGCTTTAAAGTGAACCTTGTTCGGGTTCTCCTCGTCAAATGTAAAGGAGTATGCTGCATCCTCACTGGTAGGAGGAGTCGCTGCAAAATCTTCATCATCGTCGCAGGCTGTAAACGCAGCAAAGAAGATGAGCAGAAATAATTTGCTTATAATATTTAATGTTTTCATGAATGCTATTTTTTCGGAATTAGTACAATGGGTTTTCTACCAATTTCGGGTTGTTGTTGGTTCTTGACTGACCAATGGGGAAATAATAATGCCTTTCATCGAATCGCATTGGCGTGGCTTCCGCATCAAAGGTCTCATAGGTAAAGGTCTCATTACCGAATCCGTCGATATGTCTCAGAGTTCTTATCCCTTCCACCTGAATGCTCAACACTTCTGTGGCAATTCTCCATCTTCTTACATCCCAATAGCGGTGATCTTCAAAGGCTAGCTCAAGTTTACGTTCATTACGAATACGGTCTCTCAATGCTGTTCCCGCATATGGCTCAAGACGTAGGTTCTGTTGAAGCCCTGCACGTCTTCTTAAGGGTTCGATAAGGTCTCTCGCAAGACTTTCGTCATTCAATTCGATCGCAGCTTCTGCCCCGTTCAAATAGATCTCTCCCAGACGGAAAATAATACAGTCCGTACCTGAATAATACTCCTGAATGAACAGGGGAGATCCACCATCCTGAAGGTATTTTCTAATATAGAATCCGGTCTTGGTCGCATCGGGGTGAATTCCCAATCCGTCTTTCCCTACTCCCGTACCACGTTCAGTATCGATAGCCCCGTCTCTTTCTGTACCGTACCAAACTTCTACAGGCGATCCCTGGAAGGTATCCAAATTGGTAAGGAGGGTACCTTTCATTCGTGGATCTCTGTTCGCAAAAGGATCGTTCTCATCGTATCCGGAACCGGCTTCTTCCGGTAATAATCCGGTGTCGAGCATCTCATAACTATCCAGAAGTTGCTTTGTAGGCGACATACTTGCCCCCCAGTCTACACGGTAGCTAAAAGGTACATTATGGAGGTCATATGAATGTCCTTTTTCAAAAGGGATCCATAGCTTAGAGAAGATCGTTTCATCTTCGGTCTCATCCAAAAAGAGTCTGGCGTAATTTTCACTTGGATCAGGATACTTGTTGAATAAGATGTGTCCTGATTCATTGATCACTTGCTGAGATGCTTCCAGGGCCTTTCTGTAGTAGGTTTCTGCATCACCGGCAGGAATTCCAACAACGCCATCCAGCTGCACCGTACCATACCTTGCGATACTTCCGGCGTACAAGGCAGCTCTTGACTCCAATGCCTTAGCAGCCCATCTCGAAGCGCGACCCCGCTGTGCAGACCATACTTCCGGTAAAAGATCGAAGGCTATTTGTGCATCTGCCAGGATCTGATCGTACACCTCTTTTTCTGTATTTCGCTCAGGGAATAATTCCTCCTGGGGCGTAGTTTTAGGATCCTGCGCTTCCAGAATGATCGGCACTCCTCCATAGCGCTTCACCATATCAAAATAAGCGTATGCTCTTAGGAAATGTAGTTCTCCCAGTCGGTTGTTACGCTCCTCATCGGTGAGCACACTCCCCGGAGTATTGGCGATATTCTCGAGAGAATAATTGATCTTCCACATCACATCGTAACCCCACCAGTCGGTTGGCCAGGTGTTATTTGCGGTTCCCCAGTTTCCGGGACGATATACATTGTTTAGTGCCGTCCAGGAATAGGTTCCACGAGCCAGATCAGAAAGAGCATCACGGTGTGAACCACCAACACCCCAAAAATCTTCCAGGTAATCCCATACCATACGATCATAGATCTTGAACAAATAAGCATCCATCAAATTCTTATCGTTCCATACGTCATTCTCGGTGACACGATCCAAAGGAGGCTGACTCAAAAAGTCGTCCGAACATGATAACACGTTTACAAACAGGATCGCAGCAACTATAATTTTAATAAGCTTCATATCGTAGTGCGTATTTTTAAATTGAAATATTTAAACCAAAAGTGTAGGATTTGGTCTGCGGATAATACCATCCAAGACCGGATCCGATCTGAGGGTCAAAGTCTTCATCAAAACTTTTCAGTACGAACAGGTTATATCCGGTAACGAATAGCCTGATCTCCTGGAAAGCCGACAACCAGTTTACCTTTGGCAGGGTATATCCCAGATTAATATTCTTAAGACGTAAATGCTTTCCGTCTCTTGTCCAGTAATCTGAATACTTGTAGTTATTCTCATTAAATCCACCGTTGGTGATCCTCGGGAAGGTCGCATCGGTATTCTCCGGAGTCCAGTAATCATTGAGGTAGTCGTAACCGTTGAATCCATTTCGCAGCGGACTCTGAGCTTCGCCTTCAAGATAGATATCGTATCCGGCAGCACCGGTTAACAGTACAGAGAGTGAGAAATTCTTATACTCTGCCCCGAGATTCAGGGAGTAGTTCACGGCAGGCTTACTACCTCGGCCAAAGACCTTCTGGTCTTTTACATCGATAGTACCATCGTTGTTCAGATCGACATAACGAACATCCCCGGGTTGCAAACTGGAGTTATTGTTCTGATCCTGAACGGCATGAGCATTGATCTCCTCCTGACTTTGGAACAAACCGTTTGAGATATATCCTCTGCGCAATCCAGTGAAACCACCGGTTATGGTAAGGTTCTCTCTCATAAAAGGATCTTCCTGCAGGGTCTCATCGATAAAGAGCGCTTTCTCTCTCGACTTAGAGAAGTTAAGCAATCCGTTAAGTTTCCAATTCTCGCTTACCTGCTTATTATAGTTGATCGAGAATTCAAATCCTTCATCAGAGAATTCGTAGAGGTTCTCTGCAGCCAAAGCTACTCCGAGTGTACTTGGTACACTGGCATTGGCTCCGGCGATCACGTCTTCACGTTTACGGTAGAAATAATCGAACGAGAAACCAAGGCTGTTATCAAAGAAGGTAGCGTCGAGTCCCACATCGTAGGTGGTATTGGTCTCCCACGTGATCGCACGATTAGGTAAAGCAGCATTGTCTATGGTAGGCAGTGCTGTTTCATTGATCACAAAGAAGTGATTAAAATTAAATCCGCTCAACCACTGGTATGCCGCCGTACCATCGAACCCTGCAGTACCCACAGAGGCACGAAGCTTCAGGTTAGATACGGTATCTTTCCATGGTTGGAAGAAACCTTCCTCTGAGATTCTCCACCCAATAGAAAGGGAAGGAAAGAGTCCCCATTGATTCTCAGGTGCAAATCGGGACGAACCGTCGTATCTGTACGATGACTCCACAAAATACCTGGAAGCAAAATCGTAACTGAAACGACCTACGAATCCGAGACGGTTCTCACGAAACTCTCCTCCGTTCGCCCCCTGATTTTCCAGTGAACCTGCAAAGAGTTGATCGATAAGGGTCGATTGAAAATCCTGACGACGTGCGCTGATATTCTCTCCCTGGATCTGTTGTACTTCCGATAGCAACAGCGCAGAAACATGGTGCTCTCCGAAGGTACGATCGTAGGCAATGGAGTTCTGCATTACGTAGTGATTACTGTAATTAGAACCCTGCTCTAATATCGTTTCACTAAATGCACCTTCAGGCACTGCAGTGAACGGATCGTATTCTCCGGTTTGTCTGTTGAGCGTATAAAGCTCATAACTCTTCCCCCAATCTTTAGAAAAGAAGTTGTTATACACTACAGATCCGTAAGTTTTAAGTGTAAGTCCTTCAACCTGCTTTACATCCCAGGTCAGAGACATCTTAGCATCGAAGTTATTGTTTCTGGTACGGTAGTAACCGGCGTTAAAATCTCTGAGACCTTCAACCACGTGGTTCGGGGTTGTACTTGGTCTGGCCGGTGTTCCGTCTGGGTAATACGCGAGGTCAGAAGGCAGAGACCTGCTCAGCTCACGAAAGATATCATAAGCAGAGTAAGCAGGTGCTTCCTGTAATTGTCGACGACCTCCCATATTAAAATTCAGTTTCAGTTCGTCTGTAATATCGGCATCGATATTTGCTCTCAGGTTGTAACGCTGGAAGTTCAATACATCGGCAGTATAATTAGACCCCTGATCTACAAAACCGGCAGAAACAAAGTACCTTACTTTTTCTCCACCTCCGGAGATATTCATATTGTGTTGTTGTTGGAAGCCCCAATCTTTAAGTACCAGATCCCTCCAATCGGTATTCGGATAATTAATTGGATCTGCTCCCGACCTGAATAAGGCCACTTCCTCTTCAGTATAAAAAGGATCAAGCCCTGCATTTCTCAATCCCTCATTGAGGATCTCTGCGCGATCTCCTGAACTTAGGTATTCGGGATAAGCCGTGAATCCGGTAAAGGTGAATTGGTTACTGTAATTAAGGGTTGGCTTTCCAATACTACCTCTTTTGGTGGTGATCAATACAACACCGTTACCCCCCTGAACTCCATAGACTGCTGCGGCTGCAGCATCCTTAAGTACAGAGATATTTTCGATCTCATTAGGATCTAACTGGTTGAGATCTCCAGGTGCTCCATCGACAATTACGAGGGCACTACCAAAGTTTCTGATCTCAAAGCTGGAATTACTAAATCCGGGCTCTCCGGAACTCTGTTGCACAAAGAGACCTGACGCCAGCCCCTCAAGGGCATTACTCACATTAGGCACAGGCTGTTGCTTTAAGGTTTCTTCATCTACAGTAGATACAGCAGAAATAAGTTTTGCCTTCGATTTGGTACCATACCCCACCACGACCACTTCATCGAGAACGTCCATATCTTCTTTCAGAGTGATCGTTATATAGGTTTGCTCTCCAAGAGTGATCTCCTGGGTTACAAAACCAATATAGGATACAACGAGTACATCGCCGGCTATTGCGTTGATCGAGAATTTACCATCAAAATCAGATTGTGTTCCATTGGTCGTTCCCTTGATAATGATATTAGCTCCGGGTAAGGGCAAATCACCATCGGTCATCACCACACCGGAGACCTGATCCTGGGCAAACCCGATTCCCAGGTTCACAAAAAATGCCAGCAACAATAAAGACAGCATTTTTAAATGTTTCGAAAGAATCGATAGCTTTTCTTCCATAGTTTAGTTGAATTTAATTTTAAATATTAGGTTGTCATATCGTCGGATCCTATTCCCTGCCCCAGCACGAAAAGGCCACGATCCGATGCGAAAAGTGAAGTGCTGCAAAAATTTGTTAACAATTGTGATAGATAAAAAAGCTACCGGGGTGCATAACCCCAAAAGTGCTTTGGAGATCCCGAGTCTTAAGGGTTGGAGCGCAGATGTTATAAATGAAATAAGACCGAAGTCTGAAAACACTATTTTTAGAGGTAGCAACATATTTGTCTGGTTTCACATGAACGTATCTTGACCAGATAAGATTCATGATAAATAACGCTAAACAAATATCTCCTAAAAGCACAGTACGTGCCTTAAAACCAGCCTCTACAAAACCTGTGAGCTACGTTGTAGAGCAGTCTACAAAACCTCTACAAGAAACACACAAAAAGCTGACAATGAGAGATATAACACCCTACAACTAAAACGTTTGAAAGTAATTTACAAGGCCCACGTCCTTGGGAAGATCAAGTTTCTTGCGCAATCTCCAACGCCCCTGCTCAACACTCTTAACAGAGATGTTCATAAGCGATGCGATCTCCTTTGTAGAAAGGTTAATTTTAAGATAAGCACTTAGCTTTATTTCAGTGGGAGAAAGATCGGGGTGACGTTCGGCCAGGTTATCAAAAAAGTCGGTATGCGCATTTTTAAAGTTAAGCTCAAAGGTGAGCCAATCATCTTTATCATCGAGGTGCTTATTGATCTTTTTGATCACATTCTTGATCGGGCGATTAAGTTTACTGTTGAGCACCTCCTTGTCGATGGCTTTAATATCTTCGATCAACTCATTAAGCAACTCCTTCTTTTTGATATTATTAAGGGTGGATGTGGCGAGTTCTGAGTTTTTCTTAACCACTGCCAATTGCAGCTTCTCTTCCCTGAGCAGTAACTTTTCCTTTTCTGATGCCAATCGCTCCAGTTCAAATTTCTCCATTTGCCTCAAGCGTTTCTCCTCCTCCTTTTGTTTCAGTTCATCCAGGTCCTTTTGAGCTTTCTTCTTAAAATAATTTCGATATCCCAGGTTAAAAACAACAACAAAAAGAAAATAGGTGAAGAATGCCGTATTACTGAAATACCATGGCGGATTAACCCTGAAACTCTTTTTTAATACAGGTGAGGTATTGTCGGCTCCGGCATCTGTACGGACCTCCAGTGTATAGGTTCCAGGAGACAACCCGGGAAAACTCAATGGAGATCGAAGGTCCATATCCTGCCATTCATTACTTATACCACTAAGTTTATACTGAATGGTTCTTGGATTGGAAAGGGCCACCTTGGCATGAGAGACCCCTATCTCAACCATTCGGTTACTGTATGGTATCTCAAAAACATCCTTCTGGTCGATCGGAGCTAAAATGGTATCCTTAGCTCCTATAAGATGTATGTACCTGATCACCGGCTGTTTGTGATCTGAAGTGATCTGTAGAGAACCATCCATTACATGGAACACCATACCGTTCTTAATGCCAAAGGCATAAAGGGAATCGTTTAGTTTGGTAAATGAATTAAAATCGTTCAAATGTTTATTCCGAACCGAATAAAATGGTTCATTTATCCTTACGAATGAGTTATTACTCAACCGAAGTACAGAGCCTAAATTATCCGGGGTTGAATACCAAAAGAACTGACCACTTTGTGTAATACTATTTACTCCCTTTAAACCTTTAAATACCGTCGAAGCATATTTTGATCTTGTAAAACTATTGTCAATGGGGTCATAATTAAATAATCCGGCGGGATTATAAAACACAAGTTCATTATCCATTATAGTGAAATAGGCATACGTCTCAACAAAGGGGTTGTCTATTCCATAGAACTCAACGTCCCGAAGATGGAACCCGTCATGAGAAAGTGACAATCGATAATACCCTTTTGTTGGGTGTGATACCCAAAGGTTGCCATATTTATCGAACTCCATGAACCTGGAAGACTCTCCGTAATTTTCCAGTTTATTCACATAGGACCAGGTTTCACCAGAACGTTTAAAAACTTTAATTCCGGAGTAAAAACCCACATACAAAATATCATCGTAGTTGTGATGCTTTCTGAATATCCACGCCCCAGCCTCTTTATGTAATGAAGTGAGCTTTTTACCTTCCAATACCGATACCCCTTGGTGAGATCCTACAAGTAAGTTACCATTGAGTTTATCAATGGTCCACACCTGGCCTACACTCTCGTCTATAAGTTCAGGAACCGAATTCTCCTTAGAGAGGTCTTTAACAAATAGTCCCTGGTTGGTTCCCAAATACAAAAGGGAGTCTTCCATAAAGCAGGTATAAACGGTACCGAAAACACCTTTGGAATCCATTAAAAAGTTGGTTTTCGTATTGGTTTGCACATAACTAAGGCCGTTATCCATTCCTAACCAGATATTATTATCCCGGTCTGCAAAAGCCTTTCGAATCGAACTTCCCGAAATACCATCCTCCTTTTTTAGGTGCGATAATAACCTACCCGCGTTAGAAAGAATGAAAACACCATCCCGTACTGTTCCGAGGGCCATCTTTCCAGAATCGAGCACTGCAACATCATTTACCAGAGCTCGCTCCAGGGCGGTATTTACCTCAAGATCTAATTTTTGAAGGCCTCCATCCTTAAGCCTCCACCATCCCCGGTCTTTGGTGATAATATGAAGCTCATCCTTCCCCTTTGCCACGATGTCAACGATATGAAACTCTTCCGGATTGGTAGGATCGATCAACTCGAGCTTTCCATTCCTGTACTCGTAAAGTCCACCCAGATCCTGGATGAAAGCCCTACCTTTTGAAAATATTAATTTGTTAAAACCGGTAATGGCATTGAGCACTTCTGTCGTATGGGCCTCCGGATCATAAACGTAGATACGTTGAAAGGTCTGAAACAGGATCTTACCCGAAACTTCGGCGATCTGAGAAAAGACAGGGAGGAGCGTATCATCCTTTTCGGGACGCTTAAAAAACAAACTGGTATATTCAAGTAAACCGAGCTCATTCTTTGACCAATAGCCAAATCCTCCATGCCCGGATACATAGATCCGGGAATCATCCTTGTAATAAACAGCTCTGAGATCTGACTCTTGTTCAAAGCTATTGACCTTCCAGTCGATACCATCAAATTGCAACAAACCATGCGGGGTAGCAAAATACATGGTACCCTTTTCACCCTGAGCAACATCAAATATGGTGAGGTCGTTCCTTACCTCTTCCTCGGTGAAATTTTTGATATAAGGAGTTCCGGGAATAGCAGATAATTGCGCATGCAAAGCATTAAATGACAAAAGATATATCCAAAATATCCCTGCCAGCGCAACAAACGAATAAGATCCGGGTCGCTTCTTAAGCTTGATACCATTCATGCTGTAGTGTTTCTAGTAGATCTTGGAGGTTGGCAATTTATTAAACATAAATTAAAAAGAACAAAACGAATGTCATAAGGGCGTTAGTTTTTAAAGGGGTTAAGATCACTTTCAATAAAAATACGTCTTATGTGCTCGCACTTTTGAAATATTATAAGAATGAAACAGGCAGCAACAGAATTTTGCGCTAACAGGATAAAACGATGAGTTGTTTGTCAGGATTTTGTCGTTTTAGCCCTGCGCACTTCGAGTGCAGCAGTGATCTCGTATGCCCTGGCTTCAGTGAGTTTGTAATCTTTCATGATCCATAATGCGAGTAGGGTTCCCACGATAGGAACACCGGAGAAAAATAAACGCAATCCTGTTACTGCTCCTTCCGGTTGTACAGCAGCATCAGGATCAAGACCAACATAAGATATGATCAAACCACTTAACCCGCCGGCAATGGCAAATCCAAATTTCACCATCCACCAGTAGATGGCGCCAAAAATACCTTCTCTGCGCTTCCCGGTATTGTATTCATCCAGATCACATACATCGGCCGTCATCGACATCATTAGGGTGAAAAGGCTTCCAATTCCAAAGGAAAAGAAGGGTAAGGCGAAAATAAACATCCAGGGTTTACCGGGAATAAACAGAAACCAAAGCATGATATACCCTACTATGGAAATGGCCTGAGACCACATAAAGGCTTTCTTCTTTCCGAGAACCTTGGACATCTTCGCTACAATGGGGATCACAAGAATTGTGGTGACCAGCGCCCCCAGACTCCCGAACAAGGTTGGCCATATGCCTGCGGCAGCAGTATCGCCTTCAAACAAATGATAGACCACAATAAAGAAAGAAAATGCTGCAACGGTATTAAAGGCATTAAAGATCAAAAAGGTGGAAATACAAAGTCTTCTGAAAGGCATCATCTGGAAAGCCTCTCTAAATCCCTTAAAGATACGGGTGAGGCTGCTTCTGATGGTACTAAGGGACAGGGGCGCCAGCCAATCGTCATTCAAGGTCGATCGGCTTTTGATAAATATGGCCGGTACCATGGCAACCAGAGCACAGATCACTCCAACCCAGATAGCGAGTTCCCGTGTAGCAGAGTCGGCATTCGGAAACCATTCAGGATCATACATGATCACCCAAAACCACGGTGCGATCACCCATGCCCATTGCCCAACCCATTGTGCTATCGCCATGATATTGGTACGCTCATGAAAATCATCGCTCATTTCGTAACCCATAGCTACATATGGAACGCTGAAGATGGTCAATCCGAGATAGAAAACAAACGACCACAGCATAAAATATATAAAATTGTAGGTAAGGCCATTCTCCCGGTACAATTGCCACATGGCTACGAAGGCAATTCCCATTATTATTGCTCCAATAAATACATACTGGCGTCGCCTTCCCCAACGGGAGCGAGTATTATCGGAGATGAATCCCATAATGGGATCGGTGATCGAATCTAGTATCCTCGGAAAAAAGTACATCGCACTCCACATCCATCCGGGAAACCCCAGGTCCTGAACCAGGACTACCATAAAAATACCGAGAACTGCAGGAAACATTTGATTGGCTAGCATTCCAAGGCCAAACGCTACTTTCTGACCAAAAGCAACAGTGCCTTTGGTATTTTTAGATGGGTGACTCATATATACTTAAGGTATTAACAGGAAAAAATCCCCTGGAACAAGTTCTATCTATCACATGGCTACAAGGATCTATATCCGTTATTCTGTTGGGTGAAAAAAGATAAGGATTTTTATGTTAAAAAATTAAATTTCAAATCATTGAGGTAACAAAAAGAGGGATGAAGCATCTTAACTCCCCCCTCTCCTTTATAAGTCACATATTGATTTAAGCAGTATGCACCCCTAAACGATATTATTCATCTAAAAGTTCCCCCTACCGCAATTTGATTTCCCTTACCGGATTACGATAGTAGCTTCTCCTTTAATATCCCTGGATGAGGCTCCAACCCGGATCGTGTACTCCCCTTTCTCTACGACCCATGTCTTTTGAGCGGTATCGTAATAGGCCAGGTCTTTGACCTTAAAGCTCAATGGTACAGTCACGGTTTTGCCAGCGGGTACTGCCACCTTGTTAAAGGCCTTGAGTTCCTTTTGCGCCCGTTCTACCTGAGAATTTTCGGCAGAGACATAAAGCTGAACCGCTTCCTTACCGTCTACTTCAGAACGATTGCTTACCTCGACATTCACCACAACGGTATCTTCTTCATTATATTCCGACTTATCGGTGATCATGTTCCCGTATTGGAAATCAGCATAAGACAATCCGTACCCGAATTCATAGAGCGGATCAACATTTTTAGTATCGAACCAGCGATACCCGACCAAGATCCCTTCTTCATAAGTTACGGAATCAT
Organism: Robertkochia sediminum; assembly: GCF_016786255.1. Taxonomy (GTDB): domain Bacteria; phylum Bacteroidota; class Bacteroidia; order Flavobacteriales; family Flavobacteriaceae; genus Robertkochia; species Robertkochia sediminum. Next base: position 113,185 of record NZ_JADMKT010000081.1, read on the forward strand.
CACCGGGGAAACTGTTGGTAGCATGGGCCGGAGAATCCTCCAGCTTCTTCGGCATGGTCCACGGCAATTTCCCTGAAGGATTCACAGTTCCCAGCAGGACATCGGCCAGGGCATTACCGCCCTCAGATCCGTTGAACCAACTCCAAACTAAGGCATTTGACTTTTCACTGATATCCTGAATGTCGAAAGGCCCTCCGGCGATAAACACCACAATGGCATTGGGATCGATCTCCAATACTTTTTCGATAAGTTCTTCTTGTCCGTAAGGCAAGTCCAAACTTGCGCGGTCCGAAGCTTCGGTCTCATAATCCCGGTTAGAACCGGCAAAGACAATGGTGAGGTCCGAATTTCGAACTGCATCGAGCGCCTGTTCTACCAGCTCAGGCTCCAGTTCATTGATGGGCACCGGGCCATTAAGGGTAATATCTCCAAAAACCGCCTTTTCATTTTCGGCATAGCGTTCCCGGTATCCTTCGGCATATTGCACTTCAACCCCTTCCGGAAGACGGCCTTTTAATCCTTCCAGTGGTGTAATCTCCCTTTTGGTCTTCACCCCGGCACCATATCCGCCCAGAGCATTCTTCTTGGTAGCGTTGTTCCCGATCACTGCGATACGCTTTACTCCGTCGAGTTTCAATGGCAACAGATCGGATTCATTCTTCAACAATACCACAGACTCTGCTGCGATGGCGTAGGCGTCCTGGAAGTGTTCTTCGGTATTGATGCTCCCTTTTTTCTGACCTACCCCATCGACAGTCTTTAAATTGAACATCACGCGAAGGATACGTTTTACGTGCTTGTCGAGCTCTGCTTCTTCAATTTCTCCTTTGGCTACCGCCTCTGCCAGCGGATCGGCAAAATAGAATTCGTTAAAGGGTTTTGGTGTTCCCATTTCGATATCGGTTCCCGCCTCGAGCGATTTCTTGGTATCGTGCACCGCCGCCCAATCGGAGATCACGATCCCTTTGTATCCCCACTCATCTCTCAGGATATCCTGGAGCATATACGGATTCTCACAGAGGTATTCTCCGCGGAATTTATTGTAGGCCCCCATAAAACTATAAGCGTTGGCCTCTACAGCGGCGGCTTTAAAGGCCGGCAGGTAGATCTCGCGCAGTGTACGCTCGTCTACGAGGACATCTACAGAATCCCTGTTGGTTTCCTGGTTGTTTACCGCGTAATGTTTTACACATACGGCCACGTCGTTTTGCTGTACCCCTACGATAAAAGGAACCGACATACGGGCGTTCAGGAACGGATCTTCGGTAAAATACTCATAGGTACGTCCGCCCAGGGGAGTTCGGATGATATTGATAGCCGGAGAAAGCAGGACGTCTTTTCCTCTGGCCCGGGACTCTTCACCTACACTCTGTCCAAAGCGGAGCGACAATTCGGTATTCCACGTCGCTGCGAGTCCGCCACCGGCCGGGTAATAGGTCGCAAAGTCGTTATCCCATCCTGCAGGCGCCCAGGAGTCGCGGGAAATCTCTTCCCGCACACCAAGGGGACCGTCGGCCATGGTGAGCTCGGGAATTCCCAAACGCTCAACAGCCTTATTGGCGAACATACTGTTGCCGTGGAGCATGCCGATCTTTTCTTCGATGGTCATTAAGGCAATGAGACTGTCGATCTTTTCATCGTATTGCAGCGAGAGTTCAGGCGTCTGGATGCCGTTGTCTTTTTCTTTCAAAACTTCTGGTGTTTCCGGTTTACAGGAACTGCCTATGAGGATAAGCATAATGATCCCTAAGTGCAGTATGGATTGCTTTTTCATGAAATGGTACTTGGTTAGTTTAATAAGGTGGTATAGAACACCGCTTCACTCCTCTCTTGAGGATGGTAAAACCTGATCTTTACATGCGTCCTTGAGGACATGTAGAGATCCACTACGGTATCCAAAACCATTTGATCGTCATAAAATTAGCGAATTTTCACACAGTTCAATATGACTTTCATCATGAGTTGTATGGTGGAAATTCAAAGCGATTCGGGATGGAAAAAAGCAGGATTCACTCGCTCCGCTCGTGATCCTGTGGTGGGGAGCCTTAGGAAAGCCGATCAAGCGCAACACTGCGCTAATCAAAAAACATCTCCTTCCTCTCACAGGGGAAGGTGGCAGCACGAATGTGCTGACGGAAGAGGTTTTCAAAATCTCAATACCGATGAACAGGATTCACTCGCTCCGCTCGTGATCCTGAAGTGGGGGTGTTGCTCAGTAAAGACGCACCAAGCCACAGCTTGGTGACGGGCTTTTTTTATGCCCTTTCGCTTACGAACGCAAGGTTATACACGGATTGGAATTAAAGCAAAACAGGATTCACTCGCTGCCTCGTGATCCTGGAGTGGGGCGTTGCTCAGGAAAGCCGATCAAGGCTTTGCCTTGACGGACTTTTTTTATACCCTTTCGCTTACGAACGCAAGGTTATACACGGATTGGAATTGAAGAAAAACAGGATTCACTCGCTGCCTCGTGATCCTGGAGTGGGGGTGTTGCTCAGTAAAGCCGCACCAAGCCACAGCTTGGTGACGGGCTTTTTTTATGCCCTTTCGCTTACAAGCGCGAGCGCTTGACGCTTTTGGGCATAAAAAAAGCCGAACAACAAGATGTTGTTCGGCTTTTCTGGTCGGGGTGGCAGTATATGAAACCTATATTTTCAAGTCAAATAAACACTGAGTTATTCCTTCTTATCTCCCTCCAGGTAACCGAATGGGTAACCTTTGGAAATCTTTCATTTCTAAAATTACATAAAAAATTAAAGACCATCTACAGGTTCCAAATCTCATTTTTTCAGTCCTTTAGATCAGGTTATCGTAGAAGAGGACTGGAGAAAGATTGAAAGGAAACATTAAAAAAGAGGCGTACTACTAGCTTACTAAACAGTCTTTGGTTTTTAGTAAAATGAGATACCTGAGTTTGCCAATATCCATGCAGGCTCGAAAGGAGTTGTGCTACACGTAACATCGCGACAGCGTGTTACCCTCTCGCTATTCCGCCTCTTTTTATACTAAGATGTTTAAGAAAAGGAGGAAAGAACCTTTGAATAATAGCATATATAAACTATATTCGATACAACGTAAGTGATAGTGTTTTACCTCTGGATTTAGGGGGATATAAACCACAAAACTACTTATATAAACAAGTTGTGCTTAATTGATTGAAATAAAAAATTAAATATGAAAAGAATATTTAAAATTGTGTCATTTATATCCATGATACTTTACGTGATTGCATGGGTACTGGGTAAAACTATGGATGAAAATAGCTTCAACAATAGTGACGTCCGCATAGTACTTCTTGTTGTTTTTCTTTTCACATCCTTGAGATATCATCAAATATTGATTGACGAAAAAGATGAAATCATAGATGATTTAAATTCTCGATTAAAGAAAAAGGATTAATAGAAATGTACAGAATTTGAATAATCTAATCAACGTAAGCACAACAAAGAACTGAGTTAAAATCCAACCCCTTTTCAAGCTAATTTCGACCGGTAATTTTCATCATATGGTATCCCGGATGTAGCCACTGCGAAG
>NZ_JADMKT010000081.1:116768-120597 GCF_016786255.1 Robertkochia sediminum
AGCCCGACCGTTGGCCACAATATGAGAAATCCGATCATAATAATATGCCTGTTAATCACAATCTTCCCCTCCTGTAATGAGGTAAAAGAGGAAAAAAGTAAATCTCTACCTAAACAAACATCTATAATTGACGAAAATCTTCAGGAGAATATAGGTCCTAGACAGGAAATTGAAACAAAGAATTATAGATACAATATCCGTCAAAATAGTCTTAAGAATATTGACACATTACTAATAAAACAATACGCTAAAACAATATTATCCGGTGAATCTTATCCTTCGGACAATGACGAAACGATAAGTTGCATTGATCTTTTATTCAGTGAGAATACTTCCGATTTAGAATTCTATTTCGAAGTGTTCCGCGTAATTGTCGAAAAGGCTGATGGCTCCCTTGCTGAAATTATGGGTTCCGAAATAATAAGTTTTATGGAATTTAAGACATCCTTTTTTCTAGATAAATATTCTGAATTTGAATTAAAGGAAAAAGAACGATTCATCAATTTAATGTCTTATGAATTCTATTTCTCAGAGCCTGATCCTATTGAAGACATTGAAATCCAATTTGAATCCTTTTTTTCCAACCTTAAAGAGAATGAAGGTCAGAAAAAAGAAGGATTAAAAAGGATGAAAGAATTAACCAAGGAAGCAACAAAAATCAGAATTAATGAATAACATACTGTGGCCAACATCGGCTATATCTCATGGCTAGTGTAGTACTTCTAAAAAAGAAAAAAATATTCATGAACCCAACCAGGCTATTCGTTTCCATCGGACGCAACAAACAACCTGCCCGCCACGAGCCCTGCCGTTGTGCCCAATATTAAAAAACATTACCTTTGATACTATCAAATGATACTATCACGTGAAACCACCTTATGATATTACCCCAAAAGTACTAGAACTGATTGCTTCTATCTCTCAAAAAATAGGCCGTATCAATGCATCATTTTTAGATAAACCTTCACCTCAATTAAGAAAAGAACATAAGGTGAAGACCATTCATCATTCCCTTAAAATTGAAGGAAATACCCTAACAGAAGAGCAAATAACTGCTTTAATTGAAAACAAAAAGGTACTAGGCCCACCAAGAGACATCAACGAAGTAATCAATGCCATTGACGTATATGACCGCCTAAATGAATTTGACTTCAAATCAGAGACATCCTTTCTCAAGGCTCACCGATTACTGATGAACAATCTTGTTTCTGAAGTCGGCTCTTATAGAAAGCAATCTGTCGGGATTGCTAAAGGGTCAAAATTGGAGCATATGGCACCGCCTCATGAGAACGTACCTTTTCTCATGAAAGATCTCTTCAATTATGTTAAGGAGCCTAACGAACTAACACTTATAAAAAGCTGTGTTTTTCATTACGAATTGGAATTCATCCATCCATTTATTGATGGAAATGGAAGAATGGGCAGGCTATGGCAAACGCTTATCTTAATGAACGAATTTCCATTATTTGAATTCATTCCTCTTGAGACACTTATTAGTCAAGATCAAAAGGAATATTACAAATGTCTTGGACTGAGTGACAAGATCGGTAAATCCACTCCATTCTTGGAGTTCATGCTTAGCATCATTGATCAAGCCTTAATGGTTTTACTAGAAGATTCAGAAAAAACAATGTCTCAAGAGGATCGATTAGAATACTTCATATCGAAACAAAAAGGAAAGTTTACACGAAAAGATTACCTACTAACATTTAAAAATATTTCGTCGGCTACAGCCAGTAGAGATTTAGCTTTAGGGGTAGAATTAAACTTGCTAAAAAAGCATGGGACAAAAAATAAAACCTATTACACCATAGAAAAATAAATAATACTGGGCACAACACCGGCTATAGCTCATGGCTAGTGTCGTACTTCTAAAAAAGAAAAAATAGTCATGAACCCGACCAGGCTATTCGTCTCCATCGGACGCATCAACCAACCCGCCCGCCACAAGCCATATGCAAACCGTTATCCTGCATTGAAAGCAATTCTTGTTACATTCAAAAACATTACTTACCTTTGACGTTAGTAACGCTAAACGTTATTCAAATGATTAAGACCTTTTCCGGCAAGGAAACAGAAAAAATATGGAATGGTACTAAGTCCAAAAAATTGCCGGCAGATATTCAAAATGTTGCACGTAGAAAATTAAGAATGATCAACAATGCTCAAAACATTAATGATCTGCGAATCCCTCCAGCGAATAGACTTGAAAAACTAGCTGGAGATTTAGAGAACTTTTACAGTATAAGAGTAAATAAACAATGGAGAATTATTTTTAATTGGGAAAACGACAACGCCTTTAACGTAGAAATTGTTGACTATCATTAAACAAGAAAACGATGAGTAAGCTAAAAAACATACACCCAGGAGAAGTTCTCAAAGAAGAATTTCTAGATCCAATGGAAATATCAGCCTACAGACTTTCCAAAGAAACCTTCATTCCTCAAACCAGAATAAGTGAAATTATAAAAGGGAATAGAAGAATAACTGCAGATACTGCCTTAAGGCTAGCCAAATACTTTGGTACTTCTGCCAAATTCTGGCTAGGTCTTCAAGACGATTATGACATTGAAGAAGAAAAAGAATTAAAGCAAAAGGAGCTAAATAATATTAAACCATTAGAAAACAACGCAGCATAACAAAGAACTGAGTTAAAATCCAACCCCTTTTCAAGCTAATTTCGACCGGTAATTTTCATCATATGGTATCCCGGATGTAGCCACTGCGAAGGCTTGCTTCAGCAGTTTATTAGCTACAGCAATCAGGGCCAGTTTTTTACTTTTTCCTTTGTCGACTATCCGGTCATAGAGTTCCTTACAGGCTTTATTGTGTTTACAGGCCGAGAAGGCGCATAAGAACACCAGGTTGCGGAGTTTCTGGTTTCCTCTTTTACTGATCCTGCTTTTGCCGCGAACACTTTTGCCTGACACCCTAATGGTAGGGGTGATCCCCACATAACTGCATAGCTGTGAAGCGTTTTCAAACTTGGTAAAACCATCGGTGATGATGATAAGAAACAAGGCTGTTTTAGTCCCCATTCCGGGAATGCTTTTCAGGTTTGTTAATTGCTGTTGCTGCTCCTTCTTGACCAACTCCAGCAAACGTGACTCCAACATCTCGATTTCCTTGTTTAAATGCTTTAGCGTGCGGTTCAGAGAGTGGTAAACTACTTTTGAAGGTCTTCCCAAAGCTTCTTCGCCATGAAGCTTGTTTTTTATGGCTGTTCGTTTTTTCAGGTAACTATCCAATAAGCGAAAGAGCTGCAGGCACTCTGCCTGTGTTTCATTAAGTGCATTGTAAAGAGGTACTTGATTCTTTTGGGCATATTCACAAATAGCCCTGGCATCGCTCTTATCTGTTTTTACTTTAGACAACTTCATCTGAATAAAACGCTTCACCTGAAGAGGATTTACCACTGATACAGCAACGTTCTTTCGGTAAAGAAACTGAGCGAGTCGATAATGATAATACCCTGTAGCTTCCATCACCACCAGCCCATCCTTATCCAGGGTTTTTAAAAAGGATTTAAAGCCGGAAGGGTCATTAGAAAATTTTTGATGAACCCCTTGTTCATCCATTACATCGAATACATCTTTACTGATGTCTACTCCGTAGATTTTAGTATTTTTAGTCATAAGAACTGAATGAGGAAAGAACAGGCTACTGGAGTTTCAACAACTTAGAATCGAGATCTGGACGTCTCATAGAACTGAACGAAATAGCAGTAGAAAAGAGTGGGGATCATCAATGTTGACGAATTGAAAACATTCACTGGCTATATTGACCTTAATCCACTCTTTTGTTCTTTCTGATTGATCTTTAAAAATTA
>NZ_JADMKT010000082.1:0-5467 GCF_016786255.1 Robertkochia sediminum
TTAAGTGTTCCATGAGCCAACACGCCCTTCATTTTTGTTTCGTGGTACTTAAAGATGGATCGCAGGGTATGGGTGTGATCATCTTTCCCCAGGTACCGCGATTTCAAACTGGATGCGGTGATAAATTTACCTTCATAGCGCAAGGCTTCGTGACATTCATAAATCCGGGCTTCGATCTGCCATAATAACTTATTGAGCACCCTGGCTTTTTCGGAGCGCCCGTTGACCCTTCCCGATTTGGAATTCCACTTTGAAGGTTCAACAGCTAATTGGGTACTCACCTCGGCTCTTTTTCCGGCGATGGTAATTCGTACATAAATGGGGCATTGGCCATTTCTGGATTTGGCCTTGGCGATCCAGAAATTGATGTAGAGATTTTTTGAAGTAGACATGTCTCTCGTTCTTTAAGTTAAACTTCGATGAACGAAAGATTTCCGCAGTCCTATTCTGAGAGGTTTCAAGATAGTAAATATCCCGAAATTCGGAGGAGGTAACCTTTTAGGTAACCTTTCAATATGTATCAAAATGAAACATTCCTATGAAAAACAGGCCAAAAATGCCAGATTTCATAGGAATATTCAGTATTTGTGCCTGATTATAGGCTCTGTAAGTCGGGATGACAGGATTTGAACCTGCGACCCCACGCACCCCATGCGTGTACGCTACCAGACTGCGCCACATCCCGAAAAAACAGCCGAAGCCGTTTTTGTAAAATCATTAAACCTAAACATTTTTCAGTTTCAACGTGGGGTAAAAACCGAAAAATCACCCTGAACAAAGCTCAAAAGTGGACTGCAAAAATAAACGATTCTGATATATTACAATAGCTTTTTCAGGAGAAATTCTGCCCTGATCTCCGGACGCTGCTTAACTGTTTGTCTATCAAAATCAAAGTGCGATTTGTAGCCGGTTTTCGTTGTGATCAGGGGGAGGAGCAGGCCTGAAAAAAATTACCCCCGGCATCAGGAAATCCCTGACCCGGGGGTAAAAAACCAATTAATTAAGAAAACTTAGTTGAACCTGTAGCTTACACCTACCTGGATCATGGAAGTGGTCATATCGTAAGACACTTCAGATCCCGGGAACGCTCCAAGCGGATTGTCTGGTGAAATGAGCTGTGGGTTATAAATAGGTCCTGCGGTTGCACCATCACTGTCACCGTAGTGGTATACAGCGTCAAGTACGAACGTATCACTGAATTCATAGCTAAATCCGAACTGGTAAGCATTCTTGATAATGGCCGTAGCCGGAATATTAAAGAATGCAAGTTCTGAAGTGATCGGATTGGTAGAGTTGGTATATCCTACACGTAAAGGAAGCTTGTTGATCCCCTTGTACTGAATACCTGCAGAAAGGATGTTGATGTTCTCCCATCCGAATCCTCTAACTGATGCAGTTGGAGTCCATCCTGCTTCATCAAATCCGGCGGTATTCTCGTAGTTCACCCATCTGTAATCCAGGGCAAGGTCGATGTTTCCAAGAGAGTAACCGAGTCCTAGTGACAGAATAGAAGGGTAATTCATTTTAAATGAATTCTCTCCTGTGCTTCCGTCCAGGTAGGTATTCTCCAGGTCGAAATCTGAGAAGCTCTGGGTCGTTTTATACGAAACCCCTGCTTTTAGTCCTGTAGGCGAATGGTAGTGTACCCCGAACTGCGCTCCGAAACCAAATGCTGAAGCACGGTCTGTAGAAGGATATCCTGCTGTAGGACTTGGATTAGCGGTTGGATTGGGCATTAATTTGAGTCCCGCGTAGTTGATGTTTGGCTGAATACCAATAGAAAGGTTATCGGTAAGTTCATAAGCCCAGGTAAATCCGAGCTGGAACAAGAGGTAATCACTTTCGATCGTACCAAAGCCTCCAAACTGCTGTGGAGCATTAATAGGATTGGTCATACTTTCAGGGAAGGTTACTCCAAAACCACTGATCCCGAAGGCAGATACTCCAAACTTGGAACGACTATCGTCATCGCCCCATGAAAAGGCCAATGCCGGCATTGGTGAAGTACCGCGGTCATCTTCAGTAACTCCGCTGGCGAATTGTCCGGTAGGTTGACCGGTATTTGGATCGATCACAGGAACGGTAGATCTCAGCTCCGGAGAAGAAAAGAAAGCTCCGATATCAAATTTAAGCTCAGACCCTTCAAAGGTAGCCAAGGCTGCGGGGTTCCACTGCATGGCTCCGGATATATCAATGGCTTGAGCCGTAGCGGCACCACCCATGGACATATTTTTTGCACCCACTCCCTGCATGATGTGACCTGCCTGAGCAAACACACCTACTGTTGCAAAAAGTGACAGCATGCTAAAAATTAATTTTTTCATCGTGTTTTGATTTAAGTTTACATTAGTGAAAAGTGATCATGTATTGGTGGGATCTGTTAGCTAAATTAACAGGAAGAGATACCATAGCGTATGACTTTTGTCATATGTAGCGTACAAAAGCATTGTTATACAGGTAAAATTCTGGCAAACAATGTGTTAATACTAATTCTTGATCACCTTTTTCAGGAAGGTTCCTTCACCTGTAACGGCTTCTAGAACGTAAATCCCTGATTGAAGAAATGAGAGGTCCGGACGGGGTTCGAAGGTCTCGTGTATCCTGGAACCTCTGAGGTCATAAACCCTGGTACGTACTACTTTTTTATTGTATTGTACTACCGATCTTACGGGGTTGGGATAAATGAATAAGGGTCCGTCATTGGGTATCCCCTCGATAATGGTTAGTGGAAATACCTGTGTAATGCTATTTCCCGAAGCATCGGTCAGGGTGATCTCCAGCTCGTAGTTGCCACTGCGTAGGGATAAGCCGGGAGCGAAGCTTTGGGTGATGGTAATGTTCTCCTGTGGCGTACAATTATCACCTACGGCAAGCAGAGTGGTAAAATCCGGTAGTTCCAGGTCTGCTCTTTCTGCGACATAGAATTCTAAAGGCAGTTCTTCTGCCGAAGTAAATAATTCCGGGGGAATAAGATCGACCACTTTTACTGTGGCATTGCAATTACTGGTGTTGCCATAGGCGTCGGTAGCGCTTACAGCAAGGATCTGGTCGCCTATCGATTCACAACTGTATGTGGCATTATCAAAGCTAACCGTAAAGTCGCTGGGGTCTTTTATATTGGCACGGATCAGGGCTTCGTTCACTTCGCCCTGACCCGAAGGATCCAAAACAACTACGATCTCCTCACAGGCGATCTCAGGTGGCCGGGTATCGACTACGTTCACTGTGCGCGTTGTTTGGGAGGTATTCCCATAGAGGTCGGTTGATGTGTATACCACCTCGTAGGTGCCAACACCGGTTTCGAGGGTGGTGGCATCGACGATCACTTCAGAACCATCGTCGGTCTGGGCGCCGGGATCGTCAAATGGGAGGCCTGCTTCCTGCGTATACGGATTCTCGCCCTGCAGGGTGATCACCGGGGGGATCACATCATCCAGCTCGAACGCTCCGATATCGCCCAGGGGACCAAGAACAGCCTGGTTTCCGAAGAAATCTGTCGGACTGTCATTGCCGTCTACCGGGATAGCCACATTAACGGCAGGTGATCCATAATCCAGCTGATAGGCGGGTATGGTTTCCAGGTTCTTTCCAAATCCTATGGTTCCGCCTTTTCCGGGATTCATTAGCAGGGGATCGCCATAGAAGCCCACAGGAGCTCCTTCCAGTAGTTCATTGCCACTGGCCCTGAAATTTTCCAGGGTAGTGTAGGGTACACCTTGATAGTTCCACAAGGGAGTTTGTTCTGCGTAATAAAGGTTGTTGACGAAGCTTACGGGATAGTCCTGCGGAATGCTTACCAGGGCCGGATCTCCTGAGGTAAATAACAAGTTATTGGTAAAACTGATATCGGGCCCGAGAGATATCGAGGCCAGGGCACCGGCCGCTGCCAGGTGAGGATTGGTTTCGGAAGTGCTTACGTATACGGTGTTGTGATAGATCTTGATACGCTCGGGCGGAAAGGTAGGATTGAGGTTAAAAAGATAAATACTACTTCCGTTCGTACGCCCGTCATTCTCACTAATGTTATAACGCACCGTAATATTGTACATGGGGCGCGAATCGACATATTGCCCGATGAGAAATCCGGCCCCGTCATTATCGTGGGAGTAATTGTATTGCATGACCGCATTGGTCACCCCGCCGTCAAGGTCGAATCCGCCCCCGTCACAGCCGGTTCCTGACTTCATATTGTAGGCTTCACAATGCTGAATGGTAACCCGGTTGGCATCGAAATACCAGATACCCACGGGGCCGCCACATTGGGTGTTATTGTATCCGCAGTTGTAGACCACGCAGTCTTCAATAACAGAATCCTGAACGTTGGAGATCATGATCCCGCTTCCGCTATGGTATTCTTTGTCGAACCCGGGAATGTCGTATACTTCAGAATTCCTTATGACGATATCTTCATGTGCATATCCGAACTTATTCTGATCGTGATCGCCAATGACCACGATCCCGTTATCGAGGCAGTCGTGAACTTTGACGTTGTCAATGAGCACATTCCTGAATCCTGAATTCCCGAATGTAGACTGTACCGTAATACCATTGACACCAAACCCGCTTATTTCAAGATCCCGCAATTCAATGTTCGCAAGCTTAAAATCGTTTTCCAGCAGATTGGCCAGATAAATGCCACTTTGGACGTTGCGTTCCATACCACTACCGGTAAGTTCTAAATTATGGATCGTGATACCCTCTGTATCATTGATCACGATGCCAAAACTATTCTCCCCAAATATGGTGGCCCTCCCATCTCCAAAAGAGGAGACCTCGAGAATGTTTTCCGGATCATTACCATCATCTTCTTCAAGGTATAACGTACCTGTAAAGGAGTCACCACCTCTGAACATGATACGGTCTCCGGGAAGAAAAGAGTTTAGATTAACATGAGCGATGCTTTGCCATGCAGTTTCGGGAGTTAGTCCGTCGGCGTTGTCATTTCCGTCCAGGGCAACGTAATAGGTGGTATTTTGACCTAACAGAGGTAGAGTAGAAAAAAGGAGCAAGATAAGCGTACCGCTAATGGCCCAAATGTATAAGGGTGGAATACGAAGGAATAGGAAATTCAGGAATCTCAAGGGTAGTCGCTGCATCATCAAACATCATTTCTAATGCACAAGTAGCGAAAGGTTAAAGGGAAGGGAATGGAATATTAAAAATAATCATTAATCACTCATAATCAGATCATTAGCCGACTTAAAGCTTTAAAAATTAGAGGTGTGGAACAGTTGATAAAAACTCTGACAGAAAAGTCTATTTTATCTGAGGATATTTTTATTTACAATGTTCTTGTCGGATTTGAAAAATGTTTTATTTTTGCACCCTCATTAAGAAAGTCTTGAAGGATACTTTTGATCATCAGACTTCTTTCGGGGTGTAGCGTAGCCCGGTTATCGCGCCTGCTTTGGGAGCAGGAGGCCGCAGGTTCGAATCCTGCCACCCCGACACATTGAGCCTACAATCA
>NZ_JADMKT010000082.1:5517-79402 GCF_016786255.1 Robertkochia sediminum
TGATTGTAGGCTCAATGTGTCGGGGTGGCAGGATTCGAACCTGCGGCCTCCTGCTCCCAAAGCAGGCGCGATAACCGGGCTACGCTACACCCCGATTCAGTGTAAAACTGATCGTTGCGGAGAGACAGGGATTCGAACCCTGGCAACGGTTACCCGTTGACAGATTAGCAATCTGCTCCATTACCACTCTGGCACCTCTCCTAATTCTAAAATTTTTCAGAACCTGCAATCCTTAAATTGCGGTTGCAAATGTATATTATCATCTTGTTTCACGCAACATTTTACTCCATTATTTTTTAAATAAATCACTTCCCTGCTGCGGTACAGACACTTACTATTCGGGGTATTCGATACGTAAATGATAAATGTTGCTCAACTTGTGTTTCAACACCTTTTTAATGATCTCAATTTCCTTAAAGGTAATATTCGCATTGATAAACTGATCTTCCTTCACCTGCTTGCTTACAATACGCTCTACAAAGCTCTCGATCACCGAAAATGTCGGATTCTTAAGACTCTTGGAAGCCGCCTCCACAGAATCGGCCATCATTAAAATAGCTGTTTCCCTTGAAAACGGGATGGGTCCGGGATAACGAAAATCTTCAGCATCGACTTCCACCCCGGAATCCATGGCCTGCTTGTAGAAATAATACACGTAATTGGTACCGTGATGGGTGCGTATAAAATCGATCACCCGATCCGGTAACTTATTCTTCTTGGCGATCTCGATGCCCTCCAATACGTGATCAATGATCATCCGGGCACTCTCCTGCGGCAAGAGTTCGTTATGCGGATTCACACTCGTTCGCTGGTTCTCGGTGAAATACATCGGATTATTCATCTTGCCGATATCGTGGTACAAAGCTCCTACCCTTACCAACATCGCATTGGCCCCGATCTCGTTCGCAGCAGCTTCTGCCAGGTTGGCCACCTGTAATGAATGGTGAAACGTTCCCGGCGCCTTATCCGACAATTCCTTTAACAACTTAGAGTTGGTATCGCTTAACTCAAGAAGGGAAACATCACTAACCAGTGAAAATACCTTCTCGTAAATATAGATCAGCGGGAAAGCCGCCAGGGTTGCGAGACCATTCAGAATAAACTTAGCAAAGGTAAAAAGGTTGGCATTGTCCAGATTTCCCTCATGGATCACTAAAAAGGCGAAATACGCAATGATATAGACCAGGGTGATCTGACCTACAGAAATAAAGAGATTCACACGCTTATGCAACTCAGAAATGGTTTGTATGGTCACGATCCCGGCAATGATCTGCAGGAACACATATTCGAAACTGTTAGGCACTATGAATCCGAGTAGCAATACGGTAAGCGTATGAACAAAAAGTCCCAACCTGGGATCAAAAAACGCCTTCAAAATAAGCGGCAGGATACACAAGGGCACCACATAGACATAGTCAACATTGAACTTGACCACGGCCGTTGTGAGAAAGATCAATACCAAAATATTGAAGAAAATGAAAGTGACCTTATTGTTGTTCTCATAGACCTCGGCGCGGTATTTTTTCAGGAACAGCAAAAGCATGAACAGGGTAAGGGCCACAAGGATCACATACCCGAGAACGATCCAGTTGTAATTGCGTTCGTTCCACAACTGCGATTGGTACTCCTTACGCAGGGATACCAGCATATTGTACTTTTCGCCTTCAACCACTTCTCCCTTAGCTATAATACGCTTCCCCTTATCCACATTACCGCGGGTTTGCATAACCCCCGATAATTTAGCCCCAAGGGTGGTTTGTGTAAGGTCTTCATCAAAGAATACATTAGGCCTTATGATATCAAAGAACAAGGCGTAGTACGATGGGGTAAATTCTTCTACCCCGAGATCGGTAAGCCTGTTATTGATAAACGACTCCAGTTGGTTGATCTTAAGTAACTGCCCGTACAAAACGGTAGTCTCTTCGTTATTCAATACCACATTCACCACCTTCTCATCGCTGCGGTCACTCTCCGAACGCACCACCCCTACCCGATAGATATCATTGAGTAAGGCCTCACCTTTCGCGAATAGGGTCTCATGATCCCGGGTGCCAAAACTGTCTTTCGGAAAAAAGGTGGTGAATCGCTCTCCGTAATCGGCAACTACGGTCGCGGCGATATCCTCATCGTACTGAAAATAATCGGGATGGTTCGCAGTGATCTCCTCCCGGTCTGACTCCAATTCCTCGTCGGTCTTGTATATCGCAAAATCGAAGGGCGCATAAAGGGTTTCTTCCTGCCACACTTTACCCTTTTGAAAATCGTACTTGAACTTGCCTCCTTTCGGAAAAAAATACACGATAAGCACGATGGTTGCAACAAATAAAAAGCTCTTATATATAAGCGACTGGTTGGCGTAGAGCTTATCGAGAAAACGCTTCATGGATAGGGATATTGATGTTCAAATGTAAAAAAAATAAGTCATCTCTTGCACGCTATTATTACCATAGTGACTTATGATTATCGTTATAAATTACCTAAATTCGCAACAGTAAAAAAGTTTTATCATGAATAAAGTAGTCATTGTTTCAGCTGCCCGAACCCCTATCGGGAGCTTTTTAGGCGGACTTTCAAGTGTTCCGGCACCCAAGCTCGGAGCCATTGCTATCAAAGGCGCCTTAGATAAGATCAACCTCGCTGCAGACCAGGTAGACGAGGTCCTCATGGGTAATGTTGTACAAGCCGGTGTCGGACAGGCTCCTGCGCGTCAGGCAGCGATCTTCGCCGGAATTCCCGATAGCGTACCCTGTACAACCGTAAACAAAGTTTGTTCCAGCGGTATGAAAGCCGTGATGCAGGGTGCTCAGGCCATTGCTGCAGGTGATGCCGAAGTGGTGGTTGCCGGAGGAATGGAGAACATGAGCATGATCCCTCATTATATCCACATGAGAAATGGTCAAAAATTTGGTCCTGCCACTCTCGTAGACGGATTACAGCGCGACGGACTCGTTGATGCGTACGATCAGAACGCTATGGGTGTATGTGCCGATAGCTGTGCTACAGAATACGAATTCTCAAGAGAAGATCAGGACAACTACGCAATACAGTCGTACAAGCGCTCTGCTCAAGCCTGGAAAGATGGTAAGTTCAAGAACGAGGTTGTTCCTGTAGAAGTGCCACAACGACGTGGAGAGCCTATAGTGATCGCTGAAGACGAAGAGTTCAAGAACGTTAAAATGGAAAAGATCCCGGCCCTAAGACCGGCCTTTACCAAAGAAGGTACCGTAACTGCTGCAAATGCCTCGACCATTAACGATGGTGCCGGTGCAGTGATCCTGATGAGTGAAGAGAAGGCTAAAGCCCTTGGACTGAAGCCACTCGCTACCATCCTTAGTTATGCCGATGCCGCTCACGAACCGGAATGGTTTACCACCGCTCCTGCAAAAGCGCTTCCTAAAGCCTTAGGAAAAGCCAACATCAGCATGGATCAGGTAGATTATTTCGAGGTGAACGAAGCATTCTCTGTGGTTGCCCTGGCCAATATGAAGATCCTCGATATGCCGGCCGATAAGGTAAACGTCAATGGAGGTGCTGTATCTCTGGGACACCCACTGGGATGTTCAGGAGTACGAATTCTCATTACCCTTATGAATGTATTAGAACAAAACGACGCCAGGATCGGTGCCGCAGGCATCTGTAACGGAGGTGGTGGAGCCTCTGCCATGGTGATCGAGAGAAATTAATAAACACTATCAACCAAGACTAACTGAATGCAATACGGGATCTGCAATCTGAGTATCGTTCCTTTGCGGCAAGAACCCAACGATCAAAGTGAACTCACCTCACAGGTACTTTTTGGAGAACACTTCAAAGTATTGGAGATGCGCAAGCACTGGAGCAGGATTCGACTTGCATTCGACCGTTATGAAGGGTGGATAGACAATAAGCAGTTCGTTCTTATCGAGGAAGCACTTTACAAGCACCTCGATAAGACACCTGCCAGACTTTCGGCAGACCTGGTGGAGTTTGTATACAACAAAACCAACGACCTGCTGCCCATACCGTTGGGGAGCACGATTAGCACCGCAGAACATCTCGACAGCCATTACGATGGCGCTGTAAAGACCGGGGAACAACCCAAAGAGGAGATCCTGAAAACTGCATTTATGTACCTCAACAGTCCGTTCTTATGGGGTGGAAAAACACCTTTTGGAATAGACAGTTCAGGATTTACTCAAATGGTCTACAAACTCAATGGCTATAAGCTCCTCAGGGAACCCGGGCAACAAGCCACACAGGGTGAAGCCCTGAGCTTTATTGAAGAAAGCGAACCCGGTGATCTCGCATTTTTTGACAATGACGAAGGAGAGATCATTCACGTGGGTATTATCATGGAGAACAACTACATTATCCATGCTTACGGGCAGGTTCGTATCGACCGTATTGACCATAGCGGGATCTTCAATGCCGATAAGAACATGCATACCCATAAATTAAGGGTGATCAAAAAGATCATATGAGTGATACGGTTATAAGGTGATGCAGTTATACGGAGTAACCGCATAAAAAACCACGCTCATACGCGTGGTTTTTTTTTTAAGATATACTCTTACTTCATAAAGTTGTCAACCCCTAAGAAGACCAATTGCAGCAAGCCACAACCATGATATCTCTGTTTTATCCTTCCTTGCTTTGGATACTTTTAATAACAGAAACATCCCTTTCACTTTACAGACTCACCACGCCAATTTTAAAACGACTCGGGGAAAACCGTTTCACTGTATCAAAAAAAACCCGCGCCTTTCAGCGCGGGTTATTATATATCATTGAAAAATCTTATTGCTCTAACTCAGCCAGCTTATCTCTCATAGCTTTGTAGCTTGCAGTTTCTCCAAGGTTACCGTAGATGTTCATTAGCGTACGGGTAGCATCAACATTCTTAGGGTTGATCTCAAGAAGTTTTTCCAGGAAAGGAACAGCTTCTTTGTACAGGTTCTCACGCTCCTTCTTAAGCTCATCATAACGCTTGTTATCGGCTGCAGAGTTTCCAAGACCATTCATTTCTTCAACGAGTACTTTCTCCTGGTTAAGGATGGTTGAAGCCATGTTCAGGTAAGTATTCTCACTTGTAGGATCAAGATCAAGAGAGCGTTGGTAGTACTCCATAGCTTTTTGGTTGTCTCCCTGTTCTGCAGAGATCACACCCATGTTGTAGAAAAGTACCGGGTTCTCAGGATCCATGGCGATAGCGCGCTCCATGGTCTCTTTGAACTTGTCTTTCTGGTCCAACTGGATGTAAAGGTTAGCCTCAGTAAGCAAAAGATTTACATCATCAGGGTTCTCCGCCTGAGCCTCTCTGATCGCTGCGATCGCCTTTTCTTTTTCACCTTGCTGGTTGTAGATCAGAGCGATATTCTTAACGATCTCAGGGAATCTGTTCTCAGTTTCCTCTTCTCTTGGGTTCTCATAAGCACCGGATTTTACCATCAGGTCCATTTGATTCTTAGAACCAAAAGCCTCATCTTCTCCGGTTTCCTTATTGGTAGCAAGATACTGGGTAGTTACCCCGGTGTATCCTTTGTCCTTAAGCTCCACATACCATGGTAAAGCTTTTTCATAAGCTCCGGCATTTACAGCTCCTGATGCAGCGTAATACAAGTAATCATCGTTTCCGCTAAGCTTGTATGCCAGGTAAAGCTTATCTGCCCCTTTACCGAACTCCTTGTTTTGGTTATCGGCAACTGCAGCATTTACAAGATCTCCGGAGTTAGCCTCCATGATCTGCATCGCTTCTTCAGTATACTTATCCTTATATCCTTTTTCAAATTCGATCAGGTTGTTGAAGTACTCAGCAGACTGAGTGTAAGAATCGATGGTCTCCATGCCCTTCTTCCCCATATCTGCATACGCTTTCCCCATAAGGAAATAGTATTGCGCTTTGTATTTATCCTCAAAACCATCTACGTTAGACAACGCATCCAGTGTAGCTTTGGCCTCAGTAACATTTCCGCCTTCCAGAGCCTTTTCTGCTGCCTTCAGTTCTTTTTTCTGAGCCATGGCAAATGTGGTAAAAAGTACCGCAGAAGCTAATAGAATTCGCTTTTTCATTGTGTAATTGAATTTAATTTTGTGTTAAGTGTTAATTTTCAGTTTCGGTGTTGTCTGCATCCGATCCTGTTACCGGACCTTCTTCCTGAACTTCGATATCTTCAACATCCTCGATATCATCTTCATCTTTAACCACCTTGGCTACCGCCGCGATCGAATCGTTCTTCAGGTTGATCAGGCGAACCCCCTGAGTGGCTCTACCCATAACCCTTAGATCTTCTATCGCAAGTCTGATGGCTACACCTTTTTTGGTAATGATCATCAGGTCGTCACTGTCAGACACACTTTTTATGGCCACTAAGTTACCGGTTTTTTCTGTAATAGACATGGTTTTTACCCCTTTACCACCTCTGTTGGTGATACGATAAACCGGCTCTCCGTCTTCCGGATCGTCCAGATAGGTGCGTTTTCCATATCCATTCTCTGATACTACCAGTACATTTTCTTCAAGGTTATTGATAGAAAGCATTCCGATCACCTCATCCTTAGGATCTTCGATAGTGATACCGCGAACCCCGGAAGCACTTCTTCCCATTGGGCGGATCTTACTCTCTTCAAATCGGATGGCCTTACCGGAGTGAACGGCCAGCATGATATGGCTGTTCCCGGTAGTGAGCTTGGCTTCGAGCAGCTCATCGCCTTCGCGAATGGTGATCGCGTTGATACCATTGGTACGCGGACGAGAATATTGCTCCAGGGAGGTTTTCTTAACCACCCCTTTCTTGGTCGCCATGATCACATAATGACTATTGATATACTCTTCATCCTTCAGGTCTTTGGTACAGATAAAGGCTTTCACCTTATCGTCCTGCTCAATATTGATCAGGTTCTGAATAGCGCGCCCCTTAGAAGCCTTGCTTCCTTCCGGGATCTCGTAAACACGCATCCAGAAACACTTCCCTTTCTGAGTAAAGAACAGCATATACTGGTGGTTGGTTCCCACGAACAGATGCTCGAGGAAATCTTCATTACGGGTAGCGGTACCTTTTTGGCCTACTCCACCGCGATGCTGGGTCTTGTATTCGGTAAGCGGTGTACGCTTGATATAACCGGCGTGAGAAATGGTGATCACCACCTGCTCATCAGGGATCATATCTTCAATACTCAGGTCTCCACCTGCGTATTCGATCTGTGATCTTCTCGGGTCACCGTACTTTTGCTCTACTTCCAGGAGTTCTTCCTTGATGATCTCCATTCTGCGCTCCTTACGGGCGAGAATGTCTTTACAATCTTCAATGAACTTCATGATCTCATCGTATTCCAGACGCAGCTTATCCTGCTCCAGTCCGGTGAGCTGTCTCAATCGCATCTCAACAATGGCCTTCGCCTGGATCTCCGTTAGCTTGAAGCGCTCCATGAGCTTGGCTCGGGCTTCCTCAGCGTTGGCAGAGGCACGGATCAGCGCGATCACCTCGTCGATATTATCCGATGCAATGATCAGACCTTCAAGAATGTGTGCACGCTCTTCAGCCTTCTTCAGTTCAAATTGCGTACGTCTAACCACCACCTCATGTCTGTGATCCACAAAATGCATGATCATATCCTTGAGGTTCAGCATTTCCGGACGGCCGTTAACCAGTGCGATATTATTCACACTAAAGGACGACTGAAGGGCAGTATACTTATACAGCATATTCAGAACGATGTTCGGAATAGCATCTCTTTTCAGGATATATACGATACGCATTCCCTTACGGTCCGACTCATCACGGATGTTGGAAATACCTTCGATCTTTTTATCATTTACCAGATCGGCCGTTTTCTTGATCATATCGGCCTTGTTTACCTGGTAAGGGATCTCGGTTACCACGATAGCCTCCCGTCCGTTCACCTCTTCGGTATGCGCTTTTGCACGCATCACGATACGCCCACGCCCCGTCTTAAAGGCTTCGCGAACCCCGTCGTATCCATAGATGATACCTCCGGTAGGGAAGTCAGGAGCCTTGATGTGCTCCATAAGCTCATCGATGGTGATATCGTGGTTGTCGATATAGGCAACCGTTCCGGAGATCACCTCGCTAAGGTTATGCGGTGGCATATTGGTAGCCATACCTACGGCAATACCCGAAGCTCCGTTAATAAGCAATTGAGGTACACGCGTTGGTAATACTTTGGGCTCCTTTAACGTATCGTCAAAGTTTAACTGATGATCTACCGTATCCTTATCGATATCGGCCAGCATATCTTCCGATATTTTACGCATTCTGGCCTCGGTATAACGCATCGCTGCAGGACTGTCGCCGTCGATCGAACCAAAGTTACCCTGCCCGTCGACCAGCATATAACGCAAACTCCATTCCTGAGCCATACGCACCATGGTGTCATATACAGAGCTATCTCCGTGTGGGTGATACTTACCGAGTACCTCCCCGACGATTCTTGCAGATTTCTTGTAAGCAGTGTTCGAACGCACTCCGAGTTCATGCATTCCAAATAAAACCCTTCGGTGAACCGGCTTAAGACCATCACGAACATCTGGCAGTGCACGTGACACAATGACCGACATCGAATAATCGATGTATGCCGACTTCATCTCGTCTTCAATATTAATAGGGATCAGCTTTTCTCCTTCTGCCATATTAAATTGTTTATAATTATGGTTTGTTTACAATCGTGCCAATATACATATTTTAAAAGCGCAGAGGGATAATATGAACATAGTTTTTCAACGTTTTTATTAACATAAACTCCCTTCAAAAATCCCGTTTAAAATCGGTGTTAATTTTTTTGTTTTTGACTCTTTTTTTTGTCTATTAGCTAAAAGTGAATCGAATTAAGGAATAGTTTTTGCCTTGTTGTATACGATTTACTATTTTTAATAAGAAGAAAGGAACTAAGCGCATGGATGACAATTTTTCACCTAGAGTAAAAGACGTGATCGCCTACAGTAAAGAAGAAGCCCTGAGACTCGGGCACGACTTTATTGGGACCGAACACCTTATGCTCGGACTTTTACGAGACGGAAACGGAAAAGCTATTGACATTCTTACGGCCTTAAGTATCGATCTGGAGACCTTAAGACGTAAGGTAGAGATCTTGTCCCCGGCCAATTCTAATTCCGGGGTCAACACCAATGATAAACGAAACCTTCATCTGACCCGACAAGCCGAAAGAGCTCTTAAGACCACCTTTTTGGAGGCCAAACTCTTTCAAAGCACCTCGATAAACACTGCGCACCTGCTATTGTGTATTCTGAGGAATGAGAACGACCCAACCACCAAACTTTTAAACCGGCTTAAAGTGGATTACGACAATGTGAAAGAACAATTCAAGCTCATGATCACCAGTGATGATGACTTTATAGACTCGCCAACGGCAGAATCGTTTTCTGACGATCCTTCCGATAGCGACGACCAAAAAGATTCTCCCTTCGGAGGCTCTTCCTCTGCAGGTAAGAGCAATAAGAAATCTAAAACTCCAGTTTTAGACAACTTCGGAAGGGACCTCACCCAGCTTGCGGAAGAAGACAAGCTCGACCCGGTTGTGGGCCGTGAAAAAGAGATCGAAAGAGTATCGCAGATCCTTAGCCGACGCAAGAAGAACAATCCGCTGCTCATCGGTGAGCCCGGGGTGGGTAAAAGTGCTATAGCCGAAGGGCTGGCACTGCGAATCGTTAAAAAGAAAGTGTCGCGTATTCTCTACAACAAACGCGTGGTTACCCTCGACCTGGCATCGCTGGTAGCAGGAACCAAATACCGCGGTCAGTTCGAAGAGCGTATGAAGGCCGTGATGAATGAACTGGAAAAGAATGACGACATCATTCTCTTTATCGATGAGATCCACACCATTGTTGGTGCAGGCGGTGCTACAGGTAGCTTAGACGCTTCGAATATGTTCAAGCCGGCACTGGCAAGAGGAGAGATCCAATGTATTGGTGCCACTACCCTGGACGAATACCGTCAGTACATCGAAAAGGACGGTGCCCTGGAGAGAAGGTTCCAAAAAGTGATCGTTGAGCCTACTTCTGTAGAAGAGACCGTAGAGATACTCAATAACATCAAAGGAAAATACGAAGAACACCACAATGTGATCTATACGCCGGAAGCTATTGAAGCGTGTGTGAAGCTCACCAACAGGTACCTCACAGACCGTTTCCTTCCGGACAAAGCGATCGACGCCCTCGATGAGGCCGGATCGCGCGTTCACATTACCAATATGGAAGTTCCAAAACAGATCCTGGAGTTGGAAAAACAACTGGAGCAGGTGAAGGAGCTGAAGAATTCGGTGGTTAAAAAACAGAAATACGAAGAAGCTGCCAAGCTCAGAGACGATGAAAAACGTCTGGAAAAAGAGCTGCAGGTGGCCCAGGAAAAATGGGAAGAAGAATCTAAGCTCCACCGCGAAACCGTAAGCGACGAGAACGTTGCCGACGTGGTCTCCATGATGAGCGGAGTACCTGTGACCAGGATCGCTAAGGCAGAAAGCTCTAAACTGGCCGAATTACCGGAACTGATCAAAGGAAAGGTTATTGGTCAGGATGAAGCTGTTGCTAAGGTCGTTAAAGCCATTCAACGTAACCGCGCCGGACTTAAAGATCCGGATAAACCTATCGGATCCTTCATCTTTCTCGGACAAACCGGGGTGGGTAAAACCCAATTGGCCAAGGTGCTGGCGTCACAACTCTTCGATTCTGAAGACGCTCTCTTGCGTATCGACATGAGCGAATACATGGAGAAATTCGCCGTATCACGTCTTATCGGAGCACCTCCGGGATACGTAGGATATGAAGAAGGCGGACAGCTTACCGAAAAAGTACGCAGAAAACCTTACGCAGTGATCCTTCTCGACGAGGTGGAAAAAGCACACCCCGACGTATTCAATATGCTGTTGCAGGTACTCGACGATGGTTACCTTACCGATAGCCTTGGAAGAAAGATCGATTTCCGAAATACGATCATTATCATGACCTCGAACATCGGAGCGCGTCAGCTCAAAGACTTCGGACAAGGAGTTGGCTTCGGTACCACTGCCAAAAAGGAACAGGCCGACGCCCACGCCAAAAGCGTGATCGAAAACGCCCTTAAAAAGGCCTTTGCACCGGAATTCTTGAACCGTATAGACGATGTGGTGGTATTTAATCCGCTTGAAAGAGAAGACATCCACAAGATCATCAATATCGAGTTGGAAAAACTCTTTGGCCGTATCAAAGGACTGGGGTACAATCTCAAGCTTACGAAAAAAGCCAAGGATTACATTGCCGATAAAGGATTCGACAAACAGTACGGAGCTCGTCCGCTCAAAAGGGCGATCCAGAAATATATCGAAGACGCCCTGGCAGAAGAGATCATCAGTTCAAACCTCAGTGAAGGAGACAGTATTCAAATGGACCTGGATGAGAAAAAGGACGAACTAACGATCAAGATCACCAAACAGGAAGAATCGACAGAATCCTAATTCGAATTCCTATAAAATTCAAATTTCATCATAACGCGATAAACGGTTGTTTATCGCGTTTTTTTATGCTAAAGACACATATACTCCTTAAATTCGTAAAGATTCAATAAAACCAGGAGAAACATGGAGAAAACAGTTATCGGCAGTGAAGAATGGGTGGCCCTTCCCGACTTAAGCATTCCGGCTATAAAGGTCAGGGTAGACAGTGGAGCAAAAACCTCAGCACTTCACGCTGTTAACATCCAACCTTTTCAACGCAACAACGAAACCTGGGTCTCTTTTGATGTATACCCCCTTCAGCATAACGGTAAGAAAATGATCAGCTGCCAGGCCTTCGTGGTCGATAAACGTGTGATCAAAAGTTCTACCGGGAATCGCGAAAACAGGTATATTATCAAGACCCCTGTGACCATTGGCAATGCAACCTGGGACATTGAGATGTCTCTAACCAACAGAGACAGCATGGGATATCGCATGCTCTTCGGGCGCGAAGCCATGCTTGGACGCATGATCGTTGACCCCGAGAACAGCTTTATGCTCGGCAACTACACCAAAGCCGATATCGACCAGAAATACCAAACCGATATTACCTATAAGAACGGATTGAAAATTGGCCTTCTAGCCAGTAATCCTGAGCTCTACAGCAATAAAAGGATCATAGAAGCCGGTGAAAGTCGCGGTCATCAGATCGAATTCTACAACATTCGCCAATGTTATATGAAACTCGACGCACAACGTCCGGAGATCCATTACCGGGGTGGTAAGATCCTTAACGACCTCGATGCTGTGATCCCTAGAATTAAGCCCAGCATGACCTTTTACGGCTGTACGCTCACCAGACATTTCGAATCGCTCAATATATTTTGCCTAAATACCTCTGCCGCCATCAGGCAGGCCCGGGATAAGATCTATTCCCTTCAGCTATTGCTTAAGAACGGGATCGAGATCCCAACTACCGGATTTGCAAATTCACCACTTGACACCAACGACCTTATCAATATGGTAGGTGGCGCACCTCTTATCGTAAAGCTTCTCGAAGGTACTCAGGGTAAAGGTGTCGTATTGGCAGAAACCAAGAAGGCTGCAGAAAGTGTGATCAATGCCTTTAAAAGTCTTGATGCCAACATCCTCGTCCAGGAATTCATCAAAGAGGCCGGTGGAAAAGATCTCCGACTTTTCGTGATCAACGGGAAGGTGGTAGCTGCCATTCAAAGAGCAGCACCTCCGGGTGAATTCAGAGCCAATGTCCACCTCGGAGGCATCGCAACAGTGATCAAACCTACAGCCGAAGAGAAAAAAATAGCCGTACGAGCCACTAAAGCCATGGGACTCGATGTGGCCGGTGTAGATGTAATACGTTCCTCTAAAGGCCCATTACTTTTAGAAGTGAACTCATCACCCGGACTGGAAGGTATCGAAACCGCTACCAATCTGGGCATTGCCGAACAAATGATCATGGCGATCGAGAAAAAACTGAACTGGAAGCCTGAAGCCTGATCATACAAACACATGATCAAAAACCCCCAATCGTAAAACCAAATGCAGACAATGTCTTCTATCCCCCAAGACTTCATTAATGTAGAAAGATCAGATCTCGGTACTTTTTACTTTTACTCCAATATGGTCATTGGTATTTTAGAGGAAGGGACCATCCTCGACCTTGACACCACTTCGAAACTCATAGCCCTTAGTGAGCGAAATTTCGGCCTAAGAGATTTTGTATACATCTCCTTGCGTCTCCACTCCTATTCGGTAGATCCGACCATATATCCCTACCTCACCGAAATGAAAAACCTCAAAGGAATAGCCATTGTAAGTGAAAAGGCCAGCTACCGGAAAAACTTCGAGGTGGAGAAGCAGTTCTATGCTCATAACATGAGAATTTTCAACGATTTAGACGAAGCTATCCTCTGGAGCAGGAACCTCATCGAATAAATGTGTAACTCACAGGATACTTGTCAGGAAATCAGCAAGCCAACAGTATTTTCCCCTTGGATTTAACCTGACAGACCTAACACTTCGATGATCAAAACCATTCAGAATGACTTTGTCACCCTGAAGTTTCACGACACTTATGTGATTGGAATTATCCATGAAGGCATAGACCTGGAAACAGAACAGGGAGCAGAGATCTTTAATCTTTGCAATCAATTTTACGGAGACAAGCCCTACGCAATTATCTCCTACCGACTAAACTCTTATTCTTTTAATCCGTTCATGCATCAGGAAGTTGTGAACCAGCAACCCAACCTGATCTCGTTTGCCATCGCTGCGCATTCACCGGTGCAGCGTATGAACTTTGCTATCGAGAAAATGTTCTTGAAGGTCCCTAACGGTTTCTTTAACAATCTTCAGGACGCTATAGCATGGACACAAAAACAGGTCGAGAAAAGCCCTAAGCGCCAAGCATCTCCGAAGTCACACTAAGACTATCGATAAATTTCTTTGTTTGTTCAATATCGTCGTGCAATACGCGATCCTGATCTACAAAAGGCACCTCTGCGGTATACTTCTCCAGGAACACTTCTATACGTTCCGAACTCTTTAACGGTCTTCTGAAGGCCATTGCCTGAGAGGCATTCATAAGCTCAATAGCCAACACACTCTTCAGATTTTCCACGATACGTAAACATTTGGTCGCTGCATTAGCTCCCATACTTACGTGATCTTCCTGTCCGTTAGACGACACAATACTATCTGTACTGGCCGGTGTGGCCAATTGTTTACTCTGACTTACAATACTGGCAGCGGTATATTGCGGGATCATAAACCCGGAATGCAACCCGGGATCATTAACCAAAAAGGCCGGCAAGCCTCGTAATCCGGAAATAAGCTGGTAAGTTCTTCGCTCCGAAATACTCCCTAATTCAGCCAGGGCGATCCCCATATAGTCCAGGGCCAAGGCCAGGGGTTGTCCGTGGAAATTACCCCCGGAGATGATCTCATCTTCTTCTACAAAAACATTAGGGTTATCGGTAACGCTATTGATCTCTGTACCGAACACCCTTGTCACATGGTCCAGCGCATCTTTAGAGGCGCCGTGTACCTGTGGCATACAACGGAAAGAATACGGGTCCTGTACATTTTTTTTCTCTTGCTGTGCGAGCTCACTCCCCTTGGTAAATTCCAGAATGCGCGCAGCCGTATCCAACTGCCCTTTGTGGGGTCGTATTTCATGAATGAGCTTATTAAACGGCTCCAACCTTCCGTCAAAAGCTTCTAAGGAAACCGCCCCTATCAGGTCGGCCAGGTAAGAGAGTTTATGCCCCTGCAACAAGCTCCACACCCCATAGGCTCCCATGAACTGTGTTCCGTTAAGCAGGGCCAAGCCTTCTTTTGACTGTAAGGTTACAGGCTCCCAGTTAAAATGGTTCAATACTTCTGAAGCAGGCTTGATCTCCCCCTTAAAATACACCTCTCCACGCCCCAATAACGGGAGGGCAAGGTGAGCCAGTGGCGCAAGGTCTCCCGATGCTCCAAGTGAGCCCTGGGTGTAGATCACAGGCAATATATCATGATTGTAAAAGTCAATTAAGCGTTGTACGGTAAGTAACTGTACCCCGGAATGCCCATAGCTTAGCGACTGTACTTTAAGCAAAAGCATGATCTTTACGATGGCCTCAGGCACCTTCTCTCCGGTACCACAGGCATGCGACATCACCAGGTTCTCCTGCAGGTGACTCAGGTTCTCTCCTGAGATCTTAATATTACACAACGATCCGAACCCTGTATTGATACCGTAAACCGGTCGCTGATCGGCTGCCATCTTCTCATCGAGATAAGCACGACAGGCTTCGATCTTTCGGGCAGCCTCTTCTGAAAGTGCGAGTTCGTAATTTTCAGACAACAGGGTATTCAAAACTTCCAAACTAAGCTCTTCAGACGAAATATGATAAACTTTGCTCATGATATACGCAATACAGTTAGTAATTGTTCAAGATCCTGGTTTTACAACCTACACTCCCCTGGTAAAAGGGTCTTTGACCACACCTTGGTGTTCCTGCCCAGGGAAAATTGCTGCGAAGAACGTAAAACTCCCCATTACAGACAAGACTTTGCCTTTATATTACACCCATCGAGAAGACGCCGATCTCCGGAGACCAGGAGAATATCGACCTGCGTTGCAAGGTACGACCTATTTTTTCAATGCACTCAGATGCAAAAAGGCATCTCCCAGAAAATCGATGATATCGGTGGCCGTAAGGGCCCACTGTGACGTTTGCCGTACTGCAATATCGGCTGCCAATCCGTGAATATAAACTCCGAGCCGTGCCGCCTCCATAGCAGTATATCCCTGCCCCAGTAATGAAGCTATAACCCCCGTAAGCACATCGCCGCTACCCCCGGTAGCCATTCCCGGGTTTCCCGTTGAATTAAAATAGACCTCACGTCCATTTGTCACCATGGTATAAGCCCCTTTAAGCACCAGAACAACTCCTTTTTGAGAGGCCATAGCCATGGCTTTTTCCATCATTCCCCTGTCACTACCCCACGCCCCGGCAAGTCGACGGAATTCCCCGGGATGGGGTGTGAGCACAGCATTTTCCGGCAGGAATCGCCAAAGCCGGGGATCACCGGCCAATATATTCAAAGCATCGGCATCCAGCACCAACTTTCCATGGTAATGTTCCAGCAGATCGGCAAGAGCTTTAGCAGTATCGTCATGAGTGCCCAAACCAGGACCTATGGCAAACACATCAGGATCGAAATCCGGTCTGATCTCATCAAGATGATCTACCCCTGTAACAGGCACACACATCACCTCCGGCACTGCTGTTTGAAACACCCCATAACCACATCGGGGCACCAGGGCAGAAACCAATCCGCTACCTGCTGTCAAGGCTGCTTCGGCACACATTAGAGGCGCACCGATCTTCCCGTAGCTCCCACCGCAAACCAGCACATGACCATAACTCCCTTTATGTGAAAATCGCTCCCTCCTTCGCAGCATCGCAACCATCTCTTCTTCCTCCGTAAAAAAGAAAGGTGTAACCTCAGCCGCTATAAAATCTTTATCCTGATCAATACCAACAACACTCCAGCTGCGCGTAAACTTACCGGTATCCGGAAGCAGGAATACCAACTTGGGCAGCTCAAAAGTGTAGGTATGTTGAGCCTTGATCACCGCATGCTCATCTGGAACCATGCCATTCATGAAGAGTCCCGAAGGAACATCTACCGCAATAATCTTGACCGCTGCGGCATTCAAATGCCCAATGAGCCCTGCCACCCAGGCAGGTGGTTCCCGGTTAAGGCCGATACCAAAGATCGCATCGACCACCAGATCTCCCTCTTCAATTACAGGGTAAACACTTCCCTCATGAAGCTCATCTATTGCCACCCCGGTTTCCAGTAACCGGTCGTAATTCAGTAGAAAATCAGCAGACCTGTGCTTGCTGAAATTCACGATAACCGCCCTGACCTTATAACCTGCATCAGAAAGATACCTCGCTATGACCAGACCGTCTCCCCCGTTATTTCCGATCCCGGAAAACACCCAAACCGTGCCTTCTACCGGCAAAAAGGCGTCCCTTAAACGCCTGAACACCCTGAAAGCAGCCCGCTCCATAAGCTCAATACTGCTTATTTGCTGCCGCGATATTGTGATGTTATCAGCAATACGTATCTGATCTGCATTAAAAATCTTCATTTCACAGCGATTTAAGCGATTTGTTATGTATTTATTATTTTTTATGTTAAAGTTTGTTCAGGTCATCAAAGTTCCTACATTTGACATGAAAACATATTCATGCCATTAACCAACCACATACCCTCTTTCAGAACCTTCCACCCGGAAGGCGCATTTGGCATGACCTCTACCATTACAACCACCATTATCACCCCTTAGGGGGTAATGTTATTCATATGAACCAAAGCATATGACCCGTATTTCGGGTCTGAAACACCGCATACCCAATAACCAATAAAATCCTCTATGAAAATATTAAAATTCGGCGGAACCTCCGTAGGTAATTCACAGAATATCAAAAAGGTATACCAGGTCGTGAAACAGGCCAACAGCAATGACCTTATTGTCGTGGTCTCAGCCATGTCCGGAGTAACCAATCTGCTGGAATCGGCTGTAGCCAGCGCTGCAGCAGGGAGCAGGGATTTTGAAGCATCCCTCAAAAAGCTTGAAGACCACCATTTAGTAACCATAAGAGACCTGTTTGCAGTATCGGAGCACAGCAAGCTCATCGGGTATTTTAAAAGAGAGCTCAACAAACTGGAAACCCTCCTTGAAGGCGCCTTTATGATCGGGGAATCCACCCCGAGACTGAAGGATAAGGTTCTTAGTTATGGCGAGCAGTTCTCCTCATACCTCATTCAACAGTACTTTGCCTGCAATGATCTCGATAGCTGGCTGGGCGATAGCAGGGCGCTTATCAAGACCAATGAGAACTTTGGTAAGGCCCAGGCAAACGTCGAACTTACACACAACCTGATCAGGGAAGCCGTTAAAGACCACAAGGGAAAAGTAGGCGTACTTCAGGGGTTTGTAGCTTCTTCAGAGAACGGACACACCACCACCCTCGGCAGGGGTGGCTCCGACTATACGGCAGCCATCGTAGCCGCTGCTACAAATGCCGAAATCCTGGAGATCTGGACCGATGTGAGCGGTATGTATACCGCAGACCCAAGGATGGTAAAACAAGCTTTTGCCATACCTCACATCTCTTACGAGGAAGCCATGGAACTTTCACATTTCGGCGCCAAAGTACTCTATCCGCCAAGCATTCAACCGGTACTGGAAAAAGCCATCCCGATCGTTATTAAGAACACCTTTGATCCGGAAGCTCCCGGAACCAAAATCGCCAAAAGAGCCGAAGCCACCAAACGCGCCGTTCGCGGTATAAGTCGTATAGGAGATATAAGCCTCCTGTCTTTGGAGGGTCCCGGACTCATCGGTATACCCGGAACATCACAACGCTTTTTCAATGTGCTTTCTTCCGGAAACATCAATGTGGTCATGATCACCCAGGCGTCGTCCGAGCATTCCATATGCGTGGGCATCGCCGATGAAGATGCAGAAAAGGCCATCGCCATGCTCAGACAGGAATTCGAAAGAGAGATCGCATCTCATAAGGTATACCCACCCCTGACCGAAAGGGAGTTGAGCATCATCGCTCTTGTGGGAGACCAGATGAAGAGCTACCAGGGACTAAGCGGACGCATGTTCAGTGCACTTGGTAAGAACAACGTGAACATAAGAGCGATCGCCCAGGGCGCCTCAGAGCGTAACATATCTGCGGTGATCGCCAACAAAGATGTTAAAAAAGCCCTGAACACACTCCACGAAGAATTTTTTGAAGACCGCATCAAACAGCTCAACCTTTTCGTAATGGGCGCCGGAAATGTAGGGAAACGCTTCCTGGAACAGGTGCGAAGCCAAAAAGCATTCCTGAGGGAACAGCTCAAGATCAATATTCGCGTAACCGGTCTTGCCAATTCACGTACCATGGTCTTTAACGACCAGGGACTCGAACTGGACCAATGGGAAAAAGACCTGCCAAAGGGTGAAAAGGCTTCCCTGGAAGGTTTTTACAACAAGGTTCTCGACCTCAACCTTAGAAATAGTGTCTTTGTAGATATCACTGCGAACGAAAAGGTAGCCTTTACGTATGCCGATTACCTGTCTAAAAGTGTGGCAGTGGTTACGTGTAATAAGATCGCAGCCTCCGCAGATTACGCCCATTACCGCAAGCTGAAAGAGCTCTCAAAGCATTACAACACCCCCTTCTTGTTCGAAACCAATGTAGGAGCAGGTTTACCGGTACTGGACACCCTTAAACATCTGGTGATCTCCGGAGACCAGGTCAACAGGATCGAAGCCGTACTTTCGGGTAGCCTGAATTTTATATTTAACAACTACAACCAAAAGACCTCCTTTAATGAGGTGGTGCAAAGGGCCATGGACGAAGGATATACCGAACCCGATCCACGCATCGACCTCAGCGGCGTCGATGTCATGCGCAAGATTCTCATCCTGGCACGTGAAAGCGGTTATGAGCTCGATCTCGAGCAGATCACCAGAAACGATTTTCTTCCGGAAGGCGCATTAGACACAGCGTCGCCGGAAGAGTTCCTGAAGGTATTGAGTGAGAACGAACCTCACTTCGAGTCCCTCCTGAACAAGGCCGAAAGCAAAGGCTGTAAACTCAAATATGTCGCTTCCTTTAACCAGGGCAAAGCCAGTGTTGGCCTCCGGGAGATCCCCGATGACCATCCGTTCTATCACCTGGAGGGTAAAGACAATATCGTATTGTTCTACACGAACAGGTATCCCGACCAGCCACTCAACATCAAAGGGGCCGGGGCCGGGGCCGAAGTTACCGCCTCGGGGATCTTTGCAGATATCATCAGAACCGTAAACCAATAAGGCATGAATAAGATCGAAGTATTTTGCCCGGCTACCGTTGCCAATATCTCCTGCGGTTTTGATGTGCTGGGGCTGTGCCTGGAAACCACGGGCGACCATATGGCCTTTTATGAACATTCAGAGCCGGGTGTTATGATCCTGCAGAATGAAGGTCCTATGCTCCCTACCGATCCCTACAAGAATGTAGCGGGCATCGCTGCCTTGTCGTTACTAAAGGAATTAAACTCAAAAAAGGGGGTGGTTATAGAGATCAGCAAGAAGATCAAGCCGGGCAGCGGCATTGGCAGCAGTGCTGCCAGTGCTGCAGGTGCTGCATTTGGGGTGAACCAGCTGTTTGGCGCTCCCCTCTCGCCTAAGCAATTAATTCCTGCGGCAATGCAAGGTGAAGCCCTGGCCAGTGGCGTTCCGCACGCAGACAATGTAGCCCCTGCCCTGCTGGGAGGCATAACCCTCATACGCTCTTACGACCCCCTGGAAGTGCTTTCACTACACACGCCAAAAGACCTCTTCGCTGCCGTAATTCACCCCCAGATAGAATTGCGAACAGCCGATGCCCGATCTGTGCTCAAAAGTCAGATCCCCATGGAGAAAGCCATTCGTCAGTGGGGCAACCTGGGCGCTCTGGTAGCAGCCCTGTACACCGAAGACTACGCCTTACTGGGCAGGTCACTTCACGATGAGATCGTAGAACCTATGAGGAGTCCGCTCATTCCGGGATACGACGAGGCCAAGCAAGCCGCGATGGAAAGCGGAGCCCTGGGAAGCGGGATCTCCGGATCGGGCCCATCTATATTCGCCCTGTGTAAAGGAGAAGAAACCGCAGCACGTGCGGGCACGCAAATGCAAAACGTATATAACCGCTTAGGTGTTGCCAATGAAGTGCATATATCGCCCATAGCAAAACAAGGTACCCACCTTATCAAATAAACCCCTACCAACAATGAAATACGCAAGCCTAAATAACACGCATAAAGGCCAAAACCCGGTGAGCTTCCAGGAAGCCCTGGTCAAGGGCCTGGCAGAAGACAAGGGACTCTACTTCCCTACAGCCATCCCTCAACTGGATCCTGAATTCACACATAACCTCCCCGCTTACAGTAAAGCGGAGATCGCTTACCGCGTGATCGCACCGTTCATCGGTGAGGAGATCCCTGAAGACACCCTGCGTCAGATCGTATCAGAAACCCTCGCCTTCGATATTCCGCTGGTACACCTCAACGATACTTACAGCAGCCTCGAGCTTTTTCACGGCCCTACCATGGCCTTTAAAGATGTAGGCGCGAGATTTATGGCGCGATGCCTGGGCTATTTTAACAGGGAGAAAAAGAACAGAACGGTAAGAGTGCTGGTGGCTACTTCCGGCGATACGGGAGGAGCCGTAGCCAACGGATTCCTCAATGTACCCGGCGTGGAGGTGGTGATCTTATACCCTGAAGGTAAGGTGAGCGATATCCAGGAAAGACAACTTACCACCTTAGGAGCCAACATCAAAGCCCTAAGAGTAAAAGGCGATTTTGACGCCTGCCAGCGCATGGTAAAAACAGCCTTCCTCGATGAAGAAATAGACCACCTTAACCTCACCTCGGCAAATTCGATCAATGTGGCCCGGTGGTTACCCCAGATGTTCTATTACTTTCTGGCCGTACGTCAATTGCAGCAAGAAGGGAACAACAAGCCCGCACTCTTCTCGGTGCCCAGCGGAAATTTCGGGAATATTTGCGCCGGGATCATGAGCTACAGGATGGGATTACCCATGAAGCATTTTGTTGCTGCCACCAATGTCAATGATACCATCCCCAGGTATATGGCTACAGGCAATTACGCCCCTAAGTCCACAGTACCTACCATCGCTAATGCGATGGATGTTTCAGACCCTAGTAATTTCATCCGCATCGAAGCCCTTTTCCGCGAAACTCCGGAGCAACTCAGGCAACATTTCTCCTCTTACAGCTTTAATGACCGGGAGACCAGGGAGGCGATGAAAACCCTGAAAGACGATTTCGGCTATATCGCCGATCCCCATGGGGCAATAGGTTACCTGGGGGCAGAAAAGAAGTTACCGGAATACAAGGGGTATAAGGCAATATTTCTGGAAACAGCCCACCCTGCAAAATTCAAGGATGAGGTAGAAACCACCCTGGGCATCCGTATCGATCTGCCACCGCAATTACAAGCCGTTATGCACAGGGAAAAGGAATATGCGACCATAGCTACCTATGATGAATTA
Organism: Robertkochia sediminum; assembly: GCF_016786255.1. GTDB lineage: Bacteria > Bacteroidota > Bacteroidia > Flavobacteriales > Flavobacteriaceae > Robertkochia > Robertkochia sediminum. Next base: position 27,567 of record NZ_JADMKT010000082.1, read on the forward strand.
AAGGACTTTTTAGGGGCGCTGTAAATAATTCAGGATTATTGGAGTTTAGGTTGAATTCTCCTGATTATTTTAAATAATTTTGCGACACCAAAAAGATCCAATAAGAATGAAAAATACCGCATTAACAGACAAACATATTGCGCTTGGAGCCAAAATGGTTCCTTTTGCCGGATTCAACATGCCTGTACAGTACGAAGGTGTGAATATCGAACACGAAACCGTGAGAGAGCACGTAGGTGTATTTGATGTGAGCCATATGGGTGAATTCTTCGTGACCGGACCCAAGGCGCTTGAGCTCATCCAGAAAGTGAGTAGTAACGACGCTTCAAAACTTACCGATGGTCGCGCCCAATATTGCTGCATGCCTAATGAAGACGGCGGTATTGTTGATGATCTTATTGTTTACAGGATCAACGAAGAGAAATACCTTTTGGTAGTGAACGCCTCTAATATCGAGAAAGACTGGAAGTGGATTAGCAAGTACAACGAGGAGATCGGCGCCACCATGGAAGACGCTTCAGAACAATACAGTCTGCTAGCCATTCAGGGCCCAAAGGCAGTTGAAGCTATGCAGTCGCTAACCCCTACAGACCTCTCAGCCATCAAGCCTTTCCATTTTGAGATCGGCGAATTTGCCGGAATGCCCGAAGTGATCATTTCTGCCACCGGATATACAGGTAGTGGCGGATTTGAAATGTATATAAAGAATGAATCTGCAGAACAGGTTTGGGATCGCGTTCTCGAGGCTGGTGCAGACTACGGGATCAAACCTATTGGCCTTGCAGCGAGAGATACCCTGCGTTTGGAAATGGGATTCTGCCTCTACGGTAATGATATTGACGATACCACTTCTCCTATAGAAGCCGGACTCGGATGGGTGACCAAATTCACCAAGGACTTTGTGAACGCAGATGCGCTTAAGGCCGAAAAAGAAGCCGGACCAAAGCGTAAGCTCATCGCTTTTGAACTTACAGAACGCGGTATTCCACGCCAGGGATACGAACTCTTTAATCAGGATGAAGAAGCGATTGGCGTAGTGACCAGCGGTACCATGTCACCATCTCTCAACAAAGGGATCGGAATGGGATATGTCCTTGCAGATTACAAAGCTCTGGAGACCGGGATCCTGGTGAAGATCCGCAAGAATATGGTGCCGGCCAAAGTGGTTAAGCTGCCATTTTACAAAAAATAACAACCTCATCGGTACCGGGATATGCCCCGGTACCGTGCTAAAACGCGACTGCTTTGACCAGAATATTGATCTTAGGAGCCAGCGGATTTATTGGTGGGGCGTTGTACAAGGAATTATGCCATTACTACGATACCTACGGGACCTATCACACCGGGAGGATCTATTCTGAAAACAGGCATTTTATCCATTACGACATGGAGCAACAAGATGTTTATAACCTGCTTCTTGAACTGCGCCCCACCATTATTATTTCTGCCTTGAGAGGGCCCTTTGAGGCCCAGGTAGAAGCTCATGGTCAAATAGCAGCCTATTGTCGCACCAATCGCACCAGGATCATCTTCCTTTCTTCTGCAAACGTGTTCGACGCCTTTAGCAATTTCCCTTCCTACGAATACGACAAAACCCTCTCTGAGAGTCCGTATGGCAAGCTGAAGATCCGTTTGGAGAACATGTTCATGAAACTCCCCGAACGGCAACACCTTATTGCCCGCTTACCCATGGTTTTCGGCAGCCAGTCGCCCAGGATCAAAGAATTGAAATACCACCTTGAAAACAAGCAGGCCTACGAGGTCTTCCCGAACCTGGTGATGAACGTCACCAACGACAACATCCTCAGCAGGCAGTTGCACTATATGATCAACAGAAAACGCAAAGGGATCTACCACCTGGGATCTACAGACCTTATACACCATAACGAATTCATTAAGGAATGCTGTGCTGCTCTAGGGGTCGAATCACCTTTTTTTAAAAATGTCTACACCTCAAACTTCGATCGTTTTCTCGCCGTATTACCTAAATACCAGCACCTTCCCAAACACCTGAGGTTTACCCATCGGGAAGTCATCGAAGAATTACGCTAAGGGTACGGTTTAATTCTTATATTTAAGAAACTAAATACTATACCAATGAAAAAATTAACAGAGCAGGAGATCAAGGAACAGGTTGCCGAACTGCAATACTGGGATCTGGATGACAATATGCTGGTGACCTCCCTGGACTTTAAAAACTTTGCCGATGCCTTTGCAATGATGACCAGGATCGCTTTTGAAGCAGAAGCCAACAATCACCACCCTGAATGGTCGAATGTCTACAACAACCTCACCATCAGACTCACCACCCACGATGCCGGCGGACTCACCGATAAGGATTTTCATTTAGCGGAAAGAATAGAAGCTATTATCAACGGAGAGTAACCCATCAATTCTTTCAATTTTCCTATTTTTGCTCAAAACCAAAACCTAGATAATTTTTATGGGAAGAGCTTTTGAATTCAGGAAGGCGCGTAAAATGAAACGCTGGGCCAGTATGGCCAAGACCTTTACCCGTATCGGTAAGGATATCGTTATGGCCGTTAAAGAAGGTGGACCCGATCCTGACTCCAACGCAAAGCTCCGGGCAGTGATCCAGAATGCGAAAGCCGCCAATATGCCCAAAGACAACATCGAAAGGGCAATAAAAAGAGCTTCAGATAAGAATACAGAAGAATACAAAGAAGTATTGTTCGAAGGGTACGCCCCCCACGGTATAGCTATACTCATCGAAACCGCTACCGACAACAACAACCGTACGGTTGCCAACATCAGAAGTTACTTTAACAAATGTAACGGTAGCCTTGGTACGAGTGGGTCTGTAGAATTCATGTTCGACCACACCTGTAATTTCCGCATCAATGGCGAAGGCATCGACCCGGAAGAACTCGAACTGGAAATGATCGATTATGGAGCTGAAGAAGTGTTCGCAGATGAAGACGGCATCATTATTTACGCCCCATTCGAAAGCTTTGGAGCTATTCAGAAGGAACTGGAAAGTCGCAATATCGAGATCCTGTCTTCAGGATTCGAGCGCATCCCTCAGGTAACCAAGGAGCTATCTGAAGAAGAGGTGGCCGATGTCGAAAAATTACTCGAAAAGATCGAAGAAGACGAAGACGTTCAAAACGTTTATCATACGATGAAAGAAACCGGAGATTAAGGCTCGAAAGAGTACTCCGGTTTTTTCCCTTTTACGCCTTTAAAGTAAGCGTAGATCTCCTGCATATCAGACTCCATGTCATTCCCCGGATAGAAAGGCTCGGCTATTCGAACCTCCTTATGTTCAAAATCCAGGGCGATCATCACTATGGGAACCCCTGCCCCTTTGGCCACATAGTAAAACCCCGTTCTAAAGACAGAAACTTTTTTTCGGGTGCCTTCGGGCGCAATAGACAACCTGAACTCATCGCGCTCATTAAAAATATCAATGATCGCATCTACGGTATTCGAGCGCTTCCCCCGATCAACAGGTGCCCCTCCGGTCCATCGAAAATACCAGCCAAAAGGAGGCTTGAACAATTCCTTCTTCCCCACATAATTGATCTTTGTTCTGGTCATGCTCCTTACGAGGAGACCGATATAAAAATCATGCCAGCTGGTATGCGGCACAGCTATGATCACGTACTTTTTTAGATCGGGAAAACTTCCTTTGAGCTTCCAGCCCATCATTCCCGAAAAGATCATTTTCGATAACCACTTCATCCTTTAAATTTTTTCATAGAGCTCACGCACCTTGCGCTCGTCGATCACATCCTTCCAGTTCTTACCCAAAGCATTCTCCCAGAGTGGCTCCAGGCTCAGCGCCACACGGGTCATATTGGCGAATTGATCTGAGGTAAGATCACTACACACCCCCTGAGGCAATGTGATATCGTGTGTTTCTTTCATGGTTTTGAACATGCGCACCCCTTCCGGGTAATAATCTTCTAAATGATCAAAGACCATACAATTACCGATCCCGTGGCGCACCCCCAATTCATAAGAAAGACCGTAACTCAACGCGTGAGCTACTCCCACCTGCGAATAGGCAATGCTCATACCACCATGCCATGAAGCCATCATAAGCTTATCCTGCTGTTCTTCTGCTGGCATATCGCCATGAGTAAATACTTCTACACACATTTCATGCGCCTTCTCCCCGTAACTTTGAGAAAAAGCGTTGAGATAATGCCCTTCTAAAGATTCCACACAGTGAATAAAGCAGTCCATTCCTGTATAGAACCATTGATCTTTGGGCACCCCTGCAGTAAGTTCAGGGTCCAGGACCACCTGATCAAAAGGCGTGAAATCTGAATTGATCCCCAATTTCTTTTCCGGCCCCGTAAGCACCGTGGTTCGCGATACCTCAGCTCCGGTGCCGCTTATGGTGGGCACCCCCACATGATAAACCCCTTTTTTCCTGATGAGGTCCCATCCCTGGTATTTGGCAGCCCCACCCTCATTGGTAAGACACAAGGCTGCGGCTTTGGCAAGATCCATGATCGTACCCCCTCCTATCCCTATGATCCCTGATGGCATTTCGGCTGAACCGGCCTTGATCATTTCCACCAGAGCATCTACCTGTTCGGTCTTTGGCTCCTCCCAGGAATTGATAAAGATCACCCGGTCTTCGAACATTAGCGGGATGCGTGAAAGCAAATCTTCCCGCCGCTCGAAAACATCATCCACCAAAAAGATAAAGGGCGATTCACTATTTCGTCTTACAGGCATAAGAATGTCTCCAAGGGCATTAAAACTGCCCCTGCCAAAGATCACTCTGGGTACCATCGGAAAGTTCTTGAACTTCATATATGGTTAAAGCTGGTATTTTGTATTCATAAACGTTTCAAAGTATTCCGAAAAGACCCCTACATGAGACCCGTCGGCAAGGGCGTGATTTACATGAACAGAAACGGGCATCATCCACGCTTCTCCTTCACGAAACACCTTTCCTACCGAGATCTTCGGAACACTATCTTCTTCATTGAACCGCCTTGCATGCGTCAAAGCCGTAAACCTAAGCCAGGGCAGGGCCGAAAAATGTACGGTACCTGCATTATCGGCTGAGGGATCCAGGTCGTCTCCGGCCTGCACCCTTGAGATCTCTTCCTCTGCCAGCGCCTTGAACGCCGCAAAACCCTCACGGTATTCCATGTAAGAGAATCCAAAGGTATCATCGGCGCGCTTTATGGTAGGTGAAATACTCACCTTATCGTAAAGCACAGGCCGATCATTAACAATGCGATATTTAAAGGCTTCGACCTCATTAACCGCCCTTAAGGCAGCATAGAGGTAGTACACAAAAAAAGAACCCCCTTCTTCCTTGCACCATGTAAATCCGTCGGTCACATTCACATTAAAAGTGACCCCAAAAAAAGGCTCATCAAAATCTTTAAAGAATCCGTAATGTTCCCGTCGCTTCCATGTGGTCAGATCGATCTCCTTATAACTCATAACAGGTCGAGTACTTCTTTTAAACTATCGATGGTATGATACCCACCGTTATTATCTTCATCCCTTACTGTTTCATGAGCCCAGGTGGTATGAAAGGGCACATGTATCGCATGGGCTCCAAGCTCAATAATGGGCAATACATCAGACTTGAGGGAATTCCCTATCATCAAAAATTCTTCTTCCGGAATTTCCAGATGATCGAGGAGGTTCTTATAGTTGGAAACCTTCTTATCACTGAGCACTTCCACATGATGAAAATAGTCTGACAATCCCGACTTTTCGAGTTTGCGTTCCTGGTCGAGAAGGTCGCCCTTGGTCAGAACGATCAATCGGTAATTTCGCTCGGAGAGTGACTTCAACACCTCTTCTACTCCATCCAGTAACTCCACCGGATGATTGAGCATTTTCTTGCCCAGATCAATGATCTTGGTCATGACCTTAGCGTCTATGCGACCATTAGAAAGGTCGATGGCGCTTTCCATCATGGAAAGCATAAATCCTTTGATCCCGTATCCGTAGATATCGAGATTCTTTATCTCTGTTTTAAAAAGCTCCTGGTCGATCTTATTCTCGGTCTCATAACCGGAAAGTAAGCGGGCGAACTCGTGTTCGGCCTCCCTGAAATAGGTTTCATTCACCCACAGGGTATCATCGGCATCAAAACCTACAACCTTGACCTTACTGTAATCTATTTCCATTCTTTGATCGCTTTTTCCAGATCTTCAGGGGTATCGATCTCTATCCCGGTTACTCCGGTTTCGACCATCCTGATGGTCTTTCCGTATTCGAGGTATCGTATCGCTTCTATCTTTTCTGTTGCCTCCAATGGCAACATAGGCCATTGGGCGAAATCCATTAAAGCAGCTTTCCGGAAGGCATACACACCTTTGTGCTTGTAATACGTTACGCCTGTTTTTTCATCTCTTGGATACGGAATGGGAGATCTCGAAAAGTACAAGGCATTCCCGCGTTGGTCGGTGATCACCTTTACCACATTAGGGTCCTTAATATCGTCCCAGGAATGGATAGGCGTTTTCAACGAGGCCAGGTCTACCTCCTTATTGGGATCATTGCGAAACACCTCGATAAGACTCACAAGACTCTCCTTATCGGTAAAAGGCTCGTCTCCCTGCACGTTCACCACCACATCAACATCCATCGATGCAACCGCCTCTGCAATGCGGTCACTGCCACAATCGTGCTCTTTTATGCTCATCATGGCCTTGCCGTTATGTGCTGTGATCTCTTTGTATATGATATCGCTGTCTGTCACTACAAATACATCGTCAAACAACCCTGTGCTCAAGGCTGCCTCGTAGGTTCGTACGATCACAGACTTACCTTTAAGGTCTTTCATAAGTTTTCCCGGAAAGCGGGAAGCGGCATATCGCGCCGGGATCATTGCTATGATTTTCATGATTTCCTGTTAAAAAAACGTCCGTCAAAGTTACGGCTTATCGATTACAATTTATGACGACGCGGACGTAATTTTCGGTAGAGCCAATACATACTTACCAGAATGAGTAAAGCCACAACCCCTGCAACAACAGGAGCCACGAAAGACAAGATACTCATACCCACGGCACTGGCCGTCTCCACAGTAGAGACCACTGGATTACCAAGTCCTGCAGTAGATACCGAAGAACCGAGCCTCGTACTGGCTGTAGCCCCTTTAACCGCTGTGGCCGTTCCGCCACCGGCAATAATGGCCAGGGCCCAGGTGATCAAAGGCGACATGTCGGTCATAGTGGCTACCATAACGGCGGTACCTGCAATACCCGCCAATGGCAGGGCAATACTATCAAGAAGGTTGTCTACCCAAGGAATATAATAGGCCAGCAACTCTGCGACCATAGCTACGCCCAGAGATATCAGCGCCGCTGTACTACCCAGCCATTGCCAGCTCTCATCGAGAGTCCATACATCAAAATAAGCCGCCAGGCTAAGCGCAAACAAAGGGAGAAAGATCCGGAAACCGGTAGCGGCAGCCAATCCTATACCCAGAAACAGGCTAATGATCAAAGGAGATTCCATAAATAATTCATTTTAAGGTTGTTCGCAAACACCCTTAAAGATAACAAATCTGCAAGGCATCACCTAGTCTTCGAAAAAGTCGTCTTTAAATCCGATGAGATAGAGTTTTTCACTGGCCCGGGTCACTGCGGTATACAACCAACGCATGTAGTCCCGGTCTATACCATTGGGAGCATAGGGCTGCTCGATGAACACATTCTTCCACTGCCCACCCTGACTCTTATGACAGGTAACCGCGTAGGAGAATTTTACCTGCAGGGCATTGAAATATTTATTGTTCTTTACTTTCATGAACTTCTTGTAATTGGAGGTTTCCCCCTCGTAATCCTTCATCACCTCCTGGTAGAGCCTGTTCCCATCTTCATAAGGCAAGGCCGGGGTCTCTGCAGTTATGGTATCGAGCATGAGCACCGTTTCAAAAGGCTTCATCTGCGGATAATCGACCATTTGCACCTTGACCTCTGCAAAGCGAAAACCATACAACTCCTTGAAGGCAAAGATCTCCAGCACTTCCAGGATATCACCATTGGCAATGAAACCGGCATCAGAAGTAGCCTTGATCCAGAAATAATTATTCTTCACCACCATAAGGAAATCTCCGGCAGAAAGCTCATTCTCCTGGAAAAGTATCCGCCCCCTGATCTGCTGATTGTAGAGGTTGGCCCTTTTATTGGACCTCACGATAATAGCAGTTTCTTCCCTGCCGTTCTCACGATAGGAAGTATCGATGGCATCCTGGATCTCATAACCATCTACCAGGCGTACGATATCGGTGAAGCCCTGGGTACGAAAGGCAAAATTATCGTAGTATTCAGATTGGATCTGCTCCCTGAGATTCGTTGCATTATAAAGGATCCCTGAGTCCAGCTGCTGTCTTACCACCTCGTCGAGCTCCATGACCCGAACCTCTTTATTATAGTTTAGCAAAAGGGTATTCTCACTAAGTGCCGGACTCAGATCGAGGTTCACCGGTGGTAACTGGGCGGTATCTCCTATTAATATGAGTTTACAGTTATGTCCCGAATAAACGTATTGTACCAGGTCGTCGAGCAGGGAACCGTTCTCAAAGAGTTTAGAGTCTGAGGGTGCATCGGGGATCATCGAAGCCTCATCTACAATAAAAACGGTATCGCGATGTTTATTTGGCGACAAGACGAACTTGACCCCGCCTGCGCGTTGCTTTCGCGGAAAATAAATATGCTTATGTATGGTATGGGCCGTACGGCCAGAATAATTGGTGATCACCTTGGCCGCCCTACCCGTTGGAGCAAGCAGGACCGACTTCTTCATGGCCTTCCACAAATTGGTGACCACCGACCCTATGATCGTGGTCTTTCCGGTACCGGCATAACCCCGCAGCATGAAGACCTCGTTCTTCTCTGAAGAGAAGATAAATTCAGAAAGTTGCTGCAATACAACATCTTGCTTTAAGGTGGGTTGGTGCGGGAAACTTTGCTTGATCAATTTGTAAAAAGAAGTTGCGTCCATGAAGTCGGATTCTGCCTCAAAAATAGGAATGTTTTTTAAGGCTCTCCCTTTCGCGAAAGAAAAAAAATTGTAGATTTGCGTAAAAGCACTCTAATACAAAAAACAAAAAATGAAGACAGTAATACAAATTGTTCTTTGGGCTTTAAGCATCTTCTTCGCTTACCAGATCTACAATTCGGTAATGGAGCCAATCAAATTTGACAAGGTTAAAAAACAGCGTTATATGGCTACTATTGAAAAGCTGAAAAGCATCCGTGATGCTCAGGAAGCTCACCGTAGCATCCACAACAACTACGCTGCTAATTTCCAGGACCTTATCTCCTTTATCGACACTGCTCAATTTGTTATTCTTGAAAAGAGAGACTCTTCATTCATGAGATACAACAGAACTTTCCGTATCGATATGCCTGTTGACACCGTTGTGGTTGACACACTTGGTTTCCGTGCCGTGAAAGATTCACTTTTCAAATCAAGAAACTACAAGGATCTTGAGATGGTTCCGTTCGCTCAGAACGACGCTAAGTTCGAAATGAAAACAGAGATCCTCGATAAGAACGGATACAAAGCTCCTGTATTTGAAGCTAAGGTTCCAAAAGATATTCTTCTTTACGATCAGCCTGATTACCTCGTTGAGCGCGAGAACACCATGATCGATGTAGAAGAAGTTAACGGAAACGAGATCAAAGTAGGAAGCCTTACCGATGTGAGTACAAGTGGAAACTGGCCACCGTATTATGACACAAAGAAAGACTAGTAACATTCTAGATAAATCTTTAAAAGAATTGTCCATTCAGGTTAGCTTGAGTGGACTTTCTTTTTCTATACGCGATGCCGCTGAAGATCGCGTAATCCGACTGGATCACAGGTATTTTGAAAAACCTTCGAATGCTGAAAAGCTCGTGGAGGCGCTAGACGACCTTTTGAAACAGGAAGGCTTGGGACGGAGCAACTTTAAAGATGTGAGAGTTATTCACGATAACGAGCTGTCTGCGCTCGTACCCAAAGCCCTCTTCAACGAGAGTAACCTATCTGATTACCTTAAGTACAATGTCAAATTATTTGAAACCGACTTCATAAGTTTTGACGAACTTAAAGGACATGAGATGTTTAATGTTTACGTACCGTTCACCAATGTGAACAACTACATCTTTGATCGTTTCGGCGCTTTCGAATACAAGCACGCCAGCACCATACTGCTTGAAACCCTGCTCAACCAGGCGGGACGTAGCGAGGTTAAAAACGTTTACGTACAAGTAGGCAGGAATAATTTTGAGGTAGTAGTGATCGACGATCAGAAGCTGTTACTTTACAACCGCTTCCCCTACCAGACCCGGGAAGATTTTATTTATTACGTGCTTTTTGTTTACGAGCAACTGGGACTCAACAGGGAGAAAGACCCATTACACCTCCTGGGAGCTATCAATGAAGACGACAGTCTTTACAAAATGGCATACACCTACATCAAGGAGATCGCTTTAGGCAAGAACCATCATCGCCAAAACATCGCAAAGGGACTCCCCAACATACCCGATCATCAAGACCTGACCCTGTTAAATAGTTTCTAATGCGCATCATCTCCGGAAAATACAAGTCAAAACGCATCACAGCCCCAGGGAATCTGCCTGTAAGGCCAACGACAGACTTTGCCAAAGAAGCCCTGTTCAATGTGCTCAACAACTTATATTACCTCGATGAGATAAGTGTTACCGATCTGTTCGCAGGAACGGGAAACATAAGCTATGAAATAGCCAGTCGCGGCAGCCGGGACATCACAGCGGTCGACGCCCATTCCGGCTGTGTACGTTTCATTTCTAAAACGGCCACAGAACTCGATATGCCTATAAAGGCCATAAAGTCTGATGTTTTTAAATACCTCGAAAGAACCCTTAAGAAAACCGACCTCATCTTTGCCGACCCTCCTTACGATATGCCGGCAGAAGACATGCTTAAAATAGCAAATCTGGTCTTCGACAGGGAATTGCTGCTGGAAGGAGGAACCCTGGTGATCGAGCACTCCAAGCACACCGATCTTTCAGATCATCCTTATTTTTCACAATCCCGCCGGTACGGAGGCAGTGTATTCAGCTTTTACGAAATTCCGGAGGAAGAAGATTCAGAAGAAGAAACAGAGGAGGCATAAAAAAATGCAGGTCATAAGCCGGATTCTGTGCCCCTCGCGGGGTCCCTATCATTTATCTGGCCTTACCATTACTGATAAGATCTAGCCGCCTACCCTCCGGCATCGGACGCGCAATCCTCAAGCACCGGTTTACATGGCGTTTCACCGCATAGAGTTTACCTGATTTCACTACAGCATGACCTGTACATTCTTTCTGTTGCACTTGTCCTCGTTTTTCAACGGACGGCTGTTAACCGCTATGCTGCGCTGTGGTGTCCGGACTTTCCTTCCCGAAATAACTTCGGAACGATAGGGTGACCTGCCCGGCAAAAATACTATTTTTTTAACGCGCATTGTTAATAATTAAATAGAAATACAGTCCTGAAAAAACGCATATTAACCTGCAATTTTTATCTTTGCTCTGATGGAACACTTTGTCGTATCGGCCCGAAAATACAGGCCAAAGACCTTTAAAGATGTGGTTGGCCAGCAAGCCATTACCAACACCCTGCTTAATGCCATTGAGAACAATCACCTGGCTCAGGCCTTGCTGTTCTGTGGTCCGAGAGGAGTTGGTAAGACCACCTGTGCCCGTATCCTGGCAAAAATGATCAACCAGGATGGCTCAGAAAGTGAAGACGAAGACTTTGCGTTCAATATCTTTGAGCTCGATGCTGCCTCCAACAACTCAGTAGACGACATCCGAAGCCTGATCGATCAGGTGCGCATTCCACCGCAAACCGGAAAGTACAAGGTGTATATCATTGATGAGGTACACATGCTTTCCACCTCGGCGTTCAACGCCTTCCTGAAAACCCTGGAAGAACCGCCAAAACACGCCATTTTTATTCTGGCTACTACCGAAAAACACAAGATCATCCCGACCATTCTTTCGAGATGTCAGATCTTCGATTTTAAACGTATCACCGTAGCCGACGCCAGGGAATACCTGAAGTACATCGCAGAAAGTCAGGGCATACAAGCAGAAGAAGACGCATTGCATATTATCGCAGAAAAGGCCGATGGCGCCATGCGAGATGCCTTGTCTATTTTTGACCGCGTAGTGAGCTTTTCCGGAAAAGAACTTACCAGGACAGCGGTAACCCAAAACCTCAACGTTTTGGATTACCAAACCTATATGGAGGTTACCGACCTCCTGCTGGAAAACAATATCCCTGAATTGCTTATCAGGTTCAACAAATTATTGGCTCTTGGCTTTGACGGCCACCATTTTATTTCAGGGTTGAGCTCTCACTTCAGAGACCTTATCGTGTGTAAGAACGAGGCTACCATCGACCTTCTCGAGGTAGGTGAAGAATCGCGTCAAAAATACCGCGAGCAAAGTAAGAAGGCCTCTCCTGAGTTTCTTATGCAAGCCCTGGAGCTCGCCAACCGTTGCGATTTCGAATACAGGAACAGCAACAACCAGCGTCTGCACGTCGAGCTTTGCCTCATGCAACTGGCCTCCATCAACTACGATGGAGAAAAAAAAAACGGCTCTAAATTCATAATCCCACCATCCCATTACTCAACCAATGGGAAACCTCAGGTGGCAACGAATGCAGAAAGATCTGTAACGCATGTAACAGCACAACAGCCAGCCGATAGTACAGCCGGAACACAGCAGCAACCTGCTCCGCAACCAACACCTCAACCAATACCCCAACCCGTTTCGCCAGTGGCCACTCACCCCAGCGGAACCATGGGAACACCGGTAAACACGGCTACAACACCCAAGGAACCTGCCGTAGCAGAAGTCGCTCAAGAACCTGCACCGGCTAAAAAACCACTCATTTCACGCGGAAAAGCCGTTTCAGGACTTTCGCTACGAAGCATTAAAGAAAAGAAGGCTCACGAGGAAGCCAAGAAAAATCAAAAACCCACCACCGAAACCCTGCCGGAAGATCCGTTTACAGAACAGGCCATGCAAGAGGCGTGGAATACCTATGTAGACATTATCGACAAGCAGGGTAAAAAGATCCTTAGTTCGGCATTGGCCTCAGATACACCTAAGCTTAAAGATCCAAAGACTATATGGATCGAACTCCCTAACGATACCATGAAAAAAGAGGTAGAGCGCGATCAATATCCGCTTATGGAGTTCCTCAAGGAAAAACTCAATAATCACTACATTGAATTGAAAGTGAGCGTGAATGAGCAATCGGCCAAGCAATACGCCTTTACCCCTGTAGAAAAATTCCAGAAAATGTGCGAGACCAATCCTGTTCTCGACCTGCTGAGAAGGGAACTCGATCTCGAAGTATAGCTTATACTTTCTTAAACCGAAGTACGATGGCATACCCCATCATGACAAGGGCAGTGATCAACAGCCCTAAAGCCTCCCTTCCTTCTTCGATATTCTTGATATCTCCCTGCCCGATGGTGACCCCTTCGAATTGCTGAGGCCAGGTAATGATAACCCCTGCCAGACAAGCTATTCCGGCGATCAAAGCCACCCAAAAGGGGAGCTTTTCGAAAATGTACATCATTGAGATCACTGCGGCCATACCATAAATAAAATACCAGAGATACGGGTCGGGATCGTTGTATTGTACCAAAGCCGAGATCAGGAATAATAAGGTAAAAAGGGCTGCTGCGATCTTAAGTAATAAGGCTTTCATATTGATCTTTTTTAGTAGCAAGTTCGCTGATTATCGTATGTACCTCCGTCGAGTCGATCTCCTCCACCCCATCGAACAGTGGCGTATTGGCCATCACCAAAGGGTAGAACCCTTTATTTTCAGGGATCCGGCCATGTGAGCCCTTCACCAGGTTCGCTTCTAAGGGGATCACATCCATAAGCACTCGGAAACCTAATTTCTTCAATACCAATTTCCAGAGTATTCGAAGCTTTACTAGTCTTTTACCGGGATCGGTAAACATCTCTGCAGGATCATAACCGGGCTTGCGGTGAATGTCTACGGTTCTTGCAAAATCGGGCGCCCTTTCGTCGTCAAGCCAGTAATAATAGGTAAACCAGCTTTCATGATCGGCCATGACCACAATATCGCCGGAGCGCTCATGATCCATATGGATCGCTTTTCGCTCTTCTCCTACCCACAATCGATCTACTCCGGGAACAGTCTTTAAGATCCCGGCAACCGCCGCTATATTCTCTTTATGCCGTACATAAACGTGCGCTACCTGGTGATCGGCCACTGCAAAAGCCTTACTGGCCCCTGCGTCGAGCAACTCGCGACCTCGTTCTATCCTTAAAGCCAGATATCCGTGTTCCCGAAGTACGCGGTTTAGATGAACCGGCCTGCTTACCCCTGTAATACCGTATTCTGATAATAAAAGTACGCTGGCACCTCGAGCTTCGTAAAAACCTACCAGGTCTTCTAAAACGGCATCTATGGCTTTAAGATCATCTCCCACCTGCTCAGGGTCCGGCCCATGGCGTTGTAAATTATAATCAAGATGTGGGAGATAGATCAGGGTAAGCGTTGGATCGTATTTCGTTTCCACCCGTTTCGCTGCATCGGCTATCCATTGCGAAGAGCTTATATCTGTAGCCGGACCCCAGAATTTAAACAAGGGAAATTGCCCGAGTTCTTTTTGCAGGTCATCTCTGAGGCCTGATGGATAACTGTATACATCCGGGATCTTGCGGCCATCTGCAAGGTAGTTAGGCCTGGGCGTAACACTGTAATCGGCCTCTGAGTACATATTATACCACCAAAAAAGATTGGCACAGGTAAACTCAGGATCTTCTGCCTTTAATCGATCCCAGATACGTGAAACCCGAACCAGGTCGCTACTCTGTCGCCAAAATTTTACTTCATGTTCTTCTTTAAAATACCAACCATTGGCCACAATGCCGTGTTCAGAAGGCGTCTTCCCGGTAAGGTAGTTAGTTTGTGCAGTGCAGGTTACTGCGGGAAATGCAGGACGTACGCGCGCCATACTCCCCTGCTCTCCGAAGCGTTTAAGAAATGGGGTATGCCCGCCCAATAAGGCAGGAGAAAGTCCTACAACATTTATAACTACCGTCTTATTCATTCGAATTCGTAAATTTTTCTTTGACCCAGAGTAGTTCGCGTTCAATACATTCCTGAACGCTGGTCTTAAGGTCCTGAGGAAGTGCCTCCCAGGTATAGGTCTCTACTTCCAGATGTTCACATACATCTTCGTGTTTCCTAAGATACTCAAAGGTGGCCAGGATATTATCCTGGGTAGAATCAAGCAAGCCGTAGTTCTCCAGAAATACAGGAACGTGAAAATGTGCCCTGAGCTCTTTAAAGCTTCGCTTGCTGTTAAGCACCATGGGAAGGTCCTGGTATACTTTCACCGTATCGCCACGAACCTCTGTAACCTGATGCAAATACACAGGCTCATCGAATTGCGAAAGCAATTCCATTTTCTCCTGATCATGGCGTCCGTCAAGCACCACCTTAAGCGCAGAGCTCAACTGTATTTTTCCCACCCTGATCCCGGTCTGTCGAAAACGCTTAAAGGTGCGTTGAGGCGATTCATAGGCCAGGGAGAAATGACACACATCGTAACAAACATTGATATATTTAAGCACCATCTCCTCGGCATCATAGGGCATCCGGTCTATCTTTTCCTCGATGTATTCTGAAGCGATAGGGATCAGGTATTCCCTGAAGAAATCGATCACCTCAAGGCTGTTCTGCATGAGTCCGTCGGGTTCGGGCTCAAGGTCCAGGTGAATATACACTCCCGTCTCCTTTTCCAATCCGTAAAGCTTAACCACTACCCTGGCCAATTGGCGTGCGGCCTTTTTCATGCATTTATCTCTGAACTCTTCAGAGGTATACCAGTGGCGATAGCTAAGCGGTGAGGTCGATATACTCCCTGTGAGTCCGCGAGGTAGTAAATAGGCCAATTGATCGATAAGCCTGAAGGTGTAATCCAGGCGATCGTCTGTAGTCCAATCGGGAGCATGTACCAGGTCTTTAACCTCTTTAAAATGAAAATTCCCATAGGGAAAACCATTCATGGTATACACGTAAAGATCGTTCTCCAGAAGCCAGATCTTAAAGGCTTCCAGACGGTCACCCATACCCAGTTCTTCACTGGCCTTGTTAGACAACCGCAACCCGACCCCAAAGGGAATATCGGGAGCCACCCTGCTTTTGATTTCCGGGAGGTATCTTTTAAGATTTTCCCATGTTTGTTGCCACCCCTCTCCGGGATGTATATTGGAGCAATAGCTAAGGTGAAAATTATTTCTTACCAACATCGCTTAAAGATTGATTAATAAACACCCGGTTACGAACCCGGTGAACCGCCTCTTTCATGAGGTCTTTATCGATCTGGTGCACATCTTTTTTTATCCCAATTCCATTTATAAGGGTTACGGTAAGCGTTCCCCCAAGGTGCTCTCTGAATTCTTCCAATCCGCTATAGAGCATCTCAAAATCGACTTCCTCCGGAATGGTAAGTTCAAATCCTATGTCCTCAAGCACTTTGAGGATCAGGGCATGCTCCTCCCCACTTATTAATTTCAGCAGGAGGGCATAGGTAACATCGATGGCCATTCCCACTGCCACGGCCTCTCCATGACGCCATTCAAATCTGGTGAGCTGCTCCAGTTTGTGGGCTGCCCAATGACCGAAATCCAGCGGTCTGGACGATCCTTTTTCGAAGGGATCCCCACCCCCTATATGCTCCATATGTAAACGGGCGCAATGGTAGATGAGACTTTGCATGGCGGCTTCATCGCGATGCCTTAGCGCCTCAGCATTTTCGGTGATCTCTGCGAAGAAACGGGCATCCTTGATCAGTGCCACTTTCACAGCCTCGGCAATTCCGGATATCCAGTCTCTTTGCTCGAGGGTCTTCAGAAATTCGCTGTCGTTGATCACGGCTACGGGCGGACTAAACGTCCCTATAAAATTCTTTTTACCCCTCCAGTTCACACTGTTCTTGACCCCGATCCCGGAATCGTTCTGGGACAGTACGGTGGTAGGGATACGAATATGTCGGATTCCCCGATGTGCTATGGTTGCTGCGAAACCAACCATATCAAGCACTGCTCCGCCACCGATGGCCACTAAGAAAGAGTGCCGGCAGACACCATTGGCATCGACCTCCTCCAGGACATTTTGAAGGTGAACGGCTTCATTCTTCACCTTCTCTCCCCCGGGGATCACAAGCAATCCGGAGAGTTTGATCACCCCACTATAAGTTTCGGCATACGTCTGTATATCGTTGATCAGATCGGGATGTGACTTGCTCACCCCCTTATCGATCACAAACAAGACCTTTACCGGCGTTCCATCGTGATCCTCTCCCAGCAGATCTTTCAAAAGGGCATTATCCCCATCAAAGATCCTATGGGTAAAATGAACCTGGTAGGAGTAGGTCACTTTAAAGTGCTGTTCCAATCGCGAATAATTCTTCATCTCATACAACTTTTTAGGTCACTGCAAATCGCCTTGACAGCCACAAAGACAGCGGTAATAAAAGCACGACGCTCAAACCGGCCTGCCATCCGGCAAAGATCACCGCGATACACGCATCGAGAAGGATCAAAGAGATCACTCCTGCCTTTACGGCCCTTCGTATATTATCGGGTGTATTCTCCCGATAAGCCCACCACAAAGGGATCAGGATCATCAAGCAAAACACGATTATAAATGGCAGGGTGTACCACATAGACGTTAACCCATACCTGTAGAGCCCCGCAACAAGAGCCACTACCAATATATAGAGCAAGAACGCCACACGAATATGACTCCTGTTGCTTCCATTCACCTCTCCCCGACTCACCAGGGTAATGGCTCCGATATACATCACCGGTATCAACGCCATCCACCACATGACCGGGAATCCGATAACACTCATTCCCAACAGCAAATTAAGTCCGCGACACACCCCCATATTCAAGGGCCCTAACACGGTGCTTTGCTTTGCCATACTGTCATAGGAGAGTATGGCCGCTCCGAGAAGGATTGCAATTCCGCCGCTTATCGTCGAAACCATAAATGCAAGCGCAATACCCGCAAACATGAGCACACTGCCGAATACGGCAGCCGACCGGGCCGTTACCACCCCGCTGGGAATGGGACGTTCGGGTCTTTCTATGGCATCTGTCTCCCTATCGAAGTAATCGTTAAAGACCACTCCTGAGGCGTACAGGCACACAGAGGCAAGAGACAACAAGATCACAGGCCTTGCGAATCGCCCTATATTCAGATCGGTAAATACGTCAGGGTAGGTCATCGCCAGGCTCACCGCAGCTCCCGCCATGATATCGGCTATGGCCGTTGGCAGGTTTGCCGGTCGCGTTAACGTTATGTACCCCCTTAATGTGTTCATTCCTATACGATCTTTCCTTCATCCACACGAGGTTCCTGCCCGCGTAGCACGCTATTATCATTAAACAAGGCCCTTTGATCTACTCCGGAGGCGTCTTCCCAATCAGACTCTTTCATTTTACCACTCTTGCCAAAAACCGCAAGCGCATTGCTGTAACAAGTTTTCTTAACATCTTCCGGATCGATCCCGCTCCTAAGCATCAGGTTAGCCGTCTTTGGCACCGCCAAAGGATCACTTACCCCCCAATCTGCCGAGCTATCAACAATAATCCGTTCACTTCCGTATTGCTGTACTACGGCAACCATGCGCTCATTACCCATTTTCGTTTTCGGATATATGGTAAAGGCCGCGTTAAACCCTTTGTCGAGCACATCTTTTACCGTCTCTTCATTGTTGTGATCGATCACCACCATTTCAGGGTCGAGCCCGTGTTCAAGGCATACTTCCATACTCCTTAGCGTACCCTGCTTCTTATCGCGATGCGGGGTGTGCACCTGCACCACCATATTGTATGTTTTTGCCAGTTCGAGCTGCATTCGGAAGTACTTATCTTCCATGGGTGTCTGATCGTCGTAGCCGATCTCCCCTATGGCCACAACATTCTCCTTGAACAGGTAAAGCGGCAACAATTCCATGACCTGCTCTGCCAGGGCTTCGTTATTGGCCTCTTTACTATTAAGCCCTATGGTACAGTAGTGCCTGATCCCGAACTGACTGGCTCTGAAGGGCTCCCACCCTACCAGGCTACTGTAGTAATCCTGAAAAGAACCGACCTGGGTTCGCGGTTGCCCCAACCAGAACGACGGTTCGATCACGGCCACCACTCCTGCCCGGGCCATAGCCTCATAGTCGTCTGTGGTTCTGGAAGTCATGTGAATATGTGGATCGATAAATTTTAACTGTTGTTCCATATTATAATTTTAAGTTATTCCAATTCAGGGTTTTATTTGCTATGCGTTCCAGGATCTCCTTCCGGGAACTCACCATTTCCATTAATTCCTCGTTATTTGAAAGTATGGCCACCAGTACAGCTGCATGCACTTCCTCCTCAGTCCCGTTTTCCAGCAAGTGCTGCATATCTGCCTTAATAGCGTCGACAGGAGCAAAAGCTACCGGTCTCCAGATATGAGGATCGATATCACGGGAAGCAGCCCACCGCTCATGAGCATAATCCGAAATGATACGACTCAGGGTCAGATTGGCCCTGTTTTCAACTCCCCAGATCTGCAATAAAGGGCGCTGCATAAATGCGGCCTTCAGGTACATTTGATTCCATTGCTGCTCATTAAAGTAGTGCTCCGGATACGGATTATTTAGAGCTATTGCATCAAATACAGGAGCTATATTCGTACGAAGGGCGTCGGTTGCCGTATGAATAAACGTTCCGGCATAAGGCAGAAAGAACACGTATTTTAAAAAGGTAATAAGTTCCTTACTATCCGCAACCTCTGTTATCTTTTTTACGCCTCCCAGGTATGCCTCCCCCTGATCGGCAAGGAGTTCCGCTATGAGGTAGATACGTGCCACTTCCGGCCAGGTAGCCTGATGGTCCTTCAGGTAGGCCAGACACACATCACCAGTGGTATCTCCTACCGTCACCCCTTCGTCTCCGAACTTTTGCCCGATAAGGGTATAAGTGAGATAGAAATTGGCGTTCGCTACAGTTTCCTTTAAGTCTTGAATTTGCTCCTCGAGCCACGTAAATGGAGTAGGATCGGGAAGGGAATGCAGGAGACCTCTAAGCGTTTTTAGCATTGCAGAAGGTATGGTATCGTCTCGGGTAATGATCATAATACACGTACTAAAACGTCAATGCGCTGACTATTAACTTTTTAAATGTATTGATATTGGAAGGAGGGATTTTTAAACTTCGATGAATACTTAAATTAATCGTTATATCCCTGAACGCGTATATGGCCTTAATCCCAAGAATATCAAGCCTTGGCAGAAGGTCGATAAAATTCATAAATTTGTAGAATATTAAGAAAGAGGCAGCATGTTAGGATTAAAACTTCCCACCGACCCGAGATGGGTGAATATCGTAGAGAAGAATATCGAAGAAATACTCACCGATCACGCCTGGTGTGAACAAAAAGCGACCAGTACGGCGATCTCTCTCATCGTTCAATTTCCCGAACACACCGAATTGGTCCAGGCCATGACTGCCCTGGTGAAGGAAGAAATAAGCCATTTCAAAATGGTGCATGACAAGATCCTTGAGCGTGGCTGGGTTCTGGGTCGTGATCGCAAAGATGAATATGTGAACAGGCTCATGCAGTTTTTCCCTAAAGGCGGAAGCCGAACCACTCACCTGGTCAACAAACTGCTCTATGCAGCGCTAATAGAAGCACGAAGTTGTGAACGTTTCCGGTTGTTATCAGAAGAGCTGCAAGACAAAGAGCTGGCCGAATTCTACAGAAAACTTATGGTAAGTGAAGCCAATCACTATACCATGTTCCTCAAATTTGCACGGGAGTACGGCAACAGGGAAGAAGTAGACAAAAAGTGGCAGGACCTGCTTACTTTCGAGGCAGAGATCATGAAAGACCTTGGCAAGAAAGAAACCATTCACGGTTAGACCAGGGTTTCCTGTCCCATTTCCTGATTGTACAGCAATTTTACGATCCCGTCAGAGAGGCCGATCTTGGGCACAATGATCTTTCGGGCCCCACTCCATTTACAGGAATTAAGATAGATCCTGGTAGCAGGAATGATCACATCTGCCCGGTCCGGATTCAGTCCAAGCTCTGCTATACGTTGGTCATAAGTGAGTTCCTGAAGAAAATGGTACTGAGCATTCAGGTAAATATAAGACAACGGCGTTCCTGGTTTACGTCCGGACATCTTGAACAGCTTATTGATATTTCCCCCTGAGCCAATAATGATCATATTCTTGTAGCCCCCGGTATGCTCGCGAACCCATTTTTCTACATTACCCCAATATGCATCAGGGATCATTTCGTTGAGTAACCTCACAGTACCTATGCGGAACGACCTGGAGGCTACGATCTCACCCTTGCTGAAAATGGTGAATTCGGTGCTTCCACCCCCTACATCCACATAGAGATAGTTCTTATCGCTGTCTATGAGCTCGTGGAGGTCTGTAGAGGCTATAATGGCGGCCTCCTTCTTACCATCAATGATCTCAATGTCTATACCGGATGCCTCTTTGATCTTTTCGGTAACCTCGTGTCCGTTCGCGGCCTCCCGCATCGCTGAGGTAGCGCAGCCCATATATTTTTCAACCTGATGTACCTTCATTAAATGCCTGAAGGCGATCATGGTATCGACCATTCTCGATATATTAGCATCAGAGATCTTGCCGGCTGTAAATACATCCTGTCCCAGCCTGACCGGAACACGTATCAAAGCACTTTTTTGAAACTGGGTCTCCCGGTCGGGAAACTCAATAACATTATTTACCAGCATTCTTACCGCATTAGACCCAATATCAATGGCTGCAAATTTTCTTAATTTCACGATCGCTCCGAATTATAGATTTTTCTTCAAATAGTATTCGTAGGTAGCAAACTGCGAACGGATCGGGGTCTTTTTATTTTTCCGGTACGCATTATCCTGTTTCTCGGAGAATACCCTGGCCTTGACATTATCCTGCCAGCAAATATCAAAGGTTTCCAGGAGTTCTTTCTTAATATCCTCATCGTAGATCGGACATCCAACCTCTACACGGTAGTCCAGGTTTCTGGTCATCCAGTCGGCAGAAGAGATATACATTTTAGGATCTCCCCCATTTCCAAATATGAACAGGCGCGAGTGCTCCAGAAAACGATCCACTACACTAATGGCTTCGATATTTTCACTCATGCCCGGTATACCGGGGATCAAACAGCAAACCCCGCGCACAATAAGCTGGACCTTTACTCCGGCTCTGCTGGCCTCATACAGCTTATCGACCATCTTATAAGAGGTGAAACTGTTCATTTTTATACGTATCCAGGCTTCCTTGCCATTTTTGGCATTTTCGATCTCCTGCTTGATCAGCTTTCCAAAGATATTCTTGGTGTAATGAGGAGAGACTATAAGATGTTTATACTTATAAACCTTATAATTTACCTCAAAAAATCCGAACACCTTATTTACCTCCCGAAGCAAAGATTGATTGGCCGTAAAAAGCGTATAATCGGTGTACACCCTTGCAGTAGCTTCATTAAAGTTACCCGTACTTATAAATCCATACCTCTTTAGTTCCCCATTTTCTACACGCTCTACCACGCAAACTTTACTGTGCACCTTGAGGCCCTGAATCCCGAAAATGAGCTTCACCCCTTCGGCCTGTAATTGTTCGGCGTACTTAATATTGGCTTCCTCATCAAAACGCGCCTGCAATTCGATCTGTACGGTGACTTCCTTTCCGTTCTTCACGGCATTGACCAGGGCACTGGCCACCTGAGAATTCTTCGCCAACCTGTATACCGTGATCTTAATAGATTTCACAGAAGGATCTATGGCTGCCTCCCTGAGGAACTTCACCACATAAGAGAAAGTATGGTAGGGTGTGTATTGTAAATAGTCTTTCCTGGCAATAGAATCAAAGATGCTGTCTACCATGCTCAAGCCTTTAACCTGCAAAGGCGGAAATGTTTTGTAAAGCAGATCTGTTCGGCCCAGGCTGGGGAATTTCATATAGTCCTTTCGGTTGTGGTACCTACCTCCCGGGATCACACTATCGGTTTCGTCTATCCCCATTTTCTGTTTGAGAAAACTCAGGGTATCCTTCGCTATGGTCTTATCGTACACAAAACGCACCGGCTCACTTATCCTTCTTCCTTTAACGCTGCTAGAGATCTTTTCAATAAAGCTCTTCGACAGGTCATTATCAATATCCAGTTCGGCATCCCTGGTGATCTTGATCATATGGGCCGAAAGCGAATCGTATTTAAAAATATTGAAGATACTGTCCATACAGTACCTGATGAGATCATCCAGGATCATGATGGTCTGCTTATCCCCTCTCGCCGGCAATACAACGAATCGGTCTAAGTGTCTTGGGATCTCCACCAGGGCATACCGCACATCTTTTCCCGATCCCTTGATCAGCTTCCTGATACCCTTAACCTCTTTCTCCGTGCTGAGCTCCATCTTTACCGCCAGGTAGGCCGCATTGTCCTTCAGGGTAGGAAATTCAGTGATCTCGTTTAACATGATCACGGCCAGGGACGGACTAATACGTTCGTGGAAGAATTGCTTGATAAACGCTTCCTGATCTTCAGAGACACCCTTCTCATTGATCATGTAGATATGCTCCTTCTCCAATTCACTCTCGATCTTTTTGAGGATCTTGAGACTTTCTGCCTGCTGGTCGATCACGATCTTGGTAATCTCTTCCATAAGATCGGTCGCATTGGTTCCTCCGAGAACGCTTTTCCCGGTCTTTCCGGATAAGGCTATACGCTTAACCGTTGCATAGCGCACCTTGAAGAATTCGTCGAGGTTGTTAGAAAATATTCCAAGAAAACGAAGCCGCTCAATAAGAGGAACGCTTCGGTCTGCAGCCTCCTGCAAAACCCTGGCATTGAAGTGTAACCAACTTATTTCACGATTTACATACCTGTTTTGTACTTTATCCATTTATCGAAGTAGCTTTGGAAAAATTTTTAATCGGGTTACCCCCTTTTCGATATCTGCCCAATGTTCGCATTCAAAATGAATATGAACAAGACCGGCCGTGGGCAAATTCTCTATTTTTTCACTACCAAAGATATTAGAAATTGATGTGAATGCATGATTATGTCCAAAAATCATGACATTTTCATAAGAATCATCCAAATTTCGTATAAATGCTTCAACACTACCTCCGGAAAAATCATATAGCTCATCGGTGATCGTTAATCGCTCATATGGGATACCGAGTTGCCGCATGGCAATGATACAGGTATGTAATGCCCGGTTTGCCGGACTCGAAAAGACTACCTCAGGCATTGGCATCTTGTCACTTACGAATTGTGCAACCCGAAATGCATCCTTTACTCCCCGCTCTTGTAAGGGTCTATCCTGATCTTTGACATCGTTTTCCCACGAAGATTTTCCGTGACGCATAAGGGTAATTTTTCTATCTTGCACCGCTTTAATAATTAATGGTTTAACTATAAAGTTAGGTGGTTTATGAACGATAAAAAATACATTTAGTCAAAATTATTGTGAGAAAAACCTGTAATCTTCTTACATTTATCGCGAAAACAACTTTCCCCGAAAAATACTTTTAGATAACGATCGCCCAAATCTTATCTACCTTCGCGAATTTCCAATGAAGAGGAGCACCTATTGCGCTTACTTGCTAATGCGTGGTACCAAATTTTATGCGTGCGTATGATGAGAAAACTACTACTACTATTCTTTTTATCGAGTTTAACGTTTCCTGCCTTTGCTCAGGACATCATCTTTGATGGTCATAACTGTAAACCGGGAGGTGGTTCCGAATGGGGAATGCCCGATTATGCAGACAGTGACACCGATGGCGATGGTTATGGCGACCGAGATACTCCTACAGGCACGGCCGATGTGCTTAATCTGTGGTACAGACAAAGCCCTGAACATTTTCTTTTGGCCTTTGAGCGCAGAAAGACAGGGAACTCCTATTTCGCATTTTATCTGAATACCGATTGCGATACCTCGACCGGAGACCCTTCGATGAACGGAGCCGATATGGCCCTGTATTTTGACATCAGGCCGGGAATCAACGCAAAGATCACCAACAATACTATTTACAGATGGAATAATGTGGAATACATAGATTCGGGAAAATCCTTTGAGGCCAAGGTTGGTATGGAATCCTGCGATGGTGCCATAGGAAACTTCTTCGAATTTCGCATTCCTGTTGCCGATATCTTTGAGGTTTGCGGCGGTACCAATGCATGTCACAACATTACCCTCAACCAGGCGGCTTCGCTTGCAGGAGGTTCACCTAATTCTAAAGACAAGGATGTCTTTGCCTTTGAAATCGGATTTGGGATCAATTCTGATCCGAAAGCCATGATCGAAGCTCCCGAAACGATTTGTAAGGGAGATGAATTTATCCTTGACGGAAGTGCTTCTACTGCTTTCAATTCTGATCTATACACTGCAGCGAATGCTCCCGACTTTATGGACAGCATAGTAGCGTATGAATGGGACCTGGATTTTGACGGACAAAATTTTGAGACCGATCTTACCGGAGCCTCTCCTGCGGTTAGCTTTGACCAACCGGGAAAGCATATTATCGCTTTAAAGGTTACCGATGCCTACGGATGCTCGCATTGGGTTACGCACGAGGTGTTCGTAAACAACACTCCCCAGGCGGCGTTCGAGTACGAGGCTATCGACGATTGCGGACAATATATCGCATTTGACGCTTCTCACAGCGAGGCTTCTTCAAACAACTACGGCATTACCGAATATGAATGGGACTTTAATTTCGATGGCACTTTCCAGGCCGATGCCAATAGTGAAAAAACCAGTTGGAATTACGAGGCCTGTGGCACCTATACCGTTGCCCTTAGGGTCACAGATAACAGTGATTCATGCAACAGCCATATGGTCGTGCAAACCCTGGAAGTTACAGACGACCAAGCTCCCGAATTCACAGTGCCTGCAGATATCGAGATTGCTATTGATCAGGATCCACAGGACCTTCGCATTACCGGCGAAGTTACCGATGCTACCGACAACTGTGAGGTAGCTAATGTTAACTTTAATGACGAGGTGACGACCGATGCATGTGGTGCAGGAGAGATCAGCAGAACGTGGACCGTCACCGACCGCTGCGGAAACGAAACCGTAAAGATCCAGAAGATCAGCGTTAGTGCAGATGAGATGGAATATACAGTAACCGCACCCGAAGACATGGTCTTTTCATGTGGCAACGATTACATTCCGTGTATCGACTTTGAAGGTGTTGAGAATGTGACCAGTTTTACCCATGCAGGACGAATGATCACCATTACCGCCGGTTCTTCAAAAGGAAGCAGAACGCCTAATTTATTCGACTCATCTACCCCTGTATCTTCCGATAGAGACCTGGGAACCCCAAATGAAGATTTTGGAGGACCCGGAGTAGGCGCTGAGGGCGGGGCTAACAGTGCGTACGTCAACTTTATTCCGCAAAAAAATATTCTCATCGTTCAGAATCCGCGCGAAAGTGAACCCAATGACAATAACGAAAAAGGGACCTTTCTCCAGTTTGACCTGAGCGACTTTAACGGAGTTACCCTTCAGGGGATCACCGTGATGGACAAAGAGAACAATCAAAAGAATAAGAAGGTAGAACTTCTTGGCCAGAGTGGTAACCTCATTGGATCTGTAGAGATCCCGACAGTTGGAGATAACGGAATTACCACCCTGGACCTTAGCGCATTCGAAGACGTATACACCCTTAGAGTGATCCTCGACGGATCGGGAGCAGTGGCTTCTCTGTGCTTTAAAAATGACAACTTCGATACCGGCATGGCTACGGTAAGTGATGCCTGCATGCCGTCACCCGGTGTTTGGTACGAAGACGCAGTAACCGCCAACGAGTGTGGGATAACTCAGATCATCCGTACCTGGAAAACCACCGACAGGGCAGGAAACATCTATTCAGATGAACAGGTAATTACCTTTATGGATGAAGTAGCTCCTGAATTCAGCGAGCCCCTTCCGGAAGACAACCTGGAGGTATCTTGTAACGAGATCCCTGAGGTAGCCAACCTGACAGCAACAGACAATTGCGATCCCGAGGTTACCGTGGTATTCGAAGAGACCTTAAGCGGGATGGACGACGATTGTGCTTCTGAATACACCATCGTTCGCAGCTGGACCGCTACCGATTGCTCTGGAAACAGCGCATCGTACACACAGACCATTACCGTAGTAGACGAGACCGCTCCGGCGTTTAATGAAACTGAATTACCGCAAAGCACCGAGGTTAGTTGTGATACCATTCCCGAAGCCGCCGTGCTTACGGCTTATGATATTTGTGATGGCGATGTGGCGGTGATCTTCGAAGAGACCACAGAGCATAACAACGACTGCGGTACGGAAGCCACCATCACAAGAACATGGACCGCTACCGACTGTGCAGGAAATACCGAACAACATACTCAGATCATCACGGTGATCGACGAGACCGCTCCTTCCTTTGTTGAGAGACTGCCTGCCAACACTACCTTAAGCTGTGAGGCTATTACAGATGCTCCTGTACTTACAGCAAAAGACAACTGTGACACACAGGTAGAAGTGGTATTTACTGAGACCATAGACAATGCTAATGATTGCGGTACCACCGGAACCATTGTAAGAACATGGACCGCTACCGACTGTGCAGGAAACACCGCCACACATACGCAAACCATTACAGTTACCGATGAGGTGGCTCCTACATTCAATGAATCCCTGCCTGCCAATACAACGGTAACTTGCGAGGATCTTCCCGATGCCTTGACGCTTACCGCCACAGATAACTGCGATACCGAAGTAGAAGTAGTATTCAAGGAGGAAATAAAAGAGACCAATGACTGCGGAATGGCTATCGAGATCCACAGAATCTGGACCGCCACCGATTGTGCCGGAAACAAGGTTACACATTGCCAGGTGATCACGATCATCGATGAGACCGCACCTGAGTTCGACCAGGCATTACCGGGAGACATTACCCTGGACTGTGACACCCTGGAAGACGCTCCGGTGATCACAGCTACCGACAGCTGCGACGGAGCAATTGAAGTAGCCTTTACCGAAGAGGTTACGGCAACCAACGATTGCGGTATTGCCAGTGAGATCGTGAGGACATGGACGGCTACCGATTGTGCCGGCAACACCGCCACACACCAACAGACCATAAAGATCATTGACACCACCGCACCGGTATTCAGCGAAACACTGCCTGAGAAGATCACCCAGGATTGTCAGGGAGCTTCAGTTGCGCCTGTACTTGCTGCTTCTGATGCCTGTGACGGTTCGGTTCAAGTGATCTACAATGAAACCATCAGTGAAACCAACAGCTGCGGGATCGCCTCTGTGATCACCAGAACGTGGACGGCAACCGATTGCGCCGGTAACACTGCTACCCAAACCCAGGTGGTTACGATCACTGACACTACGGCTCCTGAATTTTCCGGAAACCTGCCCGCAGATGTCACCGTACAATGTGGGGTGGCGCTGCCTGACACCACCACGCTAACCGCCACCGATAATTGCGACACAGCTGTATCGGTAACCATGAGCGAGGAAACGGTAGAGGGAAGTTGTGCCAATGAGCAGCAGATCATCAGAACCTGGACGGCAACCGACTGTGCCGGTAATACCAACACCCATACCCAGGTGATCACGATCGAAGATAATGAAGCTCCTATACTGGTAAGCGACCTGGATACCGAGGTCTCTGTAACCTGCGGGGAGATCCCTGAAGTTCCGGAACTCGAATTCGAAGACGCATGTGGAACTATTACTGAGGTTACTTTAGAAGTTAAAGACGATTACAGCACCCCTACTGAAGATTATATGATCACCAGGGAGTGGACAGTAACCGATGCGTGTGGTAACACCGCTGTTTTCTACCAGGATATATTTGTAATGGTAGAAACCGAAAAAACAATCCTGGATCCTATCACACGATGTGCAGATGAACCGGAGGTTGATCTTAACGAATTCTTACCACCTAATGTTCAAGGCACAGGGGTTTGGGAAACCATATACGGGTCATACACTCCGGACAATGGTATTTTTGACCCATTCATTGCCAATACCGGAAACTTCCTCCTCAATTACGTGATCACTGAGGGTGATTGCCCGGTGATCTACGAGATCGAGGTCGAGATCACAGATGATTGTGAAGTACTTCCATGTACCTCAGAAGACGATATTATGATCTCTATGGCGGTAACTCCGAATGGAGACGGACACAACGATTACTTCACGGTAAGTGGTATTAATGAAGCTTGTGGATTCCGCATCAAGGTGATCATCGTAAACCGCGATGGCGCGCTGGTATATTCTTCTGACAATTACCAGAACGACTGGGCAGGAGTTGCTTCGGCGAATTCGGTAGGAGGCGCAGGACAGCTCCCTGCAGGAACGTATTATTACGTAGTGACCCTTGTTGACAGCGGCATTGATCCGATCGAAGGTTATTTCTATTTAGGTACCGGCTCCTAACCATAAATTTTTTACCCTATGAGAATCTTAATTTCTACCATATTTGTGCTTATCACCTGGAGTAGCCTGGGGCAACAGCTGCCTCAGTTCACCCAGTATATGTATAACACCATAGCAATAAACCCGGCCTATGCCGGCTCCAGAGAAAGTCTGAGTTTTGTAGGCCTGCACCGCAGTCAATGGAGCGGATTTACAGGAGCACCGGAAACCCTCACCGCCTCGATTCACAGTCCGCTACGCAACGATCGCGTCGGACTCGGTCTATCGGTGATCAACGATCAACTGGGGTATGAGAACTTCACCTATGTGTATGGTGATTTTTCATATACCATCCCTACCGGCGAAAAAAGTCAGCTGGCCTTCGGATTAAAAGCAGGAGTTACCCAATTCAGCCTGGATTCAGAATTCCTGAACAACCCTGCCATCGCAGGCGACCCGTATTTTCGTGACCTTTCCAATATGATCAGTCCGAATATCGGAGTCGGGATCTACTGGCATAGTTACCGCTGGTATGTGGGGCTGTCTGCTCCGAGATTGTTCAATAACGACTACAACAATGGGGGTGTCCTCAACCAGGAATTTGCTGCAAGTGAACGGGTAGGCTACTATTTTACCGGTGGTCTGGTATTTGATATTGCTCCTCAGGTGCAACTCAAACCCTCGTTTATGATGAAGGCTACCAACGGGGCCCCGGTATCTCTGGATACGACCATGAATGTACTCTTTTACCAGCGTCTGTGGCTGGGAGCCACCTACCGATGGAATCAAACCATAGGGGCTATCGCCGATTTTCAGATCAGCAAAAGCCTTCGCGTGGGTTATGCCTACGACTTTGTGGCTTCAGAGCTCGCTCCCTATACCAACGGGAGCCATGAGATATTCCTTCTCATCGATGTAGGGTTGAATAATCCGAAATTTAAATCACCACGTTACTTTTAAAGTCAGCGCATATGAAACGTACCATACCAGCCCTTACCGCCCTTTTTATGTTTGCAGCTACCTTTATGGTACAGGCGCAATACGGTACCCAGAAAAAGGCCGATGCCCTGTTCAATCAGTTCGCCTTTCCTGAGGCAGCAGAGACCTATAAAGAACTTGTTGCGAACGACTACAATACCGACTACGCCATTAGAAAACTGGCCGATTGTTACTGGCTCCTAAGAGACACCAAACAAGCAGAGAAGTACTATGCCATGGCCGTAGAACAGGAAGGCGTAGATCCTGACTATTACTTTAATTACGCCCTGGTACTTCAGGCCCTGGGAAAACCGGAAAAAGCCGCAAAATGGGCAGAGATCTACCGGGATAAGGGAGGCGAAAAACGCAAGTACCGCGAACTGAAAAAGTCAGAGGTACAAGATAATTTCTTTCAGACTGGAACCTTTTTTGAGGTTGCTCCTGTTACGTTCAATACCGCATTCAGCGACTTTGGTATATTCGAGTTCAAAGACGAACTTTACTTTGTGAGTTCGCGACCTCACACCACAAAGTCAGACAAGAAATACAAGTGGAACGAACAACCCTTTCTGGACATCTATAAAAGAGATGTAAAAGGTGTAATAGATCCCTTACCCGGAGCTATTAATTCTAAATTTCACGAAGGCCCACTAGCTATAAGTCCGGACGGGAAATACATCTATTTTTCCAGAAATAATTACAATAACAAAAGGATAGGAAAGGACGAAGAAGGTGTAAGTCACCTGAAGATCTACCGGGCAGAACGCGTAGGCGATGAATGGGGAAACATTACAGACCTTCCCATGAACGGAGCCGACTACTCCGTCTCTCACCCCGCTATTAGCCCGGATGGCAAAACCCTTTATTTTGCCTCAGATATGCCCGGCAGTCTCGGGAAGAGCGATATTTACAAGGTAGCTGTTTTCGAAGACGGAAGCTTTGGTGAGATCATTAACCTCGGAGACAAGGTAAACACCCCTGAGAACGAATTATTCCCTCATATAAACAACAGCAACAACCTTTTCTTTTCTTCGGCCGGCCATGGGGGTTATGGCCTCCTGGACATCTACGGCACTATTTTGAACAGTGAACAAGAGATCACCGAGGTGATCAACCTGGGAGAACCCATTAACAGCGCTAAAGACGATTTCTCATTCTTTATGGCCAACAATGGCTATGAAGGGTACTTCTCCAGCAACAGGAAGAACGATCCTTTTGACGACGACATCTACTATTTCGAGAAGATCCCGCCACTTATGCTACGCGGACTCGTTAAGGATTCGATCAACCACAAGCCGATCCCGAATGCCCTGATCAGCCTGAAAGACCAGAACGGAAATGAGATCGCTTTCCTGGAAACCGATGCGAACGGAAGGTATGAGATCAATATCGACCGCGAGAAAGATTACAACGTGGGGGCATCACACAAAAAATACCAGGAAACCGGCAACAAGCCGTTTACCAGTAAAGACCTGCGAAAAAGGGCTGAAGAAGTTATTGTGAACTTCGAGCTTGTTCCCGTTAAAGACATCAGGGTATTGGCCGACCTGCAAAGAATATACTTTGACTTTGACAGCTACGAGATACGCGATGACGCAGCCAGAGAACTGGATAAGATCGTAAACCTGCTCGTTAATGAGTATCCCGATATGGTGATGCGTATCGAGGCACATACCGATTCGAGAGGAAGCTATTCCTACAACGATAAACTTTCACTCGATCGCGCTAACGCCACAGCAGAATACTTGATCTCCAAGGGACTTCCTGAGGAACGTATCATCGCCGCCAGAGGCTATGGTGAACGCAAACTAACTAATGGCTGTGCAGATGGTGTGAACTGTGAAGAAGAACAACACCAGCAGAACAGACGAACGAAATTCACCGTAGAACGCATGCAATAAAAAAAGCCCCGGAAATATTCCGGGGTTATTTTTTTACAAAGATCTGAGTGAAAAAATACTTGCCGTCTTCACCTTTCATAACACAGATGCTGGCGTGGGTAAAATCACCCTCGATCACAGCTTTGTGCGAGGTGCTTTCTATCCAGGCACCAACCACTCCTTCGGCAGTGTTGTAGGCATAGGCCACATTCTCTGCCACAGCCTGAGCGCCGGCAACAGAAACAAGATAGGCCTCTCTGTCAAAAAAGAAGTCGTGATTAGGCTTACCCAATTCCACCATATATGCGGTGTGCTCTTTCGCCTTAAGATAGGCGGGATCCAGAAAATCCAGCACAGGCAGTTCCTGTGAAATTCGGTGTGCATTAACAAGGTCGAAAACCTCAGCTTGTAGTTCGGTTACGATTTCGCTTTGGGGGGCGTAAAGTGGATCTTCTTCATGTGTACTACACGCGAAGAAAAGGCACCCCAAAAACAAAAGGAAACACCAGCGTATGGCGCCCTTTAACATTGGAGCATTCATAGGTTAATTTAATAAGATTTGGCCTAACTAAATTAAGACTACCCCTACAAGAAATATGTTAAAGAAATGTTAATGTATGCGAAAATACCTGAGAATGTTGTGAATCAGGGCGCAAGGCGCTCGATCTTCCAATCGTAGTCTTCCTGAAGGGTATAACGTATGCGATCGTGAAGCCTGTTAGGCCTTCCCTGCCAGAATTCTATAGCTACAGGCCGCACCAGGTAACCACCCCAATACTCGGGTCTCGGCACTTCCTTTCCCGCAAATTCCGCTTCCAGATCACGTAATTCGTTTTCGAGAACCTCACGAGAGGCGACCACCGAACTTTGGTCGGAAACCAAAGCCCCCAACTGGCTTCCCTTAGGACGCGAATCAAAGTAGCCGTCAGACATATTTGCAGGCAGCTTCTCTGCCCTGCCCTTAATGATCACCTGCCGCTCGAGCACCGGCCAGAAAAAAGAAAGACATAGTCTTGGGTCGGCTTCAATGGCCTTGCCCTTCTCGCTCGTATAGTTGGTATAGAAAATGAATCCTTCTTCATTAAAACGCTTCAGCAGCACAACCCTGGTCTTGGGAAATCCGTCCAGTCCGGTCGTAGCAACGCTCATGGCGTTAGCCTCATCCATAGCGCCCGACTCTTCGACCTCATAGAACCAGGTCTGAAAGAGTTGTAGCGGATTATCCGGAACCTGATCTTCCATCAGTTCCGATTTTTGGTAATTCCTTCTGTAATCGCTTAGGTCTTTTCCTTTTGTCATCATCCGGTAAATTTAATAAACAAACTCCTTCCCGTCTTCGGCGAGTACAGTATTTTCAAAGATCACCTGCGCCTCCTTTTTAAACCGATCCAGGCGATCGTAACGGGTAGAATAATGACCGAGTATCAACTTCCCTACTCCGGCCTTTTTAGCTATGGTAGCGGCTTGTTTTGCCGTAGAATGCCCCGTGGGTTCGGCGAGATCCTTATGTGCCTCCAGAAAGGTTGATTCGTGGTAGAGCCAGTCAGCCCCTTCGATGATCGGAATAATGGTTTCGTTATACCTGGTATCACTGCAAAAAGCATAACTCTTTACCGGTGGCGGATCGAAGCTTAGTTTTTCATTCGGGATCACCGTACCATCGTCAAGGGTAACGTCTTTTCCCTGTTTGATATTCCTAAAATAACAGGTTTCTACCCCGTACTCTTTCGCGGCTTCCGGATCGAGCCTGCGCTCTCCGGGCTTCTCCCTAAAAAGAAATCCGTTGGTATACACACGATGATCCAGCGGAATGGTATACACTTCTACCTTTTCATCTTCAAAAATAAGTTCCGACGACCTGGATTCCAGTTCGTGAAAGTACAGGGGATAATTGGTCCATGAATTTCCCAGCTTCAGCATGAGCGTCATAGCCTGCTTAATACCCTTTGGTCCATAGATATGCAAGGGCGCTTCCCTTCCCAACAAACGAAACGTACTAATGAGTCCCGGAAGACCAAAAAAGTGATCCCCGTGTAAATGAGAAATAAAAATATGTTTGATACGGGCAAACTTCACCTTTTGTTTGCGCAGTTCCACTTGGGTGCCCTCTCCGCAATCAATAAGGAACAGGTGATTCTTGATATCCAAAACCTGAGCTGTAGGATGTGTGAATGCTCTCGGGGTAGCACTGTAACATCCTAATACATATAACTTCATGAATAGACGTTAATACGGGTTGGCCAACAACCTACGCATGTGCGCATCAGGCATCCAGGTCTCTGGCGATCTCATCCATTTCGACCAGATCGTAGGCCTCTTTAACAGTGGGCACCACGACCAGATCGGTATGAACATCGTCGTAGTTCACCGAATCGTTAACAATAACGAACGATTTCCCCGATTTCTCAATATGGTCCAGGGCCACCTCGTGCAATTCCATCAGGTCATTTGCCGTAATACCGGTAAATGCCAGTAAATTCACAATAATGTTATCGTTCTTGAACTTATCATAAGCCTCCCCGAAACGCGATCTGAATGTCGCCAACGAAATAACCTCCTGGGTGATCAGGGTAATGTTATCCTTTTTATCAATAATCATAATCCTACTGTTTTATTTTACTTGCCAATAAATAAATGACTGCCATTCGAACCGCCACCCCGTTCTCAACCTGGTTGAGAATAATGGCCTGGCCGGAATCGGCTACGTCACTGGTAATTTCCACCCCCCTGTTTATAGGACCCGGGTGCATGACCACGATCTCCTTATCCAGGGATTCAAGTAAGTTCTTATTCAATTGGAATTGTTGGGAGTATTCTCGTGTAGAAGGAAAGTAACTAATGTCCATACGCTCATTCTGTACGCGAAGCATATTCGCCACATCGCACCACTCCAGGGCCTTTCTCAGGTCCGGTTCTACGGTAACCCCAAGCGTATGAATGTATTTAGGGATAAGTGTTTTTGGGCCACAGACCTTAACCTCAGCCCCCTGTAATTGCAGGGCAAAGATATTAGACAAGGCCACACGGGAATGCAGGATATCACCAACGATGACCACCTTTTTCCCGGCTACTTCTCCAAGCCTTTCACGTATGGAATAGGAATCGAGCAAGGCTTGTGTCGGGTGCTCATGAGCCCCGTCGCCCGCATTGATAATGCTGGCATCAACATGCTTGGATAAAAACACCCCTGCACCGGGATTCGGATGCCTCATAACCACCATATCGACCTTCATCGAAAGAATGTTGTTCACCGTATCGATCAGGGTCTCTCCTTTTTTCACAGACGACTGTGATGCCGAAAAATTGATCACATCGGCAGAAAGGCGTTTCTCTGCCAGCTCGAACGACAACTTGGTACGTGTACTGTTTTCAAAAAAGAGATTGGCAATGGTTATATCACGGAGCGATGGAACCTTCTTGATAGGCCTGTTGATCACCTCCTTAAAGTGATCTGCCGTTTCAAAGATCAGGTCTATATCTTCCTTTTGGAGGTATTTGATACCCAATAAGTGATCCACACTTAATTCACTCATGCTATTAATCCTATTTATTTACCAAAAAAACGGTGTCTTCACCATCCTGTTCTTTCCAGGTTACCTCTACCCTCTCCTCATTGATCGCATCGACCTGGCGCCCCCTGTAATCAGGTTGAATAGGCAGGTGTCTGCTAAAACGTCTGTCGATAAAAGTAAGCAGTTCGATCTCAGACGGCCGCCCAAAACTCTGAATGGCCGTAAGGGCCGAACGTATACTCCTTCCGGTATAAAGTACGTCGTCAATAAACACCACCTTCTTGCCCTCTACCAGAAAATCGATACGGGTCTTATTCGCCTCCAGGGTCTTGTCACCACGGCGAAAATCGTCCCTGAAAAAGGTAATGTCCAGATACCCGAGCTTAACCCCGTCTATGTGGTATTCTTCTTCGAGGATCTTTTTCAGTCGCTCGGCAACATGAACCCCTCTGGGTTGTATACCAATAAGCACGGTATCCTTAAAATCAAGGTGATTTTCTATGAGTTGACAAGCCAGACGATGTAAAATGATATTTATTTCTTTGGCCGAAAGCAGTACTTTTTGACTCATATGCTTGGAGAAAGTGTATAGCGTTGTAAAAGTAAACATTTTTGGTGACAATACTTCATCAACATCCATGTTTAAACTTCCCAAAGGCTCCTCCCGAATATAGTGATCCCGCTAACCCTTTTTCTGTCAGCAGGTCATCGTGTAAGATAAATGTTTATTTTAGAAGAACATTAATTCAACACCAAACACTTATGAAACACTGCACTCCGGTTTTTCTCTTACTTACCTTCTTGCTGGCCATACCCGTTCAGGCCCAAAAAATGAGTAAGGAAAAGAAGACCCTTATCGACCACATTGAACAACAAAGATCAGAAATGACCGCCATTTCCGATAGCATCTGGGCGCTTGCAGAAGTAGCCTTCGAAGAGCAAGGCTCCAGCGAACTACTCGCCAGTTATGCCGAGAACAACGGCTTTCAGGTAACCCGCGGTGTGGCTGGAATGCCTACTGCCTTTGTGGCCACCTATGGTTCCGGGAAACCGGTGATCGGGATCCTGGGCGAATTCGACGCACTGCCAGGAATTTCCCAAAAGGCCCAGCCAACGAAGTCGCCTCTTAAGGAAGGCGCTGCAGGGCACGGGTGCGGACACAACCTTTTTGGTACCGCCAGTCTCGGAGCTGCGATCGCGATCAAGAAAATGATCGAGGACGGAAGCCTGAAAGGTACCGTGAAGTTCTACGGTACGCCTGCCGAGGAGAAATTCTTCGGTAAGATCTGGATGGTAGAAGCAGGCCTCTTTGACGATCTTGACGTTTGTATGGACTGGCACCCTGCCGCAGAGACCAAGGCCGATGTGCAAAGCTCTCTTGCCCTGGTCGATTTTATCGTGGAGTTTCACGGGCAAGCTGCCCACGCTGCAGGAGACCCATGGAACGGCCGGAGCGCATCAGACGCCCTGGAGCTGTATACCACCGGGATCAACTATTACAGAGAACATGTAAAGCCTACCGTTCGTATTCATTACCACATTCAGGATGGCGGACAGGTAGTGAACGTGGTACCCGATTACTCTAAGCTTTGGGTACGGGTTCGCGATACCAAAAGAGAAGGCCTTGCTCCTGTTTACGAGCATGTAAAACGCATGGCAGAAGGTGCTGCCATCATGGCCAATGTAGACCATGAGGTTTCCCTGGTTTCCGGGATCTACGAACTCCTGGTGAACCGTACCGGGGGCGCTGCTATGCACAAGAACCTGGAACTTTTGGGCGACATCACCTACACTCCGGAGGAGATCGCCTTTGCCAAAAAGATACAGGAAGCGGTGAACAAACCTACCGTTGGAATGAACAGCAAACTCAAGCCCTTTGAAAAGACCAAGGAAAATCCCGGCGGTGGAAGTACCGATGTAGGAGATGTGAGCTGGGTAGTACCTACCATAAGGATGGGCGCCACTGTAGCTCCTAAAGACACCCCCTGGCATTCCTGGGCCGTAGTGGCCTGTGGCGGCATGTCTATTGGTCACAAGGGAATGCTCCACGCCTCCAAGGCTTTGGGTATGACCATGATCGACCTCTATAAGGACCCGAAACTAATCGAAGAGGTAAAAGCCGAATTCAAAGAGCGTAAGGGCGATCACGAATACAAGGCCCTTATCCCCGAGGGTGGCCCTCCGGTAGGAAGCAATTAATAATCGTCGTGTGAGCAGCGTATCACCCTAAAAATAAGCCCCCGCAAGTGTAAAACTTACGGGGGTTATTTTATGATATCCCTCTAAGGGGTGTTATGTGCTGTGTCTGCTTAGTCGACCCTTACGATCCTGGCTCCGATCGCTCTCAGGCGCCCGTCGATATCCTGGTATCCACGATCGATCTGCTCAATATTGTGGATGGTCGAAGTTCCCTCTGCAGAAAGGGCTGCAATAAGCAAGGACACTCCTGCACGAATATCGGGAGAGGTCATGGTGGTTGCCTTGAGTCCCGATTCAAAATCGTGACCGATCACTGTAGCGCGGTGTGGATCACAAAGTATGATCTTGGCGCCCATATCTATAAGCTTATCTACGAAGAAAAGACGGCTTTCGAACATCTTCTGGTGAATAAGCACACTACCCCTGGCCTGCGTAGCCACGGTAAGAATGATACTTAAAAGGTCGGGAGTAAATCCGGGCCATGGGGCATCGGAGATGGTAAGCACCGACCCGTCTATATAGTTTTGTACTTCATATCCGTCTTTGTGCTCCGGAATATGAATATCGTCTCCCCTGCGCTCAATGGTGATCCCCAGTTTGGCGAATACAGAAGGAATAACACCGAGGTTATCCCAACTAACATTCTTTATGGTGATCTCACTCTTGGTCATTGCTGCCAGACCGATCCAGCTCCCGATCTCGATCATATCAGGTAACATGGTATGCTCTGTACCTACCAGTTTCTCTACCCCTTCAATGGTAAGCAGGTTCGACCCGATCCCGGAGATCTTAGCTCCCATGCGGTTGAGCATATTACAAAGTTGCTGCAGGTAAGGTTCACATGCTGCGTTGTAAATAGTCGTGGTACCTTCTGCCAGCACTGCCGCCATAACGATGTTGGCCGTACCCGTTACCGAAGCTTCATCGAGTAACATATAGGTTCCTTTGAGCTTTTCGGCTTCAACCCCATAGAAGTATTCTTCGCGGTTGTAGCGAAAGCTAGCCCCGAGTTTGATAAAACCTTCGAAGTGCGTGTCGAGACGTCTTCTCCCGATCTTATCACCCCCCGGTTTCGGAATAAATCCGCGACCAAACCTGGCCAACAGCGGCCCTACGAGCATGATCGACCCCCGGAGTCCTCTTCCGTCCCGCTTATATTCTTCAGAATGCAGGTACTCCAGATGAACATCATCGGCTTTAAAGGTATAGGATGAAGGTCCGATCTTCTGGATCTTCACTCCCAGGTTCTCCAACAGATCGATGAGCTTATTCACATCGATGATATTGGGAATATTATGAATCGTTACTTTTTCGTCGGTGAGCAATACCGCACATAGAATCTGGAGCGCCTCATTCTTTGCGCCCTGAGGAGTGATCTCTCCCTGTAGGCGGTGCCCCCCTTCAATTTTAAAGGTTCCCATAGCTGATTTTTAATAAGGTTTAGTAGCGTTTTTTACCACGTCCCTTCCCGTGGTGTTTGCGTCCGCTTCTGGACTTGTGACTCTGGCTGCTGCTGTTGTTGGTGCGCACCAGGTTTTTACTTTCGGCCAGATCTTCATCCCATTTAGCAAGGTTGATCTGCCCATCGCTCAATTCGAAAAGATGATGAAAGATCACCTCGTCTTCAACGGTATCCTTGTTCCAGTTGAGGTAACTCTTTTTCATATGATTAGCAATGGTAAACTTCAGGGCGTCTTTAAGGTCGCCATCTTCCCAGCTCACACATTCGTCGATCATCCGCTTGATATTGTTTCCGTAAAAGCGGTATTTGGGATGATTTTGAGGATACTCGAGGGGCTCAGGTCGCTCAGCGAGCATCTCTCTCGTAGGTTTAGGATAGGGTGAGTCTACATCAAGACGAAAGTCGGATATGATAAACAGCTGGTCCCAAAGTTTATGCTGAAAATCGGGAACGTCACGCAAATGCGGATTCAGGTTACCCATCACCCCTATAATGGCATTGGCCACCTTATTGCGCTCTTCCCTGTCTTCAATAGCTACGGCATCGTTCACCATTTTCTGAATATGTCGTCCGTATTCAGGAATGATCAATTTCTCCCGTTCGCTGTTGTATTCTAAATTGTCGATCAAAATATTTGTTGATTATTTAACTGAAGTATGCTTGCAGTCCGTGTTATGATTCCGAAAAATACTAAAAATATATCATCCGGAAGGATCCTTAAAGGGAAATAACCCCTTTGATCTTCCCAACCTCCTTGTATTTCAGGATCACGGCTTCAGGACTATCCATCACTACATTAATTGAAACACTGGTGTACTTTCCTCCCGAAGACGCTTTTTTTCGAATTACCGCCCCGGTATTATCAAACAGCTTCTCAATGGCCTCCATCTTCCCCTCTTCACTCTTTACAATGAATTTGTAAAGGTATTGGGATGGCCAGGTAGTACTCTTTTCCAATTCGTCATGTAATCGCTGGTAGAACGCTTCCGCTTCTTGAGGATCTTTCATGTGGTCTGTTTGCTTTTTTTGCAAAGATAGGCCTTAGAAATGTATTTTTTATTACCAATTCATTTAGTTATTTTGCCATATGAAGCAGAATGATGCAAGAATTAAGAAGATCGTAGTAACCGGCGGGCCCGGAACCGGAAAGACCACCCTTATTGATAAGTTAAAGGAAAGAAACTTTCATTGTCTTCCTGAGATCTCCCGACAAGTAACCCTGGAAGCTCGTAAACAAGGTATCGAACAATTGTTTCTTACAGACCCGATACTCTTTAGCCGCAAGTTAATGGAAGGGCGCATCAACCAGTACCACGAGGCCATGCGAAATGACGAGGGACTGGTATTCTTTGATCGCGGAATTCCAGACGTGCTGGCTTATATGGATTACATCGGAGACAAGTATCCGTCAGAATTCGAAGAGGCCTGTCATGATCATCTTTACGACCAGGTATTCGTTCTGCCGCCATGGAAAGATATCTACATCTCAGACAATGAGCGGTACGAGAATTACGATCAGGCCAGAAGAATACACGATCACCTGCTGCTTACCTACGACCGTTTCGGATACCGTGTCTATGAAGTACCTACCGGGACTCCGGAGGTTCGAACGGATTACATCATTAACAACATCACCGGATAACATGAGATCAAAAAACCCTGAGGAGGTACTGCAAACCTATTGGGGTTATCCATCGTTCAGGGAACCTCAAAAACAGATCATCGACCACGTTCTGGGAGGCGACGATGCCATGGTCCTGCTCCCCACCGGAGGAGGCAAATCCCTGTGCTACCAGGTACCGGCTATGTGCAAAGAAGGTATATGTGTAGTTATTTCACCCCTTGTAGCCCTGATCAACGACCAGGTAAACCAACTCAAAGAAAAAGGGATCAAGGCCCTCGCGATCACCGGAGGTATAAGTCCGATAGAGTTAAGCGACCGACTTGACAACGCCATTTTTGGTAATTATAAATTTCTTTATCTGTCTCCCGAGCGACTGCAACAGGAACTGGTACTGGAAAGACTGCGGCAAATGCCTGTTAACCTTATCGCGGTAGACGAAGCCCACTGCATCTCCCAGTGGGGTAACGATTTCAGGCCGGCTTACCGCGAGTGCGGGATCCTGAGAGAGATCCTGCCGGAAGCTCCCCTAATCGCCCTTACTGCTACGGCAACCTCCCGGGTAACCGAAGACATCAAGAAGAATCTGGATATTGAACATTCGAAGACCTTTAGTACCGACTTTCGAAGACCCAACCTTCGGTACTGGATACGGGAATGCGAAGATAAATATCACGAATGCGCTAAGATATTCAGCAAGCTAAAAGGTAGCGGCATCGTTTATATAAGGAGCCGGAGAAAGAGTGTTGAATTTGCGCGGGAGCTCAACGCCAGGGGTATTGATGCCACCTTTTTTCACGGCGGACTCACTGCTGCAGAGAAAAAGGACAAGCTCGCCGCCTGGATGCAGGGCGAGGTCAGGGTCATGGTAGCCACCAACGCCTTTGGTATGGGGATCGACAAGGCCGATGTGCAATGCGTACTTCACGCCGACCTCCCCGACAGCATAGAAAACTACTTTCAGGAAGCCGGGCGCGCAGGAAGGGACAACAGCGAAGCCTGGGCTATCATGCTGTACAATAAGGGCGACCTGGAAACCCTGGAGAACCAATTTGTAAGAACCATCCCCGACACAGCGTTCATCACCCTGTTGTATAAAAAACTGTGTAATTACCTGCAGATCGCTTACGGAGGAGGCAGCGGAGAACAGTTTGAACTCAATTTCAACGAGTTCTGTAATACCTACAAGCTCAACCACATGCTTACCTACAATGGCTTACAACTATTGGATCGGAATTCAGTGTTGCGACTCAGCGAACAATTTCACAAGACCAAAAGGGTACAGTTCACGGTAAGCAACCACAAACTGTTCTCATATATGGATCGCAATCCTTCGTCTGAGGCGTTGATACAACTCATCTTGAGAACCTATGGAGGCATATTCGATATCATGACCCCCGTAAACACCGACCTGTTGGCCAAGAGAACCGGCATGGAAGAAAAACGTATCTCCCACTGGCTGGAAAAGTTCAAGGCCGATGGGATCATCGAACTGGAAGTCTATAATTCCGACACCTCCATCACCTTTCTTTGTCCGCGTGAAGACCAGCACACCATTAACAGTATCGCGAGGGATATAGAAGTGCAACGGAAGAACAAGATCGACCGGGTACAAAAGATCAAGGAACTATTGGTAACCGACACCTGCCTGACCAGTTTTATAAGTGATTACTTCGGACAGGGAAAGACCGAACCCTGTGGCAAATGTTCGGTTTGCCACCCCGGAAAAGGTCAGTCTAAAAGACCTACATTTGCCATGCTCCGGAATGCCATCCTGAACTGCTTACAGCAAGGCCCCAGATCATCAAGAGATATCACCACAGTTACAGAATTTGAGGAAGTCGCCATTCTCGACGCCCTGGAGTTGTTGTTAAAGGAAGAAGTTATAAAATTAAATCAGCGAAACGAATACTACAGATCATGAAAAGGAACCTGAGGATCGTTTTTATGGGGACCCCCGATTTTGCGGTGGCCACCCTTAAGGAGATCATAGAAAACGAATATGAAGTGGCTGGGGTGATCACCGCACCCGACCGTCCGGCAGGAAGAGGACGCAAACTGCAAATGTCTGCCGTGAAGAAATTCGCACTGGAAAAGGGGCTTAAGGTATTGCAACCCATCAACCTTAAAGACGAAGCATTCCTGGATGAATTAAAGGCCCTTGACGCCAACCTGCAGGTCGTGGTAGCCTTCCGTATGCTTCCGGAGGCCGTTTGGAAGATGCCCGAATACGGCACCTTCAATCTCCACGCCTCCCTCCTGCCCGAATACCGCGGTGCTGCGCCTATTAACTGGGCTATTATAAACGGGGAAACCAGAACAGGAGTCACCACCTTTTTTATCGACGAAAAGATTGATACGGGAGAGATCATCATGAGCAGGGAACTCACCATAGGCCCCGACGAGAATGCCGGAAGCCTACACGACCGACTTATGGAGACCGGAGCACAATTGGTCACCCAAACCCTGGAAACCATTGCATCGGGCCCTGTAACCACGCAACCCCAGCCCAAAGGAGATCAAGAGAAAAAAGCGTATAAGCTCAATAAAGACAATTGCCAAATAGACTGGTCGAGGCCTTGCCGTGAGGTACACAACCTCGTTCGCGGGCTCAGTCCGTATCCAGGAGCATGGACCACCCTGCACAACCAGGGGCAGGAAGCGCAAGTGAAGGTATTCTCCACTGCAAACACCAGCATGGATAAGGCAGCCCCCTCCGGCGCATTAGTAGTTGATGGAAAGGCGCTCTTTATTCGTTGCGCAGACGGGTGGTTAGAGATCGAAGAAATGCAACTCCCGGGGAAACGCAGAATGTCCGTAAAAGACATTTTGAACGGAACGGATTTTGACGAGGATGCTCATTTTGGGTAAACCCGCATAAACAGTAGTTCTACGGCCGATTTAGTAGAAAACCACCTACTTTATTAACAATAGACCGAAGTTATTAACAAAATCTGCTGATTTCCTTGCTATTCCTTGCATGGCACGGATTTCCGTTTAAATTTGTTACACGATTAGAATAAATGTTTAA
The DNA here is from genome assembly GCF_016786255.1 of Robertkochia sediminum. Taxonomy (GTDB): domain Bacteria; phylum Bacteroidota; class Bacteroidia; order Flavobacteriales; family Flavobacteriaceae; genus Robertkochia; species Robertkochia sediminum. The sequence continues at coordinate 71,720 of NZ_JADMKT010000082.1, forward strand.
CCAATCTTTTTGTAAAATCTTTAAATTATGAACAAAACAGAATTAATCGATGCGATGGCTGCAGATGCAGGAATCACTAAAGCTGCCGCTAAGAAAGCTCTTGAATCATTTTTGGGTAACGTTGAAGGAACCCTTAAAAAAGGAGGTAGAGTTTCTTTAGTAGGCTTCGGATCCTGGTCTGTTTCTAAAAGATCTGCCAGAGAAGGTAGAAATCCTCAAACAGGAGCTACCATCAAGATCGCTGCTAAGAACGTAGTGAAATTCAAGGCAGGTGCTGAACTTTCTGATGCAGTAAACTAAGACAGTAGCACTATACAACTAGAAAAAGCGCCCGATCGGGCGCTTTTTTTATGCGTATCATCCAATATCTATAAATTTTCACTACCATTTATGACATATTAATAGAAAGTTACTATATTTAAAATGTAACTATTAAAAATAACAAGGGCTTATGGTTTCTTCAACTCCAAAGAAAGGCCATTTGCTCATTGCCGAACCTTCAATAATTGGTGATGTAGCTTTCAATCGGTCAGTTGTGCTCCTCGCTGAGCACAATCAGGAAGGGTCAATAGGATTCATTTTAAATAAGCCCCTGGAATTCCGACTCAACGAACTCGTTCCTGATATTAAAAAATCGTTCAAGGTCTATAATGGCGGACCGGTAGAACAGGATAATCTATACTTTATCCACAAAGTTCCCGGCTTAATAGACAACAGTATCGAGATCTCTAACGGTATTTATTGGGGAGGTGATTTTGAAACTATCATCGACCTGATCAACAATGGCTCCATACAGGAAGAAGATATCAAATTCTTCTTAGGCTATTCCGGATGGGAAAATATGCAATTGGAAAAGGAACTGGGTAGTAATTCCTGGGTGATCTCAGAAAACCACTACCAAAGCAGTATCATCAAAAAATCGACCACTCATTTCTGGAAAGAGAAAATGATGGAACTCGGAGGCGATTATGTCATATGGTCTAACGCCCCTGAGAACCCTTCCTTAAATTAATATCAGCAACGTTACGTCAGGCTCCTAAACGCACCAGGGCATTCAATCTGCCTACTAACTTCCTGCTTACCTCACTACCAAATTTCTTCTTCCGATATTTACTAACGGCAATGATCCCTGAGATCACATTGGTAATAAACAACTCATCGGCCTTTTGCAGTTCGAAAGGCGAAATACTTGCTTCTTCGATCTCGTATTCTTCGGTCTTTTTGATGATCTCGATCAAATTCTTACGCAATACCCCGTTAATACTTCCATCGGCCACGGGAGGAGTCTTGATCTTGGTTCCTTTTACCAGGAAGAGGTTACCATTTATAGCTTCCACCACCTTTTTATCGGTATTGATCAACAGACAGTTCTGGTAGTCATTCTCTTCGGCAAAGATCCCGGCAAGAACATTCAGGGCACGGTTATTCGATTTTACAGAGCTCAGTAATCCCGGAGCCATGTAGTGGTCTTTGAACAGCTCCACCTCGTAGTTCCCTACCTCGATCTGGTAGAATGGGGTGTCCAGGGGTTTGGCTTCAATGACGAAATCCACACCCCTTTGACTTGGGGTATACAGTCCGCCATCTTTACGAAAAACGGTCATGCGTATACGCGCATTCTTCCCCTCCAGGTCATTATGCGCCAGGGTTTGAAGGATCTGCTCTTCAAGGTATTCCATGGTAAAGTTCATGGGGATATCCATGCGGAGAATACGCATAGAAGCCATAAGGCGCAAGTAGTGGTCTTCCCAGAACAAAGGTTTTCCACCGTTCGCACGAATGGTTTCAAAAGCCGCATCACCATAACGCAGTCCTCTGTTCTGTTCATTTAAATATGTCGCATCGCTCCTGAGGATGGTTCCGTTAAAATTTACCATAAAAAAATGCCTTGATTTTTTTCAAGGCACAAATATACTGGTATTCATTTAGCTTTCCTAAACCGAGCCCAGAACATGTTTCAGATCGGATACCTGGTTTTCCCAGAGCATCCTGGCCTCGTCCATTTCATCTTCATCGGTGAAATCGGTGACCATAAGTGAAACATCTTTAGTGATCTCATCCACTACGATCTTCATCTGAAAAAAGGTTTCATCTTCAGATTCGAGCCAGCGAAATTTGATCAATTCTCCACTCTTTTTACGAATCACCTTGGCCTGTTCTTCAGAGCCATCCCAAATAAATGTGAACAGCTCCCCGCGGGAATTCACATTATCGGCAAACCACTCAGACAGCCCTGACGGTGTCGCTATATATTGATATAAAAGCTGTGGAGACGAATGGATAGGGAACTCCATTTCGTATTTGATCTTATCTTCCATAGGTTAATTAGTTACTTCTAGGTGGTCAATATAATTATTTCTTTAAAACCACAAGGCAATTTTCGGATGAAAATATTTTTTTCACTTTAGTTTGTACAAGGTGAATTTGTTTATATATTTGCACCCGCTAAGAAAAACAAAGCTTAGCCCAAAGGGAATGGCGAGGTAGCTCAGTTGGTTAGAGCGTCGGATTCATAACCCGGAGGCCACGGGTTCAAATCCCGTCCTCGCTACAACAAACACAAGGCTTTCGAGAGATCGGAAGCCTTTTTTGTTTGGTGGGTACAACATAGGTACCTTGATCAGGCGATTACTTTCCACCTACAAGAATCGGTAGCCCAGCATCAATTTTACGGCATTTGTAAGTCTGCTGCCTCCTCCCAAATGAACAGGTACCTCTCCTGTATCTACAAGCCCCAGATCGTTTCTTAATTCGATCACCAGAGCATGACGCCCCCCAAGTGAAACCCTGCCCCCAATTCCCAGAGAAAGGCCCAGATCTGTTTTCTTTTGAGGAGTGAGTTGGTTTTGCTCCTCTTCTTCATTAGGATAGTCCGGACGATAATTTGTACTTAACAGATAGTTTACGAATCCTCCCGCGTTTATGAATAGCGGCAATCTGCCCACCTTATAGGAAACCATGACCGGCAGGTTGATGTAATTGTAGTGTTTTCGAAACTCTTCAGTACCTGACCTTATAGCGTTATGATCATAATACGTAATGCGAAACACATTGACCTTTCTTTCAAAATTAATGTCGGAGCGCAAGCCCCATTGTTCCCCCAGTCGATATTCCACGGCAGCTCCGACCAGAAAACCCACCTTGAAATTATTGTATTTGGCCAGGTCAAATCCGCGAACATCCGGATAATTAAGTCCGCCGTGAATCCCAAAACCGAATTTTTCCTGAGCCTGCAGCCCCATAGCGAGAAAAACGAAAAATGCATTTATAATAAGTCGATACATATCACAAGATCTGGTATTTAAAGAAGGTTAATTCTTTAAATATATTGCTTAAATTCTAATTAGACATCATCCATCTTCCTCCCCTGCTTCATAATGAATGATTTAGTAATTTTAGGTCACTTCCTTAAGTAACCGCTGCAGCAAATCTAAGCCCGGGCCCATAACCATAGGAAACGATGACACCGAGAAGAAATATTTTCTATAAAATGCGGATAACCGTAATGAATCATGCCGGAGTCACCTTAATTTTAACCTATGGAAACTTTAGTATACATCCCACCAGCACGCAACCAACAAGAAAGCACTATGATCAAAAAAGTACTCATAGCCGAAGATATAGACAGCATTAATGAAGGGTTAGGAAAACACCTTAAGGAAACGTTCAATTTTGAGATCGTTCAGGTGAAGTACTGTGACGAAGCCTACCTGAAGATCAAACGGGCTATTTTAGATGAGGAGCCATTCGACCTGCTCATCTCCGACCTTTCTTTTAAAGAAGACCACCGCAACACCAATCTCAAGGATGGTGAAATGCTTATTGGCAAACTCCGTGAAGATGGCATTGAAACTAAAGCAATTATTTATTCGATAGAAGACCGCCCTTATAAAGTGAAGAAACTACTAAATGACCTGCGACTTAGCGCTTATGTTGTAAAAGGAAGAAACAGCATTAACGAACTCACAGAAGCCATCAAGGTATTGCAAAACGGAGACTCTTATGAACAGCCACAACTGCGCGAAAATCCGGCTGAAGAGGAGCAAATGGAATTGGAAGACTTTGATATCTTGCTGCTCTCCAGGCTCTCTGAGGGCCTTTCTCAGGCCGAGATCCGGGAAGAATTCCTCGCTGAGGGCATCAAGCCCTCAAGCCTGAGCAGTATTGAGAAAAGAGTGAATAAATTGAAGATCTTTTTCAAGGCAAAAAATACGATACACCTCATTGCATTGGCAAAGGACATGGGAATTATTTAGAAAAAAATCATCAGATTATGGTTTTCCGTAAGGATATCCGAAACCTATGCTTCATATTTGTCCTGTGCAATTAAGCACATTATAATTTTGTTTGACATCGAAATCAAACAAGGTTTGGGGGAAAGAGCCCTTCTGCATTTGCAGAGGGGCTTTTGTTTTGCCCCCGCCTCTGAGATGGACTTATACTCAAAGATCACTTCACTCCTACCCAACCAATCACCCTTTAAACGATTCGTTTACAGATAACTGCCTTCAAACCACAAAGGGTTTACTTACCTTTATCGGAAGCTTAATCAATACAAATGTCTTAATACATAAACCAATGATAGACACTTCCGCTTTATTCGACCTGACCAATAAAACCGCCATTGTAACCGGTGGTGGTAACGGCATCGGCAAGAGTGCCTGTGAAATATTAGCAGCATTTGGCGCCAATGTTGTCGTATCTGACCTGAAACTGGAAGATGCCGAAAAGGCATCAGCTGAGATCAATGCCAATGGAGGGCGGTCGGTTGCAGTAGCCTGTAATGTCCTTAAGGATGAAGACCTTCGAAACGTAGTAAAAACGGCAGTAGACACCTATGGCAGCTTAGACATTCTCGTGAACAATGCAGGAGGCGGTGGTGCCGGACGTGAGAATCCGTTCAAGATCACCCTTGACGATTTTAAGTGGGTATTCGACCTCAATGTCTTTAGCGCCTGGCAACTGAGTAAACTCTGTGCCGAAGAAATGCAAAAATCAGGGTATGGTTCTATTGTGAACATCACCTCAATGAGTTCGGTAAACAAAAGTCCGAATATCAGCGCCTATGCCAGTTCCAAGGCAGCCTTAAACCATATGGCGGCAAACCTGGCCCACGATTACGGCCCCTTCAATATTCGCGTGAATTGTGTAGGTCCGGGAGCGACCAAAACGGCAGCCCTGGCCAAGGTGCTCACCCCTGAGATCGAGGAAAAAATGCTTTCAGGAACCCCCATAAAAAGACTTGGAGAAGTAGAAGATATCGCAGGGGCCATCCTGTACTTTGCTTCCCCGGTATCTTCCTGGGTTAGCGGACAAGTACTTTTTGTGAATGGTGGCGGGGTACAAACCCTGGATTAATTCGGCAACTAAAGCACTTTTTAAAATGATTCAGGAGCATATCTGCTTTCTGATGACCATGGTATAAGAAACAAAAAAAGAGGGGCGCTATGCCCCTCTTTTATATACTGATCTATATGGTTATCATAAGCTGAAGTTCAGAAAGATCTCATGTGAACCACGGCCATTTTTACCTATGGCACTTTCAAACTCGGCGATATAAGCGTAGCCCAGATTCATCCAGTCTGCTGCCTTCCAGATGAACATGCCTCCAGTCCCTTCATCGATACGGTACGAGATCCCAAACTCTACCCGGTCTTTAAACTGAACACTCCCAGTAAGATCTACAGACAAGGGGGCAGCTTTAATGTGCCGAAGCATTACAGAGGGTTTAAACACCACTTCTCTGCTCAGACGGACATCATATCCACCGGCGATATAAGCGTGCATTCTGCTTTCATTTAAGGCTATTTCCCCCTCGTTCCCTTCAAGCCTGGCAGAAGCCAGCATTTTAGGAGCAGATACCGCAATAAAATAGCGCTTACCCTTGATCAGGGCCCCTAACCCTACGTTCAGTTTAAATCCGCCATTCAGGTTAGTCAAAGATGGATCTGCAGAAGGGTCAAAGATCTGCAGTCCCTCTGTATTGGCACTATAGCTGTTGGTTCCGGCCTTAATTCCGAAGTACAGGTTGTTGTGGTCATCCAGCTGAAGTTTATAGGAGAAATCTACCATAACACTTGTTTGCTGTTCGATGAAAGTTCGGTCGTTGATCACCGAAAGCCCAAGGCCTACCTTATCATCTACCGGGGTTCCAAAAAAGGCACTTTGCGTTTCAGGGGCACCTACGATACTCGACCACTGACTCCTGAAGTTTATGCCAAACACGGTTTCTCCGTTAATTCCTGCAAAAGCAGGGTTCACCAGGTTCATATTATACCTGTAGAAAGAGTAGTGGGTATCTTGCTGCGCTTGGGTTGTAAACACAGAAAGAACGAAACCTATAATCAGTACTTTATATATGATCTTCATTTTCATCACTCAATAAGAATTAATAATTAAGGAATAACCAACCACTAACAGGCTCATTTCCTTCCTGCAGATCGATCACGAAGTAGTACGAACCGGCCGGAAGTTTTTGAGTATTTCCTTCGGCATACCCGGTCCAGTCGTTCTGATATCCCTGAATTCCGAACACTTGATGTCCGTAACGGTTAAATACCTTGATCACAGCATTCGGATATTCATCGATCCCACGGATCACCCAGGTATCGTTAACTCCGTCTCCGTTAGGAGTAAATGCCTCTGAAGGCACGATCCTTCCTTTTTTACAATCGGCATCCGGTTGCGGCGTTCCCCCTACGGAGTCACAACTATTGTTCGGATCGGTACCATCAATAAGCTCCTGCTCGTCAGAGATCCCATCACCGTCTGAATCTGCGTTGTCCGGATCAGTACCATTGGTAATCTCTTCGTCATTAGATAGTCCGTCGCCATCACAATCTGAAGTGCCTAATGCAGATCCTCCATTCGATTCACAGTCATTTGTCGGACTGGTATTATCGGCTATCTCCTGCCCGTCTGTGATCCCATCACCATCGGTATCGGGATCGTTAGGATCGGTTCCCAAAGCGGCTTCCTCATCGTTGGTGAGTCCGTCGCCATCGCAATCGGCCGAACCAGGCGCTGTACCACCAATAGAATCACAGTCATTGGCTGGATCGGTGGCATCATCTACTTCCTGTCCGTCTGTGATCCCATCACCATCGGTATCAGGGTCATTAGGATCAGTACCAAGAATGTTTTCTTCATCGTTGGTGAGTCCGTCACCGTCACAATCAGCATCTCCGGTTGGTGTACCTCCGTTGGATTCACATGAATCGTTAGGGTTGGTACCATCAGTAGCCTCCTGACTATCACTTATACCATCACCATCAGAATCCGAATTGTTAGGATCGGTTCCGGCAGCAACTTCTTCATCGTTGGTCAGGCCATCGCCGTCACAATCGGCAGTTCCTGTTGGAGTACCACCATTCGAATCACATGAATCGTTCGGGTCGGTACCATCTGTCGCCTCCTGGCTATCACTAATGCCATCGCCGTCAGAATCCGGATCGTTAGGATCGGTTCCTGCTGCAACCTCCTCATCGTTGGTCAGGCCATCGCCGTCACAATCGGCATCTCCGGTTGGCGTACCTCCGTTAGAATCACAAGAGTTATTCGGGTCGGTACCATCTGTCGCCTCCTGGCTATCACTAATGCCATCGCCGTCAGAATCCGGATCGTTAGGATCGGTTCCTGCTGCAACTTCTTCATCGTTGGTCAGGCCATCGCCGTCACAATCGG
>NZ_JADMKT010000007.1 GCF_016786255.1 Robertkochia sediminum
AGGAGCTTCTCCCCCGCTTACATTCACCTCAAGACTCATTCCCGTTGCAGGATCATAACACAGATCGGTAACAGGAGCAAGTGTTGCCGTTGGTGAAACAGGCGCTACAATATCAAAGGTGTCGGTGATATCACAGCCGTTCACGTCTCTAACGCGAACTGTATAATTATTGGCAATCGTAATGTCGTTAAAAACGTTACTCACCTGGAATGGTACTACTACCGTTCCGGTTGCTGTCTCCTCCAACTGGTATTCATAGCTACCCCAACCACCACCGGCAGTTACTTCTACACGTCCTCCGGTGTTACAGGTAAGCGGACTTACATTCAGGGATATGGTAA
>NZ_JADMKT010000008.1 GCF_016786255.1 Robertkochia sediminum
TTAAGCTGTCAATAAATACAGTCTCGTAGCTCAGCTGGTTAGAGCGCTACACTGATAATGTAGAGGTCGGCAGTTCGAGTCTGCCCGAGACTACTGCGTACACCGAAGCCTTGGCGAAGGGGTGCAGAAGTTCTCGGCAAACGAGATAAAAAAACGTTCATTGATTAAAGATTGGAAATTCTGGAAGTTGGGTTAGATGAGAGAGTACGACTCATAATACTCATCCTCATAACTCACAACTAG
>NZ_JADMKT010000009.1 GCF_016786255.1 Robertkochia sediminum
GTAACAAGAGTAACAGGAATGATGAATTATCAAATTTTTATCTCCTCATAACTTCGTAACCTCGTAACCTTGTAACTCCCCTGGATTACCTCCCTCCGGTCGGTGATCCAAAGAGGGGATGTTGCAATACCAAAAATCCGTCAAGGCTACGCTTAACATCACTCTATAACCTTATAACCCTATAACCTCCTAACTCCTCCGGATTACCTCCCTCCGGTCGGTGATCCAAAGAGGGGATGTTGCAATACCAAAATCCAT
>NZ_JADMKT010000010.1 GCF_016786255.1 Robertkochia sediminum
AAGGAGGGGATAACTTCCTTCTTCTATACACATATGATCCATCGAAGTACGATCCCCTCCCCCTGATCCAGGGGGAGGTGGTTTTGCACAGCAAAACCGGAGGGGGTTGTCACCTTTGCCTCACCTGCCACTCTTGACTTTAGTCCATAAAAAAAGCCCCTCACATGATGTGAAGGGCTTTCAAAGAAGGCGGCGACCTACTCTCCCACTTTCGTAGTACCATCGGCGCTGTCGGGCTTA
>NZ_JADMKT010000011.1 GCF_016786255.1 Robertkochia sediminum
TTCGCAGTGGCTACATCAGGGATACCATATGATGAAAATTACCGGTCGAAATTAGCTTGAAAAGGGGTTGGATTTTAACTCAGTTCTTTGTTGGCCACAGTATGTTATTCATTAATTCTGATTTCTGTTGCTTCCTTGGTTAATTCTTTCATCCTTTTTAATTCTTCTTTTTTCTGACCTTCATTCTCTTTAAGGTTGGAAAAAAAGGATTCAAATTGGATTTCAATATCTTCAATAGGATCAGGCTCTGAGAAATAGAATTCATAAGCCATTAAATTGATGAATCGTTCTTTTTCCTTTAATTCAAATTCAGAATATTTATCTAGAAAAAAGGATGTCTTAAATTCCATAAAACTTATTATTT
>NZ_JADMKT010000012.1 GCF_016786255.1 Robertkochia sediminum
GGCTCGTATGTTTGCCCTAAGTGTTTATCGGTTAAGAATTTTCTTAAAAGTAAGATACTATATTTAGAACCACAATAATCAGATCAAAAAGAAGGGATAGCGTGGTAGGGCTAGATACATTTTCATGATATCCCGTCATAGAGTTAGCACCCTTCTTTTTACTTTCTTCGAACTTGAACAGTACCAGGGTCCCTGAAGGAGACCGGATCTAAAGCGAGCAAAAGTGCCTGAGGAAGTACGATCTTAAATTTTAAAATACCATGA
>NZ_JADMKT010000013.1 GCF_016786255.1 Robertkochia sediminum
CTACTACGGTAACCTGGACCTTTACCGATGCGCAAGGAAACAGTACGACAGCAACCCAGGATGTGGTGATCACAGATACAACTCCACCAGTGGTTAATGCAGCGACCCTTCAAGATGTAACTACGCAATGTGAGGTAACGAGCTTAACGCCACCAACGGCAACAGATAACTGTGGAGGAGCTGTAACGATCAGTAATGACGCAACGCTTCCGATCACGGCACAAGGCACTAC
>NZ_JADMKT010000014.1 GCF_016786255.1 Robertkochia sediminum
GGGGAAGGTGTCAGCGCTTCCGGCGCTGACGGAAGGGGTATTTAAAATTGACCCAAAGGCTCGCTATAAAAACAGAGCTACCCCCTCCTTTCTAAGGAGGGGTGTCAGTGCATGGCGCTGACGGGGTGGTTAGTTCAAACATCAACATCTTATTACTAAAAAACGACCTCCTTCCCCTCCCAGGGGAAGGTGGCTGGCTTTTGGCCAGAAAGAAGGGGTTTTTGAAG
>NZ_JADMKT010000015.1 GCF_016786255.1 Robertkochia sediminum
AGTCCTCTTTCGCTAAAGCTTCAGAGGATTAAAGGTAATAAGTAACAAGTAATAGGTGTGTCAGTTCGAGTGCCGGAGCGGAGCGACGGTGTATCAAGAACTATTAGGAAAAGGGTAAAGAGGTAAAGAGGTAAAGGGGTAAAGAGGTGAAGGGGTAAAGTCCTCTTTCGCTAAAGCTTCAGAGGATTAAAGGTAATAAGTAACAAGTAATAGGTGTGTCAGTTCGAGTGCCGGAGCGGAGCGA